>JBCBBK010000018.1:30867-144771 GCA_038531675.1 Cyanobacteria bacterium J06581_3
CGACTCCGCTCAGCCAGCGTTCAGTGATCGCCTCTCGAGGGGTGAGCGTAGCCGAATCCCCGACTCCGCTCAGCCAGCGTTCAGTGATCGCCTCTCGAGGGGTGAGCGTAGCCGAATCCCCGACTCCGCTCAGCCAGCGGTACAAATCCGCTTTGATTACTAGCGGAAGGTGTCCCATACGGCGGTGACGCCCAACCCCAGTAAACCCGTTACAAAAAGCAGAGGGATTGCTGCGCGGATGTAGATGCTGAGGCTAGGCCAGAGTACTGTGGGTGAAAGCGCGATCGCACTCGCCCCTGCCATCCCAATGCCAAGCATAACCAGCCAAATAAAGGTTGGAATAGCCCCGAGCGAGCTATCCATCCAGTGAGATTGCGCTCTACTAGGTACCTGGTACGTAGTAGAAACACCTCGCAAAGGAGACTTTTTAGAGCTGGATTTGCGCGGTTCGAGGCGCTGCTGGCTACGTGTCTGAGCACTATCGGTCCGGTGAGTCTCTAGGGCTGCTAGCTGCTGTTCCCAGTAACTAGTCAGGCGAAGTATTTCGTTTTGGTGACGCACCTCCTGCCTATCTAACTGATGCCGGAGCCCTTTGATCCGTTCGGAAGTGATGTGCGCTTGCTGCTGTATTTGTTCATGTAGCGCGGCTTGCTGTTGCTGCAAAGCGGTCATATCTGCGGCGATACTACGTTTGCTAGGCGCTGATTCTATGGGTGCCGCGAATGGTTTAGCAAAGAATGATCTCGCTGGGGATGGGTTCAATCGCTGTGGCGACAAGGGCGAATAGATGGGCTGATTGTGACCCGGCAGTAGCGACATTTCAAAGTGCTGCTGCTCAGGTGACTGATTAATTGCGGGCTGATGGGTAGAAACTGGGGTGTTGATATCAGGTTGTGAGCAATCGCTGCGTTGCGTAGCCTGCAGCGCAGCATAGGGTTCAGTAAAACTAGACGGTGCGTTCGACATAACCAAGACTCCTAGTGTTAACCGGGGGCTAGAGTAGACACCTGGGAATGTGTCACAGATAGGACGATATCTCACTATGTGAGAGAGCCATGCTAGAAGCAGCTAAAGCTTCCACTATTTGACTATAACCCTTGAGCATAGAGGGTTTAACCTATTGACTGGACACGTAAGAGGTGCTAGAGCAAAAACAAATCTCACTTAACCTCACATCTCCAACGTTAGCGGTCTCACATTTTCCTGTCAAGTCCATAAGTAAGGCTTATTATCCGGGTTGTATAGCGCAATACAGTTGGCGTTTGATCTTGAGAAAGCCAATTGAAGTCACCTGGAAGATAGTGTTTTTATAAGCATAGGTGCAAAAATGTCTCACAATTACTATTGTGAGATAAGCTAGGTCCAGCTTGCCCTTTGTGCTTCTACCTCTTTAGATCTTTTGTACTCTGATACCTGTGCACTCCTGTCTTCATAAGGCGATATGTCTATGTCATATCCTGATATTCCAGACGATGTACTCGACCAACTCGCCCGTGCGCAAAGAGTGTCGACTGGCGAGCTAGAGGCCCTGAAGCTAGCACTAACGGAGCGTAAGAGTAGGGACATTGCCCAAGAGCTAGGGATTTCGGAAGCCGCAACAAGAAAACGGTTAGGAGAGGTCTATCGAAAGTTCGATATTAAAGGTAGAGGCCCCGGAAAGCTGGCCGCGCTGATACAGCGGCTAGTGGCAGAGGCAAAGGAGAAAACCGCTCACGCAAATGATCGCGTTGTAGCGGTAGCGCCTAGTGAGTCAAAAACGGGTGGACTAGGGGCTGATGTACAAAAGCATCGCAAGCAAGAAGGCATCGACTTAAAAGAGATCGGTTTGCAAACATCGGATACCGCTTTTACCCTTTCGGAATACTGCATTCCAGAAAATCCTCACTACCCAACTCGATACTGCTGGAACAATGCACCGCCGCTGCATCTATTTCAAGGGCGGCGTGAGACGTTGAAACATTTAAAGCAGTGGATATTGCAGCCCGTTGATTCATCTCCGGCTACCTTGTGTAAGGTGCTGGCGGTTTGTGGCATTGGCGGCATTGGAAAAACCTCTACTGTTCTTAAGCTTATACAGGAATTAGAAGGTCGCTTTGAACAAGTGATATGGCTTAGCGTACGCTCTACTCAAAAGCCGACCGAGTTATTACAGTCCCTGCTAAATGTTTTGCCAGTGAACGGTTCCAAGCACCAACAAGAACCAGAGCAAGAATCAGAGCAAGAACAGGAATTTTTTGAAAGTTCTGCAAACGCTTCTGCCTCTATTGAAAAATCTTCTGACGAGCTGATTGAAGAGGTAATACAGCGGATCTCGATGTGTCGTTGCTTGATTGTATTGGATGGACTGGAGACTGTTTTCAAAAGCTATCACGACAGTCGAACAAAGGTGAGCGCAGAGACCTCTGACAGTGAAGAAGATGTTGACATAAGTGCCACAAGGCTAACCCAAAAATCAGGACTGACGTCTGAGATGCGGGCTTTTAAGACACCCACTTTTGAGGCGACGCGTCATCAGCAGGCAAGTTTGTACCAGGATGGGCTAAAAGCCTATGGCCGATTTCTCACTGCCTTGCGGCGTCCTGTAAACAAGGCTTCTGCTGGGGGTATGAGCTGTTTGATTGTGACCAGCCGTGAAAAGCCTCGAGAGATATCAACGATACCAACAACAGATAGTTTTTCCTATCTGTACACGCTAAATGGATTGAAAGACCATGAAGTGGCTAGCCTGCTGCGACAGTTTCACTTGCAGGGGAGTTCGGCTGACTTTAAGGAGCTAAGCGATCGCTACTACGGCCATCCAATGGCGCTCCGACTCGCTGCGAACGCGATCAAAGATGTGTTTTACGGTCGGATAAGAGACTTTTTGGACCAAGAAATTTCTGTTTTTGACGATCTGAGAAGCGTCCTCAAAACGCAATTTCGGCGGCTCTCTCCATTAGAGACAGAGGTGATGTACTGGCTGGCAATAAACCATGTGCCCTGCACGTTAGAAGATTTGCAAAGTGATCTGGTTTCTCAAGACCATAAGGAAAATGTTCTTTACACATTACAGTCTTTGGAGCGACGGTTTTTGGTAGAAGTAAAGCAGGGAAAAGAGACGTCTTTTCGGCTGCATCCAATTGTTGCAGAATATGTGGTCGGTCACTTTGTTCGCAAAGTTTTTGAAGAGCTCATTCACGATGATTTTGGGAATCTCTCTTTGTTCAATCGCCACGCGTTGATGAAGGCAGATGCACAAGACTTTTGTCGACAGTTTCAAAAAGATGCCATTGTTCACCCTATTCTAGAACGGTTGAGAAACTATCTAAAGAGTCTGACGCAGGTCGATGTCTATTTGAACAAGAAGCTGGATGCTTTTCGCGAGAAACATCCTCATCGTTTGGGCTATGCAGGCGGAAACTTTATCAATTTGATGGTGGAGCTGTCGCAAGGCAAGCTTTCTCGTAAAGATTTTTCTGAGCTGACGATTTGGCAGGCCTATTTGCAAGGAACTCAGCTAAGAGAAGTGAACTTTAATCGCTGTGAGCTGAATCGCTCGGTATTTACGGAAACCCTCAGTGATGTGCTGACCGTTGCCCTGAGTGCCGCGACCAATAGATTTAGCCTGCCACTGCTTGCTGGGGGTGATACCAATGGCAGGGTTCACCTATGGCTGACGGGGACGCTACCGCAGGCAGGGGAGACTGTAAGAGGTGCGCTTTCAGAAAAGTCTGCTGAGTTGAGCGAAGGGCAAAAATGTGCGGAATGGTCTGCACACAATGGTTGGGTGCGATCGCTGGCCTTCATCCCAAACCTGGCCTGCATGGTCACAGGTGGCGATGACAGTAAGCTAAAACTGTGGCAGCTACCGACCTTCGCGCAGTCTGGAATTAGTCAGGTTAGGCAGCTTTGGCAGCAGAACGTGACCGACTGGGTGCACGCGATTGCGGTCAGCGGGGATGGTAAAACGATTGCGAGTGGCGGTGAAACCCACATTACGCTGCACCGGGCAACAGATGGCGCAGTGCTATGTCGGTTTCCGTATCAGCCAGGCGCTGATGACTCACAGGTCAGTACAGAAACGGTGCACGCGGAAACGATCGGTGAGGCCTCTGCGCTAACCCGGCAGGGGCGAGTGCGATCGCTCACATTTAGCCCTGATGGTCAGTGGCTAGTGAGCGGTGGCGATGACCATCTCATGCGCCTGTGGTCCGTTCGCGACCTCTTGGCGTCAGCGCCTGGCGCTGACGCTGAGTCTGGACTGGCACCAACTGCTGTGTTAACAGGTCACACAGACTGGGTGCGCTCCGTACGGTTTACGCCTGACAGTCAGCGGTTGCTAAGCGGCAGTGACGACGGGACGGTACGACTCTGGTCTTTAGAGACTTTCCACTGTGTGCAGGTTTTACGTCAGTCCAGCGATCGGGTGCGCTCTATTGCGGTGAGTCCGGATGCCCGCTTTTTGGCAGCAGGCGGCGACGATTGCACGGTGAGGCTATGGGATTTGCAAAGCTATCAAATCCTAGACACGATGAGTGTGCAGCGTAGTCGCATCTGGTCGGTGGCGTTTGGCGAGCAAAATAGTCGCCTGAGGCTCTGCGCTGGTGGTGACAAGCAAACCCTGATGCTATGGCAAATACAGCCCAGCGGGGCTAAGCAAATAAGAACCTATCGCGGCTATACAGATGGCATTCGAACCGTCGGTTTTTTGGGCGATCAGCATATTGTGAGCGGTGGTGACAGCCAGGACCTGGCTATTTGGGAGCGTAAAACGGGTGAGAACAAGGCTACGTTGTCTCTGCATCAGGGACGGATTTGGGCGATCGCCCTCGACACGCCCACAGCCAGAATCGCCAGTGCCGGTGACGACCATACCATTCGACTGTGGGACGCGAACACGGGTCAGTGCCTGACAACGTTTACAGAGCACACCAGCTGGGTGAGAACGATTGCCTTTAGCCATCGCGGACGTTTTTTGGCGAGCAGTGGCGACGACAGCACCATTCGCATTTGGAATACCACCTCGGGTTTTTGCCTGAATGTGCTGCAATACAGCGCTCACTGGATTCATTCTGTAAGCTTTGACCCTACTAACAGTCGCTACTTGGTCAGTGGTGGAGACGATCAGATTGTGCGCTGCTGGGATAGGAAAGAAAGACTCTCCTGGTCTCTGGCCGTTCACGATCGGCGTATTTGCTCGGTGGCTTACAGCCCAAAGGGAGACCTAGTTGCCAGTGGCAGTGATGACAATACAGTGATTTTGTGGGATGTGGCGGCGCAGTCGGTGCGCGATCGCTTCACCCAGCCCGAGCTAGGCATCAAATCAGTTGCCTTCAGCCCGGACGGTCGCTACCTGGCAGCAGGCGGTGAAGACCAGCTTGTGTATCTGTGGGATTTGGAGGCTCCGGGCTCCGAAGCCATAGAGCTAAAGCCCCAGTCCTACACAGGGGTTGCTGGGGGTATTCGCTCGGTAGCTTTTAGTCCTGATAGCAGCAAAGTAATTAGTGGTGGGCTAGATGCAACCATCCGAATAGCCGATTTAACGACGATCAAAACTCAGCCAGTACTCAAACCGCTCATTCAACCGGAGCGCCCCTACGAGCAAATAGAAATTTCTGACGTGAAGGGCCTTAGCAAGCTCCAGGTGTCTAACCTGCTGAGCCTGGGTGCCATTAACCGTAAAACGTCGCTGTTTTCATAGCGAAGCCGACGTACGCAGCTATATTAGAGTGCACAGACCTCGCGTATATGTCCTTCGTCGACTTTCACTATGGCTGCTGATTCTTCGTCGAACCGTTCTACTGCTGCTACAGAGACGTTTTATCCACCCAAGCAGCTGCCGCTGATGGCCAGGCTGGTGCAAAGCATTAGCTATCCGCTGGGTCGGATTCTGTATAAAGTACGCCTGTCGGTTTCTGAGGATTCTGTCGCTCGGTTTCGCAAGGTAGAACACTCGCGGATTGTAGTGGTGTGTAACCATCCCACGATGGAGGATGGCATTACGCTATTTGTGCTGTCGGCTCGGTTGGGTCAGCTGTTTCATTACATTGTGGCGTACGAGTCTTTTAAGGGACTGTTGGGTGAGTTTATTCAGCGGTTGGGCTGCTATTCTATCCGGCGGGGTGTGGGCGATCGCGCCAGTATCAGCCAGACGTTGTCTCTATTAAAAACACCCCATTGCCGATTGGTCATTTTTCCTGAAGGCGGATGCTCCTATCAAAACGATACGGTGATGCCGTTCCGTCCGGGGGCGATTCAGCTGCCGATGTCTGCGCTGGCGCAGCTCGCCAAAAAAGCACCTACGCCTGCGGACATTCCAGACTTTTACGTGGTGCCCCTGAGTTTGAAGTACCGCTATCGGCAGCCTATGCAGCGGGTGATAGAAAAAACGCTGAAGCGTTTAGAAGACGCGTTAAACCTGAAGTCGTCCGGGCTAGACGACTATCAACGACTTCGTCAAATTGGCAACCAGGTGATCTTGGCAATAGAAGCTGAAGCTGGGCTATTGGATGAGAATGATTCTGGCCAGAAGCCTTTGGATTGGAACGAGCGGATCGACCGGCTACGGCAGATATTTATTGAGAAGTGTGAGTTGGCGCTGAGTATAGAGCCGAATCTCAATTTGCCTATTCGTGAACGTGTGTACAAAGTACAGGCAACGCTAGAGAGCCTAGAGCAAGCTGAGCCCAAAACGATGACACCCGAAGAGATCTTTTGGGACGCGGTGCGGCTGCTTAACTTTGATGCGATTTACGACGGCTACGTAGCCGAAGCGCCGACCCCGGAGCGTTTTTTAGATACCTTGATTCGGATTGAGCGTGAGGTGTTTCACATAGAACACGCACAGCCAAAAGCGGCTCGTCGGGCCTGTTTTCATGTGGGTGAACCGCTGAACCTGAAGGATTACTTAGCAGATTATCAGCGCGATCGCTCTGGCACGGTCGATCGGCTCGCAATCCAGCTACACCAGACCGTACAGGCTAATTTGGACAGCATTAACAAACAGACCTAATCGTAGAAATATTGATTAGAGATGTCATTTTTGTCAACGATTTCCTTACTATTTGTATGTATATCTGAGGCTATAAGATAATAGGGCACATAATAGAACCATAGGTGATCGTTGTTACCGTTTATAGTGGACAAAGTGCTGCTAACTGTAATTTTAGAAATTCAGTCGGGAATACATTACCTATCAGCGTGAAGTGGATGTTGGCTGCTAATTTTTCCAATTGCTGGCTTCAAGCTGCTGAGTTACTCTGCCCTGCGGCACTTTTGCTTTATGCCTCGTTTGCGTCAACGCTCTTCAAAAATGATTTGGCCTCTCAAGCAGATGGTGGAGGTATTTTCAGGTCTTCGTAGACGTCGGCCACAGAAGCTGCGGGTTGCCAAAATTGCCTCACAGCAAAAGAACAGTCGCTTGCAGCGCAGGCTACGGGTTCATGCACGACGTAACCATGCTTTCTTTTCGCTACTACAGCGACGTCAAAATAGACCTAGCCACCTGAAACAACAGCTGAGGACGCGGTATTCTCACCAGCTATGGCAGCGTGGCTTGGTCGCAACAGTTATAGGTCTCATTGTAGGTGGGGGCATTTGGATCAATCTATTTGTGACAGAACAGGTCACGCTGGGCGGTGTGCCCTACCGTATTGTCAATAAGTTCTGGCAGGACAAAGAAGCGCGTACTGCTTACTTCGCAGGAGATAGCCGGACCCTCCACGGCCGATTGCAAGATCTGGGTGTAGAGGCAGATATTAAAGATTACTATCGCGATCGCTTCCCCAACGAATATGAGTTGGACCAATACATTCACCAAATCATGTTCGATAGAACTGGCTATGTTGGCGCGGCCTATCAGGTCAATAATTACGGTCGCTTGATTTCGATTGAGTACTAAACGCCTGCATCGACAGTGAGTATTGGAGGGCCCGTATCCGAAGCGTCAGTATTGGGCGAAGATAGGCTAGCTCGATAAATCAGTATGCTTTCTTCTTCCCGTGTGCTAGACCGCCCTGCTTGCAGGATTCCGCCCCCACTTGTGCCCGGCGATTTGCTATGTGTCGTGTCCCCCAGCGGTGCCCTAAAGGCCTCTGAGAATTTTCAAGCGGGGCTGTCCGTTTGGCGTGAGCGAGGATACAAGCTGCAGCTATGCCAAGGTTACGACGACCGGTGGGGTTACCTGGCTGGGCGTGATGACAGCCGCCGTCGTCAGCTTATGGATGCGCTGAGCAATCCTGAGTGCAAGGGGATTTTGTGTTCTAGGGGAGGCTATGGTGGGACTCGCCTACTAGAAGATTGGGTATGGCCACAGCTGGGCGAGTCGGCAACCCCTAAGTGGCTGGTCGGGTTTTCAGATATTACAAGTCTGCTGTGGAGCGGTGCGAAACAGGGGATAGCGGGTGTACATGGCCCGGTACTAACGACCCTTGCCGACGAACCTACCTGGTCTCAGGATCGACTTTTCCGCTGGATAGAGCATCACGAGATTGCCCCCCTAGTGGGTAAAGGTTGGGCACCGCAAAGGATATCTCAGGCTGCATCACAAGACGGTGCAATGATGCAGCGTCATCAGGCCAGTGGGCTATTGCTGCCTGGAAACTTGTGTGTGGCGACGCATATACTCGGCACGGCGGCTGAGCCTGATTTAACCGATGTAATTTTGGCGTTTGAAGATGTAGGAGAAGCGCCCTATCGGCTAGACCGAATGCTGACACAGTGGCGGGCGATGGGCAAGCTGCGACAGGTGCAAGGGGTTGCGCTAGGGCGTTTTAGCGGGTGGGCGGCCACAGATGATTCGCCGACACTAAGCGTGGAAGAGGTGATGCGCGATCGCTTGCAAGATCTAGGTATTCCGATTGTGTCTGACCTGCCCTTTGGCCATGACGGTGTAAACGCTGCGCTACCGGTCGGTTTGCCTGCACTTTTGGACGCTGAGACTGGCACATTATCTTGGCCAGATTTCGTTGACTGATTGCTTAGAGCTGACTTCTGAGTCTGACTGGCAACAGGTACTAAAATAAGGCTAGTAAGCCGAATTGTGTTTCTAGAGTGCTGTCGTTTTAAGGAGCTGAGGATCATGGTGAGCGAAGTAGCGGTTGATATGCCAATCGACGTGTACGAGGGGCAATTTGGAACGTTTACGATTGAGGAGAGCGATCGCCAGGAAGTTGTTTTGTATCGGGCGGGGTTGGCGATCGCGGCTGGCAGCTTTTTACTCGCTACCGTTTGTTGTTTTCTACTCCCACCGCTTGCGCCTACCGTGGCGACGATTTGCTATGGGCTGCTATGGGCCGGACTGGGCCTTAGCCTGTTCAAAATTCATATTTATGTGCGCCCCTTACACCGGGCACTTCAGCTATTTTGGGCGATAGGCGGCGCGGCTAGTTTGCTCATTGGCCTGCGTTACTTTTCAGTGCCACTGGCGTTAGTTGCCTATCAGCAGCCGTTGACGATCTTCGGGATTGGCTTCACGTTTGCTGCGCTGACCGGCATTTTCTTTAAAGAAGCCTTTTGCTTCAACCGCCTGGAGACAAAGTTTTTAGTATTTCTGGTACCGGGTTTGCTGTTGGGTCATATGGCAGGTGCACTCCCAGACAATACAGAAAAAGGCATGTTGCTGGCCTGGGCAGTACTATTTGCCGTGTTTGCGATTCGCAAGCTGATTCAGCCGATTCCCCCGGATATTGGTGATAAGAGCGTATTTGCCTATCTGGAGCAGGAACGTCAGAAGGCGGCGTAGCTTTCTGTCAATGTTGATCTCGCACTGGCCAACGTTAAGCGTCCTGGCTCAATAGCGTCAGCAGTGCATTCACAATATGCTGCGCATTGCCCCTCAGAAAGGAGGGATCGAGCGTGTCAGGTGTGTCTGTAACCGTGTGGTAGTTGGCATTGCGAAAATTGGCTGTGTCGGTGACGAACACGGCAGGAATGTTTTTTTCCCAGAAGGAGGCGTGGTCGCTTCTGAGGAGGTCGGGAAACATCTTGAGGGTGGGTTTGGGAATTGGTAAGCTCAGCACCTGGGGCCAGGTAGTTTTGGCGGAGCCCATGAAGGCACCGATTAGCTGTGTGTAATCTGTAAGGCCCAATACTGCAAGGAAGTCGCCTGTGCTCGGCACGTTTTGGAGCGGTAAACCCTTAGGATAGCCCTGACAGCCTTCCATTCTACAGGCGTAGCCAATCATATCGAGGATGATTGCGCCTTTTACATTGTTCACGTTATCAGCCCTTTGGGTAAAGGCGATGCTTCCGAGGAGTCCTGTCCCGTCTGGCTGTTGCTCTTCTTGGTCAAAAAAAACAAGTTTTAGCGTCGCTGGCAGAGGTAGGCTTGCCGTGGAATCTACTGCGCTCAGTCCAGAAAATAGACGAGCCGCTTCGAGGAGGGCGGCGATCGCACTGCCATTGTCATCAGCACCGGGTGAATCACCAGGGCCATCGTAGTGAGCGCCTAACACAATCGTACCTGCTGCGGGATCGCTACCCGGCAGCTCTACCACAATATTGACACCGCCGGTTTCAGCCGACTGGGTTTCAGGATGGCGATAGGGCTGTTCTTCGGGCGCGAGGCCATAGCTTTGTAGCTGCTGGGTAATGTAGCTACGGGTGACCGCTTTTTGGGCTGGCGTTGATCTGGGCTGAGCGACGGCCCTGACGTGCGCCATCATCCGTGCTTCTTCTACCGTGAGGGATACGCCCTGTGAAGGCTGGAAGTTAGTGACGATGACCGGAATTTCTGGGAGGAAAGCGCTTTTAATCGCGTTGATGGGGTTGCCCCAAATGATGACTGTCATTATGACGGCTGCGATCGCCAAAAAGAATCCACCGCGCTTTCCCATCTGCCAGTTCCCTAATATCTAGCTATAAGTTTATCTAGCTATAAGTTTACTATTCTGTCTTCCCACGATTGCTGACCAGTTTTGTCCCAAATAGATAACAGTTCTCTTGTTAAGAGTCCGATGTTGTCAGGTGCGATAGTTTTGGCAGAAATAAAGATGATTCCTGAGTGGCTGAATTCCCCGTTTGAATACAGACGATTGAGGAGAGGCGGAATAGTGGTTACATCGTAGGTCACCAGGGTTAGTGAGTGCGCTTTAGCTAACTCTAGTAGTGCTTTGTCTGACACGCCCAAATGTTGGCCACCTTTCCAACGCTGTAATGTACGAACGGTAATACTTGGATTCTTGCTTTGGATTTGTATACTGACTTCAGGCGAAATGTGCTCATCCAATAAAAACGACAGCATACGGCTAAGTTCAGGTCCTATTCTTTTTCTGAGAGCTCAAATGTCTCAATGTTTGGCAGTAGCCTTTCTAAATCCGTAAACGTCACAGCATCATGATCTTGAATGGCCAGGTTAATTTCTTCGGGATAGGCTTTTGCGTAGTTGAATGCTGCTTTTATCCAGACAAGTGGGCGCTGAAAATGAACGGCGACTTTCTCCGCATCCATATCGTAACTTCGAGCAATTTCTACTACTTCCCATACGGCGAGAGAAGAGCCTTTCATAAAGGCCTGCCGACCTAGTTCTGAGTTGCGAAACTCAATCATCGCAAACTCAATTTCTCTGAGTGATTCTTCTACAAGCGTGGCGACAGTGTCACTAGGTGTTTTATCTAATACACGAGCAATGCGGCTAAGGCGTTGGAAAGTGTCGTCTTGAAGCCGAGTGCTGACAACTTTTGACATTTTGCTTTGTTCCTAACAGAGAAGAGTGATGTCGATTGCAATACACGCATATAATTACGATGCTTACATTGTAAGCGATCGCCTGCAGTCGTAGATTTCAGTTCATCTGTGTATACTCAATGGCTTGTTTTTCGTTCCAGATAATGAGTCTGACTGCAACGAAGTTGGGATCAAAGATGAATAGCTCAGCAGCAGTCTCCGAAGCATGGAAAACTCATTGAATCTGCCTTTGAAGTGTCTTGCAAACAGTCGTTTACGGACAGTAGTACAGAGTGTGATCGCTAATGAACTTCCAAACAATACAACTCAGCATCGGTTAATAGTTCTTGAATTGCTGTTGCTCCAGAACGAAGCAATGACTCGACTCGATTGGTTGGTGCATTGCCACATCGCAACCAAACCACTTTGGGAGGAGAACCATAAAGTCGGCTTCTCTCAGGAAAATCGGCATCTTGCGTCACAATGCAAAAGTCGTTGAGCTTAGCAAACTCCCAAATCTTGGTATCTGCTTCCTCAGCTAAGTCATGGAATTGAACATGGCTCGAATCAGGAAAGACATCGGTCAATCGATTAACCAGCTTCCGGCCGAGGTTCTGGTCGAAAAGCAGTTTCAAGCAGCACTCACCGACGCAACTAAACGATGGTCTCGGTCTGCCGCAAACTCCAAGCAGGCCATAATATCGGCTTTCGTCAGCTCTGGAAAATCGTCGATAATTTCAGCCGTGGACATACCGACCGCTAGCCAGCCAAGGACATCGTAGACCGTAATTCGCATCCGCCGGATGCATGGCTTGCCGCCACGCTTATCAGGCTCGATGGTAATGATGTCGCGATAGCTCACAATACAAACCAGACGTACTTCTTACGCACACTTAAGTCTAGAGTAGACTAACACCTTGCTGCAACGGGCATCAGATATCTAGGCCAACAGGGCAAACGCATCATAATTTGCGATGACCGACAAACCGCAAAGCAGTATTGCAAAACATTTCGAGCAAGTAGAAGAGCCGCGCATAGACCGTAGCAAAGCGCATCTGCTGATAGACATTCTGACGATAGCGATTCTCGCGGTCATCTGCGGCGCAGACGGCTGGGTGGGGATGGAGAGCTACGGCAAAGCCAAAGAACCGTGGCTGAAAACGTTTCTATCATTGCCCCATGGGATTCCTAGCCACGATACCTTTGCGCGTGTGTTTGCTCGGCTTGAGCCAGAGCAGCTGCAAACGGCTTTTCTCAGCTGGGTACGCAGTGTGAGTCAATTGACCGATGGCGAAGTCATTGCGATTGATGGCAAGCGGGTCCGCCGGTCCTACGACCAAGGTAAAAACCAAGGGGCGATTCATATGGTGAGTGCTTGGGCAAGCCAAAATCGACTAGTGCTTGCTCAGCGTAAAGTCGATGATAAGTCGAACGAAATCACGGCTATTCCAGCGTTGCTGAAGGTCTTGGACCTGGAAGGTTGTATCGTGACGATTGACGCCATAGGCACACAAAAAGCGATCGCCCAGCAGATTGTGGCCCAGGGTGGAGACTATGTGCTCGCCCTTAAAGGGAATCAAGGGGGGCTACACGAAGATGTCCAACAGTTGTTCGACTGGGTACATAAACAAAACTTTGAGAACGTCGACCATGATTTTCACGAGACCCTAGACGCGGGGCATGGCCCAATCGAGAAGCGTCGATGCTGGAGTCTCGGTCAAGTTGAAGAGCTGCTCGACAGTCAGCAGTGGGCAAAGCTCACTAGCATTGCGATGGTCGAAGCCATTCGAGAAGAGAACGGTCACACCAGCCGAGCAGTTCGCTTCTACATCAGCTCACTCGCCCCTGAGGCAAAAAAGTTGGCGACCGCGATTCGGACACATTGGAGCATTGAGAATCCGCTGCACTGGGTTTTGGATGCCGCTTTTAATGAGGATGACTGCCGTATCCGCACAGGACATGCACCCGAGAATTTAGGCATGCTCAGACAGCTGGCTGTCAGTGCATTGAATCAAGAGAAGACCGCTAAAATGGGCATCAAAAACAAACGTTTACGAGCTGGTTGGGACAACGACTATCTACGCAAGGTCTTAGCTGGGTAAGATGCGTTTGCCCTGACTAAATGGCTGAATCCGTTGACAGCGTTCAATATTTAATCTGCTAGAAGCTGTTTTTTGCTGAATTTCCAGTCTTTCAAAGTCACTACCCAAAGCCGTTTGGAACGATGTCGTACGATTAAGTCGCCGCTGTAAATGATGAAGCTGGGAGGTCCGGATGTTTGTAGAAGTCAATAGAGCAAAGCTATTTTTCGATGTGGATGGTGAAGGTTTCACACCATCTGGAACAATCATGAGGAAGAAACCAACCGTCGTGATGGTTCATGGCGGACCTGGGGCCGATCACTCGGTTTCAAAGCCATATTTCTCGCAACTCACAGACATAGCGCAGGTGGTCTACTACGACCACCGAGGCAATGGCCGGAGCGATATAAGCAATAATGCAAGTTGGAATTTGGCCCAATGGGGCGATGATCTCAAAGGGCTTTGCGATGCACTCGGCATTGAAAACCCAATCGTCGTTGGCACATCGTTTGGCGGCTTTGTCACATTGTCTTATGCGGTTCGGCATCCCGGCCATGCAGGCGGGCTAGTCCTGATTAGCACAGCCGCCAAAGTGGAGTTTCAGAGTATTTACAATGCTTTTGAGCGGTTAGGCGGTAAGGAAGTTCGGGATATCGCAGAAGAATATTGGGAGAACCCAACTTCTAAAGGCCGAATGTTATACCGTGAGCATTGTGTGCCGTTCTATGAGAAAAACAAATCTACATCAAATGACTGGATGTCCCGCATCCTCTGGAGGGATGAAACGGCTTTATGGTTCAATGGACCGCACAACGAGCATGGACGAATGGACTTCCGGTCGGCTCTCTATAAAATTCAATGTCCTGTTCTTGTGATGGTTGGTGAGGATGACCCTATCACTCCACCGGAATTTAGCAACGAAATAGTAAATGGATTGAATGCAGAGCAAGTCATCTACAAGAAATTTAAAGAGTGTGCTCACGGTGTTGTCGGAGACAAACCAAACGCTGCGTTAGAAGCGCTTCGCCACTTTATTTCTCAAGACTAAATGAACACTTTCTGTTTCAAACTCAAGCATAAAACTCAACCTGTGGGGCGCATAAGACGATTTGAAAAGTTCAGCACTAGGACATAAAATACACCCTTAGTACAGGGATTGATCGTGGCTAACGACTTTGGGGTGACAGCCTATGAACAACTGCATTTAGATAGAATTATTCCCTCTAACAAATAGTTAGCGGAAATGATATGAAGACACGAGACGCAACAGAATCTGATGTGGTGGCCATGTATGCGGTTGACCGTGCAGCAGCCGAGGAAGGGAGTCGCAGGCACCAAATTCGCGAGTGGGTCGACGCACGGCAAGCGATTGTTGCTCTTGTTGACGAAGTAGTGGTTGGTTACGCAGTCCTTGAATACACCTTCTTCTCAAATGGGTTTATCTCGATGTTGATAGTGGACGGGGCCAGCAGGCGGCAAGGTATCGCCACCGCCCTAGTCAGGCATCTGGAGAAAGCGTGTGTGACGAACAAGTTATTCACCTCCACCAATGAATCAAACGAACCTATGCAAGGTCTTATGCACAGCATGTCATATGAGCCCAGCGGCACAGTGTATAACCTGGACGAAGGCGACCCGGAACTGTTTTATGTTAAAAGGCTACCAAAAAAGCGCTACCCAGCCGCTACAGCGGACTCCGTGGACGGCACAGCTAAGCTCAACGTTAAAGACGTGTCTTAAAATCTCTTACGCTTTTTGAGAAAGATATTTCGAGACGTATTTGGAGACGTAAATTTCTAGGGACTCGAAAGGTATATGTTGCTGTACGGTGACTGGACAGTCACTGTTAATAGTGTGTTCCATCCTCTGTTGACCTTACAAACACACCATTAGCGATCGCAGTCCCCAACAGCACCAAACCACAGCCCAACATCATAGCCGCCGTTACAGGTTCACCCAAAAACAACGCACCCCACAACATGGCAAACAAAGGAATCAAATAAGTCACCGTCAGCGCCTTAGTCGCACCCACATTTTGAATCAATCGAAAATACAAAATGTAGGCGAAGGCTGTTGATAGCACAGCCAGTCCTAATACTGCAATCACGATGTCCTGCGTGACAGGTTGTTGTGGAACTGTGAAAGGCAGTGCAGGTAAAAGTAGAACAGCCGCGCCTAGCTGACTTCCGGCAGTGACGGCCAGTGGAGGGACAGCCACCAGCTTTTGTTTGATGTAGGGAGCGGCAATTGCGTAGGTACAGGCCGCTAGCAATCCAGCCAAAGCTGCCATGACAAACTCAGTATTGGCAGAAATGCCTTTCCATCCAATCAAAACGACGACGCCTGTAAACCCTAAAGCAAATCCAAGTGTTCGAGCAATGGTCAATCTCTCTTTGAGCCAAACAAAAGCAACAACTGTTCCAAACAAGGGAGCCGTTGCATTCAAGATAGAGGTAAATCCTGCCGGTAGCGACACGGATGCAAACGCCAACAGCAGAAATGGAATGGCTGAATTAATGCAGCCAACCACAAAAAGTACCGCCCAATTCCGCCTAACTGCTTGCCAAAGGTTGAAGTGAATTAAAACAGGTAGCAAACCTAATCCTGCTAATAAAACGCGAAATTCAATCAGCCAAACGGGGCCAAGTACAGGTGCTGCAATTCGCATGAATAAGAACGAGCCACCCCACAGGGCCGACAGAAGCAACAGTTGCGCAATATCTGAGCCTTTCATGCTGGTGCTTGCTCCATATTCTCATTCTGCGCCTTGCTTGCTTCCCAGCCTAGTAAGGTGGTTTTGCGTTCCACCCCCCAGCGGAATCCGCCAAATTCACCAGACTGGCGAATCACACGATGACACGGAATTAGATATCCTACTGGATTCTTTCCGAGTGCGTTGCCAACAGCTCTGGCCGCCGTTGGGCGACCCATCGCTGTAGCCAGGCCTTGGTAGGTTGTTAGCTGGCCAAACGGAATGCTCAACAGTGCTCGCCATACTTGAATTTGAAAATTTGTCCCTTTGACGTGAAGTGCCAGGGGGCAGTTGTTGTTTTTATTTGGATTAAAAATGCGATCGCATATCTCCTGAGTAGAATGTTGATCCTGCTTAATATCAGCGTTTGCCCACTCTAATCGAAACGCCTGTTCAATTGCGTCTCTGTTAGCAATGTCTAGAAAGTGAAGATTACAAATACCGCGCGAGGTCGTTGCAATCAGGCATTCTCCGAACGGAGTGGAATGAATGCCATACCAAATAGATAGCCCAACGCCCCCAACCTTAAACTCACCGGGCGACATCGCCTCCAAATTCACAAACAAATCGTGCAGTCTGCCTGGGCTTGATAGTCCAACCTCCGCAGTCAAATCGAGCAGGTTAGCCGTCTCAGTAATTTTCGTTTTTGCATACTCCACCGTGAGGTACTGTAGGAAGCGCTTCGGGCTGATACCAGCCCAACGAGTGAAGATCCGCTGAAAGTGATACTCGCTTAGATTCACCTGCTCAGCGATGGTTGCCAGGTTAGGCTGAGCCAGGTGATTTTGACGCATGAACATAATTGCCTCGGCAATACGTTCATAGGTCTCGCGATCGCACATACTGGCTGCTACTGAGGAATTCATACGACTGATTTTGCCATCCGTCCCTTATGCCTCCTCAATTTACTAAGCGCAGGGGCACAAAGCCACCCATTTCTTGCTATCTATCCTGGGGCCGGTGAATAATCGTCTCACTCATGCGTTGTTTAGACTGTGGGTCGATGCCAATCAGGCGAATGTAGTGATCGGGAAATTCCGCCAGGCAAGCATTCAGGCTATGAGAAGCCTCTGATTTCTTAGTTGGGTCGAGCATTGTATAGCTTTGCCATGAGTTCATCCTAAAGCGACGCGAATCGACGTGTTCGATGCCGACACGATGTCCTCGGTCTAGAATGTTGCGGAGCTGTTGTATGGCGTTATGCGCGTTGTTCTTTGTTCTTTGATCTTGCTGGGTGCGATCGCTGCCAAAATCAGAAGCGTTTGAATTGCGATCGCCACGACTATCACTCGCTACCTGACTATCCGCCCTACTCAACCGAGCCGCTTTGGCTCGCTGCCAGGGAGAAGAGCGAGAGTCTCTGCTGACCTGTTTGGCCTTATCTTTGGCATAGGGTGAAAGGCCATTCGGGGAAGGCACCGTCAGTAAGGCAGACCTGCGGGCAGGGTGAGCGTATCCGCTGGGTGTCAGTGCCTGATTGTACTCGCTGACTAGGCCCATCGTGCGGACGCGCTCTTGTTCTTTTACGAGGCGATCGCCCACCTCAATCAACCGTTCCAGCTGAAAGTTGGGCCGATCGAAGGTAGGTGGCTTGAGCGCGTTAACAACTTTGGAAGCGACATTTTCGATTCCGACATTTTCGATGAACTGGGTAATTTGATTGTCGTATATTTGCGATCGCACCGCTCCAAAAAAATCAATCGCCTGATTCTCAAACCGCTCCACCAGCTCCGCCACATCTGCCCTCGACAGCCCATCGCTTGCATACATCCCCCCCACAATTCCCAACCTATCTTCCGCACTTGGCTCCCAGTAAAACTTCTGCATCCGCCCATCCCGAATCAACGGCGCATACAGCGTTGCAAAATCATTCCCCGTGGCAATAATCGGAATACGCGGCAGTGGCTTGTCGTCATAGCTGCCGGGCAGCTGCACATTTGTTGGATTATCCGCAATATTCATCAGCGTGTTATTCACCAGCTGCGTATTCACGGTGTACTGTGTCATCCGGTCAAACCGCCCGGCCCCAGCATCCAAATCATTAATCATCAGTACCGCCATGCAGCCACGCACCCGCACCAGCTCCGCCGCTTCTCGGTAGCGCATTCGCACCAGCCTGGCCGGATCGCCCGCATCCGGACTCTCCAGCTCGCCGCCAGAAATATACACCACCTCCACGCCCATCCGCTCAAACACCAGCTCACATTGAAAGGTTTTCCCCTCTCCCTTGCGGCCATGAATCCCTAAAATCAGCGGCAGCTTCACCTGAGGTAAATCCAGATAGTTCTTTGTAATATGGACCGCTAGCTTGTTGAGAAATCGAGGCGAAATGTAATAGCTCATGATGCGTCTTATCCCTCAAACCAGCTTTGCCAGGCAGACCAGTCCGTCACCAGCTGAGCGAGCGCCAAATAGCCAGACGCTGCCGGATGCGCCCCATCTACAGCCGCCACTTCTTGCATCCAAAGTGCGTTTTCTCTCAGAGGTCTATAAGTCTCTAAATATGGCACCCTCAGCTCCTCGCACAGCTCCGCGTAGGCTGCAGAAAGAAGCTCATTGCGTCTGTTCATCTGCTCATCTTCAATCGGCGGCGGGCCTACTAGCAGTACCGGAAACAGCGCCTTCGCCTGCGTCAAAATGCGACGCGCACAGGCTACCGAATCTTGTTGTTCTACAAATCGCAAGCCGTCTTCTACACGGTTGTCATTCGTTCCAAAAGAGAACACTACTCGGTTGTCACATCCCTCAGGGAATCGCTTGGTGACTTCAGCTAGCCAACGCACTTCTATCTGCTCGCTAGTATTGCCGCGAATGCCTAAGTTGTAATAGCTGACGCTGTACTTGGGAGAAGTCATTGCCGCGCATGCGCGGGCCGTCCAGCCAAGATAAGTAGGATCGCCTGTCCCGGCAACAAAAGAATCTCCCAAGAAGCAAATGCGAATATCTCTCATGTCGATATACTCAGGTCGCTAAGCAGCGTCTTTTTTTGGGGCTTTGGCTGCTTCGGTACGTTCTTCTATTTGGGTGAGTGCCTGTACAACTAGGTCCTTTGCCTGAAGTTTCCAGCCGCGTCTTTGGATGATGATGGCTAAAGCCCCACCGATTCCCGTCGCCAAAAAGTCCACCGGCTGCGTAAACGAAATCCCGAACAGCAGCCCTAAACCCGCAATTCCCCAAAAGGGTAGCGCCACCGCCTGCCGCTGTGACAGCAAAATATCATCAAAAAAGTTGCCGTGAATCTCGCCTTCCAGCTCTTCTTTTATTGCCTTCAGCTGTTTTGGTGGTACGGATAATGCAATCTTTTGCCGCAGCTTCTCTATCTTCCGCGCATCGGTACTGTACTCAGTCAGCTGATCTTCAGCTAACATTACCAATCGCTCTGTCTGCGGCATTTTTTTCCTGTCCTTATCAAGGGGCTATCACGTAGTTTACATCACTACAGAAGGCTCAATAAGTCTTTGTTATTTAGGCATACAGCCAGGCTACTAACTCTCCTACTGTTAGCTGAAATGCGATCGCAAATTCAGGCACTGGCAGTTGCGCGTCAGATGCTTCATGCAGAGCCGTCCGTAAGTCAGGAGTATAACTGAAGACGCATTCTTCATCCGGGTCAATCAGCCAGCCCATCTGGGTGCCATGCGCTAGTGCATGCATAATTTTCCTCACCACTTTCGTCTGGCTTTGCCCCGGTGACAGAATCTCAATCATCCAGTCCGGTGCTGCAAATAGTTCGTCAGCGAGCTTACCCTTCTCATCCCGAGGAACTTTTGGCCCAGGTAGCACAACTAAATCCGGCACGATTGACCGGTTGTCAAACGTGCAGCGGAGTTCTGGAAAAGCTCGGCCAATGTTATTAGGGTTCAGCGCCGGATCTATGACCTTTATTAAGCCTGCCTGAATTCCGCTGTGTGCTGTTTTTGGCATTGGCTTTTGAATAATTTGGCCGTCAATATATTCGCTGGCAGGCTTTGTTTCTGGCTGCTGCAAAAAATCTTCTAGGGTGACGGTTTTGACGGGTGTTTGTACCATGACTTACAACCTGCTCTTCAATCTTGATTATGACAGCCCATTAGTTGAATGACCGAGACAACATGCGATAACCACATCTAAGTCAAAACTCAGTCATATCGGCGTTACCCGTCGGAACACGCGGATTGGGAGATCTCATTGTTAAGCCATGCGAAAAGGCATCGGACGCGAGTTCAAAAAAATACTCAATATCTGTCAATCTGCTGCATATCCAAGGCATAAAGCAGATTGACAGACTTGTCTTTCATATTCTAGAAAAACATCAGCTGCCTTGACGTAGTTTTTCTAGCACGCTCTGGTCTTCCATCGTGGTGGCATCTCCTACCACATCTTCACCGCTGGCGAGGTTGCGGAGGAAGCGGCGGATGATTTTGCCGGAGCGGGTTTTGGGTAAGGCGTCGGTGAATTGGATTTCGCCGGGGCGAGCGATCGCACCAATCTCCTGCACCACATGCTGCTTTAGCTCACCCTTCAGCTCATCACTGGCACTAAACTGACTGTCTAAAGTGACAAACGCATACACATCCTGCCCCTTCACATCGTGCTTACGGCCCACCACCGCAGCCTCAGCCACCGCAGGATGCGACACCAGCGCCGACTCAATCTCCATCGTGCCCAGGCGATGGCCCGACACATTTAGCACATCATCCGTACGGCCCATCACCCAGAAGTAGCCATCCTCATCCTTACGAGCGCCGTCACCTGCAAAGTACAGGTACTTTCCATCCTTCGGCGGAATGTGCTCCCAGTAGGTTGTTCGGAAACGCTCATCATTGCCGTACACCGTGCGCATCATGCTGGGCCAGGGATGCTTCACAACTAAATAGCCGCCTTCATTAGCACCGACCGGGTTGCCTTCCGCGTCCACCACATCTGCCAAAATTCCAGGAAATGGCTTTGTCGCCGAGCCGGGCTTGGTTGGTGTTGCACCCGGCAAAGGTGTCAGCATAAAGCCGCCCGTCTCTGTTTGCCACCACGTATCAATAATCGGGCACTTGTCGCCGCCAATCACCTTGCGATACCACATCCAGGCTTCAGGGTTAATCGGCTCGCCGACCGTACCCAGAATGCGAAGCGAAGACAGGTCACGCGCATTTGGCTCCTTATCACCCATTTTCATAAAGGCGCGAATCGCAGTCGGCGCGGTGTAGAAAATGGTGATGCCGTACTTTTGCACCACGTCCCAAAATGCACCCGGATTAGACGGACGCGGCGCACCTTCGTACATTACTGTGGTCGCACCATTCGAGAGCGGTCCGTACACAATGTAGCTGTGACCAGTAATCCAGCCGACGTCTGCGGTACACCAGTACACATCGTCTTCTTTGATATCGAAGGCCCACTGGAAGGTCATGTGGGTGTAAAGGTTGTAGCCGCCTGTGGTGTGCACGACGCCTTTTGGTTTGCCAGTGGTACCACTGGTGTACAGGATAAAGAGCAAATCTTCGCTGTCCATCGGCTCAGCGGGGCAGTCGGTAGAAGCGCCTGACTTTACGTCGTGCCACCATACGTCGCGGCCTTCGGTCCAGCCGACGTCTTGCTTGGTGCGCTGGATAACGAGGACGTTAGTGACAGAAGGGACGGCGTTATCTGCAAGGGCAGCGTCTACAGCGGGCTTTAGGCCCATGGGTTTATCTTTACGGAAGCCGCCGTCTGCGGTGATCACGACTTTGGCTTCGGCGTCATTGAGGCGATCGCGCAAAGCTTCTGCACTAAACCCACCAAATACCACCGTATGGGCCGCACCAATCCGAGCACAGGCCAGCATGGCCACCGCTGCTTCAGGCACCATGGGCATGTACAGGCCAACGCGATCGCCCTTCTGCACGCCCATGTCTTTGAGCACATTCGCCATCTGGCAAACTTCAGCATGCAGCTCTGCGTAGGTCAGCTTGCGCGAGTCACCTGGCTCACCTTCCCAAATCAGCGCCGTCTTATCGCGCTTATCCGTTTCCAGATGCCGATCCAGACAGTTGTGAGAAATATTTATTTTGCCACCGACAAACCACTTCGCAAACGGCGGCTGCCAATCGAGCACGGTGTCCCACTTCTCGAACCAGTTCAGCTCCTGCTCAGCCAGTTTCGCCCAGAATGCAGCCGGGTCAGCAGCGGCTTCGTCATACAGCTTTTGGTAAGCCTCCATACTGGGTATTCGAGCATTTTTTGAAAATTCGGCAGGTGGTTCAAACACCCGCTGCTCTTGCAATACCGATTCAATAGTGGAGTCTGCCATGGGAAGGTTCGCCTATATTACGCGTACGATAAAAACCTTCCAAAAGGGTACTGCGAATGCTCACAGCTTACGCACTAGAACTGAGTTCCTTAATATTTTTGAGCAATCTGTAGGTCCAGGTGAGACAAGTCTTCACGATATAACTTCAATAGGGTATCTGCGAACAAGCTTATCGACCGTTGCCAATCGTAATTTGTGTTGCATAGCCTGACAAATAAGCATTCTGTCAAAAGGATCGCGGTGTAAATTAGGAAGCTTTGACAGCTGGACAACACTGCTCTCATCTAAAGAGAGGCTGGAAATTTGATGTAAATCACGCTGTTTTGGCAGATACACTTGGGGAAATTCTGGTAAAGGCAGCTTGCCTAATTGATGTTTGACCATGACCTCCCAAATTGAAACGCTGCTCAGATAAACCGTATTGTCTGGGTCACGAATCGCTGTTCTGACATCCTGTGAGAGTCGTGCGTCGTCGCTAATAAACCACAAAAAAATATGGGTATCCAAAAGGATTCTCATTTTCCCTCAAAGGAATTGAGAATCTCTTCTGGCAATGGTTCGTCAAAATCATCAGGAACGACAAACTCTCCTGCGCACAGTCCTACAGGCCGCAATGCTCTAGAGACATCAACAGGTCTAAGCTCAGCAATTACCCTATCAGATTGGAGAATCATAAACGTTTCTCCATTTGCGACCCGACGCAAATATCTAGAAGGATCGTTTCGAATTTCGTCGACTGTCACACTTTGCACAGCAAGAATTCCTTGAAAACGCCGTTTTGTACTTAGCTCAATTGTAGAGGATGTGCTGTCAGGTCAGGCTTATGTTTGCTGGGGCTTTCCCTTTCATAGGTTTTTTGAAGCGAGCATAGTTGACTTCTGCCTTTTCAGAGAGCTTGTTGGGGACGGCGATGATGCCGATTTGAGCGTCTTTGAAGTAGATGAGGCTGCCCATGCGTCCGCCGACGAGCCAGCTGCCATCGACAAAGCTATGGTCTGGGATTTCGATCAGCAAGAGGTCGCTGACGCGGTCTTTTTTGCTGAACATTTGCTGGCAAATTTGGGCGACGATCGCTTCCAAAAAATCATCGCGGGTGCGATGGCGTATGCCATGTGACATTGCTGACATTGCCATTTCATCACATCCTCGTCATAACAAAATGTCATCCTGGTTTTGCGTGACTTAGTATGTCTGTAGGTGAATATTCCTGGCCTATAAAATGTCACTTTCACATGCAATTTTAGCGGCGCTGTTTAATCAGCCTTGCAGTGGTTACGACCTGGTAAAGCGATTTAACAAATCGGTGGAATGCTTTTGGAGTGCTAGCCATCAGCAAATTTACAAAGCACTGGCCAAGCTAGAGGACGATGAACACCTGTCATCTGAAAAAATTGAACAGGAAAACCGACCCAATAAAAAGCTGTATACCGTCACTGAGTCGGGCAGGCAGCATCTGCAGGAATGGATTAGCGAGACAGATGAAGAGGGGACGCCGCCGCTGAAATCGTCGCTGCTGGTGAAGCTATCAGTAGGGCATACGGTGCCTACTGAAACACTGCTGGCAACGGTAGGTACCCATTACCAGCAGCACAAAGAGAAATTGAGAAGCTATCAGGCAGTCGCGAAACAATACACGCAGGTGCCGCAATTACCCAGAGAAAGTCAGTTTCAGTATCTAGCGCTGCGGGCGGGGATTCGTCAGCAGTTTGCCTGGGTATCGTGGTGCGAAGAAGCGCTGAGCTTTTTGGGCAGCCCTGTAGAGCAGCCAATTAGCAAGCCGGTAGGTCAGCCTGCTGCCGTGCGTGAGCCGGTAAGAGCATCACCTTCGGTGAGCTGACAGGTGCGGCAAAGGCCGAAGAATTCTAGCGTATGGTAAAAAATTTGGAAATGGTGAGATTCAGTCAGGTGGCTCTCTAGGCCATGAACCGGACATTCGTCCATAACGGTAGAATCACCGCAGCGAACACAGGTGAGATAGTGCGTGTCTTCCCCCTGCGCTAGGCTATAGAGCGATTCGCCACTGGGGAGCGTACGAACCTGGATGGCCCCCTCTAACTTCAGCGCCTCTAGCGCCCGATATACGGTGGCTAGGCCCATGCTAATTTGCCGTTGCCGCAGCTGCACATACAAATCTTGGGCTGAAAGCGCTTTTTTCAGCTGCTGCAATAGCTTGAATATTTGCTGCTGAGAGCGGGTGCGATGGCTTTTCATTACCTGTGGATGGGTGACCTGATTCCAGCTTAGGTTATGGGGCACCAACTGTGGAGAACAAATACGGTAGGATCACACTTGTTCTTTGTTGAGTGGATTCTCCTGTGGCACAGTCTGCGGATACTTTTTCGAGCCAGGGCCGTTTGTACCAGGCGAAGGTGTATGTGACATTGCGACCTTCTGTGCTAGACCCGGCGGGGAAGGCGGTACGCGCTGGGCTTAGCCATATGGGCTATGACAATATGTCGAAGGTGCGGATTGGTAAGTACATTGAGGTGGAGCTGACGGCAGAGAGTGAGTCGGCAGCGCAGGCACAGCTGGATAAAATTTGCGATCAGCTGCTGGCAAACCCGGTGATTGAGAACTATCGAATCGAGATTTTGGAGGCGGTAGCCGCATGAAGTTTGGTGTAATTGTTTTTCCTGGGGCAAATTGCGATCGCGATATTGCCTACGTATTACGAGACCTGCTTGGCCAACCTACCAAAATGATTTGGCACGAAGATAGTGACCTATCTGACATTGACGTGGTGGTGGTGCCTGGCGGGTTTAGCTATGGCGATTATTTGCGATGCGGGGCGATCGCTCAATTCTCTCCAGCCATGCGCGCCACCGCTGACCATGCCAAATCCGGCAAGCAAGTCATGGGCATTTGCAACGGCTTTCAGGTACTTACAGAAATGGGACTGCTGCCGGGAGCACTGGTGCGGAACCGGGATTTGCACTTTGTGTGCGATCGCCTTCCTATGATCGTAGAGCGCAACACTCTCCCCTGGACCCAACGCTACCAATCCGGGCAAGTCATCACCCTACCCATCGCCCACGGCGAAGGCTGTTATTTTGCAGAGCCCGACACCATCAAGGCCCTAGAAGACAACAATCAGGTTCTTTTCCGCTACTGCGATGCCAATGGTAACGTCACCCAGGAAGCCAATCCAAACGGCTCGGTCAACAACATTGCCGGCATCTGTAACAAAGCAGGAAACGTGCTGGGCATGATGCCTCACCCTGAACGCGCAGCCGATAAAGCCCTGGGAAACATCGACGGGCTTGCTCTATTTGAAGGGCTGCTGCGGTCGGTAATGGTGAGTGCTTAGTGTTGAGTGCTCAGTGTTCTGTCAAAAATTGTCTATTCAACCTGCAAGCGGCGAGTGACCACAGTCAACCCATCCTCGCGCACTAGTAGCGCAGAGACCCAACGACTATCGGGCGTAGCAGGCGCTTCACCAATTTTGAACAGCCCCCCGGCAGATAGTAGCTCTAGCTCAACCGGCCTACCCGTGAAAAAGTCTGTCGCTGTCGTGCCTTCTTCTACAGCCGCGCCTAGCAAGTAGCGGTTGCCCAGCGGCTCTACCACAATGGCATCAAAGTCGTAAGATTCACCGGGCGCGACCTGCTCTGCGAGAATGACAGAAAGCGTAGGCGGCTGCGAACCAGACGTCAGCTGATTGCGTTCGGAAAGCGTCTGCTGAGAGACGATTTTGCCATTCTCAAACGTTTGCTCGGAGCGAATAATCGCCTCCAACTGGGTAGGCTGGCCGTTCATCATCTGAGTGCCGTCAATGTAGGTCACCGTCTCGGCAACAAAGCCATTGGGGCTGGGCTCCCATGACTGAAGCTCTACCCGGTAGTTGAGGGTGTCATATTGATTCCACAGGGTTTCCAAAGCCGCTTCTAACGTTTCGTAGGTGAAGCCATCTTCATTCGTGAAGGTAGAACTGTAGCCAGACATCGTCGCCGATACGTCTTGAGCGGAGGCGGCTGCTTCAATTTGCGCCAGGGCGGCTGTCAGTTCTGCGGGGGCGGTATCGGGAGACTCCGCCTGAGCGCTGCCGAGTCCGTATCCACTAAGGCTCAATCCTACGGTGAAAGCCAATCCACCGGCTAGTCCCGCTAAGCTACGTAGCGCTGTGGCGATGAACCGATCTCTACCACCAGATATCAGCGGGTATTGACGATGGAGCATGGGTTTGCACTTCCTTAATCTTTAACAGGCAGATAATTGTTGGCAGAGTGTACCTTAAACCAAGGTAACCTGAAATTTGTATAAATACGGTTTTTGCTTTGCATATAGGGATAAAGTACCCAACGCAAGCGGTATAAGGGACCAGTTCAGGCAGGTTGAAGGAGCATTTTATGGGCGAGCGTCTATCAGCATTGAGCGAGCAATCGGCGCAACCGTCTGGCGCTCAGTCAGCAGAGCCACAAACGGGGTCAAAGCTGCTGATTGCTGCTAGTGGAACTGGTGGACATTTGTTTCCAGCGATCGCCACCGCACAGCAGCTGTCCGACTACACCATTGAATGGCTCGGCGTCCCCGACCGACTAGAAACGCAGCTAGTGCCCGAATCCTACCCTCTTCATACGGTGCGGATGGGCGGCGTTCAGGGAGGTTTTGGCCTCAGCAGCATCAAGCTGGCGGCTAAGTTTGCCAAATCAACCGCTCAGGTCCGCCGCTTGCTGAAGCGGGGCAATTTTCAAGGCGTGTTTACGACAGGGGGATATATTGCCGCGCCCGCGATTATTGCAGCTCGGTCACTGGGGCTACCGGCTATTTTGCACGAGTCGAATGCGCTGCCCGGTAAGGTCACTCGTTGGCTGAGCCCCTGGTGTACGGCGGTCGCGTTGGGCTTTCCGGAGGCTGCCGACCGTTTGCCCAAGGCGGCTGAAACGGTCGTTGTAGGCACGCCTGTGCGATCGCAGTTTCTCCAGGCCGCTGAAAGTAGCGCCGGACTGACGGATATTGATATCCCAACTGACGTGCAGCTGATTGTTGTTGTGGGGGGCTCCCAGGGCGCGGTTGCGGTTAATCAAATGGTGCGCGGCGCCGCTGCCACATGGCTAGAGTCGGGAAAATGGATTGTTCATATTACAGGGACCAACGACCCAGAGGCTGATAGCTTCAGCCATCCTCACTACATTCACCGTCCTTTTTACAACGACATGGCCGCGCTCTTTCAGCGAGCGGATTTAGCCATTAGCCGAGCCGGGGCTGGTACCCTCATCGAGCTAGCTATTACGGGTACGCCTTCTGTGCTCATTCCCTACCCATTCGCCGCCGAAGACCATCAAACCTACAACGCCACAGCCTTTGCTAATGCAGGCGCCGCCGAAATTCATCAGCAGTCTGAGCTGACAGCTGAGCTGCTGCAAGCGATCGTGTCAAATCTGCTGAGTAATGATGAGCAGCTCGCCGCGATGGGCGCAACTGCGAAGCAGCTGGCCGTTACAGATAGTGCGGAGAAGATGAGGCAGTTGATAGGCGTAAAGCTAGTGCAGTGTCAAGACTAAAAAAATAGGGGATAGGGGATAGGGGAAGTTCTTTTAGCATTGCCCCATCCTCATCTACCAGAAAATTTAGCTTTGCCAGAAAATTTAGCTTTGCCAGAAAACTGAACCATTCTAAAAGCCCGGGCAGCGCTCCTTAGCCTCAGCAATCTTCCACGCGAGCTTGTCTGTTTTACCCAGCTCAGGTGCTCTGTAGAGTCGCTCAAATTCTCGGTTGAAGTGGGCTGCCACGGTGGGATTGCGAATCACCAAAAGCGTCTCGTCGTTTTCGGTGTTGGCTGCGTGGCTCCAGTTTTGCGATCCTACGATGACGGTCGTGTCGTCAACGACTGCGAACTTGTGATGGAGTTTGTCGCCTTCTGGCAGGGTGGGCATTCCTACAGACTCGATTGGGCGACGCCAGAGGCGATTGTCAGTCTCGATTTTGCAGTGCCGATTGGGGAGGGCAACGCCGAGCATGTCGAGGGCTTCGCTGTAGCTGCGGTAGGTAAATCCTGGATCGATTAGGGCGCGTAGCTGCGTTCCTTGTGTCGTTTGTGTTTCTAGCTGATTGGCTATGGCTTGTTCTGAAAAAACGAAGAGGGCTAACTCTACGCTGCGGGTCGATTGACTAAGCGTGCGAGCAATCAGGCCGTTGACGCTTTGCTCCCAGGGCAGGGTGGAAGAGGTGGGTGAGAACTGGAGAGTAAGTGTACCGCTCGGTAGCGTCAAGGGCTGGGCTGGGCGCGGTGGTTTTTGCAGTCCAAACTGACTGTCTGGGCGATCGCCTGGACCATCTCCCCACATTAAATTGAACTCTTCGGTGAATTTTTGAGCGATCGCCAAATCCTCAATCCTCAGCAATACATTGGCATTGCCTCTACTCTCCGGCTTGTCGGCATCGCCGTGAATGCCCGACTGCGTAAAGTTAGCAGAGCCAGTCACGACTACACGCGAATCAATCACCACAAACTTGTGGTGCATCAGGCCGCTGCCCTTAGAGCCATCGGCGGTGTCATCGAGCCGCAGCACCTGAGAGTTGCTGAGCTGCTGGAGAGCGATCGCCTGCTCACCGTCTGCCTGCGAATACTGATTTTCTAAAATTAGCCGCACCTGAATGCCTTGACTTGCCTGCTCGGCTAAGGCTTCAGCAACCAGCGGTAGATTCAGGGTTTGTACAGCGACATCAATGCTTGTAGTGGCTGAGGCGATCGCGTCCAAAATCACCTTTTCTAAATCATCCCCGTGCCGTTCCACCTCGCGATAGGGCTCTGTATAAACGCTCGCCTCAGACTGATTGAAATAAACTTGAATGTACGGATCTTGCGCGAGTGGTTCAACCAGCGGCGCAAGACCAGTAGACGAAAGAGCAAGCCGACGCAAGCTGCTACCCACGACCAACAGCAGAGCGCAAGCGCCTAAGAAAATCCAACGGCGACGTGTTGGCAAAATGTGTGTCGTAGAAGTAGACAAAGCAGGTACACAGGTTAAGGCAATCTATTGCTTTTAGTTATCCCGAGCGCAGGGTAAGGAGCTTCCCCGCAGGTTGCTATATGATGATTTGGAGTTTTGTTAGTCCTAGGCACCTATGCTCTCGCCCGAACAGTTTCTGACTCTGACCGGCTATTTTGCGATCGCGACGCTTGTTTTTGGTGTGGTGACTGCCCTGAGTTTTTTCTTGACGTGGGGCATTCGGTTTCGGCTGGTGGGGGCTACTGGCTTTATGGGCGTACTGACGGTGGGCCTGTTTGGTTTGAGCTTTCAGCCGCTAACGCGTACGGCTATTCCGGGCGCGCTGCCCTATACCACAGTGTTTGACTCTGGGGCGTCGCAGATTGTCATTGCCGTACCTAACGACATCAACAGAACGGAGCTAGAGGCAACCCTTCAGCAGGCTGCGAGCAATTTGCTTAAACCCAGCCGCTTGGGAGGCATGGGAATGGCGACGCCGAAGATTAGGGCTAGGGCGATCGCTCACAAAAATGGTGCTTCAGAACTGCTGTATGTGGGCAGCGTGACGCCCGGCACAGGAAAAACGCCCGAAGAAAAAGCGCCTGTTGTTGAGATTTACGCAGACAAGCTGGCACAGGCAAATAGCGCTGCCAGCGTATCAGGCTGACCGCATTGCTATACGCTCAGGCGGACATCTCGTCTAACCAGTGACTAAATTCAGCAACCGCCTGCTTAGTCTGTTCAAATATTTCTGGCACTCTGCCTGCAATAACCAAGACTCTGTCATCATCCAGGTCGATATTATAAAGATGACGTACGCGATGACGGAAGCTCCGATAGTCGTCTAGCGTCTCTAGAAACGATGCGTCCCACAGGGGTGGACGACCTTTTCCGCCAGGCTCTGAAACCTGAAGCAGCAGTTTCTGGTGCCAGTTGCGGCCTTCAGGGAGTCCATCGTCAAAGGTCACAACAACCCGTTCGGCCAGCCGTTCACAGCCTGAGTAAAAGTCTTCCACATAGCCAGCCGCTGCTGGAATCAGCGCAATATTTGGAATGGCATCAGCCTGTGCTAGCAATGTGTCTAACGTCTTAACCGTTTGAGAAATCGCATAGATCTCATCTTGCAAGCGAACTTTGGTCTCTAAAAATATGTTCTGAGGCATAGGAGTCAGCTTTAATATGCGATCGCGCACCCGGTCGTCAACCCGCTCGATCGATACCAGGTCAAGCGGCAACCACTCAGGCAACATTTTCCACAAATAGTCAGCAGCTTCTCGCAGCCTGTCTTTGGAGAGGCCACTAACCGCTATGTCCAAGTCGGAAGCCTTGTGCCAGGGGGTATCGCCCCGCAGCGAGCCAAAGACAATCACTTCCTGCGCGCCAAACTCTTTTTTGAGTATCTGGCTGCACTGCATCGCAAAATACGATGCAACTTTACGTCTCTGTTGTACCGACGTGGGTTCAGAAATATCTTTTGCTAATTCAGCACTCGCTACCAAAAAAGATGAAGCCATGACGTTTTGCTCGCGATTGTTTTATCCTAATTCATCAAGGCAGGCATCTGCTCGAGCGATGCGTCATAATAGGAAACTTAGCAGCGAAGCGTCTGGTGTGGCGATCTGGTGTGGCGAACAGAGGCCACGGCCACGGTCTTTTGAACACAGTCTTTTGACAGGAGATATTTTTATGACGGTATCTACTTTTCCCGTATTGAATATTGCGCCTGCTCAGGTGATTCGCGGCAGCGGCATTTTGGCTAAAAGTGCGGATGTTTTCGCCCGTTTGGGCCAGCGTCCTTTGTTAATAGGTGGTGAGCACACGCTTTGCAAGGCGCTGCCTTTTTTCGGTGATAGTCTGCAAGCAGTGGAGATCGCCACCGCGACTTACAACAAAGACTGTAGCGAACAAGCGCTGACCGCGCTGCATCAGGCCGCCGAGCAGCACGGCGCTGACTGCATTATTGGCATTGGCGGTGGCAAGGCGTTAGATACGGCCAAGCTGATTGCCCATCAGCGGCAGCTACCGGTTGCGACGGTGCCGACATCGGCGGCGACCTGCGCGGGCTGGACGGCGCTGTCGAATGTGTATTCACCGGGGGGCGCTTTTTTGTACGATGTGGGGCTCACGAAGTGCCCGGATGTGATTTTGCTGGACTATGAGCTGGTGGCGACGGCGCCGCAGCGGACGTTGGTGGCTGGGATTGGGGATGCGATCGCCAAGTGGTATGAAGCGTCTGTCAGTAGTGGGCATTCGCCCCATACGCTGGTGATTGGGGCGGTGCAGCAGGCGAGAGTGCTGCGCGATATTTTATTTCAAAAGTCGCAGGCGGCTTTGCAGCATCCAGGCAGTGACAACTGGCGCGAAGTGGTAGATGCGGCGGTGCTAATGGCGGGGGTGATCGGTGGTATGGGTGGCGCTCAGTGTCGTACGGTGGCGGCCCATGCGGTGCACAATGGCCTGACTCACGTTGCAGCCCACGGAACGCTGCATGGAGAGAAGGTGGCCTATGGCATTTTGGTGCAGCTGCGGCTAGAAGAAATGGGGACGGGCAGTGCCTTGGCGGCTACTGCTCGGCAGCAACTGGTGCAGTTTTACAAGGAGATTGGGCTGCCGATGTCTTTGGGTGATATGGGGATGGATCGGCTGACGGTGGCGCAGCTTCAGCAGGCGGCGGCGATCGCCTGTCGGGCTGGGTCAGATATTCATCATTTACCGTTTCCGGTGGCGCCTGATCAGGTGATGGCGGCGATGGTGTCTACGACTGCGCCGGTTATGAACAGTCAGCCAGCGACAGCAAAGAAGCTTCAGCCTGCATCGGTGAGTTGATGGTAGAAAGACTGGGTTGGACTGCGTTTTTACATAGCGTCGGGTTTGATTTTTGGCAAAGCGCTGGTTTGATTTTTGGCAAAGCCTAGTGAGGTCAAAATCCCTGGGAGGTTTGCCAAAACGCTGTAAGCCGGACGCAAGAGCGACTTGCGGCTTTTTGAGGTAGCGGTGGTAGCCGACTAATGTGTATTTTTGAGGCAATTGAGGGAGCTTTGCCAAAACCTACTCTAGAACAACGGTACGATAAGGGCTCTGGCGTACAGACTCGCTAGAATCTAATCCCGGCTTACGGGACTGAAACACAGTTGCAGCCAACGTGTATGTCGCAGGGCATTGGCTCGCTAGAATCTAATCCCGGCTTACGGGACTGAAACTGGTGATGTATCTGGCTTGAACTGAGCACCGCTATACTCGCTAGAATCTAATCCCGGCTTACGGGACTGAAACGGTGTTGAGTTGTGCCGGGAAAATAACTTCATCAGCTCGCTAGAATCTAATCCCGGCTTACGGGACTGAAACATTCGAGGCCAGCAGCAACGTAAAGGGTGGTCGTCTCGCTAGAATCTAATCCCGGCTTACGGGACTGAAACAAACACTATCGACTTAGTACGATGACAAACATTATCTCGCTAGAATCTAATCCCGGCTTACGGGACTGAAACATATGTTTCGAGTCCTTGGCGGTGCGCCCGCATTCCTCGCTAGAATCTAATCCCGGCTTACGGGACTGAAACACCTAGCCATGCTGTAGATATTGCCACATCGTCAGCTCGCTAGAATCTAATCCCGGCTTACGGGACTGAAACTGTGTTGAATCTTGGCGATAGAACCCCCCCTGTATACTCGCTAGAATCTAATCCCGGCTTACGGGACTGAAACAACTAGCTTCCGAGAGTTTCTCATGCTGAGCTATGCTCGCTAGAATCTAATCCCGGCTTACGGGACTGAAACACTTACATTTCCTTGTGGATACTGACGGCCTCTTTTCTCGCTAGAATCTAATCCCGGCTTACGGGACTGAAACATGCTTTTCAATGACACCAAATCCTACACCAAACACTCGCTAGAATCTAATCCCGGCTTACGGGACTGAAACTTCTTCCTGAACCGGGGCGTGGTCCACCGTGAGCGCTCGCTAGAATCTAATCCCGGCTTACGGGACTGAAACAAGCGTAAACTTGGTTGTTGGTCACTTTTCAAAGGGACTCGCTAGAATCTAATCCCGGCTTACGGGACTGAAACTCCTCTTCACTTGTCAGTTTCCTCTTTTTGTTCACTCGCTAGAATCTAATCCCGGCTTACGGGACTGAAACAGGCAAACGCATCGCAGCGCCAAAGGTAAGAGAGCTCGCTAGAATCTAATCCCGGCTTACGGGACTGAAACACCTTACCGCCCCGTACGGTTGCGTAACGCTTGATTCTCGCTAGAATCTAATCCCGGCTTACGGGACTGAAACGAAGCGTTAACGGTCGGATTCGACGAACCCTCGATTCTCGCTAGAATCTAATCCCGGCTTACGGGACTGAAACCAGACAATAAAGACGTCATTATTGGATTCAACTTAGACTCGCTAGAATCTAATCCCGGCTTACGGGACTGAAACACGGAACGAACCCGCATAGAGCTAGAAGCCTTGCACTCGCTAGAATCTAATCCCGGCTTACGGGACTGAAACTACCAAGGTAGCAAAGCCGACCCAATGAACCCCTGGTAGCTCGCTAGAATCTAATCCCGGCTTACGGGACTGAAACAAGTCCTAATTCTTTCGAGCCAATGTTATATCCGAGCTCGCTAGAATCTAATCCCGGCTTACGGGACTGAAACGTCTCGGGCCACTGTGGAGGGGGCGACCTGGGGGCCTCGCTAGAATCTAATCCCGGCTTACGGGACTGAAACACTTGCTTTGCTAGGCCATCATTGAGCAATGCGATCTCACTGCGCAGCCTCGCTAGAATCTAATCCCGGCTTACGGGACTGAAACTGATCCGATTGCCCGCAGCGATCGCGACTTGATCTGCTCGCTAGAATCTAATCCCGGCTTACGGGACTGAAACGGGAGATCGCCGCACACCAAATTTCTGAAGTTTGACTCGCTAGAATCTAATCCCGGCTTACGGGACTGAAACAAAATCCCGGCTACCGGGACTGAAACTTATTCTGAGCTCGCTAGAATCTAATCCCGGCTTACGGGACTGAAACCGGCAGGAGATTGCACGGCAGCAAGGTTTAGGGGGTAGCTTGACTCGCTAGAATCTAATCCCGGCTTACGGGACTGAAACACTTTCGCTGCTCGGGTAGAGGAAGCGATCGCACAGCCTCGCTAGAATCTAATCCCGGCTTACGGGACTGAAACTCTCGCGCCCCTCTCAACTTTGTCTCTGGTATCCCCTCGCTAGAATCTAATCCCGGCTTACGGGACTGAAACTCTTCCGTTACCCAGGCAAACCCCTTACCTTGCAATCTCGCTAGAATCTAATCCCGGCTTACGGGACTGAAACTTTTTTGAGCGCTCAGACGACACAGCTGAGGATACTCGCTAGAATCTAATCCCGGCTTACGGGACTGAAACCACGCCCGGCTCAACACTGGCAATCGTGATGAGGCTCGCTAGAATCTAATCCCGGCTTACGGGACTGAAACCATTAGTTCGCGAAATTCAGGAATTGAGTTTGAAGCTCGCTAGAATCTAATCCCGGCTTACGGGACTGAAACTCCCTCGTACCAAAAAGCGGCAGGTTTCCCGTTACTCGCTAGAATCTAATCCCGGCTTACGGGACTGAAACACTTGTCCGGAGTGCCTGAAGTCCGAAACGCTGGTCTCGCTAGAATCTAATCCCGGCTTACGGGACTGAAACTTGCATCCGTCCTCTTTGCAGGCAACTTTTATCTGCTCGCTAGAATCTAATCCCGGCTTACGGGACTGAAACGCCAGTAAACATGCGCTGTAGTGCGCCGGTGCCGAACCTCGCTAGAATCTAATCCCGGCTTACGGGACTGAAACTTATCTCGACTGTACCGACTCGTGACCCGGATCTCTCTCGCTAGAATCTAATCCCGGCTTACGGGACTGAAACACCGACCCACTCCCAGTACTTAGCGGCTGTAAACGCTCGCTAGAATCTAATCCCGGCTTACGGGACTGAAACTTCTGGTGTTGAAGGCCAGACCAAAGCAACAAAATCCTCGCTAGAATCTAATCCCGGCTTACGGGACTGAAACTAGTAAGATAGAAAAAATCGCCGCCATAGCGGAGACAGCATGATGACCGACGATGAACTCAGGACGATAGTTGCTACAAACGCTCAAGCCATCGAGCGTAATGCTGAAGCCATCGAGCGTAATGCCCAAGCTATCGAGCGTAATGCTCAGGCCATCGAGCGTTCTGACAGCAGATTATCCATAGCAGAAAGCAGGGCGGTTTCGATACAACAACAGCTAGAACTACTGACTCGTCAGGTTCAGTCAATGATTAGTGCTCAGAATAGCAACACCGACCGCTCGGTATCGAACGAACGCTCTCTGCAAGGTATTTACGATGTCTTGCTAACTAATGCCAGAGAGCAAGCCGAACGCTCAAAGCTCATTGATCAACAAATTCAATCGCTTATCGACGAACGTCGTCGCTCGTAACAGCCTTGATTGCTCATCAGTTCAGCCCACGGTCCGGCAGCCTATCACCCTATCTTCTATACTATTTTGAACATTGTTTGAGAAACACTAGGCGCAGTCGCCCGTGACTCATAACCTTGCTTTCATACCGTGCCGAGAGGTCGCCCCGATGACGCTAGACTGGCTGAGACCCGCAGAACGCCTGAGTTCGCTTCCCCCCTACGTATTCGCTCGCCTAGACGAACTCAAGGCCAACGCTAGGGCCCAAGGCGTCGACCTCATCGACTTGGGGATGGGTAACCCCGGTGGCCCGACGCCTGCACCAGTCATAGACGCTGCGATCGCCGCCATCAAAGACAAAAGCAACCACGGCTATCCTCCTTTTGAAGGCACCGCCAGCTTTCGCAACACTATCACCAGCTGGTACCACCGCCGCTACGGCGTCACCCTAAACCCTGACGGCGAAGCCCTCCCCCTCATGGGTTCAAAAGAAGGCCTGGGTCACTTAGCCATGGCCTACATCAATCCCGGCGACGTTGTACTGGTTCCCACGCCCTCTTACCCTGCTCACTTTCGCGGACCCGCGATCGCAGGCGCAGACATCCACACCATTCCCCTCCGCGCCGAAAACGACTGGGTCCTCGACTTTAACGATATTCCAGAGCAGCTTGCCCAGCGAGCCAAAGTCCTCTACTTCAACTACCCCAACAACCCCACCGGAGCCACCGCCCCTCGCAGCTTTTTCGAAGAAATGGTCGCCTTCGGGCAACGCCACCAAATCTTGCTGATTCATGATTTGTGCTATGCAGAACTCGCGTTTGAAGGCTACCAGCCCACCAGCCTGTTAGAAATCCCCGGCGCAAAAGACATCAGCGTCGAATTTCATACCCTATCCAAAACCTACAACATGGCAGGCTGGCGCGTCGGCTTCGTAGTCGGCAATCGCCACATCATTCAGGGCCTACGCACCCTCAAGACCAATCTTGACTACGGTATCTTTTCGGCGCTGCAAACCGCCGCAGAAACAGCCCTTCAGCTGCCTGACACCTACTTAGAAGACGTCCAGCAACGCTACTTGATCCGCCGAGACTTTTTGGTGCAGGCGCTGGCAACCCTGGGATGGGATGTGGTCAAACCAGAAGCCACGATGTACCTGTGGGTTCCTTGCCCGGCGGGCATCAGCGCTACTGACTTTGCTTTCCTGCTGTTGCAGAAAACAGGTATTGTTGTGACGCCGGGGACTGCGTTTGGTGACGGGGGCGAGGGCTATGTGCGCATTAGCCTAATTGAAGGATGCGATCGCTTGGGCGAAGCTGTCGAAAGACTGAAGCAAGCCAACATTCGATACAGCAACGTCACTGCAAACGTGTAGGCGTCAGCTTTTTTGCTATACGGCTACGCTTTTGAACACTGGCTCGCGGGGGGCCATGACTTCAGGCGATCGCACCAATGTTCTTCGACGATTTCTGGTTACGTTGCTCACCCGCTTAGCTGGTCGTACACCCGACTCAGAAGCAGGCAAACACATCAAATCTTTTCGCAGAAAAGCGAGCTGGCTGTCTTTGGCGGCCTTTATCTGAAGTACCGTTAAGCCCTCACTTTCGCTCATTTCAGCTGACGCTAGCCTGGCGTTAACAAGCGTTGCCTCCATAAGCAAAGCAGCCTGTAAGTCGGCCTCTTGCAGACAGGCACCGGTTAAATTGGCATAGCTCAAATCGCTCTGGTTCAGGTAGGCACGCTCTAGAACGGCTTCTGACAAGTTGGCTTTGCAAAGATTTGCACCGACTAACATGGCCCGGGTCAAAATCGCCCCGCGCAGATCGCCCTGCTGAAAATCGGCATCGTAAAGGTAAGCATTCGTCAGATTGGCACCCCGCAGATCGGCTCTGGCAAAATTGATATTTTCGAGTTCAAGACCGCTAAGGTCAGCCCCGCGCAAATCAGGCGCCGTTAGCGGCTCACTAGCACGCCATTGATTCCAGATAGAGACGCCCATCTCTAAAATTGCACGATGGTTTTGAGTATCATCTGACCAGTCTGTCATTGTTGCCTCTCACACTTCGCTTACGTTCCACACGTAAAACAGTCGCCAATAAAAGTGATGTGCCCTCTTTTATCCGTAAAAATACGAAAAATCCGTAAAATTACATGGATCACCTCCCAATTTAAGGGGTGATCCGCGCTCAATATGTTTTCAAACGAACCTATTTTCAAAAAGATTTCGTAAAGAACGCCAACACACTTTGGCAAAAAGCTGCTCTATTTGTGCCTGAAGCTACCAAAACTATTCAGCATGGGAGCTCCTTGGAGAGCGGCTCAGTAATTACCGAAGGCTACGCAACCAGTACAATTCCTGACTTGAAGTCTAGGTAAAAATAGATACACTATAAGGGGTAATAACTACTGAATAATCAAGCCAGACTGAGCCCACGTTGTCCAAACGAAAATGATGACAGCAGTGATTGCAAATACGCCTTCTAAGAGGGTGCCTAGCAAGGAGCTAACGACAACCGCCAGGCTGACCTTACTAGAGAATCGAAACCGTTCACCCGTAGACAGCTCTTTTCTATACAAAAACTCTCCAATAAATGCACCGAGCATCGTCCCAGCCAAAATACCGATCAGCGGTCCGCCAATTGGCAGAGCAGGTAGCAGACCCAAAAATCCCACGATTAAACCCACGACCGCACCTACCTGTCCCCACTGGCTGGCCCCTACTTTTTTGGCACCCAGGTAGGTTGTCAGGTAGCTTACGCCGAAACTCAGCACAAAAGCTAACACCGCAGTCGTAATCGCCACTGTATTGGGTGGCGCGGGGCTCGCAAAGGTCCAAACCAGGACCGCTGCCAAAATCAGCCCGTTACCGGGAAGTGCGGGCAGAAACGCACCGGCAATGCCCACCAGCATGAGGAGGAGGAGGACGATGTAGAGGAGGGAGAAGGGAGACATGGCTTTTCCTTCGGAAACGCTAAGCGAACGGCTCCGCTCAGCCACCAATTGGGGTAAAGAGCGGAGAATGAGTTTTATTGACTGAGGGCGCGGAGGAAGTTTTGCAGTTCGCTTAGGAGGCCCTTTTTGCGAGTGGGAGAAGGCGATTTAGCGGAATCGCTGTCGGTAGGCTGTTCTGGATTATTGCTGGAATCGCTGTATAGAATGCGCTCAATGTCTTCGCCGGATGGGCGGGTGACCAGGTCTTGAACCAGCTCATACTGATCGGGGGCTGTTTCTTTCCATATTTGCCAGGGGCCCGGATAGCATCGGTAGATGGCACCGCCATCGATAGGCCTGAGGTAGTAGCAGGTTTCTATCTGGCTGAGGAAGCGATCGCGCAGCTGCCTCGCGGCGTATCCGATTCCCACCACAGCGACATCTTCTAGGGCAGGATTGAGCAACACAACAGGCCGATCGGTAGCCTGGTTACACAGTGACTCAACAGCGTCTACTTCCACCGAAGACGGATTGACCACCAAAAATAAGTCATCATCTGGCTCGACAGGCGTCAGCAGCTCTCCTAGCCCTCTAATTGTAAACGCAGGGTCATTCCAGTCTCGGCGAGCTAGGGCCGCAGCGCCTGCATCAGGGAACAGCACCTTAAATTGCTGACCGTCGAATAATGATAAAAACTGCTCGGCAATGGGCTGATGCTTCAGCTCAGGAATGGCCATTTCGACTTGGAGGCGAATGATGCCTGCTTCAAGGGCGGCCTGGGTCGCCGTTTTGGCCTGTTCGGTAGCGGTCGGAAGGTCGGTTGGAATAGTCATAGGAGTGGGGAGTGGGGCTTCGGCTACGCTCAGCCACCGGGGAGACTAGTATCGAGGGCTGAGCGGAGTCGTTCGCGGAGCGTCTCCGTAGAGAGAAAGTCCGGCTATGCTCAGCCACCGGGTAATGTGGCTTTGGAAAAATTCTATACGGTCATTGGTTTTGGCAGTACCCTTTGTAGAACTTGTTTGAGGACCATGGCGCTCCAGTCGATGTCGGCTTCTGTGGTTTGTCGGCCCAGGGTAAGGCGAATACCGCTTTTAGCGATCGCATCATCAAACCCCATTGCGCTCAAAATTGGGCTGGGGCTGAGCTGGCCGCTGTGGCAAGCAGATCCGGCGCTAATGCCAATGCCTGCCAGGTTCATCTGACGCACCAGGGTTTTGCCAGTAATCTGTCCATCCCTAAGCCGAAAGCTAACGTGATGGGGCAACCGGTGACGGCTATGCCCGGTAGGCACAAGCTCTGGAACATCAGCCATCAAGGAGAAAAAGCGATCACGCAGATGAATGAGCCTGACGGTTTCGGTAGGCATTTCGGCGAGGGCGAGCTCAGCGGCAACGCCAAAGCCTGCGATCGCAGGCAGTGCCTGGGTACCAGAACGCAAGCCATTTTCCTGAGCGCCACCTGTGAGTAAGGGCGAGAGTGCCAATGTACTAGCCGGGCCAATATTAGGCTGGATGCTGAGCTCGGGTCTGATGCTAAGCTCGGGCCTGATGTAGAGTGCGCCTGCCCCCTGGGGACCGTAGATCTTATGGCTAGAAAGGGAGAGCAAATCTACGGGCAGCTGTGAAACATCTATGGGCAGGCGCCCTGCTACTTGAACCGCGTCGGTATGGAAAAGGCTGCCGTGGGCCTGGGCGATCGCGCCTAGTTCGCCAATGGGCTGTAGGGTGCCAACTTCACTTTGACCGTAAATTACAGAGACCAAAGCAGTGTTGTGTCGCAAGTGAGCCCGTAGCGTCGCAGGGTCCACGCTGCCGCACTCATCCACAGGCAGCCAGCTAACCTGCCATCCCTTTGCCATGAGCTGTTCAACAGGACGGGCAACTGCTGAATGCTCTACCGCAGAAACCACCATGTGCTGAGGGTCGCCTTCGTAGCGAGCCGCAACACCTAAAATGGCGAGATTGTTGGCTTCTGTACCACCTGAGGTAAAGACAATAGACTCAGCTGTCGCCTGGATTAGACTGGCCACCTGGAGGCGCGATCGCTCCAGTACGGTCGCCGCCCGATTTCCCCAGTGATGAAGACTAGACGGATTCCCCCAAGCCTCGGTCATGACCAACTGCATAGCCGCAAGCACTTCAGCCCTGGGCGGTGTTGTTGCACTGTAGTCCAGATAAATCTGCATGGCGGCCTTGGTCAAAATGCCGGGGCCAGAATGCCCGGCTCCTTTACAACGATACTCCTTACAACGATACTCCTGGCACGACAAAGGTGATAGCCGCCTTTAGAGACATCTATACACAGACACTGCTGTGAGTAGAGGTGTCTATGATTCGAAGTCAGGTTTAGACGTTCGTGTTCCCATCTAACAAGTTTTTATAACAACTTCACAAGAACACAGTTTCTCACGGTCGTTTTTTAAGTAATAATACGGATGAGTTCCAAAGCTACATCAAAACAGCGCCTTTGTGTAAGCTTCTAGCGGTTTAGCAACCTAGCTTTAGGGGTATCGCTTGATTGACACAGGTGAGGCGTCTTTGCTGTTCGAGTCTTATTAAAGCAAGCCGTACACTAGCTACAGCTTGCTACTATCCCGTTCTTTCGGACAGACACATCGTCTCCCCATTCTCAATAGTGTTCATTCTAAACAGTGTTCATTCTCAGCAGTGTTCATTCTCAACAGTGTTCATTCTCAACAGTGTGCTGAACGCTTTACCTATTCCAAGGCTATATGTCATTATCTGTAGCTCAACTCCCTGATTCCAATGCCCCTGACCTTTACGGTCCGATTTGTGGTGCACCCCACAGGCAAATCAATCACAAACGGTTTGACCACAGGCGAGTTGAACAGAGTTCGACCGACCATAACCAGTTCAGCGATGGACAGCTTAATCGCAATCAGCTCAGCCACTGTCAGCTTTTGGCCACAGCAGATATTGCACGCATGCAGTCTCTCGACTCGCTGCCCATGAGTTTGGTAGCCACCGGACTGCCCAAAGTAGGGCTTGCGCTGATTGCAGGTGCGTTTGGCATGCTGCTGACCGTTGCCTGGCTCAAAATTTGCCGCCTCACTGCTTCACTGAATCGACGAGAGCAGCGCATCCAATCCCTGCTAAATATAGACCCGCTAACGTCCCTGAGCAATCGCAAGCACCTGTGCCAGACGGGAAGACATCTGCTGTCAGCACATCCCACCGCAGCGGTTTGCCTCCTCTCGATCAATATCGATCGGTTCAAGGCTATTAATGAAGGGTTTGGGCATTACATTGGCGATGAGCTATTGCGGCAGGTAGGCGATCGCCTTAAAAACTGCATCGCTCCAGAAGATACGCTAGCCAGAATGGGGAATGATGAATTCTCACTACTGCTGGCTCCCCAGCCTGCGGCTGCTCCGGGTGAGGCCACAAGCGCTTTTTCTGCGCAGACTGTTCGCGCTAAGGCAGCCCACAGAGCTAAAAGAGTTGCAGAGTGCATTCTCCACGAAATTCATCAGCCCTTTTATATTCAGTCGGCCATTCAATCGGCTGCTCAGTCGACTGGCCAAACGACTGGCCAAACGATTGGCCAAACGACGGTTCAGGGCCAAACTCACGCCATTAGTATAGAAGTGAGCCTGGGCATTACGATTGGCCAGTCGCAAAGGGATTTTAATCAGCTGCTATCGCAGGCCAATGCCGCCATGAACCAGGCGAAGAAAGCCAAGGCCAGACAGCGCAAGAACCACCACAGCTATTTGGTTTTTCAACCAGAAATGGCCACTGCCAGGGCGGCGATCGCGCGTCTGAGCCAGGACATTCAGCGGGCCGTTAGCCAGGAAGAGCTATGTGTTCGCTATCAGCCCATTGTTAATTTAGAAACCGGGCAAACCGTGGGGTTTGAGACCCTGGTGCGGTGGCAGCATCCCAACCTGGGGCTGCTGAGCCCTAACTGTTTCTTGCCGACTGCCGAAGAAATTGGGCTCATTGTAGATATTGATCGCTGGGTCATGGAAGTGGCCTGCCAACAGCTGTTGACGTGGCAATCACAGCAGCTGAATGCTACCTTAAGCGTCAATTTATCCGGCAGCCATTTGGGACAGGCCGACCTGGTCAGTACCGTGCAGGGCTTGCTATCGGGCTATCCTATCAACCCGGCGAATCTTCACTTAGAAGTGACCGAAGGAGTGATGATTGCCGACCTTGAAGCGGCGATCGCCACCCTCACTCAGCTCAGACAAATGGGCCTTAAGGTCAGCCTGGACGACTTTGGCACAGGCTACTGCTCCTTTGGCTATCTTCAGCAGTTCCCAGTCGACATTCTCAAAATCGATAAGTCTTTTGTCAACGGCGTTTTGCCCACCGAGCATTCCCCCAGCCAGGACAACATCATCGTAGAGTCTTTACTTGCCCTATCTGAACGGCTCGGCATCAAAGTCGTTGCCGAAGGGATAGAGCGTAATGAGCAATACTATCAGCTTCAGAAGATGCGCTGTGCCTATGGTCAAGGCAACTTATTTGCGCAGCCGCTGACCCCAGAAGCAGCCCAGGCACTCCTGGAGAACGCAACCCTGGGACAGTACCTGCCAGAGGTCCCTATGAGCGAGTCTGCCGCAGCGATAGCATCGCGAAAAATACAGAATCGCAATGCGAAAACGACTGCCAAAGCAGACGTGAAAGAAGATATTGTCCTATCCAAGCATTTAAGGCGGAAATAACTAAGGCGGAAATAACTAAGACGAAAATAAAGGTGCAAGACGTTCAATTGCTGTTGTAATATCGGACGCCGTCAGGCCGCCAAACCCAAAAATAAAGTGGCCTTGGTAGTCACGACCAGGCAAGGTCCGCTGAGGCTGATCTGAATGACGGCTCAGATAATCGTAGGCAGCCACGCTAAATAGGCTCACGCTGCTTTCGGCCGCTCGCTCCATGAGCTGCTTATCGCTTAGGCCTGTGGCCGCGACCGGCAGTTTTGCCATCAGATGTAGCCCCGCTGGATCGCCGCTAATCTCTATCGGGCTTAACTGTTGCAATGCGCCCACTAGCACCTCTCGTCGCTGGGCATACACACTGCGCATTCGGCGAATGTGCCTGGCTAGCAGCCCTTCGGTAATAAAATCGCTGAGCGCGGCCTGATTGAGTAAAGAAGATTGGCGATCGCACACCCATTTCGCCCGCCGAAAGGCCTCTACCAGTGCAGGTGGCAGCACAATGTACCCCAGCCGCAGGCCTGGAAACATCACCTTGGAAAACGTCCCTACGTACAGCACGTTCTGGTCAGGATCTAGCCCCTGTAAAGCAGGGACAGGGCGACCATCATAGCGAAACTCACTGTCGTAATCGTCTTCAATAATCCAGCCGTTAGTTTGGTTGGCCCACTCTAGCAAGGCTATCCGCCGAGGTAATGACATCAAAGCCCCGGTCGGGAACTGGTGAGAAGGCGTTACATAGGCGAGCTTAATCGGTGCGCTTGTCCGCTGGTAAAGGGCTTCGACGATTAGTCCTTCATCGTCGACAGGAATGTGAACGGGCAGCGCACCGTGAGCCATAAATACTTTGCGAGCGCTGAGGTAGCCAGGATTTTCGAGGGCGATCGCAGCGCCCTCATTCATCAAAACCTGAGCAATCAGTCCTAGCGCCTGCTGTGTTCCCTGCGTGATCAAAATTTGGTCGGGATGGGCGCGTACCGCTCGAACCTGGCCGATGTAGGCTGTGATCGCTTCTCGCAGCGGCCTATAGCCCATCGGATCCGCATCGTAAGTCATCCAGCGAGTATCGCCGCTGAGCGCATGGCGGTTCACCAGTCTTTGCCACTGCTTCGTTGGAAATAGTGAAAGGTCTGGCTGCCAGTAGCGAAAGCTGAGTTTATTCTTATGGCTATCCTTTGTGGGTTGGGGCGTCGGTGTTGCCTGCAGTAGGCGCTGAGCGTAGGTTGAAAGCGAGGACTTGGGTGCTGTGCGATTCACCGAAGGCTGAGAGAGAATGTTGGTGTCTTGTCCTTCTATGCCTACACCTAGCAACGTATCTGGAATGTCGGCACTGACAAACGTCCCGGCACCGCGCCGCGTTTCCAGGTAGCCTTCGCTAATTAGCTGGTCGTAGCTTTCGGTAACGGTGGTTCGTGAGATTCCCAGTGCTCTGGCTAGCTGACGACTGGCGGGAAGCTTTGAGTGAGATCGCACCCTTCCCGTCAAAATCGCTGCTCTGATTTGCACATACACCTGCCTGTGCAGCGGTGTTTTATCGTCTGGTCGCAAGTCAAGCGGAAACGGAGGGTCCATGGGCACATTCAACGACATTACTCAAAAGTGGACTGCATACATAGCTAAAAATTGGCTATTGAAGCGGTCCAATCTTACTGACTATTCTATGGGTCATTCGTTATTGAGAGCGCTAGCTCGTGGAAAGACCTATGAAAACGAAAAAGACCCAGGTAAGACGTGCGCCCAAAAGAGGCCACTACGATTTTGAAACCATCGCCAGCATCCTGGATGAAGGTCTGGTATGTCAGGTGGGCTTTGTGCAAAACGAGCAGCCCATTGTGATTCCGACTGCCTATGGCCGCGTCGACAAGCAAATTTATATTCACGGCGCTAGCGCTAGCCGCATGTTGAAGTCGTTGCTTACGGGAATTGATGTGTGCGTCAGCGTTACGCTGCTAGATGGCATAGTGCTGGCCCGCTCGGTGTATCACCACTCAATGAACTATCGGTCGGTGGTGCTGTTTGGCAGGGCGCAGGCAGTGAATGAGCCAGCGGAGAAAATGCAGGCGCTAAAGGCGTTTACAGAGCATGTGATGAAAGGGCGGTGGGATGAGGTGCGATCGCCTAGTGCAGAAGAACTGGCTGCCACCTGTGTGCTCAGCCTACCGATTGACGAAGCCTCAGCAAAAATCCGCACCGGCCCACCCATAGATGCCGAAGCAGATTATGACCTAAACATATGGGCCGGGGTGTTGCCGCTGAGGCAGGTAGCAGGTGTCCCTATTTCGGATCCCAGACTGCCAGCAGAGATACCTGTTCCCGACGCCGTAAGCGATTACACACGGTCGCAATGATGTCTGCGTTGCAGCTAGCTAGTAGCTCGGTGCACCTTCAGGGCTACTACCGGGACGATAGTCATCATCAAACTTAGGTGCTTCGCTAAGCGGGCGAACGTTCAGCGCACGCGCAGGGGTATTTCCAGAGCCATTGTCACTGTGCTGATCATTATGCTGGCTACTACGCTGGTCATTCTCAGCGTTGTTAGGCCGACCTTCCGAACGGGGACGACTGGGCGGACGATCTCCTGTACGGGCTTCTGTGTTAGCGGGGCCATCATAGGGTCTTTGGGGGTCTCTAGAGTTTTCTCTGGAGTTTTCTCTGGAGTTCTCTTGTGGGCGCTCTCTTTGAGGTGGCCGCTGGTTCTGAGGGGGGTAGTTCTGAAGGGGCCCCTGGGGAACTGGGGGACGATCGCCGTAGCGGTCATTGTCTGAATAGCGATTGTCCGGTGGACCGCCTGCATTGCCAGGGCGACTGGGCTGCAGTCGCCCTGCTGGGCCACGATATTCCTCGTAGGGCGGGCGCACATCCTGTCTATTATTGGCATAGGCGCCCTGAGGATAAGGGGGTTGGGCCGGATTCATTCTGGGTTGGGAGGGGCGATCGCGCAGGGCAGGTCCCCGGTTATCAAAGCCTTGATTGTCGAGCTCAGCGCGGTACCCCCGTCGCACAGGGGGACGCTCCTCATAGCGAGGTCGTGGTGGCCGAATATCTCTACGATTGTTTCCAGGTGACGCCTCTTCGTTACTCGGGCCGCGCAGCCGCAGATTATCTATCACAACAGAGGTTGCCACACCGCTCAAAATCATTAGCGTAAATGCATGACCTAGGCCCATGTCGACATCTGGAACGGTCATAATGCCAGCGACGAAGATCAAAATGGCATACACTTTGTCCGACTCCCTGGCATAGGCTGGTCTGAGCCTATCCATGAAGAATAATGCCAGGGCACCCAAAATCAAGATGATGCCAATTAGCAATGAGACAGATGTGAACACAACCGAGTCCTCTTTGTAGCGTTGGCCAATGGGCAATGGTAGCTGTTAACCCACAGCGCCCCTCATAGATAGCATGAGACGGCCATATTGCACTTATTTTTTTAACTTTAACCATTCTAGCCTGACTGACCAGGGTAAGCACTCGGCCCCGTCGCTAAGGCCATACAAAAATTGGGAGGGACATACAGACCCCTCCCAATCTCTGACACTTTTAGCCGATTTTGGTGACCTAATGCTCATACCCAAGTCAACTCAATGACTATCCTCTAGTTGTTGCGCTTGATTTGGTCACGCTGGCTGATGAAGATGAGTGCGATAGTTGCAGGGACAACCAAAATCAGCAGACCTGCAAGCAGGCTCAGCAAAAAGTTCGTTAAAGAAGGCGTCATAGCATCAGGCCTTGGCGTAAGCGCAAGGGGCGAAGAGGAAACATTTGTCTATTGTTCTTCATAATATCGGCAATTGCCGCCCTTGAAAAGCCGTTAGGCACCACGGAAAGTCGACGGTGAGGAAAGGATAACGCCGTATTAAGCTAGTAACAGACACATTATTTTGAAACTGCTATGGCTGGCAATACTGCACCGCTTATTTTGAGCCTGACGCTAGGTTTGTATACGCTGCTCTTTCTGTTCAGAATTATCCTGACCTGGTATCCGCAAATTGAGCTAGACAAGCTGCCCTGGGCCATTGTCGCCTGGCCGACAGAGCCCTTTTTGATTCCGGTGCGCAAGCTAGTTCCCCCCATTGGTGGCGTCGACATCTCTCCGATTATTTGGGTGGGCATTGTCAGCTTTTTAAGAGAAATACTCGTGGGCCAGCAGGGGCTGCTCAGAATGATGTAGTCAAAAAGCGTGTCTCTAGAGCTGAGTTCCGTCTTCTGCCGGATTAGAAAGCACCAAGCGGATGAATGATAGACAAAGAATCATCAAAAACAGTACCAGTCCAATGGTGCAGGCATAGCTCATATCCAAATCTGCAAAGGCTGATTCATATACGTAATAGACGACGGTCTTAGAAGCATTTCGTGGCCCTCCCTGAGTCATGATGAACACTTCTTCAAAGACCTTGGTCGCTGAAATCGCGCTAATCACGCTGACCAAAAATATGTAGGGTTTCATCAGCGGTAGCGTGATATCCCAGTGCTTTCGCCAGCCGTCAGAGCCATCAATGGCGGCGGCCTCATACAAATCTGCTGGGAGTCCCTGCAACCCAGCCAAATAAATCACCATGTAATAGCCCAGACCTTTCCACACGGTCACTGCCATCACGCTAAACAGCACCCAGTCTGGGCTGGTGAGCCACGGAATACCCGTCTCGCGATCGCTCACCAAAAAAATCAGCTGATTCAGCAGGCCGTTTTCGGCGTATAGCCACTTCCAGGCGATGCCTGCCACCACCATAGAAACGACAACCGGGGTGTAGTAGGCCACGCGAAACCACTGCATGCCTTTCAACTTTTGGTTGACCAGAATGGCAAGTAGGAGAGGGGCGATCGCCAGTATCGGCACCACACACACCAGGTACACCACCGTATTCTTCAGCGTTTTCCAAAAGGTGTCATCCTCCAGAAGTCGCTCAAAGTTTTTTAGGCCCACCCAGTCCGGCGCCTGGGTCACATCGTAGCCATATTCCATAAAGCTGAGGCGAAAGGCCTGCAGCGCAGGCCAAAACACAACGCTGGCAAGGACCAGTAGAGCCGGTGCCAAAAACAGGTAAGGCGTCAGAGACGTTTTGGAGCGCATGTGGCCTTGCATGAAAGTCGCCCTGGCCTACAGGTGTTGGTGGAAATCTTCGCCCAAAAAGAGCAGACGCTCTGCGTTACGCCTACGCGTCAGGCCAGCGAGGGCACGGCCACCCGCTTTGTCCCAACGAGGAAACTGATCGGCTGCGCCCCGAATATTGCCTTGGTTTAACAGCCGCAGTAGCGTAGAGCTGCGAAATGCACCCGGGCCTACGTTGTAAGTAAACGAGGCCAGTGCTGAAAACTGATTGTCATTAATAGGCACCTTCACCGCACTGTTAATACTCTTCTCGAAGCGGGCGAGATCTTCTTGCAAAAACTTCACCGCTTCGTCAGTAGAGATCACCATCCCTGGCTTGACCCCTCGGGTCGTTCCGTAGCCAATCGTCCAGATGCCGACCGCGTCCCGATAGGCCCGCAGCCGCAGCCCTTCAAACGACTTAATCAGCAGTAGCCCATTCGCATTGGTGCGCCGAGGCCCAGTGCTAGGCGCGGTGGTGGTGGTGCTTCCGCCAGCAGCTTCTTTCACCAGCTCGGCTTTGGGCCTAGGCTCGGGGCCGCCACCAGTAGATACGGTCATGCCCCTGGGCGCATCCGATCGCGCAAACCAGGCTTTCATCGCCACGATATTGACGACCTTCTCTTTTTCGTTACGTTTAGAAGGATATTTGGAAATTTTTGAAAGGTAGTGTCCACCCTCCATCAAGTAAAACGCGGTGTCCGTTTCTTTGATCCACGTTCCCATACCTGCTTACCCTCTTGCTTACCCTATAGTGTGACGTTAAGCCTTTATATAACCCTATTTTGGTCACTTTTTGATCGCAGGTGCTCGATTATACGTGGGGCGTCATGAATAGCCCCAACATTCAACTGCCTCTAGTACAATTAATAAAATGTAAAAACTAAAGAAAGATCAACGTCGCCTATGGCTTCTCCAGCAATCTCGAATGCGGTCCCTTCAGATCGGTCTGACGCGTCCAAGACCATCTCCCCCGTCATTCGTCGTCTGCCCAACGGGCTTACCATCATTGCTGAGCATATGCCTATCGATGCCGTTAATCTAAGTATTTGGCTAAATATCGGCTCCAAAGTAGAGTCCGATGCGATCAACGGCATGGCTCACTTCCTGGAGCACATGATTTTTAAGGGTACGCCGCGAATCAATTGTGGTGAGTTTGAACGACTCATTGAAGAACGTGGTGCGGTTACTAACGCAGCGACGAGTCAGGACTACACGCACTACTACATCACCGCCGCGCCTCAAGACTTTGCGACGCTAGCCCCTTTGCAAATTGAGCTAGTCATGAATCCTAGCCTGCAAAATGACCACTTCGACAAAGAGCGTCCCGTCATCTTGGAAGAGATTCGCCGGGCCGAGGACAGCCCCCAGCGGCGCACTTTCTACCGCTCGATGGAGATGAGCTTTGAATCGCTACCCTACCGCCGTCCGGTGCTAGGGCCCAGTGGTGTTGTCGAAGAACTGACCGCCGAGCAAATGCGCGCCTTTCACCATACCTGGTACCAGCCCAAGAATATGACGGCGGTCGCGGTCGGCAACCTGCCGGTAGAAGAGCTGATTCGCATTGTGGAAGAAAGCTTCGAGCAGGCGCTGGCGCGTAGCAGCCGACAGCACTTCAGCACCCAAATGGTTTCTGAGGTGCCTTCTGATCAGCCGGAAGCGCCTTTCCCAAAGATTTATCGCAATGAGTATGCCGATGAGGCTCTGCAGCAGGCGCGGCTGGTGATGGGGTGGCGAGTGCCGGGAATGCAGGAGCTAGAGAACACCTACGCGCTCGATGTGGCGGCTTCGATCTTAAGCCGGGGGCGGACGTCTCGGTTTATTGATGATTTGCTAGAACGTCGCCAGTTGGTGAATAGTATTTCGGCGAGCAATATGACCTTTGGCAATCAGGGCGTGTTCTACATTTCGGCGCGGATGGCAGAAGAAAAGTTGGGGAAAGCGGAAGCAGCGATCGCCCAGCATATCCAAACCCTGCATGACGAGCTAATTACCGATGCTGAGCTGCGACGAGTGCAAACCCAGGTGGCCAATCGTCACATATTTGGCAGTGAAACGCCGAGCGATCGCGCGGGGCTGTACGGCTACTACCAGGCCATGACCGGCGACATCAGCCATGCCCTCGACTACCCCGCGCACATTCGACGGGTCACAGCCGAAGATGTCCGCAGCGCGGTGCGCCGCTATCTGCCCCTGGATGCCTACGGCGTGGTGGTCCTGAAGCCTGGTGAAGGAGACAATGGGCCGCTTCACACCGCACTAGATAATAACTAAACCTACAGCCATGGCGAATCTAATTGCCGAACCGCTGTCCAAGCTGCTCTCGGTAAAAATCTCTGAGCACTTAGAACGCCCCTTTCAGATAGAAACTCAGCGTTCTATTGGCGGTGGCTGCATCAGCCAGGCACTCAAGGTTTCACAGAACTCCTCTCAAGGGAATGACAGCTTTTTTGTAAAGCTCAACCGGGCCGATCAGCTCTCGATGTTTGAGGCAGAGCGAGATGCCTTGAAGGAGATGTATGCAACGGGCAGTATCAGGGTGCCTGAACCGCTGGCTTGTGGTGCAGCTGAGGGGAGCGCTTACATTGTGATGGAGTGGCTGGAGCTGGGCAGTAGCCATTCGTCGCAGGCTTGGGAAAAGATGGGTCGGCAGCTGGCGCAGATGCACCAATGTACTAGCGAGCAGGGATTTGGCTGGCACAGGGACAATACGATTGGGGCAACGCCGCAGAAGAATGGTTGGTGTGATGACTGGGTTGGGTTTTGGCGCGATCGCCGCCTCGGCCCTCAATTTTCCATGGCCCATGCCAAGGGTGGTCACTTCCCCCAGCGCGACGAACTCATGAACGCCATCCCTCGGTTGCTACGCGGCCATACGCCCACTGCCTCATTGCTACATGGCGATCTGTGGTCTGGCAATGCCTTTGTCACGACTGCTGGCGAACCCGTTATTCTTGACCCGGCGACCTATTACGGTGACCCCGAGACTGACCTGGCTATGACAGAGCTGTTTGGCCGCTTGCCCGCCGCTTTTTATCAGGCTTACGATGCTACGAACCCAATAGATTCGGGGTATGCGCAAAGAAAGACACTCTACAATCTGTATCACATTCTCAATCATTTCAATCTGTTTGGCGATGGCTATGCCAGTCAGGCGAATAGCATGATAAAGCAGATCTTGAATTAGTCCCAAATTCACCACAGCGGCTTCATGGCTACCCCTATTCAGTCATTAAAACAGCTCAAAAGTCTGATATATTAGTCCTTCAGCGGCGGCATGGCCAAGTGGTAAGGCAGAGGATTGCAAATCCTTTATCCCCAGTTCGAATCTGGGTGCCGCCTTTAATAAAGAATCAGCTTATTTCATCAAAAGAGGTGTTGAATTATATTTCTCCTAGAAGCTATGACAGTAGTTCATCGACAGGTATGCTGAATCCTGGCAAAGCCATTTGTGTTTTGGCAACTTCGCCAGATTTAAACGTTTGTTCGGTTGTAGAGGTGATAACGACAACCCGACGATTCTCTGGAAAGATCAGCCAAACTTCTTCACTGCCTGACTCCAAATATTCGTCTGCCTTCTCGTAAACGTCCTCGGCTAAGTCTGATGGTGAAACAACCTCTGCACTCAACGGAAAGCTTTGTGGCAGCGTCTTCGGTTCACCATATTTATCGAGCAATTCTTGAGTGAGGTAGGCCACATCGGGCTTTCTACCTTGCTTTTTAGTCTGACAAGGGACTTCGGTGTAAGTCTGCCCACCTAAGTTATTTTCCTCTTGATATCGTCGCCAGCAGTAGTATAAGTTGCCTTGAATTTTGCTGTGTGTAAGTGTCATACCAACTTTCTCAACGAGCTGACCGTCGACCCATTCTGTTCCGTCCAACGGGTTCTCTAACCAGGCCTCTAATGAGTCTGGTTTGATGATGTCAGGGTCTTCGGTAACAGGTCTTTGAGTGGTTGTAACCATCGCTGATGTTGCCATTGCTTCTATGGTTCTAGTGTAGGTCAATTTTTCAGGAAGGCGACCAGCTGTTCTAGCTTTTCCCAGGCCGCGCCACTTTTGATAATGTCTTGAGCCTTATTCACGCCATCGGCGCAGGCTGCTTCAAAGGTATTACCCTGTGCCAGCCCACCTACCTTGAGCGCCAGCGCCGCGTTCAGGGCTACAGCATCTTGCTGAGCCTGGGTGCCTTTCCCTTGAAGCACGTTGCGTAAGATAGTCGTGTTTTCTTCCAGCTCGCCACCTTTCAAGGCTTCTAGCGGAGCCGGGATGAGGCCAAATGCTTCAGGATTCAAGACTGCTTTGGTCACTGAGCCATCGCTAATGACCGAAACATCTGTGGGCTTGCCCAAGCCTGCTTCGTCTAGGGTTTCTCTGCCATGTAGCACCATTGCCTCTTGCATTTCCAGCAACCTCAGCGCTTCGGCCATGGGCTCGATGACAGACGGATGGTAGACGCCGATGATCTGGCCGGTCGGTCGGAGGGGATTGACAAGGGGGCCGAGGAGGTTGAAGACGGTGCGGACTTTTAGCTCGCCGCGTAAGGGGGCAACAGCCTTCATGGCGGGGTGCCAGCCTCGGGCGAACAGGAAGGTGACGCCGACTTCTTTTAGAGCCGCTTTGGATTTTTCGATAGGAGCGGCGAGGTCTACGCCAAGGCCTTCGAGGACGTCTGCGGAGCCGACTTTGCTGGAGGCGGAGCGGTTGCCGTGCTTGGCAACGGGGATGCCAGCGGCGGCGGCGACGAAGCTAACGGCGGTGGAAATGTTGAAAGTGCCTGAACCGTCACCGCCGGTGCCACAGGTATCGATGCGAGGGGATGGTAAGTCCAGGTCGGCGGTGGTACCGCCGAGGGATTGGCCTTGCAGGACGCGGGCCATGCCTGCGAGTTCTTCGCCGGTGACGCCTTTGCATTGGATGGCGGTGAGGATGGCGCTAGAAAGGATGGGGGATAGAGATTCGGTGAGCCAGCTGTCCATGAGGGCTTCGGCCTGGGCTTCGGTGAGCGATCGCTTCTCAATCAGCTGCTGCAACTGCTGCGGTCCGTTGAACTCAGTGTGTTTTGTAGTGACCAAGGTGGCGCTCCCGAATGTAAACGAATAAGCCCATTAAACCAAAGCATGTTTCACCGTTGGTTGGTGAAGTTGTGAAACTAAAAGTTAGTCATCAATCCAGCTTTGTGCTTGAGGAAATTGATCATTGTTTCTTCTCTAGCGATAATCGCAACTCGGCCCTCGGTGCCGGGATGAAGTTCACACTGCCTTTGACCGGCTGAGGAAGGTAGAGCAGCAAGTTCTAATCATTTTTTCTCTTCTTTCTCTCTTTTGGCTTTTTCTCTTTTGGCCGCCGTGAGCCAAAACCAGACTTAGGTTGAGAAGCTTTTCGCCCCTTTAGCGATAGGTTTCCTTTCCCAAACTGACTTAGCTTTGAGCTATTTTCAACGGATTTTCGAGTAGCCGGTGCCGCTGAGTTTAATTGCGTTCGGGCATCGGCGATCGCTTTGATAGCCGTCATCCATTCTGGCTGTTCGTGTTGCAGCTCTTCAGCCGTGAAGTCACCAGCCGTGGCAAGCCCTAGCTCTATTTGCACTCGCGCCCAGCTACCACAGACCATCTCGTCCATGGGCCCTTCTTTGTATGCCTGCTCAATCACATCGACCGATTCCACAGCGTGCAGGTCTAGCAATCGACCGACTAGAGAGCCGTTGAGTTCGGGGGGCTGTTGCTGATAATGAGATAGTGCCTCAGTGAGTAAGGCTGCGCACTCGTCACGGCATTCAGGATGGCGGCTGGCTATCTTTTCTAATCCGCTTGATGCAGCGACTCTCGTCCAAACGGAGGGTTCTGAGCTGTTGAGACAGGTGTTCAGTGCTGGAATAGAGGCAGCCCCTATCATGCCAAAGACGATGGGTAGATCTTCCATGAACCAGTCACTGTCATCGTTGTCTAAAAGGCCTATCAGAGGTTGAATAGCAGCCTCTGCTTTGAGCTGACCCAGAGCACGGTAAGCATGGATAGGGGCGTAGCATTCAAGTTCATCGTCCCAGTTCAGGTCTTCTGCGATCGCAAGCTGAATGAGTTCAGGGATATGTTCGTCTGTTAGCCCATAGGTTTCAATGTAGTCGAGCCATTGTCTACGCCCAGTCGTTTTGGGTCTACCGTAGTTTAGTAGTGCAGAGACAGGCGGAGAGTATTTAGTGACAGACATGTTGGTGATGAGTCCTTTGAACAGATTATAGAAGGGACGTAGCGCAATGTAGACATACTAGCTATCCACGAGAATGTCAGACAGCCGTTACCTAAACACGATGTACAGTGCAATTAATAAGCCTGACTGGGAGTCATTTCAGCTATGTGGCTTCTAAAATTAGTTCGCCACTCAGTGTGTCTTTGACGAAAATTTTCGTAGTAATAGAGTTGTGTCGGAACTGGTTATCGGCATAGCTTTTGAAACATGCTACGAAACCGAGAAGATAGAGCATACATGCATTTCATGCTTTATGGTCGGCAGCAAATCAGAAGTGTCTTTAACGAAGGTTTTTGAACTGGTTAATACGTACTAAATGAAGAGTATGCCGAGAGTATTTGAAGGTTTTTGGCGCAATTGCAATGTACGATTTCAGAGTTTGTTAATAGCGCTCATTACCATCAATAGACTTCCTCTATGAGATCTCAAATTTCCGAATTCTCTTACGGCTATGCACTGACTGAAAAGCTAGTGAATCGTACAGGAAACCTTATCGGAGCAGCACCACTTTTTCCCTCTCTTAGAGAAGAAGGGAAGGCAGGAAATGGATACGACGTGAAAATTGACTTTGGTATTCCTGTATTCATTCAGTTCAAGCTATCGGAGTGCTTAAACACCCGAGGCGCAAAAGAGATCAAGAAGTATAAGCTAACTCCTCCCTTAGAGCTGCCAATCTACAGGATGAAGCTAAGGGCACGTAAGTATTCGAATCAGCACGACAGTCTTTTAGCTTTAGAGGAAAAAGGTAACGCTGTTTATTATGCGGCACCTATCTTCCACAAGTCAGAAGAGTTAAATGAACTCTATCTAAAAGATAAAATAATAGAGAAAACTGTCTTCATTCAACCAAGCCAAATTGGAGAAATCGACGATGACAAAGAACATGATGTTTCTTTCTCCCCTTCTCTAAGCTACGGATATCGACTATCTCAGCCTCGAATAATCAATAACTTAATGGACTCTGAAAGATTTGTTACTGCAATAGAACGCAAAATCTCCGAATCCTCAATCAGGTTTGACCCAAATTTCAATGCAGAAATTTTTCTGGGGTTGACAGAGCAGATTCTAAGTACAGTTCCTACAGAGTATAATGACGAACTCGACTCCTATAGGAGAAGCTGGATGAGAAATATGGAGCCTCTAGAAAAACTGAGCTTTGCTACACAAGCTTTTCTAGGCAGTCAACTGCTTTTTATCGGGCATAATGCTGATAGGTAAGACTATTTTTCTTCTGTCTCATTATTTAGAGGTTCCGAGAAGGTCAAACGTACTACAAAATGGCTGACTGCTAGCTAATCGAAATTTGTAGGCAAGCCAGTTTCGCTGTGAAAGTCGAATAGCCACACTATCTGACTGGGTATTACACGATTTCGCACGCTCTTGAGGCAAGGATAGACTCGTATTATTTTGAGTGAGTTGAGAGAAACATCTGAATATGCCGTTGTACGAGGTAATGCTGTTGCTCCGGCTGAAACTGTTCAGGGTTGATGACACAACTTGTCCCTATCCCATCGATAAGACTAATCAGCGCGTTCGCTTCTAGTTCTAGACTAATCTCTGCTCGAATGAGTTTTGCTGACTTCAAGGCAGCTAGCTCCTGACAAAGCATCTGACGCAGAGAGTTGTAGCGCCTCTGATGCTCTTCAACTAAATGCTCGCGTCCAACTGCATACCCTAAAAACGCAACCCAAACTTGCCAACCTCTTAGCCCTCTCGGGGAGGCGGGCAGTACTGCGTAGAGCATCTCTGATAACCGCTCAAGCCCTTTGAACGCCTCCCTGCTATTCTTCATATCCTCAAACAGGTTCTCAAACACCTGTTCGAGAGCAAACAGCATTAGCTCATCTTTTCCACGAAAGTAGTGGGTCACCACACCTGTGCTACAGCCGAGTTCCTGCGCAATTGCCCGCATACTTGTTCCGTCTAAGCCTTCTCGGACGATCACACACCAAACCGCTTCGGTCACTTCGAGACGGCGGTCAGTTTGCTTAGTTGATTTCATGAGCGACTGCAATTGATTGAAGCTGTTGACATTTTACCACAACGGTTGTTATAAACTGCATAACAACCGTTGTGGTCTTATGCATGGGCACATCCTTCATATCAGCTTGGTTATTGCTGGGTCTTTCCGCTTTGGCAACTTGCACTGCCAATCTATTTCTCAATCAAGCAGGTTTGGTGACTACTAACCAGCGCTTAGTTTCTACCGTCGCTTCCCCTTGGTTTGCTGGCGCAATTGGCTTTTACATTTGCGATCTCATTCTTTTCACACTGGCTCTGAGAAGTCTTCCTGTATCACTAGCTGTTCCTGTTGTCTCGGGAATTCGAATAGTCGCTACCGCTGTGTTCGCCACCGTTCTCTTCCGCGAACAGTTCACTCTCAGTCACGTGATCGCTGCCAGCCTGATCGCGATAGGCATTGCCGTCATGACTCGCTCTTAGGAAAAGATTATTTATGTCCCTAGAACTATTTAGTGCGCCAGAGTCACTGTGTTCTCAGAAAGTAAAGCTGGTTCTAGCCGAAAAACAGTTGGAATGGAAGAGTCATTCGCTCAACTTGCTGACCTTCGATAACTTGCAACCGGACTACATGCGCATTAACCCTAGAGGTGTTGTGCCAACACTTATCCATCAAGGCCGAGTCATTACCGATTCGGCTGCAATTGTTCGCTATTTAAACGAGCAGTTTCCCCACCCGAGATTAGTCCCTGCTGACCTAAGTTCAAAAGAGAAGATGGACGATTGGATTGAATTGCAAAATCAGTTTCCGACCAGAGAGATGATGTACGGAAACTACAAGGGGCTTGAAGGTGCTGTGCTACGTCGTTCAGTCGAATTAAAAGAGAAACTTCTCCCACAGTTGATACAGTCTAATCCTGAGCTGACAGAGCAGTACACTACTAAGTTGAAAGATGTTAGGCAGTGGCGACAGGCGATCAACAACACGGCTGAGATTGAAAGTCTCAATGCGAAGATTGCGCCCTTGCTAGATCAGTTAGAAGTAGCCCTAAGTCAATCAGACTGGCTTTGTGGCGTTCACTACTCTCTAGCCGACACCGTATGGACAGCAGTTCTGCACCGGATGGATGAACTCAATTTCGATTATCTATGGAAAGATTCTATGCGTCCTGCCCTTGAAGCCTACTTCAACCGTCTTCAGTCTCGCCCTAGTTTTGCAGTAGCTGTTCGAGCAGATAAAACCCCGCTACCGATGCTCATAGCAGGTCTATGGAGAATAGCGATTGGAGTATAAGCCTGTTGAGGCAAATCCCAAAGTGGGTGCATCGCATCCTTTTTAGTCGCTCAATTGGTCAAGGCCCTCACCTGATATTCTTGTACGGTAGCATCTCAAAACTTAGACCTTTCTATACCCTGTCAGCAGCATGTCTCATTGCATGTCTCAGAAAGGCTTTCTCAAAAGGTCTGTGTTGTAATGAGACTTTGGGAAAGGTACTTCTAGCGGAAGAACGACGAACAAGACACCGTTTGTTATTTCACCTCGCGCATATTGGACGGATTCCAGTAACCGATGAGTTTTTTAACTCTTCCATCCGCGTCAAACTCCCATACATTAATTCCTTCAAATTCTACGCGCTGGCCATCCCTAGTAATACCCCGTCCTGTCCACTTAGCAGAAGCTCTATACCCCGATACTTGAATGAAGTCAGGGTAAAGTCCGACCTCTTCAAATGCACTCATGAATTGCTCACCTTGTGTCTGAAGGGATTCCTTTGACCTAAGCACTGGAGTACCAACAGGGTCTTCGACTTCAGCTCCGTCAGCAAATCGCGATACCCACTGCTCTACACTCATACTTTGTGTAGCTTTGAAATAGTTTTCTACAGCTGTCTTCGTATGTTCCGCACTCATGTTGATAAGTCTGATTAAGTTCTATCTCCATCTATCATAAGCATCCTTTCCTGCTCTGAAGCCTTGGATCGCGGCTCTAACACGCGAAACGCCATCAAAGCTGGATAGTTGCCGGGGTCGCAACTAGGCATATGTACAGTGTCATAAGCCTTTTGTTCTTTCCTGAAGCGCTGCTATCACTTTATCTGACAGCTTATTCAAAGCCTTACGTCCGTTGAGTTTGAGATCACAATCTTTTAGAACCATTTCAGTTACCTCAAAGTACATATCTCTCATCCCGTTAGTCAGATAATTTGTCAGATATTCTTTGAGATAGATTGAGAGGTATTCTGCACTCTTTTCTTTCAAGCACCACTCTGCATCTCTCAATAGCCGACGAGCGAGAGCCATCTCCAACGGAAGATCGACAAACACCACAAAATCAATAAGGTGGGTCATACCAGCACGTTTTCTACCAAATGGCTCTTCTACAATGACGAAGCGAGCTGGGTGAAGCGTTCTTTTTCTTATAGGTAAAACGATAGATTCTCCACGGCGCAAAGCAGACAGATCTTGGATCAACTGCGGCGTCTTCCATTGGTTTGGATCGGCTCCCTCGCTAACCCACTGGGCAAAGTTAGTAGGATACGTAGAGACAGTCGCATAGTCGTCGAAGTGAAGCGCAACAGCATCCTCTAGTCGCTCAGTGACTTTTTGAACGAGCGAGGTCTTTCCTGCCCCAGACGGACCGCTGATAGCGACGACTAAATTAGGTAGCTTTGCGTCAGTCATGTCTATCATCCCTGAAGTTTACTAGTCATCTGAAAGAGAACTGCTTAGCCGACATTCCTGCTAACGTCACACCTCAAATGCTACCTCCTAACTTCGGAGCTACTTGTCGATAGTAGGTAGAGCGGCTACAACCCACCTGTTCGCAGATTTGGTTGATCGTCAGCTCGCCCGCGTTGGCTAGTGCGATCGCCACCTTCACCTGGCTCTTGTCCAGTGCCTTCGGACGACCACCCATCCGGCCACGTGCACGAGCTGCCGCCAGTCCTGCCCTCGTGCGTTCTCGCGTCAGGTTTCTTTCGTACTCCGCCATCGCACCGATCACGGAGAAAATCATTTTGCCTGACGCGGTAGAAGTGTCAAAGCCATCTTGAATACTAAGGAAGTGTGCGCCTCTGTCCTTAAGGTACTCGACGATGCTCAGTAGATCGCTCAACGACCGACCCAAGCGATCTAGCTTCCAGATGACAAGCGTGTCCTTCTTTCTAATGCGGTCAAGCGCCTCATCAAGTCCAGGCCGCTCAGCCTTCGCTCCGCTTACGCCGCGATCGCTAAAAATCTTCTTGCAACCTGCATCTTTCAAAGCATCTGTTTGCAGCTCTATATTTTGGTCAGCAGTCGAAACCCTGGCGTATCCTATCTTCATGTGTCAAAACTCGTAAAGCACCCCTACTTTTAGCACTCTGATTATGACATAAGTTTTGACACACAAAAACGACCCTAAAAGCCGCTTTTTTGCCATTTCGTCAGAATGTGCCAAAAACGGTTGTTTCTGACACATGGGGCGATACTTGGTCGCAGCCGACATTTCAAAGAGTGCCAGCCCATAATTCAGCGATATTCAAGCAGAAACCATAATCTCTAAGCTAAGCAGAAATCTCGGTGCTGCAAAAGCAGTCGCTCAAATTATTGACCCAGCCCAGTGTCAGGTCCGACTGATAAAATCACTGACCCAGCATTTGAAGCTGATACAAACTCGCATATAGCCCATCTCGTTCTAGCAGTTCATCATGGCTGCCCTGCTCTACCAGCTGCCCTTGCTTCAACACTAAAATTCGATCCACATTCCGAATGGTCGAAAGTCGATGGGCAATGATAATCGCCGTGCGGTTTTCTAACAGCGTATCTAGCGCCTGCTGAATCGTTGCTTCGGTGCCCACATCCAAATTTGCAGTGGCTTCATCTAGCACCAAAATGCCTGGATTACGAATCGCGGCTCTGGCAAAGGCCAGTAGCTGCTTTTGCCCGCCCGACAAATTGGTGCCCCGTTCTCTGAGCGCGGTGCTATACCCCTGCGGCAGCGCTTCAATGAATGCGGCGACGTTGGTTTGCTCAGCGGCTTTTTGTACCTGCGCTAGGCTATAGTCTTCACCCAGAGTAATGTTGCGAGTAACATCGCCAGAAAATAGGAAGCCGTCTTGTAGGATGATGGCCATGCGATCGCGCAAATCCTGCTGAGCAATCTCCCGAATATCCACCCCATCCAGCAAAATCTGCCCGTCACTCACCTCATACAGCCGGCACAGCAAGCGAATAATCGAGCTTTTCCCCGCCCCCGTCGGACCGACTAGGGCCACTTTCTCCCCAGGGCGAATCGTAAAATCCAGATCGCTCAGCACATAGTCATCCGCCTTATAGCCAAAAGACACCTGGTTAAAGCGAATTTCTCCGGGCACCACCACATCGCTGCCCTTTAGCGTTGCAGACGGCAGCGTCACCGGATTTTTGGCATCGCTGATCACCACAGGCTCACTCATCAGGCCATCAAGCCTTTCCACCGCAGTCAGTCCCGCCTGAATAGCGGTGAACTTATCGGCAAACTGACGCAGTGGGTCAAACAGCTTTTGGGCAAATAAAATAAATGCTGTCAGCGTACTAATTTCTAGCGTGTCGTTGGTGACCAACGAACCACCCAGGGCAAGGACCCCGGCGATCGCGGCCAATGCAATCCACTCCAGCGTTGCCGACACCGCCGAATCATAAAAAATGGTGGTATCAATGGCATCCACATACCGTTGATTAATCGTCCTAAATAGCTCCGAGTTGAACCGTTCACGGCGAAACAGCTGCACCACATCAATGCCACTAATATTCTCTTGCAGGTTCGAGTTCAGAGCCGAAAGCTCCTCGCGGGCCACATAGTTTGCCTTGCGATACTGCTGCTGAAAGTACACAATCAGCGCCGTCACCGGCAGCAGCATCGCCAGCAACATCAGCCCCAGCCGCCATTCATCCCACAGCATGGTACCCGTGAGCACCAAAATCAAAAAAATGTCACTGATAATGCCGATCGCGCCAGTCGCAAACACATCACCTAGTGCATTAACATCGCTCGTCAGCCGGGTAATAAGCCGCCCCACCGGTGTTCGGTCGAAAAAGCCCATCGATAAATCCGTAACATGCTCAAACAAATCGCCACGAATAGAAGCCGTGATGTTTTGTCCAACCTTTTGAATCTGATAGCTTTGCCAGCCGTCTAGGGATAAGCGAATGGCGATCGCCGCCAGCAGCCCACCAATAATCCAGTTCAGTCCGGTGCGCAAACTCATCTGAGAAAAGACAGCCCAAGTCTCACCATCTTGCTCAATCAGCGAGATCGCCTGACCAATCAGCAGCGGCTGCACTGCCTGCGCCAAAGCCAGCGGCACTAGCATGATCAAAGGCAGTACCAGCTGCATTCGATTGCGCTTAATGTAAGGGACTAGCCGTAAAAATAACCGCCAGTCGCCCTGAGCGCTGCGTTTAATATTGCTGCTGTTGTCAGACTCAGAACTGGTCGCGGAGGCAGACGCCATGAGGGGTTCTCAAAAGTTAGGTAGTAGTCTATGGGGGGCTTGGGTGACGGGGCTTACAACAGAACGCCTACGCCAAGACATCTGAGGCGACAGCCTCTTGTATACGAACGATGATATCGCCTAGACTGTCTTTTCCTAGCCTGTAGCTAAGGGGATGCGCTACCAGCCGGGCTGTGCTTTCGTACAGAACTTCTAGCTCAGTCAAATTGTTTTCTTTTAGCGTTCGACCCGTCGAGACCAAATCGACAATCGCCTCAGACATGCCTGTAAGCGGTCCTAGCTCTACAGAACCAGAGAGCGGCACAATTTCTACTGCAATATCTAGCGACTGAAAATACTGACGAGCGCTATTGACAAAAGTAGACGCCACCCGGCAGTGGGGCGGTAAATCGACCGCCGACTGGTAGCCACTGTCGCTCGAGACCGCAACCGACAGGTGGCAGCCTCCAAATCCCAAATCTGCAATCTGAGCGACGTTGGGCTGTCGCTCCCTGAGCACGTCGTAGCCGACAATCCCCAGCTGAGCCTGGCCATATTCTACGTATACCGGCACGTCTTTTGCCCGTACCAGCAGTGCCTTTGCTTGCCCATGCCTGTCAGTAAGCTGAAGCTGCCGAGTTCCGCTTGTCAAGAAGCCGCTAAAGTCTAGCCCAGCAACCTTGAGGAGTTGAATGCTGTCTTTTAGCAGTGAGCCTTTGGGTAGGGCGACCGTAATCATATAAAAAGGTGACGATAATATTAGTGTGAAGGGGCGAGGTCGTGGATTTCCGCAGCTATTCGATGGCGTTCTCACAGCGTTTTGCGAGAAATTGCCAGGCTAACCAACAGCGTGAAGCCAAAGTCCTATTTAAGATGGTATCAACTAAGCCCCTCTATAATCGCGGCGCTTTCTCAGTCCGGTGAGGCATTCTTCAATGCTGGGCCACACAAAAATTAAATTAGTGTTAAACGCTACACGTAGAACCATACTGGTGAGGCAGATCACATCCAAGTCTTGTGAATCTGCGTATATATATAAGTGGAGTTCCTGAAACACAAGTAGGTGCATCAAATGAAAGTTACAGCAGGCGAAATCCTACAGTCCCACGAAGGTCATTACTACCGAGTACTAGAGGCGAATCAGTACAGCGTCTCGTTACAGCGGGTAAATGGTCAAACCATTTTTGCATGCCGCCCTGAATACATCGCGCTCAACTTCTTAGTTCCAGCGGCGGAAGCTGCGGCTTAGAGTTAACGGTCGCTGATCTAACCAAGGTTGCATCAGATATGGTGCTATCAAAAGGGCTAGCTGCTGAGCTAGCCCTTTTGCTTTGCCTTCTTGTTTTTATCTTCATTGTTTTTATCTTCATTGTTTTTGCCTTCTTGTTTTTGCTCTGGTAAACGCTAGTTTTGTGAGAGGTTGCTGGCTTAGGGCATTTCAGCGGGTCCAATAGCGGCGGCGGCTTCTTTTAGGGCGATCGCCACATGTGTCCAATGTGTGCCGCCCTGGCAATACACTACGTAGGGTGATCGCATCGGGCCATCTGCAGACAGCTCTGAAGTACTGCCGTCAATAAAAGATCCCCCTGCCATCACCAGCTTATCTGCATAACCAGGCATTGCTGCTGGCACCGGGCTGACATAGGACTCTACTGGCGAATGCTTTTGTATGGCCTGGCAAAAGGCAACGAGCTTTTCGGCACTGCCGAGTTTGACGGCCTGAATCACTTCTCTTTGCATGGTGGCCGCTGGCGGGTTGGTCTCATAGCCCAGCGCTTCAAACGTTTTTGCGATTAAATAGTTACCCTTCATAGCCTCTCCGACCATTTGAGGTGCTAAAAACAGCCCTTGGTACATCAGGCGACCTTGCTCTAAGGTGGCGCCACCGCTCGTCCCAATGCCTGGGGCCGTCAGCCGACAGGCTGCTGCTTCTACTAGCGCTGCTTTACCTGCCACATACCCACCCGTCGTGGCAATCGTTCCACCTGGATTCTTGATCAAAGACCCTGCCATAAGATCCGCGCCAACGGCTGTAGGCTCTTTGTCTTCAGTGAATTCTCCATAGCAATTATCGATAAAACAAATTGTGTTTATATTTTGTTGCTTAACTAAATGTATAATTTTGTTAATATTATGAATGCTCAGGCTAGAACGCCAGCTGTAGCCGCAAGACCTCTGGATGAGAACAAGCCTGGTTTTTTCAGTCACTGAAGAGGCCAGCTGCTCAAAGTCAACCTGATTATCTGCGGTGAGTGCTAGTGATTTGTAGCTGATGCCAAATTCTTTAAGGGATCCTTGCCCGCTTCCCCGCGTGCCAATGACTTCTTCAAGAGTGTCGTAGGGGTCTCCTGCGATCGCGAGCATTTCATCCCCCGGTCTGAGGACGCCAAAAAGCGCACAGGCAATAGCATGGGTGCCCGAGACAAACTGTACTCTGACAGCCGCTGCCTCTGCTTCTACGATTTGAGCAAATACTTTATCAAGCGTATCCCTGCCCAGATCGTCATGTCCGTAGCCCGACACACTCGCAAAGTGATGTGCGCCTACCCGATGCGCTTTGAAAGCGGCTAACACTTTCACCAGATTTCTCTTGACCTGTTTATCGATTCGATAGAACGCTTGAAGGGAATCTCGCTCTGCTTGATCCAATAGACCAAGCGTCGTCGGGATGGTCGCATTTTGTGGCGTGATGTAATCCGATATGGGGTGGTCCGACTGGGTCATCTTGATTTTTCAACAGGCGCTTGAACGTGGTGGTAGGTTTCGTCTACTTTAGAGGATGCTGATAACCACAAGGCCTTGACTTTTGCTTTGAGATTCTAAATGACTATTGCAAGATCGACTGATCGTCCGCTCAACTGGCCCATTATTTTATTTATGGTGGCCATCCATTTTGGAGCGTTATTCGCGCTGCTGCCTGCCAACTTCAGCTGGAGTGCGGTGGGTGTGGCTTTTCTACTCTACTTCATCACTGGATGCCTCGGAATCACCCTGGGCTGGCACCGGCTAATTGCTCATCGCAGCTTTCGAGTGCCCAAGCCGCTAGAGTATTTCTTTTTGCTATGTGGGTCACTCTCTTGCCAGAGCGGCGCCATTGAGTGGATTGGGTTGCACCGCCATCACCACGCTTTTTCCGACCAGGAAGAAGATCATCACAACTCTATGCGTGGCTTCTGGTGGAGTCACATGGGTTGGCTGCTGCACGATGTTCCAGCCAAGTCCGAGATTCGCAAGTTTACGCAAGATATCAACACCGACCCGGTTTACCTGTTGATCGACAAGTATTTTCTGGTGCTTCAGTTTGCCTTGGGTGCGTTGCTGTATGCGCTAGGTGGCTGGTCGTTTGTGGTGTGGGGTATTTTTGTGCGGCTGGTTGTGGTTTACCATTTCACCTGGTTTGTGAATAGTGCAACTCACAAGTTTGGCTACCGAACGTTTGAGTCTGGTGATAGGTCTACCAACTGCTGGTGGGTGGCGCTGTGTACGTTCGGCGAAGGCTGGCACAACAACCACCACACGTATCAGTATTCTGCTCGCCATGGCCTGCAGTGGTGGGAAATAGACGTTACCTGGATGATTATTCGTTCCTTGCAGGCGCTGGGCCTTGCTGACAAGGTAAAGCTTGCCAAGTACTAAGTCGGTTGTCACTCAGCTGATTCGTTCAAACTAAAGCCCCGCCTCTATGTTCTACGTGTAGAGGCGGGGCTTTTAGCGATAGATGTTTGCTTTTTTATTGCCTATTTCCATAGAGAATTCGCTGGCGCTCTCGCAACGCGCCCATGCCAATCCGGCCACCTGTGTTGCCTTTTCTGTCCGATAGGCCCAGGGCGATATCGCAAGTTCGCTTAGCATTGCGGACAAACTTGGGTGAGGTGTTGATATAGATAGACGCGCTGCGACAGCCCAATGCAAAGGCCCTACTCTCAGCGTAGTCGGCGGTGGCTATGCTATCGGCATGGCCACTGCTGTGATGATTAATCCAGCTCACGGCTTGTGCACTGTTTTTGACCGAACGAAAGGCGATGGTTCTTTTGAGGTAGGCCGACCCCCAGTCCAAGGGCTCAGCTGCTTCTAGGATGCTACCGGAGGCCAGTGAGGTTTCTGCCTTGAGTGTAAAATCATTTTCCTGCAATCGATTCCAGAGCCGGGTCAGTGTGTTGTCACTGTGAGATTCGTGTACCAGCACTTTCTCAATGCGGCTGACTGCGTCCGGTGTGCCTGAATGACTCTCTACAATCATGCTATAAACCGTATCGAGGCTAGCACTTGCCGACCAGTACAGGTAGCAGTTCCCCATCCTAGAGGGCAGCACAGGGACGCTAGCTGACTGTACGATTTGCTCTACCAGGCTAGGTCTGCCGTGGGCAATAATCAGGTCGATGTCTGAGTGTTGTGCCAGCTCTAACCGGGAGATGTCGTTCGAATCTATGGCACAAATCAGCGCGGTAGGAAGCCCTACTTCGCTGAGGGTTGTCTGCAATATGCTGGTAATAATTTGGTTGGTACGGCTAGCTTCTGCGCCCCCTCTTAGGACCAGGGCATTGCCGGTACGAATGCACAGTGCAGCCGCGATCGCTCCCAAATCTGGAAACGCTTCGTATATAAACCCAACAATTCCGACAGGCCGAGAAACGCCATTGCCATAGTCGCCTTCTCCTGCCGCGTCGCCGCCATCTAGATTTGCCAGGCGCTGAAAAATATTGGCGGCTGTCTGTACCCGCTCTGGGGTGAGCTTTAGCCAGTCTACAACCAGCTCTGGTACGGCCATGTCCCGGCTAATTTCCAGATCTAGCGTGTTCGCTTCTAAAATATCGTCTTGGCGATCGCTAATGGCCTTTCCCATCGCCGAGAGGACCACCGAATGCTGCTCATCGGTATTTAACTGTTCTGTGGCGCTGCGAACAGGGGTGAGCGCTTCTGTCAGATCGAATGTAGGTAGGGTCATTAAGCTAGCGCCGCAGTACCACCCAAAACATTACTACCAAAGACAACAGGATCAAAGGCCTAATGGAAAGAGAGATACCCGCAAATGCCAATAGCGTCCATCCCATCCACAATAAAACAAATACCGTCACGATTCGCATTCGAAAAGCAGCGTCACGCCAGCGGTTTAAGATTGCTTTTTGGTTGGCAACCCAGTGCTTCCCGGTCCACTGCCAGGTTTTTTGATGGGGGTAGGGCGAGCTAAGCTTGGTGACAGTGTCGGGCTCACTGGTGCGCTCAAACAGCTGTTTGCAGCGATCGCACCCCCAGGCTTCAGTCAGCGTAATCGGAATCAGCGACCCGTGCTTGCAAGCAGGACAAGGGTAGCTTTGTTCAAGATCGAGGTACTGATATTCCTTTTTGCTGTGCTTGGCGTTTTTATTTTGGGGGCTTCTATTTTTAAGGTGCACTCGTGGCCATCCTAGCGCTTGTAAGAAAAGATAGCGCAATATCCGGGAGATCGGCTCACCCAAACGGTCTTGCTAAACAATAATACTAGAACTTTCTAGAAGGTTTAAAAGCGGATGAAGAGATTCGAACTCTCGACATCGACCTTGGCAAGGTCGCGCTCTACCACTGAGCTACATCCGCAAGCGTCTTTTTCGACTTTTCCCAATATCTCAAATACGAGTGCACTTGTCAACAACTTTTATCGTTGGCTCGTTGCGGATTAGAGAGGTTTTTTGCCGATCTGCCTGCCGCTACTGGCCTGCTTTTATCTGCCTGCTTTTATCTGCCCGCTTTTATTTGCGGCATTAGGCTAGCCATTTCTAACGCGCTCATGGCATAGCTCCAACCCAGGTTGTTTTTGATGCCTGCCCGTTCTAAAGCCTGTTGCATAGAGTCGGTCGTGAGTACGCCAAATACAACCGGAACACCGGTTTGGAAGCTGATGGCCGCAATCCCCTTGGCAACCTCGGCAGCCACATAGTCAAAGTGAGGGGTATTGCCTCGAATCACTGCGCCCAGGCAGATGATGGCGTCATAGCGATCGCTCATTGCCAGCTGCCGAGCCACCATCGACACCTCAAAACTGCCCGGCACCCAGGCATAATCTACCTGAGTTCCTTCAGGATCAACATCCACACCATGACGCTTTAGGCAGTCTTGAGCGCCGTTTAGTAGCTTTGTGGTTACCAGGTCGTTAAACCGTCCAATCACAAAGGCAAACTTCATAGAGCTTGACTGAGTGAAGCTGCCTTCAAATACTGTCATAAACTTAAACCACAATGTAGTTGAGGCTTCCCACCACTACAACGAGTACGCCCCAAACGATAGATCCTAGAAAAATAAGACGCTTTGACTGCTCCCAGTTGCTCGGTGAAGCGTAAGCTACGGGTACGCCTACGATCATGACAAAAGACCAAAGTACCAATACAAACAGGGCCAGCTGAAAAATAACAGTCATGATCTTCGTACTCTCAAAACACTATTTAATGAATGAAGGTCAGCAGCACGTATGGCCGATGATCCCCTCTTAGTAAGCTATCAAAAATCAGTGCCCTTTCCCAAGCACTCCCCAAAAAATGGCAAAAATCATTTGGGAGTCTATGCTCGCTTATGCCCTTCCCACCAAAAACTATGGCTGTGCAAGACGCTTTAATCGCGATCGCCCAGTCGTGCATGTCTTTCCCTGTGCGAACCGTTGAGGTTACTGCCAGTGTCGAGGAGGCCAGCAAAATCCTCTCTCGCTATGGTCATACGGGCCTGTGTGTTGTCGAGCAGTCCGCGCTCGTTGGGATAGTGACCCGCCGAGATCTAGGCGTTGCAACGCGCTATGGGCTAGGGCGTGCGGCTATCTCTGTATGTATGAGTGCGCCTGTCAAAACAGTGACTCCCAAAACGCCTTTACTTCAGCTACAGGCGCTCATGACCACCTACGATATTGGCCGATTACCCGTGATGTCGGGAAGCGCCTTGGTAGGCATCGTGACCCGTAGCGATGTACTGCGTCAATTACAGCGCTCTCAGCTGTCTAACTCTACCGTTTTACAATCTGCTGAATTATCTGCTGACTCAGCGTATCCTGCTCCGAGTGACCTTTACACTCAGCTTCAACAGCGCCTGCTTTCTATTTGCCCAGAAGTATGGCCTGCGCTGCGCCTGCTTTCTACCGTGTCCGACTCAGAAGGATGGGCCTTGTACCTAGTGGGCGGCGGTGTGCGCGATTTGCTATTGGCTTGTGCAAATGCCACAGCCGCTCAAGCTGGCCAGCTGACGGACCTCGATTTGGTTGTGGCGGGCGCTGCGCCGGGTGCAGGCGTGCGGCTAGCTGAGGAAATACAGTCGCGCTATTCGCAGGTCAAAACTCAAATTTACGGGCAGTTTCAGACGGCGGCGCTGAGCTGGCCAAAGACCGTGGAAGCATCGTCGTTCACGATTGATATTGCGACGGCGCGAACGGAGTTCTATCCCTACCCGGCTGCGAATCCTGAGGTGACTTCTAGCACCATTCACCAAGACCTCTATCGGCGTGATTTTACCGTCAATGCCATGGCGCTGCGCGTAAATGGTGACAGTCCGGGTCAGCTACTTGATTTTTTTGGGGGATGGATCGATTTACAAAGGCGATCGCTCAAAGTCATCCACCCCAACAGTTTTGTAGAAGACCCCACCCGAATTTTTCGAGCGGTGCGGTTTGCGCTGCGGCTAGGTTTTGAGCTAGCGCCCCATACTCAGAAGCTGGTACAAGGTGCGATCGCCAGTGGTCTCTACGCTCAGCTGCAAGCAAGTCATCGAAAAATCCCAGCACTGCAGTCCAGGCTCAAGGCTGAGCTGAAGTATTTACTGTCGACGGACCAGTGGGCAGCAGCGCTAAGGCAGCTCGATGAGCTGGGTGCTCTGGCCTGTATCGATGACACACTGTCACTGAGCCCAGGGCTGTGGAAGCAGCTACGGCGTATGGGCCGCTGGCAGCCGAGGTTTTTACCCCACGAACCCCGCTGGCAGCTGATGGTAACGCTGATGATTGCCTGGCTAAAGCCAAAGAGGCGTGGCCCAGTCGCTGCCAGGCTACAGCTCGATTCACACGTTCAGCAGCGGATTAGCGCTATGCACGCTCAGGAGGCTCAGCTCGTCCAGCAGCTGACCCATTGCCACAGGCCCAGTCAGGTATACCAGCAGCTACAGTCATACGAGCAAGTTGAACTGTTGTTAACTGTGGCGCGTCACCCCTACACACTTGGGCCTCAAGTTTGGCAATATATAGTACAGCTCTCGCGGATGCCACAGCTCATAAACGGTGCTACCCTGAAGCGGCTTGGCTACCGGCCTGGTCCTCAGTTTCGCGAAATGATCACCACTGTGCACCAGCTCACCCTTGACGGTGAGCTAACGGATGCCAAAGCTGCAGAGAACTACGTCCTGGCACACTACTCACCAGAGGCTGCTCAAGACCAGGTATGAAGACCAGATAATAAGACCAGGCAACTATCAAGACTTTATTTTATGTCCCTATTGCCCTTCAGTCGAAATGGCCGCAGCCGTGATGGCACCTCACATAGTGGTTCCTTAGATAGTTCCTCACGTAATGCTGCTGTCCAAAACGGTAGTATTTCATCGCAGGCCGCTGCTGACCCTCTGACCCTGCGACAGGCACTGACGATTACGGCTGGGTTAGCTGGGCTGGTTGGCCTGCTGGGGGGCGGGCTGGTCCGCTTTTCTCTGGCAAACTCTTCTAACACTCGATTTTTAAGCCCGCTACAGACTTTTCCAGCCCTTTCGGACTGGCCGTCTGCCGAGACTTCACAACCTCCAGAAGGTGCATCAGATCCTCCGCTGCCAGAAACAACGGATGTTTTTCCTTTCGAGGAAGAGACAGCACCGCTAGAAGAAGATACCTGGCAAAATGATCTCCTAGAAACCGAACCCTGGGATGGCGATAGTGAGCTGAACTGGCAGACGAGTGAAGACGACTTTGATACTTTTCGCTCGGAACGGTTTACCAGTACACCTGCAGCCATAACTGAGCCCGGGCGTAGCGCTGCACCATCAACCTTTGACGCTTTTGCGAATAGATCGGCGGCGCGATCGCGCCCCGGTGAGGACGACGACCCCCTAGAGGCTTTGAGCAAGGGACCCCTGCTACGCCAAAACGCCCTAGATGAGCCTTATGAGGTTGAGCGTGAGCGATCGCAATCCTTCTGAAGCCCCGTCCTAATGAAGCCAGAAATTCTCTGACAAACCAGCACCCTCCGCAGCGATATTCCCAGTGGCCTCTCAATAAAATGCTGAAAAACGCTGACATTTTTGGCAAGGTTAAACGTCAGTCTCAATGAGTTCGTTTATCCCTGCCCTCACCTAGCTTCTGGCACGCTTAAAGCCACTTACTTTTTAAGTTGACATGGCCGATTATCTCCTCCGAAAGGGTTATCTGCTGGCTATAAATCTGCTAGAACGCCTGAAGGGTGTTTATAATCGGTTTGTATAAGTATCTAAATTTTGTGAGAAATTCCATGCTGCAAGCATTTTTTGTAGGACGAGCGCTAGCAGCGGCTGTCAGTGAAAGAGCCGAGCATCTTATGAGCGACGGCCTTAGCAAGTTAGGTAAATTCGACGCCGAGCAGCGTGAGTACTTTCGGCAGTTTACAGAAGAGGTTATGGCCAGAGCAGAGCAGGAACGTGCTGCTGCTGGCGCCCAGACCACGCCTGCTACAGGTAGCACTGCTGCCGGGGCGAGCGCGCCTGATTCCGAAGACTTGCAAGCAACTATTGATAACCTCAGAGCCGAGATTGCTCAAGTCAGAGCCTCCATTCAGCAATACCGTCAGGATGCTTAGCCGGGATGCTGATTCAGAATGCTCAGAGAATGCTCAGCTTAGATGGAAACGACTCGTTCTCACACCTGTATCTTGAAGAGTATCTAAGTACTATTATTCACTATCTTTTTTAAAAAAATCCTCGCTCCGCATAAATCCCCTTTTTATCCTAGGAACTTTTGAGTGTCTGCTGCCTCCAGAGAAAGTAACTCCATACCTGTATCAGATACTACGCCGTTAGAGCCGGTTGTCCCCATTGATGAGACCGCACCTGTTGTGGTCTCTGCCAATGGGCATAGTGCAGATGGGCATAGTGCCACTTTGCTAGACCATGCACCACCAGACCAGTCGTCAACCGTGTCGGCAGCTTCGAGTTCACAGGAGCCTACTCACTTTCCTGAGACTGAGATCGCTGATACTAAATTCGCTGATACTGAATTCGCGGACGCTAAGCACATAGCCACCGAAATTCAAAAGCCTGGGCATTTAACGGCCAACTCCATAGCCAATTCTTCAGCGACCCAATCGCCAGAGCGAAATTACAAGCCAGCCTACAGTGGCAGTACCTACAGCGATGGCGACTACCGTTGGAACCGGGGTAGCTATTCCAGGCCACAGCGGTTTATTGATATTTGGTCTTTTGTGCTCAAGCTACTGTCAAAACGCTGGCTGTACGGCAAAGCTTGGTCCTACGGGGGGACTATCACGCCCGAAAAACAGGCAAAGCGGCGTCAGGACATGGCCGTATGGATTCGGGAAACCTGCCTGAGCTTAGGGCCTACATTTATAAAAATTGGTCAGCTGTTTTCGACAAGGGCTGATTTGTTTCCCATTGAATATGTCGAAGAGCTCTCAAAGCTACAGGACCGCGTCCCTGCTTTTAGCTTTGAACAGGTGAAAAAAACCATTGAGCAAGACTGTGGTCGCCCATTAGAAGAGCTGTACAAAAGCTTTGAGCCAGTCCCAATCGCGGCGGCTAGCTTAGGGCAGGTTCACTGCGCTCAGCTGCACTCAGGCGAAGACGTGGTGGTCAAAATTCAACGGCCTGGTCTGTCTCGACTTTTCGAGATTGACCTGTCGATTCTTAAAGGGATTGCCCAGTACTTTCAAAACCACCGAGAGTGGGGGCGTGGCCGTGACTGGATGGGCATTTACGAAGAGTGCTGCCGTCTGCTGTGGCTCGAGATCGACTTTTTGCACGAAGGCCGTAACGGTGATAAGTTTCGGCGTAATTTTCGGGGGGTGGACTGGGTAAAGGTGCCGCGTGTGTACTGGCGCTACACCACGCCTCGGGTGCTGACAATGGAGTACATGCCTGGCATCAAAATTAGCCATTACGAGGCACTGGAGTCTGCAGGGCTAGACCGTAAGCGCCTGGCTCGTTTGGGCGCTGAAGCCTATCTCCGTCAGCTACTGACCGATGGCTTTTTCCATGCGGATCCACATCCTGGCAATATTGCGGTTGATACAGATGGCACCCTGATTTTTTATGACTTTGGCATGATGGGCCAAATTAAGCAGGTCACCCGTTCTGGGCTAATGGATACGTTCGTTGGAATTGCTCAGCGAGACGCTGGTCAGGTGATGACGGCGCTGGTGTCACTAGGTGCGCTGGCAGAAATTGACGATATGGGGCCGGTTCGCCGCTCGGTTCAGTATATCCTCGATAATATGATGGATAAGCCATTCGAGGAGCAGTCGGTGGCCGCTATCAGCGACGATCTGTATGCGGTTGCCTACGATCAGCCGTTTCGCTTTCCGGCTACGTTTACGTTCGTGATGCGGGCGTTTTCTACTCTGGAAGGGGTGGGTAAAGGGCTCGATCCCGAGTTCAATTTTATGGAAGCAGCTAAACCCTACGCAACTGAACTTATGACAAACGGTATGCCTGGTGAGACGAACAATGGTTTGTTTGGTGAAATTAGTCGGCAGGCGGCTCAGGTAGGCACCTCCGCACTGAGCTTGCCCCGTCGGATTGAAGATACGCTCGATCGCCTGGATCGAGGTGATATTAGAGTGCGAGTACGTTCTATTGAGAGCGATCGCATTTTGCGTCGGAATAGCAATTTGTCGCTAGCTAATAGCTATACCTTATTGGTGGGTACCTTCACACTATCAGCGACACTGTTAATAATTTTTGAATTTGTGTGGCCTGCCGTTGTCATGAGCGTTCTCGCAGCCATTTCTGGTATTGCGCTTATTCGTTTACTCATGAGAGTTTCTAAGGCAGACAGAATGCCATAGGCCATATATGAATGGACGAGCTTGCCCTGAATATGGATCATGATTTGACCGGTTGGATGTTTGACGGACTTACAGACGTTGGTCTACACCGAGCTGCTAATCAAGATAGCTATTACATGGCTGATAGAGGCAATTTGTTTATTGTGGCCGATGGTATGGGCGGCCATACTGGTGGTCAGGAGGCAAGCCGTCTATCAACCAATACGATACGAGACTATGTCGCGGCCCATTGGGAGAGTGATACGCCATCGTCGCAACTTTTGGAGGAAGCAATTTTTGCGGCTAATGAGGCCGTTCTGGTGGACCAAGTGCAACATCCAGAACGTGCTGATATGGGAACAACGGTCGTGGTTTTGATGTATCGTGATGATGAATTTTGGTGCGCTCATGTGGGCGATTCGCGCCTGTATATTCTTCGAGAGAGTGGGTTTATTCAGGTCACACAGGACCATACCTGGGTGGCGCAGGCGATCAAAGCGGGAGAACTATCGCCCGATCAAATCGCGGATCATCCCTGGCGACATGTGCTTTCTCAATGCGTGGGCCGCGAAGATTTGTGTAAGGTCGATATTCAGCAGCTCCAAATTCAGCCAGGCGATCGCCTGCTGTTATGCACCGATGGCCTCACCGAAGAGCTCTCTAACGATGCGCTTATTACCTATTTGCAGTCTGCTCAGACCTGTACTGGCGCAGTCGCTGCCCTAATTACGGCGGCAAAGGCCCAGGGCGGGCGAGACAATATTACGGCTGTGGCGATCGCCATTCCAGAGTTTCCAACCATCGTGCCTGATTATTCGTAGCGTTGCCTAGTATTTGGCCTCAGACCTACCCCATAAAAAGAGACGTAATAAGGAAGAGACGTAAATCCTGAAGGGGTGATACTGTTGAATGGCGCTGGCATAGCCTTAGCCTGACCAGTCAGCTTCTTTTGGCATCTTTTCTCAGCGTTTCTTCCCGGTATTTCCTGGTGCGATTTTATGTTTAAGCGTGCACTTATTTGTACTGATTTTTCGGATAGTCTTCAGCGCTTGGCCAATTTTGTTCCCGATTTGGCTAAGGGTGGAATGACGCACCTTGTGTTTTTTCACAACGTGCCTTTGATGACCTCTCGCGAAATTCCCTGTGTAGATGAAGAGCAGGTCGCCGAGGCTAAAGCCGCCCTATCAGTTGCTGAGTCGGCTGTCCCCGATGGCACAGAAGTTCATATCGAAGTGGCTTCTGGTCGCCCTGCGGAAAACATTGTTCGAGCAGTTCAAAAATATCAGCCCGATATCATTTTCTCGGGGATGCCCACGCGTTCTACGTTGAACGAACGTTTGTTTGGCAGTACCACCATGGAACTTGCTGAAAAGGTTGAGGTGCCTATTTTGATCTTGAGGCCTCAGCTGGTCTCTACCTATCGCGAGAGTGAGCTGTCTGAGCGCTGCCAGAATATGTTCAACTATTTGCTGCTGCCCTACGACGATAGCAGCAGTGCGAAGAAGCTGGTAGGCGAAATCAAAACGAGAATTGCAGCCGATCCGAACTGTGCTCTAGAAACTTGCTTACTGAGCTGGGTGATTGATGACGGTGGCCGCGTCTCTAGCAGTGACCTAGTAGAAGATGCCGAGCGTACGCTGGAGGCTGTAAAGGCCGAGCTATCTGATTTGGGCACTGAGGTTCAAACAGAAGTACGAGTCGGTAATCCGCTAGAGGAGATTTTGAAGTCGGGTGAGGTGCACGATATTAGTGCGATCGCCGTTTGTACAGGCAAAAGTAAAGGCTTGCTGAAACTCACCGTGCCTAGCTTTACAAGCGCTATTTTGCGGGCGTCATGGCACCCGATTATTCACTTCCCTCGCTACAAGTAGACCAGCTCTGGCGTTTCAGTATTTCAGTACCGCTAGAAGCCCAATGACGCATCTATGCCAGGCCTTGAGTCCGAATGCATCGCCTCAAAGTTCATCAGAATTTTGGGTTTGAGGTTACTCTCTAGCTCACGTTTTAACAGTGCTTTGCTGGCCTTGGGGTCGCCGCCGCTGGGAAAGTTGCGAGCGTTGGTTGTCCATTCTTTCAATAGCCGTAGCTGACTTGCTGCGATGCTGAGTGGCTTGACATACAGACACTGGTGGGGCGGCTCTTTAGAAAAAAACAAAATGCGATACTGCTTAGCTTCGGCGAGCTGCCACATCATGGTCTGGGAGGCTGTGACTTTTAAGTCCAGATAGCAGGGTAGCCAGCGCGGGCCTTCTACTTTGTTATAAAAAGCGGTGAGCCATAGCACCATGGGGTGGGGACTCATGGTGCACATAAAGTTGTTGTAGCGCGTATTTCGAATGCGCTTCTCGATTTCGGCAGTTGGCATCATTGCCCACAGGGTCGGCAGCGTTTCATTTCCCTGGGTGAGCAGCTTCGGAAATACGATTTGTGCAATGGGCATTTCTGCTGGCCAGGGCTGGTCGAGGTAAAACCGGTCTGCTGCCTGATGTTCTGGAGATTGATTAGCAGTGTTTTCAGAGTGCTCTGTTAAATTTAAATGATTGGGCGAATCGTCTAGAGAATGCTCTGGCGATTGGTTTTGCTCTGTCTTTTCGGCGTTTTCTGAAAGCTTATTGCCAAATTCTCTAGAGATGTCTTTGGCGACAGGGACTTTTGAAAGGGTTTTGCTGATTTGCTGAGAGATCTGAAAGCCCGATCCGAACCGCTTTTCGAGGGGGTCGATCGCATCTAAAATGTCGCTAATACTATCAGGCCGGTCCTCTCGCTGCTTGGCCAGGCAGGCCATCACGACCTCATCGAGCATTTTCGGCACTTTGTATGTAACCAAAGACTTCGGCTGAGCGAGCCGATGCACCTTATACCAGCTGCCAAACGTGTTCTTTTTCGGCTTTACGGGCAGCTTACCCGACAGCATTTGGTACATCATGACGCCCATGCTGTAGATATCCGAGCGGTTGTCTAGCTCGCGGCCTTCCATTTGCTCGGGCGAGGCGTAGGCCAGGGTGCCCATGAAGGTGCTGGTCTGTTCGCTGTCTGCCTGCATCAGTTTGGCAATGCCAAAATCCAAGATTTTGACCAGCTCACCCATAGACGGATCGGACGTCACCAGGATATTACTGGGCTTGATGTCGCGGTGAATAATTGGCACCGTTTCACCATTTACCATGATGCCGTTGTGCGCGGTTCTAAGACCCAGCAAAATCTGGCGCACCAGTCCCAAAAATCGGGGGACGGGTAGGGGCTGTTTTTTGACGATTTGACCAACGTTGTCACCCTTCAGGTACTCCATCACATAAAAGGGCACTTCGTCTTCGTTGACGCCGTAGTCTGTAACGCGTACTACGTGCATACTCTTTTGCCCAAGCTGCGCGCAGGTCATGGCTTCTCGCAAGAAGCGCTCGCGCATCTCTTCGTTCAGCAGTGTCTGCGATAGAAACTTAACGGCAACCGGAACCCCACCAAGCAGCGAGTCGCCAGCCAGGTAAACCCTACCCATCGAGCCCTGTCCGATGGACTCGATCAGTTCGTAGCGATTAGAAATTTTGCGACCAGTGTTGGGATCTGTCATTACGACTGGCGAACGAGCTCCGCCTCCATGGTGCTAGTGAGGTAGTGACCTGACATCACCCCACTCGAAAAGTGATAGCGGTCGGCGCTAATGCGGCGGAGGGTTTCAAATGCAGTGCGCCTTTGCTTGTCGTTAATGCCCCAGTAGCGCTGCACAATGGACTCGGGGGCAATCCAGCCTTCGCCCTCAACCTGTCCTAGCGCAGAATGCTGTAGTACAAAGGTGTACTGCCGTTCGTGGCTGGTCATGCGGCCACGGGCCTGTAGCACAATATCGTCGTGGTCATCCTCTGGGAAGGAAAGTTTGGTGGCCATCACGAAGCAGTCAGCCTGCTTCCAGGCGACCAGCAATTTGCCTTTAACGGGTGTTGGCAGCGCTTCTCTTGTCAGCCAGCTGCCCTGTAGTTTCCATTTACCGGGCTCAAGTAAAAAGCTGTGGTCCACAGCGTCAGTTCCTTTGCATCTACACATGCCAGCGAATGCCAGTGTCCTAGAATGCCCAGCTGTGGCTGCTAGATTGTGACGCTAGCGTAAAGTACTTAGAGCGTTACAACTAAGCGTCCACGATTGAGTAAGCACCCAGCTCGCGACCAGGTACTATGGCGGCTATGGCAGCCAGATTTCGCCTAGTAGGCATGGCCGAGAAGCACCTGTGACGCTGGGTAGGTTGCCTGGAATGTTGTGCCAGCGCCAGTAGGCCAAAATAGCGAAGGCGATCGCCTCTTTATAATCAGCATCTAGCTGCTGCGTCTCAGTACTCACAATGCGCGACGAGGGCAGTCGCCGTTGCAGCCTGTCCATTAAATATCGATTATGATTGCCGCCACCGCCAATTAGGACTTCTTCTGGGACTTGCGGTAGAAACTGCCGGTAGCTCAGCGCTATGCTGGCTGCTGTAAAATCTGTGAGAGTTGCCAGAAAATCGGCGTCGCTGAGCTGGTGTGTTTTTGCTTCTTGCCAACGCTGATGAGCGTAGTCTGCGCCGAATAGCTCTCTACCGGTAGATTTTGGCGGAGTGGCCTTAAAGAATGGGTGCTGAAGCCACTTTTCTATTAAGGATTGATGCGGGTTCCCTTGGGCGGCCCATTCACCGTTTTTGTCATAGGTTTGCTTTCCTTCCGACAGGCTAGTAACGGCCCAATCGATTAGCGCATTGCCCGGTCCGGTATCCCATCCTTTTACAGCGGTCGGTATGGCAGCAGGCGCTTTGGCCTTGTCCCATGGGGGTAGATAGGTAACGTTGCCTATCCCACCAATGTTTTGAACAGCTCTGTGCTGAGCAGAATCGCTCAGTAAGCAAGCGTCAATGATGGGTACGAGCGGTGCCCCTTGGCCGCCCAGTGCAATATCAGCGACCCGAAAATTACTGACGGTAGGACGCTGAGTCGCCTGGGCAATGAGCTCACCGCGTCCTAGCTGTTGCGTATAGCCCAGATTCCGGGATTGATTTAGGGGTGGCCGGTGGTACAGCGTTTGCCCATGGGAGCCGATGAGGTCAATGGTGGCAAGATCAATATCTAGCGCTTTGACAGCTTGTATGAATTCTTGGGCGATCGCATCGTCCAGCTCAGCGAGGGCCGTTAGGGTAATCGGCTCATGGGCACAGACGGCTAGGATTTGCGATCGCAGCGCTTTTGGATAGGCATGTGTAACCCCCTTCAGCAGACGCGCTTCGACCCCATAGCCTTCACCAGAGACCTCCGTCAGGGCGGCATCAATGCCATCAACGGAGGTTCCACTCATCAACCCAATAATTTTCATAGCGCAAAAACAGGCCTACACTGGCAGCTTATCAATGCCCTTGTTATCTCCAATCACCACCATCAAGCTTCCGCCTTTTAGGCGCGTAATGGGGCTTGGGTTAATGATGAACTTATCGTGGTCGTCCTCTTTGGCGTCTTCTTTGCTAATGGCCATCAGCGTCAGCCCATAGTGATTTCTCAAGTCAACCTCCATAATCGTTTTTCCGTTAAACGCTTGAGGCACCACAACTTCAACAATGCTGTGGTCGGGGTCGAGTTCAAACCTATCCAAAATGCCAGGCCGGGTGAGCGACCTGGCCAGCTCGCAGCCCATCTCATGCTCTGGAAAAACCACATGGTCTGCGCCAACGCGAACCAGCAGCTTGCCATGGATTGCGGAAGAGGCCTTGGCCACCACATTCGGGACGCCCGCCTCTTTCACATTGAGCGTCGTGATAATGCTTTCTTGAACGTAGTTGCCAATGGCAATGATGACTGTGTCAAAATCTGGGATGCCTGCTTCTGCCAGGGCTGAGGGCTGTGTCGAATCTAGCTGTACTGCATGGGCCGCAATTTGGTCAGTCAGTACCTGAGCGACCCGGCTTTCGTTCGAGTCTATACCCATGACCTCGTAGCCCATTCCGTGCAAGGTCAGGCACACCGCACGACCAAAGCGGCCCAGACCAATCACCGCGAACTGCCGATTGGTTGCACGCAGGTTCCTAAAAAACTTAAGAGACGAGATATTCACTAGAGCGTCAACCATTCCTTCCTCGACACCTAAGCATTCTACTGGTTTGACAGGAACTCTCAAACATCTCGAACGAGATAATTGCAGAAAGATCTGCCTTGCAGACTGCAGGTGCCACCTTCGGCTGCGGTGTCAGCGAAGTAAAAATTGCTATACGCAATCCATTTCTTTCTTTGATACGCTAGCTAGATGCTTCCTTGGGATAGGTACGGACGTGAACATTCAAATTGGTCGTGGCAAAACAGCCCGACGTGCATACGGAATTGATGAAATAGCCCTGGTTCCAGGTGCTAAGACCTTAGACCCGCAGCTTGCAGACGCTAGCTGGACAGTCGGTGGCATAAAGCGAGAAATTCCGATTATTGCAAGCGCAATGGACGGTGTTGTAGATGTAAAAATGGCGGTCGAGCTTTCTCGATTGGGTGCGCTAGGCGTTTTGAACTTAGAAGGTATTCAAACCCGCTACGACGACCCAGAGCCCGTGCTAGATCGGATCGCTTCAGTGGGCAAAACCGAGTTTGTGCCACTAATGCAAGAGCTTTACGCTCAACCTGTGAAAGCTGAACTGATCAAAAAACGCATTCAACAAATTAAAGAACAGGGGGGCGTGGCCGCTGTGAGCTTGACCCCTGCGGGTGCGCTTAAGTTTGGCAAAGCTGTGGCTGAAGCAGGGGCAGATATGGTGTTTGTGCAGGCCACGGTGGTTTCAACCGATCACCTATCTCCTGAGTCTGTGACACCGCTAGATTTGGCGCAGTTTTGTGAGGATATGCCCATTCCAGTGCTGCTAGGTAACTGCGTGACCTATGACGTTACCCTAAAGCTGCTAAGGGCTGGAGCTGCGGGCGTGATGGTGGGTATAGGGCCGGGCGCGGCCTGCACTTCTAGAGGGGTGTTGGGTGTAGGTGTACCCCAGGCAACCGCCGTGGCTGACTGTGCCGCCGCCCGAGATGACTTCCAAAAAGAATCGGGTAACTATGTGCCGATTGTGGCCGATGGTGGCCTAGTGACGGGTGGAGACATTTGTAAATGTATTGCGTCTGGTGCGGATGGTGTGATGATTGGTTCCCCATTTGCGCGGGCAAAAGAAGCTCCTGGACGGGGCTTTCACTGGGGTATGGCAACGCCTAGCCCTGTACTGCCAAGGGGCACTCGCATTGAGGTAGGCACAACCGGAACCCTGGCGCAAATTTTGCGTGGACCGGCCCAGCTAGACGACGGTACGCACAACTTCTTGGGCGCGCTGCAAACTAGCATGGGCACATTGGGCGCGCAAACCATTCAGGAGATGCAGCAGGTAGAAGTGGTGATTGCACCATCGTTGCTGACTGAGGGCAAGGTTTACCAAAAGGCCCAGCAGTTAGGCATGGGTAAATAGTCGGATAGCTGGTTATCGCTGTTGCCTTGATTTGCGTAGTTGTACGGGCATTTTCAGAAATAAGGTGAGCTGAACCTGCTCAAATTTTAAGACTTGTCTCTGAGTGCCCCGTGAGACGATGGCAAATCACGGAGAGTCTTCTACAATAAGGTGAAGCGGAGACGCAAGTTTCCGTTCACTCCTCACACCAAACTCCGCTCAGACTTTCGAGTCTGGGCGGTTCCTCTTTTTCAGCTGTTCTTTCATAAGGAGGATAGACAGTAGGGAATCGCCAGGGACAATATTATTGCTGATGCGATCCGTAAGAAATCTGTAGGAATCGAGACTAAGGTGTCAGGTTTTGACTATGGTAAGATCAGCGTACATGAGTGACTAAGGATTTTTAATTATAATGTCAGCCTCACAGGTCACAGATTCGACATTTAAGCAAGAAGTTTTGGAAAGTGAGACCCCTGTCCTTGTGGACTTTTGGGCTCCCTGGTGTGGCCCTTGCCGTATGGTCGCTCCTGTTGTAGACGAAATTTCTGAACAGTATGACGGTCAAGTTAAGGTGGTTAAGGTCAATACTGACGAAAACCCAAGCGTAGCTAGTCAGTATGGTATTCGCAGTATCCCAACGTTGATGATTTTCAAGGGCGGACAGCGGGTGGACATGGTGGTAGGCGCAGTGCCCAAGACAACGTTAGCTAATACACTTGAAAAGTACTTGTAGAGGCTATCAGAGGCAATATTATGCAGAGGAAGCGGTAGGTGGGCTGTTCAGGTTTCTTTCAATGCGCTGAGCCTACCAGATAGCGACCAGGATACGACTTTAAATAGATTGCCTTTTGAAAGGCCCTGACAGTCGTCAGGGCCTTTTTAGTGTAGTGATTCTGATAACTGATTCTGATAACTGATTCTGATAACTATAGATCGTTGATTAGATCGTTGATTTTTTACCTGGGAAAGGCATTACATCTCCTGTCTAATAAGGTCACTTGCTAGAGCAACTTGCTATGTTTGGTACGAACTAACGATGGATAACTATGGAAGATCGTTCTTTTTCAGGTGCTAATGTTGCAGGCTCTTCGCGTGGCAGCTACCAGAAAGATCGCCTGCGCACTGAGTTGATTCAAACGTTGGACCAGCTACCTGATTTGGAGCATGGCGCACTGATTACTCAGATTATGGAAACGCTGGTGCGTATGGCTCAACAAGAGGCTGAGCGACTGGACTGGAAAATATTGAGCTATTCCCTGCTTGATATGGAGAGTGGATTCAAGGCTTTTTATCCGTATCGTCACACTCGAAAGATATCGGTGTTTGGCTCGGCGCGGACCCCCAGCACTCAGCCGGAGTATCAGATGGCTGCGGAGTTCTCCAGGCGTGTGGTCAAGCAGGGATTTATGGTGATGACTGGGGCCGGTGGCGGGATTATGCAGGCGGGTAATGAAGGGGCTGGGCGCGACAGATCTTTTGGTCTGAACATTCAGCTGCCGTTTGAGCAGGGGGCGAACCCTGTGATTACAGGCGACGGAAAGCTAGTGGACTTTAAGTACTTTTTTACCCGTAAGCTGTTCTTCTTGAAAGAGAGTGATGCGATCGCGCTTTTCCCAGGTGGCTTTGGCACTCAAGACGAAGCCTTCGAATCTTTGACATTAATCCAAACGGGCAAGGCCAGCCCGCTACCAGTGGTGCTCATCGATAAGCCTGGCGGGGACTACTGGAAAAGCTGGGACTACTATATTCGCAATCGCCTGCTAGATCAGGGCCTGATTAGCTCAGACGATACTAGCCTGTACCATCTGACCGATAGCATCGACGACGCGCTGGAGTCGGTTGAGAGCTTTTATCGGATGTATCACTCTAGCCGCTATATAGATGGTCAGCTGGTGATTCGCTTGAAAGCGCCGCTGTGTCCGGGGGGCATTGACCAACTGAATGAAGAGTTCAGCGATATTTTGGTCAAAGGCACGATTAGAGAAGTTTCTGCCTTTGACGTTGAGCGAGGTGATGAGACAGAGCACCTGCCCAGGCTGGCGCTGCATTTTAATCAGCGCAATCAGGGCCGCCTACATCAAATGATTCGCTATTTGGGGAAGGTTGGCATTGCTTGTGAGGCCCTGCAGCATCCTGAGCAGAAATAAACATCAGCTACGATCAGCTAGAGATTATACGCCACGCTGAAGGTGGAGAAGAATGCCTCTGGCGATCGCTGTGGCCATCCGCTGACGCCACATGGGGTCGGCCAGGTTAGGCGCGTCTTCTGCACCTGTGACAAAGCCGGTCTCGATCAAGATGGCGGGCATGGAGGTGCGGCGAATGACATAGAACCGGGCACTGCGAACGCGGCGATCGCGCATGCCCATTTCATTGAGCACCGTAGCATGGACTGTATTGGCCAGGCGCTGGCCTGCATCCGAGGAGTAAAAGGTCTCTAGCCCATTTACATCGGGGCGGCTCATGCTGATGGCATTGGCGTGAATGCTAACAAAAATAGACGCATTGGCCCGTTCGGCAATCTGCACGCGTGGGGCTAGGTCGACTTCCATATCGCGATCGCGTGTCAAAACCACATTCACGCCCTGGGCTCGCAAAATCTCCGCCACCTGAGGGGTAATGTCATTCACGACCTGCTTTTCTTGTAAGCCATTGATGCCGACCGCGCCTGGATCTCGCCCCCCGTGCCCCGGATCGAGCACTACGGTAAATCGACCATTGGGCAACGTGGGCATTTCTGGTGTGTTCACCTGACGGGTTCCTGGGGGTTGGCGTAACGTGCTAGCGACAGTCGTTCCAGTGCTAGCCCCATTATCTGGAATGCTGCTGATAGAGACATCCTTGGGCAAGACCACAACGCCGCCCTCAACGGCAGAAATGTCCCAGTCAGGGCTTTCTTCACCCAGTGCCAGCGTAATATGCGCCGTTGCCGGATCGTTAGAAACCTGGTCGACCTGCCAGCCATCGACGCTGTAGCGCTCGTTCGGCAGCCTGGACGTTGTGAGTCCAAGGGCTACGGAGGTTTGCTCAAATTCCATGGTGATGTAGCGCTGACCGTCTTCTTCAAATCGGCTAACGTTCAGCTGAGGATCGACGCCCGATGTGCGAACAAAAAAGCCATCTGAGGTGGTCAGTACGCCCTGAATGCGAGTGCTCGCGCCCTGCACGGGACGATTGCGTACCAGGTTGCCAGGCTGACTGGAAAGGCGACTGGCTAATCTGTTCTCACTTAAAGAAGATTCTGAGGTGCTGGCAACAGACTCATTTTCTTCTGCTCTGGGTGGAACTAAAGCCGTTGCCTCAGGAAGCTGTACGGTCCACTGGCGAGCGCTTTCACCCCGGACCTGCACCTGAGAAGGGTCCACGGTATAACCTGCGTTGTATTCCACGACTAGGCGTGTGGTCTCCGCGTCGCGCTCGCTGACTCTGATTTCTTTGATCGCACCGTCTATCGACATATTTTCGGGTGCGGAAAGCGTAGTGCCTGGCATGTCAATTACCAGCCGTGTAGGATTAGACAGCAGCTGCGCGGTGGGCTGAATGCTGTCGTCGGTAGTAAAGGTCAGGCGATTTTCCTGAGAGTCAAACCGCCAGAACTGAAGCCGCGCTGCATCTACAGGGAGTGCTAGCAAAAGCACCCCTGCTAAAGATAAGCCAGGTAGTAGACGGGTCAATCTCACAGGTTGTGTCCTCGGTACCAGGTAAATGCGCTAACTAGTGGTTCCTTCCTTTAGATACTGTGAAGGTTTGTCAGCACTTTGTAAATCCAGAGATGTGTTGAGTGCGGTGTGAAGTTTTGTCTTCGCCCACTAGCCTGCCCTGCTTTTGAAGTGACGAAACAAGTATTTCTGGTGCTTCCCGTAGATTTATCTTGTGGTATCTACGAGGATTCAGTGCGACTATCTAGAGGCGTGAAAAACAGTCTCCGTGGTTGTATGCATCCTACTGCGTAGTTCAACCTACACTTCTGCTAATCAGCAAAGTTCCCGAGAACTTCAAACTTAGCGGGCTGAACATTTTCGTTTTGATGAAGTCTTGAGTACATCTCGGCCTATCGCTGCCAGAAAATTGTCCGCAGGTTAGAAAGCTGCCTGTAGGACTCTATCAGGCAGTTCTTTGGGGACTGCCGCTGTCAAAATTTCGTGGCCCGTTTCTGTCACGAGTACGTCATCTTCGATGCGGATGCCAATGCCTTTCCAGCGATCTTCGATTTGCGGCTGCTGTGCTTTTTTGCCCTCTTTGATCTCGTCTTCGGTGAGTTCGGTGGGTTCGTAGTCAGACGGAATGTAAATGCCGGGTTCTACGGTGACAATATTGCCTGGAACAAAGGGTTTCCAGGTTTTGTCGGGGTTTCGCAAAATGCCTGAGTCGTGTACGTCTAGTCCCAGGAAGTGGCCTGTGCCGTGCATAAAGAAAGCTTTGTGCTGCTTTTCTTCAATGAGCTTATCTACATCGCCCTGAAGTAAGCCAAGTTCTACAAGTCCCTCGGTGATGACCTTGGTCGCGGCGTCGTGGAAGGCGTTGAAGGGTAAGCCTGGTTGCACCTGTTCGATGGCGGCGAGCTGCGCTTTTAAGACCAGGTCGTAGATGATTTTTTGTTCTGGGGAGATGCGATCGCTCACTGGAAAGGTCCGCGTAATATCCGCGTTGTAATAGTCGTAGGCGCAGCCCGCATCAATTAGTAGCAGATCGCCGTCCTTGAGCGGCTGATTATTTTCCACATAGTGCAAAATGCAGGCGTTGGCACCTGTGGCCACAATCGACGGGTAGGCAGGTCCCATGGCCCCGGCCCGGCGGAAGATATTTTCCATGGCTGCCTGAATTTCGTATTCGTACATGCCAGGCTTAGCCATTTCGCGAGCGGTGTTGTGCGCTTCGGCGCTGATGGCGATCGCCTTACGAATTTTCTCAACCTCATAGGGGGTCTTTACCCGTCTGAACTGCTCCATCAGCAGCTTGGCATCTTCAATGGCGACCGGACCCGTGCCTTTTTTGGTCATTTTGCCCAGCAAATGCTGCCATAGGCGAATAATGCGGTCGTTAAAGGTGCGGTCATTGCCAAAGTGGTAGTACAGCCTGGGTGCTTTTTGCACGTATTCTACGAGCTTTTCATCGAGCGTTTCGATGGGGTAGGCCTCATCAGCGCCGTATTTCGCCTTGGCATCATCTACGCCTGTGCGGTAGCCGCTCCAGGTTTCTTTTTCCTTATCCTTAGGCCGTACAAATAGCACAAATTTATGCTCTTCGTGGCTGGGCGCGAGCACCGCAACGGCGTCGGGTTCGTTGAACCCTGTGAGATAAAAGAAGTTGCTGTCTTGCCGATATAGGTAGTCCACATCGTTGTGCATGACAGCAGTGGGGGCGCTACAAAAAATAGCTGTGCTTTGACCAAGGGCCTTCAGCACAGCTTCTCGACGCTGGCGATATTCGCTCTGCATGTGTTTCGTTGAGAGGGGCAAAAGAAGTGTAGAGGGCGTTTAGTTCCCTTAGAAAGCATAGCTCAAAACTTCAATACGCATACTCGCAGGCAGGCTACCAGCTGAGACCGTGAGGGTGTTGTCTCCTTGTGTTACCGGTGTGCCAGACATCAGCGCGATGAACTCATCGACGCCGACGATGTCGCAGGTGTCCGCATCGGCGGCCTGGGTGCGGTAGTGCGTGGGAATGACAAGCTTAGGATTGAGTGACTGCACTGCTTCCACCGCTTCTTCTGGCGTGTAGGCTTTCGGGCCACCACCAACTGGCAGTAGCAACACATCCGGGCGACCGATCAAAATTTTATCTTCGATGGAAATGGGCGCTGCCGCACCGCCCAAATGCACAATATTCACCCCTGCCTGGTTCCACACCCAGGCCACGTTAGTGCCAAAACGTCTGCCGTTGAGCCGGTCGTGGGGCATGCTGACGCCTTGCACCGCTAGGCCGTTGACTGTGTAGTCGCCAGGTTCGTCTATGACCTGATTGTTGGCGTAGCGATCGCTCAAAAATCCCTCATCAAACAGCCGACTGCTCAGCAAAATTAAATCCGCACCCGCCGTAGGCTCCGCGTAGCCCGCCGTACAGCCAATCGCCTTGAACGGATTGACCAAAATACGCTGGCCACCACCAGAAAATAAGAAGGATGTGTGACCCAGGGCGGTGATTGTCAGCGGACCCCCTTGTGCTATCAGAGCCCGGTCAGTGACCTGAGCGTTAGAAGGTTGGTATTTGGAGGCCAGTCCTAGTCCAAGCGTACTTACAAACGTTGCGCCAGCATACTTCAGGAGGTGTCGCCGATTCATGATGTTCTCAAAAGTTCTATTCGTTTCTAACTATCCTGCCGTATGGTGTGACATTCAGCACAACTAGATTAGGACAGTTTGCCGAGCCGGACTTTCTCCCTGCGGAGACGCTTTGCGTTAGGCTTTGCCAATGCCCCTTGGGCTATACGACTCCGCTCAGCCCTCGGTTATGGCCAGTCTTCGGTTATACCTAGCCCTCGGGTCTGGTTGTGCCCTTTGAATTTACTGAATCAGAGATCCTTTAAGAAGTTTTTGAGCAGTGCCTTCCCCGATTCTGTCAGCACGCTCTCTGGATGAAACTGTACGCCCTGAATGTGGGGATAGTCACGGTGGCGAACGCCCATAATCGTGCCGTCTTCTACCCAGGCCGTCACTTCTAAAACATCTGGGCAGCTCTCTTTTTCTATCACTAGGCTGTGATAGCGCGTCGCGGTAAATGGATCGGCTAAATCTGTAAATACGCCTGTGTTCTTGTGCCGTACAGGAGAGGTTTTACCGTGCATCAGCTCGCTCGCTCCAACGACCTTGCCGCCGTACACCTGTCCAATACTCTGGTGACCTAAGCAAACGCCTAATATTGGCAGCTTTGGCCCTAGCTTTTCAATAATGTCCAGGGAAATACCCGCATCGTCAGGCGTCCCAGGGCCGGGGGAAATGACAATGCCGTCTGGCTTTTTGGCGACAATCTCTTCTAAAGAGATTTGGTCGTTACGGAACACCTCAATGTCTTTGGCAACGTCTATGGTTTGCCCTAGCTCGCCAAGGTACTGCACCAGGTTATAGGTAAAGCTATCGTAGTTGTCGATGACTATAATCATGGATTCAAATCGGCAGCGTTATAGAAAGAGTGGCGAAAGCGTAGCCCATAGGGGTGGAACAAAAATTAGCGCAGCAATTAAGACGGCGATGATAGCGGCCATCAGCACCGCGCCTGCCGCACAGTCTTTCGCAATTTTGGCAAGATCGTGGTAGGTCTGCCCTACGGTCAGATCGACGAGCGACTCTAGCGCAGTATTCAAAATTTCCATCACTAAAACTGCGCCGATGGTGAGGCTAATAATGGCAATTTCTACATTACTAACGCGCAGACCCCAGCACAGTAGTAGGGCAATGGTAGCGACGCCTGTATGGACCCGGAAGTTGCGTTGCGTTTTGAAGGCATAGGTAATACCAGCCCAGGCATATTTAAAGCTGACGAATAGATTTGGAGCGATTTGCCAGGATTGCGTCCGCGCAGCGTCTCCTTCGGAGAATCGCCCTTTTTTTCTGCCGGTCACGTCCGGTGAGTCATTTCCTTTGGCAGTGAGCGGTGAAGTGTCAGAACTCATGTGGCAACTAAACTTCCACGAGGGTGAGCAGATAATCTTGCTTGGCGAGCATCGCACTCAGTTGCTCGTCGTCTGGATGATCCCACCCTAGCAGGTGAAGTAGCCCATGGGCGCTCAGCCAGGCGAGTTCTTTTGTAAGAGAGTACCTTGCCTGCTGCGCCTGACGCGCGGCAGTTTCTACCGAGATAATAATATCGCCCAGGTGCAACGGTTCATGCTGGTGCAGTTCGTTTGCACCGGGAAGTGCTGTTTCTAGTGCCGCAAAGGAGAGAACGTCAGTCGGTTTTGCCTGCTGGCGGTAGTCGGTGTTGAGCTGTTGAATTTCAGCGTCGTCGGTGAGTCGCAGATTTACTTCGTAGGTGTTGATGGGCGATCGCTGCGGATCGAGCACCTGAAGCCAGGTTTGTAGCCAGTGCTGGTAGTGGCTGCTAGTGAGGGTAGGGACTTGGGCGATCGCCCCTCCATCCACAAAAGCCTCTACCTGGATATTGGTTTGTGCGCCCGATTGAGTGCTTGTCGGCATACCTGCTTACCGGGTGAGATAGGCAAGGCCAATAAATAGGCCAAGTAGACCTACGAAAGAAAGGAAAAAATGGTAGAGCGATTTACCCCCCTTTTTGACCATGTTTCGCATCGCCAGCTTAATAAAGCTAGGCGTCGGTTCTTCTAGGGTAGAACGCTTTTTCACTGTGCCGTTGGATTCTATGACAGCGGCTGACTTATCCGTGCTTGTTTCGGTACTCATAGCAAAGTTGATTACTGACGGTGAGTTATCTTCTAGCTTAGCTGCTTACACAGCAGACTCTTCTAGCATCTGATTTTCCTGACGCAGGTACGCCTGAATGAATTCTTCCAAGTCGCCATCCATAACGTCGCTGACGGCGGTGGTTTCTACATTGGTCCGTAGGTCTTTGACCATTTGGTACGGATGAAAGACGTAGTTGCGAATTTGGTTGCCCCAGGCGGCTTCGACCATGTCACCGCGAATGTCTGCGATCGCCTGTGTTCGCTGTTCTTGGGCAATCACCAGTAGCTTAGAGGTGAGCAGCGCCATGGCTTTTTCTTTGTTTTGGAGCTGCGATCGCTCCTGAGTGCAGCGCACCGAAATTCCGGTGGGCAAGTGCGTAATCCGCACGGCGGTTTCCACCTTGTTGACATTCTGACCGCCTGCACCACCAGATCGTGAGGTCTTGATTTCTAGATCCTTATCCGGAATATCGAGCTTCACCTCTTCATTCAGAATCGGCATCACCTCCACCCCCGCAAAGCTCGTCTGCCGTTTACCATTTGCATTAAAAGGTGAAATGCGCACCAGGCGATGGGTTCCCTTCTCCCCTTTCAGGTATCCGTAGGCATAGCGTCCATCAATTTCAAACGTTGCCGATTTTAGCCCGGCTTCACTACCGTCAGATTTTTCAACCAGGGTGAACTTATAGCCATTTTGCTCACTCCAGCGTGTGTACATCCGCAGCAGCATCTCTGCCCAGTCCTGAGCATCTGTACCGCCTGCACCCGCATCGATAGAAAGCACAGCCCCTCTCTTATCGTAGGGACCAGACAGCAGTTGCTGAAGCTCCCACTGATCTAGCTCACGCTTCAGCTGTTTAACCGTATTTTCCGCCTCATTCAGAAGCGATTCGTCTTCTTCTAAATCCAAAAGCTCTAAAATCGCACCGGAATCATCTAGCCCCGTTTTCCACCCTTTGACCTGGGCAAGATTGGACTTGTAATCATTCAGCTCTTGCAGCTGCCGCTGGGCATTGTCCTGATCGTCCCAAAAGTCGGGCTGCGCCGAGAGCTGCTCTAGGTCCTGAATTTTGGCATTGAGCGCAGGTACGTCAAAGGTACTCCTGAGCTTTGCCCAGGCGCTCTGAGAGCGTTTCTAACTCTCGCTTGAGAGTAACCGTATCAAACATAAGTCGTAATGGAAGCTTGAACTAAAGATCAAAAATGCCCGCCTGCTGAGCATCAGCAAAGCGGGCATCTGCTAAATCGTTGCTAGCGAGCTGTTGCTAGCGAGCTATAGCAGTTTAGTCTCTACCATTGATCGCAATCAACAATCTGAGGATAAACACAAACAGGTTAATGTACGTCAGATACATCGAGAGTGCTGCGGGCAGTGCCTGCTCGTCTGTGTAGGTGCGAGGCAGTACAAAGAAGTCTACAACCGCCGCGCCTGCAAACAGCAGAACGCCAATAGCTGAAATCGCAATCTCTAGATAGTTTGGTGCATACACGCCAAAAAAGCTAAGTGCAAACTGACCAATGACGACGACAACTAGGGCCATAATCCCCAGCTGAATCGTTTTGGTGAGCGCGAACCCATCTTCTTCAGACAGATTAGAGCCGATAGGCCGTGCGGCAATAAATGTAAGACCGCAGGCAAGGGCTGCAAAGCCGACGCCTTGAATGCCGACGCCACTGCTTTGTAAGGCGGCAAATACCAAACCACTGAGCGTGTAGCCCGATAGCAGACCGTAGGTTGCCAACATCGGCAGGGCGACAGCGTTGTCCCCTTTGGTCGCGACGCTCTGCGCAAAAAAGAACAGCGCGATTTGGGCCACCATTGCGGCAAAGAAGGTGGGCATAAAGAGCCCAGGGTTAGTTCTAAGAACGTTGAGGCCACCGAAAGTGCCGACGGCTGTCAGGATGAGGCCTGCGCCCACATAAGGGAGGGCGTTGGCGATTACGTTAGGGCCAACAAGCGACTGCCCCTTGGCGTCTTGAATTGCCTGACGGAAATTGCTAGTGCTGCTCATAAATAACGCTACTCAAATAAATTCTCTATATGTAGAGTGTACAGAATTTGCCTGGACCTGTGGATTACGGCTCCTGTAGTAATTCTGCACTTTGCTGGCCACGTTTTGCATGACAAACCGCTCATACCACCCTGTCAAAAGCTCCTTTTTGCGATTACTTTCAATTAGTATCTCAGTCTTTTTTGGGGTGATAGAAGTGTTTTTTACTGCTTCTACATTCATGATTTATACAGTCAGTATAGGTTTAAAAAAAGGCACAATTACCGTAGAAATGCGGATAGATTAATGCGCTTTTTTTAGGCCATTGGGAACGGATGGTCGACTTTGAAAATGCAATAAGTGATTGACGTAATAATCCGTAAAAACACAGATATTTAAGGCTGAATACGCTTCTGTGAGAGGGCTGCAAGGATTTAAAGAAAAGGCCATTTTAGGGGTGTATGCGTGTATCTGCCGATGCTCAGTGCGTTCATTCCTATCGACTACCGTGTTTCAACGATGGTAACTAGAGGGCCACTTCCCGAAAATGAAATCAATTCACGCAACACCGCTTCAACGCAGTTCCGACTGCATTAACTATGGCTCCTTCTAAATCTGCTAAATCTGCTAAGTCCGCTCAGCTAAGATCTCGCGGCATGGAACTACTCATGCAGTACAAAGTTGATCGTTCCGTCAAGCTTCGTAATCAGTTGGTTCGGCTAAATGCTGGTTTGGTTCGCAAAATTGCTCACCGCGTTAGTCGTCAGTGCGCCGAGCCTTATGAGGATCTCGAGCAGATTGGTTACATCGGTTTGATTCGTTCTATTGAGCGCTTCGACCCCGGCCAGGGCTGTGCATTTAGCTCTTTTGCAGTGCCTTATATTCGCGGCGAAATGCTTCACTTCCTGCGCGATCGCGGTACTACCGTTAAAATTCCCCGCCGCTGGCAAGATCTGCAAAAAGCAGGTCAGAAAAAGCAGGCTGAGCTTATTCGTAAGTATGGCCGTCAGCCTTCCGATATTGAAATGGCTGAAGCGATCAACGTGTCTGTTAAGGAGTGGCGTCAGGTGAAGATGGCGAATAAGAACCGGATGCCTTTGAGCCTGGATGCAACGGTATGCCACCAAATTGATTCAAGTATTACCCTAGGCGACACACTCCCTGATCTTCACTATCAGCTACTGCAAGGTATGGAAGAAGACCGCCAGCAGATTCAGCGAGCCATGAACCAGCTAGAAGAGAAGACTCGCTCTGCAATTGACTATGTGTTCTTCAAAGGCATGTCTCGTAAGGAAGTAGCCGAGCGTATCGGCGTGAGCCCAATGACGGTGACTCGTCGCATTCAGCGCGGTGTAGAGCAAATGATTACCCACTTGCAGCCCCAACAAAATTTGCAGGCAGACTAAGCATAGGTCCTGTTTGCCTTATCAGCGTTCCGTTTCGGATCTCCTAAGTGAACTAGTCGGTGTGATTGGCAGCAATCGCACCGATTTCTTTGTGCAATTTCATCGCTAAGAAAATGTAATGGGACGCTATTGTAATGAGCCAACAGAGAGAATGCCATCCGTCTGAAGCGTATTAAGCTGACAGTAGGAGATTTATTTTAAGGCATCCTTCTTTTAAGACATCACGAGGCGTTTTCCTATGGCTACTGTCGAAGCTGTTCTGGCTCCAAATCCAGAAGATTCTGCAACCCAAACGACTGCGGCAGATCGGCGCACGACAAAGGAAGCGTTTGCTCATCTTCAAAATCAGCTGGCAGAGCGCTGGCAGCCAATTGATGATTTTGACCGTAGCCCTCGGCAAATTGTGGTGGTGCCTTCTTTAAGTTTGGACCAGGAGGAGCTACGCAAGGTGCAGGGCGTGCATTACTACGAGGAGCGGCTGCTGTTTTCGCTGATTCGGCTGCGAAATCCAGAGACTCGGCTGATTTATGTGACGTCTCAGCCTTTGCACCCCAGTATTGTGGATTACTATTTGGAGCTGCTGCCAGGAATTCCGAGCTCCCATGCGCGCGATCGCCTGGACCTATTCGCGACGTATGATTCTTCGCTGCGACCGCTCACCGAAAAAATCCTGGACCGCCCTCGCTTGATCCGTCGCCTGAAGGCCAAAATTAAGCCCAATGAGGCTTATATGACCTGCTACAACTCCACAGAAAAGGAGAGAACGCTAGCGCTGGAGCTAGACGTCCCCTTGCTAGCAGTCGATCCAGACTTATTGTATTGGGGCACCAAGGCAGGCAGTCGTCAGATATTTGCAGAATGTGGCATTCCGCTGCCAGACGGTAGTGAGCTCACCCATGAGGTGACTAAGCTGGCAGATTTAACCGCAGCCTTGTGGGAGCGCCAGCCCAAACTCAAAAGGGTCGTGGTCAAGCTGAATGAGGGCTTCTCCGGTGAGGGCAATGCTCTGTTTTCGCTGGCAGAACTTGCGTCTGTCGCACCAGGCAAAGCGGATAGACTGACGCGAGCAAAGGCAATTGAGTCGGCGTTTCCTCAGCTGAGCTTTCAGTGTGATACCGAAAGCTGGGAGTCGTTTCGGCGGAAGATTGAGGAATTGGGTGCGATCGCAGAAGCCTTTGTTGAAGGCAAAGAAAAATACTCACCCAGCGTTCAAGGCCGTGTCACCCCAAACGGCAACGTCGAAATCCTCTCCACCCACGATCAGGTCCTTGGCGGCCCCGATGGTCAAATCTTCTTGGGGTGCACCTTCCCTGCTGACGATGCATACCGCATGGCCCTACAAGAAATGGGGCGAAAAGTCGGCGCGAACCTGGCCAAAAAGGGCGCACTGGAGCGCTACAGCGTAGATTTTATCGCTGTCCATCAGCCCGAGAATAAGACGCAGCCCTGGGACTTACAGGCAATTGAAATCAACTTGCGTAAGGGCGGAACGACCCATCCCTTCATGGCGCTTAAGCTATTGACTAACGGGACCTACGATCTTAGCGATGGCAGATTCTACACCAAAAACGGCCAGGCAAAGTACTACCGAGCCTCCGACAATTTACAAAAGGATGCGTATCGCGGCTTGTTGCCTAACGATTTGATGGACATCATTATGGGCGAGCAGCTGCACTTTAGCTCGATTGATGGTGTGGGCGTAGTGTTTCACTTAATGGGGTGCCTGAGTGAATATGGCAAGCTTGGCCTTACCTGTATTGGCAATACCGCCAAGGAAGCCGAAGAAATATACGAACAGGTCGTAGATACCATAGACCGCGCTACTGCCATCACCCCGTAGGATAGCCGTTCTGGTTGTCCTACCGATTGGCCGACTTCATGGCTCTGGCCATTTCGCGTTTATCCTGCTTTTTCTTCAGGCTTTCACGTTTGTCGTGCAGCTTTTTACCTCTGCCTAGGCCAAAGCTGACTTTTACCCGTCCGCCTTTCAAATACATCTTTAGCGGAACCAGGGTCAGGCCCTTTTGCTCTACCTGACCAATCAGCTTACGAATTTCTTGCTTGTGCAACAACAGTTTGCGAATGCGCCGTGGCTCGTGGTTGTAGACCAGATTGGTCATATTGTGGGGCGAAATATGCACATTGTGTAGCCACACTTCACCGCGTTTTACGTTGGCATACCCATCGCGCAGATTCACCTTGCCTTCGCGAATAGATTTGACCTCCGTGCCAGTGAGAACGATGCCCGCTTCGTAGGTTTCTAAGATTTCATACTGATAGCGGGCCTGGCGGTTGTCTGCCACGATTTTGACACCGCCGCCTGTCGATTGTTTTGAGTTTGACTTAGCCATACTCTCAATATACCAATCTGCTGCTGTTCAATTAGGCCTCTTAATTTCAGGGCCTACAGAACGAGCATAAGGATAAAATTGATGCTTGTCATTGGTTTCAGTCTATAGACATAGGTATCTACCATATCACGGTAGATAGCGTCTCTTTTGTAGTGTACTCTTTACTTTTTTTTTAGAGTTTGTGTTACTTTGCGTAAAGTCCCGGACAGGGGGTCTTCCCCTCCGGTGTTAAGTAGCTTTTCCTTAAAAAGATATGACAAAGACTATTCCGGCGGTTCGAGTTTTCATCGACACCTTCGACAGTGCCATTTTGGCCGACAAAGATTTGAGCAACGCGATTGATACGGTTTGCTTCAGTCCCAGCTTCAAGGATTTACTGCTTGCGCTGATTGAGAGCGAAGCCTTTGCTCCTGAGTTAGGGCAGCAGTTTGTAGCTGCTGGCGCTATTGACGGACTTGCGCCCTGTCGGCGGTTGCGTAGCGGTCTGAATTCTTCTTTAGCGAGTTTCTTTGCCTTACTTTCGGAGTTGCTGTCGGCCTTTGATGTGTCGGTGGGTGTAGCGTGGTCTGAGTTTGCCTCTCGGGTGCAGCTGTCTTCGCTGGCTAAGAAACGCCTGCTGTCTGTGCTGCTTTCAGGGCCAGAAGAATCGTTTTATGCAGCGTTAGTTGATCAGTTGATTGTGAGCAATCCTCACGCTGTGCATCCCACGTCTAGCTATCGGCAAAGTGCTGGTTTTGTGGTGAGCACAGACGATGATCAGGCTGTGGAAGCTGTGATGACCCACAGCACGTTTACGTCGATTAGAGTGCTGGAAGATTCTCTGGAGCCTCATCAGACGCTCATTAGCGATATGTATAGTGCATCTGGGCGCTGCATTTGTTTGATTGATCAAAACGTAGAGCGCTTTTATGGGGAAAAGATTGAGCATTATTTTGATTTTCACAGCATTCAGCTAGATAAGCTGGTGTACCGGGCGATGGAGGTCGATAAAGGCATTCATACCGTTGAACGGATGCTCGGTGACTTTAAGCGCCTGGGTGTGTCTCGTAACGAGCCTGTGTTGATTGTGGGTGGTGGTGTGTTAGCAGATACGGGTGGTTTGGCCTGTGCGCTGTACCACCGCAATACGCCCTATGTGATGCTTTCGACTTCGATTGTGGCTGGCATTGATGCGGGACCTTCTCCGCGTACCTGCTGTGATGGCTTTGGCTACAAGAATCTGTTTGGCGCTTATCATGCGCCGGTGCTGTCTATTACCGACCGCTCTTTCTTTAAGACGCTGCGTGAGGGTTGGTTGCGCCATGGCGTTGCTGAAATTATTAAGATGGCGGTTGTGAAGGATGCTGAGCTGTTTGACGATTTAGAGCAGGCAGGGGCTGCGCTGATTGAAACTCGCTTTGGTGCGCTAGGTTGTCAGTCGACGGATGAGATTGCGGTGCGCTCTCAAAAGATTTTAGGTGCAGCGATGCGTAGCTATGTGGAGGCCGAGTACGACAACCTGTACGAGACGCATCAATGTCGTCCTCATGCCTATGGTCACACGTGGTCGCCGGGTTTTGAAATTGAGGCGGGTCTGTTGCATGGTCATGCGGTGTCGATTGGTATGGGCTTTGGGGCTTTTGTGAGCTATCGGCAGGGATGGATTAGTGAGATGGAGTGCGATCGCATTCTCAACCTCATCAGTTCCTTTGGCCTCAGCCTTTGGCATGACGTGTTGCTCAACCGCGAAACGCTGTGGGCGGCGCAAACCAAAATGTTTGAGAAGCGCGGTGGTAACCTGGTTGCTCCTCTACCAAAAGGTATCATTGGCCAGTGCGGCTACCTTGATACGATGTCTCAGGTCGAGCTATTTGCGGCGATCAGTGACTATCAGGAGCTGTGCGAAAAATATCCCCGTAAGGGCTTGGGTATTGACCCGCTCTGCAAAGATGTGGGCCTAGAAGATCCTTCAACGGTGGCGCACCATGTGCCTACCGAACCGAAGCAATCTTTCGAGGCTGTTTCTGAAGAGTTGTTGGCCAGTGTGTAGCTAGAGTTATCGTTATGCAACCAGAAGCCTTTGACATTGTTATTCCTCTGTTCAAAGCGAGATGGAATACTCGGGCAGTGCTAGAGGGATTAACGCATCATTACGCGCCTCGGTCTATCCATATCATTACCCCTGCTGAAGAGGCAGAGGTCTTGGGCGGAATGGCCGAGGGGTGGGAAATAGCCTCCCTACAGGTTCATCCAGAGGAGAATTTTTTTCAGCCTGTTGGGCTCACGAAAGACACCATCTGCGCCGAGCTTGACTTGGAAAAATCTCTCTATACGCCTGGCTGGTTTTATCAGCAGTTGCTGAAGCTAGGCGCGTTTGAAGGTATTCCCGATCTCAGCGAGTGGTATCTCGTTTGGGATAGTGACCTGCTGCCAGTCGCGACCTGGCCTATCTTGACTGAAGACGGCGGAGAGGTGAAGCATACTTTTGCTTTGCTTCAGCATAACGAGTGGGGCAATCCTGGCATTGTTGCTAACTGGGAAACTTGGATAAACAAAGTGTTAGGTGTACCTGCTGCCAAGGACCCGGTGGGAACGTTTATTCCTCACCACATGTGGTTTCGGCAGGTGCATTTGCGCTCTTTTGCAAAGCGAATCAATCAGTTCTTTGATTCGGAAGAGCACTGGCTACGGCTGATGATGCGCTCGGCGAATCAGTTCAAGACCTATGGCGAGTACTGGTGCTACTCGTCTTGGGTGGCTAGCCAAGCGCCGGAAGATTTGTTGTTTCATCCGTATGATGCTTACGGCGAAACGACGGAGCGATTTTTTGATGATGGGACGGGGCTGTTTTCTGCTGCTCTGCGACGTCATTTAGGCGATCGCGCTCCAAGCGATGTGCTGTCTCCTTCTTATGCTGAGGTGGATGGCTTTATTCGTACGGCGTATGGTGCGGATGCGCTGCCGTCTTCGCTTTCTTTTGAGAGTAGTCCTCGGCATTTGAAGAAGGATGAGGAGACGATGCATATTGAAGAGGTGCGATCGCGCTGGAATCCTCGTAACGTAACGCCTGCCACAGTTAGCTAAACGATCTTTAGCTAGGCTCAGCCACGATGCACCATTCATGTAGCTCATAGGCCACGCAATCATTTGCTATGAGCGGATCAGCGTCTACGATAGCTTGAGCTTTTGCCATCGACTCGGCCTGAAAAACCAGCATCCCACCGCCACGCTCTGCCCAATATCCACTACGAGCCTGGTGGCCTTTTTCTATCAGGTCTTTGACATAGGCAACGTGAGCACCCACGAACTGGTCGAAGCGAGTTTTATCGACGATGCCGCGCTCAATTTTGACGAACCAAGCCATGGATAACAGATGTGCTGACCGCACAGAACGTGAGTTTTATTCATCCTATACCGGTGTTAGTTCGGATAATCTTTGCATGTGGATTGCTAAGATCGGGCTGAGCTGAAGGAAAAGAAAATGGCAGCTAAAGATAAATTTCATTCTATGGGGTGGAGCGCGATCGCGCCTCCACTCCAACAGAGACTCATAATCCGCCCAGCTCTGATTCCGCAGCACAACATCCGCGCCAGGCGCCAGGCGAATATCGTCTTTAGTAATCCTTAGGTTTGCAGCGACCACTGCTCATTCGAGACCTATACAATCTCGCTCTATAGAAATAGTTAAGAATTCACCTGATGGTGGAATCGCCGCCCCTGTGGTCAGCCCTACACTTGATGGTGTCATAAATGTAGCTCAAAGAGGCCAATTCAATGGCGACTGAACAAAACGAAAATATAAAACTTGGCGCAGAGTCCGGCAAAGGCGCAGCCGGTAACCAGCAAGCCGTGCAAGTTGCCCAGCCTGTCGGCGACGCTGTTCAGCCCCCAGGCACCAAAAGCTTCCCCGGCGGCACCCCCGAAGAAGACAAGTCAGATATCGCTGCCGCTGAAGCTAGCGAAGCAGGCACCGACATGAAAACCATAGATGGCTACGTTGTCGATGACTCTGGTCGTATGAATAACTTCGCTGTAGAGCCTGAAATGTACGTCGAAGAAAAGTAGACGCTACAGTTCCCATGCAGCCTGAAAAAAGTCCCGCTCGCATACCATGGCGTATCGATACGTAGAGCGTGTGAGTGCGGTATCTGGCGAGAGCTGATCGACTAACGATTCTAGCTGTTGTGCCAATGGTTCAAATTCGTCACTGCTGTAGGTGGCAATCCAGTCCTGATAATCGTGGGATGGGATGCCACCTTTTGCTAGTTGTTGCCCTAGGTGGGCATAAAGCTTCATGCAGGGCGACATCGCCACAGCAGTAATCCCAACAGGCTGGCTCCAAGCCGTCGCTAGCAAAAAGTCAGTATACTGTCGCGTGGCCGTTCCAGGCTCCACCGTCTTGATATCTACATTCCAAGACTCCGCGTAGCTCTGATGCAGAGTCAGCTCTTGTAGCACACCATCTGCCAGCGTGTGAAAGGCTTGAAAGCTCTTCCAGTCTGGTGCCTTAGCCGCAGCAATGCTGTAAGCACGAGCAAACGCTTCCAAAAAGAAAGCATCTTGCCCCACATAGTAGGCAAACTTCTCTTTTGGTAGCGAGCCATCACCAATGCCCTGCACAAAAGAATTGTTTAACGACGCCTCAATAAGGTCTTGATTGGCTTGCCACAGTTCTTTTGATAGGGACATTGGTGTTAAGAGAAAATGTGAGAGGATTGCTCCGTCTACACAATACCAACCCCCGCATCTGTTCTGCGAATCACTACCACAGAGGGCTTGGGTGGTGCATTGTTGGTCTTTTCTGGCCAGTTCGAGCCCACGGGTACAGACCGCTCTTGAATAAAGGCGGTCCCATCCGTGGTTCTCATTTCAAACCCGACGGTTTCGCTTTCCATGTCCTGACGGATGCCATTGCGCTCGCCCGGATGCTGCGCGGCTATAAATAGCGCGGTGCTGTCTTCATTGAAAAAAGGACCCGTTAGCTCACATTCCATTGGGCCGTAGGCAAACATTTTCGCGACTCCAGCCTGTTCGCCTTCTAGCGGAATTTGCCAGAGCGAGTTGTTACCGTAAATGCCCAGCAGGCCTTTACCCACAATTGGCTCGCCCGACTCATCCTTACGGTTTGCGGGCACTGCTTTGTTGTGAGCGCTCGTCGACATGTCGGTGACTACCCACAGGTTGCCTTTGCTATCGAACTCTAGATTGTCCGGGTTTGCAAAGCCGATGCCACCATCGGTTGGTTCGCCGCCAACAGCGAGCATCTCCCAGTCAAAGGTCAATGCTGCCGGATCGTTATCGGTTTCAATTAGCTTCATGATCCAGCCTGCTTCGTAGTCGGTTTCACCATTCGGCCCTACGAAAATAGCTTTGTCTGGGCCGCCATCGCCACCTGCCGCACCGGAGGTAAACGCAATAAATAAGGTGCCGTTTTCAGAGACATCTGTATCTTCAGGTCGAGCGGTGGGGGTCGCACCTACGGCGTTGGCTGCAAAGTGAGCGTCTATCAAGATGGCGCCTTGTTTTTCCTCTACGGAGTCACCTTCGTAGAGGTCGCCCAGGGTTTTGAAAGATGATTTGAAGGTGCTGATAGCGGCATCGTCTTCTACTTTTTCAAATCCGCCTTCGGGTCTTTTGGGCAGGGTCACCATGTCGCCAACTGCACTACTGGGTAACACTGGATTTACAGCGGTGTCAGGGTTTAGGGGGATCCAGGTGCCTGTGCCGTCAGCATTGAACTTAGCCGCATATAGCATGCCATCGCCGAGTAGCTGTGAGTTAGCTTTGTCGGTAGGGTCATTGACGGTGCCTGTGCTGATGAATTTGTACACATGGCCGCCTCGGCGATCGCACCCCGAATAAAACGCTAGCCGCTTACCCGCCTCGGCTCTAATTCCGACTGCCTCATGGCGATAGCGACCCATCCAGGTATGCTTCGTGCCGTAATCGTCAGCATTTGCCGGATCAACCTCTACAATCCAGCCGTACTTGTTACCCGCTAAACCCAACGGATTTCCCTGACCACCAAATCCCGAATCGAACAGCTTTTTGTCAGGTTCAAAAGAAGACCCGTCACTATATACTGCCTCTGGTACCTGAGATTGAATATTTTCTTCGGCGCTCAGCGCAGTTCCCCAAGGCGTAGTCCCGCCAGCACAATTGCCGAAGGAGCCGATGATGTTATCACCTAGCCCATCGGTGTAGCCCTTGAGCGTTGTTTTGTTAAATATCGCCGTAGCGGGCCCTGTAGACTTCAAATAGTTGCCATCTTCTAGCCCTGAAATGCCAGTAATACGGCGGTCGGTTGCCTGAGGGTCACGCTGCCAGGCTCCACTCTCGTCCCGGCGAACATAAATCACGCCTAGGCCCTGATCGGTTAGGGCCTCTTTTGCAATCTGCTCAATTTGCGCTTTTAGTGGGTTATCGCCTGCCAGCGCAAAGGCGTCAATTTCTTCTGCTGCCTCTTCATCCTCTTGTTTTAGGGCGTCTTTCACTGGCTGAAATGGCAGCGTTTGCCCCAGAACTGTTTCGTACGTTTGTTCCCAAGTGCCGCTACTAATGTATTCAAAGTTAATTGTAAGATAGCCTTCGTCGGGACCAGCCGAAATAAAGGACAAGTAGTCATTGTTGTAGCCGAAACGACTATCGCCGACCGGATCGCCCCAAGCGGCAATGACATCGTAGGTAAAGCCGTCGGGCAATACGATATCGTCCTGTAGTTCGTAAGTGGCGTAGGCGGTAGGCTGCTGGTCTGCGACTACGTTAATGGCCTGGTAAGGCATCGGGCCTTTGACCGGCTTGAAGGGTGTGCCAGCGGTTGCAGTAGTGGTACCGGTACTGCCAGCACTACTGCTGGTGCCTCCTGAGGGTTTGGTATTGGTATTTGGCTGACACCCAAAGGTGCCCAGCGCTGTAGTACTTGCGGTTGCTCCTAAGAACAGCAGAAAATTTCGGCGCTTTAAACTCATAATCGTTAGAGGCTTTCCTGACGTTTACCTGGCATGTATTACTCGAAGAGTAACAACATTGCCAGCCAATGTAGTGATATTAGGTTAAGAGCGGGTGAAAAGTTTTCTGGCCTGTTCGCAGTCCAGCTGAATCTGCGCTTTTAACGCATTCAACGACTCAAATTTTTGTTCGGGTCGTAGAAATCCTTCGAGGCTGACGGTCAACGGTTTGCCATACAGATTGCCTGACCAATTGAATACATGCACTTCTACGCTAAGTGCCTGACCAGACACAGTGGGACGATTGCCTATGTTCATGACGCCTTTGAGAGGCCCATTGAGAGGCTCATTGGGGGGCTCATCGCTTTGCGCTATGCCGTATACATACACCCGGTATACCCCGGTTCTTGGTAGGTACTTCTTCTGAGGAACTTGCAAATTCGCGGTGGGAAAGCCAAGGGTTCTACCCAGCTGCTGACCTTTGACTACGCGGCCACTAAGGATATAAGGACGGCCCAGTAGCCTGGTAGCTGTGTCTGTATCGCCCGTTTGTAGGGCTTCTCTGATGCGGGAGCTGCTAATGCGATCGCCTGCCTCATGTTTCAACGGGACCTGAATCACGGGGATACCATGTTCAGCAGCAATGTCGACGAGTACTTCGGCATTGCCACTGCGCCCTTTGCCAAAATGAAAATCACTACCTACGCTGATGCGCTGTGCCTGTAGCCCGTTGACCAAAATTTTCTCGACGAACTCTCGTGGGTTCATGTCTGCAAGCGCCTGGTCGAACGGCAGCATGACTAACTGCTGAACGCCGAGCTGATCTAGCTGCCATGCTTTTTCGGCGACTGGGGTCAGTAGCTGGCGCGTCTGTCCCGAAAAATACTCATGTGGATGTGGAGAAAAGGTAACGACAGTTGTGTTGGAGGCTGCCTGTGTTTGCCCAAGAGGCTCCGCTGGCTCAATCGTTGTTTTATCTGCGTCCGTCTTTGCTGTGGCACCATCGGATAGATGACTGTATCCGGTCGTTGCGAGACCGCTGTGTAGGGCTGCGATCGCCTCCCTACTGAAAAAGTATTTGTCAAAGCCTTTTTTGGCAGGCCGCTCACACAAAATTTGGGCCATCACCTGCTGATGGCCCAAATGAACGCCGTCAAAGTTACCTAGCGCTATATTCGTGGGGGCTTTTGCCGCCTGAAGAGAAGAAGTAATCCACACGCTTTACATTCTGACATACAGCCAGACCTTCAGCGATACTGCGTCGCCCTAAGCCGTCGCTGTAGCCGTTTCCTTCTTTTCAAATTCCTCTGCTTCTTCTTTGGAAATTAGCTCTAACACCATGCCTTCTTTGGCAACGATACTGTTGGGCATGGCGAGAGATGTCTGACGTGAAATGTCATCCATAAAGTCGTCGGTGTGGCCCGGATCGTGGTGAAAAATTACCAGCTGCTTGACGTTGGCTGCCTTCGCTAGCTTTACAGCCTCTTGCCAGGTAGAATGACCCCAGCCAATTTTGCTGTTTTTTTCGTCGTAGTACTCGTCGTCGGTATACGTGCAGTCGTAGATCATGACATCAGCGTCCTGAGCTAGCTTCAGCACATTATCGTCCAATCTGCCTGGGAAGTGCTCTGTATCGCTGATATAGGCTGCGTGATGACCCTTATAGCTAACTCGATAGCCCACTGCTTCCCCAGGGTGGTTGAGCATGGCGTTAGAAATTTCGACATCGCCAATCTTGACGACTTCACCGACGTCAATGTCACAGAACTCAAGCTGCGCACCCATAATTTGCAAAGGCACAGGGAAGTTAGGGTGCAGCATCTGGTCGTTCAGGCGCTGCTCTATGGTGGAGCCGTTGGGTGCGATCGCGCCGTGAATCTTGAAGCGATTGCCCTGTACAAACGCTGGTACAAAAAACGGAAAGCCCTGAATATGGTCCCAGTGCGAGTGGGTAAAAAACATATTGGCATCAACCGGCATCTGAGAAAGCATCTTTTGCCCCAGATTCCGTAGGCCCGTGCCGCCATCAAAAACCAGCTGCTGGCCCCCTACATTCATCTCAATGCAGGCTGTATTCCCGCCATATCGAACTGTCGATGGACCCGGACAAGCAACACTCCCCCGGACGCCCCAAAAGCATATCGAAAATTGACCTTGCTGATCTGACATGAGCCTTACATGAAGTGATTTGGAGGGATTGCTGTTTATTCTTACAGCTTCAGCATCGTTTATCAGGTATAACAAATGCGGTGCGGCTTGTATGAAAGAACTAGACTATCCTCCTGACAAGAGTGCCCATGCTGAGTGAGCTGCTCGCGATAGCCATTTAATTTGCTAAAGCCGATAGGCTTTTGACTGACCTTTCAGCTGTAAATATACGGTACTTAGCACTATTATTGGTATTCTTTGGCACATTTAAAGAGCACAATCAAAAATAATAATCTAAAGCGCTATAGAGCTAATTGTATAGCGCTTGCTTTGCCGGCGTCGTAACTTTTATCACTTGGCGATGTGACAGCGCCGCCGCGACAGCTATTCACCTTTTAGCACCGCATCACCTAGCCAGCTGTCTAGAAAGTTAAGCGCAGCATAGGCTGTCAAGTTGTATTGAAGGGGAGTGATTGTGATGTAGTTATCTTTGATTGCACGTACATCAGGACTGAACTTGCTCTTGAGAGCCTGTTGTTCCAGTTCGGTAGCAGATGGGGTAGCAGTGGCAGATAGAGCCATACTCACTGATGAAGCAGGTCGCTGCATGGAGGGCAATTCGGCTTCGCCTTCTTCCATCACTTCTCCGGCTAGCCAATAATAGGTTTTCCCCCTTGGATCTACGCGTTTTTCAAACTGGTCGAAGTAGCGGCGAATACCCTGACGCGCAACAATGGCCCCTTTGATGTCTTCGCGGGGCACAGGTGGAACATTGACATTCAAAAGAACCGGTAGGCCTAACGGACTTTTCTCGAGCTGTGTCAGCAGCTGCACGGCGAAACTAGCGGCAGGTTCAAATTTTTTGTAGGTAAAGCTAGTTAGGCTAATGGCCACCGAAGGAATTCCCTCTAGCACGCCTTCCATCGCTGCCGATACCGTCCCCGAATACAGTACATCTGTCCCCAGGTTTGCACCATGGTTAATCCCCGAAATTACAAAGTCTGGAGGGCTCGGAAGGATGGCATCTAGTGCCAGCTTTACACAGTCCGAAGGCGTTCCAGAACAGGCCCAGGCAGTGACTTCCGGGCCAAATACATTCTCGATCTGTTCCACCCTAAGGGGCCTGTGCAGAGTCAGGCCATGTCCGGTAGCAGAGCGCTCGCGATCGGGGCACACCACGGTTACAGTATGTCCGGCAGCGGCTAGAGCATTTGCCAAGGTGCGAATGCCGAGCGCAAAAATGCCGTCGTCGTTACTTACCAGTATGTTCATGCCAGCATTTCCTAGACCTGCTCTGGCAGGTTAGCATAGACTAATTTGCAATAGCCCCTCCAGCCCAGCTGCCTCTAGCGTTATGTCATCATCCGAAATCGAGTCTCAGCTCAGCGCCGTTCAACAGAGTGCGCTCGAATCTATCAGTGCCGCTAGCAGCTTGGACGAGCTCGACAAGGTCCGGGTCAAGTATCTGGGCAAGAAAGGCGACCTCTCCAAAGTTTTAGGCGGGATGGGTAAGCTTTCTGCCGAAGAGCGCCCCAAGATTGGCAAGCTAGCCAACGAGGCCAAAACAGCACTGCAATCGCAAATAGAACAGCATAAGGAAGATTTGCAATCGGCTCAGATTAGGGCACAGCTGGATGCTGAGACAATCGACGTGACGATGCCAGGGGTTTATCAGCCACAGGGTCGGGTACATCCTATCAATAGCATCATCGACCAGATTACCGATATATTCACAGGGCTGGGCTACACCGTTGCCCAAAGTCAGGAAATTGAAAGCGACTATTACAACTTTGAAGCGCTGAACTTTTTGCCCGACCATCCGGCTCGGGACATGCAAGACACACTGTATTTGCCGGGCGGGCAGCTAATGCGGACCCACACGTCCAATACGCAGATTCGCTACATGGAGAATAACGAGCCGCCGATGCGTGTACTGGCTTCGGGGCGCTGCTACCGACGCGATACGGTGGATGCGACCCATGCGGCTGTGTTTCATCAAATTGAGTTTTTTGCGGTGGACAAGGACATTACGTTCACCGACCTGCGTGGAACGGTACAGCTATTTTTAGAAGCGCTGTTTGGGGATATTGAAGTGCGCTTTCGACCGAGCTACTTTCCTTTCACAGAGCCTTCGGCAGAGGTGGACGTGCGCTGGCAGGGGCAGTGGCTAGAGGTGATGGGCTGCGGCATGATTGACCCCAATGTGCTGAAGGCGGTAGGTTGCGACCCTGAAGTGTATTCGGGTTTCGCTGCGGGCCTTGGTGTGGAGCGCCTGGCGATGGTACAGAGCAAGATTGATGACATCAGGCGGCTGTATAGCAGCGACTTGAGATTCCTGAGGCAGTTCTAATATGATGCCTACTCAAAAGGCGCGGAGAGTATTAGCTCTTCCGCGCTTTTTGAGTTTGAAATTAGTTCGGGCTTACGACTTTTTAAGTTTTGACAGGTCGGGCAAGGGCGTTTGGGTTGCCGGTGCTTTTTTCTTTGTGTTCTTGCGGGGTGGAATGTTGAGCTTGCTGAGTTCGAGGGGAATTAGTTCGGCGAGTTCGGCGTCGTTCATTTCTTTTTCAGTGAAGGGTCGTTCGGAAAGGAAGCAGGCGTTAATAGGGCAAGCAGGCGCTGTTTCTGACGGCTGAGGGGAAAGGGCTGGCATAGGTACAAAGTGTGGCTGATTGAAGGCTGCGAGGCCTGCGGGGATGAGGTCTTGCAGTGCCAGGTCGGCGGGTTCGTCACCGTCAGCGGCATAGTCGATAAAAGTTTGAGGCGGCAAACTGGGGACGCAGACCGATAATTGAGTCGATGGACGGGTTTGCGGTTCTGTGTTTTCACGGGGTTGCTTGGGTTGCTCTGTCGGCTGAGGATGGCGACGGAGCAAGCGACCTATTTGCCGGAAGAGCAGGGGCCGGGTGCGAATGTGCGTGGTCATGGGTAGATACGTGAAACACGAGCAGGCTAGTTGCCGTAATGCCCCTTATAGAGAGGCTTTGAACGACGTTTGCGTAGGCTAATTGTGCCCGGTGTGTAATCTGTGTATCTGAGTGATTGCATGGATATACGGGAACGTATCAAAAAAGGTGAATCTTTTTTGACGGTGATACCCGTAGTTTTTGGGTGCTGTAGTTGCGAAATAACGGTTGCAAAAGGCGGCTACAGAACGCTGGTAAAGGTTAGTCCCAGTTGAAGTGGGTGTGTATCCATTTTTTGGCACCGGCGATCGCAATCTCTCGACTTTCTGCCCTAGGGACAGCTACCGCACTGCCAGTTGGATAGCTCACCCAGGCAGAGTAAATCTGCCGGTCTTGATACACGGTTGTGGTGATTTCGATTTGCACATTGCGATAGCTGAAGGCCCACACGACGGCTGGGTAGTGCGGCGTAGCGATATGTTCGTGCATAGCAGGTTTAGTGAGCTGTTTTGACGGCGATTTGCGTAGGTCAGCTGTATAGCTTGGCAACGTATTCACCGTAACCGTTGTAGAGCAAGGTGGGCTGTTTTTTCCAGTCCCAGTCGTTGCCTTCTCCCATCAGTCTTTCTTGGGCTTGCGACCATCTGGGGTGCGGCACCTGCGGATTGACGTTAGCCTCAAACCCGTATTCGTTGGGGGACAGGATGTTCCAGTAGGTCGCGGGCTGCTCGGCGACAAACTCTATTTTGACAATGGACTTTGCACCTTTGAATCCATACTTCCAGGGGGTGACCATGCGAATCGGTGCACCGTGCTGCTTGGGCAGGGTTCTGCCGTAGACACCGACGGCAAAAAAGGCGAGGTCGTTGGCCATCTCTTCGATAGTAAGACCTTCTTGATAGGGCCAGGGTAGATTGTTAGCGCGGTTTAGCCCGCCGGGACCTGTGGTGATGTCAGGGTCATAAAAGGACTCGAAGCGGACAAACTTAGCTTCGGGTTTGGGGTCTACCGCTTCTATGAGTTTGTTCATAGGAAAGCCCAGCCAGGGAACAACCATAGCCCAGGCTTCTACGCAGCGGAAGCGGTAGATGCGCTCTTCTAACGGAAAAACTTTAAGCAGGTCGTCGGCGTCGTAGGTTTTGGGCTGGTTAACGAGGCCGCCGACGGTGAGCTTCCAATCTTCGGATGGAAGGCTTTGCGCGTTGCGCCAGATGTTTTTGGTGCCGCCAAATTCGTAAAAGTTGTTGAAGCGGCTGGCGTACTCCTGCTCGGTAACGGTAGTGCCTTCTAAGGTTTTAGCGCCTTTTTGGAAGGTCGGGTTCTGGGTGAACCCGGTGATTTTGTCACCCAGGGTGGCTTCAAATTCGGCTCGGTCAGAATCTTTGAGGGAGGGACGGCAGCTGCCGAGGGCGATCGCACCGCCTATGCCAACACTTGCCCCCATTGCTGTTTTCAAAAACTGTCGCCGCGACCGTTTGCGGTTGAAAAAGACATTTTCTGCGGTGGCCTGATGTTCTGGGAGTTGCCAGTCTGGCAGAATGCGAGGAAAGACCATAGCGCGATAAGTTGCAAAGCAGTGACGACATATTTCTACCCTTAATGTAGACAGATCTGCTTTTGAGATTCTTATTTTGTGCTGAGAAAGGAATCACCAGGTGTCAGAATTAATGAATCGGTACAAGAACCTTCACTACAGAAGTTAGCGGCTGATGATAGAAGGCGCAGTTCAGCCCGGACAAGACCCACAGAAAGACTTGCTCAACTTCCGAATAGGCTGCGCGGTATGGGCTTACAAGGACTGGGTGGGGAGTTTTTACCCTGAGAAGAGTCAGGCGACTAATTTTCTGCGGCTGTATGGCGATCGCATGCACACAGTAGAGGGCAACACCACCTTTTACTCAGTCCCCTCAGCCGAGATGGTGCAAAGATGGAAAACCCATACGCCGCCCGAATTTCGCTTTTGCCCAAAGCTGCCGCGAACGGTGACCCACGAAGGGCCGTTGATGGCGCATTTGCCAGCAGCACTGTCTTTTCTATCGCTGATGCAGGGATTGGGCGATCGCCTGGGCCCGATCATGGCACAGCTCCCGCCAAGCTACAGTCCTGCCTTGCTCAAAGACTTGACAGCTTTCTTGGAAGCCTGGCCGCGTGAGGATGCGCCGATTGCTGTAGAAGTGCGGCACCTGGATTGGTTCAAGGGTAAACCTGCCACCGAGTTAAGGGCTCTGCTGACTCGACTAGGCGTGGGCCGGGTATTGCTGGACAGCCGGACAATGTATGCCTGGCAAAATGAAGGTGATGTAGACCCGCAGCTGCATTCCAATCGGCGTAAGCCCAATGTGCCTTTGCAGCCTGAAGTGACTGCTGACTATGCCATTGTGCGCTATATCAGCCATCCGAAGGTGTTACACAACCAAGTCTATTTGGCGGAGTGGGTTGCCCAGATTGGGACGTGGATAGCGGCAGGAACGCAGGTTTACTTTTTTGTGCACTGTCCGCAGGAAGTGGAGTCGCCTGCGATCGCGCGTTATTTTCAGGAGCAGCTAGAGGCAGCGGGTGTGCCCGTACCACCCTTGCCCTGGACACAGCTAGCCCAGCCACCCGATCAGCTGAGCTTGTTCTAGGGACTAGCCACTGCCTGCCGTTGTGACAGCCGTTGAGTGGTTAGCGCTATGGCTAATTCCAAAGCCGCTTCGGTACTTTCAGCGCGTGCGATGCCCTTGCCTGCAATGTTAAAGGCAGTGCCATGGTCAGGAGAGGTGCGGATGAAGGGCAGACCGATGGTTGTATTTACTGCCAGGTCAAAGGCAAGCAGCTTGACGGGAATGAGGCCCTGGTCGTGATAGAGCGCCAGGTAAGCGTCGTGGGCCTGCCCCGGTGCTGGTGTGGTATCGCTATGCCAGGCTTGCCCGGGCTGTACCCACATCGTGTCGGGGGGAATAGGACCTTCTAGCTGAATACGGGGGAAGCGCTGCTGCTGTTCGCGCATCCAGGGGATGAGCCAGGATTGTTCTTCGGTGCCTAGCTGGCCCTGTTCGCCACTGTGGGGGTTGAGTCCGGCGATCGCAATCCGCGCTTCTGTTAGGCCAAAGTCACGCTCTAGACACGCCACCATGAGCTCTAGCTTCAATGTCATCAACTCAGGGGTTAGTGCCTTGGGAACCTCATTTAGCGGGATGTGTGTAGTGGCTAGCAACGTTCGCAGGCTCCAGCTGTTACGGGGGGATTTGGCGACAAACAGCATGCCAAACTTTTTTGTTTTGGACATTTCTGCCAGTAGCTCGGTTTGGCCAGGGTAGTGGTGACCCGCAGCGAGCCAAGCGGATTTGGCGATGGGAGCGGTGACGATGCCGTCAAAGGTGCCGTTTAGGGTGTGGGCGATCGCGCTTTGTAGAGTGCGAAAGGCCACCTCGCCGCTGCTGCTGTTGCCTTCGCCTGTGACGACGCCTGCGGTTACTTTTTGGGGTAGGTCAGCGTCTATGAAATTGAGGGTGTCGGGGTGTCGGAGAGGGGCTTCGGGGCTGTGGGCTTTGATGTGGGTGTAGGTGGACTGGAGAAGGGTGCGATCGCCAATTACCGTAATATCTGCTTGTTCCTCAAAGCGCGGGTTGCTAAGCGCCTTTAAAACGACCTCACTGCCAATACCCGCAGGATCGCCCAGCGTCATGACTAATTTGGGTTTTGACGGTTGTGTTCTGGACATAGCTAACGAAGAAGATGAATGGACGGGGCTTAAAAAGTCCATGGACCTGGGCCAAAACGCTCTAAAATAGCGATGAACACAAGCTGGCATGGCCTTCTTTGTGCTGATTATTGTGAGATTTTTTAGCGTTACGTTGGCTTTGTAGCTGCGCAACGCTAGAAATTTCAGTATAAAAATAGGAGATAGTGAAAAATGGCTGGCGAAATTTTCTCAACATCAGTGCTCGTTTTTGGCATGATTTTGGTTGGACTGAGCGTTGGCTTCTTGATGCTCAAGGTTCAAGGTGGTGAAGAGTAACCTAACGCAGAACTTATCGCTCCCCTGAGTCAGGTCTTAGTCAAGCTCCTGTTAGCGTCTACAGAAGAATCGTTGCTGGAGTAACGACTTCTGCTAAACTGAGAAACATATTAAGTTTTGTTTACTGTACCTCATGGTCTTATTAGTCGTTGGCGCAACTGGCACATTGGGCAGGCAAATTGTTCGCCGAGCTCTAGATGAAGGCTATGAGGTAAAGTGCCTGGTCAGAAACTTTCAGAAGGCTAGCTTCCTGAGAGAGTGGGGGGCTCAGCTGGTAAAAGCAGACTTGACAGGTCCAGATAGCTTACCGCCTTGCTTTGAAGATGTAGAGCAGGTGATTGACGCTTCCACCTCACGCCCCGCTGAAAAGGAAGGCATCTACGACGTAGACTGGCACGGCAAGGTAGCTCTAATCAAAGCGGCAAAGGGTGCCAACGTCAAACGATTTATCTTCTTTTCCATTTTGGGTGCAGGAGAGTATCCTGACGTGCCTTTGATGGAAATTAAAGACTGCGCAGAAAGCTTTTTGAAAGAGTCCGGGCTGAACTACACCATTTTTAGGCCCTGTGGCTTTATGCAGGGGCTGGTAGGACAGTACGCTATCCCTATTTTAGAGCGGCAGTCGGTATGGGTAATGGGCGAGGCGGGCTCTATTGCCTATATGAACAGTCAAGATATCGCCAAATTTGCTGTACAAGCGCTGAGCCTTCCTGCTGCTGAGAACAAGACGTTCCCATTAGCAGGGCCACGAGCCTGGGGCGCTTATGAAATTATCCGCCTGTGTGAGCGCCTGTCCGAGCAGAATGCAAACGTATCGAACATGCCACCGGCTTTGCTCAGGGGTGCCCGTAGAGTGGCTGCGTTCTTTCAGTGGACTTGGGACCTGGCAGATCGTCTGGCATTTACTGAAGTGAGTGCTAGCGGCAAAACGATGGACGCGCCAATGGACGAGGTGTACGAAACTTTTGGTATTGCGCCTACTGAGGTAACCACCTTAGAGGACTACATGAAAGAGTACTTCACACGTATTTTGAAGAAGCTGAAAGAGCTAGACTTTGAGAGCGGTCGGGACGCTAAGAAAAAGGTCCCTTTTTAAGCTTTTTTGCCTGGCTGATGAATATTTATTCTTGTTTTTGTTTCGTTTCGCAGTTTCGCTACACACTCCCCAAAAGGCGTGCTATCTTATCTACAAGCGACCGAGGTTGCTTGCACACTCTAAACAAACCCGTTTAGGAAGACAGGAGGTGATGCCCATGAAAGTTAGTGATATATGCGTGGGTCTCCAGGTTGATGTAAACCAGCTGTGCGCTGGGGCTGTTCTCTAGAGAAAGCTTTGACATCAGTTGACGCTAAATAGCTAGGGTTTCCTCCCAGCAGTTTGGTTTTGGCCTGAAGATCCGACTAGACCGCTCCCATCCAACTGGATGGGAGCGGATAGTTTTTTAAAAGGCTTATGACAGAAGCAGCAATGAGTTTGTGGGCCTTAAGTTGGGGTAATTAAAGGCAAAATCACATTCTCGACGCATCCGCAAGTACATAACCGACGAATTTCGCAAATACATACGATATTCGTGACAAAACATGAATATCGTATTAGCTTATACAATCTGCTCATAGTCATTGTGTATTTCCAAAAATAGATCGGTCTATAAATCTATCGGCAGCAAGCCCTGATTCGCTTTTCACCTTTTTAAGCTGTCTGAATATGACGAGTGAAACACCTTGGTAGACCACTTTTTGTTATTCAAAAAACTGTCCTAAGGTGTTGTGCAATACCAAAAGCTTCTGTTAGCATTTCACACAAGCTTAGAAAAGTAATTGCTTCCTGACATTCAGTTCGTCGGTTCAAGTGCTTTTCAAGGTTGCTGGATTTGATTATCACTTGGTAGTCGATTCATTTATTTAGGTGTGAAGGAAAAAACTAATGACAAATTGGAAAGTATTGCTGGCTGCACCCGCAGCATTGGGCGTTCTCTCTG
>JBCBBK010000019.1:0-127311 GCA_038531675.1 Cyanobacteria bacterium J06581_3
ATGCCTAACACCTTAACGGCTCTATCTCTAGAGCACTTTTAATCAACTTAAAGATTTAAGCCTGAGTAGTTACGAATATACTTTTCTAAAGTTGGAATTTCTATGTATTCCTGAAACTTTTTGTCACGGTCTAGGATTTCAGCACTTGGCGAAAGGACTTCTACAATTAGCTTCGGAAACTGGTAAAAGTCCGCCTCGCTTTTATCTCGTTCGTCACAGCTCACAATTAAGTCAGGGTAGCGATATGAGCGACCTTCCCGAACCATCACTTTGACATCTGATGTGTTGATTTCACAGCCATCAGCATCCACGCGGTCTAATAGTTTGTTTAATAGATTGATTGCAAGTCTGTTATGGCCTTTTGTACCATCTGTCATAGCAAAGGCTTCGCCATCGCAGTATTCGTATCGAATAGGCTGATGTGCTTCCCATTTCAGATACTCAGATGCTGTCATTGGTTGAGACTGACGGCTTGCAATCATAGAGCCCTAAGTCCAGAGTAGTTTGCTTTAATATAGCCCCCAGGCAATCGCAAATACAAACGCGATCGCCCAAAGACTAAGCCGATTATCACTACATTACTTTAGTAAGAACTATGCGTCTTGACTGGCGTGATCGCCCACTCTGCGCTTGCGAACAGCGGTCAGGCCCAGCCCGATAATCGCTGGCAAAACAGTCGTAGGTTCGGGCACAGACTGAGCAAAGTTACCAGCTTTAATCAGAACTTCGTTCCTGGAATTGCGTCTCCCAGTCACACCAATCTGACCGTTCATGGTCCAGCCATCTAGCAAAGAATCGTCCTTAATGTAGTACTGACCAAAGCTATCGTCAGACGTACCCAGGTTCTGGACAAAGGCCTGACCATCTAAGTCAGTAATATTTAAAATAGCCTGACGCTTGGTCACAATTTTGATCGCGTTGCCTGCCTGCCAGGTTGCATCATTCCAGCTAACAGATTCGCCCCCAATGTTGGCTGAAAGCCCCACGCCAGGAAGCCAGGAAAGCTGAAAGTTAGAGAGTGGCGCAGCGCCAGCGCCCCAGGTGAACTGAGCCTCATTAAAGTTGCCAGGAGAGCTGGTTCTGCTGCCAACGCCAATTTCCCAGGTGCCGTTGAGCTTGTTGTTGCCCCCTCTGGCCTCTAGGCCGTAAACGCCAGCACCGCCAGCACCAACGGTTTCAATTTCTGTAAAGTCTGTTCCGTCTGTTGTTAGGGTGAACGCTTTTGCTGACTGCGTTGCCAGTACGGAAGCGGTTGCCAATAAGCCAACGGTAACAGCTTTTATCAAGGATACTTTGTTCATTGTTTGTAAAGTCAAAATGAATTGAGGAAAGTGGATTGAAAAGAGTTGGTAGATTAAAGTCGACTGGGGCGAGTGTCGTCCGTTGATTGTACGAGTTCACCGAAGGTCATTGGGTAAAGAAAAAGCATTTTTACAATAAAGATCCAGTGATGTTACGCAAGCATCAACTTCAATAAATACAAGCAGTTGGGTCATTATGATGAATGTACTTAGGCAGTTGTAGAGATCGATTTGGACGACTAATTCACATGCTTACGACGAGCGTCCGTCTCTTAGGACCGTCACAAAGGACACAAAAATCAGCTGATGTTAAACAATCAGAAGGCTCTACACTTTATAAGTCGATGTCCCTTCAACCGGTCAGAAGATGCGCCTCCAGAGCAAAGGCTCCATTCGCCTGCCTTATCAAAAGTTCCTATTCATACTGGGAATTATCCTTGTCTACACAGCTCTCATTGTCTGGTTGGATTATTTGCAAGGACCTTACTATTGGGATGAAAAAATCTTTTGGCAAACAAGTCTGACGTTTAGCGATCGCCTCTTCCCTACCCTCAACGAACTTCGAGACTACAGGGAACTTAGCACCCCTCTGCCTTTCATCATCTTTGGGGCGCTAGAGTACTTGTTCGATCAGGGCATCTTTTTAGGCCGACTGCTGAATCTACTGCTGTCTGTGAGCATGGTGTTTATCATTGGCTGGCCAACCCAGCAAAAGGGGGGGCGGGCTTTACTTTGCCTGCTGGGCCTCTTTTTGTGTCCTTATTACCTTTTTCTCAGTGGCCGTTTGTATACCGAAATGATTGCCTGCTTTTGGGTGTTGCTAGGCTTCGTGGGCTACACGCGCCGTCGATACTGGCTAAGCGGACTGGCTTTTGTATTGGCGATCGCCTCTCGCCAATACATGCTAGCTTTCCCGGTAGCTATTACCATTTATGAGCTTAGCTTGGCTGCACTCAACTCCCTTCGCAACCGTCAGCTACAGTTTGCACCTGTTCAAAAATGGCTGGCACCGTTGATAGCGTCCCTCTCTATTTTTGGATGGTTCTATTTATTTCAAGGCCTAACGCCCGAGACAGCACTCGATGTGCGACCAGCCCCCGAGATTCAAAAAACAGCCTGGGCGATCGCGCCAGGGGGTGCGCTTAACTTTCTGGGCTTCGTTACGCTGTATATGGTTATTCCAGAACTGTTCTTGCTTCAGCCGGTTGCTAAGCTAAAAGCCCTACGTCAGAAGCTAAAAGTACCTTCCAAGGTTTGGATCATTGCAGCTGTACTCTTGTTTTACTTTCTATTTTTCCCACCTCTTTCTGACGCAGCTGGCAACCTCAAGAAAGTCGCCAACGCGCTCCCTTACGATGCACTAAGACTATTGTTGTTCTATGGCCTAGCGCTAGTCGCCTGTCTCAGATTTTCGCGTCCAAATCTGCTATCTATCCTGGTTTTTATCAATAGCTTTATTATGGTCAAGGCGTTTCCTTGGGATAGATATGTTTTGCCGCTGGTTGTGGTTTTTTGGTACATCAAGGCAAACGGACTAGAAGAAAAGTTCTCTTTCCCAAAATCTGAAGAATGAATCTGACAGGCTTACTTTTTAACGCTTGGATGTTGTTCTAGAACATCTTTTAGATACTTCCCTGTGTAAGAACCTTCCGTTGCAGCAACCTGCTCCGGGGTTCCTTGGGCGATGATTTGACCACCGCGATCGCCCCCTTCAGGGCCTAAATCAATCACCCAGTCACAGCAGCGAATCACGTCCAGATTGTGCTCAATCATAATCACCGAATTACCTTTATCTACCAGGCGCTGCACCACATCCAACAGCTTGTGAACATCGTAAAAAGAAAGTCCCGTCGTCGGCTCGTCAATTAAATATAGCGTCTTCCCCGTTGAGCGCCGCGCTAGCTCACTGGCCAGCTTCATCCTTTGCGCCTCACCCCCCGAGAGCGTCGGCGCTTTTTGCCCTAGCTTTACGTATCCCAGGCCCACATCTACCATCGTCTGTAAACGAGCCGCCGCCTTCGGAATATTCTCAAAAAACTGCAAACTCTCTTCCGCTGTTGTATTCAACACATCCGAGATGTTTTTGCCCTTGTACTTCACCTGAAGCGTTTCCCGGTTATAGCGCGCTCCCTTGCACACCTCACACTCCACATACACATCCGGTAAAAAGTTCATCTCAATTACGTTCACACCCTGCCCCCCACAGGCCTCGCACCGTCCACCCTTCACATTAAAAGAGAACTGACCGCGCTTGTATCCTCTGGCCTTTGCCTCAATAGTTTCTGTATACAGGTCGCGGACCACATCAAAAATGCCGGTATACGTTGCCGGGTTAGATCTGGGCGTACGGCCAATGGGGGACTGGTCGATCACAATTGCTTTATCCAGCGCTTTTAACCCCTTAATTGGCTTCATTGCCTTCGGCTGCGGAATTTTGCTGCCAAAGTAATGACGGATGGCTGGATACAACAGTTCGTTGATAAGTGTAGATTTGCCCGACCCTGAAACGCCTGTAATACAGACAAAGTTGCCCAGGGGAATATCTACATCAATGTTGCAAAGGTTGTTCAAGTGCGCGTCGCGAATCTGAATATGGCGACCGTTCCCTGGCCTGCGCTCGGCGGGCGTATCAATCTTCTTTCGCCCCGACAGATAAGCACCTGTGAGCGAGTTGTCGCAGCTCAAAATATCTTCTAGCTGACCTTGTGCAACAATCTGTCCGCCATGTACACCCGCCCCAGGGCCAATGTCTACAATGTAGTCAGCGGCTCGCATGGTGTCTTCGTCATGTTCTACCACAATCAGCGTATTGCCCAGGCTCTTCAGTCGCTGCAATGTATTTAGCAACCTATCATTGTCTCTCTGGTGCAGGCCGATGCTTGGCTCATCGAGGACGTACAGCACCCCACTCAGGCCCGCGCCGATTTGAGTAGCCAGGCGAATGCGCTGAGCTTCGCCCCCCGATAGCGTCCGCGCGGTTCTATCGAGCGTCAGGTAGTCCAGCCCCACATCCAGTAAAAAGGTCAGGCGAGCCTTAATCTCTTTTAGCACCAGCTCGCCAATTTTCATCTGCCGCGCTGTGAGTTTGGGGGACTCCCCATTTTCACCCACCAGTTCGTACACTCTGTCGCGGCAGTCTCGAATCGAAACGCCTGTAAAGTCTTTTATATTGTAGGGTCCCATCCTTACTGCAACAGATTCTGGCTTTAGCCGGGTCCCGTTACACACTTCACAGGTCTGATCGATCAGGTACTTCTCTAGCTTCTGTTTGTAGCTTTCTGAGGAGGCCTCTTTGTACTGGCGCTGCAGCATGGGCAACACGCCCTCGTACTTGCGGTTGTAGCCTTTGTTGCTGCCGTAACGAGAATCTGTTTCGATGTAGATTTTCTCTTTGGAGCCATGCAAAATAATGTGACGCTGTTCATCGCTGAGGCTCGCCCAGGTAGACTGCAGCTCGAAGCCGAACGCCTGACCGACGCTATACAACAAAGAGAAGTAGTAGGTGTTGTCTTTTTCTGACCAGGGGGCGATCGCTGCATACACAGGCACATTCGGATCTGGCACCACCAGCTCCGCTGAAAATCGCTGCAAACTGCCCAGTCCATGACAGTTCGGGCAGGCACCATAGGGCGAGTTAAACGAAAATAGCCGAGGCGACAGCTCATCCATGACCGCGCCGTGCTCCGGGCAGGCAAAATTCTCCGAGAACACAATGTCATCTGGCTGCGGCACTTTTTCATCGCGCCCCGGCAGCACATTAATAATCGCAATTCCGTCCGATCGCTTCAGCGCCGTCGACAGCGAGTCGACCAGCCGCTCCTGCAAATCAGGCTTCTTCACCAGGCGATCAACCACCACTTCAATATCGTGCTTCTTATTCTTCTCCAGCTCAATATTGTCACCCAGCTCGCGCAGCTCACCATTAACCCTCACTCGCACAAAGCCTTCAGCCCCCAATGCCGACAGCAGCTTCTGATGCGTTCCTTTCTTCCCCCGCACCACCGGAGCCAGCAGCTGAAACCGCGTCCCGTCCGGCAGTTCCATCACCTGATCCACCATCTGGTCGATACTCTGCGGCGAAATCGATCGGTCGCACTTCGGGCAGTGAGGCTGTCCTGCGCGGCCATACAGCAAACGCAGGTAGTCATAAATTTCCGTTACCGTCCCCACCGTAGAGCGCGGATTGTGCGACGTAGACTTTTGATCAATCGAAATGGCTGGACTCAGGCCCTCAATTGCGTCTACATCCGGCTTATCTACCTGCCCCAGAAACTGGCGCGCATAGGCGCTTAGCGACTCTACATAGCGCCTTTGCCCTTCTGCAAAAATCGTGTCAAACGCCAGTGACGACTTACCCGACCCAGATACCCCGGTAAACACGACCATTTTGTCCCGTGGCAGGTCCAGACTCACATTCTTCAGGTTGTGCTGCCTAGCACCACTAATCCGAATCAGATTCTTCTTGTCTGAGAGATCTATCGCCCCGTTGCTGTCAGCGCTCAGGCCGTCTACGTGCTCGGCTGGCCTGGCCTTTGCCGATTTCCGAGTCGACCTAGTCGCCGTCTTGGCCTTTACAGATTTTGGGGTCGCTGCTTTCGTTGCTTTTGTAGTCGTTGCTTTGGTCTTTTTACTGGAGGCCTTCGTCGATGCCTTTGACTTTTTCGCCTTTGCCGGGGTCTCGGATGGGGCCTTATCTTGAGTCGATTTCTTTTTGGAAGGAGGCATGAAAGTGGTTGGGTTTAAAGGCCAGACAGGGATTGAAGTCTACGCAAGAACTCGTAGAAACATTGCTTCATAATAGACCACCTCGTCAGAGCGCTGCCCACCGAACGGATGGCGGCACAGTTTCGACCAAAACCTTTCCTTGCGAAATAACAGATCTCACCACCGACCGCTGCAAAATTGCTTCGTACCGGCTCTGTGCATCCAGCACAACCAAATTTGCGGGCCGCCCCACTTCAAGGCCGTATGTGTCTCCTAGACTCAGCGTTCTGGCCCCACCGTGGGTCACCATGTCAAAGCAGGCCTCCATTTCCGCACGTCCCGTCATCTGACACACGTGCACCGCCATCTGCACTACGTCCAGCAAGTTTCCGGTTCCCAGGCTGTACCAGGGGTCTTGGATACAGTCGTGGCCCAAGCTGACGTTTAGCCCGTTTTGCCACAGCTCTTTTACGCGTGTGACGCCTCGCCGTTTCGGGTAGCTGTCTGTCCGGCCTTGCAGCGTGATATTAATGAGCGGATTCGCAATAAAATTCAGCTTTGCTCGCTTCAAAATCCCCATTAGCTTCAGCGCGTAGGCGTCGTTGTAGGAGGCAAACGCCGTCGTATGGCTGGCTGTCACTTCCTGGTGCATCCCGCTGCGAATACACGCTGCGGCCATCACCTCCAAAAAGCGTGAGTGCGAATCGTCAATTTCATCGCAGTGAATGTCGATTAGCCGGTCGTACTGCTGTGCCAGCTCAAAGATACGCTGCACTGAGCGCACGCCATCCTCTCGGGTCAGCTCATAGTGCGGAATCCCGCCAACCACATCCGCACCCAGTCGCAGGGCCTCTTCCATTAGCGCTTCGTTTCGCTGGTGGCCATACAGCCCGTCTTGAGGAAACGCGACTACCTGCAACGTCATCCAGTCCTTCACCGCTTCGCGCACTTCCAGCAGTCCTTTCAGCGCGGTTAGTGATCGTTCGCTGACGTCTGCATGGCTGCGGACGTGCAGTACTCCGTAGCTTGCTTGCTGCTTCAGCGCTTGAATGGCTCGTTTTTTGACGTCTTCGATGGTGAGGGTTTGTTTGCGATCGCGCCAAATATCGATCCCCTCAAACAGCGTGCCGCTCTCATTCCATCTCGGCTCTCCAGCGGTCAGCGCCGAATCCAAGTGAATATGCGATTCTACAAAAGGCGCACTCACGAGCCGTCCGTCCACAGCCAGTTCCTGTTGGCCCACAATTGGCAAGTTAGAATCGATCGCCACAATTGTTTGCTCGGCGATCGCAATATCTACACGCGACGCTAGCTGGCCAGCCTTTCCCAGCAACCGACAGTCCCGTAAAACCAGCGTGGCATCCATCTGTTATTCCCCTTAATGTGTTGTTAAGCTTTTCATCATTTTGGGTGACACCCACACAGAGCGGTTCAGTTTACGCTATATAAACCTGGCCAGCTTATTTTCCTTCTAACAAGATAAGCTTTTTAAGAGGGATGCTCTTACAAGTCACCGTCGCAGGTGCTTCAGGCCGCATATTATGACACTAGAACAACGCATCGGCCATCAGCGCGTCAGACACATTGTCGACAGCTATAGCCTGGTTGGTCATCAACATGACAATGATGAAGCTATCCGCTTCGAGAACTACCTACAAGACTTACTCAGTGGCTATCACCACGGACTCGTTGAGCTTGCCCTGGTTGAAACACTAATCAAAAGCTGGTTAACCATTCCTATGGAGAAGGGCGTGGCCTTTCTCACAACTGCCCACAGTAAGCTAAAGGCCTGGCAGCAAGAGCAGCTACAACAGCGGCCTATTACCGTCAGCCTTACGTCTGCCCAGTTTTCTCAAATCACTGGCTTAGATGCCACGGTCGCCTTCGATGCGCTTGAGCAAACCGAACTATCTGAGCCTTCAGACCAGCCGCTTCCCACCCAGGTAACTGCCGAATCAACTTAAGCAGAGTGCCTCAGCAAAGGGTATGGCCAATTGCCGATCACACCAGCCATGTCTTAGCAGTAGCCAGGTTCAGTCGTTAACAGCTTTTGCCAGTGACAGCATACCAACCACTGTCATGCCCGCTTTCTCTAGGGCTTCAGCAGCACTCTGAGCCGTCGCACCTGTGGTGTAAATATCATCTATTAGGAGAACGCGCACAGAGGTCTTTGAGCGGTGTTGCAGTCTTTGCAATGAATCCCCGACACAAAACGCCTGCCGCAGATTCTCCTGTCGAGCCGCTAATCCTAGCTGATGCTGCGGCAGAGTATCTTGCTTGCGCTGTAGACCATGGGCCAGCATTGGCATTCCACTAGCCTGGCAAAATGACTGGGCGATCAGGGCGGCCTGGTTATAGCCTCGCTGTGCTAGCCGATTTTTGTGTAGGGGAATGGGGACGCCATACAGCTTAGCTCGTGCAGGATAATTGGTTTGTGCAGCCTCATCGGAGCTGAGGAGCCAGCGCTTGGCTAGGGCAGCTCCCAGGGCTTTTGCGACGTCGGGTCGGCTTTCGTACTTGAGTGATCGAATGGCTTGCTTTAGAGTGCCGCTGTATTCGCCAAGTGCGCCGACAAGGATGCCGTCAGAAAGCTCTAGATGCCAGCCTTTGAAGGGATAGTAGGCGGCTTGTAGCTGGCGCTGACAGTCTATGCAGAAGGTGGTAGAAGTAGCGCGATCGCACACTGCACAGCCCGAATTCAAAAATAGCCCGGCGATCGCTTTTAGCCCAGAACTGCTCAGCTGCCTGGCTTCCCACAACACGCTCATGCTGCGCCTCTCGGTAAAGGCGATACCGTATCACACCAGGCAGTCACAGCCCATCGTCTAGTCATCATCAGCTTCGGGATCAACTGTTCTAACCGTGCCATCTGGAAATACCAGGCACATTAGCTCACGATTAGGACGATCCGATGAAGTTGATGGCATCAAGTTACGGTTCTGGTCAGCGTCGTCATTAGCAGACTTATTGTTTTGGAGGAGTTGCATAAGCGTTTAACAGTGTAAGTAGTGACGAATTTAGGAACTTATCTATATTGTTCACGATCAAGTCTAAATCCTATGAGCGTATATGTAGTGAACTTTTCAGGTGATTCTCGTCACAACAACAACAATCTCTACGATCGGGCTTGCACCCTCTATTTTCAATGGTTTCAACCTTTTTTGATGGGTCATTTTCTCCGTATTTAAAGCCATCTCTTTAAACTTCCAAGACGATCCCGTGGAACAATTTACAGTAGCTTCATACGGACATTGGAGCAGTTCTGTGTATTTACTCAGGCTGTCGCTTCTCTGATGAGGAAATGGCGACAAATAGCTCGGTGGCATCCTATTATTAAGTTTGTAAATACAAATTTACGTATCTTGGCCGAGCTTGCTCAGCTTGATGACCTAACTTTCTTTAATACGACGTCGGTAAAACCTTGGGTGTAGAACTTCGCAGCTACGTATACCTCGATAATCTTCAGCCTCAGCATGCGGCCTATATCGGGACGGTCTCTATCGGGTTTCTACCGCTACCGGGGGATGCTTCTCTGTGGATTGAGGTATCGCCGGGGATTGAGATTAACCGAATTACGGATGTGGCGCTTAAGTCTGCGGTGGTACGCCCGGGGGTGCAGATGGTGGAGCGGCTGTATGGGGTGCTAGAGATTCATGGGTCCCAGGGTGAGGTGAAGGCAGCAGGGCGGGCGATTTTGGGGTATTTGGGGTTAACGCAGCAGGATGCGTTTAAGCCGGAATTGCTGTCTAGTCAGGTGATACGAAATTTGGATCCGCACCATGTGCAGCTGATTAACCGGACGCGGCGGGGGAATATGATTTTGGCGGGGGAAACGCTGTATGTGATGGAGTGTCAGCCTGCGGCGTATGCGGCGTTGGCGGCGAATGAGGCGGAGAAGGCGGCGTTTATTAATATCCTACAGATTTCGGCGATTGGGAGTTTTGGGCGGCTTTATTTGGGTGGGGCAGAGCAGGATATTTTGGCGGCAGCGAGGGCGGTTGAGGCGGAAATGGGGGATTTGCCGGGGCGGTTGGATGAGGATGAGGATGATCCAGATGAGTAATTAGGGTCTGCTTTTGAAAACAAAGAAACAAGAGGCAAGGCTAAAGCCATAAGAATAGGGGATTTCCTCCCCATCTAGCGTCACAACATTCCCTCCCAAACACAAAAACACTACCAATAGCGATTCTCCGCCAAATCACTCCAAATAAGCTCTACAATAATCCTGTACTAGCCCCGGTTGCTCGCAGGAAAAGTCACCCCATGGGTAACCCCCGCATCCACCCCGACACCATCGACGACGTCCGCCAACGCGCCGACATCGTCGACATCATCTCCGAACAAGTCGTCCTCAAAAAACAAGGCAAAGACTTCGTCGGCCTCTGCCCCTTCCACGACGACAAATCCCCCAGCTTCAGCGTCAGCCCCTCCAAACAGTTCTACTACTGCTTCAGCTGCGGCGCAGGCGGCAACACCTTCAAATTCCTGATGGAACTAGGGCAGCGCTCCTTCGCCGACGTCGTACTCGACCTAGCAAGACGCTACCAGGTCCCCGTCAAAACCACAGAGCCAGAGCAACAGCAGGAACTCCAACGCAAGCTCACCCTGCGAGAACAGCTATACGAAATCGTAGCCGTCGCCTCAAAATTTTACGAACACGCCCTGTTTCAGCCAGATGGCCGACAGGCACTCGCGTATTTACGTAACGAGCGCAAACTCAGCGACGACACCATTCGAAAATTCGAGATGGGCTACGCGCCCGAAGGCTGGCAAACCCTGTACGGCTACCTGGTAGAGCAAAAACACTACCCCGTTCAACTCGTAGAGCAAGCCGGACTGATCGTACCTCGCAAGGAAGGATCAGGCTATTATGATCGCTTCCGAGGCCGAGTCATGGTGCCCATTCACGACGCCCAAAACCGGCTCATTGGCTTTGGTGGACGTGGGCTAACCGCAGATGCCAAACCAAAATACCTGAACTCCCCCGAAACAGAGCTATTTGATAAAGGAAAAACCCTGTACGGCCTCGATAAGGCAAAAGCCGCGATCGCAAAAAAAGATCGCGCCATCGTTGTAGAAGGCTACTTTGACGTCATCGCCCTCCATGCAGCAGGCATCACCAACGCCGTCGCCTCCCTGGGAACCGCACTCAACGCCGGTCAGGTAAAGCTGCTGCTACGTTACACCGAATCCAAGCAAATTATCTTCAACTTCGATGCAGACGCAGCAGGAGTAAAAGCCGCTGATCGGGCCATCGGTGAAGTCGCAGACATGGCCTACCGGGGCGACGTGCAGCTGCGAGTGCTAAATATTCCCGATGGCAAAGACCCCGACGACTACCTGGATCTGCATACGCCAGAAGAATACATCGCCCTAGCCGACACGGCTCCGCTATGGTTGGACTGGCAAATTAGCAACATCATCAGTGGCGCAGACCTGAAGCAAGCAGACCAGTTTCAGCAAGCTTCGCAAGCGGTGGTCGCACTGCTCAGCGATATTGCAAACGCCGATACGCGCACACACTACATTCGCCATTGCTCAGAAATCTTCAGCCAGGGCGACGGGCGAATTGTGCCATTACTGGCAGAGAACCTGCTGGCACAAGTGCGACGCAAGCGACGTAACCCAGGCGGCAAGAAAGACAGTAAAAGTAGTAACAACGTCAAGCTGCTCAATCGCAGCTTTTTGGAAGAGGCAGAAGCGGCATTGCTGCGAATTTATATTCATCACGCGGACTATCGAAGGGCGATCGCCGAAGGCCTCGACGCTCGCGACTTAGGCTTTAGCTTTTCACACCACCGTTCCCTGTGGCGCATGGTAACCGAGCTAGCCCAAATCGAAACTGACGCGCAACTGGGCACGTCACATGCACTGGTCCCTGATGAACCCAACCAGAGCATATTGCAAACCCTGCGTAACTTTGCCGCAGAGTCAACAGGCCCGCTGTCGTTAGTGAACCATCTGTTGTATCTAGATGAAAAAAGCGAGCTGGATACGGTACGTGCGCCATTGGTAATTCGGGCTGCGATCGCCTGCCTGGAGCGCAACATGTGCGAAAAGCGCTACCGCCTATTGCTCGACCTGTGGCAGTCAGGAGACTTCAGCGCAACGCCTGAAAAACATGCCGACTATCAGAAAAAGATTCTCATAGAAAAAAGCCGCATCAATGAACTCGATAAAGAGCGCAGCGTAGACTTCGCAGACCTAGCCCGAGTTCCCTGGGTTCAGTAACTCAATAATTGAAGCCTAGAAAAAGCCCCCTCAAACTCAACTTAACAGAGAGTTTGAGGGGGCTATGCCGTGATTAAGACTATCTGCACTTCAGAGACTTTTACAGAGAAGCCACAACGCTGCTAGCAGGCAGGGGCTCAGCAGTTAGCAGGCCTTCAGTCTGCGCCATATACAGCATCAAATCCATCACTCGGTTGGAGTAGCCCCACTCATTGTCATACCAGGACAGAATCTTGAAGAAGTTGGCGTTTAGCTCCATGCCTGCCTTCGCATCGAAGATGCTAGAGCGAGGATCGCCAATAAAGTCAGAAGAGACCAAAGGCTCTTCGGTATAGCCCAGCACACCACGCAAACCGTTGCTAGAAGCCGCCTTCATTTTCTCGCAAATTTCTGCGTAGCTAGTGGCCTCATCCGTACGGAAAGTGAGGTCCACAACAGAAACGTCAGAAGTCGGTACGCGCACGGCCATGCCAGTTAGCTTGCCCTTTAGCTCAGGAAGCACCAGGGTAACCGCCTTTGCCGCGCCAGTAGAGGCTGGGATCAGGTTCTGGCTAGCGCCGCGACCGCTGCGGAGGTCTTTGTTACAGGGGCTATCTACTGTGTACTGAGTGGCTGTAGATGCGTGAATAGTGGTCATTAGGCCTTCTTTGAGACCAAAGTTGTCGTTGATGACTTTGGCGATAGGGGCCAGGCAATTGGTGGTACAGCTCGCGTTGGAAACGATGCGATCGCTGCTCGGATTAAAGGTCTGATGATTCACACCGACCAGGAACGTCTGTACTTCACCAGGGCTCTTAGTGGGCGCGGAGATAATTACGCGCTTAGCACCCGCTTCCAAATGCGCCTTAGCAGTGTCATGAGTGGTAAACCGACCAGTAGCTTCTACTACGTAGTCTGCGCCAATTTCGCCCCAGGGCAGTTCAGCCGGATTGCGAATAGACGTGCAGGGAATAAAGCGACTGTTGACGATGATGCCGTTATCGCGAGCTTCTACTTCGCCAGGGAACGCACCGTGAGTAGAGTCGTACTTCAGCAAGTAGGCCAGGGTTTCTGGTGCAACCAGGTCATTGATGCCGACAAATTCGATATTGCGATTGTTGACCGCCGCCCGAAATACCAGGCGACCAATGCGGCCAAATCCGTTGATGCCAACTTTTAATACAGCCATAAATGATTGAGGTGGGTAAGGATTAAGGCCAGATAAGCGGCCAGTCTATTGTTATGAGCAGCAAGATAAGCTTTGCCGTCTGCATTAATTTCAGCGGAAAAAAATAGAAAAGGCCAATATCCACACTATTCCTTCAGAGTTGTGTCACAAATCTCTTAAGAGGTGTGAATGAACATAGCGGAATATGTAGCCTTAGTAACATTTGGTCTAATCCGGCAAGTATCGACTAGCACTCCCAAACGTTTAGAACCCGCAACATTTGCGGCAACGCCGGACAGCCCAGCTGGCGGCAGGTCAACTTCCCGATTGACACTGAGGCAGAGAAAGCAGTACGCCTAGATTTTTGGAATTCGGTGGGCTACGACAGCCAGGGTTGGTGGATTGCCTGGGTACCAGAACAGGGGCACTTTGAAGTTAACGTGCCAGAAGGGTTTGACTACAATAAACTGCAGCGCTACTGGCAGGTTGCCGATCGTGACTACGCCTATGTCGTGGTCCGAAATGATGGCAGTCAGCTGGGGGTAAAACGTTTCTAACGTGAGTGTGTTGCGTAAATAAAAGCAATGCTTCTAGACCAGCTCACAGTCTGATTTTTGAGCTGTTGGATAAAGTGTGATCGCACTTCAGTCATATCATCCGCAGAAACGCCCTGAGCGCTGAGGCGATCGCAATACTTCCCACCCTTCCCTAACCATTTCTCTAGGAGCGGCGCAGTAATCAAAACCTCACTACTCAAGTTCACAACCTCTATCTCACAGTGCAGTCTCGCCTGCTCAAAATAGCGCTGCAAGTCAGGCACATCCCAATTCACCATCGCATCTGTTGGATTGTTGAACAGATAGGCCTCTGCTTGCAGAAGCTGGTCATGCAGTTCAGACGAGAGGTTTGATTCTGTTAACAGCGCTGATAGTCTTTGCGCCCGAGAAGGAACAGACTCGGCAAGGACAATACGTCCGCTCGGGTGCAACAGCTCACAGAGTTGTTTTACGGAAGCAGGTTTATCCTCAATTGCCATCAATGCATTGCGTCCCACAATGCCATCAAAAACAAGTTTAGAAGACTGTTCTTCGTCTCTAATCGTTGCTATCCAGTTTGCTGCTTCAACTTGAACAACATTCGGTCTGGATAGTTCCCCTAGCAATGCTGATTGTTCCACCAAGGCGCTATACGCTTTGGCCGTATGCGTACAGCTATAAACGCCCCCTTCTGGAACCTGGCGTACAGCCTCCCAGGTCAACAGCCCCGTACTGGCATTGAGATCGAGCAGTACGTGGTGTCGTTGGGGATTTAGGCGAGTGAAAAGGCGATCGCGCACCTCCCCCAGCTGCGTTCCCAACGCCCCCGTCGCTCGCTGCAGCCACCGGTCCTGCTGCCCCTTAGAAAAACCAACATCTGGCCCGTAAGTCAGCGCCTCCGGCATCGACTCGTCTAAATTACTCTCCACCAGTCCAGCCAGCTGCGCCTCTCTTCTACGCGCCACCTGCGTTTGAATCTTAGCCTCATAGCCCTGATCAGACGGCTGATAAAACACCTGCCCTTGCAAGCTGCCGGGCAAATACTGCTGTGCTACCCAATGATCCCGATACGCATGGGGATACAGATACCCCGCCCCATGGCCGAACCCTTTCTTATCGCGCGTGGCATCGCGCATCGCATTGGGTACATCATCTTCACGCTCTTGCTTTACCGTCGCCAGCGCATCAAAAAACGCCATCACGCTGTTGCTTTTTGGCGCAGTCGCCAGGTACAGCGTTGCCTGCGCCAGTGGATATCGCCCTTCTGGCATCCCTACTCGGTCAAACGCTGCTGCACATCCCGTAACCACAACCACCGCGTTTGGGTCCGCCATCCCGACGTCTTCACCCGCCAAAATCACCAGCCGCCGAAAAATGTAGCGTGGATCTTCCCCGGCATACACCATTCGCGCTAACCAATACAGCGCCGCATCTGGGTCCGAGCCGCGAATACTCTTAATAAAAGCGCTAATCGTATCGAAGTGAGCATCCCCTTCTTTGTCGTACAGGACAGCTCGCTGCTGAATAGAATCTTCTGCAACAGGAAGCGTAATGTGAACTTGCCCTGCCTTATCCGGCTCAGTGGTTTCTACCGCCAGCTCTAGCGCATTGAGCACCGTACGCGCATCCCCATTCGCCACATTGGTCAAATGCTCCAACGCATCTTCATCTATTTCAATCGACTGCTTACCATAGCCCCGCTTCGGGTCACTCAGTGCCTGCTGTACCACTGCCTCCAAGTCGTCGGCAGTCAGCGACTTCAGCTGAAAGACGCGCGAGCGGCTCACTAGCGCCTTGTTCACCTCAAAAAAGGGATTCTCGGTCGTCGCACCGATCAAAATCACCGTGCCATTTTCCACCCAGGGCAATAGCGCATCCTGCTGCGATTTATTGAAGCGATGCACCTCATCCACAAACAGAATCGTCCGGCGACCATACTGGCCTCTGTGTGTTTGAGCCAGCTCTATGGCAGCGCGAATGTCCTTTACTCCGCCTAGCACCGCATTGATAGCCACAAACTGGGCCATGGTTGTATTAGCAATTACCCGGGCTAGCGTGGTTTTCCCTGTCCCCGGCGGACCGTAAAAAATCAGCGAGGACAGCTGATCGGCCTCAATCGCCCGGCGCAGCAGCCGACCCGGTCCCACAATGGCATCTTGGCCAATGAATTCATCGAGCGATCGCGGTCGCATCCTCGCCGCCAACGGTGCATCCGATTCGCTTAACTGCTGCTGCCTGTGCTCAAAAAGATCCATCGCAACATTATAAAAGCTTCGCTCGATCCCACAACCAGGCAACGCTTTGGGCACATTAAATCAGCTGTCAGTTTGTTTAAGAAAGCGTTTTTAACAATACGAATCTTTTCCGAAAAAGGACAGAAAAAGGCCTGATTTGCCAAAGGCCAAACACTAGTCGAGATGCAGGTGAATTAAGTGATAGATACTGAATACGCTAATAGCCAGCTCACTATCGAAGATGACTCTATCATCGATCCTAAAGCTGTTTACGATGCGGTATGGAATGATTTAAATGATGGAATGTATGCCCTAGCTGTCATAGATGCAGGCACAGACTTTCGTTTTATCGCGTTCAATCAGGCCGTCGCAGACTACAGCATCCTGCCAACTAATGGGCTTAAAGGAAAACGACTCAGTGAAGCCTTAGTTCCAGAAAGGGCCAAGCAATATCATCAACACTACAGCCGTTGTTTACAGACTGGAAAAACCACCGTTTTTGAAGAGCAGCGATCTACAGCGGCAGGTGACACATGGTGGCACTTAAACATATACCCGGTACGCGATAGATCAGGCCAGATTTATCAGCTGCTTGTTTCTGCGACAGACATTACCCACCAGCGACAGACCGAAATTGCCCTCGAATCGTCGAAACAGATATTGCAGCAGGTCATTGATACCATGCCCTCTGCTATCTTCTGGAAGGATGTTAATAGTCACTATCTAGGATGTAATAAAGCGTTTGCCAATATCGCTGGCCGAGAAACGGTCGTAGAAATGGTGGGCAAATCCGACTACGATATGCCCTGGAAAAAAGAGGAAAGTGATTGGTTTGTCACCTGTGACAGGCGAGTGATGGAAGCCGACTGTCCAGAGCTCAACATCATTGAGCCTCAGCTCCAGGCAGAAGGTCGAGAGGCGTGGTTAAGTACTAGCAAAATCCCGCTACATAACGCAGATGGCATGGTGTCTGGCATTTTAGGGATTATCGAAGATATCACCCAAAAAAAAGAGGCAGAAGATCAAAAGGCTAGACTGCTAGCTATTTTAGAAGCAACGCCAGATATCGTCAGTATTACCGATGCCAGTGGACATCATTGTTATCTCAATCAAGCCGGTCAGCGCATGTTCAATATGTCATCCGAGCAGGCGAAACTGCTGAAACTGACTGACTTAGCCCATCCTGAAATGGCCGACAGGCTAATCTCAGAAGCCCTGCCAACTGCTAGAAAAGAAGGTATATGGTCGGGAGAAACAAAGATTCGCAATTGTTTTGGTCAAGAGATCCCGGTTTCTCATGTGATTATTAGTCACAAATCAAAGGAAGGGCTGACAGAGCGATATTCTTCGATTATGCGAGATATTAGCGATCGTAAAGCCACCGAAACCCTTCTCACCCAGCAGTCCGAAGAACTCAGCCAGGCCCTGGTCGAACTCCAGAAAACCCAGGCACAGATTATCCAAAGCGAGAAAATGTCTAGCCTAGGCCAAATGGTCGCTGGCGTCGCCCACGAAATCAACAATCCTGTCAACTTCATTCATGGCAACTTACAGCCTGCCAGTATTTACGCTCAAGAGCTGCTAGCCCTCATTGACCTTTACAACCACAGCTACCCTGACCCCACCGAAGAAATTGAGACAGCCTTAGAAGATCTCGACATCGACTTTGTGCGCCAGGATTTGCCCAAATTGCTCAAGTCTATGTCTGTTGGAACCGAGCGCATCAGAGAGATTGTGCTGTCCTTGCGGAACTTCTCCAGGCTCGATGAATCAGAGGTAAAAACGGTTGATATTCATGAGGGGATTGACAGCACCCTGGTGATTTTAAATCATCGGCTGAAGTCGGATAATGAGAAAAAAGCGATCGCAGTTACCAAACAATACGGTGAGCTACCCATGGTCGATTGCTACCCTAGCCAGCTAAACCAGGTACTGATGAACATATTGGCTAATGCGATTGAGGCATTAGAAAAACAGCCTGATCCAGAAATTGCGATCGCAACAGAAGTCAAACAAGACTTTGTCAACATTCACATAAAAGACAACGGTCCTGGCATTCCCCAAGCGCTCCAGCCTCAAATTCTCGATCCGTTCTTTACCACCAAACCCATCGGCAAAGGGACCGGCATGGGCATGTCTATCAGCTATCAGATCATTACCGAAAAGCACGGCGGCCAGCTGGTGTTTGCATCAGAAGTAGGCAAAGGAACAGAATTCTGCATCACCATTCCGATTCACCAGCCAACAGAAGAGGCATAGCATTCAACAAAGAAGCCCCGCAGATCACACCTGCGGGGCTTCTTTATGCGTTTATCGAAAGAGATTAACGCTTAGCGAGCTTTTTTTTACTAATCTTCCGCAGGCGAATAGATTCAGGCGTAACCTCAACCATCTCGTCAGGACCGATATACTCCAACGCCCGCTCCAAGCCCATCTCCATCGGAGACTGCAACTGCACTAGCTCATCACCCGAAGCGGCTCGGTGATTCGTTAGCTGCTTTGCCTTGCAAATATTCAGCTCCAGGTCCTGGTTACGGTTGGCTTCACCGACCACCATGCCCTTATACACCTTCGTCCCCGGCTCAATAAAGAACGTGCCTCTATCTTCAGCATTCTTGAGTGAGTAGAACGTCGCCACCCCTTCCTCAAAGGAAATCAGCACACCGTTGCGACGGGTCTCAATTTCACCAGACATCGGGCGATACTCCAAAAAGCTATGGTTCATGATGCCCGCACCGCGCGTAGCACGCATGAACTCACCTCGGAATCCAATCAGGCCACGAGCCGGGACCACAAACTCCAGCTGCGCTCGGCCATCACCCGAGACCATCATGTCCTGCATTTCTGCTTTACGGTTGCCCAATCGCTCCATGCAGCCACCCACAGCTTCTTCAGGTACGTCTAGCACCAGCTGCTCAAAGGGCTCGCAGGGCTTGCTATTGACTTCGCGGTAGATGACCTGAGGCTGCGACACCTGGAACTCGTACCCTTCCCGGCGCATGGTCTCGATCAAAATACCGAGGTGAAGCTCACCACGACCAGAGACTGCAAAGCGGTCGGGAGAGTCGGTTTCTTCTACACGCAGGGCGACGTTGGTTTCTAGCTCGCGGTTGAGGCGATCGCGCAATTGACGAGAAGTCACAAAGCTACCCTCTTGCCCTGCAAACGGTGAGTCATTCACCGCAAAGGTCATCTGCAAGGTCGGCTCATCCACCTTAATCAGCGGCAGCGCCATTGGCTCATTAGCACAGGTAATGGTTTCACCAATGTTGGCATCGGCAAAGCCTGCAACCGCCACAATGTTACCGGCGCTTGCTTCCGGAATTTCTACGCGGGCTAAGCCTTCAAAGCCCATCAGCTTAGTGATTTTGCCCTTAACAATCTTGCCGTCATCTTTCACGAGGGCAGTTTGTTCACCTTTGCGAATGGTGCCGTTATGAATTTTACCAATGATGATACGACCCAGATAGTCAGAGTAGTCGAGCGTGGTTACCTGAAGCTGTAAAGGCTTCTCGGGGTCGCCAATGGGAGGAGACACGTGGTGAATAATAGATTCAAACAAAGGCTTCATGTCTTTGTCGTCATCTTCCATTTGCTCTTTGGCAAAGCCGGTAAGGCCAGAGGCAAAGAGATAGGGGAAGTCGCACTGGTCGTCGTCTGCACCCAGCTCAATGAAAAGATCGAGTACTTTATCGACGGCGGTGTGGGGGTCTGCCCGGGGTCGATCAATCTTGTTGACCACGACGATAGGACGCAGGCCTTTTTCCAATGCTTTTTTCAGTACGAAGCGAGTCTGAGGCATGGGCCCTTCGTTGGCGTCTACGATTAGCAAGCAGCCGTCCACCATGCCAAGTACACGCTCTACTTCGCCGCCGAAATCCGCGTGGCCGGGAGTGTCAACGATGTTGATGAGTGTTTTGCCGTAGTACACCGCTGTGTTTTTCGACAAAATGGTGATCCCGCGTTCCCGTTCCAGGTCGTTGGAGTCTAATACGCAAGTAGGGACGGCTTCGTTGTCGCGAAAAATACCAGACTGCTCTAGCAAGGCGTCAACGAGGGTGGTTTTACCGTGGTCTACGTGGGCGATGATAGCAACGTTACGAATGGGAAGGCTCATAGGAGTCTCGGGGGTGCAGTTAAAAAATCAGGGGATAACCTGGCAGCCCCCGAAGCGAAATATTAACTAATTGTAACGTAAAGGTTTATAACTGCGTGACGTAAGTAGAAATCGACTTTCTTCCCAAAGCAATTAACTAATCAATACCTGCGTCATCTAAACCTTTTCGCATCTAAGCCTTTTCCTGGGCAACTGCCTTTTCTTGAGCAACTGCCTTTTCTTGAGCAACTGGCAGTGCCGTGCCACAGCGCCGACAAAACTGTGCGTCTGGGTCATGCCCTAGCAAATCGCAGCTTTCACAGACGATACGTACAGAGCCTCGCACCTTGGTAAATTGCTGAATAAAGTTGCCCACCTGAGTAGGAATCAGCGCAATACCCGTCAAAATCATGGCGATAGTTAGGCCGCGTCCGGCTTCTGTCACTGGCGTGATATCACCAAAGCCAACTGTGGTCATGGTAACGACCGCAAAGTACACCGCATCCAAAAAGGTGCCAAAGCTTTTTGGATTGGTGGCATGTTCTGCCTGGTAGATAGCGCCTGAGTAAATAAAGATGATGGAAAACAGGGTGAATAGAATTCGCCCAAAAATCAGGCCTTCGTAGCCACTCAGCCGGTTGAACCAGGTTTTTTCTTCAAAAAAGCGAGCCAGGCGTAAGATCCGTAGCCAGCGGATTAGTCGCAAAAAGCGAATGTCGAGCAGGCTGAGCAAAAAGGGCAAAATCGCCAGCAAATCAATCAGGCCATACAGGCTAAAGATAAAACGCAGCCTGTTTTCAGCAGACCATAAACGGATTAAGTACTCTACTGTAAACAGGATCAAAATTACCTGGTCGGTAACTTTGACGGCTAGCTGTAGCGAGTCGGGGAGCGAATAGGTTTGAATCGCAAACAAAGCCGCTGATAAAAGGATGAGCGCAGCGATCGCACCACTTACCCACCGTCCACTCGACGAGTCATCTTCGTTAATGCCCCGTCGCACACGTTCACGTATCGAGGACACCTTTACTGAGGATGTCGTTGGTGTATGGGCAACCTGCTCTCGTAAAGTCATGTAGCGAGTCTATCTAATAATTTTTCACAGACGATAAAATCACTAGGTCAACCCATCAAAAGGGTAGTTCAGGGAAAGCCCGGTGATATTCCGGCACTGTGCCGCAGCTGTAAAAGTCAGAATGCCTGTCTACCATCTTTTCATGGCTCATCTCTCGCGTTGCACGAGAAAAGAGCACTTTTTATATGGCCTTCATTCAAACATCCGACACGCTCACTGCTCAATCTTTGCCCGATATTGCGCCAAATAAAGCATCACAGCATACTGAACAGCGCCCACGAGTTGCTAATAACAATTTAGACAACACAAGCGCCGCCAACCTGCCACCCGATGCCCAATCAGCAGTCAACGCACTGCACTTGCCGCAGCTTCACCTGCCGCCACTTCCCGTCCAGCGTCCGCTGCTGATGGTAGGTCATGGCACCCGCAATCCTAAAGGTCGCCAGGACCTGCTCGACTTTGGCAAACTCTATCACCAGCTAGACCCGTCGCGTCCGGTGATTCCCTGCTTCTTAGAACTCACTGGCCCCAGCATCCAAGAAGGCGTTGACCAGTGCGTAGCGCAGGGCTACACGGATATTTCCGTTTTACCCATCCTTTTGTTCGCCGCCCGCCACAACAAGTTTGACGTCACTGGCGAACTCGATAAAGCAAAGGCCCGCTATGCAGACCAAAATATTGAACTGAGCTTTCACTACGGGCGACACTTTGGCATTACCCCAGCGATTTTTGATCTGTGGAAAGCTCGCCTGGCACTACTCGACCAGCCCGAGCACAATCCTCAAGGAATTGCCAGGAAAGACACCACCTTGCTCTTTATTGGCAGAGGCTCTAGCGACCCAGATGCCAACGGCGACGTGTACAAGCTTGCCCGAATGATTTGGGAAGGCAGTGATTACCACACCGTAGAGACCTGCTTTATTGGCATTACGCATCCTCGGTTAGAAGAAGGCTTTCGGCGCGCTCGGCTATACGAGCCCAAGCGGATTATCGTGCTGCCGTACTTTATGTTTACGGGCGTACTGATGGAGAAAATTGGGGCGATCGCCACCCAGCAACAAGCCCTCCACCCCACCATAGAAATCGTCACCCTACCTGAAATGGGCATTCATCCGCAGCTGATTCGAGTGCTGCGCGATCGCGAAATTGAAACTCAGCAAGGCACCATCGCCATGAATTGCGAAGCCTGCAAATTCCGCCTTGCGGCGACTACAGACGACTTGCATCATGCAGCCGGACATAGCCACAACCATGCTCATGGTCACCACCCTCATAGCCACGAAACGCCAGCACCTGACCCCTATGCCCAGCCAGAAAAATATCACGCCCGCATCTGGCAAGTCCCCTAACCCATACGCTTTGTTTATCGCGAGCCAGTAGTATGAATGTTCAATGCATCACACCTATTCTTAACGTTTCTAGCCTAGCTGAAAGCATTCAGTGGTTCGAAAAGCTCGGCTGGCAAAAGCTCTGGGACTGGGGCGACCCACCTAGCTTTGGTGCTGTTGGGATTGGTGAAGAGCAGCAAATCTTTCTCAGTCTGAATAGCCAGGGCGGACGCGGCAAAGGAAATAATCAGCAAACCTTTGGACCCAACGGCGATGAAACACAAGACAAAGGTGTCTGGCTCTCTATTTTTGTAGATGATGTAAATGCAGTGCATCGCACCGCAACAGCAGCTGGTATTGAAGTAGTCTTTCCTCCGACTGATGTGCCCTGGAACCTGCGCGAGTGTCACCTGCGCCATCCTGATGGTCACGTTTTTAGGATTGGCCAGATCCTTGAATAAATTACTTATTTCTCACAAAACACCTCTATGAGTAATCCTTCCTTTAACGTGGGCGATCGCATCCGCATCCACACCCTCCCGCCCTTCCTCAAAAGCGCCGAAACCATGCCCATGCTTCGCCCACCCGACCTAGTCTCCATCGGCGAAGAAGGCACCATCATCAGCCGCAAACCCGGCGGCTATCTGGGCGTCCGCTTCGAGCGTGGGTCATTTTTAATCGACACGCAATACATCGAAGCCATCACTGAAACCAACACAGCAAAAGAATAATCTGGCGCATAATTTCAGGCCCCAAAAGTTTTTTACAATACCGTTCGGTTCATATGCTACATTTGATTACCGTGACAGTTGTACAAAACGCCTGACACGTTATCTGTAAACACTTTCAGAGTTTACAAAAGGCTAAGCCTGAAACTAAAACATGGGGGTCGCTAGCTCAGTGGTAGAGCATTCGGCTTTTAACCGACTGGTCCTGGGTTCGAATCCCAGGCGACCCATTTTTTTCTCAATCCACCTAAAGAAATGCCGCCTTCTGTAAAAGGAAGCGGCATTTTTTGTGTAGGCGCTTAGCCCGTGATTACTTACGACAAAAGAAAAAACAAAGCATCAATGCGGCAACGACGCCCTAGCCTTTATTCACAAGGTTCTGCTTGCGAAGCACACTGCCATCCCACGTCGTGCAAACGCGGCTTTGACAAAACAAATCGCCACAGCGCAATCTTTTGACTTACTATTGAATTGATAAGAATTTACACCTATCGCAACTTTAGGTAACACTTCAGCACAGCGAAACGGTGAGCCAAAAAAGGCACGAAAATATTAGGAGGATATGGAATGGCGCTTGTACCTATGAGGCTGCTACTCGATCACGCAGCGGAAGAAGGCTACGGGATTCCAGCTTTTAACGTCAACAACATGGAGCAGATCATTTCGATCATGCAGGCTGCTGACGCAACAAACAGCCCTGTAATTTTGCAGGCTTCTCGCGGTGCGCGTAAGTACGCAGGCGAAAAGTTCTTGCGTCACCTGGTAATGGCTGCGGTAGAGACCTATCCCCATATCCCCATCGTGATGCACCAAGACCACGGTAACGGCCCTGCAACCTGCTACTCAGCCATTCGCAACGGCTTTACTAGCGTCATGATGGATGGCTCCTTAGAAGAAGACGCCAAAACCCCTGCTAGCTTCGAGTACAACGTAGATGTCACTCGCAAAGTGGTGCAGGTAGCTCACTCTGTGGGCGCCAGTGTAGAAGGCGAGCTAGGTTGCCTCGGTTCACTCGAAACTGGTAAAGGTGAAGCTGAAGACGGCCACGGTTTTGAAGGTGCACTCGACAAAGACCAGTTGCTTACTGACCCCGAGGAAGCAGCTCAGTTTGTAGAAGCTACTCAGGTAGATGCTCTTGCTGTTGCCATTGGCACCAGCCACGGCGCGTACAAATTCACTCGCAAGCCTACTGGCGAAATTTTGGCGATTGACAGAATTGCAGAAATTCACAAGCGCCTGCCAAATACTCACCTAGTCATGCATGGCTCTTCTTCTGTGCCTCAGAAGTGGCTAGAGATGATTAACGCTCACGGCGGTGCAATTCCTGAAACCTACGGCGTCCCTGTCGAAGAGATTCAAAAAGGCATCAAGAACGGCGTTCGCAAAGTGAACATCGACACCGACAACCGTTTGGCCATCACTGCTGCCATTCGCGAAGCGGCTGAAGCGGATCCTAAGAACTTTGACCCTCGCCACTTCCTCAAGCCTTCTATCAAGTACATGCAGCAAGTATGTACCGATCGCTACGAGAAGTTTGGCGCGGCTGGTCAGGCTGGCAAGATCAAGCAGGCTGGCGTTGAAATCTTTGCTGACAAGTACGCTGCTGGCGAACTCGATGCAAAAGTTAAGACAGCTGCCGCTGTTTAATTTCGCGTTAGCGCAGTTACTGGCCAATTGCTTAGGTTGCTAACCCACCAGCAACTACGCTAAACAAGTTCGTGAAAAAAAGTCCCAGAGAATCGTGTAATTCTCTGGGACTTTTTGCTTTGTATCTTAAGCAGGGGTGGAAAGGGCAAATAATCTCTGACTAATCGTAGAGCCAATTGATCAGGTCTTGGACCGTTAGGCTAAACGCTGAAGCAAAGTCTACAACAGGTATTTTGGCGGTTGGTTCTTCGTAGAAAGCAGGCGGCAAATCTGGCCAATAAACAAACACACACTTCTCTGCCGGGTCAATTAGCCATCCCATTTGCGTACCAAATTCTATGGCTCGCAATATTTTTTTGACAACTTTTGACTGGCTTTGACCGGGCGATAAAATTTCGATCATCCAGGTTGGTGAAGACAATAGCTCACCCGACAGCTCTCCGTTGTCGCTCCGAGGAATATCTGCCCACGGCAAAACAGCAATATCAGGCACAATCGAACTACCGCCAAATGTACATCTCAATTCGTTGAAAGCCCTGCCTGTTCTGGTACTGCGAATACTGGCGTTGATAGCAGAGGCCAGATCTGTTTGTATACCGCTATGGGCTGCTTTGGGCATCGGCTTTTGAATAACTTGGCCGTCGATAAACTCACTGGCAGGCTTTGTCTCTGGCCGCTGTAGAAAGTCTTCCAGGGTTATCGGTTTGAGAGGCGTTTGTACCATGACGAAATAGAACGCGAAAGTACGTTGCACTAATCGTAGCTAAAGATCTATCGGTTCAGTTACTTTCCTTAGATGCCGTCGGCTCTTACGAAGAGAAGGAGCTGAAGCGCAGAGGTGGTGACTGAACTTAGAAATAAGATTAGCAAGGTGCAGCTGATGCCGCCGCGCCACCACCGTCGCTTTGCCAGGTTCCAAATGGTGGAACCTAGTAAGCAGGCAAAGGCGATTGGCATCACTGCCAAGCAGAGAGTAGCGATCGCCTTTGCAGCAAACCCCAACAAACTCGGTAATGTCCACCAGGTGGTCGGCAGCGTGGCTGCGATCGCCCCCGACAGCAGCCCAAAACAGGCCGCGCCCGGTTTCCAGCTACTGTTAAAAAATCTAGAAAAAGCCCGTCTAAATCGCATTGCTGGGCTTTGATGGCGATATAACCGCCGCATTCGCATTTTTCTGGTCAGCGATCGCCGCTGCCGCATCTTAGCCATACTCTCAATCACCACATCCCGTAAAAGTCTGACCTACGCTATCGTACGGGTTTTTCGGTACCTGTATTGTTCACACAGGTAATAAATAAGCCGTTGACATTACAAGTTTTCCCGTTATATCCCCTAGGCGATAGCACTCAGATCACGAACTTATCAATTTCTTTATTCATAAGCGATTTATGCCATCCGGCAAAGGCAAATGATCTTACACATACAAAAAGTTCCTGAGTGATGCATCACTCAGGAACTTTTTGGTTATTAACGTGCTATTGCAGTACTGGACTGTTGCAATGCATGGAAGGTTTAGCGAGCGCCTGCCATCGCAGGGACTTTCGCCTTCTGCATCTCAGCCAGAATGGCCGACACATTCGCCTTCGCATCGCCAAACAGCATCTGCGTGTTGTCTTTGTAGAACAAAGGATTATCCACACCCGCGTAGCCTACTGATAGGCTACGCTTCATCACGACCACGTTAGCCGCATTCCACACTTCCAGTACGGGCATACCCGCAATTGGGCTCGTAGGGTCTTCCATCGCGCTAGGGTTCACAGTGTCATTGGCACCAATCACCAGCACCACATCTGTCTCACCAAAGTCCTCATTGATTTCGTCCATTTCCAGGACGACATCGTAAGGCACGTTGGCTTCTGCGAGCAGTACATTCATGTGACCGGGCAAGCGACCGGCTACTGGATGAATGCCAAAGCGGACATTGACACCGCGATCGCGCAAAATCTTCGTAATATCAGCCACCGCGTGCTGGGCCTGCGCCACTGCCATCCCGTAGCCAGGCGTAATAATCACGCTACCAGCATCGTTTAGCAGCTCTACAGTCTCTTCCACGGTTGCAGAAGTTGCCGTACCACCGGGTGCAGAACTACCCGCACTCTGCTTCGTAGCACCCTGACCGAATCCACCTAAAATCACGCTAATAAAGGAGCGGTTCATCGCCTGACACATAATGATGCTGAGAATCGCACCACTACTGCCGACCAGCGCACCGGTCACAATCAGCAAATCATTCGAGAGCATAAAGCCCGCTGCCGCTGCCGCCCAGCCAGAATAGCTATTAAGCATGGAGATAACCACCGGCATATCTGCGCCGCCAATCGCGGCAACCAGGTGCATACCGAGCAAGCCAGCCAAACCACACATGCCTAGCAATGCAGGCAGTCCAGCGGTGCCTTCTGCGCTCATAAATACAAAGCCCAAGGCGACCGTGCCCACTAGCAATCCGATATTTAGCAAATGCCGAGCCGGTAGCATAAGCGGCTTGCTGCTGATAATTGCCTTCAGCTTACCGAAAGCAACCACCGAGCCAGTGAAAGTAACCGCGCCAATAAACACACCCACATAGATTTCGATCATGTGAATGGTTTCTTCTGCGCCTACCAGGCCAGACTCTGGCTGCAAGTAGTTACCGATGCCGACGAGCACCGCAGCTAAGCCAACAAAGCTGTGCAGCACAGCGACCAGCTCAGGCATTTCAGTCATTTCTACCCGTGAGGCCAAAAACGCGCCGATGATCACGCCAGGAATAATCACCGCAAGCAGCACACCATAGTTAGTGACACCTGCACCGAACGCGGTTGCACCGATGGCCAGGGCCATACCGATGATGCCGTAGAGGTTTCCTCGCTTAGCCGTTTCCTGGTTGGACAATCCTCCCAGACTCAAAATAAATAAGACGATGGCCGCAATGTAAGCGACCGTCACAAGATTGTTGGACATTGAATAAATTCCTTGAGTTCTTCTGAAGCGGTCTTGTGTTCTGACAGGTCGTTACTTGCGGAACATCTTGAGCATGCGCTGGGTAACCAGGAAGCCGCCGGAGATGTTGATGGTGCCGACTAGGATAGCGATCGCACCCAAAATTGTCGTTGCGCTCAACCCGCCACCCACAGCAGTGCCATTCAGCTGTAGCAGTCCGCCCAAGATAATGATGCCGCTAATCGCATTGGTCACACTCATCAGCGGTGTATGCAGCGATGGGCTCACATTCCAGATCACCTGCCAGCCCACAAAGCAAGCCAGGATAAACACCGTGAAATGCGAGAGGAAAGACGCTGGTGCGCTCAGGCCAATAGCAATGACGCCACAGGCCAGGGCGATCAGACCGATCGCTTTGGTAACACCAGAAGGTTCTTTTTCGGGTGCGATCGCCTCCACAACCGCCGCAGGCTTAGCCGCAGGTGCAGGCGGTGCAGGGGGCTTCTCTGGCTTTGGTGCGGGCCAGGTAACCTCACCTGCGTGAGTGATTAGTGCCCCACGCACGGCCTCATCTTCAAAGTCCACCTTGTAATCTTCCGAGCCGCCCATGTCGCTAAGCAGGTGGTACAGGTTCGTGCCATATAGCTGGCTGGCCTGGCTCGCCATGCGGCTAGGGAAGTCGGTAATGCCCACAACCGTAACGCCGTTGTGCACATACACTTCACCCGGCTTAGTGACCGCGCAGTTACCGCCCTGCTCTGCCGCCATATCAACGATCACCGAGCCCGCCTTCATGCTTTCTGCGGTTTCTTTGGTAATTAGCAACGGCGCGCGTTTGCCCGGAATCAGCGCCGTCGTGATAATAATGTCAACATCTTTGGCCTGCTCGGCAAACAGCTCCATTTCAGCCGCGATAAACTCGGGGCTCATGGTCTTGGCATAGCCACCGCTACCCGTGCCGTCTTCCTCAAACGTCAGCTCCAAAAATTCTGCGCCTAGGCTTTCTACCTGCTCTTTCACCACGGGCCGCGTATCGAAAGATCGCACAATCGCGCCGAGGCTCTTCGCCGCGCCAATAGCTGCCAGGCCTGCAACACCTGCGCCGATAACCAGTACTTTTGCGGGTGGCACCTTACCTGCTGCGGTGATCTGTCCGGTAAAGAAACGCCCGAATTGATTGGCAGCCTCGATCACAGCTCTGTAGCCAGCGATATTCGCCATAGAGCTGAGCGCGTCCATCTTCTGCGCTCGGCTAATGCGCGGCACCGCGTCCATTGCCAGTACTGTTGCCTGACGGTTTGAAAGGTGGTCTACCAGCGCCTTGTTTTGAGCGGGCCAAATGAAACTAATCAGTGCCTGATGAGCCCCTAGCATGTCTGCCTCATGCAGACCATTGGGGTGACTTTGTGGGGGCTGCACCTTCAAGACGACGTCGGCCTGCTCCCACAAATCGGTGGCCGTATAGACAACGTCGCAACCAGCTTCGCGGTAGGCATCGTCGCTAAAGCTAGCTGCTGCACCCGCGTCATGCTCCACGATGACGTCGAAGCCCAGCTTTTGTAGCTTTTTGACAGTGGCAGGGGTCGCTGCAACACGGCGCTCGCCGTCAGCGATTTCCTTTGGCACACCAATTTTTTTAGGGCGTTTGGAATTAGGCTCATTCGCCTGCGAAACGTCCTTATCTATTGCCAGGGTCATGGCATCTCCTAATGTGAACAAGGCAGTTTAAATCTTGGCAGAAGAGAAATAGAGCCGGGTAGTCCCCACAACAAAGGTTGACCTCTGTTCGTAAAAGTTTTTGAAGGCCTTTACAAAGGCCGCCACCGATCCCGGTCGTTGTAAAGGCTGATGCTATGTCCCAAGCCGAGTGGTGAAACAGATGCATACTGCCCGATCCCAATTCAGTTCAGAAACCGTCCACCTGCGGACGCGCGTACACTTTTCGCAGTGTTAGACGTAATATAAGAAAAGCGTCTTATTAAGATTTGCAACCGCGCACACGCTTAGGCTGTGCATGTTCAGCCTCACATGCCCGGCTTGCCAGCTTAAGGGATGCTCAATTTCTTTTTGTCTAGATTTTTAATCACACCCTTTTGTTTGAGGAGTCATTGCGAATGTCTGCTAAGCGTTCTATGTTTCGGTTGTTGTCAGGATTAGCCCTTTCTGGGGCGGCGATCGCCACCACGCTATCCACACTGCCTGCAGGGCCTAGCTTTGCACAGACCAACCAGGGCCTGACCATCTTCGGCGGCGTTGATTCCAACTTTCGGCTCCCTTACACCCTGCGGAATAACGAGCCCCGCAGTCCTCGGGCTTACTACAACCTGCGGGTCCCTGGCACTCGCATGGAAAGAGCCGTCTCTGCACTCAAAATCAGCTACCCCGAAGCATTTACCAACCGTCGTGGCTCATTTGATACCGATCAAATTCAGGTCTTTAGGGGTCGCGGTCGCGGCGGTACCGAGATTCCGGTAGAAGAAGTGGTGTGGATTCCAGAATCCAGTCAGATTGAAATTTACCTGGCTGAGTCTATTCCAGCTGACACCAGTTTTGTCATCAATATGGCTGGCGTTCGCAACCCCAATCGCTTTGGCATGCACCGCTTCAACCTACAGGTAGAGTCGCAGGGTGACGTACTGCCTAGATACCTAGGTACCTGGGAGCTACTGGTTGCAGAAGAAGACTAGGGTTGCATTGGACAGCCAGTGTCGGTAAAGTATAGAGTCCGTGCTTGCCTGTACTCGAAACATTAGCTGACATGCAGGCAGCACAACAATATTAAGACCGTAGCAGCAGGAGACTTCAACCCATGACAAAGCGCACCCTTGGCGGTACTTCCCGCAAGCGTAAGCGTGTTTCTGGCTTTCGCGCCAGAATGCGCACCAAAAATGGCCGCAGCGTGATCAAGGCTCGTCGGAGCAAAGGCCGCGCTCGTCTGTCTGTTAGCTAGATGAACGCGTTGCAAAGGGAGTTTTGTAGCTGTGGCCCTTCCACGACACAATCGGCTACGCGCATCGCGAGATTTCAGCCGAGTTTACCGCAAGGGAAAGCGAGCTGCGACGCCTAACCTCGCGATGAGGGCTCTAAAGCTTACCTCTAAATCTGTTATCTCTAAGCTGTCAACAGCGGACAAGACAAAGTCGGATAAAAGAAAAAGCAAGCGCGTAGGTGGGGTTTCATCTGCGCCTTTGTTGCGTGCGGCTACGTCAGAGTCAGCTGCAAAACCAGGGAAAGTCAATGGCCCCCGCTTTGGCATCTCAATCAGTCGAAAGGTGAGTAAACGAGCAGTGGTTCGCAATCGGATTAAGCGCCAGCTCAAAGCGATTATTCACCAGCAGTTTTTGAGCATTGACCCCCGATGGCAGCTGGTAATTGTGGTAAGACCTCCTGCGGTAGAGTGCAGTTTTGACGATTTTTTGAGAGAATTAGAATATCTGTTACAAAAGTTAGCTATTCGGTAGGTAAACCGTCGTAGGGTTTACGCCGCTGCCGAACACAAAAGAGGTATTTTCATGGCCGTTAAAGAAGACTTGTATTACGAAGGTGGTCCGCACGTTGGGGAGCTGATTTTCAATATCGCTCTGGCCTTCACAATTATCTGTATACCTTTGACGGTGGGTGCGCTTGTCCGAGCGCTGTGGTTACGCTACCGGATTACTAGCAGACGGATTTCGATCACAAGTGGCTGGATGGGACGTGATCGCATCGACATCATTTACGGTGAAATTGCCAAAGTGGTCACCGTGCCCCGTGGACTGGGGGCGTGGGGCGACATGGTCTTTACCCTCAAAGACGGCAGTCGCATTGAGCTGCGCGCAGTGCCTAACTTCAGAGACGTATTTGACTACGTGACCGACAAAGTTTCACCCCAGGCAAAGGTTGCTAGTGGTGCAGTCGGCGCCGCGTAGACCGTTCGTTATCTCCGGTATGTTGTCTCATCAGAGTACGGCTGGCGCTTCGGTTTACCGTACTCTGCCTAGCTGCCAAACAGACCAATCGGCGAAATTGGTGCAGGTTTATCCACCAACACCCCCAACATTCAGATAAATTAGACTAAATAGCCTTCATATAAGAGCGCGCATGGACTTCGGTATCGGCTTTCTTTCAAACAACGTAATGCTGCCAATCCTGGATTTTTTCTATGGGATTGTGCCCAGCTACGGGCTGGCAATTGTCGCCCTCACCTTAGTCATTCGTTTTGCGCTGTATCCGCTCAATGCGGGTTCTATTCGCAATATGCGAAAGATGAAGGTTGCCAACCCGATCATGCAAAAGCGCATGGCCGAGGTCAAAGAGCGCTACAAAGATGACCCGGTGAAGCAGCAAGAAGAAATTAAAGGGCTCTACTCTGAATTTGGTAACCCGCTGGCAGGCTGCTTCCCGGTTGTTTTACAAATGCCCATTCTGTTTGCGCTGTTTGCAACGCTGCGAGGATCGCCGTTTGCCGATGTGAACTTGCCGGTAAACCTGAAGCTGGTTCCCCAGGAGGCCATTGAGCAGGTAGAGCAAGCGCCCCTAGTCACTAAGCCCAGCAACATTTTTGTCGCTGATGGTGAGCACTTTCGCGTGGGGACTGTTGTACCCACCGGTAGCCAGCTAGCGGTGGGTAACACCACTCAAATCGAGCTGCGCTCAGTAGATGACAAGTCTTTAGACGAGCTTGCTGCGGAATATAAGGAAGAAGGCGTCGATATTACCCCTGAGTGGGAAATTACAAAAGGGCAAGATCTGGTTGCTGTTCAGCCAGATGGCACCATCAAGGCACTGGCCCCTGGCGATGTCACTATTCAGGCGAAAATTCCCGGATTAGCTGCTGACAAAGGCTTTCTCTTTATCGAGAAGCTGGGTCGAATTGGCGTAACGGGCGAGGACGGTGCAATTCACTGGGACATCCTGGGGATGATCGTGTTCTTTGGTATTAGCCTGTATGTGTCTCAGCAGGTTACAAACTCGGGCAACGCTGCTAGCCCGGACGGTGAAAACGATCAGCAGCAGGCGATCGCCAAATTCACCCCTATCATCTTCTCTGGGATGTTCCTCTTTTTCCCATTGCCAGCGGGTGTGCTGATGTACATGGTGATTGCGAACGTTTTCCAAACGGTGCAGTCCTTCATTCTTTCTAGAGAGCCCCTACCCGAGAATTTGCAGAAGCTGGTTGACGCTCAGGCTAAAGCTGCGGGCCAAGGCAGCGCTGAAGACCGCAGCAAGCTGGCCTTTGAGCCGGGTGCGGCGAAGCGAGCGGCTAAGGCAGAGACTAACAAAGGGTCTAAGTCGAAAGGGAATAAGGCCAAATCGGCGAAGGCTACGACTAATGCCAAGTCTAATGGCAGTAAAGCCGGTGCTAAGAAACAGGCTTCTAAGAAGAAGGCCTCGAAATAGCTGCACAATCAACTTCTTCAAGAGTCTCTCTGGTATGCAAATATCAGGGAGACTCTTTTTTGTACGATTGGGTCGTCAATTTACAGCATAGGCATCTTCCTTCAGCCAGCACCTCCCGCTGGCTGAGCGGAGTCGGGGATTCGGCTACGCTCACCCCTCGTGTGCCGATCACTGACCGCTGACTGAGCGGAGCGATGTACTGAGCGTAGTCGAAGTGTCGAAGTCACAACCCAGCCAAAGATCTCAGGCACATTCCGGCCACCCTACTCTACGAGAAGGCTAAGCCTACGACTCCGCTCAGGGTTCAGTTTTCGCGCTCTCCGTAATTCAAAGCCAGGCAGGTGCAGTTCATCCGTGAACCTATCTATGCAAAGAGTCTATGCAAAGAGATTCCAAAGGAAAGCAAAAAGAACGCCAGAGAGCTTGATAATATAAGTGTTGCGTAAAATATAAGACTCCACAGAGCACCTGGGCGAAGAACATGGAAAAGAGCATCAGCTGGCTAGAAAAACTGCTAACCCTGCAGGGCCTAGACGCCAGCGTTAGCGGTAATCAAACCACTGGAGACCTGGGTGATGATAGCTACTGGCTAACCATCGATACAGCCAACCTGTCAGCAGAGGAGATTGAAACGCTGATTGGGAATCGTGGCGACGTTCTCGATTCCATTCAGTACCTGGCAAACACTATTTTGAACATGAAGGTAGAGAAGGCTGAGCAGCACTCCTACACCATTGAGATCAACGGCTACCGTAAGAAGCGTCAGGCCGAACTCAAGGCCCTCGCCGAAGAAGCCGCCGCTGAAGTTCTGAACAACGGTCAGTCAGAGCACGAAATTAAGGGGCTATCTTCCGCAGAGCGTAGACAGGTGCATGGCCTAATGAGCGAATACCCACAAATAGAAACCTTCAGCCGAGGTCGTGAACCCGAACGCCACCTGGTTGTCAAGCTCGTCGACGCCAAGGTAGATGATGCGGACTCAGAGGATGCGGGCTCAGAGGATGCGGGCTCAGAGGATGGGGGCTCAGAGGAGTAACGCTAGAAGCTGTCGATCTATTCTCTCTGTATCAAGACGATGAGACCCATCCATATTCCGCAGATTTTGAATGCGCCCCACAAGACGCTGGCAATTGATGTCGCAGAGCATCTACTGGACCTGCAAACGCTGACACCTGTGAAAGGTGAAATGCGCGTGGCTCACCGAGGCACGTTTTTGGAAGTAAGCGCCGAGGCAGGGGCGATTATGACCCTGGAGTGCGATCGCTGCCTGCAAAGCTACAACACCCGCATTCAGGTAAATACCTCCGAAATCCTGTGGCTAGAAGACTCACAGCCAGAAGACCTGCTAGAAAAAGAAGTCGAGCTAGAGGATTTGGTAGAATCGCTCGCGCCACAGGGCTACTTTAAGCCCGATGAGTGGCTCTATGAGCAGATGTGCCTGGCGATTCCACAAAAGCAAATTTGCAATGCGGACTGTCAGGGCATCGAAATTACCAGCAACCCGCCCGCCGTGGCGGTAGATCATCGATGGGCGGCGCTTTCTAACCTGAAGCAGCAGCTGTCTGACTAGATGCCCGGCATCCCCACAAACCCCGGCTGCTGCTTTATTCGCTCAATCCAGCTCAGCACCTGAGGGTACTCATCTAGCGGCACCTGCCCATCGCGTGCGAGGGCGATGTAGGGAAAGGTGGCCACGTCTGCAATGGTGAGGCGATCGCACGCCAGCCAGTCCCTGGGCGTCAGGTGCTGATTCAGCTGGTCCAAAATAAAGGCCGATTTTTTGGCGGTTTGCTCGCTGTCGATAGTCGTGATTCCAAACAGATGGTAGAGCCGGGCAAATTCAGGGCCCTGACGCACTTCACCTGCAGTGGTGGACAGCCAGCGCATCACTTTTGCCATGGGCAGCGGTGCCAAGGGTAGCCAGCTATCGGCATCGTCATTGCCGTACTGACGCGCCAGATACACCAAAATCGCCTGGGCATCGGCCAGTACCGTATTGCCGTCGACCAGCACAGGCACTTGAGCGAAGGGATTAAGGGCCAGAAATTCAGGCTGCTGATGCGCCCCTTGCTCTAGCGCCACATCAATATTTGCGTAATCCAGTCCTAGAAATGCCAGTAGCAGCTTAACCTTATAGGCATTTCCAGAAAGTGGATGGCCATAGAGCTTGAGCATAATGTAGATAACAGAAAACTAAAGACAACAGAACGCTAACATACTCCCCCATCCCCTTCGACTCTGCTCAGGGCATCGCCCCCATCTTTCCGGCGGCTGAGCGTAGCCGAAGCCCACTCCCTACCCCCGAGCGGCCCTATGAACTTTCGAGAAGAGCTGAGCCTGTTGGTGCGATCGCGCTATCCACTCATCTACATTCCTACCCGCGAAGAAGAACGGGCCGAAATGGCGATCGCAGCCGTCGCACAAGACCTCAGTAATCGCGCCGTGTACACCTGGGACTACATCGACGGCTACCAGGGCAACCCCACAGACAATGGATTTGGCCGTCGCAACCCACTGCAAGCGCTTGAGCTGATCGAAAAAGTGCCTGCTTCAGCCGCTGCCATCTTCATCCTGCGCGACTTCCACCGCTTTCTAGACGATATTGGAATCTCTCGCAAGCTGCGGAACTTACTAAAGCTGCTCAAATCTCAGCCCAAAAACGTCGTTATCCTCTCCGCAGAACTCACCGTTCCAGATGAGCTCAGCAGCATTATCACCGTTCTGGAATTTCCTTTGCCCGATGTCAGTGAAATTCGCACAGAGGTCGAGCAAATCCTCAGCGCCACCGGCAGTCAGCTCTCTGCTCGCGATACTGACGAGCTGGTGCGCTCCTGTCAGGGATTGGCCCTGGAGCGCATTCGCCGTGTCCTGGCCAGGGGCATCGCCGCCCACGGCACCTTCGAACCCGGCGACATCGATCTCATCCTGGAAGAAAAGCGTCAGACCATTCGCCAAACCCAAATTCTAGAGTTTTACCCGGCTAGTGAGAAAATTTCAGATATTGGCGGACTCGATAGCCTGAAAGATTGGCTGATGAAGCGGGGCGGAGCGTTTTCTCAGCGGGCCAGGCAGTATGGACTGCCCCATCCTAGGGGGTTGATGCTGGTGGGGATACAGGGGACCGGGAAGTCACTGACCGCGAAAGCGATCGCCCACCACTGGCACCTACCGCTGCTGCGGCTAGATGTGGGCAGGCTTTTCGGCGGCCTGGTCGGCGAATCCGAATCGCGCACCCGGCAGATGATTCAGCTGGCAGAAGCCCTCGCCCCCTGCATCCTGTGGATTGACGAAATCGATAAAGCCTTTGCGGGATTCGACGGTCGGGGCGATTCGGGCACCACCAGCCGCGTATTCGGCACCTTCATCACCTGGCTAGCCGAAAAGTCCTCCCCAGTATTCGTTGTAGCTACTGCCAACAACATCCAGGCCCTGCCCCCCGAAATGCTACGTCGGGGCCGCTTCGACGAAATATTTTTCGTCGGCCTGCCCAGCCAGGAAGAGCGCCAGGCTATTTTCTCCGTTCACCTTTCTCGCCTGCGGCCCCACAACCTGGCCAGCTACGACCTAAAGCGCCTTGCCTACGAAACCCCCGATTTCTCTGGCGCAGAAATTGAGCAGTCAATCATTGAAGCCATGCACATCGGCTTCAGCCAAAACCGCGACTTCACCAGCGACGACGTGCTAGAAGCCGTCAGCCAAATTATTCCACTCGCCCGCACCGCCCAACAGCAAATAGAAGCCCTCCAGGACTGGGCCGCCGCCGGGCGCGCTCGCATGGCCTCACGCCAGACACCACTAGCAGAACGCATCGACCAGCAGCGCAAGGACAATGCCTGATCTTAAGCCATGTCTAGTGGGGCGCTTGACAAACTATCAGTCAGAGGGTTTACCGATCGCACTCTTCGCGATATAACCATAGGACTCTGATAGTCCTCTACTCATGGCGATGAAAAATTTCTTACTCGGGCTTAGCAAATTCGTGCTGGGCATCATCCTGGCCATGCTGATTATGACCCTGGCCGGGGCCTCCATGGTTCGCTACTTTATGGCTCGCTCGGCAGAAACACCCGAGCGTCCCATCTACGAAAACGACCGCCCAGAAGATCAGCCCGTTGCCGCTGAACCCGCTGCCAACGATGATTCAGATGACATCGAACCTGAGCCTGAGCCCGAGCCCGAGCCCGAGCCCGAGCCTGAACCAGAACCCGAGCCCGAGCCTGAACCAGAGCCGGAAGACGGCTACCGCGCTTATGTCACACAGCCCGTCGGCCTGATTCTGCGCTCCGGACCTGGCACGGACTACCGCAACATTGGCGGCATTGGCTACGAGGAATCTATTACCGTTATTGGCGAAGAAAGCGGCTGGCTACAGATCATCCTCAGCAGTGGCGAAGAAGGCTGGATCAAGGATGGCAATACCGCGCCAGAATAAGCAGGCCGGAAAGCAAGCAAAAAATGAGAAGGCTATTAAGAAAGCTATCCCATTAAAACAGTTGATTACAAAAAGGCTGTAGTGACCAAAGATAGCCACCACCCAGGTGATAGCGTATGAAAGGAGATTTCCACTTGTCAGCTGCATCGCTGATGGCACAATACATGCACAACAATGTCCGCAAAGACCTGGTCGTTTCACTCGTTATCGCCGCACTTGGCGCAGGCGTGATCACGTCATTTGCTGTCAACCAGGGGCAAAATCCCTTCATTGGCCTGGGTATCACTGCAGTCTCAGCTTTATTTGCCGTTACGATCGATAGTCTGCTTTAGATAGCAGAAAAGTTTAGATAACAGATCATTCTAAATGGCAGAAAAGCAGTCTATTCCCCTGATAGTAGAGATAAGGCTGCTTCGCGAGTACAGTTTCGCTAATAAAGTACGAAGCGCTCGTCTTTTTCTTTAGTTTTCCTATGCTATTTGTAACCAACCGTGTGTTGGAGCAGGGCCTGACCCCGCTGCCAGCATCTGGTGAGGACTTTCGCCTTGCCCGCTCTATTAACTTTGTCCTAGAAAATAATCAGGCCGAGCAGTCATTTTACTGCTGCCGCCGTACCGGCCCATATGGATACACCGAAATCGGCAGCGCAAACTTCTTTGACGAGCTCAAAGCGCTCAAAGCCGATCAGATTCTTTTCTTTCTGCATGGATTTTCCACGCTGCCCGAGCAGGCTTTTGACCAAGCAGAAAAGCTACAAAATCTGCTAGACGCACTTCATCAGGTCAATCAACGCGGCACGGGTAAAGCGCCCAAAATCGCGGTCATTCCGCTGATCTGGCCCTGCGACAACGACTTTGGCAGAGTGCAAGACTATTACGACGACCAGAAATCCGCCGATGCCAGCGGTCTGGCCTATATGCGCCTGCTACAAAAGTTCCTCTCCTGGCGGGACGAAAATAGCACCCTGGAAAATCCATGCCTCAAAAGGGTCAACGTATTGGCCTACTCCATGGGTAACCGAGTGCTGCGCGGCGCACTGCAACAGTCTGCCAAGTACTATCCCCAAAGCGGCCTTGCCTTACTGTTTCGCAATGTATTTATGGCAGCTGCAGACGTTATCAATGAAACGCTAGAACCGGGTCACGCCGGGGGCGTGATTCCACCGATGAGTCGCAACGTTGTGGTGTATTACGCCGCTGATGACCTGGCTTTGCGGGCCAGTAAGGTCGCTAACGTCAGCAGTAATGCGTCTCGCAGGCTAGGACACACCGGCCCCGAACACATGACTAAAGTCCCCAAAAATGTGTACGCCATCGACTGTGACGACTTCAATAACGAATACGACCGTTTGGGGCATACCTATTTCCTAGACGATCCGCAAACCGGAGATGCTGGCTTGCTGCTGCGTCATGCCTGGATTTGTATGCGGACGGGGCGAGTGCCAGTTACGTCGCGGGCCATTCCCCAAAGCCGTGTAGAGATACTGAACGAACAGCAGATTTAACGTTCCGCATATGTGAAAGCCCAGCGAACTAGATCCCTAGCCGCGCCTTCATCACTTCATAAAAAGCCCTCGACAGCTCCCGGCGACTGAGTGGCGTTTTATCTGTTTTGATACCAGCGATCGCCTTCTCATACGCCTGCGGCACAGACGCCCTTAACAAATAAGACAGCTGCCGCCGCGTAATCGGCGTATCCGGCGAAAACTTGCCTCGCCCAACACCCGCAATCATCCCCTGTGCCTTCAGCGTTTCAATATTGCTATAGGCCCAGTGCACGCCCGGCTTCACATCGCTGAAGCTAGGCCTTTGCGGACTGATTTTCTCCAGCTTTAGCAGCCCCACCAGCGCCGTTGCCACCACCGCCCGGTTCACATTTCCGTAGGGCCGAAAGTGCAGATTATTCGCATTCTCACTGCGGATAATCCCAGTCGCCGCCATCACCTGAATCGCCTCAAAATCTGGGTCGTCGTGGGCCACATCATCAAACCAAAACAACGGCACCCCGTTGCGAGCCATAAAGCCCTGCAGCTTTCGCAATAGCGGCAGCGTTTCCACAATCTTGCGGGGCTCTTCTCCCGTCCAGGCAGAGAATACCGCCAGAAAGCCACTGGCTTCCCCGATTGCCCACTCCATCGGATGCATCCGGTAAGCAGCGTTGGTGATGTGCGTGGTCCCAATACTTTTTGCAGACAGCACCAGTCCATCAGTAGTCATCGGCACCAGCGACTTTGCCGGTAGCGAAAAGGGCAGCGCCACCACGTCTTTGCCAGTTGGCGTGATATGGCCCTCAACCAAATTGCCATGCAGATCCAGGTAGTGATACTGACCGATGCCAACGCTGTCGTCAAAGCAGCGGGCGCGGGCTTGGTCTGGGAAAAATCGCTCGGCGACGTCCTCATGGCGAATGGTGGTGATGGCAATACCCCGGCGTGCTTCACGAATGTAGGGCTCTATGCTAATGCCATCAGCGGTCCAGGTGAGGTCGCCTCTGGGTTTGAGGTCCGGGGCACCGTGGGTTTGTAGGTAGTAAATGTAGGCCTGGGCGCGATCGCGTGCACGCTGAATCAATTCCTTGCGCTCCGCTCGGCTGACCCCAATCAAATGCCCAAAGCGAAAGTCATTCCCGCAGCACTGCACCTTATCTGGGTGGGGAGACGTCCCCCAGTTGATAGCCGATACATCGCCAGCACTGACGGCCTTTTCATTTAGCTTTCGCCGCAATACTCGCCGATAGCGAAAAATCCCAAACGGATGGAAAAACCCTCGCTTCTCCCAGCTTTGCCCACGTCTGCGCCAGTAGTGACCCGTAAACTCGTGGGGATCTAGCCAGAGGTCTTTGTTGTATCCCTTTGGCGGCGGAATCTGCACACCTTTACCCGCAGGCGTATGCTCCACCAGCACGTTGAATGTAAAAGACTGCTGGCAGGCCAGAATCGCCTCCTCTCGCAAAATCGCCTCGCCCGTATCGCTACGCGCCTCCTGCCCCACCCGCGACGGCAAATCCGCCACCTCTAGCAAGTCCCCAAAGTCTGTCGCCTCCAGCGTCACAGGTGCATTCACCGTAAATACAGCGCCGCTTTTAGTCCGAAATTTCACCCCCGTAACTTTCTGCCGACCCGCCCGGCCTTCAGCAGTTTCCGTCTCGGCCATCAGCACCTCCATCGGCTCGCTATCCGCAATCAGCCGCAGCTTCCCAGATTGCAGATAGGGCACCAGCGGTTCATTGAGCGCTTGGGCGGCCACGACAGGCGTCGTTGTAATCGGGCATACCCAGGCACCGCCTGGATTATTCCGTAGCCGACCGGCCACCGGCTGTAGCTGCCGTTGCCGCTGCCGAAACCAGCGCTGTGACTTGGATATCGCAAACTTTTCACCATCGACCTGGCTGTAAGAGGCCTGCTGCTTTAGCAAATCACCATCATCTGACGCCGGCAGCCCCTGCGCCGTAAACTGGCCCCCCACAACTTTTTCTGGCTGCACCAGGCACACATCCACACTCATCCGCAGCGCGGTCAAAGCCGCACTGTAGGCAGCCGTCGATCCACCCGCCACCAAAATAGAGCAGCTCAGCGTATCGCCATTACTTGGTTGGGTAAATACATCAGCATCAAAAATGCCGTTGGAATGTCGAACAGTATTCACAGGTCTAAAATCACTCACTCAAACAGACTTTTATTGATGATGTCGCCACTCGTGAATTTTGGAGCAGCTTTCGGGTCAGGTTGTTATGAATTGTTTTATTGATTTCCTTTCTTCTCGGCTGGTTTTCGTACGGTTGAGAAAATTGGGCCCGGTGACGTAGTCTGGTAGGCATCTACCCAAATTTGCTTTTAAGAGATTTGTGTCTGCTCGGCTCACTACTGTAGAGATTTTTAGCGATGACGGCTGATTTTGCAGCTGACATAAGGGTGAGTCCTTTACCACAGACAGTGGTAGAGGCTAAGAGCTTTCTGGCAAGGGGAATTAAGCTAGTGAAAGGCCAGGCACCTGAGGCGGCGATCGCCCAGTTCACCAAAGCCATCAAAGTGGCTTCGGCAATTCTGCAATCCATCCCACGACCCAATCCTCTAAATATCAGCGAGCAACCCATGAGCCTTGCAGAGGTGGCTACGGTAGAAGTGACCCTAACCCAAAGCTTTTACCATCGCGGCTGTGCGTTTTGTCGCTTGCAAAATTATAAAAGTGCGATCGCTGACTTTACCCACCTCATCCATCAGCCGCCCACCTCATCAGCCATTCCCGCCGAGTGGCTAATCACCAAACTCACCGAAATCTATATTCACCGAGGCAATGCCTACCGTCGCCTGGGCGAATACATCTATGCCCTTGCTGATTTGGATCAGGGGATTACGCGATCCAACGGCTCGGCGCAAAGCTTCGGGGCCCGTGGCCTGCTACGGCTAGACATGGCTGATTTTGAGGGAGCGATCGCCGACTTCGACCAGGCACTGGCGCACCATCCCACCTTCGTACAGGGCTACCTGTGGCGAGGCTTTGCCTACCTGCGCAATGGTGACCCTGGCCTAGCGATTACAGACCTCACCCGCGCGATTACCGCTATCCCCACCTGCGCCGAAGCCTTCAACCACCGAGGCGTCGCCCACGTTTATCAGCATCAGCTCGAAGCTGCCCGCGCTGACTTCGACCAGGCCATTCGCCTCAAAAGCGACTTTGCAGAAGCCTATAGCAATCGAGGCAATGTGCGCCTGCTGCTGGGCGATCGCGCCAGCGCCACGGTGGATTATGACCGAGCGATCGCCCTCAACCCACAGCTCGCCGAACTGTACTTTAACCGCGCTGCCGTATCGAATGGTGCAGGTTCATTCGCATGTCGTGAACAAACGAGTAGCGACGACGACATTACCGATAAACTGCCGTTGAACAATGCGGCCTTTTACCGGCATCGCGCCAGGGAACGGACAAACGAAGGCAACCCCAAAGCCGCAATTAGCGACTACACCAATGCCATTGCTCTTTCACCGACAGCCCATGCGCTCTATCAGCGCGGGTTACTTTACCTATCGCTGGGTCAATCTGAACAGGCCCTTGCAGACTTTGATGGGGCGATAGATCTATCGCCTGACTACGGAGTTGTGTATAGCGATCGCGCTCAGCTACGACTCCGCAATAACGACCTGCAAGGCGCACTCGCAAATATAGAACAGGCCGCAAACCTTTCGCCGAACCTGAAGCAGGAAATCCATGCCACTCGCTGTCTGATTCACTTTGCCATGGGCCATCGAGAGCAGGCCCTTGCAGACTTTGAACAGCTCATTACTCAACTTCGAGCAACTGGTCAATCGTCTTCCCACACTTCAAACGATTCCACATCAATCGGCTCTGTAGGCGGCTGAGGCCGCTTGAACCGGTCGAGCTGTTTATTGAGTGACTTGCCAAGCGATCGCCCAAACGCCGTCTTGCCCAGCGTCTTATCCAACCGCTCTTCCAAATCACTCTGCTCCAACTGTTCCTGAGCCCGCGCCTTCGCCTTCTCCAGCCTTTCCTGCATCTGCTGACGCACCTGATCCGTCTTCTCTTGCAGCTGCTGCGTAATCTCCGGCAGCGTTCCTGCTTCGCCCAGCTCACGGTCCGCAAACTGCTCATCCGTCAGCTTCTTGGCCGTTTGCTTCACCCGTCCGGCCACCTGCCCCGCTAGCGATTGCCCTTTGTGCAGCAGCTCATTCAAATCTGTTGGCATAGCAGGCAGTTGCTCACTCAAATTGCCGGGTCCGTTGACTAAGCCTGCTTCACTCAAGGCTGCTAAATCCAGAGGATGATCGTACTGCTGTGCCCTTTGGGCATCTTCTTCGGCAATCATCATTCGCTTACGCCCCGCGCTAATAATCGCCTGCGGCAAGATCACGAATACCGTCGTTTTATCTTTGCTTCTAGCGTCCTCAGTCTCCTCCCCAAATAGCTCTGCAATCAGCTCATCGTCTGCATCATCATCGACCAGCTGCTCGTCATTAGCGACTTTCTCTTTCTCTTTGAGCGCAAACAAATACTGTTGCACCTTTCCCGTACGCTGATCGAAGCAAACATCAACCACACAGCCAATATGATCGCCGCCATCGGTCCATACTTCCAGGTCGGTAATGTCTTGCCCTGCAGAGAGCTGTGACTCTACCGCTTCGGGGACTTCGGTTTGGATGACGATGCGATCGCCCCCAATCTTTACCAGCTGGTCCCAATCCAAAGCCTGCTTTCGCCCCATCAATCCCGGCACTTTATACACCAGCCCCACCACCTTCGCCGCCTTCATCTCCACCAGCAAATGCGCCACCCGGCCAACTTCTTCAGTGGTCTCGTAGGCCATAATGCCCTGGCCCATCAGCTCACCCTGGCGAATAATTGCTGTGTCCACTTTGGTTACTTCCCCTAAAAACTGCTATGAAATGATTACTCAGCCATACTGTCTAAAAGCATCACAAACGACTCCTTAATTCTAAACGCTATGCAACCGACCAAGGCGCATCACCAAAACTACAAGAAAGCGTGTGAGAATATGGTCTACATACATCAGGACACGTAGTGAATCCACCGCAAACATATGAGCGATCTAGATATTCGCTGGGAACAAAGATTTGATAGCTACAAAAAAGGCCTGGCACAGCTCACAAAATTCATAGACAGACAAGAACTCAATGAATTGGAAGAACAAGGCTTAATTCAAGCATTTGAGTACACACATGAGCTTGCCTGGAAGCTCCTCAGGGCTTTTCTCAAAGACAAAGATCCTCAAGAAAACATCTACGGTTCTAAGGATGCCACTCGTAAATCGTTCAATCTCGATCTCATCAAGGATGGTGATGCGTGGATGGATATGATCAAAGACCGCAATCGCACCAGCCATACGTACAATCAAGATGTTGCTAGAACTATTGCAAACAGCATCAGACACAAATACTTCAAAGCATTTATCGCCTTACGTACAAAGATGCAATCTATCCAAGATGAACATGAAAATTGAAGAGCTGTCAGTAAAGTGCGGACTCAACACACAAACCATTGACAAAATCACAGGTGTCTTAGCGCAGTATTCCGAAGTAGAATCGGCGATTTTGTACGGTTCTAGAGCAAAAGGGAACTACCGAAACGGGTCTGATATTGACCTAACTTTGACCGGGAAAGGCCTGACATACCGAATACTGACGCGAATCGAAGACAAAATTGATGACCTACTACTACCTTACTTATTCGATCTGTCGATACTAAGACAGATTGAGAATACTAATGTCGTAGAGCACATTCACCGAGTTGGAGTGCTTTTCTATCAACGTAAAGAAGCGCTTTTACAAAAAGCTTCTTAAAGCTCAACCTCTCTACCGTTATAAAGATTCATCGAACGTTCCACACCTTTACGCAAGCTAAAGTCAATCGCGTCCACAGCCATCGGAATGACGGCATCAACGATTTTTCTATCTTCTGGCGAAAATCGGCCAAGCACATGGGAAACCACCGCACTATCAGCATCAGCACCTTTATCCGCTGCGCCGACCCCAACCCGCAAACGCGGAAATTCCTTCGTACCCAGGTGCGAAATAATCGACTTCATCCCATTGTGACCACCAGCCCCGCCAGATAAGCGCATCCGCAGCTTCCCCACCGGCAAATCCATATCGTCATACACCACCAGCACCGCCGTAGGCTCCAGCTTGTACCAGTCCAGCACCGCGCGTACCGACTGCCCCGACTTATTCATATAAGTCGTCGGCTTTAGCACCACCGTCCGCTCGCCAGCACTGCGAAACTCGCCCGTTTCGCCCTGAAAGCGCTTGTTCGCAGCCAGTGAAACGTCCGGCAAACTTTTCGCCAGAGCATCTACAATCTCGAAGCCAATGTTGTGACGAGTCCGGTCGTACTTCGCACCCGGATTGCCCAAGCCAACAATTAACCTCGGGATAACGATAGTCGTTTCCGCTACTGCTGGGGATTTCCCTGTCATTGTGTCTCTAAAGTTTTAAGGCCTAAGCCGACTGTGTTTCTTCAGCAGTTTCGGGCGCTTCTACGATTTCTGCTTCAGCAGGCTCATCAGCCTGAGCAGAAGCTTTGTCTGGCGCAATGGCTTTTGGCTTCTCCAAGGTCGCCTTCATCGGCTCGGCTACGGTCTTCTCTAGCCGGTCAGCCTCTTTCTTAAACTCATTCTCAAATTCCTTCGAGGCATCTTGAAAGCCCTTCATCGCCTTGCCCAGGCTGCGACCAATTTCTGGCAGCTTCTTCGGGCCAAACACCAACAGGGCGACAATCATAATCAGGCCCATCTCAGGCAGGCCAATTCCAAAGATGTTCATTCTTTGAGTTTTCTAGCAACGTTGCTTAAAAGTATAAAGGGCAGGCGCTGTTACACACCTGCCCCTTTCAAATATTCTGTCAAACATCTGAGCTGCTTTGACCTACAGCGGCAGACCGGACCTAGCCACCTAGGCTTCTCCAGTCCACATCTACGTTCTCAATGATGAGAGAAGAGTTGTACAGCTGAAGGATAATTAGCAGGAATACAAGGAAAAGCGCCATAAATACGGCCATTACGTAAGTTGTGCCCCAGCCAGGTGACACCTTACCGTACTCAGAGTTCAGGGGCTTTAGCAGATTGCCCAGTTTTGTTTGCTGTGCCATGGGGAAGACCAGAGATAAACTTTTACTTTATATTCTGTAATATCATAGAGGAAATTCAGGAAAAAACTAAATGGAAACCTTAGATTCCGCAACAGTTCTTATCATATCGGTGGCGACCATCGTTGGGGGCTTTACGCTGTTTGCGGTCTACACCGCTTTTGGCCCGCCCAGTAAGCAACTCAGCGATCCGTTCGAAGACCACGAAGATTAGAATCAAGTGAGTTCAAAAGACCACGTTATTAAGCTGAATAGCTGCGATCGCACCCTTTCTTACCCAGACAAAGCAAACCCTTTGTCTGAAGTCCGCAGCGAGTGTTAAAATCGAGTGCTCTAAGCAGCTGAATTAACTTTCCGCCCAAATCAACTGTTCGGCTAAGCCGTCATTATTTTTGCCAATGATCAAGATTCGCCTAAAGCGCTACGGAAAAAAGCGCGAAGTTAGCTACCGTATCGTCGCCATGCGCTCCCAAGACCGCCGCGATGGTCGCCCCCTAGAAGAGCTAGGATTCTACAACCCCAGAACAGACGAAACTCGCCTGGAAGTTCCCGCTATTGTGAAGTGGCTAAAGGAAGGCGCTCAACCCACAAAAACCGTTGAGAGCATTCTCAAAAAGGCGAACGTATACGAGCAGCTGGGCAAATAGTCCTGCTTGCGTCTCTTTTTCGATAGCTCGCTTCTTTTTCTCAAAGTCGTTTTCCCAAGTCGTGATTCATCTGGCTAACTATGGCTGATTACGAAGCCCTTGCCCGCTTTCTGATGGAGCCGTTTCTGGACAAACCAGAAGCGCTCAAGTTTCATTCTGAGTCTTTGGCAGGTGGTAAAAAGCTCTGGCTGAGGGCCGCATTCGACGAAGATGAAGATAAAGGGCGCGTGTTCGGTCGTGGTGGTCGCAATATTAAGGCAGTTCGTCGGGCGATTATGGCAGCTGGAAAGTTTCACGACATGACAGTCAACCTGAACGTGTTCGGTGAGCCGCAGCCGGAAAGAGCCGAGCGCAGCGAAGGCGGTGGTGATAGAGGAGGCCGGGGCCGAGGTGGTCGGGGCCGAAGCGGCGGTGACAGGCGTCCACCACGGGCAAGCACAAATCCCGCACCGCCTAAGAAAAAGCCGAAGCCAGGGTCATAGAGAGTCACCTCGAAAATGCACAGGCTGTAAATAGCGTTAAATTAGGAGGGTGCGAGCATGTCAGATGTCGCACCCTCTTCTATATATTCTTTGAATTAGTAACTGCATGGGAAATCCTTACAAGCTTGGCTTGATGAGTCCTGAAAATGCGATCGCACTTGCCGGACCCCACGAAGAAAATATCAAGCGCATCGCCAAACAAACGGGCGCAACGGTGGTACTGCGTGGCAGCGAGCTGAGCATTGCAGGTACCGAAAGCCAGGTGAGCCGGGTTCGCAAGATTGTCGAGACATTAGAGCCCACCTGGAGTCAGGGACAGGCGATCGCCATCACCGACGTCCTCACCGCCATCCACGCCCTCGACACCCACCGCGAAAACGAGCTGCAAAATATTCAAAGAGACGTCGTCGCCAAAACCCGTCGCGGCCAGGTCATTCGCGCCAAAACCTTCCGCCAGCAGCAGTACATTCAGGCGCTGAGGAAAAGCGACCTCACCTTCTGCACTGGGCCAGCCGGTACCGGTAAAACCTTTCTCGCAGCGATGGTTGCCGTAAAGGCATTGCTGAATGAGGAATATGAAAAACTAATTTTGACTCGGCCTGCCGTAGAAGCTGGTGAAAAACTCGGCTTCCTTCCTGGAGACTTGCAGGAAAAGGTCAATCCTTACCTGCGCCCACTCTACGACGCGCTCCACGAGCTGATCGACCCAGAACGTATTCCCAGCTTGATGGAACGCGGCATCATTGAAGTTGCGCCCCTGGCCTATATGCGAGGTCGCACCCTTAGCAACGCATTCGTTATCCTTGACGAGGCGCAAAATACCACCCCCGCCCAGATGAAAATGGTGCTGACTCGGCTAGGCTTTAACTCGCGTATGGTGGTTACCGGCGATGTTACGCAAACAGATTTACCGAACTATCAGCAGTCGGGACTGGCAAAAGCGACCAAAATTTTGGCCAAGGTAGAAGGCATAGAATTTTGCCAGCTGACCAAAGCAGACGTGGTGCGTCATGCCCTAGTGCAGCGAATTGTTGCAGCCTACGAGCAGTTTGAATCGTAGCGTCCATTCATCCTTAGAATTGAGCTGGCGCAGACCAATTATCTGCCAGCGCTAACGAGCCTATTTACACTGAGCGATCTGTTTCCATGGCGACTTTACACGGCAACTGGTTACCCGACCTCCAGCGATTTTTCCTGTGGGGCGAAACCTGGCAAAAAGCTGATCCTATTGCCCTGGCAGATTTGCAAGCTGAGTCTGATACGCTTCCGGCATTGACGGATCAGCCCTATCAACTCGACCAAAAAACGCTTGCCAGTAGCTTTGCATCCGCCAAAAATTCTACGGACGAAGCGCTCGATCTGTCCTGGATGCAGCCACTGATTAAGCCAAAGGCCACACGAAAGAAAAGCACCGACAAATCTAAAGCGAAAGGAAAGCGTCAGCCTAAGGTGTGGCAGTCGCGGGTAGTTGTACTACCAACTAAGTTTGAAGCAGCGGGCATTTTACCCACGCTGTCGTCGGAACTGTCGGAAAAAGAGGCGCAGGCGCCGGACTCGTTTTTGCTGTATCCCTGGCAGGTATCGGGCGCGGCACTAGCAGCGACGGATACGCTGAAGTTTTTGAGCGCGTTGCCGCTGGGTCAGTCTGAGGCGAGTGCTTTTGTAGGGGATGATTTGCGCTATTGGTCGCATCTGGCCCGGTGGTGTTTGGATTTGCTGGCTCGCGGTAAGTTTGTGCCGGTGGTGAGTGGGGATAAGAAGGGCGCGATCGCTCAATGGCAGCTTTTGTTAGATAGCGCGACCGACCAGGCCCGGCTGAAGGATTTTTGCGATCGCCTCCCCCTGCTCTGCCGCAGCTACCCCGACCCCACCAGCAAAAAGCTCTCCGCCTTCAAAGTAGACCTGCCCAATAATAAAGACGCCCTCGTTCGCGACTTCCTGGAGTCGCTCGTAGACGCGCAGGTCCGCACCACCGCCGGGTCTAACACCATTCCTGCTGCCGCACCGCTTAGTAAAGACATTCCCATTCGCGAATGGCTAGACGCCCTCGGCGAATCAGACCCACACTTCGAGAGTTCGCCCACAGGCGTGGTCCGGCTAAACGATGCAATCAACACCTGGACCGCCCCACTACAAAACCTGGCCGATAGCATCGAAGGCTATCGCACCTGTTTTTCACTACAGCCACCGACTTCTGGCACTCAGGATTGGACCCTGCGATACGGCTTGCAGGCCATAGACGACGGCGATTACACCGTAGATGCGGGACTCGTTTGGCAAAATCCCATCGACGAGTTTTCCTACAAAGATCGAACCATCGAAGCGCCCCAGGAAACGCTCCTAGCTGGACTGGGCAGAGCCACCCGATTCTATGAACCCATCAAACAAACGCTGGTAGAACAGAGCCCCACCGAATGTGTTCTGGGCCCTATCGAAGCCTTCCAGTTCCTCAAAATGTCTGCCTGGAAACTGCAAGACAGTGGCTTCGGCGTCATCTTGCCGGACAATCTGGTAGACCCCAGCAAAGTCGGCGCTAGCCGGTTGGGCCTACAAATCAGCGCCACCGCACCCAAGCGGCAAAATCAGCGTTTGGGCTTGCAAAGTCTGCTGAACTTCAAGTGGGATCTTTCCGTAGGCGGTCAAATCCTTACCAAAGCAGAATTTGACGAGCTGATCACCCAGGGAACGCCCCTTGTTGAAATCAACGGTCAGTGGGTAGAGCTGCGCCCCCAAGACGTTCGCGCCGCCAAAGACTTCTTCGAGAAGCGTAAGGGCCAAACCAAACTTTCTGTGGAAGAAGCCCTGCGGATTAGTACTGGCGACAACCAGCTAATCGACAAACTCCCCGTCGTCAAATTCAACGCTTCGGGTCAGCTAGACGAGCTGATTACGACCATGACCACAGGCAATCAGAGCCTGGAGCCCATGAGCGAGCCCGACGGATTCGCAGGAGCCTTACGTCCCTATCAAGCAAAAGGCGTTTCCTGGCTGTCTTTCTTAGAACAATGGGGCCTTGGTGCTTGCTTGGCTGATGATATGGGCCTGGGTAAAACCGTTCAGCTCATTGCCTTTTTGCTCTATCTAAAGCAGGAAAAAGCGCTTGGCGGACCTGTGTTGCTGGTGTGTCCTACTTCTGTTCTTTCTAACTGGCAAAGAGAAGTCAGTAAGTTTGCCCCCAACCAGGTGCGGACGCTGATTTATCACGGTGATAAAAGGCCAAAGGGGTCTGCACTGGTGAAAGCGGTTGAAAAGCTGGATTTAGTGATTACCAGCTACACGCTAGTGCAACGCGATCTCAAAGATCTGAAAAAGGTAGAGTGGCGTGGCATGGTGCTCGACGAAGCACAGAATATCAAAAACCCCACCGCAAAACAGTCTTTAGCTGTTCGAGAAATTGAAAGTGAATTCCGCATCGCCCTCACCGGTACTCCGGTAGAAAACAGACTCTCTGAGCTGTGGGCAATCATGGACTTCCTCAATCCTGGCTACCTGGGTCCGCTGAATTTCTTCAAACGTCGCTTCGCCACACCTATTGAGAAGTACGGTGATACTGACTCGCTAAAGACATTGCGATCGCTCGTCCAACCCTTCATCCTGCGCCGCCTAAAAACCGACCGCACCATCATCCAGGACCTCCCCGAAAAGCAGGAGATGACCGTCTTCTGTGGTCTTTCTAGCGAGCAAGCCCGTCTGTATCAAAAGCTGGTAGACGGCACCCTGGAAGAAATTGACGATGCAACAGGCGTTCAGCGTCGCGGCATGATTTTGGGCCTGTTGGTGAAGCTGAAGCAAATTTGTAATCATCCTGCTCAGTATCTGAAGCAGGAGAGTTTGGGCAAGGCACGGCGATCGGGGAAATTGCAGCGGTTGGATGAGATGTTGGAAGAAGTTGTTGCAGAGGGCGATCGCGCGCTCATCTTCACCCAATTCGCCGAGTGGGGCAAACTCCTCCGCAGCCATCTGGAACACCGCCTCGGCACCGAAGCCATGTTCCTGTACGGCAGCACCTCCCAACCCAAACGCGAAGAAATGGTCGACCGTTTCCAGCTCGACCCCAACGGCCCCAAAATCTTCATCCTCTCCCTCAAAGCAGGCGGCGTCGGCCTCAACCTCACCCGCGCCAACCACGTCTTCCACTTCGACCGCTGGTGGAACCCCGCCGTAGAAAACCAGGCGACAGACCGCGCCTTCCGCATCGGCCAGAAAAAGAACGTCCAGGTTCACAAGTTTGTCTGTACGGGCACTTTAGAGGAGCGTATTAACGAGATGATCAATAGCAAAAAGGCTTTAGCGGAACAAGTTGTAGGGGCTGGTGAACAATGGCTTACCGAACTTGATACTGACCAACTACGAAGCTTATTGCTGCTAGATCGTGATGCCGTGATTGATGAAAGTTAAGTTGATACATAAACGTCACTTAATCCAGCACGTTGAACGTAGATAGCAAAGTTCATAAGTAGTGCCATGACGAAGAAAATTCTGTTTGTGTCCTCAAACCCAAATGATTCGAAACCTTTGCGGTTAGATGAGGAAAGACGAGAAATTCTTCAAGAGTTGAAGTTAGCAGGCAAACTGTCTATGGAATCCGTAGACGCTGCCCGCACAAGTGATCTTCAAAGAGCTTTACTCCGAGTTGAACCACAGGTTGTCCACTTTAGTGGTCATGGGGTAGGAGACAGTGGATTAGTATTTGAAGATCTTGTTGGACGTAGCCAATTGGTAAATGCCAGGGCACTTGCTAGTCTATTCGAACTTTTTTCTGGCGATGGATTAGATTGTGTCATCTTGAATGCCTGCTACTCAGATGTACAAGCTGAGGTCATTGCAAAACATATTAGATTTGTTGTTGGGATGAATGATGACATTGGAGATGCTGCTGCTATTAAATTCTCCATAGGGTTTTATCAAGCACTAGGAGCTGGAAGATCTGTTGAGTTTGCATACAAGTCTGGCTGCGTAGCTATTCAAATGGAAGGAATACCAGAATTCCTAACACCGGTACTGTACAAAGATAGTGAGCGAATCTACGGCCCAGAGCCTATCGATTTAGCTCAGGATGAACCTGCAACCATCTGTCCGGAGGGACTAGGACATTTAACTTCCGAAGTGCTAAAGCTTTGCGAAGAAAGGTATTCCAGCGAAGAAATTCGCTTAATTGAGTGGAACTCTCCAGGCAATGAAGGTAACCTCTTGGCTTTATTTCGAGAACGGAGAAGGGGGTATTACCTTCAAATGGCCATCACAAAAGACAAGTCCGGAGATTGGGAATACGCGCATAGGATTGCTCCCATATTCTTGCCTGTTCTACAACAGAATGAGTTTGAGTGGCATGAGCTAACACAGTTTGCCCCACCTGAAGATTGGTTTGCCATCGATGAAATCATACGATTAGGCATTAAATTCCCAGGAAGCAAAATTCTCATTGCTAATCAGTTCATGATTGGAGAACAAGTCTGGGAAGATGCAATAAAAGAGTTTGGTATGTACGTTCCCGATGAAAATTTTCTCCCCGCATTCCTATTTACCAATAAAGCAAAGGGGTTATCACTCATCAGTCATTTCAAGCATCCTGATGGATTTGCGAAGGATAATATGGTCTCTGATGATAGTAAGAATGAGAGTCGCCTTTTTTCGTCTCTAAAAGACGCACAAGAAAGTCTTTTACAAAAGCTAATCCAATCTGAATAAAATTCGGTTATGAAGCATTGACCTCGTCCCAATCTTCTCTTGCCGCTCTCACGCCTGCTTCTACAATCAAGCTCACATCGCAACCATACTCTCCCGCACAGCTGAAAGAGCCCAGTTCTAGGACATGCAGCTCTTCGGCAGATTCACAGATATCTATGGTGTACAGAATCTCTGGATACCACCCTACTTGCTTAATCACCTTCGCTGCATAGTCTTCAAGGTAACCGCCCCAAATTTTCTTATTCACCTGCTCTTCGCCAATCAGGTACAGAGACCCTGTAATGATCTCGTCTTTGTATGCGAAAAATCGCCACTCTCTTTTGATCGGCTTTTTCTCTCCTACCAGAACCAAAGTTGTTTTCTCCCTTCTCAACTCGCTGCTCAGAGCTTCTATGGTGTTAAGCGATCGCAAATCAAAAACACCTGCCCGAAACAACTTCATATTGCTATCTGGCCGAATAAACAGCTCCCCATCCGAGCCAAAATAATCCAGAATCTCTACCCGTCTTCTGATCAGCTCTGCCAGCGGAAGAACAAAATAGCGATTGTTCAACAAATACTCACCAAAATGAGCGTAGTAGGTAGTACAGCTCAGATTCTTTTGGTCCATGTAGGCACCCGGAATCCAGGTGGTCCTCAATATATCGCGCCCTAGGCCAAGCGAGCCTCGAAACAGCACACAGTCATGATCGGGGAAATACTGACTCGCCGTTTTAGGCTGAAAGTCCAGATATTTCACCGCTTTGTAAGGGCAATTTTGTTTCTCTAATTCGCTAATCAGAGCGTCATCTTCAAACACGCCTGTCTCAATCAGCCAGCTGACTGCTTTCATCACGTACACTTCCTATTCGTTTTACCGGCTTGCTATATCTATGATTCGCTTTCTACCCTGGTTGGGAATCTTTTAGCGACATTCGTGTATAGAGCAGGCTTTACAGGCTTGCTTTCAAGTTTGCTAAGTGATGAAGTATCGTGGAGCGCGTCATGTACGGCGTATGAGCTAGAGCTTATCTTTTCAATGCTAGCAAAATCTGTAGGCTTACATCCTGGGATTGACTGTTGTTGTGTACCGTCGCTTCCGTAAGAATTGTGCGATCGCTCCGTAAAAATACCGCTATTGGCCAGCTGCTTCATGCGGGCATTATTAGATTGCAACCGCGCCCTCTTCAGATGACTCGATGACAGCTCCCATCCTGCCGGAACAGACCACAGATGACTTGCCCGATAGCCCCGCGAAAAGCAAGGCTACTGTCACACCCAGAGATATCTCCACAGCATCTGGCGGCACTACGCATGAGCAAATACAACAAAAGCACCTCTATCAGTGGATTGATAGTATCCCAGGCGCGATCGCTCACATCATCACCGATTTGGAAGGGACTATTCTCGCCTGCCCATACCTCAGCAAAGGCTGCTACAAACTACTCGAAATCCCGATGACGGCCTCCGTTGCCGCTCGTAACCAATCAGAAAGTCCAACCGGTCAGCTTTTAATAGACATTATCCATCCAGAAGACCGCGCCCAGTTTTCGCTAGCACTCAATCGCGCTGCAAAGCAACCTCACTTATGGACATGGGAAGGGCGCATTCTGCTACCCAACCAAAAGACTAAATGGATCACCCTCTCTATCCAACCCGTCGAGCCGCAGCTGGAGTCCACTACCCTTTTATGGAGCGCCCTCGCCCAAGACATTACCACCCGGCATACCGCCGAGACAGAAACCAAAACGCTCAATCAGCTGCTCTCTAGCCGACTCGAAGCCCGCACCGCCGAACTCGCCATTAGTCAGAACCGACTGCAAAAAATGGCCGACAACGTGCCCGATATGCTGTACGAAATGCGGCTAGACGCGCAGTCACAGGTCACCTTTCCCTACGTTTCCTCAGCCTGCCATCGTCTGATTAACATGGCACCCGAGCAGTTTCAGCAGCGCGGTATTGATGTATTACAACTGGTACATCCTGACGAACGCCAAGCACTCAAAGAAGCAATCCGAGAATCGGCACTGACGCTGAAGGTCTGTCAGTACGAGTGCCGATTGATTTTGCCTTCTGGCAGACAGCGGTGGGTAAGAACCATCGCCAAACCACAGGCTCAGACGGACGGGTCTATCGTTTGGTACGGCTGCTTGAGCGATATTGGCGATCGCAAACAAATCGAAGCACAGCTCAACGACTCCCTCAAAGAGCTAGCCGACGTCAAGTTTGCCCTCGACTGTTCTTCTAACGTCGCCATTACCGACCACCGGGGCTACATCACCTACGTTAACGACAAATTCTGTGAAATCTCCAAGTACAGCCGCGCTGAGCTAATTGGCCAGACCCACCGCATCGTTAACTCTGGCTATCACTCTCGCCAGTTCTTTGAAGATATGTGGTACACCATCAGCAATGGGCACGTGTGGCTAGGTGAAGTACGCAACCAAAGTAAAGATGGCACAGTTTACTGGGTAGATACCACCATCGTGCCGTTTTTAGATAAAGACGGTTGCCCATATCAATACGTCGCCATCCGCAACGATATTACCGAACGCAAGCGGGCAGAACTTTGCCTGGTGCAGCAAGCTGACGACCTAGAACAAGCCTTTGGCGATTTGCAGCAGACCCAAAGCCAGCTAGTACAAACCGAAAAGATGTCGAGCCTGGGGCAGCTGGTGGCCGGAGTCGCCCACGAAATCAACAATCCAGTCAGCTTTATCTATGGCAATATCAACCCAGCCAATCGCTATGCGCTCAGCCTGATCGACTTGCTGAAGCTATATCAGCAGCATTACCCCGACCCACCAGACGACATCGCCGACGAGCTAGAAGATTTAGACTTTGAGTTCATCACAAACGACTTGGTGAATCTTCTTGGCTCGATGAAAGTAGGCGCGGAGCGTATTCGCGAAATTGTGGCATCGCTACGAACCTTCTCCCGGAAAGATGAAGCCGAGAAAAAGTCAGTGGATGTTCATCAGGGCATCGACAGTACCCTGATGATTTTGGCGCATCGGCTGAAGCCTCAGTCCCAGCGCGCACCTATCGAAGTAGTCAAAAATTACGGCGAGCTACCGCCCGTATTTTGCTACGCCGGTCAGCTGAATCAGGTATTTATGAACGTCATCAGCAACGCCATAGACGCACTGGATGAAGTAGAAAATCCACAGCTAAGACTGTCCACTCAGCTAGCAGGCGACCAAGTGAGCATCACTATTGAGGACAATGGCATGGGCATGAGTGAAGCGGTGCGATCGCAAATTCTCAATCCTTTTTTCACCACAAAACCCATTGGGCAGGGCACTGGCATGGGCTTATCCATCAGCTACCAGATTGTAACAGAGCGCCACAGTGGTTCCCTATCAGTCGCTTCTGCCCCGGGGAAAGGCACTGCCTTTACGATTACAATTCCGCTGAATCAACCAGCCTGAGGTAGCTTGAGGCCGCATCGTCTTACAACCTGGTTGCCTACTGCATCCCTGTGCCACTGATAAACCTGGAATAGCGATATCTACACGGCCAGGAGCTTAACTGATATTTGTTTAATAGGGCCAATCAGCCCTGCCCTTTAACACTCGGCATTTACTCAGGTCATGCTATTTATCAACTGCAATATCAGGAATATACAGCCCCTCTTTTGAAGCTCCGATAGAAAACTCTCTCATAGCCCCTTGGCTAAATTTTTGATAAACGTAAAAAAGAACAGTTAAAAGACCGAGAAAGTACTGGAAAAGTCATCCATTTACAACAAGCTTTTGCAAATATCTCTGTGTTCACATGAACTATTTGTATGCTTACGCAAAAAGTTCATTGTATTAGCTGATAGTTCTGGTAGCTCTGTAAAAATACGCCCCACTTTAGCGCGTTGTTTGCGTTAAGCCCCCATCGGCTGGGAACACTATCCACAACAGGGGTAAGCCTCGCCGATTCTTCACCTGTCCTTGCACCTCCTCTACACCATCATGAAAGCTACTACATCCGACTTCGTCGAACAACACACAGATAGCGCGCCTTCTGGTGGCGGTGTTGAGACGCTACTACCGCCTGATAGTCAGGAGCCCTCTGACATTGACATTTCTGAGGTTGATACAGATGACGTTCAGGCCGACGTGCATATTGAAGGGATAGACAGTGCGAACCACACAAACCCTCGCGCCACCAGAACCACAGACCTGGTTAGACTGTATTTGCAAGAGATAGGCCGCGTCAGCCTGCTAGAGCGCGACGAAGAAGTCGCCGAAGCCCAGCTTGTGCAACAGCACATGGACCTGCTGAAGCTGCGAAATGAGAAGGCCGCCGAGGAAGAAGGCGGTACGCTAGCAGTATACGTGCACTTGTTAGATACACAAGACCAGCTAAAAGCGCAGCTCAGCCATCGGCCTTCGCTAGAGCGCTGGGCCAAAACAGCAGAAATTGATGTCGCCCAGCTAAAACCAACGCTAGTAGAAGGTAAGCGGCTGTGGGCAGCATTCGCTAACATCAGCGTAGAAGAGCTGAAGAACATTCAAAAAGAAGGTGCTCGCGCCAAAGAGCACATGATTAAGGCGAACCTACGCTTGGTGGTGTCGGTTGCTAAAAAGTATCAGAACCGGGGGCTAGAGCTGCTGGACCTGATTCAAGAAGGCACCCTAGGCCTGGAACGTGCCGTCGAAAAATTTGACCCAACCAAGGGCTACCGCTTTAGCACCTATGCCTACTGGTGGATTCGTCAGGGCATTACGCGGGCGATCGCTACCCAAAGCCGCACTATCCGCCTGCCAGTCCACATCACCGAAAAGCTCAACAAAATCAAAAAAGCCCAGCGCAAAATCTCCCAAAAGCAAGGCCGCACTGCCAAGGTAGAAGACATTGCTAACGAGCTAGATATGACCGTAGCCCAGGTGCGCGAAGTATTGCAAAAAGTGCCTCGCTCCGTGTCCCTAGACACAAAGGTCGGGAAAGACCGCGATACTGAGCTAGGCGACCTGCTCGAAACCGAGGACATTTCGCCCGAAGAGCTGCTGATGCGCGAGTCGCTAAAGCGTGATTTGCAGCAGCTGCTGACAGACTTGACCACGCGCGAGCAGGAAGTCATTACCCTACGCTTTGGCCTGGGTGACGGCGTCCCCTACTCCCTGGCAGAGATTGGCCGTACCCTGGAGCTATCGCGCGAGCGCGTACGCCAGATTGAGTCCAAGGCGCTGCAGAAGCTGCGTCAGCCCAAGCGCCGCAACCGTGTTCGCGACTATCTAGAGTCTCTGGATTAGTGCAGCGTCAGGCTTTACCCTACTGCCCCATTATCATGAAAAAAAGGCCCTCAGCAGAGATAAACATCTGCTGAGGGCCTTTTTTATCTAGGCTTCCGTGAAATCAACCAAGTTTTCTTGCTGTGTTTCCTCTGATTTCCCAATAGTTGGAATCGCGCTGATGGGCGAGTGCTGGCGGGCCTTTTGCGGCGACGGGAAGCAGAGCGATCGCTATTCCTAAGCTAGCTGGCAAAAGCATGCTTACACACTCATAAGTAAATAGAACGGGAAACAGCGGCTGCGTACTTTTACGTAATAAGTACTATTAAGATAAGATGAAGTTATGTAATATAGAAAACGTCAACTCAGGGCGTGTTTCTGTAACAGAGGGTTCTCCAGGCATTCTGGCCAGAATGCCTGGAGAACGCACCGATAGAGCGTACCGACTAAAACATACTTACTTAAAATGTCTTCATCTTTACAGTCGCTGCTTCCTACTTTGCTGGTTGCCTCACCCCTGTTGCTAGGTGCCGCGCCGTCGCCTACACCCAGCGCAATACAACAATCTTGTATAGAAACGGATGCACCCCAAGAGGCAACAAATAGCCACATTGTCCATCCTGTTCAGTCTAGTCAGCAGGTGCTAATCACAACTAGACGTGAGTGGATGACAGTAAATGCTGCACCAGTTCATAGCTACTGCGTTACCAAAGAAGACCCCGGCGAAGAGCCTGTAGATGAGTCTAACGAAGAAGCTAGCGATGAGGTGACGCCTCAGCCAGATGCAACGGAAGGTGAGATTCCAGAGTTAGAGCCTTCTGCTGTACCCGCACCGGCGCAGAGCACTCCCCCCTCTACTATTACGCCCTCTACGGAGGCACCGATAGAACAGCCTGCTACAGAGGCTGAGGCTACGCCCATCCCAACGCGCACCGTTGCCCCACCGCCTAGCGATCCAACCCTCGATCCGGGGAACTTCACACCGACTGATGCAGCACCTACGCCTTTTGATGGCAGTGTTGTGCCAACGCTAGAATCCCTGCCAGATGGGAGCTATCGCTATTTGTCAGGTGAGTTTGAGTACGGTAACTACACAGACGAGCAGCTCACGGCTAACGGGAGTGCGGTCTTTTTGCTGACTAAAGTGGGAAATGAAGTAACCGGCAATTTGTCCGAGACGTTCGGTCAGGCTGACATCTGTGTCACGGGGACACTTAGCGGCAATACCATCACAGGTGCGGCCTATCCCATCGCGACGGACAACGCAAGTGCTGTAGAAAATGTAGGTGAGGCTTTTGTGCCCTATGGCAGCAGCGGGCTACAAGTGCGTCAGCCACAAATGGTGGGGGATCGCACCTACTACACAGGCGCACTTCTGGATTTGACTACCTTCTCGCGCATTAATGCGGGCACTGCTCTAGCCCCAACAGCCTGTGTAGTCCCTACAACAGATTTACCGTCTGATGATGACGTAGAGTCTGAATAGGAATGAGAGCATAGCTTTTCAGTAAATAAAACAACGAGAAAAGCGACAATGAGAGAAAAGGAAAATCGTCAGGAACTGCATCTGTAGCCAAACCATGCTGAATAAAGTCACAGAATATTTGTTGCAATTGAGTGTGATGTCCATCGCTCCGCTTGTTATTGCCGGAACCGCGAGGCCTATACTCGCTCAAGCCCCAGAGGAAATACCAGAGGAAATACCAGAGCAAACAACAGCGCAATCACCGGTTGCATCACCACCAGAAGCCTCTGCCAACATTCTCACAATTTGTCGCTACGACCCCAACAGCGGTATTCCAAACGTGCTAGGAATGAGGACCTATGTCTCTTTGACTGAGCGCGACGGCGACACAGTGGTTACGCTCGATCGGTTTCCAAGCTTTGTCAGCAGCGCGGATAGTCCCAATCGGCGGGCTGATGTGAGTGAAGTGCGATCGCTCAACCTATACGATACGCCCATTGCCACCGCCAGGCAGCTGCTGATTGAACAGCCTGCATACTATGCGGCGCTAATGGAGATTGACGAAGCCGACATCGAAGCAGGCTTCGCGCCGATTAACGAAACCCTTGGATGTGGCCAGGTTGTAGTAGAGCCTGACCCGACTGAGGCGACAACAGCAGCAGCACCAGAAAACCCAACCGCCGAGACTTCCGAGGCCGAAACAGGCGCGATGCAAGTGGTAGATCTTGACCTTCCTAATTTACCCAATGGGAACTATCGCTTTGTATCGGCGAATTTCCCTAACCGCGTGGTCAGTGAAACAGAACTGACGGAAAGCGGTGGCGTAGTTTTTCTCTTTCGCAAGTTTGGCGAAAACATTACCGGCACCTTTCGCTACATAGGGCAAGAGAGAAACGTGTGTATATCTGGCACTGTAGACGGCAACACCGTTGTAGGTACAGCTTACAGACGTGGCAGTCAGCTGCAGGAGAATAGCTTTCTGAAGCTAGGAGAGGAAGTTGAAGAGACTGAGTATGCTGGGTCTACGCTGAATTTAGAAGGGTTCTCTCGGATTAATGCAGGCGGTCGCTTGCCATTGGAAAGCTGTTCCTGAGCGCTCTGACAATCTGACTTATCCTCAGTATAATTAAGCAAGCACGGGTGTTATTCGATACGACAAGAATCTGCTATTTGCTCTGAGTGGATTTATCCGCTCAAATAATGCCCCATGAAAAATCAGTTGCCGAAGCGATCGCCCCTGCAAGTATTAAGGCAGGTGTTAGGTAAAGTATTAGGTGTGGTCACTATCCCCACCCTCCTTAGCACCTTCACAATCCCCTTTGCATCCCCTGCACTGGCCGGAACCATCACCGTCGAAAATCCCTTCCGACCTGCTTCATCAAGGCAGACTTCATCTTCTATCACAGGACCCAATCGAGCGCTCTTTTGCCAATACACACCAACTGGCACAAGCATTCTAGGCCCAAATAGCTTTCTGACACTGATTGAAGTACAGGGCAACAGCATCTTTCGCTACGAACGCGCCAACGCTACGCTGGTTGCGGGCCTGCCACCAGCCGACACTTCCCGCAGTCTTACTTTCTTCAACACCTCTGCCGATCAGGCCAGAAGGCAGCTCGCGAGTCGCCCAAACGACTATGCAAACTTATTGGGCCTGGCACCGACCGACCGCGTCGTTCGCGCTGGCTTTGACCGCATAGACCGCCAGTTTCGCTGCCAGCCCTATGACGATGTTGTCGCAACAGCACAGCAGCCTGAGCGCATCGATAGCCGTCAGTACAGCTCTATCGCCGCGCTTCCAGATGGCAATTATCGGGTAACAAGTGTGCCACAGGCTCTAGAAGGTGATGCTTCTCAAAAGGCGGCTCTCTTTACGTTTCGGAAGTTGGGGAGTAGCGTGACGGGTAACTTCGCTTACCCAGGGAACGACCTCGACGCCTGTGTGACGGGCACTGTAGAAGGCAATACCGTGACAGGTCAGGCCTTTACTCGCGACACTGGCACGTCTGTACTTGGACAGACATATTTGGGAACGGGGCTTGCTTTGCGATTGGGTGATGCGGGGATTGGCGATCGCTATGACAACGCCATTTTGGACCTCAATGGGTTTACCCGCATCAATGCTGGAACACGCGTACCCCCTGCGGTTTGCCCCTAAGGTATCGATTTCCTAAGGTATCGATTATTGACGCCGGATAGACATTTTTGAACCGCTTACTCCATACTAAAAGGCATTATGTGCAGCCTTTCAGTATGGAGCCCCTTGACCCATGAGCGCATCGCAGAATACTCGAAATATCAGCATCGGCGGCAATGTTGAGGGGAGTTCCATTGTGATGGGCGACGGCAATGTTGTTAACGCACAAACGTCCGCTACCGCCAGTCATAACAAGGCTAAACGCAAGCTTCTGATTTTGGCATCCAATCCTAAAAGCACCGCTCAGTTGCGGTTAGATCAAGAAGTACGAGATATTAGCGAAGGGCTAGCGCGAGCGAAGCACAGAGACCAGTTTGAGATTGCCCAGCGGTGGGCGGTGCGCCCCCGCGACTTTCAGCGAGCAATGCTGGATGAATCGCCGCAGATTGTTCACTTTTCTGGTCATGGTGAGGGGGAAGCCGGGCTGTATTTTGAGGACGAGGTGGGCAATCCTAAGCTGGTGACAGCGTCAGCGCTGGCGACGTTGTTCAAACTGTTTTCTATGAAGTCTGGCATTGAGTGTGTGATGCTCAATGGCTGCTATTCGCAGGTGCAGGCAGACGCGATCGCCCAGCACGTACCTTATGCCATAGGTATGAGTCAGGATATTGGTGACAAAGCAGCCATAGAATTTGCGGTTGGTTTCTACGATGCGTTAGGGAGTGGCGAGTCGATAGAGTTTGCCTACAAGCTGGGCAAGGTCGCCATGGAGATGAGCGGAACAGGCTACTCGGAAATGCCGTTGATGTTAAAGCAAGCGCCCTAGAAGACAGGACTGCTAATTGGTAAATCGCTACTGGGCTGGGGTACGCTCACGCGGATAGTGACTTTGCCAGTAGCCTGTGCGCCCCGACTATCGACCACCGTGAAGTTAAAAGAGTTGGTGTATCTACTGTAAATATTTTCCTGCGTTTGCTCTTTTGGATGATAGTAGGTGACTGTGCCGTCACTATTACGCTCTAAGCGTCCACCCAGATCGTCAATATTAGTAATGTCTGAGAGAACAACAGTATCGCCAGGGTCCAAGTCGTAAGCCTGAGATTGAGCTAAAAGATCGAAAACATAAGGCTCACCTGATTCAAGTTCGATCAGAACATCACTGACTAGGGGCGGTTGATTAACCGGCTCTGGTGGCTCGGTATCGTCTGTTATTGGTTCTTCCGGTACTGTTTCGTCCCTTGTTGACTCGTCGTCAGGCTCTGGGATGACATCTTCTACATCAGCAGGATCTGGAACATTACTGCTGTCTGCTGTGGGTTCATCGATTGGGTTTGGTTCTTCAGGGTCTTGGGTGGGTGTCGGTTCAGGCGTTTCGGCGACGGACCGTGTGCCTGTACCAGAGAGCGTAAAGGCTGGCGGATTTTGAGCATTGCTTTTAAGGATGAGCCGGGCAGTGCGATCGCCTATTCTCCTGGGTTCAAATAGCACAGAAACCGTGCAGCTCTGCGCTGGCATTACCGCTTCTGTTGTACAGGGCTCTTCTAGTACAACAAAGTCACCTTCCGTCGCCAGCAATGACTGAATCACTAGCGGCACTTCACCACTGTTGGAAACTGTTAACGTCGCTTCTGCAATCTCTCCAGTCGCAACCTCTCCAAAAGAGAGCGCTTCAACATCAAAATCGACCTTAGGAAGTTTTTCGGGTTCATCTTCGGTGCCAGCGGGAAGCACTGTTGCAGTGTCCTCATCGTCTAAGTCTGTAGAGGTTTCTTGTGTAGGCGGTGAATTAGTGCGGTTGCTATTCCAAACCACACCGCCTACGACGCCTGCTATCAAAAGTCCTGCCATGAGCCAGCCTGCTGGCCGAGCCCACCAGCGGGTAGAATGTCCAATAGCTGTCGGCACGGCCCCGTTCCCTGCGACCAAGGGCGGCACAATCAAGCCCAGATTGTGACGGCTGACAGCCGCACCTGCAACGTCTTGTAATTGCTCTCGCAGAGTAATTGCTCTCGACAGCCAGGACTGGGCCTGCGCCAAATTACCAGTGGCGATCGCACCTGTTCCTAGTTGATGCAGTGCCCAGGCCTCTGCCCCACCATCACCCAGGTGCTGAGCCGCTTGCAAACTATGGGTCAGTACCTGCTGCCACTGCTGCCACTGCCCGCCCACAGAGAGGGTCGCATCCAGCTGACGCGCTAGCCCCAAACTCTGCTGCCACTGCCCGGTGTGCTGTGTCCACTCCAGCAAATGCATCATCGCCTCGGAATTTGCTACACCTTGCGTCCCCGCAGCAGATTCGGCACCGTAGGCGAAGTAATTCGTAGCACTTTGTAACCAGGGCTGCGGGTCCAGACCAGTAGAAGGCCCTGTGGGCAGCGCCTCCACCAAATCGGCACAGAGCTGATAGCCGCTGCTGGATGTGGCTTCTATCAGCTGTAGATTCGCCAACTCACTGAGAACTTCAGCCGTTTCAGGGACTTGCGAAATGGCCAGCGCTTCCTGGGTACTCAGGGCAATCCCGCCCATAGCGCCCATCAAAGCAAGCAGCTTCTTATGGTTAGCTGAGAGGCTGCTGGTGGCTTTTTGGGTAATCGCTTGTTTTAGCGAGGCTGTACTGATATTCGGCCCGACTCTTAGCTGTGTATGTCCTACCTCTGGGCTATCAGCAGCGACCTGCCTTTGCAGGGCCTGCGTAGCTGCAAACCACTCAGCCAAAGATTGACCACTGGTTTGAACCTGCGACGCAGCGCGGCGTAGCTGTAGAGGATTGCCCGAAAGGCTTTTCCACAAGGCGGCGGCAGCGGTTTGTTCAGGGGTTGTTAGGGGGCGGCTTAGGTCTTTTTGGAGGAGAGCGATCGCATCCACTAAGGGCAGTCCTTCAAGGGCGATCGCTGCCCCTTCCTGCCAGTACACGCGCTCTGTTGTTACCAGCACAAACGTCGACTGTGGTAGCGCAGCACTCAGCCACTCTAACTCTTCTTTATCCAGTCCTAGCTTGTTCAATATAATCAGCGTTTGTTTCTCTTTTAGTGCCTGCTGCACCTGACCGTAGCTGGGCTTGAAAGCAGGTACAGCCTCGTAAAACACATCGTAAAGAGACTGCAACAGATCGGCAGCGGGTTGACGGGCCGCAGAGAGGTAAACGATGCCGTCGGGAAAGTTATGAGCGATCGCATCCTGATGAGCAAGATGTCGCATCAGCGTTGTTTTACCAAAGCCCGCCTTTGCATACACTTCTACCGGCAGCGCTTGCTTCAAGGTCTCTTGAATAATCGGCAGCACCGTCTGACGATCGAGCAGGTGAGCAAACGGTTTAGGCTTTAGCGATAGCGGTGTGGACCTGGGCTGAACAACTGGCGGCGCAGCTACATTAAGCACACCGCCATGCTCCACGTTGTAGGTGTAACTGTGCAGCTGATTACCATCACCCACAATCAGCTGGCCGCTCAGGTTACCGCCAATGTTGATATTAACGTCACCGTTAGGGGCCTTGAGAGTAGCGTTTGGCCGTGTCAGCGCCCTGGCGATCGGCGGTTCAGTAGCCGTCAGCAGCAAATCTTCTTTCCACAACGGTTCAGGCTGATCGGGTAGCCGACCGCTGACTTTGACTAGCCTCACCCAGCCTAAAGATAGGTCGCGCCTAAGCTGCTTTAACGCTTGCTGTAGCTGGCTAACCAGTGGTTGTGCAGAGTGGATATCGGTAGGGTCTGTGGTGCGATCATCCACCACCGCTTCTAACGCAACATACAGCAGGCTATCCTGTTGGCGCATGCCAACCTTGGCCCTGACACCACTGGAGGCCAATTTTTGGTTCAGTGCCGCTGCAACTTTGTGGCTATAGGTTACCGGGTGATTGCTGTTTGCCATCGTGGTAAAGCATGCATAAAGAGGGTTGGGAAAAGCATGTTCTTACAAAATTAAATCAGAACATTCAGCCGCTCAGTACCCACAGGGGTAATTCTTAATTCGTTCAGGTATTTTATGAAGCATCCGAAATAGTATCCCGTCGCGCTGATGCCGTAATGTCCATCCCAAGCGTTCTATGAAAATTTTGATCGTCAATCCGCCGCACACTGCCATTGGTAGCCGCATTCCCAAAGAGCACCTACCGCCACTAGGTCTGCTATGCATTGGGGGACCTCTGATTGATGCGGGTCACGATGTCACATTGCTCGATACCGAATTTGGACCCATGGCGCACGAGGCCATCGTCCAACGGGTCGTGGACCATCAGCCAGATGCGTTGATAATTGGTCATGCTGGGTCTACGTCTGCACACCCAACAGCCATGGAGCTGACCCGGCGCTTTCGCACAGAAATACCGACACTAAAAATCATTTACGGCGGCGTTTTCCCGACCTATCACTTTCGCGATATTTTGACCCACGAACCGCAAATCGATATTGTTGTACGTGGTGAAGGCGAAGATACGCTCCCCAAGCTCATCAGGGCTTTAGAGACAGCTGATGACTTAAACGCTGTCGATGGGATTGCCTTCAGGCAGGCGAGTAAAGTTGTTGAGACGCTACCCGCTGCGGCCATTAAAGACTTGGACGCTTACCGGGTTGGCTGGGAGCTAATAGACCACAGCCGATACAGCTACTACGGCGGCAAGCGAGCGGTTGTTATTCAGTTCTCTCGTGGGTGCCCTCACCTGTGTAACTACTGCGGTCAAAGAGGATTTTGGGCAAAGTGGCGACATCGTAACCCGCAAAAGTTTGCCAAAGAGATTGCCTGGCTACATCGCACCCATGGCGTCGAATTGTTCAACCTGGCTGACGAGAATCCAACCGTTCACAAGGGCATCTGGCGGGAGCTATGCGAAGCGATTATTGCCGAAGACATTGACATCACGATTATCGGCTCTACTCGCGCTGACGATATTGTGCGTGATGCAGACATCTTGCATCTGTACCGTAAGGCAGGTGTGGAGCGGTTCTTGATGGGAATGGAAAATACCGACGAAGCCACTTTGCAGAAGATTAAAAAAGGGAGCGAAACAAAAACAGATCGAGAGGCCATCAGGCTGTTGCGACAGCATGGCATTCTATCTTTGGCAACCTGGGTGACGGATTTTGCTGAGGTGAAAGATAAAGATTTCGTGCTCGCGCTCAAGCAGTTCCTTTGGTACGACCCGGATCAGATTATGTCGCTGTATGTGACGCCCCATCGCTGGACTGGCTACTATCGTATGGCCTCGGACCGGCGGGTAATTCAGCTAGATCAGCGGCTGTGGGACTATAAGCATCAGGTGCTAGAGACGGTGCATATGCCACCCTGGCGCATCTTTTTGTGGGTGAAGCTGGTGGAGATTTTGTTGCAGGCTAGGCCAAAGGCGCTGTGGCGGAGCTTTTTTCAGAGCGATCGCGCCTCTCGCCACGGCATGAAATGGTTCACCCGCATGGGCAAGCGCGTAATGCTTCACGAATGGTGGATTTTCTTCTTTCGCGACCGGCTCACCAAGAATGGCCCTACACTCGCCGAGTTTTGGGGAGAGGCCCAAGACCATCAGGAGATACCCTTGCGATTACACAAAACGAAGGCCGCCACGATAGACTAAAGACGACTTATCTTGAAGAAACCACTGACGCAATATTGCTATGGTACAAACATCTTCTAGGCTCCCAAAACTCTCTCTAGAATTGCCTGAGAACCTTTCATTGACGGTGAGTCAGGCCCAATTCGATGAGTTAGTAATTGCGAATCGCGATTTGCAATTGGAAAGAACTGCTGAGGGCGTACTCATTGTGAATCCACCAACAGGTTGGGAGACGGGAGAGCGAAACTTTAGTTTAGCTGTTGAACTTGGAATTTGGCTGAGAAGCAGCGGAATTGAGGGAAAGGCATTCGATTCTTCGACGGGGTTTATATTGCCGAATGGCGCTACGCGATCGCCTGATATCTCCTGGATTTCTCAGGCACGGTGGGCATCCCTAAGTGATGAGCAGAAATCTACGTTTGCCAGCGTTTGCCCAGAGTTTGTGATAGAGCTACGTTCTAGCTCGGACAGACTAAAACCGATTCAAGAGAAAATGCAAGAATATATAGACAACGGCGCTAAACTAGGCTGGTTAATCAATCCACAAAATCGACAAGTAGAGATTTATCGAAATGGACTGCCTGTGGAGATTTTGGACGCGCCTAGTGAGCTATCGGGAGAACAGGTACTGCCTGGCTTTGTGCTGAATCCAAACCTTATTTGGTCTTGATCTGTGTCTGTGTCTGTAAGGTCTAAACCTTGGGTAGCGTTATGATTGCCAGCCCTCAGTCTCATCGTATGACGGTTGACGAGTACTTGGCATGGGAGCCATGTCAGGAAATTCGTCACGAGTATTGCGATGGCGAAGTCTTTGCAATGTCGGGCGGAACGGTAGGCCACGACGCGCTGGCATTCAACTTTAGGCAGCTACTCGTTGACCGGGTGGAGAAGGAAGGCTGTCACATGAGTGGATCCGATGTGAAAGTGATGGTGCAAGATGGCTTATTTTTTCGATATCCTGATGTATCAGTGAGTTGTGATGACGAAGTTCGGAGCGATACCACCTACTACCAATCTCCAAAACTCATCGTAGAAGTCCTTTCTAACAGCACCGAAAAAGTAGATCGAGACGATAAATTTCACGAGTATATTCAGCTCCCTACATTAGAAGAATATGTTCTGGTAAGTACGAAGCAGATGAGGGTGGAATGCTTCAGACGCGGAGAAGGGCGTATGTGGCTGTACTTTGCTTACCAAGCAGGTGAGATAGTAGAAATCGCAAGTATGGACGTTGAGTTTCCAATCGAGAAACTATACAAAAACGTTGTCTTTACTGCGTAGCTACATTGAAAGCGTAGCTACCCCGCTATACTGTTGGCAAATTAATAAGCATATTGCGACACTGCGCGGCGTGATATAGCATCCATCAAGACTGTGTGGGCTCTCGTCCAAGACCTAAGGCGTAGCGTCAACCCATTGCCACATATGCAACGCCAGATAAGATCGATAAGGTGAAAACAACTTAGCTGTCCGAACTGTTTTTCGGCGTTTGCTTGTGAGCTTCTCTAACGTTTTCCGTGCGGTCACATCGCCGTCTGGCCAAATGTCCGGCTCCCCAAAGTAAAAGATCCCCATCATGTCTGCTGTCCACTGCCCGACACCCCAAATCGCCGTGAGTCGTTCTGTTCTTTCCGCATGACTGAGCTGGCAGAGTTCTGTTGTATCTAGCTGCCCTTGCGCGGTGACAGCCGCGATCGCACCCACCGCCCTCACCTTCGCCCCCGACAGCCCACACCCCCTCAACACTCCCGGCTCAACTCGCCCAAAATACTCAACCAAATCCTCCCCCTCCGGCGCACTGGCCACCACTCGCCCCCAAATCGTCTCAGCCGCCCGCAGCGAAAGCTGCTGCCCGGCTACCGCTCGACAAAGTCTGTGGGCAAAAGGCACGTCTTGGGCTGCCACCAAATCAACCGGTCCGTTGCGCTCTATTGCCGTGGTTAGCGCAGGGCTGATGCTGGGTGCGATCGCCAAAAACCGCTCATGAATATTCGCCTTATCTTCCCTCATGTCCATTCAAAAACTGGTGACCGAGAAACGTTGCCCCCTTGGTGGCTGAGCGTAGTCGTAGGCCCTTAGCCTTCTCGCAGAGTAGCCAGTCACTGCACCGGCTCATAATCAAATCCCGTCCCCGACGGTCCGCCTGGCTTCTTTACCACCGTCACTAGCTGCGAAGGCTGATTGAGATCGCCATCTGGCAAAAAGCTAACCACCCCAGTCGCACCATCCACACTAAAGCCAGCCCCTGCCATAGTCTCGGCAATACTCTCGCGGGTCGCGCCCCCCTGTTCTATCGCTGCCGCAATCGTCAGCACCGCGTCGTAGGCCGTCGCCGTTCGCCAGCTGACGCCACCGCCCCAAAGCTGTTGAGACGTTTGGACAAAGCTGCTTTGCGGATTGCCGAGTACGTGCCAGGGAACGGCTACCGTCAGGCCCACAGCATCTTCGCGCCCCGAATCGAGAATGTTGTAGTCGTACAGGCTATCGCCCCCAACAACGGCAAGCTCTCCACTATTGACGGACAGAATTTGAAGCGATCGCGCCTCAGTCGCTTCAGTCAGCGCCAACATCAGCACTTCTGCACCCGCTGCCTTAGCCGCCTGCACCGCGCTACCGCTGCTAAAGGTCGGATCGTCGATATCAAAATTAGCGACTACCCTGCCACCATTGCTCAGCAGCTCAGTAGTAAACTCTGACTTTACTGACTGACTATACTCGCTTTTACCCGTGTAGAAAACGGCAGCTTGTTTTTTGCTCAGGGTGTTGAGGACATAGCGTGAGAGAGTGCTGGCAGCCAGGCGATCGCTCGGCACCGTGCGAAAAATGTACTCTCCCGACTCAGAAATTTTGACCGCTGTACTGGTCGCCGAAATCATCGGCAGCTTACCCGTTTCATAGACGTCAGCCGTCACTAGAGTCGTATCACTGGCATAGTGACCAATTACACCCAGCACGTCTGGATTTTCAACCAAACTATTGGCGACTTCCTTCGCCTTTTCCAAATCTCCCTGATCATTCAATAACAGCACTTTTAGCGGCGTTCCGTTGACGCCTACAGACTGATTGATAGTCTCTTGTGCCTGAGCCACCCCACGCATAATCTCTAGTGAGGGATTGGTGAATTTGCTAGTCGGCACGGATAGCGCAATTGTGTAGGCCGCATTACTGCCAATCTTGGCGTTGTTCAAGTAAATCAGCGATTCCGGATCGTTACGGTTCTCTTGTAGCGCCTGGGTAAACGCCACCTTTGCACTGGCAAGATCACCAGTGGCCATTGCGTCTAGTCCTTGCTGTTTGGCCTCTGAAGCCTCTCCAGGCAGGACAGATTTGCCACTGGAGCCATCGGCACCTTGCATCATGCCGTCTGGCTCACTACTCGTTGGCAAAAACGAAGCACCTTCCGAAAAGAAGGTTTCTTTGATCAGCCAGCCGCCACCAGCCACAAGTGCACCAGTAATGGCCAGGGAGACCATCAGGGCAGGCAGCTGATTGCGTTTGCTCATAGCAAGATTCCGGTAAAGTTAGATGCGAGAGGTCTAAAGCGGCTTATCTTACAGGTTCATAGTCGAAACCTGTGCCAGAGCGTGTGCCAGGCACCACTTCTACGAGCTGAGAGGGTTGGTTGCGATCGCCCGTCGGCAAAAACTTGATCGGGTCAGTCGCCCCGTCAATGGTCAATCCTGTGGCAGCCAACGCTTCAGCCACTCCGTCGCGACTTTGCTCGGTGTCAATCCCGGTGGCCAGGGTCAGCACCGCATCATATGCTGTCGCCGTTCGCCAGTTCACATCCCCGCCCCACAGGTCCCTGGACTCTGTGACAAAAGGGGTCCCCACGTGGCTCAAAATATGCCACGGTACAGCCACCGTTAAACCTAGCGCTTCGCCTCTACTGACGTCCAAGATCTTTGGGTTGTACAGGCTATCACCCCCTAGCATGGGCAGCATTTGCCCGTTTGCGGCAATCACATCATTCGCGATATCGATAGTCGCCGTATTCAGAGCCAGCATCAGCACATCAGCCCCGTTTTCTGCCGCCTCAGCCAAGGCCTCTTCCGCATTGAACCCAGGCTGGCTCACGTCAAAATCAACCACAACCTGACCACCATTACTCAGCAGCTCGGTAGTAAATTCTGACTTCACCGACTGGCTGTAGGCGCTTTCGCTGGTGTAAAACACAACGGCCTGCGTTTTGTTCAAATCATTTAGCGTGTAGCGAGAAAGGGTAGCCGCAGCTAAGCGATCGCTCGGCACCGTCCGGAAAATATAGTCTCCAGCTGTCGATAGGCCCACTGCCGTACTGGTTGGCGATATCATCGGCAATCCGCCCGCTTCGTACACTTCCGAAGCCGCCAAAGACGTCCCGCTGGAGTAGTGACCCACCACACCCAGTACGTCTGGATCATCAACTAGCTCATTAGCAATTTCAACTGCCGTATCCGAATCATCATCGTCATTGATCAGCAGTATCTTCAGCGAACGACCACCGACACCGCCCGCTTCATTGATATCAGTTTGTGCCTGCGCCGCGCCGCGCATTAGCTCTTCTGCCGCACTCTCGGAGGAGCCCGCTGGCACAATCATGGCAACGGTATAGGCTCTATCATTGCCAATCGTGGCATTGTTTAGATAAATGCGCGCTTCGGGGTCATTTTTCTTCTCCTGCAAGGACGCTTCAAACGCCGTCGCGGCTTCGTCATAGTTGCCATCAGCAAGCGCATCCATACCGTCCTGCTTAGCACCTGTAATTTCTGCTTCTGCCAGCACAGACCGCCCGCGACTGCCATCAGCACCTGCAATATCTCCGCTCGAACTAGGGCGATTAGAACCACCGCCATTGTTTTGCAAGGTTGCTGTGTTGCTACCGTTGCTATTATTGCTATCGCTTAACAGGCTGCCTTTTAGCCACCAGGCACCACCACCTAGCAGGGCCAAGGTAACCACAAGAGACGCTATGAGGGCGGGCAGCTCATTCTTTTTTGCCATGATGTCTGGGGCCTAAGCTCGGTATTGAAGGACGTTTTGGTAACAGAATCTATACCACATGATACGGGAAGCTTGCCGAGGACGAACAAGGATGCCGTATTTTTTATCCTGAGGATAAAAACAGTCGCATAGGTCTGCAAAGAGGCCTACATCGTGCCATATGCAAATTACATAAGTTCCGAAATAACTCGGAAAATTAGGCGAAAGACCACAGCCAAAATCACCATGCCACACCCGGCCATAATGGCTGCAATCAATAAGTTAGGCCTTAGACTGCCTGACATAGCTGTGTTTATTAAGACATCGTGGAATGAACCAAAAGAGACAACAAGGACACAGGTAACAATTGCAATGATTACTAGATCTAGCCCTTCGATGGTTCGGCGAAATTGTAGTACACCTAGCCCTGCAAGCATCACAATCCAGGCAATGTGTCCGAAGGCTTTAGTTCCCAGTAAGCTTGTTGAGGCGATCGCTAACAGCCATCCTTCCACTCCAAGAAACGCTGCATTTCCCAAGAATCGGGTCATAGAGAAGGGCGCAGCAGGTGCAACCACTGGCGGCGGTGCCGGTGGCTGAACAGGCGGTGATGGCGGCTGAATAGGCAGTGACTGCTGCGGTGGGGACACAATTGTTCCACCGCTAGTCACACTACCGGCAACAGACGCGCCACCAGATGTACCACTGCCAGATGCAGCGCCAAATGAACCACCACTACTGCCTCTGGCAACCTGCACCGTGCGGGCACCTTGCCCTGATGCCTTCGACTCCAGCGTCTTTAGGTCGGTTAAAACGGCCTCTGCGGACGGGTAGCGATCGCGCGGGTTCGGCTGCAGCATCCGCTCCAAAATATCTGCAAACTCACTCGAAACCTGCGCATGCTGCTTCCACTTCCACTGATTAGAAATGCTATCGCGCAGCTCCACAGAGCTTTTTTCTGTCAGCAACACCACACAGCTCGCTGCCAGCGCATACAGATCCGACGTTTTATCCACCGTCCCATTCATGATCTGCTCAGGCGGCGCATACTCCGGCGAGCAAATGGTTGTAGGCCCACGCTGAATGCCTGTCGGGGCAGTGACTTCTTTCACCGCGCCAAAATCTAGCAGCGAAAGCTTACCGTCTTTTCCCTGCATAATGTTCGAGGGTTTTACATCGCGATGAATCGCTCCGTTGCGATGCACAAAGCCCAGCACCTCTAACATAGCCTTCAGAACGCGCTTGACATCGGACTCGGCAAACTTCCCCTGACTGTCTAAAATCTTTTCTAGGTCTTCACCGTCAATGTATTCCTGCACCAGATAAAACAGCTCTTCTGCTTTATCGGTAAGCGGATTGGTAACCAGCAGTGGAAAGTAGGCATACAGATTGGGAATTTGTGGATGCTGCAAGCCTAAGCGCTCTAGCACAATCGCCTCTTTACCAAACAGCCTTTGTGCGGTGGCCATCTGGTCGGGCGTTAGGGTAACCGGCGGCTGAAATAGCTTGACCACACAGCTGCGCTTCGTCGGAGAATCAAAATCACGCGCTAAAAACGCTGTCCCAAAGCCACCCTGACCCAGCAAACTGACCGGCAAATAGCGCCCACGCAAAATGAGCTCCATGCGGCAGGCACTGCAATACTTCTGCTTCAGGGGCTGAGGAATATTGGGATCGTCAAGATCTGAAAAGTGGTTGACCGGAGACGGACAGTTAGGACGAGTGCAGCGCAGTTGCATAGGGGGTGATTTAACAGGTAGAGCAATCAGCCGAAAAGAGTCGGTTGTTTGCTACGGCACTTGGTACAGCTTTATCTACACAGTGGTAAAGACAAAAAACTGATAAAGACTAAAGTTATCACTGGCTCAGTTACCCAATGACTAACGAGCGGTGTCAGCGTCCATACCAGCATTAGCCTTACCAGGCACTTTAGCAGATGTCTCCTGATTCGAGGCAGCTTTTATGGTTGCTTTCGCCTCGGCGCTAGTCTTGCCGTTAGCCTTAGCCCCGTTAGCCTTAGCTCCATTTGCCTTAGCACTGGCCTTCTTAAAGTCCAGCTCACGGTTAGTGAACTGAGGCAAAATTTCCTTGGCAAAAGCCTCAGCAGCTTTAGAGCGGTATCGGTTGGGATTGAAGATGACAGATAGAGTCCGTTTCACTTCTACGGACTCGATTCGCGCTTTGTGCAAAACGCCCATTTGCAGCTCTTTTTCAATGGATGAAGTAGAGGCAAAGGCAACCCCAAGCCCAGACTGTACAGCATTCTTGATCGCTTCAATGGAGTTCAGCTCCATCTCTACGCGCAGCCTGCGGGTCTCGATGCCACCCCGGGCCAGCACCTGATCGATCACTTTGCGGATAGTAGACTGCGAGTCAAGGGTGATGAATTTGAGCTTGTACAGGTCGCTGCGCGCGATGGAATCAGTGCTCGCCAGGGGATGAAACACCGGCATAATCAGCGCCAGTTCGTCTTCAGCGTAGGGGGCCACTTCCAAAGATTCCTGCAGCTCGGGGGGGACCTCGCCGCCGATGATCGCCAGGTCTATTTGGCCATTTGCCACGCTCCAGGAAGTGCGGCGGGTGGAATGTACGTGCAGCTGCACGGCAACATCGGGGTATTTCTGGCGGAACTGGCCAATCATTCGCGGCAGTAGGTAAGTGCCTGTGGTTTGGCTGGCCCCCACAATCAGGGTACCGCCCTGCAGGTTTTGCAAATCTTCAATAGCGCGGCAGGTTTCCTGGCACAGGCTCAAGACCCGGTCACCATATTCCAGTAGCAGATGTCCCGCTTCTGTCAGCTGCGCTCTACGGCCGCCCCGGTCAAACAAGGGGACATCGAGCTGACGCTCTAGGTTTTGGACCTGCAGACTCACCGCAGGCTGCGACACGTACAGACTGTCGGCGGCGCGCTTAAAGCTACCTTCGGCAGCGATCGCCTTAAGGATACGCAGTTGATCAAGGGTAAACGGAAGATCAGACATGGTGGCTTAACCTGGCTGTCAGGAATCCAGATCTACTTTTTGGGTTTGATAACCATAGCGTCCTGTCCTTAGAGCTAACTCTCTTGGCGCTAACTTATTAGAGATCAGGGATGTTACAGCGACTCTTCTGAATTTACCAGGATATTGAGAAGATTGCCGAACAACTGACGACGTTCGTAGTCACATCCCTTGCTACAAGCTGGTTAAAACGGGGATCGCTGTGCAATTTGAGGGGTAAATCTTCACAAACTCAAGATGGGAATGTACCGAACACACCTTAACCTATCCTTTATGATTGGAGAATACGGGCCCGAAAACACGTACCTGGTTTGTCTATGAAGCTCACTTCCCGGCAGCAAGATGTTCTTCGAGCGACGGTGCGTCACTACGTAAATACAGCTGAACCGGTGGGCTCGCGCTCCTTGGCAACTGGGTATGACTTGCAGGTCAGTTCTGCGACTATTCGTAACGTGATGAGTGCGTTAGAAACCTCTGGCCTGCTATATCAGCCCCATACCTCGGCAGGACGCATTCCATCCGACTCGGGCTATCGCACCTATGTCGATGAGCTGATGGTGCCTTCTGAACCCCTCACCCGGCAGATGACGCTGGCTTTGACCTCAGGGCTCAACCTGGAAGGACAGGCGATAGAAGCGCTTTTGCAAGACTCAGCGCAGCTGCTGGCCCGGTTAAGCGGGTACATCGCATTGGTGACATTGCCACAAATAGAAGCCGTATTGATTAAACACTTGCAGCTGGTGCGGGTAAGCGATCAGCAGATTTTGCTAGTTGTGCTCGATATTTACAACAATCACTCGGTACTGCTGCGACTGCCTGGCTGCGGCATGCCCGCAGGCAAAGCCAAAGACAGCGACCAGATTGATCGAGAGCTACAGCTACTCTCTAATTTTTTGACGGCACAGCTAAAGGGGCGATCGCTCCACGAAGCTGACTCAGACTGGGCCGAGCTAGACTGGGCCGAGCTAGACCAGGTCACCCAGCGCTATGCGGATGTGATTGAAGAGGCGATCTCTGCACTTGCCCGCAAGTCAAAAGCTGCAAAACCTACTCAAATACTAGTGAGCGGTCTAGCTGAGGCCCTAGACCAGCCAGAATTTGCCGAGCGCGATCAAATTCGGCAAATCGTGCAGCTGCTAGAAGATGGCCGCGATCAGCTATGGCCTTTGATTGTAGAACCGGATACTCGACCTTCTGTCACGGGGGAAGTCCTGTTTAGTCGCCGTCGGCTACGCATTTCTATCGGCGCAGAAAATTCGGTAGCGCCCATACGTTCTTGTGCGTTAGTGACGGCTCAGTACGGTGATGCGCCTGGTCCGGTGGGAAGTTTGGGGGTACTTGGCCCGACGCGCATGCTGTACGAGAATGCAGTCGCAGCGGTCGAGGCCGCTGCGAACTGTCTGACAGAGGCCGTTTCTGAAACCTTTGATGTGGGCACTCGCTTAACCCCAGAAAGATAGACTCTACAGATCGTACTTATCCGCAATGCTACGCGGTTTTGACCGGTCCTTGGTAAGTAGACGCGCGGCAATAATGCCGCCAATTAGACCACACAGGTGGCCCTCCCAAGAAATACCTGCCTGGCCCGGCGCTACGCCTGTGATGATGCCGCCATACAGGAAGGTAACTAACACCGCGAAGGCAATAGACGCAAAGCTACGCTCGAAGTATCCCCGAGCGATTAAAAAACCGAAGTAGCCAAAAATCACGCCGCTGGCGCCAATATGTATGGCCGGGCTGCCAATCAGCCAGGTGCCCAGCCCACCCAAAAGCCCTGCAATAAGTGTGACCATTAGCCAGTCACCAATGCCGCTGAGCATAATGAACCAGCTCAGCACAATCAGCGGCACCGTATTAGAAATCAGGTGCATGAAATTGCCATGCAAAAAGGGCGAAAAGAGAATTCCCCGCAGCCCGATAGCCGTTCTCGGCAAAATGCCGAACGTGTCTAGCCAACCGCCCAGGGTTAGGTCAATAATCTCGATAGCCCATAGTAGGCCAACGACCATTGTGAGGGTTTTGATCTGTAGCTTGAACTCACTAAAGAGCGATCGCTGCGTTTCCATAGGAATCCTTCTCTAAGAAGTCTTTTTCTACGATTTCGTACCAGTAAAGTAAATCAGGAAACACTGGCATCAAATTCGATTGAAGATACACCCTAGCACTGTCACATTCCAGATGACTTTTCCTTTGAGCATCTGCTCGAAGCAGACATTACAGAATGCCAATCAAATGAAGTGGACCTTGCCCAGTAAAAATTTCTGCCAGCAGCGCCAAAAAGCCCAGCATCGCCAGGCGACCGTTCCACACTTCTGCCACAGGCGTCATCCCCCAGGCCGACTTGTCCTGTGGATAAATTTTCACCTTTTTCTCTTGCTTCTTCAAGTCCGAAAACAGAACGGGCTTCTCTTCGAGCGCTTCTTCGACCATATCGGCCAAATCGGTGATAAACCGAGGATAAGTATCCAAAGCAGGCACCCGGTGGAATCCTTCAATGCCCGCTTCCTCGGCAATTTCTCGATACTCAATATCGATCTCTTGTAGCGTCTCAATGTGTTCGGACACGAAGCTAATAGGCACCACAACTAAATCTTTCACACCTTTGTTGGCCAGCTGCTCGATAGCGTCTTCGGTGTAGGGCTGTAGCCACTCAATGGGGCCCACTCGGCTTTGATAGGCCAGGGTAAATTCGTTGGGCCGACCCAGCGCCTGCATAATCAAGTCTGTGCAGTGCTCAATTTCCTTTTGATACGGATCGCCAAATTCTTCGACATAGCTAACCGGAACACCATGGGCGCTAAAAAAGATGTGTGCACCGTCAGGATTAGGCAGCTTGTCTAGCTCGGTGCGAATCAGGTCGGCCATGGCGTTCACATAGCCAGGACGCGAATACCACGATTCGATGAGCGTGTAGTCGATAGGCGTGAGCTGCGGATCTTTTTTCCAAATTTGCTCTAGCAGGCGAAAGCTAGAGCCGCTGGTGCTGATGGAGTATTGAGGGTACAGCGGCAGGACGACAAGCTTTTCGAGGTTGTCTTTTTTGAGGGCAGCGATCGCTTCTTCGGTAAACGGATGCCAGTAGCGCATCCCCACATATACCTCAGCGTCTTCGCCCTTTTCTTTGAGGGCCGTCTTCAACGCCGCACCTTGCTCTTCGGTAATACGTCTGAGCGGTGAGCCACCACCAATTTGCTGGTAATTTTCCTGAGAGGTTTTGGCCCGGCGGCTAGAGATGAACCAGGCCAGGGGTTTTTGTAAAATGGGGAATGGAATACGAATAATTTCGGGGTCTGAAAACAGATTAAACAAAAAGGGCTGAACGTCCTCTGGTTTTTCTGGTCCGCCCAAATTTAGTAATAAAACTCCCACACGGCTCATAATGAATCGCGTACCCTTAACGCTTAATAGTTTTCTTAGCTTTGCCTATCGTAACAACTAACGTTATCCATGGGCTATTTCCTTTTACGCAGAATCAACGCTCAAATGCCTACCCATCCTCTCGACGAGTCACTCACGAAGGTAAATCAGCGGCTAAAAGCAGCCAAGCTCGGTCTCAAAATAGAACGCCGAGGCGACAAGCTCAGCCTGCGCGGCACCCTGCCACCTCGCCCAGGCAGCGCCAAGCTCAAATCCTCTCAGCAACGGATTCCGCTCGGCATTCCCGCGCACAAAGCAGGGCTAAAGCAGATTGAGAAAACGGCCAAGGTAATCGCTGCGCAGCTGATTGAAAATACCTTCGACTGGCAAGATTACCTGGGTCCAGTTGCCGGGCTAAAGCGTGCAGGTGCAGATTTACAAACGCAGTTACAGGCATTCGAGGCTTACTTTTTTCAGCAGCGAGCGGAAGATGGACGTTCCAAGCCAGCGTCTGTTCGTACAACATGGGAAAAGGCCTATGTGCCGTATTTGAGAAAATTGCAGGCGATCGCCGCCCAGCACCCCAGCTTCTCCCTTCCCGAAGCCATCTACGCCACCGTCCAAAGCACCAAAGCCAACTCCCGCAGCCGCCAAATCTGCTGCACCGCCCTCGACGCCCTAGCCACCTTCCTCAACACGCCCCTCCCCACCGACCTCAAATCCTTTTGGGGCAACTACGGCAACAGCAAAACCCAGCTACGCCAGCTCCCCACCGACGAGCAAATCCTCAGCGCCTACGAGCAAATCCCCAACAAAGGCTGGCAATTCGTATACGGCATTATGGCCACCTACGGCCTGCGTAACCACGAAGTATTTTTCAGTGACTACGCCATGCTCGCAAATGGTGATAACGAAGCCGCCATCGAAGTCCTTGAAGATACCAAAACGGGTCAGCACGACGTATGGCCCTTTCATCCCGAATGGGTAGACGCCTTCGACTTGCGAAATATCCGCCTGCCCAAGGTCAACACCGATCTAGAAAAAACCACGCTACAGCTGGTTGGCCAGCAAGTCTCCAAACAGTTCAAACGATACGAAATCCCCTTCTCGCCCTACGATCTTCGTCATGCCTGGGCCGTTCGCACCATCGGCGTGGGCCTTCCCGACACCGTCTCGGCGAGGATGATGGGACATTCCGTCGCAGTACACAATCGCACCTACCACCGCTGGATCACCCGCCGCGATCAGCGCGCTGCGGTAAAAGCAGCGATGAGTAAGGTTTAGTTAGTTACAGAAAAGAACTCATCAACAGCTTCGCTGAATGCACAAACAGCATGTACATTCCGAAGCAATTCACGCCATAGACAAATACGATCACTTAGCTATGTACTTGAGCGCTTACTGGTTTAAGTGCGTGAGTTAGTCCGATCGTTTCCATGGCAGAAAGGATGATGTCGATGGTAGGACAGTCGTGTTCACTCAAGCTGTGGTGGAGTCGTGCTCTCAAAATATCTGTCTCTGTAGCAGCGCCGGGGCTACGTTCAGCAGCTATCACAACATTGTCTAGCGCTGTCAGAAAGCCGCCTACAAAGCTGTCTTGCAAAGCTTCGCTAAAAGATATCTCTAAGTAAAGAGAAGCATACTCAGCATCTAGTGACAGCCTTTCTATTTGGACTTCGCGATAGTTATGTGAGGGCATTTCTTACTACTCCTGATCCAAATTGTATTGATTCCGGTAGCTCTGTGCTTTCTTGATATCTTTATTTTGGCTTTTTTTGTCTCCGCCTGCTAGCAATAAAACAATTCACTGTCCCACGGTTGCATAGTAGATTCGATTTCACTCATTGTGTCACGCCTTCTCAATGCATGACCATACCCCCATCAACGTTCATCACTTGTCCGGTAATGTATGCAGCAGCTGGGTCAGTAGCCAGAAATCGAATGAGTCCGGCGACTTCTTCGGGCTGACCGTAACGCGCAAGTGGAATAAACTTGAGAATTTCTTCAGTGTTCTTCAAATCGCCGGTCATGTCAGTGGCAATGAAACCAGGGGCGACGACGTTGGCAGTCACACCGCGTGGGGCGAGCTCTTTGGCGACGGTTTTGGTGAAGCCGACGACGCCTGCTTTAGCAGCGCTGTAGTTGGCTTGGCCTGGATTGCCTATGAGGCCTGCGACAGAGGAAATATTGATAATGCGGCCAGAGCGCTGCTTTAGCATAATTTTGCTGACAGCACGGGTGCAGAGGAAAACGCCCGTGAGGTTGAGGTCGATAACGGCTTGCCAGTCTTCGGGCTTCATGCGTAGGAGCAAGGTGTCGCGGGTGATGCCTGCGTTGTTGACCAGCACGTCAATGCGGCCAAACTTGTCCATAGTGCTTTTGATCAGGGTGTCTACCTGGTCAGCTTTGGAAACGTCGGCTTGGAGTGTGATCGCCTCTCCCCCACTCCCTTCAATCTCCGCTACCACCGCATCCGCCGCATCACTAGACCGGGCATAGTTCACCACCACCTTGCCACCCTGCTCAGCAAGCGCGATCGCCGTTGCCTTCCCAATCCCACGAGAAGACCCTGTAACGATGGCAACCTTTCCGTCTAGTGCTCCAACCATGATGGTTTTACGTCCCTTTCTTAATATCTTTAGAGTGCGCGCGTTTAACTCAATTACTGTAAGCCTTTGCGGGTAAGCGAATCAATTGTTCGGCGAGCCGCCTGCCCAAGTGCTTTGAGCAGCTACTTTTGCCACCGTTTTTTTGGAAATAGTGAGGCCTGAGCACGCTTACAGTGAACCAAGCTGTTCTTTGACAAATTCTTCTGGCGTTAGGCATTCAAATTCTTGCGTTTCTTTCACCAAGCTGCGAATGAGCTTGTGGTTTGCCGATACAAAAAAGTCTGCATCTCCGGCCTGTTCGCTCAGATAAACGCCAATATCTTCGCGCGGGATCAGGCCCTCTGCTTCTAGCTTGATGAAAGACTGTGGATTGATCAGCACGTAATGAACGTTGAGATTCTGCCAAATTCTGCCCAATAGTTCACCGATCCAATCCTTATTTCTCAACCGCTTGGCGACACGAGATATTTGATCCAGCAGTTCTTGAGAGATGATAACTTTAGGGGCATCAGGCACTTTTTGTCGAAAGCCCAGCGAGGTGAGAATACGGCCTTCGTCACTCTGACGGTTGCCTGCCCCGATGATATAGATATTCGTATCTAGAAATATGCGCGGCAATAAATGGACAAACCTCTTCGGTCTCAGACAATATTTGGCCAAGAAAGCTTATTGTTTCTGACGGCGTTCGTCATAGAGTTCTTCTTTGACTGATTGAACTAAGTCGATAATCTTTGCTCTGGAATCGTATCCAGAGTCCACCAAAGTCTGATGGAACTGCTGTTCAAATTGCTCTGGCGGGAGTAGCTCACGCTGTTGGTATTTTTGTAAGCCGACTAAGTACTCGAAGGCTTCCAGACTAAGCAAAACGGCGCTTTTATCATCCTCGGCAGTCAAAGTGATAATTTCTTGGCCCTCTGTTGCTCGACTCACCAGCTCGGTGAGTGCCGGTGTTGCAACACTGATATCAATATTTGAGGCAACCATGGGGCGCTGACCAGTCAATGAGAGAGCTGTTTTTAGTGTAGCCGAAGGTTCTTGGATTCCTGGATTGAACGGATGACCATGTAGCCTGAATGATACTGAATACAATCGTTAGCTGAGGAGTGCTGACGTTATAATCAAAAGCGCGATTAATACAGTCCAAATGCAGTCATAGGAATGAGATGGAACAGATCGCCAAACTCAATATAGAAAAGCTGCCGGAAGGCTTCTACTTGGCTACATCGAATGACATTCCTGGACTGGTTGCCCAAGGACGAACTGTCACGGAAACCCTAGAAATTGCCCGTGATGTGGCCGAAAAGCTTCTAGAGTCGCAGGCGGAAAGAGAAGAGCCTCCTAAACTGCTTTCTTTAGAAGAGTCGTTGGAGTTCCCACTGATTGTTAATGTTTAGGTGGGTCGTTTAACTGAGTGCGGATATATATGAACTATCACAGCGGCTACGCTACACTAAGGGCACTCAGCCATCAATGGATGAATTAACTTATGACGTTAGCAGATTTGCTCCCTGCCGTTCAGCGGTTGCCAGAAAGCGAAAAATTTGAGCTTGTTCGTCTCCTTTCGTCTGAGCTGTGTGATAGCCAAGATATCTCACCCTTTGAACCCTTCAAAACCTATTTTTTACCCACGCCTTATGATGCTTTTGGTGCAGGCGCTAGCCTTATGCAGGCGATGCCCTCAGCAGAGTAAGTGATATAGAGCCAATCAATGCGCTTTAAATATTCGACGACAGGTTCGTCTCAAAACGAGTTCGATAGTCTGCCTCGGATTCCCCTAGTCCTGACTCACCAAAATCATTCTTTAGAAGTGGTTGGGTTGGTAGACAGCGGGGCCACAGTCAATGTGTTGCCCTATGAGGCCGGGCTCAAACTGGGCTCGACTTGGGATGATCGGCAAGCCGTGATTCAACTGGCGGGTAACTTGGGCAATCAGCCAGCTATGCCAGTCTTTGCAATGGCAACAATTGAAGGCTGTGGCTCAGCGAAATTAGCCTTTGCCTGGACCAGAAATGCAAATGTTCCGGTGATTCTTGGTCAAACCAATTTTTTTATGGAATTCGACGTCTGTTTTTATCGCTCGAAGCTTGAGTTTGAGATTAATTTGAAGAGCTAAGTGAGTCTTCGGGGTAACCCTACTAAGCCACTTAGCCCGCCCCAATGGCAAAAGCACTGGATATTTTTGGAAGCAGTCACCTGCTTCGCCGGACTAACGGTTCTGAACTCCTAAACGTACGCCCGATACATTCCCATGCACCAGTTCTGACCTATGAGAGTGCTCACGCGGGCAGACGACATGCCACCCGAAAACCAACATAGTAGTGCCCGAACGCGCGCGTATCCCAACCGCGGTCGGCCGAGCGACAGAAGCGCGGAAAATCGCCCCACGAACCGCCCCGCAGCACCTTCTTCGTGTTTGCATCGCCCGGCAGCCAAGGACTCGAATCACCTGGCACACCATTGTAGCTATCGTGCCAATCATCCTGACACCACTCGTAAACGTTGCCGTGCATGTTATATAGGCCAAAGGCGTTTGGAGAAAAATCATTGACAGCTACCGTTGTTTCTCTATACACGCCTTTAGGCCCCGTGCCATAGGTCCTGTTACCGTCATAGTTGGCAATGTTTGTCGTCAAGGTTTCCCCAAAGGCAAACGGTGTCGTTGTCCTGGCTCGGCACGCATATTCCCATTCGGCTTCGCTAGGCAGTCGGTAGTCAGCGTCTGTCTGCTCGCTCAGCTTCTCGCAAAAGGCGACGGCATCTTCCCAAGAAACCTGCTCGACAGGTCGATTCGCACCGTTATCAGTAAAGCGTGAGGGGCTCTCTTCCATAATTTCCTGATACTGGCGCTGGGTAATGGTAAACGCCCCCAAAAAGAAACTGGGCACCGTTACACTCCGCTGTGGCCCTTCATCTTCACCTCGTTCGGGTTCGCTTTCTGGGGAGGAACCCATCATAAATTCCCCGCCGGGTATTTGCACCATTCTCAGCGGCAGCGCATCCCCCAACTTACCCAGCAGATAGGGCTCATCAAAATACTGGGCGCTGCCTGACGGCTCCTCGATTATCTGCCCTTGGGCATTCACCTTCACCGTCTGAAAATTGACAATTTCTAGCGTCGGCCCCGTAGACACAGGTTCCACAGGTTCTGGGTCAGCATCTGATGTCGAAACAACATTCGCTTCTGCTGGTACCTCTTCCGCTGCTAACTCACCCTGCAAGGAATCTCCCACTGAATCACTACTCGTAATAGAGTCACTGCGATCGCCTTCTCCTTGCAAGAGTCTCTGTCCACCCAAGGTCACCGCCACCCCCGCCACCGAAAAGCCCAAAAACTTCAACAGCTCGCGCCGGGACTTGTCCTTGGAGGCACTGCCTACTGCAAGCGTGGGCTGAGGTGCGGAACGTAACCCCACAGACTGAACAGGTCGTAATGACTGTACAGTTTCAACCGATGTTGGTGGTGCGGTGATAGCCGCCAACTCAGTCAGGGCCACTCCCGCATTCTGAAATCGCCGACTGAAGTGGTGCCGTACCATCTGCGTCAAAAACGCCGCCAGTGGTGGACTCACCTGGGCATGGTCTTGCCACGCTAGCTCCGCCGTGCTCGGATCAGTCCATAGTTGCGTCGGGTAAACGCCTGTCAATGCTTCAATCGCCGTCATCCCCAACGCATAAATATCACTCGCCGGACGCGGATTCCCCTGCGAAATTTGCTCATGAGGACTATACCCAGGGCTGCCAATACTCACCGTCGTCGTAATCTGCCCGTTGGACTGAATTTGGCTATGGGTCAGCGCCTTCACCGCCCCAAAGTCAATCAACATAACCTTGCCATCTCGCTTTCGCCGCATCAGGTTCGCAGGCTTGATATCGCGATGCACCACCTGATGCTGATGCACAAACGCCAGCGCCGTTAGCACATCCTGCAATAGCGCAATGACTTCAGCCTCTGTCTTTCGCCGCTTGCCCGACGGAGACAGCAGCTCATCGTATACCGTTACCCCATCGATATATTCCTGCACCAAATACAGCCGATTGGCTTCGTGAAACGACGCTAACAGCTGCGGAATTTGATCATGCTTGCCCAACCGTTCCAGCATTTCTGCCTCTTGATGGAACAGCTGAATAATCTTGGGATTATTTTGATGCTCATGACGCAGCTCCTTGGCCACACAGCGTGGCTCACCCGGCCTACGCGTGTCACAGGCTAGGTAGGTCACCCCAAAGCCGCCCTCACTAAGTTTTTGGACAACACGATAGCGGCCATCTAGTAACTTTGGCTGACTCATGACATTCCGGCGGCTCCAGTAGATTCAAGAAGAATCAGTCTTAGATATCTATATTCCTTGATTTAAGACCATAGAATTATTGCAGAGTCTTAAATTATTGCGTTGCAGATGCTTAATTTTTGGCCACAACCGCTACAGTAGGCACTTAGCATGTAAGCGTTGTCCGTCCTTGTAATTACAAAATCTATGGCAGTCAAACAAGAATTCAAGAGTTTCGATGATTTGGTTGGTGGTGCTGAGCAGCCAATCCTGGTTGATTTTTATGCTGATTGGTGTGGTCCTTGCCAAATGATGTCGAAGATTTTGGTGGAGGTAGGCGCTGAAATGAAGGGCGAAATCAAGGTGGTGAAAATTGACACAGAGAAGTATCCCCAAATTGCTTCTCAGCATCAAATTCATGCGCTACCGACGCTAGTACTATTCAACAAAGGCGAATCGGTAGATCGGATTGAAGGTGTGCTAACTGCCGATCAGTTAGTAAGTCGGGTTCGTGGTGCGCTTAGCGGCAACGCCTAGCAATAGGCTGAATAAACTTCGCAGCTTGCATGCGCTAGCAGGGTACTCCGAGTGGAGTACCCAAACTTAATGACAAAAGCATTTGAACAATCGGTGTTTGGCAGAAGCGAGCTTGACGTAAAAGCCGCGATCGCACTCGGCAGCAACCTAGGTGACTCTAAAAAAATCATCACCGACGCCATTGCCGTAATCGATACAGCACCTGGCATTCAGGTAACAGGGCGATCGCACCTTTACAAAACCGCCCCCGTCGGCCCCCCACAGCCGGACTACATCAACGCCTGCATCACAGTCAGCACCACCCTATCCCCTCGCAATTTGCTTCACAAATTACTGGATATCGAAGGTCAGTACGGCCGGGTGCGGAAGGAACGGTGGGGAGCCAGGTCACTGGATTTAGATTTGCTTTTGTATGGCGATCGCATTATTGAGCTGCCAGGGCTCAGCTTGCCGCATCCTCGAATGCACGAGCGTGCGTTTGTCCTAGTGCCACTTATGGACATTGCCCCACAGTGGTCACATCCCAAACTACATCGAACCATCGAACAGCTTTTTACTCACCTTGCCCAGCAGAAGTTGCTCACAGGCGTAGATCGGCTAGTGAGCTACGAGTCCCAGACAGTGTGAATTTGGCTAATATACAAGCGAGCAAAAAAGTGGTCAAAGCGATATGAGATGATGCCGAGTGTTCACTTTTTGGCATTGAATCATTATGACGCTTGGGCAAGAACCACCAGAACTGATTAAGCACCGCCTGTTTTACGAAGGCAAAAAATTCAACTTCGAAGTCTCACGGTTTCGCCTGCCCAATCAGTCCGTCGGCGATTGGGAATGGATCCGGCATCCGGGTGGCTCTATGGCAGTACCGGTTACATCAGAAGGTCAGTTTGTGCTTGTTCGCCAGTATCGCTTTGCAATGCAAGGTCGGCTGTTGGAGTTTCCAGCTGGAACGGTGGAGATAGGAGAAAAACCACTAACGACTATTCAACGAGAGATAGAAGAAGAAACCGGTTACCGCGCCGCAACCTGGCAACCGCTAGGCCAGTTTCCCAATGCGCCAGGATATTCGGATGAAATTATATACGCTTACCTAGCGACAGGTTTAGAGAAGCTGCCAGAGGGGCCACAGCTAGAAGAAGATGAAGATTTGGAAGTGGTGCTTATGGATGCCAATGAGTTAGAAAAGGCGATTTTAGACGGAACGCCCATGGATGCGAAAACAATTGCCGCATTCTACATGGCGAGAGCAAAGCTATAAGAGGCAGACTGTGCCTCTGTCCACTTTCCCGTATATACCCAGGGTAATTTTTTTCCTAAACTGTCTCTGTTCTAGATAATCTCAGCACTCTCTTGGACGTTACAAGAAAGCCTCTTGTACTTTATAAACTTCAGCTGTGGATACTGAGAAAGTTCCTTAAAGCCCTTGTCTAGAGCCTGTTTTTGAAACGCGTATCTTTCCTCAGGTGCTGCGAGGGGTAGCCACGGTACAGTGTGAGAAAAGTAAGTCTTTCTCTCATCGTGAGTTGCTTGTAATGCTGTTGTAATCGGCTACAAAAAGTCTTATATCCATTATGCGTAACTGAATTATGCAAGTACTAACTGAAACCTATTTTGTAACCGCCAACACCAAGACATTGCCACCTTTGAAAGCAGATGTAAATTCTCCTGATACCTGTACGATTATCAAAATACTACTAGTGGACGATCAGCCGATTATTGCGGAATACATTCGTCGGCTGCTCGCGGATAAACAAGATATTCAGCTTTTCTATTGCCAGCAAGCCAGCCAGGCTATCCCAACGGCAATCGATATCCAACCGACAGTCATCCTACAAGATCTGACAATGCCTGAGGCGGACGGACTGGATATGGTCCAAAGGTTTCGCGCTGATCCAGCGACCCAGTCTATTCCGGTGATTGTGCTGTCGTCGCAAGAGTCCTCGAACAAAAAGGCAGAGGCTTTTGCCAGGGGTGCTCACGACTACCTAGTAAAAATTCCCGAGCCTATTGAGTTCACCGCCAGAGTGCGCCATCATGCAGCTGCCTATACCAACCTTCTCAAAATTCAGGCAGCAGAAACGGCGTTAGCCAATCAGAATGAACTGTTAGAGCAAAGGGTCGAGCAACGAACAGCAGAACTAGAAACTGCACTAAAGAACTTAAGAGAGACGCAGTCGCAGCTGATTCAAGACGAGAAAATGTCGAGTCTGGGTCAGCTTGTGGCAGGCGTAGCCCACGAAATCAATAATCCGGTCAGCTTTATCTGTGGTAATCTCAAGCCTGCTCAGCACTATGCACAAGATTTATTAGAGTTACTGGCGCTGTACCAACAAGAGTATCCACAGCCAACAGCGTTGATTCAGGCTGAGCTAGATGAGCTGAATTTGGACTTCTTGGCCGAAGATTTCACCAAGCTGCTAGGCTCGATGGCGATAGGAACTCAGCGGATCAAAGAGATTGTTCTCTCTTTGCGTAATTTTTCTCGTTTGGATGAATCCGAGAAAAGATCTGTTGACATTCACGAGGGGCTCGATAGCACGCTACTTATTTTGGCTTCGCCTTTGAGGACGATAGATTTTGTCAAATCCTACGGTGATCTGCCGCTGTTGGAGTGTTTGCCTGGGCAGCTCAATCAGGTATTTATGAATATTTTGACGAATGCGATCGCCGCCGTTAAATCCAGGCCAAATCCGCAGATTCAGCTCAAAACTGCGCTATCGGCCTCTGGCGCTGTCACCGTAGAAATTAGCGATAACGGCACAGGCATGACAGAAGACGTACAGCATCGCATCTTCGATCCGTTTTATACGACTAAACCGGTGGGAGAAGGGACTGGTTTAGGCCTGTCCATTAGCCACCATATCGTGGTGGAAAAGCACCAGGGAAAGCTCAGCTGCTGTTCTAACCCCGGAGAGGGGACAACTTTTACAATTGAAATTCCTTTGGTTGCTCGCTGAAGTTTTCTGTCATGGGCGCAAGTAGCCCATAGCTTACCTTTGAATAGCTACTCCCAATGGAGGAAGGCCCGCTATACTAAGGCCCGATATGCTTTTTTCGGTGATTGAGACAGGGGGTTAGGCTATGGCAGATGAGCTAGTGCTATTTTGGCATCGTCGAGATTTGCGAATTCGAGACAACTTGGGGCTAGCAGCGGCACGAAAACGCACCCCCAAAGTTATCGGTGTCTTCTGCTTAGACCCTGGCATCCTCGACGGTGACGATGTCGCCCCGGCTCGTGTCGCTTACATGATTGGCTCGCTTGCAGAACTACAAGAAAGCTATAAATCGGCAGGGAGTGAACTCCTGATTTTGCAAGGGAGTCCGGCAGAAGCAATTCCTAAGCTAGCAGTAGCACTCAAAGCCACGGCAGTTTATTGGAACAGAGATGTAGAGCCCTATTCGCGCGATCGCGATACGAAAGTCGCAGAAGCCCTCAAATCCAAAGACATCGAACGCTCCACTCAATACTGGGATCAGCTTCTGCACGCACCCGATGCGTTAAAAACAGGCGGTGGTAAGCCCTACAAGGTATACACACCCTTTTGGCGAAAGTGGATTGTGCAAAGCAAACAAGCGCCGGTCGAAGCGCTCGCCGATGCGACCGGACTAAGCCCACACGAAAAAGCATTGGCAAACGACGCTGGTAATATTGAGTTGCCCTCAGCTGAGGCGCTAGGCTACCAGTGGGAAAATGAGCTGTTGCTAGAACCGGGGGAGAAAGCGGCACTAGAACAGCTAGAGAATTTTTGTGACGATGAGCGGGCGATCGCCGAATACGCAGAACAGCGAAACTACCCCGCAACTCCTGGCACATCCACCCTTAGCGCCGCCCTGAAATTTGGCACCATTGGCATTCGCACCGTGTGGGAAGCTGCGGATAGCGCCTACAGCCGGGCCCGCAGCGACGAAACCCACGAAAATATTCGCACCTGGCAAAAGGAAATCGCCTGGCGCGAGTTCTATCAGGCGGTGATGTACACCTTTCCTGAGCTAGCCGAAGGGCCCTACCGCGAGCCCCTGAAAGACTTTCCTTGGGACAACGATAAGGCACTGTTCGAGGCCTGGTGCGACGGTAAGACCGGCTACCCCATCGTAGACGCAGCCATGCGTCAGCTCAATCAAACGGGCTGGATGCACAATCGCTGTCGGATGATTGTCGCCAGCTTTTTGACCAAAGATTTGATCATCGACTGGCGCTGGGGTGAGAAGTACTTCATGCAGCATCTGTTCGACGGCGACCTGTCTTCTAACAACGGCGGCTGGCAGTGGAGCGCCTCTAGTGGGATGGACCCAAAGCCGCTGAGAATCTTCAACCCGGCCAGTCAGGCGAAAAAGTATGACCCAGACGCGGAGTATATTCGCGAATGGCTCCCCGAAATTCGGCACCTAGACACGGGCGTACTCATCAGTGGAGACATTCCTGAAAAAACTCTCGAAGGCACAGACTATCCTACGAAAATAGTGGATCACAAGGAACAGCAGGCAATTTTCAAAGAGCGTTACAAGGCACAGAAAAGTTAGACTTGCCTACGCTCCAAATCCCGACTTCTTCTTCTTTTTGCCACTCTTTTTCTTCTCGCTTTTGCCGACGGCTTTCAAGGCGTCTTGAAATAGATTGTGTAAATGAATAGGAACACTAGCCGTATCAGGCAGCGTAGGCGCTATCTCTTTGCCATAGCTGGCGAGTACCCCTTCCAAATCATCCTCAATCACAAACGCAGAATTATTCAAAACCCGACGCAAAGCAGCCTCTAATGGCGCCCCATAGTCTGCCGACAGCCGCTCCCACACGGGCAAGATCGCCCGTTCATCTTCCAGGTGCTTCAGCACTAGCCGGTCAATCGCCTCAGCATCTTCATTCGCCGCCAACAATTCCTCCAGCTGTGCGTAGCTTTTCAAAAATGTCTGCCCCCACCTGGGATGCGCAAACGCCGTCACTCGCTCCGCCCGCCGTAAATCTTCAGGCAAATCCACTTTCGGCATCACCATCTTCAAAGACTTTTTGCTATCTAGCAGGTTCGCAGCCACCTTCTCTTCTGTGCCCAGCGAAGCCATCGCTTCGTCCATATCCTCTTTAGAAACCCCTGCATCCTGCGCTAGTTCCTTAATAGATTTATTGCTATCCAGTCCGGCCTCCGCCAGCTTCTTCTCAGTACTTTGCGCCTGATAAGTCTGTAGCTTTTTGTTCAGCTCATGGCCAGACATCATCGCTTTCTCTGAGCCAAACAGCTCTAAAAAGTCAGTGTGCTGCTCCCGCACCGACTCCCAGGCAGCTTCTTTAAGCGCAGGTGCATCGCCGTACAGGTGCGTTGGGAACCATTGGCGAAAGTTGCCAATGGCAACGGCCAGCTTTGGCTTACCTAGCTTGCCAAGTAGCGTGAGCGGCCCCGAGAATGTCCAAAACTGAACGTCAGAAATATCTACCGGCATAATCCGGGCAATCATCATCTCACCCACACGCATTCGATTGAGTGTTTCGTCGGGCTGTTCGCTATTGGCGTATACGTTGTACTGCTTCTGGGTCAGCCAGTTTGTGAGTGTGTAGCGTCCATCTACGACAGCATCAACAACAAATAGCCCGTTAAAGCTACGCTTCCACTGTTGCAGACAGTCTTGCTGTGTGGCATTCAGGGAAGGCGTGTTTTGAATAAAGGCATCAATCACCGAGCGCTGCGTCACGACACCGTCATTTTCGCAGGGAATCGTGCCCTCGGCAGCAAACATCACAACGGCTAGCTCAGTACGATTAACCCCAGAGAAGGGGGGCTTGGCCCAACGGCTGAGCTGCTGAGCACTGAAGGATTCCAGGGCGATCGCCCCTTCATCTTCCGCGTCCATAACAAAGTCAATCAGCTGCTGCTGAAGTGCCATTTGTTGCTCAATTGCCTGTTCAGAGGCCTGCTTGGAGCCGTGGGAACTAGAGTTTTTGGCCGTCGTGGTTTCTACCATCAAATGTGCATAGTCAAAAAAATAGGTCAGCCAGGAACTAGCCCGACTGACCTAATCTTTACATTAATCTTAGCGATAAGCACCTCGCTAGCTTAGCGACTGGCCACACGGCCTTCGCTACTAACAAAACACTACAAGCATTCTATGCAGTGCGATTGGTTACAGAATAGTAGATGAAGAGCGTCAGAATCGCGCCGAGTACAGCAACGATTATGCTACCAATGCCCAATCCACCAATAGACAGCGCGATGCTGCCCGTTTTAAGTAAGGAGTAAATAGCACCCCCTACCAGTGAACCGATGATACCTAGAACCATAGTGCCAAGGATACCAAGACCCTGGTCACCAGGATAAATAGCTCTAGCGATCGCACCAGCGATCAAACCTAATACAGCCCAAACAAGAATGCCCATAGCGGAGTGTCTCCAAAAGAGTGTGAATGACCAGCAAGTAGCAAAGCTGCCACCTACCTCAGTATAGTCACTATAGCCAGACTAGCTAGCTGGTCGCGCCACCCCAAAGATGTGTGTGCGAGTGTTCCTCTAGCTAGATATTTTATTTGGCCACAGATAATAGGTGAACTATAGGTGAAAAGGGCGGAATATCCAGGGACGTACACAGCTCTTTACACATCCTCTTTTTTTTAACTTCGGCTAAGGAAGGATGGCTTTGGCCCCAATTCAGAGTAGGCTTGAAAAGATAGACCATTAATTTAGGTCAAAACTTTTAATTAGAGAGGATCACTACGATGACGGCTTCTTTCCTGCCTACGCTTCTGGTGCCGACGGTTGGCTTAGTCTTTCCGGCAGTTGCCATGGCTGCGCTGTTTCTGTATGTAGAGCGTGGCCAGGCGACAGCGCCCACCCCGGCGGCAGCACCTAGCGCTCCCGCTCCCGTCGCCGAAGAGGCTCCTCAAGAAGGCGATTAACCTCTTTTTGAGTCGCGCCTTTCTGGCATAGGCATCATAAGTTAAGGCCTTTAAAGCAATAAAAGCGACCTTCCTGGATACAAGGAGGTCGCTTTTATTGCTTTAAAGGTTCGCTTAGCAGGCTAAATCGCAGACCCTGTCCCCACATAAGAGCCATAGAAGAAGATGCCAACGACACCTAGTACGCCTATGCCAGCCACAGTGGCCACAATCCATAGGGGAATTTTACCGTTTTGAAACATGGAACTTGCTCCTACTCACAAAGTATTAAAGGGGGTCTTAGTTGAAGAAATAGCTAGAAAACAGTAAGCCCGTCACGAAAACAACGAGCAATCCTAAAAACAAAGATGTTCGGTTTAGCTCGACGGGCTGTTTGTTCGGGTTAGTGGGTCTATCGGCCATTTGGGGTCTCCTGAGAGTGCGGCTGGTGCGGATGCGGGTGGGGATTGATGGGAATGCAATTAATTACCTGATGGCAGGGGATGGGGAAAGGCTTATTCGCCCATCATTTAGAAGGGGCTTATCTTTGGATAAACTGCATTGCTGCGATCGCGCCCAAAAAGAAAACAGAAGGCACCGCTAGCGCATGTACCGACAGCCAGCGCACGGTGAAAATCGGATAAGTAATCGGTTCGTTGGGGTTACCACTGGTCATGGGAAGTCTCCGAAAAGGAATTGAGTGTCGTTGTACTAAAAAAACTGTGCTAGTCGTTAATCTTCAGCGTTCTATCAGGGTTGTAGCGGCTGTCCACGATAGGTAGCTCAACCTGCGTATTGCTGAAATACTCGTCAGGACGAGGGGTGCCAAATGCGTCGTATGCAAGACCTGTCGACACAAACAGCCAGCCAGCAATAAACAAAGCTGGGATTGTGATGCTGTGAATAATCCAATAGCGGATACTGGTGACAATGTCACCGAACGGTCTTTCGCCTGTTACGCCAGCCATATTTCTTAAATCTCCTAACTAAATCATGAGAGCTATGTGTACTTATCATACGAAACTCTTAGGTCACCTCACAAGGAAGTCTTTAGAATCTGGCCCTAAAAATTTCTGCCGCCCCGAAAAATCATCCAGACGTGAGCCCCGGAGCATTACCATCTGCGTCGCCCCTAGGCTACGCTACCAGGCTCTTCCGAGTAACGCAGCAAATAGCCCCGCTGACCCAAAATGTAGCCTCTCTCCTTACCCAAAAACTTAATCCGGTAAAAGTTCGTTGGGACATTTTCCACACCCTTATCCTTCATCCAGGTTTCGCCACCGTCGTCACTCATCAGCAAGTTGCCACTACCGCCCGTCACCCAAAGCTCCTTGGGCGTACGATAGGCGATATCTAGCAAACCCCAGCTAGAAGCAAACTCCGGGTTCACCGGCTCAGTCCACTCTTCGTACTCAGTTTTTTCAGTCCCAAACTGCAATTGACCGCCACGCGCAATTAGCCATAGCAGCCCATCCTTAGTAAAGCCCATGTTTTGCAACCGCTTCGAGTTCTCACGGTTGTGGGGCGTCCAGGCCTCTTGACCCGGCAACCAAGTAGAATAAAAGTTACCCCGAGAAGAAACCGCAACATAACGGCCATCCGAATTGCGTGTCATGTTACGCACGACGCCCACCGCAGACTGCACCAATCCTTTCCACTGCTGCCCGCCATCTTTGGTGAGATAAATAGCGCCAATATCAGTGGCTAGCTCAGCTGAGTCTCGTCCAGTCGCAGTCACCAGCAAAGGCTGTCCAGGCAGCTGCGGGTCCAACGGAATGTTCGACCAGGACGTACCACCATCGGTCGTGTGCAGCATGATACTAGGCTGACCAATCAGCCAGCCCTCATCACCCTCAAAATCAATAGAGGTAAAGGTATAATTCTGATCGCCCAGCTCTAGGATTCGCGGGTCCCAGGTTTTGCCCGCATCGGTAGACTCCAGCAGCGTCGTACGACTGCCCACAAGCCAGCCGTGCTCCCCATCCCCAGCAAATGCCACATCAGAAATACTGGCCTCCGTAGGCAGGGCAATCACTTCCCACGGATTTGTCTCGGTATCTGCCAAAAAGACATTGCCACAGCTCGTCGCCAACAGCGCCACGAGGACAAAAGTAATCCCTTTTTTCCAGGCGCCTTGCGCGAATCTAAGGACAGACGTAAAAAGGGATGTTAAAACCGTATGCATGACCACTCCAGCAAAATCAAATCCGCAAAAAACAACATAAACACTTATCGCAGCCCATACAGGCTCAAAAAGAACAAGACAGCAATGCCCAAGGCACCGAAGATAAGCAAGTTCTTTTGACCAGGGGTCAGCGTGTTGACCCCAAACCCATAGTTCAAGTTTTCCTTGAAACCAGAAGCCTGCCCTGCCGGACCGATATTACTAAACTGACCCTGGCTAGCACCGCAAACAGGACAGCGCCAGTCTTTGGGCAGATCCTGAAAGGGTACACCAGCCGGGATTTCACCGCGACTGTCACCCCTAGCAGGCTCGTATGTATTTCCACAAGAGCGACATTCATATCGGTCCATCTCCTCTGGTGTCAGGGGCCGTTCTTCTGGCGCCTCACCAGCTTCAGCTTTATCCGTCGCCGGACTCTCTTCCGACTTCACCAGCGGAATCATCTCCTCTACAGGAGGCGATTGTGCTAACTCGGTGTTTTCATTTGGCTCAGTCGTCATAGCGTGTGGGCCTGTCGATTATGTCGATAAAGTGAACAAACGTCAGACACCGCTAGGAGGCTAACAGCGGTGGCCGGGAAGTTATGAGAATATTTGTTAACTATTATTGCATATGGTGGGTTGCCATATTTGCCACATGTTTTCCGTTCGTCGGCCCTTTAAACATTCGCTGACCATTACAATAAGAAAGATTTGTGAACCGTTAAAGGCGTACGCTGTGTTTGTTTTAAGTGGATACGAATACTTTCTGGGCTTTCTTATCATCAGTAGCCTAGTACCGGTAGTGGCCCTAGGTGCGTCCAAGTTATTGCGCCCTGCTAGTGCTGGCCCGGCAAGTCGGACAACCTACGAATCTGGCTGCGAGCCGATTGGCGGTGCGTGGATTCAGTTCAATATTCGCTACTACATGTTTGCACTGGTGTTTGTCATCTTCGATGTAGAAACGGTGTTTTTGTACCCTTGGGCAGTCGCCTTCCACACGCTAGGTTTGCTAGCGTTTGTAGAAGCACTTATTTTTATTGCTATTTTGGTAATCGGTTTAGTCTACGCGTGGCGTAAAGGAGCTTTGGAGTGGTCATAGGAACCGGAATGCGTCCGGGTGATACCAACGGCGCAAGCAACCCCCTGGTAAATCCGGGCGAGCGGATTATGAATCCTGCTGCCAGAACCGGGGTCACCCAAGATCTATCTGAGAACATCATTTTGACAACGGTCGATGATCTCTATAACTGGACTCGGCTATCTAGCCTGTTTCCGTTGCTGTATGGGACGGCCTGCTGCTTTATTGAGTTTGCCGCTCTGTTGGGATCTCGCTTCGATTTTGACCGCTTTGGTCTGGCACCTCGGGCCAGCCCCAGACAGGCCGACCTGATCATTGTGGCCGGAACCGTCACCATGAAAATGGCCCCCGCACTGGTTCGCCTGTACGAGCAGATGCCTAAGCCTGCCTACGTGATTGCCATGGGTGCATGCACCATTACAGGTGGTATGTTTAGTGCCGACTCACCAACGGCCTTGCGCGGTGTAGACAAAATCATTCCGGTAGATGTATACATCCCGGGTTGCCCACCTCGGCCCGAAGCGATCTTCGATGCGGTCATCAAACTACGTAAAAAGATTGCTAACGAGTCGATGCAGGAACGTGGCGAATTTATTTCGACGCATCGCTTTTACACCCGCTCCCATGAGATGAAGACCGTTGCACCTATTCTCACGGGGGAGTATCTGGCATCGGGGACTCGGGATATGCCGCCGAAGGAGCTAATGCAGGCGATGGGTGTACCCGTTGCAGATGGCGCAGCTTCGGATGCAAAGTTAGAAGGCTCGAAGGTCAGCGCTGACCAAACCACAGCAGATAAAGAAGACAAGGCGTAGAGGACGATGGCTGACAACGAAAAAGAGAAGGCAGAAGGTCAAGAAGAGGCCTCAGCGATTGTTGAACCAGGCGAGGTCTCTACCTGGCTGACCGAGCAGGGCTTTGGCCATGAGGTCATGGAAAAAGATCACCTGGGAGTGGAAATTCTCAAGGTAGACCGTCAATTTCTGTTACCTTTTGCCACAGCGCTTTATGCCTATGGCTTCAACTATCTGCGCTGCCAGAGTGCCTACGATGCTGGTCCAGGGAAGGAGCTAGTAAGCGTTTACGACCTCACCAAGCTTACCGATGACGCGGATACACCTACGGAAGTACGTATCAAGGTATTTTTGCCACGCAACGATCCCAAGGTGCCTTCTGTGTACTGGATCTGGAAGGCAGCAGACTGGCAGGAGCGGGAGTGCTACGACATGTTTGGCATCGTTTATGAAGGCCATCCGAATCTGAAGCGCCTGCTCATGCCGGAAGACTGGGAGGGCTGGCCCCTACGTAAGGACTACATCTCTCCTGACTTCTACGAGCTGCAAGACGCTTACTAAAGTCAGTTTGGTGACATCACTGAATTGACGAAAAAGGGCCTGCGTTTGCAGGCCCTTTTTTTACTGTAGCTAAAACTCTATGGGTCAGCTACTTACTGACCTACACCTTGCAGCTCAACCAGCTGACCTGCGATCCAACCCTCTTGCTGATCGACTGTTACTACCTTGTACCATTCGTAGCCTTCGCTGTCTTCTTCCCTGCTCACCACTTCTAGCGCCTCTCCGACCCATACCCGGCCTACTTCTCCATACTCTGTCCCTGGCCCTGAGCGAATTCTTTTAAAGCCAGGATTGCCCGTAACAGTGCCTACCGTGTCAGGAGGAATAGGCGTTTGCGTTGGCTCGGAGGACAATTCAGGCGTTGGGGTTGACGTCGGTTCGGGCGTTTGCGTAGGAGCAGAGGTAGGTGGGGGTGCTGTCGGTGCAGGCTGTGGCGTATCGTTGCCCGTAGCACTATCGGTCGGCACTTCTCGGGTCAGCGCGGTCCGAATGCCATCCTTCCAGGCTTGTGGAATAGGCAGTTGTTCAAACCCAGGCAGTACACCAAACACAATCAGGACCAAAAGGCCCAGGCCACCACCGAGCAGCAGACTTACATAAAAAGAGAGTCCCTTTTCATTGTCTGCACCTGGCTCGGGGGGCTGGGAGGGTTTAGCGGCTGCGGCATCAGGTGTCGGCAGCATTTGTCGTGTTCGCCCGTCGGTCATTTTTTCCGCAGCGGTCCAGAGACTTGCCGATGGGCTATCAAAGCTCTCAAGTGCATCGAGCATGTGCTCTGCCGATGGAAAGCGATCCTCTTTGTGTTCCTGAATCGCTGTGTCGATAAATTGCTTAAAGCGATCGCTCACATCAGAAAAAGTTAGATAGTGCCAGTTGAGCCGTCCCTCTTTTTCTAACGCGCTGGGATGGTAGCCTGTCAACAAAAAAACAGCTGTCCGGCCCAGGCTGTACACGTCACTACAGCGTTCTGGCCATCCCTTGAACTGCTCTCTGGATTGATAGCCAGGGCTACCGATACTTTGTGTAAAAGAAGCCTGGGTTTGCCCCGCCTCAGTTCGAGAAATTTCTTTGACAATGCCAAAATCTATCAGGACCGGCTCGCCGCTGCTTTTACGAACGATAATATTGTCTGGCTTGATATCTCTATGAATGATGTCTCTTTGGTGGATGTAAATAACAACGTCCAACAGGTCACGCAAGATGGATGTCACAACGATTTCTGACTGCTTGCCTTCTCTGCCTACTTTTGTTTCTAGGGTTTCACCATCTATCCATTCCTGCACCATATAGTGACGGTTGCTTTCCGAGAAGGAACCGTAGACGCGGGGTATCAGCCTGTGGTCAAATCCTTTCAGCGTGTTCACTTCACGGTGGAACCGTTGGATGACCTGCTGAGCCAGCTGGCGACTGGGCATTGAGCTTTTGAGTTCTTTGATAGCGCGGCGAACGTTTCTGTTTTGGTCAATAGCAAGATACGTATCGCCAAAGCCACCAGAGCCCAGTCGACGTTCGATTCTGAACTGCCTGTCATTAAGTAGCTTCCCGCGTGGGTGATACTGGTCCGTCATTGTGAACGTCTGCTCAAGAAGCCTCAATTTTACGACTGTTCACTAAATTTTATGAGCTTTTGAGCAATACTTGCTCGTATTGTTTACCGGCGATCGCCCACGTATACTCCTGCTCTATGAGCGATCGCCCATTTTCTGAAAGCGTTTGCCTTAGCACCGCCTCTTCAAACAGTCGCCCAATCGCATCGGCATATTCCTGCGCTGTATTAGCTCGTAAGGCTCTTAGCGGCACGTTCTCCCCATCTACAGCCAGCCCTTCCAGACCGCGATCGCTCGCCACCACCGGAATGCCCGCCGCCATTGCCTCCAGCGTCTTATTTTTAATGCCATAGCCCGTCCGCATCGGCACTACACACACCGTCGACTCGTGTAGATATGGCGTCATCTCCGGCACTCTACCCGTAACCACCACGTTGGGTTGCTCGCCCAGCGCCTTGACCGCTGGCGTTGGTCTTGCGCCTACTAACGACACCGTTGCATCAGGGTAAGCCTGCCGCACCAGCGGAAAGATGTCTTGCACCAGATAGGTAACTGCGTCGATGTTAGGCAAATTATCCATCGCGCCGATAAACACCAGCTTGTAACCACCCGGATCGCACGGTCGTAGTGGAAATGCAGACAGGTCAACGCCGTTAGAAATCACGTAGATACTGTCTTTGCCGCTAAGTTCGGCGATTTGCTGCTGGTCTTCGGTGGTGGTGACCACCAGATGAGAAAACTTTTGGCAGTAGTGGTGTTCGTAGCGTTTTAGCAAAGGGAGATTGATGCGATCGCGCCAGGGCTTCTCCGCCATGCCACCCGCCAGCTGATGGGCGCAGGTCCCGTACACAGAGCTGTGAATATTTACCACAGCCGTCGGAATGTAATCCAGAATGTCTTCCGGCACATAAGCTTCATTCACACAGTGCTCACAGGTCACTGCATCGAACTGTTTACTGGCGATTTTGTCATTTACCCACTGCTGCATTGCATCCGAATGGGTGGTGCGTACGCTGGGCGGCGTACCACTGAGTGCGAAGTTTGCCAGCCGCTGTAGCTGACCTAGCTTTCCATCCGATTGACTCGGCCCAGAAGGCTTAGGAAAAACCGCCAACTCATCGACCCAGTCTTTCAGCTCGGCCACGTCCTGATCGCTCACGCCTTTTGTCTGTAGCGTCGCCATGCTGACGCGGTGCCCTTGTTCCTTTAAGTACCGAAGCAAATTGAACGTCCGCACCGACGTGCCGCCTCTGGTTGGTGGGTATGGAAATGTTGCCGATAGCATCAAAATATTCATGGGTGCTTATCCCTCCAGCTGCTGGCTCATGACCTGCGGACTCACGGAAACAGTGGATTGAATGGCAGAGTACTCTGCTTTTTGCCGCGCACTATCCGGAAGCTGGGCCTCTTTTTGGCCCAGGTCGCGAGCCCGCGCACAATACATTTCTAGGGGGATAATCACCGTTTCTACAAGGGTCGCTTTGCCCAGCAACCGCTTGAAAAGTGCAACCGGCATTTCTTTGAGCGCCCAGCGTAAAAAGGCACGGTTCCTTTCTTTCTTTGGTAGGGACGAGGCCAGCTGGACGCCATGCAGCTGATGCAAATAGCGGTTAGATTTTCCATATCGGTACCACTGTTTTCTCAGTTCCTCGAGACTTTGACGATGGCGATGTTGAATCGTCGCGTCTTCGGCGTACACGATTTTCCAGGGATGAGCTTGATGAGTGCCTTCTCTTTGAATTCTCCAGCAAATATCTGCATCACCGCCCGTTGTCAGATAAGGCCGAAACAGACCTACTTGCTCCAGCGCAGCAAGCCGAATACCCAAGTTTGCCGTCTGGCCATAGGGGCAAAATGGATGCGCCAGCGTATCTTGCTGACTCATGATCCCTTTGTATTCAGCATATTTCTCTAGCAGTGTGGTTCCTGGAAAGGCGGTGATTTGCCCGGCAACTAGGCCTACCTGCGCAGCTTGAAAGGGTTGCATTAGGGCGGTTAGCCATTGGGGCTGTGGGTAGCAGTCAGCGTCGGTAAAGGCCAAAAATTCACCCGTTGCTGCGCGAATACCGGTATTACGGGCTGCGTATGCGCTTTGAATATCTGTTTCGCTGAGGGCTTTGTACGTGAGCCCTTTTTCGGCAAACTTTTCAGCGGCGTCTGATAATAGCTGTGGGGTGCGATCGCTACTCCCATTATCCACCAGCAAAAACTCCACCCGGTCCGCTGGATAGGTCTGTGCCATCAGGCAACTCAGCAATCCGGGCAAATCCTGCTCACCATTGTAAATAGGCACAATGACAGAGACCTTCGGAAAATATAAATTATCCTGCTGCGTATCTGTCGCCATAGAAAAGAATCGCCTGCGTATGACTAATATATTTACCAGTCGATCATGTCAGCTTTCCGTATAGCTGCCGATAGGGTTGGTATATCTTCAACATATTCTTATAGGATTTAGCGTTCCCAAGGCGAATATTCATATCAAGCCCGGGTAGATTTTCTCACTTACCGGCTAAGTTGGAGCTAGCCTTGCTTATCCAACGATTCCTCCCATGTCAAACCCCAGCGTTAGCGTCTGCATTCCTACCTATAACCGCGCCGGAATTCTGCCCTACGCCGTCAACAGCGTCCTCGCGCAAACCTTTACAGATTTTGAGCTACTCATTTGTGACGACGCCTCCCCGGACAATACCGCCGAGGTCGTTGCCGAGTGGAGCGACCCCCGCATTCGCTACATTCGCCATCCGCAAAATATCAAACGCAGCCGCAACATGCGCTCTGGCTACGAAGCCGCTCAGGGAAAGTACTTCGTCAAGTTTGATGACGACGATGCCATTACGCCCACCTTCCTCGAAAAAACAGTCGCCGTCCTGGAGGCTAATCCCGAAGTCGATTTGGTTTGCACCGATCACTGGGTTATTAACGCCCGCAATGAACGCGATGAGGCGGCAACAGCAGCAAATTCGGCAAAGTGGGGAAAAGACCAGCTGGACTATGGCAAAATCGACGACTTACTCGCCGAAACCTTTGTTCGTCAAAGCTTACAGGTCGGCTCGTCCCTATTTCGCAAAAGCAGCCTGGACGAAGTCGATTTCATGCGATTCGAGGCCGATGGCTGCGAAGACTTCGATCTGTTAGTGCGCTGCGCGCTGGCGGGGCAAACGGCTCACTTTATTCCCGAGCGGCTGATGGAATATCGCTTTCACGGCGGACAAACCAGCCTCCGGCAGGATATTCACTTCCTCAGCGCAAAATCCTTTTGTCTGGACAGCTATCAGTTTCCAGACCGGCCAGACTTGGAAAAGCAGCGAGCGAATAATCTACTGGTCCTGAAGCAGGTGCTGGCGATGCGCCTAATAGAAAAAGGTGAAACCCAAAGAGGGCGGGCGCTGCTCGGTGAGCTGCAACAATCAGGGACACTTTCTAGCCGCGCCAAAGTCGGCAAGATACTATCCTACTTACCAGCTTGGGCCAGGCGACTGGCCTTCGACGGCTTTCGTCAGATGCGACCCAAGGACTACAGCGAAAAGGTGCGAAATGCCGCAGGGTAAGCAAGCAATCTGCATTGGTCTGTTCGCTGCACTGTTTGCCCTGCTGAGTGGTTGTTCTGTCAGTGTCAGGCCATTCTTTGATGCGTTTGAGATATCCAATCAGGAAATGCCCGATCGGGAAACGTCAGCAGCGATCGCTCAAAACATCACCATGACTCACGCCACCTACGACCTACCGCAGGCCACGGTACATGTCGTGAAAATCAACCCTGACGCGGCTACCTTTTCGATAGCAGTGGCTGATCAGCTAGAGACTGTGGAGGCGATCGCCCGCCAACAAAATGCAGCTGCCGCCATCAACGCAGGCTTCTTCGATCCGCAAAACGGCAAAACAACCTCCTATCTTTTCTCTGAGGGGCAGCTGATCGGCGACCCGGCTAATAACGAGCGCCTGATGGAAAATCTCGAGCTGCAACAGTACCTTCCCAGCATCCTGAACCGCTCAGAATTTCGCCATTATCGCTGCAGCCAGCCCGATGGTGAATTTGATAGCGAATTTGATACATATGCGATCGCTCGTCGCTCTGATCTAGCACCTCCAGGCTGCCAGCTACACAGCGCTATCGGCGGCGGCCCACAGCTATTGCCAACCGACACCTCAGCCGCAGAAGCCTTCACCGACACCCAAAACGGTGAGCTAATTCGGGATGCCATCGGCAGCACAGGGGCAAACGCCAGAAGCGCCATTGGCATCATTAATAGCACCGAAGAGATTGTCTTGATCATGGCCGCTCAACGCGAAGATGCACCCGGATTCACGCTAAAGGAAATGACCGATTTTTCAGAAACGCTTGGGGTCACATCCTTACTCAACCTGGATGGCGGCAGTTCATCGAGCCTTTACTACAGCGATCAAACCTACCTGGCCAAGCAAGATGCTGAGGGAAATCCTATCGAACGTCCCGTAAAGTCTGTCATCGTCTTCAAATAGGCCTTCAAATAGGCCTTCAAAGTAGGTCTTCAAAATAAGGCTTCAAATAGATGAGCTTCATACCAAAGCATGCTGCCACTGACTGAACTGAATCGGCGCATCGCCAGCGACTACCAAGGCACCTGCATACTCTTTTGGGACATCGACTTTGTGTAGCGTCCACCCTTCTGGGCAGTCCTGAGGCACCCGTACCAATCGCGGTATGGCCATATCGACCTCAACCGTTTTCATCGACTGGCTCAGACCTAGCCCAATGGCCTTCAGATAGGCTTCCTTGCAGGTCCATCGCCACAAAAAGGCTTCCGCTGGCCGTTCTGTCGCACTGACCTCTATCTGCTCCTGGCTAGAAAGGCAGCGCTCCATCATGCTCTCTAGTCGCTGCATCGGCTTAAATTTTTCAATATCAATACCGACCCGTCGCGTTCCGCCCAATACACACAGCGCGAGCTCTCCTGAATGAGAAATATTAAAGTGAAAATCACAGGCTTCACTGCCCGATTTGGCGACCAACTGCGGTTCTTGTCTACCTTGATCAATCATGACCTGTCCCAAACTGGGCTTGCCATAGGGCCCGTAGCAAAACGTCAGCTCGTGGGGCAAGCTGCCAACTTGTGTCCCTAGCAGATATCTCAGCGTGCCTCTTGCCACCGTAAACCGGCGTTTATCATCTGGGAAATGAAAGCGATCTGCCCTTGCCTGCTCATCATTCGACAGGCATCGCCAGTAGCTTTGTAAGGCAGATTCCGATACCTGTAGCGGAATTTGCCAAATCTCGACAGCATTACTCATATCTTCAGGTAAAGATCGTTATCTTGGTATCCAGGCGTTACTCAAATATTCACCAGACGCTCACTATTTACGCAACAGTCTTATCTCTGGAGAATCCTACATGAGTAGGCCATCTGCTAAAGCACCTCGTATTTGCATCGTAGGTGGTGGTTTTGGCGGTTTATACACCGCTCTATATTTGCAAAAATATCGCCATCTCAAAACTGCCCGAATCACCCTGATAGAGCCAAACGATCAGTTTGTGTTCACACCGATGATGTATGAGCTGATCACAGACGAACTGAAGCAGTGGGAGCTGTTCCCAACCTATAGCAGCTTACTGGCTAAAACGACCGTAAACTGGCAGCAAACGAGTGCATCCTCTACAAATTTGGAGCACCAGACGGTGACAACTTCTGATAGCCAGGTTCTGTCATACGACTATTTGGTCCTGGCAACTGGCGCCCAAAGTAGGAAAGTTCCTGTCCCAGGGGTAGACGAGCACGCCTTTGCTTTTCGCTCCATGCAGGATGCCCTAACGCTCCAGGCGCGCCTGGCTCAGCTGATCGCCGGTAAAAGAAGCGGCCAATTAGACCGACCGATCAACGTGTGTGTGATTGGGGGCGGTGCAAGTGGTGTAGAGCTCGCTTGCAAGGTGGCAGATTATTTGGGGCCTAGGGGACATGTTTCACTAATAGAGCGAGGAGACGCGCTGTTAACGCCGTTTCCAAACGGGATTAGACGACAGGCAATGCGATCGCTCCGATACAGAAAAGTCCACATACTGCTAGAAACAAGCGTAGCGGCGATTGACTCAAATGCGGTGACCATCGAACAAGGCGATCAACAATCCGAGCTCACCAGTGATGTAACCCTGTGGGCAGTGGGGACACAGCCGCGTCCTTGGCTAGGAGAGCAGTCGGTACCGCAGACCGAGCAAGGGCAGCGAAAAACCAGGCGATCGCTTCAGCTAGTGGACTACGACAACGTATTTGTCCTCGGCGACAGCGCCGATGTGCGAGGCCCAAAAGGCAACGCCGCGCCCAATACCGCCCAGGCCGCTTTTCAGGCCGCGAACCAGGTCGCCGCAAACCTGGCCGCCATCACCGAAGGCAAAACGCCCAAACCATTCAACTACCTACACTTAGGAGACATGATTACCCTGGGCATAGGCAACGCCGGACTGCACAGCTTTGGCATCACACTAGGGGGTCGCCTAGCCGCGCTGATTCGCCGTGGCGTGTACGTGTTTCGGATGCCAACCCGTCGTCATCAGCTCAAAGTAGGCCGCCGTGCATTAGCTGAACTGGTACGCGCAGTGTTACCGCCCTGGAGTCGGGCAAACCAGCCCTGCACAGTACGCGAACAGAAGCGTACTATAGAGTGACCAAACTCTAGACGGTTGCAGCTGTAGTCGCAATGACAAACTCCTCGCCACGGTTTACGCTCTTTAGCCGAATCAGACAGTGGTTCGTCAGAACACCCAATAGAGCCCTGGATCAGGCTTACGAAGCCGCCCTCAAAATTCGTCAGCTCGAAGACAGCTATTTTGAAGGCAATCCCATCTCTTCAGAAAGCGGCTACAGTCCCAGCGCCTATCAGCTACTAGAAAAAGACCTGAAAAAGTATCTGTCCATCGTGCGGCGGCGCATGGCTGAGTTTAGGGCTAGCAACAGCACCCTGCCCGTTGCCGACGCACCGCAGCTCAGCGTCCCCCTGCCCGACGATGTGCCGCTCAATGAAATTAACGGTCCGGCTATCTTGCTGCGAAAGCTACAGCTAATCGATGATGTACTCTCTTCCTATCCATCCTCTGGACTAAAATTTAACGCGCCTGGGCGCCAATCCAGGCGCCAGTCAGCTCAGGCATCGAATGCGATCGCCGCACAGTCTGCTGGTAACTCACTAGCACTTTCCACCTCCTCAGAAGACACCTCCAACGAGGCGCTTAGCCGTAGCAGCAGTGTCCTACCGAGATCTATTCTACGCACCGTTGATCGCATTAAACAGGACCTAGATCCTGATGCAGAAGTCGACGTAGTGCGTAACTTTCGCAGCTCCAAAACGCAAACGACTATTGCGATTACGTTTGTACTACAGCTAATTATCGTACCCCTGCTGGCTCAGTACCTGAGTAAAAGCTTCATCGTAGGGCCTTTGGTAGAGTACACCCGCAACAATACGCAGGCGGAAGTCTTTTTGAATGTAGAAATGGAAGAAGACGCCCTCCACGAACTACAGCGGTATGAAGAGCGGTTTCGCTTTGAAGTGCTCATTGGCAAGGCACCAGACCTGAGTGAAATTGAAATTGAAAACCGAGTAAAAGAAAAAGCGTTCCAAATTGAAGAAGACTATCGGGCTCGCAGCGCTGATGCGGTTGAAAATGTATTTGCTGACGTGATTGCAGTGCTGTGCTTTGCGCTGCTACTAACCAACTGCAAAGAACAGGTAGCAACCCTCAAATCCTTTATCGATGAGATCGTCTACGGGCTCAGCGACAGCGCCAAAGCGTTCATCATTATTTTACTGACCGACACCTTTGTAGGCTTTCACTCACCCCATGGCTGGGAAATCCTATTAGAAGGCGTTGCCGATCACCTGGGCTTACCCGCTAACCGCAACTTTATTTTCCTGTTTATCGCAACCTTCCCCGTCATTTTGGACACGGTCTTCAAATACTGGATTTTCCGCTATCTCAATCGCATCTCTCCCTCTGCGGTCGCCACTTACAAAACGATGAACGAGTAGCCACCGCTCCTACCCAAAGAATCCCCCGTTGGCAGTGGTCTCCGACGGGGGATTCTTTGGGTACAAATTTTTCAGACTCGTCGCCTCTACAAAGGTCTACCCAGGCAACAGAAACGCACTGCCTAGATCGACGTTGGCCACCTACTGTTGATTTAGATCCGTTGATTCAGGTCTGTTGGTAGCTTAGCTGGTAGCTCAGCCATTGGGCTTACGCGCCCGTGTTTTTGCTAGCTGTCTGGATGTAGAGAATCAACAAAAAGACTGTGGGAACGAATACGAACAAAACGCTGGCTACAAAACCTAGCTTATTAGTTTCCATGAGAGCTTACTTACTCCTAAAATATTTTTTCCTAAAGTTGCCTTTAGCGGATGTTTAAAAGCATAGCACTGTACAGCTGGCGCGGATGTTTCCTGGCAGGTTTCGCATCCCACACCTGACCGCACAATTAATATGGCTGCTTAGCAATGGCTGCCTAGTCAGCGGCAGTCGCTGTAGGCTCAGCAGATGCCTGTTTGTCGGCAGCCTCTTTGTCAGCCTCTCTGGCAGCAGCTTCCGCTTTTGCTTTTTTCAAACTTTCTTTTTTATCTGGCTTGGTGACAACGCGAATAGATCCGTTAACCGTTGTCTGGCACGCCAATCGACAGGTAGAAGGCCGCTTTCTGAGTAGCTTATTTTCAGCAGCAGTGCGTGGTGAAAGGTTTTGCGCACCTTCTACGATATCGACAACACAGGTGCCGCACTGGCCATAGCCGCCACATTGGGCGAGCTTGCCCATAAAGGTATAGAGATCAATGTTATTCTCTTGTGCCTTAAATCTCAGGTTCGCGCCGGGTGCAGCAATGATTTCCTTATTTTCTTTAACAAACTTAATATTAACCATAACCTGTATTCCACCTGTTGTCCGCCTATCCTTGACGGGCTTGCCAACCGCTTAAAGACGACGATTGCTTGCCCCAAAGATTGAGAGATAGTTACACTTCTTTATACACCTTCATTTTTACATTCTTATGGGCAAACCTGACTGAGTTGTGTGCAATTTTCTTCTTTCTCTCGAATTTTCTTTTGCGAAAAGGGTGAAAAATGTACCGAATTATCAGGCTCAACTAGGTCTGTGAAGGTTCTATATCTGGTAGCCTTAGTAGTATCTGAAGTCTTTTAACAGGACGTCAAGTATTTATTAACAAGGTTTTCGCTTTACTAAGCGCACCGTTTCGCAGGTGGCTTGGTGCCCAGCTCATTCAGAGTAGCGGCAAGGCGAGGCACAATTTTTTAGCAAAACAAGGAGGAGCGTAATCAATGGGTCTACCTTGGTACCGAGTACACACAGTCGTCCTAAATGACCCGGGTCGACTGATTTCTGTACACCTAATGCATACGGCACTCGTGGCAGGCTGGGCTGGGTCCATGGCACTGTTCGAGCTATCGCAGTTTGATCCAAGCGATCCGGTTCTAAACCCTATGTGGCGGCAAGGCATGTTTGTACTGCCTTTCATGACGCGTTTGGGCGTGACCGGATCCTGGGGTGGCTGGGACGTGACTGGCGCAACCGGCGTTAGCCCCGGCTTCTGGTCGTTTGAAGGTGTCGCGATCGCGCACATCGTTCTATCGGGCCTTTTATTCCTAGCCGCTGTCTGGCACTGGGTGTATTGGGATCTAGAACTATTCCGTGACCCCCGCACAGGCGAGCCCGCACTGGACTTGCCCAAAATGTTCGGCATTCATCTATTTCTATCTGGTTTACTGTGCTTCGGCTTCGGAGCATTCCACCTCACAGGTCTGTGGGGACCTGGCATGTGGGTTTCTGACCCCTATGGCCTAACGGGCCACGTACAGGGCGTCGCCCCTGAATGGGGACCAGCGGGCTTTAACCCGTTCAACGCAGGCGGCGTCGTAGCACACCACATTGCCGCAGGAATCGTCGGTATTGTGGCTGGCCTGTTCCACCTCACGGTGCGTCCGCCCCAGCGACTGTACAAGGCGCTGCGTATGGGTAACATCGAAACCGTGCTCTCTAGCTCGATTGCAGCTGTGTTCTTTGCAGCATTTATCGTTGCTGGGACCATGTGGTACGGCTCCGCGACCACGCCCATCGAGCTGTTTGGTCCTACCCGCTATCAGTGGGATAGCAGCTACTTTGCAGCTGAAGTCGACCGCCGGGTACAGCGTTCTATCGCCAGCGGCGATTCAGAAGAAGCTGCCTACGAAGCAATTCCAGAGAAGCTAGCATTCTACGACTACGTAGGTAACAGCCCTGCTAAAGGCGGTCTGTTCCGCGTGGGTCCAATGGACTCTGGTGATGGCATTGCCACTGCGTGGCTGGGCCACCCCGTCTTCCACGATGGCGATGGTCGTGAGCTAACGGTTCGCCGTTTGCCTAACTTCTTCGAGACTTTCCCAGTCGTTCTAGTAGACAGAGACAACGTACTGCGAGCGGATATTCCTTTCCGTCGTGCTGAATCTAAGTACAGCTTTGAGCAGACAGGTGTCGTCGTCGACTTCTACGGCGGTGAGCTGGATGGCCAGCACATTGAAGACCCTGCAGCTGTGAAGCGCTATGCGCGTAAAGCCCAGCTGGGTGAACCGTTTGAGTTCGATCGGAAGACGATGGATTCTGACGGTGTATTCCGCTCTAGTCCTCGTGGCTGGTTTACCTACGGTCACGCTGTGTTTGCGTTGCTGTTCTTCTTCGGACACATCTGGCACGGCTCTCGTACCCTCTTCAGGGACGTATTTGCAGGGGTCGATCCCGACCTATCACCTGAGCAGGTTGAGTGGGGCTACTTCCAGAAAGTGGGTGACCTCTCTACGAAAGCTGCTAACAAGGGCTAATTTGGCCAGTCAGGGCTAGTCGGCAGCAGCTGGCTAGCCTTGCTCTGGTGCTTCTGAAGACAAGTTTTGATTCGGAAGCCTCAGAAAATCTATAGAGTTGATAGACTTTAAGAGACGTATTCATCTATTTGGAACGAACCATGGAAGCTGTTGCTTACATTTTGATTTTCGCGCTAATCATTGGCACCTTGTTTTTTGCGATCGCCTTTCGCGAGCCACCCAAAATTACCAAGGACTAGACGGGTCCGCTTAACCCACTGGTTAATCGCTGCTGGTCACAGCTAGTGCACTGTTAGCGATTAACGTTAGGGAGGGAGGCTTCGAAAGAACACCAGCCACCGGGTAAGTAGGCAATATTCTAAAAAGCTGGGGTCTAACTTTTCCTGTTTAGGAAGGGTTAGACCCTAGCTTTTTGCTGAAGCTTTTTGCTCAATAGGTGTTCCGATGGCGTCATTTTGGCGTAACGTTGCTGTATGGCGTTGACCGCGATCGCGGTTTTCCTTTTTAACATCCTGCTTTACCCCGGCCTTCTGGAGGCCTTCCCTTGATGCAATGTCCGTTTTGCCAGCATTCGAGCAACCGCGTTTTGGAATCGAGATCGGCAGAGGGTGGGCGCAGTATTCGGCGCAGGCGCGAATGTTTGGAGTGCGAGCGCCGCTTTACCACCTACGAACGCATCGAATATGTGCCGATTTCGGTGATTAAGCGAGGGGGCGATCGCGAGTCATTTGACCGCTCCAAGCTATTGCGCGGCATCGTAACCGCCTGCGAAAAAACCGGGGTCAGCGCCCGCACCGTTGAAATGATTGTCGATGAGATTGAAGCAGAACTACAGCAGCAGGCCGTTCGCGAAGTCACCAGCGAAGAAATTGGGGAGCGCGTACTGCGCTGCCTACAGCAAATCAACGAAGTGGCCTATGTCCGCTTCGCCTCTGTCTATCGTCAGTTTCAGGGCATTCGCGACTTCGCCGAAGCACTGAGCCATCTCAAAGATAGCAGCCTCAAGGAAGAAGGCAGGCCAGAAGGCAGGCCAGAGGGCAGGCAGCGCAACGGGGGCGTGGGACAGCCCCTATCGCAACTCGTTAACTTGCGTTGAGCAATGCACTTACCATCTATTCAGCCAACACATTCAGCGACTCAAGTGTAAAATTGAGTGATATTTGTCTCCGCTGTGGCGTACAATATATGTTCTTGTGATAGGAACCTCAAAGGCATTTAAAGCCTTTTCTAACTGAAAACTTTAGTAAGATTGATAAGTGAGCCACTTGCCCTGCCGTACGGGCGGTGATCACGAGGTGTTCACTCGTTCACGGAGAAAACTGTAGGAAACATCAAGCATGGCCAACCCGGACACTCAAAAAGCCGACCAAAATATTGATATTGGGTTTACCCAAGAGGATTTTGCGGCACTTTTAGACCAGTACGATTACAACTTCAACCCTGGCGATATTGTCCCTGGGACAGTATTTAGTATCGAGCCTCGGGGTGCGCTGATCGACATTGGTGCTAAAACAGCGGCCTATCTCCCCATTCAGGAGATGTCTATCAACCGGGTAGAGGGTGCCGAAGAGGTCCTACAGTCCAACGAAACCCGCGAGTTTTTCATCCTGACCGATGACAACGAAGATGGCCAGCTGACGCTGTCTATCCGCAGAATTGAGTACATGCGAGCCTGGGAGCGCGTTCGTCAGCTTCAGCAGGAAGATGCCACCGTTCGCTCTATTGTGTTTGCCACCAACCGAGGGGGCGCGCTGGTTCGGATCGAGGGCCTGCGTGGCTTTATTCCCGGCTCTCATATCAGCACCCGCAAGCCCAAGGAAGATTTGGTAGGCGAAGAGCTACCGCTCAAGTTTTTGGAAGTAGACGAAGAGCGAAATCGTCTGGTCCTGAGCCATCGTCGTGCGCTAGTTGAGCGGAAGATGAACGGCCTACAGGTGAGCGAGGTCGTAATCGGCACTGTCCGTGGACTGAAGCCCTACGGTGCGTTTATCGACATCGGCGGCGTCAGTGGTCTGCTTCACATCTCAGAAATTTCTCACGATCACATCGACACCCCTAACTCGGTGCTGAATGTGAATGACGAGATCAAGGTCATGATTATTGACCTGGATGCAGAGCGCGGTCGGATCTCGCTGTCCACAAAGCAGCTTGAGCCTGAGCCTGGCGATATGGTGAAAAATCCTGACCTGGTGTACGAAAAGGCTGAAGAGATGGCTGAGCGCTATCGCGAGCAGCTACGACAGAAGGCGCTCGGTGAAGCCGCAAGTGACCTGGCTGCTGACAGTTATTCACCCACTGGCGAAGAGCCTGCTGCGAGCGAAGAGCCTGCTGCGACCAGTGAAGACACCACCACTGAAGAGCAAGTTCCCGAGCCCGTTGCAGCTGAGTAGGATTTGCCTATAGGTCTGTCTACGAAGGCACATGCCATTCTGCTATTTTTAGATTTAAAGATAAGGAAAGGCCCTAACGGACCTTTCCTTTCTTCGTTACAAGCAACCTCCGAAGCAAAGGTCTTCCTTAAAAAAGTGCTTTTTTGACAATTTTCTGACAGTTCTTTTTAATGGCAGCCCATGGCCACAATTCGCACGCAAGGGCCCACATCTGAAGCGACATTTAAAGCAGTAGAAGCCGTTTTGTTTGATAAGGATGGAACGCTGGCCAATGTAGCATCGTATCTGACGGCACTGGGCCAGGCGCGATCGCAAAGGGTCAGCGCGATCGCGCGCGATCGCGCCAGTATTGTGCGCTCAGCCATCATGGCCACATTCGGGCTTAGCACAGCGGGCATAGACCCAGCAGGACTGCTAGCCGTTGGCAGCCGTCACGAAAATGAGATTGCAGCAGCGGCCTGTCTGGCCGCCGATTTAGCCATTGCGGCCATCTCTAACAGCGGCTGGATCGAAACGCTGGAGGCTACGAAGGCTGCTTTTTCAGACGCAGAAGCCGCCCTTTCGCCGAAGGTCGTGCAAACGCCGCTTCTACCCGATGTATTACCATTACTTCATCAGCTCAAGCAGGCAGGGCTGACTGTCGGGATTGTGTCTTCAGACACTCACGCTGAGGTCGCCACGTTCGTGATGCACTATCAGCTGCATGATGTCGACTGGTACTGTGGCGCGGCGCCTGCGACACTTGCCAAAACCCACCCTGACTTTTTACAGTTTGCCTGCCATGCACTAGGCATGTCCCCATCGGCAACTCTGGTGATTGGCGATTCTGCGGCTGACTACCTGCTATCGACCCGTGGAGCAGCCGGATTTATCGGCATGACGGGTGGTTGGCGCCAACCTGTAAAGCTACCTGAAACCGTTGCAACGGTTTCCGCGCTGGCCCAGATTGAAGCTTTCAAGATAGAAGCCCATTAGCCATTTAGATAGGTGATAAAGATATCTTGATAGATACTCGTATAGATGTATTTTAAGGTGAGTCGCCCGAGGCATGCCCCTACGAGGACACCCGGCGACGGCAGCGCATTTCATTCATTTTTACGTTAAAGATATTGAATTCAGATTAAGGAGAGTTGGCTATTGTCTCGTCGCTATCTGTTTACGTCAGAGTCGGTTACAGAAGGACATCCCGATAAAATTTGTGACCAGATTTCAGACACTATATTGGACACGGTGCTGGCGCAAGATCCTAGCAGTCGCGTGGCTGCCGAGGTTGTGGTCAACACAGGTCTGGTCGTAGTGACTGGTGAAATTTCATCTTCAGCAACGGCTAATTTTGTGAAAGTCGTTCGTCAAAAGATTGCTGAAATTGGCTATACCGATCCCAAAAACAATGGCTTCTCAGCAGATAGCTGCTCTGTTTTGATCGCCCTAGACGAACAGTCGGCAGACATTGCCCAAGGGGTAGATCAGGCACAGGAGACTCGCGAGCAAACCAGTGACGAACGCTGGGACGCAGTTGGCGCGGGCGACCAGGGAATTATGTTTGGCTTTGCCTGCAACGAAACACCCGAACTCATGCCATTGCCCATTAGCCTGGCCCACCGCATTTCCCGTGAGCTTGCAGCTGCCCGAAAAAGTGGCAGGCTGGCCTACCTAGGCCCCGATGGAAAGACGCAGGTCACTGTCGCGTACGAGGATGGCAAGCCCGTCGGCATCGACACCATCCTGGTCTCTACACAGCACACCGAAACCATTGGCGAGATTCACGACAATCAGGCTGTGCAAAATAAGATTAAAGAAGATCTTTGGGCGTCAGTCGTGCTACCGGTCTTCGCTGGCTCAGACGTACAGCCAACGGAAGAGACTCGGTTCCTGGTGAATCCGACGGGTAAGTTTGTAATTGGTGGACCCCAGGGCGATTCGGGCCTGACCGGACGCAAAATAATTGTCGACACCTACGGCGGGTACTCTCGTCACGGCGGCGGTGCGTTTTCGGGTAAGGATCCGACAAAAGTAGATCGCAGTGCAGCCTATGCCTGCCGGTATGTTGCCAAAAATATCGTGGCAGCTGGTCTGGCGGATAAATGTGAAGTGCAGCTGAGCTATGCCATTGGCGTAGCCCGGCCTACCAGCATCTTTATTGAGACATTTGGCACAGGTAAAATATCTGACGACGCTTTGCTGACGCTGGTCAATGAGCACTTTGAACTGCGTCCGGCAGGCATTATCGAGACCTTCAATTTAAGAGAGCTCCCTGCCGAGCGGAATGGCCGCTTCTATCAGGACGTAGCCGCTTACGGTCACTTTGGCCGCAATGATTTGGACCTGCCCTGGGAGAAAACAGACAAGGCCGCAACGCTTAAAGCGGCTACAAATGAGCGAGTCGCAGTCAGCGTATAGCCAGGGTTATAATGGCTCAGTTATAATGGCTCGATGGCTGTGGCAACTCACCATAAAATCCATCGTAAAGAGTAGACATATGGCACCTTTCCCAATGCATCAGCCTAAAACACTCACCCTGGGTCCGCTTGAAGCGGAGATCATTGAGATTTTGTGGCAAATTGGGCCGACGTCTGCAACGGCTGTACATCAGCATATCTTGTCAGATATTGACCGTGAGCTGACGTATTCGTCGGTGTCGACGGTGCTAAAGCGCCTGGTAAAAAAGGGCTGGGTATCTTGTGATCGCCAGAGCAGAATTCATATTTGGCAGGTGTGTGTTTCTCGCCGAGACGCCCACATTCTGAAGGCCCACGATCAGCTACACCAGTTTTTGGCGGTCGGCAGCCCCGAGATTGTCGCTGCTTTTGCCGATACGCTAGACGATGACAGCCTGAATCAGCTAGATGCGATCGCTCAAAAAATAGCCGCTGCTCGGCAGGCTAGGCAGCAATCGATATGATGCAGGCTGTCATGCACGTACACATGATTGCGATTGCCGTAGGAATAGCGCTTTTCATGCGTTGGCTCAGCTACGATTCCGGACCATCAGCACGAGTTTCTCAGCAGAGCTGGCAGCTTCGCTGGACAAAGGCGTTGAGTGCTTTTGTGGTCCCGCCTCTTTTTTTGTTGATGACGGCGATCGCCATAGTCACCATGGGCATTACGAGCTGTCATGCCTGGGAAGGCCTGCTTAGCTACGGCATATCCCTGGCGTTTGTACTGCTTGCCGGAGCGATCTGGCTACAGCTCAGCTGGCAAGTCATGAAGTCACAGCAGACGACGAGTCAGTACGCGCTGAAGACATTTCACACGCCCCTGGGATCTGTGCTCGCCCGCGTGATTGACATGCCTTTTGCGTTTAGTGCTCAAGTCGGCTTCTGGTCACCGGAGCTGGTCATCAGTCAACCTATCGTCCGCCATCTAGAAGTAGAGCAGCTGACAGCCGTTTTTGCCCACGAACGTGGACATGCTCACTATCGCGATACGTTCTGGTTCTTTTGGCTAGGAGGGCTACGCAGGCTAACGGCGTGGCTACCAGGCACCCAAAGCCTATGGCAAGAGCTGCTGCTGCTACGAGAATTGCGTGCCGATAGATGGGCCACACAATTTGTAGACAAGCTAGTAATCGCAGAATCGCTAATGCAGGTTGTCTCTATTCAGCGTGACTTACAAGCGTTGAAACTGACTGAGGACAGCTACGCTGCTTTCAGCATGCCAGCATTACAGAGCCGATTAGAACAGCGGATTGACGCGCTACTAAGTGACGAAGTTTCGGCAGAGGCCAGGGTTGAGGACAAGCAAATTGTACCGACTCACTGGCGGGCGATCACCTGGTCGTTAACGCCACTATTGACCATACCCTTTCACCACTAGCCTCCTGTGATTATTTCGACCGCCTTAAAAGAATGGGCCGTTGCGGTAGAGGCCTTGAGCCAAGGAGAAAGCTGCCTGCTACTACGTAAAGGAGGCATCAAAGAGAGCCAAGGACGCTTTCATGCACAAGCCAGTCAGGTACTGCTATTTCCCACTTTTGAGCATCAAAAAGTCGAGCTGCTCAAACCAGACTATCAAGACCGCGTTCAGCCCGTTGCATCAGGGTGGCATCCACCGAGCATAACCATCAAAGCCTGGGCGGATATTACCCACATTTTTCTGACCTACGATGCTGAGAAAGTAGCGGCGCTGTCGGCATTTCATATTTGGCAGCCGCAGCTTGCCGAAGAGCGCCTGAAATGGAAGGCAAAACAACCATTATATGTACTGTTGCTACGCGCTTACCGACTGCCAGAACCTATGGTCATTCCTTGGGAAAGTGCCTATGGCGGCTGTCGTTCGTGGATTGAGCTAGCGGACTCTGTGAGCGTTGAAGCACGACCGGAAAGAGCAGCCATCAGGGAAGAAGCCTATCAATCACAGGTAGCGGCCATACAAAAGGTTCTATCGGCCTAGCAACAACACGCTAACCTGAACACATCAACCTTGGGCACGTCAACCCGGTCGCTAATAGCGTTAAAAGACGTGTGTGCGGCTAGCCGTTGCCGCCGCCTGCTCTTTTTCAGCCGTCTGCTCCTTTTCAACAGAGGCACTAACCTCCTGCGTTGTCGAAGGGCTATTGCCATGGGCCACGGCAACAGACTCCATAGCGGCCTCTTCGCACTCAGCGTCCGTCTCTTTGGTCACACGGGGCACCACAATGGTGACCGTCGCCCCCTGACCAACCCCCTCACTGTAGATATTGATATCGCCCTGCATCAACCGCATGAAATTTTGTGAAATAGCCAAACCTAAGCCAGTGCCTTCATAGGGTCTGGTATGAGAACCGTCGATCATCACAAACGGTCTGAATAGCTTGGAAAGATCCTGAGGGTCAATACCAATACCAGAGTCCTGAATAGAGATTTTGACCCAGGGTCCAGGCGGCATGTAAAGCTCTGCCGGGTTATCGGGGGCCACTTCAGTACTGTCATCCGTGGTGACCGACACGACAATGGTCCCTGCATCAGTAAATTTAATCGCATTAGAGAGCACATTTAGCAAAACCTGCTTAAACCGGGAGTGATCGACTGGAATCGTAATTGGCTCTAGCAAATCGGGGCGAACAACCCGCAGCCCTTTTTCCTGAAACTGCACGCTCTGCATCTCGATCACTTCTCGTAGCAGATGTCGCAAATCAACCGGCGTAATGTTGACATCTAGCGTTCCGGCCTCAATTTTGGCAATGTTTAAAATATCTTCGATCACAGAGAGCAGGTGCAGCGCTGATTGGTTCGCGTGCTTCAAAAAATCTAGTTCTTCTTCGCGAGTATCGCACAGGCCATCACGCACCAGATGAATCGAACCGATAATGCCATTGAGCGGTGTCCTTAGCTCGTGGGAGGTGTTAGCCAAAAACTCAGTTTTGAGCTGGTTGGCCATCTGCGCATCTTGCCAGGCTTGGCGAAGCTCAGTAGAATTCTCTTCTAGCCGTCTGAGCATGCGTTCTATAACGGTTCCCAGGTAGTTTAGCTCCCAAATTCGCGATCCGTTGGGCGCTTTTTTGAGCTGAGACAGGTCATCGACATCCTGCGTGTAGCGAATCAGCCGCTCCACTGGCAGCGATAGGCTGCGCGATACATACAGCGCTAGTAAAATGCTGGCGCCAAGCAGGCCACTGTTGAGTACAAATAGAATTTGGCGAATTGCAGTAAGTCCATAGAGCGCTCGTTCTAAGGGGGTGACCGCTAACACCGTCCAAACCTTACTTTGTTTGGGGCTGACCGGCACTTCAAAGCCGCTATAGCCTGCTAACCATTGCCCTTCTTCATCGTCTTCCAGGTTATCTAGAAACCCAAACAGGTGAACGAAATCGCTTCTACCATTTTTGACACTACCAATGATGCTAGAGAACTTATCGGCATCCCGCAGCTCAGAAATGCGCCGCCCGACCTGAGTACGGTCGGGGTGGGTTACGACGACCTGATTTTGATCGATCACAACGGTTTCCCCGACCAAAGATTGGGGTGTGGCGTCCTGAAGCTGAAATAAATTTACCTCCATCGCCAGGGTGTAAATGAGCTCATTTGCATCGTTGTAAATAGGACTGGCGACGATGAATTTGATCAGCGCTCTGTTTTCAGGCGTCGATTGAATGTCAGATTTTGCGGGCGATCGCCCCAATCCAGGGGAAAAGACATAAAAATCGGCATCTTCTACCCGACCGTTCTGCAACCAGGGAACCTGCTTAGCAGTCGGCACAATAGACCGTTTCAGCACAGGCGCGTCCTGGGTTTGTGACGTACCGGCTTGATCACTCAAACAGGTATTAATAGCAGCCGTTTCACTTTGAGGCGCTTTGAGCTCAAAGCAACTGATAGTGTATGGGTTAGCGTCCTGTGCAAATTGGTCAAGCAGCTTTTCAATGGCCGTAATGTCGCCCGTTTGAAATTCCTCTGTTTGTGCCAGCAAATCGAGCGTGGTTTCGACAGACTGAATGCCGGTTTCTAGTTCCTCCGCTTTACGGATAGCGCTGCTGGTGAGGTTTTGCCGAGCGGTCGTTAGCAGGCTGGTGCGCGCCTTGCGAACAACAACGGCTTGCCCAACGAACAAAATAGGCAAGCTAAAAGCCAGTATTCTTAGCAGTAGGTTGCGCCGAAAAGAGCGCGGAGGATTAGCCATAGGAAGCGAAAGGTGCTGATCTCAAACGATGCGAAAGGGCTGTTTCTAGCGTAGATCAGGCTAACTGTCAGATTACGTAGTCTTTTTTAGTTGTAATAACCCTTACTTAGTCTATCTGCCAAGTCCGCAGCATTGCCTAAGTCAACTGTAAAGTTACCTTGGGCCTTAATGAAGATGAAGAGTTTCCTCTAAATTTTGACCTTAGTTGATGTATATTTCGCGCCGTCTATGGATAAACGTGATTCAAACAGGACTGCATCTGATACCGAACGTCTATCACGACGTCCTCACATAACAGTTGTACTGGCCATGAGCGCCGATGGCAAAATTTCAGATGCACATCGGGCACCGGCACGATTTCCATCTAAAGCGGATAAAGCTCATTTGGAAAGGCAGGTTGCTAACGCCGACGCGACGCTTTTTGGTGCAAGTACGCTAAGAGCCTACGGAACAACGCTATCGGTAACAGATAAAGGGTTGCTTACCGAGCGGCGATCGCGCCAGCAACCCGACCAGCCCATCCAAATTGTCTGCTCCGCCACCGGCAATCTCGATCCAACCCTGCGCTTTTTCCAGCAGCCCATTCCGCGATGGCTCATCACCACCCTAGAAGGCATGCAGTTCTGGCAGTCTGGCCTACATGGTCAGCTTGCCACCAAAAGATCCACCAGCAAACCCTTCGATCACATACTACTCAACGAGCGCCCCTTTAACTGGCACACCGTCATGCAAGACCTAAAAGTAGGCAAGTCAGCCCTTTCTGCTGCCGCAAATCGTGCCCCTATTCAGCGGCTGCTAATAATGGGTGGTGGCGAACTCGTCGCCTCCTTACTGGCCGACGACCTGGTCGATGAGCTGTATTTGACGATTTGTCCATTGATTATCGGCGGCAAGACAGCCCCTACCCCAGTAGGAGGGTTAGGCTTTACGCTACCCAGAACACCTCAGCTAACGCTGCAATCCTCTCGAACCGAAAAGGATGAAATATTTCTGCACTATAAAATTCAACACAGCGGCAAAAGTCAGCCCGATTCGGCACAATAATCCATTAGGCCTTTGCAGGAATGGCTCAGTGTAGACGACCTTGTGCCTGCGGCAGATTTTTAGAACTTCTACTACGCTATATAGAAGCAAGTCCCACAATCGAAAAATCACCTGTGACCACTACTCAAGTGCAGTACCGAGCCCGCTGGATGAGTCGTTTATCGGATATTCCGGCAGAGCAATGGGATGCAATGGCAATGCCGCTGGCCACACCTGCATTTGAATGGGCCTGGCTGAATAATATGGAAACCTCTGGCAGCACCGGACCCAAAACGGGCTGGTTGCCAAATCATTTGACACTATGGAAAGACGATAGGCTGGTGGCGGCTGCACCGCTGTATTTGAAGGGACACAGCCGAGGTGAGTTTGTATTCGATCATCAATGGGCCGAGCTATCTGAGCGCTTGGGTATTGACTACTATCCCAAGCTGCTGGGGATGTCTCCATTTACCCCAGCAGAAGGGTATCGCTTTTTGATTGCGCCAACCGAGGACGAGGGCGCAATTACCCAGACGTTGGTGCAAATTATTGACGAGTTTTGTATCCAAAACCAGCTGTCAGGCTGCAACTTTCTATACGCCGATCCTGAGTGGCAGGTGCAGATGGAAGCCTTAGGATTCCACAAGTGGCTGCACCACAGCTATGTATGGCAAAACCGAGGGTTCAGTGACTTCAACGATTATCTGGCACAGTTCAATGCGAACCAAAGGCGCAATATCAAGCGCGAACGCAAGTCGGTAGCAAAGTCAGGCATTTTCTTTAAGGTGCACACGGGTGATTCACTCACCGCTGAGATGTGTTTGAAGGTGTACGACTTTTACAGCGACACTTGCGATAAGTTTGGCTGGTGGGGTAGTAAGTATCTAACGCGGGATTTCTTTCGGCAGCTGTATCCAGTGTGGAAGGATCGCGTGGTTATTTTTGCAGCGTATCTAGAAGGTGGGCCGGATGAGCCCGTGGGAATGTCCTTTTGCTTTCGTAAGGGCGATCGCCTGTACGGTCGCTACTGGGGCTCGTTCGAGGAGTACAACAATCTGCACTTTAGTGCCTGCTATTACGAACCGATTGAGTGGGCGATCGCCCACAACATTCAAACCTTCGATCCGGGTGCCGGTGGCCGTCACAAAAAGCGCCGAGGCTTTCCAGCCACCCCAAACTACAGCCTGCACCGCTTTTACGCCCCAGAGCTAGAACAAATTTTGGGTAACTACATTGGCCGCATTAACGCAGCAGAGCAGCAGCAAATTGACCAAATTAACGCGGACCTACCGATCAAAAATCTCACTGAAGAGATTCCACTGATAGCTCCCGAGACAGCGCCCAAGACAGTGTGAGCAAGTATTCTTTGCAATACAATCTTTCACGATACAGTTAAGCTTTTTCTCTCCCTCGCCACGCTAGAATTGTTAGCCCAGTAACAAATCGATCGACGTAGGCAAAAAGGGCATGACCACCGCAACACCTGTAGATAGCAAAGCACTAGCCGCCTTAGATGATAAGCTCTCGAAACGATTTATCGAGCTTGATCCAGCAGGCTATTTTTTGATCTACCTTGATACTGATGCACAGTTAATTTGCGCCAAGCACTTCACAAATACAATTAACGACAAAGGGCTCGCCTGCGATCCAGAAACAGGCAAGCCCTTGAGCGTTCGGCGCAATGCCCCACCGCGTCAGGAAACCCGGCTATTTACCGGACGTACGGCCAAAGAGCTATGCATAAAAATTTTGGAGGGTAAAGATACTTCTTGCCCGATTACTTACCTGGATCACGCAGCTTACCTGGGTCGTGAGTTTGTACGGGCAGAAATCGCCCTACTCCACGGAACCGAATACATACAGGACTGAGCATGACAGACTTTTCGGCGTCGAATGCAGACCTGTCAGAATTTCAGATATTAGGCAGGTACGGTGAGCAATTGGTGGGTCAGTGGCTAGTGACCAAAAACTGCCGCTTATTACACCACAACTGGCACAGCCGATTTGGTGAAATTGATTTGATTGCAACTGGGCCTAGTGGTGAAGGTGCCATGCGAACCAATGTGCTGGCGTTTGTAGAAGTTAAAACGCGCAGCCAGGGCAATTGGGATGCAGATGGTCTACTTGCGGTCACGCGAACCAAGCAAAAAAAGATTCGGCTGACGGCACGTTATTTTTTGGTGCGGCATCCTCACCTATCGGAGATGCCCTGTCGATTTGATATTGCGCTGGTAGGGTGTCAGAAAGCGGCACCCAGGAAAGGGCTGAGTCTGGCTTTGCCGGGCGATCGCGGCCATCTATTTTTGCAGGACTATATCCGTGACGCCTTTTGCTAGGCCAGGGTTTCGGGGCAGTAGCCCAGGCCCGTCACAAACTGCTCTTTAAATTCTTCAATTTCCACGCGATCGGGTTTGCCATGAGAGACGACGGCAATCTGGTAGCGACGCATGACGTCCACAGCGCTATGCCCCATTTCTAATCCCCATAGGGCCATGCGGACCCTAAATCTGGGTTCGTATGGGGTACCAATTTCGTTTAAAAAAGCCAGAAAGTTTTGCTGCGATCGCACTGTCGCACTATCGTGTAGCTTCACTTTTACCACCCACCCATCAATCTGGTGAATGACCGTCATAAATTCTAGGGGCAGCTGCGTCACGCACAGCAAGCGTTCTACCACGCGCAGTGTCAGGCTCGCGTTGGCCAGATAGTAGATGTATTCCATCGGATTGTCAGTGTGTGCTCTGAGTCGAACCAACTGCGAATGCTGATTGAGCCAGCACATAGAGTTGATAATCTATCTGAATCTCTATTATGACTTAAGAGATCCCCACCACCGCCACCTTCGAGAACAAATAATGGTGAAATAATGAATAGATATGTAGATTTCTCTTAGTATAGAACCCGACTTTATGGCGGATAGAACGATCGACGAACCCGTCAATAGCAACCTCGATTATCAGCTGAGTGCGTACAGCTACACCTTGCCAGAATCGAGGATTGCTCAGAATCCTGTGTCGCCGCGCGATCACTCGAAGCTATTGGTTATTAATGGAAAAAAGACCCATCAACACGCTCATTTCTACGATTTGGTGAACTGGCTGTCGTCGGGTGATTTGTTAGTGCTTAATAACACAAGAGTGATTCCGGCCAGATTGCTAGGTCATAAAACAAGTGGTGGCGCCGTTGAAGTATTGCTGATAGAGCCTGTGGATGATCAGCGCTGGCTGGCGTTGGTTCGTCCTGGTAAGCGGATGCAGCCAGGCGTAGAGGTTTGCTTTGGTGAAGATGCCGAGAATCCTATGATGACAGCAATTGTAGAGTCTAAAGACGAAGCGACGGGAGGGCGAATTGTGCGATTGCTCCCTCAGGTAGACGACACAATTGATACGCTGATTCATCAGCTAGGTCAGATACCTTTACCGCCCTACATTACGCGCTCACAGTCGCTGCCAGAGCAGTACCAGACGGTATTTGCCGAGCGAAAAGGGGCGATCGCAGCCCCCACAGCCGGACTGCACTTCACAGATACACTCCTCTCCAAGCTAGCGGCCAAGGGCGTGCAAACTGCCGAGATTACGCTACACGTAGGCGTTGGCACCTTTCGTCCGGTAGAAGCGGCGGATATTAAAACTCACGAAATGCACGAGGAAAGGATTGAGGTCCCGGCTGAAACTGTAGAAAAAATTCGGCAGACGAAGGCAAACGGTGGCCGGGTAATTACGGTCGGGACAACATCGACCAGAGCCCTAGAAGGCGCAGCTGCCATCAGCGGTGAACTACAGCCATTTATGGGCAGGACAGATCTATTTATTTACCCTGGCTACCAGTGGCGAGTAATTGATGGACTTATTACAAACTTTCACTTGCCAGGTTCTAGCTTGCTGATGATGGTGAGTGCGTTGATTGGGCGAGAGCGACTGCTGGCGATTTATGAGGAGGCGATCGCCAGTGACTACCGCTTCTACTCCTTCGGCGACGCCATGTTAATCCTGCCAGAAGCTAAGATAGATAGCGCCTCTGGAGCGGAGTAGGGTGTAGCTTTTGAATGTCGAAGTCTATGAGTAAAGCTTTATTGGTCGTGGGGGCGAGTCGAGGAATTGGGGGTGCGATCGCCCGGCATTTCCACCAGCAAGGACACCATATTTATTCCGTATCGCGTACTGCTGCTCAAGCAGGAGAGTGGATATCCGCAGATATCTCGAAAGCCGTTGGCATACAGAAAGTCGTGACAGCCATTGGCGATGCTCCGATTGACGCCCTACTTTATATGGGCGGCGTTTGGGAAAAGAGCGCATTTACCGATGCCTTTGACTTCCAAACCAGTCCCGATGAGGAGACCCGCTTTATACTTGCCGTCAATTTGGTAGCGCCCATTGAGCTAACCAAAGCGCTAGCAAAGAACCTTGCCATGGCTGAAAATCCAAGAGCCCTCTACATTGGGGCTTTGTCTGGGTTAGAACAATCTGCTTCCAAAGAAGTTGCCAACACCGCTTCCAAATTTGGGTTGCGGGGCGCGGTTCAGTCCCTTCGATTGGCACTATCCCACAAGAGAATTGGCTTTACCGTCATCAATCCAGGCAATATCGCGACGGAAGAAGTGATCAGCGATATTGAAGCAGGTCGATTTTCGCAGCAAACCCCCATCCCAATGACGGACATTATCGAAACGGTAGAGTGGGTTTTAGCAAGATCCGCTGCTGTTGATGTGGGCGAGATCAATCTTTTTCAAAAGTCGTAAGGGCTAGACTAATGACTCACGCTGTAAACTTTGAGCAGCGCAAGCAGGCTTTGACAGAGGATTTGACAGCACAGCTATCTTCCATAGCCGATGAAAAAACGAAGCAGTGGTTTGACAACTACCTCAAAGGGGCCATTGAGTATCGAGGCGTAAAAACGCCGACCGTCACGAAGCTAGTGACTAGCTGGCAACGAGAAAACGACCTCAGCCAGTATTCGACTGAAGACCAGCTAACGCTGTGCAAGACGCTCATTCAAAGCCGATTTGCCGAAGATAAGTTCGCAGGGACCATTTACCTTCAGAAGTTTTTACGTAAGGCGCTTCCATGGCAACAGCTGGTTTCATTTAGCGCTGATCTGTTTGAATCGGAATATTTTTTCGACTGGTCTACAACGGACTGGTTTTGTATGCGAGTGCTAGATCCGACGATTATTCAACATGGATTGGATGCTGGGGAGGCGATCGCATCGTGGCGCAGCGCTCCAAACCTATGGCAAAAAAGAGCTTCCATCGTCTCCTTCCGCCATGCAACCAAAGACCAGCAATATCACAGCCTAATCAAGCAAGTCATAAAAGAGCTAGTTGTAAACGAGCAACGTTTTATCCAAACAGGTATTGGCTGGGTCCTGGCTGATATGTCTAAACCCTATCCTCAAGAGGCGGAAACACTGTTTCGTATGCATCTCTCTCAGCTCTCACGTGAAGTCGTTGATCGGCATGCCAAGCATTTGGACACGTATCCAGAATTAAAGCGACTTAAGCGATAACAGCTGCGTACGATGTTTTGAAACAAGCGTCCTTCTCTAAGCAAAAAAAGCGCCCTTCTCAAAGAAGGGCAGCTAGTCAATGCTCATAAGACACATGTCAAGGTTGCTGATGGAAAGCTTAGCTCAGCTTTTTTCGTGAACCCAGACCTGCACCAATCATGCCAATAAGCCCTAGTAATACGCTAGGCTCAGGAACTTCTTGCTCAACAGGCGGCTTAACAGGATGCGCCTGCCGATAAATCGATAGATGAGATAGTCCAGGGATATTTTTCTTTTTTTTCCCTCCAACAGTGTTGACGCCAGCAGTACTCCACTCAAAACTTGATAAGTCTTCAACGGTGTATAGCGAGTAAGAATTGCCTGCTTTAACTGCGATCGCGCCAAATCCACTCAGGGCTGTAGAGGCTGTACCATTTTGATCTCCCTTATCACCCATATCGAACGAGACTAATCCGCTTTCATTATCTCCCTCAAAAACCCATTCTCCGTCAAACAACTCGTCCAGATTGGATAATCCAGTGCCCTGAGCGCCTTTATCGTTACCGCCGAAAGCACCGGCGCAGTCTAAATAGCTAAAGCTGACTTTTGCACAAGTATCGCCACTCCCTAACACGGCCGCCTGAGCAGATGAGACCACGCCTGATCCTAAGAAGGTTGCGCTTACTGCAGCGGCGGCTAGTGTTAACTGTTTAATATTCATAAAATGTTATTTGAGGAAGGTTACTCGCCTAAGTTAGATCGAATTAATACACTGCTAAATGAGTGGTGATACCGAAGAAAAGGCCTCTCACACAAACTTTATCCACAGCCCACTGACGTACCTAAGTACGCAATCACTTTCTATGTATATCTAACCTTTAGACGCCTTCATGCCTTCTCATTTCTACGAATTTTCAACAAAAAAGCGCCTCCCGAAGGAAGCGCTTTTTTGTTGATGAACCCAATCCGAAATGTTAGGCATTCGGCAAAAGGATTCACGCTAATCAACTAATCAAAATCGTAATCTGTCCAGCAACGCTAGACAAAAAGATCTATGCGTTGATGGAAGGAGCAGTCAAAGCAACAGGGGCTGCTTCGCCAGCTGCCAGGTCAAGCGGGAAGTTGTGAGCGTTGCGCTCGTGCATTACTTCCATACCCAAGTTGGCGCGGTTCAATACATCTGCCCAGCTACCAACAACACGACCCTGTGAGTCGATGATGGACTGGTTGAAGTTGAAGCCGTTCAGGTTGAACGCCATCGTTGAGATACCTAGTGCTGTGAACCAGATACCAACTACTGGCCATGCGCCGAGCAGGAAGTGCAAGGAGCGGCTGTTGTTAAACGATGCGTACTGGAAGATCAAACGACCGAAGTAGCCGTGCGCTGCAACGATGTTGTATGTCTCTTCTTCTTGACCAAACTTGTATCCGTAGTTCTGGCTCTCAGTCTCAGTTGTTTCACGAACCAAGCTGGAAGTTACCAAGGAACCGTGCATCGCACTGAACAGTGAACCACCGAACACACCAGCTACACCCAACATGTGGAAGGGGTGCATCAGGATGTTGTGCTCTGCTTGGAAGACCAACATGAAGTTGAACGTACCAGAGATACCCAAAGGCATCCCGTCAGAGAACGAACCCTGACCCAAGGGGTAAATCAAGAAGACTGCGGTTGCTGCTGCTACAGGAGCAGAGTACGCAACACAGATCCAAGGACGCATG
>JBCBBK010000020.1:0-115306 GCA_038531675.1 Cyanobacteria bacterium J06581_3
GGGTACCGCTGATGAGATCTATCTCTCCCTGACGGGCTAATTGTGGTGAACTCCCTTTTTTATCCGCGAACCTTGAGTAATAAGCAATATCAATGACACATTCCCCCGATGTGTTCTACTAGCTACAGAATCTTTTCAATTTGGAGTCTCTAGCTTTTCAAGTTTTGATGACTATGCAAAAGTTCAGATCATTCCTTTTGGCTACGTTTGCCGGAGTGCGCTAATCAACAAATGGGTTGACTTAGAACTTGGTGAAGAAGTCCCTGAAAGACAGCTTTGGAAAAGAAAAGACGAACTAAAAACACATGTAGATGCGCTTTTTAGCAAGAATATAGTTCCGTCAAAGCCGATTTACATTTTGATGATCATTCAGTCTTTCAATTTGGTGAAAGCTAGAAGCTATGAGCTTACATCATATGGACATTGCTATCGGTATTTAATTTATCAGGCTCTGGAACGGGCACATGTCAAGAAAACGGACGTCGATCAATATTTCAACTTTCTGTCGGAGTTGGGTCGGACAATTCTTGATTCTCGTTCCGAAAGTTTGAATGAAGAAGAACTAGCTGACTTCTTCACTCAATATCTTAAGAGATTTGTAACGACAGACAAGGACAAAATGGTAAATGCCCTTGTAAAGGCATCTATTTTAGAACGTAGAGCAGACAATCTTCGTTTCAAGTATCGGTATTTATTCTATTTCTTTGCATCTATGAATTTAGCAGACACTCTTCATAGAGACAATGCTGCGAAAGAAACAATCTCTGGACTAATAGACACAATTCATCTAGAGAAGTCGTCGAATGTTGTACTTTTCCTTTCTCATCACTCAAAAGATCCGTGGATACTAGATGAGATATTGTACTCTATCATTGATATTTTTCCAGAAGAACATGAAGCTACTTTAGAAACGGAGTCCCTACGTTTTCTTAAGGACTTTGTAGATTCAATTCCAGAGATCGTTATTGAAAGTCGTGATCCTCATCAAGAGCGTCGAAAGCAAGATGCTAGAAGGGATATCGCAGAACGTCAACAAGAAGAAACACTTATAGATGAAGAAGAAACAAATCTCGAAACTGAAGAAAAGGCATCTGCCCTTGTAAAAAAAATAGAGAAAGTTTTTCGTGCTACTGAAGTATGTGGGCAAATCCTGAGAAACAGGATAGGCTCTCTAGAAAGAGAAAGCCTAGAGCTGCTATATGACGAATCTATTACCGTTCTTCTAAAGCTTTTGAACATTGTACTAGAAACTAGCAGGTGCCTTCAGGAAGAAGGACTCAGATCTATTAAACAAGCTCTACGTCAGGCCCCAGATGCAACTGATGAGGAAATTACTAAGCGAGCTCGAACCTTTTACATGGAGTTGAACTATGCACTGATCTTTGCAATCTTGCAGAAGATCTCATTCTCATTAGGTTCTGATTCTGGAAAAGAGATATACGACAGCGTGGCTCAAGATAAGAAGACCGCCGCAGTCAATCTTGTACAAACAGTTATGGAGCTTCAGTTCGAAAAGAGGCTGGATCATAGAGCTATCGCCAAACTTTACCAGCAATTTATTTCTTCTAAAAATTTAGTTTGCGCTCGATTACTGAAAATGATTGTGGTATATCACTGCTACATGCACGATATCTCTTACAAAGACAGGCAAATGATCTCAGACACCTTCCGTATAGAACTCTATCCTCTAAAAGTGATGGAGTCGCGTAAGCAGCAACGAAAGAAGAGTACTCAATGAATAAATTAAATAATCTATCCACAGTTCAAGAGTAACTACTCCGCCTATAATAAGACTGTTAAGTCAACCAGCAAATCTGCTAACGGACGTCTCCCTTGTACTGTGTGAATAGACGCAGGCGAGCACATAATTTGATCAGCAGTAAAGTTTAACTACATTACTACCAGCTCTTTTGAGGTATTGCCTTCTCATTTTGAGCGAGCAATTGTTTCTAGTACCACCGTCCGGAGTCAGTCGATTACGAGTCTAAAATCCTATCGGATGCTGTTCAATATGTCCTCATTCAAGATAAGGTTTTTCTTGTTCGCTATCTCCCGCCGATGAGCGAAGATAATCGGTAAACCTTCTTTATGCGGTGCAGTCACGCCGCTACGATTTACTTCTGGCTTCAAAGTCTGAGCAGCCGAGAGATTGTGGATGAGTGCTGCCGTCACACTAAACTGCTGGTAGACAACAAGGACCTTGACCTAGGTATACGCATACGCCAAGGCGCTGTATGGCTCAAACTATAGCCGCTAGAAAAATTAAGCTCCACGATTTGAAGGAACGTTTTGGGCTACAGCTGACGCAAGATGAAGCCTTCTTCACAGAATGGTGCGAAGATTTGCCGATTTCTACGGCAGAAGAGCAGCGAGCTTTAGATTGGATTAAGCGCAACTATCTGTATCTGTTGGAATATCTGGTCATGGGGAGCATCGTAAAAATGGTGATACTTTCTCCTTTGCTAGATTTGGCAGGCTTTTATGGGCCTCCGTTCCGGGTAGATGGCGAAAGAAATATCAAAGTCTCGGCAGAAGATGAGGGCGAAGTCATTCAGGAATATATCGATGTTGTTGTGATTCAACGGCAGATATGGGTTACTACCATCGAAGCGAAAAACTCGGAATTTTCTATCACAAAGGCGATTCCTCAAACGCTCGCTTACATGTTGGCAGCGCCTGATTTGGGCAAACCAGCCTTCGATGTTGTGATGAATGGCAGCGAATTTCTGTTTCTGAAGCTGATTCGCGAAGCAACACCTTTGTATGCCACCTCTAATCTGTTTTCCTTGCTCAACAGAGGAAACGATCTCTATCAGGTGCTGAGCGTGCTGAAGCAGTTTAGGAAGCTTGCGATCGCCTTGAGAAAGTGACACAACGGCTAGAAAGCAGAGAGGACAGCGTCTTACGTCTTAGGATTGAAAGTACTAGAGATGTTGGCCTGACAGGCTCCCCGTGTAGCGTCGGCTTGTAAACTAAAGTGATCGCTCCCATCGGTTGTTAAAGATAATCGGTACACCCTCTCTTCTGGCCTGCTGACTCGAATAGTGAACGCGATCAATCCGTCGTCCTTTAGGAAAATTCTCACTCGTTGGCTCATGTAGCGCAATCACACCGCTACGATTAGAGAGAATTACTGGCTCTACAGGCTGTATGCGAATGGCCTCACCCGGCAGCAAAACGCGCTTGCCACTTTCTAAAGCATCGCTGAGATTGAGAGGCGCTCTTCGCATATCCGACAGACTCCATCCTGTTAGATCTACCTCTTCTCCAGAGAGGTTAATAAGAGATATCCACTCACCCGCTCGTTCATCACCTGCCGCATTTACCATCGCAGCCGCAATATATACAGGTACTTTTTCATCCACTGCAAAGTCTCTCTTTTCTTCTTTTGCGATCATCTCCTCAGGAATATCAACTTCTATACGCTCTGGAAATTCTGGGATATTGAACCTTTCCTGTTTTTCTTCATCTTCGTTGTATAGCAGCGGATTTTTCTCATAAATTTTGTCGTCAAAATCCAAGCCAGTCAGCGACTCAATCTCCGAGACAGTTACCTGATAGCGCTGAAAGTCAATGAAGTCTTTTCCGCGCTTGTTCGCTAATGCTTCGCTGTCTTGAAACATAATAAAGGCGCGAACATCTAGTTCCTTTGTCTCTTTGCTAATAAAGCACACAATCTTAAAAAAGGCCGATGGTGTTTCCGCAGGTGGGCGACCGGGCGGCGAAATCATTCGACCAAATTCGCCATAAATAGGTCCTGTAAATTCAGTGATTTTGCCATCATCATCTAGCATGAGAAACTTGATCCAGTCCTCGAGCGCCAGCCATTCATCTTGATTAAAGTTCTCGTGCTGCAGGGTCGCGTTTGGGAAGAAGAATGTCGAATCAGAAGCTTTCTTGGCTTCGCGAGCTGTAGCTCCCCAAGAAATGCTAGACCTTCTTGCCAGGTGGCCTCTGTCCCAGGGATTGGATTTGTAATAGTCGTTGTTTAGCTGAAACTCTTCGCCAACGCGAGTGTCGATATCCCAGCCTCGCTTGCGACGGCTATTTCTAAGTTGGTTTTGGTCGATATTGAGCGCCGCGTAGAGGGGCGATCGCTGCACGCGGTTCATCACAATAGTGTAGTTGACGTAGTCGGCATAAATGCCGTCTCGTAGCTGTAAGCGATCGCTTAAAACATTGCCAATAACAGCGGGCGAAAAGGCAGGCAGTGGCAGCGGCGTATCCTGACCGAGAAAATCGGGGTTGTAAGTCATTTCGCTTCTGGCCTCGAAGTTTGAGCAGCAAAGGGATTATGAATGAGTGTCGATGACTCTGCCGCATTTTGCAGTACAAATATCTTTGAACGGCTCATTCCAGATGCAAAAAAACAGCTCTAGGCACAGTAATGAACTAAGGAAACAATCTCTATTAGGTGTGAATAATACCTAGCAGCACCGACAATAATTTATTCAGTTCTAGCGGAATGCTGTAGAGCTTAGTATCTTGCGCAATCTTTCTTTCCTCTTGAAGAAACTGACCAAACCGCCAGCGATCGGCTGTTGTCACCGCGCCATAAACAACGGGCGTATTTTGCTGTGTCTATTGGTCAAGCGCAATCAGTTCCGCGCCGAGTTGCGTAAAGCTTCGTCCCAGGTCAGCATTTTTGGCCTCAATAGCCCAGGCAAGACATGTAGTGTTACCAGCCACCATAACGTCAAATATCAGCAATCCGCCCACCCCACAGGGCGGAGCAGAACAGCTTGGTTTACCTTCGCCAGTACCACAACTCAACAATAAGTAAAAAGCCCTCGGAACAACGCGTCGGGGGCTTTTTACTTATCAAAAAGACTCCGAGAATAATCAAATGACCGTCATGTTTGCTCAGTTACCGATTTATTCATATCGATTTATCCATCTATAGAGACACTGATACTGCTGGCGGACAGCGATTCTGACAAAGCCTCTTTAAAGCACCAAGAACAGGCACATGTTAAAAACACGTTACATAAATTTATTTTTACTTTATAATACGTTACATAAATTAACTTATTTAATAAGGTTGCTATCTCAAACCCATCGAAACTACTGACTGATTTACTAGGCGGTGCGCCTACGGAGTTAACGTCGACACCGAGCGCTTGCTTAGAAACGGCTCTATCCTGTCGCATCGTTGCCGGGATAGCTCCTTTGCCCTCAACAGAGCCTCAGCTAGCGCTGGCTCAGCTGTTGGCGCAAATCAGAGGGGTGCTGATTTCTCTGCTTAGCTATACGCTTCAAACACCGCTATCTACAGTTCAAACGACGGTTGAAACTTTGTTTGAGGGCGACACCATTCCAGCGCAGGCACAGCGCAGCATGATTCGGCTTTCTCTGACTGAACTGAACCGGCTTTCTCTCTTGGTAGAAAGCCTTTTGGCATACATCAACCAGGTTTGGGCGCTGACGTTAGATTTTGCCCAATTTCGCCCGAGTAAGCAGTCTGCGGCTTATTTGAGATCAATGTTCGCGGCATTGCCCGATACCTTCAAAGCAGCACAACCTTGGATAGAAGAAGCAAGTGCCAGGCTAAGGCCTTTTCTAGATGCGGTGAGTAATGTTCAAGGCGATTTCGCTGAGCTAATATGGCCTCAAGAGCGGGCTTTGCTAGAGCAAGAATGGCGCCAAATGTTAGCTATTGTGAATCATGAATTGAGAACGCCTTTTACAACTCTGAAAGTCTGTCTGGAAACGCTAGAAGCCGAGACAGAAGCTTCCGTAACGGACAGGCTGACATTTTTGGAAATTGCGAGTGACGATATCAACCGACTCGGCCTGCTCGGTCAAGATTTGGAGCTGCTATCGCGCCTATCGGCCAGGCAGGTTTGGTTTCGCATGGAGCTAGTGGATTTAGCGGCCCTGTTACAAAACACAATCAGTAGCTTTTTGAGGCAAGTCCCAGAAGCGACCCCTGCTAGCATCAAAAGCGAGGCAATTACAGGCGTTTCCTTAGTTTGGGCCGATGGCGATCACCTGGCTGAGGTCATTCAGAGGCTTTTGGACAATGCTTATCGGTTTACCGCGCAGGCAGGAGAGATTACGGTTAGGGCTCATGTCGAGATAGATGAGAACGAACCGTCTGTTTGGAGCGAACGGGGTGAACTGTCTACTTTGTCGATCGATGTCTCAGATTCGGGGCAAGGGATTAGTCGCGGGAAATTGGCCTGTGTGTTTGAGTGTTTTTATCAGGAAGAGGGATACTTGCGGCGGACCCAGGGTGGTATGGGGATTGGGCTGACGATTTGCCGCTATTTAATTGAGGGGATGGGCGGACGGATTTGGGCGGAGTCCCCTGGGAAAGCCTTGGGCAGCCGCTTTTGTCTCAGGCTACCAGTCCATGAAAAGAAAGGAGATAGTTTCACATAGAAAAATGCTGTGCAAAACTATCACTTGTTGCCTCAAGCTGCTGCACTAAACTAGACCATCATTGACGTTCTCTCACGCCTCAAAAAAATGGCAGAAACGCTCACCGCTTTATTCCTTCCCCTCTGGCTTCTATTATTTCTGGTCATGTGGTTTGGCATGATCTGGCTGATTGCAAAGATGGGGAGCTGGCAAACCCTTGCCAAAGTCTATGGAATCGAAAAGTATCCTGCTCGTCCCAGGCAAAACGGCGGCTTGCAGACTATTTTATTGAATAGAAGCCGATACAAAAATTCCGTGACCGTCGCTTTCGACGAAGATGGCATATATCTACATCCAATCATTTTCTTTCGCTTCAAACACGACCTGCTCTACATCCCCTGGGAAGACATCACCGTGCACCCAAAATCAGCCAGTCGCAGCTTGTTTGGCTTCGACTTTACCCGCAGGCTCACCTTTGCCAAAGTTCCAGACGTAAGAGTGGTGTTTATGAAAAGGCTGATAGAAAAGTTTGAGCGGTACAGAAGTGTTCGGATGATGGGTAGTTGATGTTAATTCTTCCTTTGACTTCAAGAAGATTTAGATTGGGACCACAGCGCGAAAATCTTCGAACAGTTGCGGGCAATTGTAAGTTTGTGACAGCGCTTTTTCCATGTGACAGATGGATGGAAGGTCTATCCACTCTGCATCCCTGATGTCGATTAAATTTTGAGTAAAACTCACATGACTTGGTTAGAAAGAAAGAACACTCGATTACGGTACTCTCTAGCGAGATTGCATCGCAAGACATTGTGCTAGTCTACGCCAGAGATACCGAAATACTCTATCCAACTGCTGATTCACTATTTCAAGTTCTAGAATGCCTCCCCCTGCTCTGGCAGATTCATCCATTAATTCAGCAGCGCCAAATAATCTAAACAGAACGATTGGGACAAAGTATTACTATGCTTCGTCTAGTGCTCAAATGATTGAGTCAAGGTAATATTAGATGCGCCTTTTCATACGAGTTCTAAACAACGTACCGTATATCTTTTTTATTCTTGCTTGTGGGTTTTACAATCACAGAAACTTGGAACTTACACTCTTGTGATTCCGTTGTGGCACAACCGCATTGAATTTCACGCACATTCCTTACAAGTGCATTCATAACGTAAAGACTTTTCCCTTCTACAAGTTCTTCAGAATCTAAAATCTCTCCGATAATACCGCCAATGTATCCTTCCATAAACGCACAGTAAGGCTTGTCAGAGTGTTGAGGTCTTCCATGGATTAGAAAGGAATTTCTGACTGTCACCATTCCTTGGATCCTGAATTCACCATCACTCGTTTTAATTATCTCATCGAATTTAGGTTCGAAGACACCAAAGCCTGTTACAGAGTCGTACTGACTCCATAAATTTAACTTTTCATCTATTTGTCCGCCCGGCTGAAGGAAGTCATCTTTATGCCGGTCAAGAAGATCTTTGTAAAAATCAGCACCCACTTTATATCCAATCTTTTTAGAGTAAAGCGCAAACCTCTCACTATCTTCTAGGAAATCCTCAATGGAGTCTAATATTACTTTGACAGTCTGAGCTCTAAAAGCAACATTAATCACTTTTCGATTGAACAAGATACCATCTTTGACTGTCCAAGGTTGACGAAATCGCTCTACAACATAGAAAAAAATGTGGATCATTTTCCATGTCAATATTATGAAGCATAGTGATGCAGCACAGACTAAGACTAGAGAGAGAGTATCTTCCTTGAAGATTGACCATGATGATAACAGTACTCCTAAAAATCCAAAGACAATACTGACAATGTTTATTAAGAGGTCTCTTTCTTCTTTATTTTTATTCATTAAAATGGCATGCGAAAAGTGCTGAGAAGAATTTACTGCGGTTCTGATTTTATTGAATGCTAGAGAATAGGCTGATCTATAAGTAAATTACATTAAGTTGAGTAGCATCAGAATCTCAAATAGTTGAGTCTCCCTAATATGATGTTCTCCAATGATAAAACTCTACGACTCGGTGAGATAGGTGTACCGAGTCATGCCTGCTTTGTAGTTGTCCATTAGTTTGCGGGCTTCTTCTATCGTAATTTGGCCTTTGTGCAGGGCCTGCTCAGATCGGCGGCGAATCTGTTCAATCATATCTTTGGGATCGTATTGCACTTGTTTCAACACTTCGTCGGTGGTGTTACCGCGCACAACATGCTCAATGGTGTAACCCTGCTGGGCTTTTGCCTTAGAAGCAAGATGAACATGAACAGTGTTGATACTGCCAAAGAGATTGTGCAAATTGCCTAAAGTCTCCTGATAAGACCCCACTAAGAACATGCCAAGGTAATAAGGCTCGTCGGCCTTGAGCGAATGCAGTTCCAACACATCTTTTGCACCTTTGGAACTGATAAAGCGATTGATTTTACCGTCACTGTCACAGGTCAGGTCTGCTAGGGTACCGCGCTGTGTTGGCTCTTCGTTTAGCCGATGAATGGGCATGATAGGAAAGAGCTGATTAATCGCCCAGCTGTCGAGAGCAGCTTTGAACAAAGAGAGATTGAGATAGTAGATAGAGGCCATGCTCTTTTCTAAATGCTCTAGCTCTTCGGGGACGTCGTCTTTTTGCTGTAATAGATCAACAACTTTTTTACAACAGCCCCAATACAGCCTTTCCACGCGGGCACGTTCAGTCAGCCGCAGGTAGTTGAGGTTAAACAGACTCGCAGCTTCTTTCTTGAATTGGACCGCGTCCGTAAACGCTTCTTGATAATTTTCGATGTTAACGGTGGTGTACACGTCCCAGAGTTCGCGAATCAGCTTGTGCTCGCCTTCCTGATAGGGCTTGGGCGCTTCGGGAATGGCTTCGCTGGTGCCCAGTACGTCAAAAATGAGGACGGATTGGTGAGAAGCGATCGCCCGCCCACTTTCACTCACCAACGTCGGCATCGGCACAGCCTTCGCCACGCAAGCATCTTTCACATGGGCCACCACATCATTCGCATAGTTCTGAATGCTGTAATTCTTCGACCCCTGTGAGCTGGTCTTAGACCCGTCGTAGTCCACACCCAGGCCGCCGCCCACATCCAAATAGCCCATCGGCGCACCCAAATCAGCCAGCTCTACATAGATTTGGCACGCCTCACGCATGGCCTCCTTGATAACGCTAATCGCATTTACCTGAGAGCCAATGTGGAAGTGCAGCAGCTGCAGGCTATCTAGCATATCTGCCGCTTTCAGCTTTTCGACAACGGTGATGATTTCGGGAATCGTGAGGCCAAACTTGGCCCGATCGCCCGCGCTAGTACCCCATCGCCCCGAGCCTTTGGCCGCAAGCTTGGCCCGTACGCCCAGATTTGGCTGAATGCCCAGACGCTTCGCGGTGGCGATCGCCACCTCCACTTCCTCTACCTGCTCCAGCACAATAATCGGCTTTTGCCCCAGCCGCTGACCCAGCATCGCCGTTTCAATATACGACTCATCCTTATAGCCATTGCAAATAATCAAAGCGCCGGGCGTACTCAAACTTGCCAGCGCAATCATCAGCTCTGGTTTAGTCCCCGCTTCCAGACCAAACTGATAGGCTCGTCCAAAGCGCACCAAGTCTTCGACGATATGGCGCTGCTGATTACACTTTACGGGGAACACGCCCTGGTAAATGCCCTCGTAGCTATAGCGGGCGATCGCCTTCGCAAAGCAGGCATTAATTCGCTCCAGCCGATCCTCCAAAATCTCAGAAAAGCGAATCAGTAAAGGCAGCTGAAAATCTCGTAGCTTTAGCCCCTCTACCAGCTTGTGCAAGTCCAAAGAGCCGCCGCGATCGCCCTGGGGAGACACCGTAACATTGCCCGCCGCATTAATCGAAAAGTAAGGCTTGCCCCACCCCTTAATACGATACAGCGCCTCACTATCTTCAATGGTCCAGCGCTTGACCGGGGCAACTGCTGCCGCCGTAGCCTCCGTCAGCTTTACCGAACTGTCCATGTCGAGCTGGGGCTGGGCGGTAGGCATATGGATTGGGCTCACAGCTGTAGGAATCTCCACATTTTTTCAGAATTGCTACAGGCTATGGTAGCTCGCATTCGGTCCCAGGTCACCGCATAGCCACCATAATGCGATCACCCACCTACTCTCGCTGATCGTTGAAAAAAGCTACCCATAAACAATCACTGTAAATAAATGGTGAGGCGTGTATAGACTCAAGCAGCAAATGTCCGTGTTTCTCAGGATGAACCGTATAGTCTTCGTAAACTACTGCCTTCTATCCTGATAAAACTACTGCTTCTTTGTTATTGGTGTTAGGTGAGGTTGCATTTTATCTGTATTAACAACATCAACAGCGATTGGTATATCCGACAACAGGGAACGTTATCTACTATGATACGCAACAAGTTTATTCACACAGATACACTGACCTAGCTAGAATGTTTCCTGCTCGTTATCCAGTGACATCTGCATAAGCTCTGCGTAACTTTCCACATACGTTATAAAGTCTTAGGTCCCTTCTTCGCATGAGATACGATCCTCCCCACACAGTAGATGTCTCTGCTGAGCAGCTTGAGCCTTTTGAAAGGCAAGTTATTCAGCCGTTAGACACTCGTTCGGCGATCTCTCAGTCCTTTGGCGTTGATATATTCCTATTTTTTATTTCACTACTAGCAGGCGTCTTGTTTAGCGGTGCGATCGGTGCCATAGATACTGGCAGCCTCTCTCCTAATGTTGCTAATGTCGGCGTTTTGATCCCGTCTCGGTGGTTCATTATTGCGGTTTGCGCCTTTCCAGCTATTTGCTGGCTGTTTGTAGATACCCTGAGCGCCCTGAGCAACCCCGCGACCCTACCGTTTGCTCGTTCCAAAGCCGGTATGAAGGCTGTCTATGCCCGGCGCATTCACCTGGGACTGCTGGCATTTTATTTCACGGCTATTTTGGTGGCGCTGTGCTGGTCTGCATTTTCTATGCTGCTAGTGTCAAAGCTGTTTGTATCAGCTGTGTTTGCGATCGCACTCTACGCCCTAGGGCAAAGCATTCCTTCTCGTCGGCTTAGCTTTGTCGTATCGGGGCTGTTATTTGTTGTGGTGCTAGTGACTACCCAGGCCTTCATCGTCACCAAATTGGAGGCTGACTCGAACCGCGCAAACGAGGAATCCTTAGAAGGCTTCGACGGTAGAAGCGTCGATGAGGAAACTGACGAAAGCATATTTGAATCCCTTGGGGAATAAGCCCACTGGCAGCATCAGCTGAGCTGAACAACGATCTGATCTTGCATGAGTGTTTCGCTCGTGAGCAAATCTTCTACGGTCATTCGCAAGAATCTGTCGGCATCAATGTTAAATAGAATGCGAATGCGATCGCTCCCTGGAAACCCAGGTGGCGATAGGGTTGCAATGGTTCGTGCACCCTCACGATCATTAAGCGGCACGGCAGCAGAGGCCTGACTGTTGTTCTGAGCGGTTCGAGTGACGAGCTGATTGCCTTCAAAATAAATTTCTGTGCGCGTGGGCGCAGCCTCCCCTAGCTCTCCCAAAATCAGCTCGATACTGGGCTGATTTTCACTAGAAGCACCCAGAAAAAACTCTACCGGCTCTGTAGTCGGGTAAGGCTGTCCCTTTTGCACAATCGGATGCCAGCTGTGGCCGTTGTTCCGGCGGTCCCAGTAGCGAATCCCGTAGCTATGGTACAAAAAGTCCTGAAGCTGGGTATCTGCTAGGCGTAGTGCGCCCTGGGCCACCGCTTCAAAGGGGCGATCGCCTTTCACCTTCTCTGGGGCAAAGTGACGCACCGTCCAGCTTTTGACCGCTGGAATCTGGGCACTGCCGCCTACTAGTAGCACCGCATCAATATCAGTCGCGGTGATTTCCTGCCTTTGTGCCTGCTGTAGTATCTGCTCTAGCCGATAGTCCAGCCGCTCAAAAAAGCCCTGTTCGGTAAGGATGGTCTCTAACTGCGTCCGGCTTAAAGATAGGTCGTAGCTGTCGAGGGTCTCTTCATCAAAATAGGCCTCGCTTGCTTCCGTTTGGCTCGAGAGTGCAATCTTTAGCTTTTCAGCAAGTCGTAAGGTAATGGCCGTTGTCGGCAAGTCCTGGGTCTTAGCAAAATGCTCTACAATCCATCGGTCAATATCTGCACCGCCTAAATTTTCGCCCGCTTTAGCGAGTACTCTAACGCCCTTTGGTCCAGCGTTAGGGGCGGCCTTCGCAGCGGCCTTCTTGCCCCACTTCAACAAAAAGCCAGTGGGCTTTTCCTTTGCCAGCGTTGGCTGTACCAGCGCAAAATCCAGCGTCCCCCCACCAAAATCAACGACAAGCACCGTTCGCTGATCGGCACCTAGCTCGTAGCCTAGTGCTGCCGCCGTGGGTTCATCCAGCAGCCTGACTTGCCCCACATCCAGCGACTGACAAACGCCTTCTAGCCACAGCCGATAGGCTTCAAAGCTATCCACAGGAACTGTCAGCACAAGGGAGTTGGCACCTGAGTCTTGCGACTTTATCTGACCTATCACCGCCCGTAAAAAGCAGCTGCCAATGTCTTCAAAGGAAGGCACGTTCCCATCTAGCTCTGGAATAAATCCCTGGAGCGGCGTGCCGATACCGCGCTTGAAATTGCGAAAAAAGCGAGGATCGGTGGTGACATCCAGGCCCCGGTCGCGGACCGTTTGACCTGCGATCGCCCGCGTTTGGGTCACATCACGCGCCAGCGCTTCCACATACAAAAGACTAGGAATCAGCGGCGGGTTGCCCTTTTGCTGGTCACTGAGGCCTGGGAAAGCGAGCGTTTCAGCGGTTTGCGTGTCAGGGTTCCACCGGGTGACGACAGTATTGCTTGTGCCAAAGTCAATAGCGTACATAGCTAGGCTGTCACCACACCCAGCGTCAGCACAAATAGCCCCATCAAACCGCCTACAAACAGACCCAAAAAGCTAATGAGCAAAACCGTGGTGACGCTGCGGCCATAGGATGAGCGGTTCATTAGCCGGGTCCCAGCACTGGCGCTGGTAATTGCTGCGATCGCACTTAACAAAACCGCCAGCAGACAAAGCCCAGCTAACCCTGCGATCGCAGTAAAAAAGCGCACATCCTCAAAGCTATTTTCGCTGGCGATATAGTTGGCACACACAGCCAGCGCTACCACCATAACAAGCCCACCTGGGTAAGCCAGTAGCCCACCCCAGTCCCTTTTCCCTGCAATGACGATAGGCCGATTGACTCCCAACGTCAGCAATGGAATGGCGATCGCCACCGCAATCCAAACCCAGTAGGGCGGACTGGGCACAGACATCAACAACCCCATCGCCAAATACACCATGAAGAGAATGCCGAGTGACAGCACAGGCACCGTAGACGGGCGACGCCTTTTGCCAGAGGCTTTAGGTGGTTTTGGCGGCTTTGGCCGCCGGGCTCTCGGAGGCGGTGGGTTAGGGCGAGATCCATTCATCAATCAACAGGCGAAAAAGGGCAAGTAGCGGGACAAGTGACAGAGGCTACAAAGCAGTATACCGGGGAACCAGACACCGTTTTACGCCTCGGCAGCTGATGGCGTTACCAGCCCAAACTCTTTTACCGCTGGCATAAAGTTAAGATTCTCGTGACTAGGACGACTGAGCTTAATCAGTGCGAACCGTTGAAGCTCGCTAAGCGCCTGCCACTGCGCCAGCTGCAATGGGACCTGCTGCTGTGCAAACTTCTCTACTACTTTCTCAGGGATAGCATCTACCTGCTGCCAGGGCGGTGCATCTAGGACTTCCAAGGTCTTGGCAGGTGCGCCCGTGCGGGCTGTAATCATTGCCTGCAGCCGCTCTCGGTAGGTCTGCGCCTGGGCCGGAGTCTCACAGGGCCAATCTACCAGGCCCTGACGTTCCGACTGCGAAAAGCGATTCCAGTGATCCAGCTTTAGCTTTACACCACAGGTATCCAGATGATGCCTAACCACCATCGGAATACAGCGCAGCGACCCAATGAAATCTTGCTCGAACTCAAAATAGGGAGACGCCATAGAAAGACCCAAAAAACTCGAGAAAAAAGTCTCGAATGCCTGTTTGTACCTGGAGAATACTATCAGCTTGACTGACTGAGCTATTCAAAAAAGGTTAAGAGAGCCGTATAGTATTAGAGAGCTTCACTTCACCAATTGCTAAAAACTATTAAGTTTTGAGGTGTTATCCCTAGTTTAATTGAGTGAGTTTGACTACGATTAGGGAACGCGTAGTCTTGATGCGACTTGTTCTCATTAGAGAGTTCTTTAGATTTATGGAAACGCTTGAGTTTGTAATCTATCCCGATGGCCGTGTGAAAGAGACGGTTACAGGGATTGTCGGTGCTTCTTGCGAAGCAGTTACCGCCGCTGTTGAGTCCGCCCTGGGTGAAGTGGTTATTCACCAGAAGTCGTCGGAATATTACGCTCAGCCCGTACAGGTCGACAGTACAAGCAGGTCATCTGTTCCGACACGAGTTTTTGACAGTCAGTGGTAAAGCCCTCAGTGGCAAAGCCTTCAATGGTAAAGCAGTAGCGGTTACTCATCGCTCTTCAGTTTTTATTATTCATTTAGCTGGTTCTTTTTAAATATGTCTCACTTTAGTCAAATCAAAACCAAGCTTCGCAACTTATCGTCTTTGCAGTTAGCGCTCAATGACGCGGGTGTGAGCTGGCAGGCAGGCCCCAAGGCAGTCCGTGGCTACCAGGGTGACACAACCACTGCTGAGGTCGTTATCGAGCAAGAGAATGGCTACGATGTCGGCTTTAAGCACAACGCGCAGACTGGTGATTATGAGCTGGTTGCCGACCTTCAGTACTGGCAGCAGCCGCTGTCTGTAGAGGGATTTTTGAATCAGGTAACGCAGCGCTATGCTTATCACACTGTGGTGAATGAGTCGGCGGTGAAAGGGTTTCAGGTGTCTGAACAGGTCGCTAACGAAGACGGTTCTATTCGCCTAGTGCTCCAGCGTTGGAATGGATAGTACGCTTCGGCGCTGAAATATTTAAGGGCGGTGTAAATGGCTGACAATACTGCGTCTGATCGCTCTGGCTTAGAGCCTGAACTCGGTGGGCAGCTACAAGCAGCTCAGCTACGGTCTGGTCTGGAGCCGGAGCTAGGCGGACAATTTCGCCAAAACGGCGTGTATGTGGATGAGCTGACCTGCATTGGCTGTACTCACTGCGCCCATGTGGCCCGAAATACGTTTTACATAGAGCCGGAATATGGCCGCGCCCGAGTCATTCGTCAGGATGGTGATTCGGAAGCGTTAATTCAAGAGGCAATTGATACTTGCCCGGTGGACTGCATTCACAAGGTGGACTACACCGAACTGCGCCAGCTAGAGCTTGACCGGCAGCATCAGGTGATTCCGGTGGTGGGTTTCCCGGTCGAGAAGTCTTTGACAGCGGTGCAAAGAAGGAAAAAGAAGGCCAAGCAAACTTCGGCTAAGCGTCGCGGCTCCTCGTAAGCCTCTTTATTCACTTTTACAGCTCTAGCACCTGAACATCACCATTTGGCAGCAAGAAAACGCGTAGCGTGATGGGCCTTGGTAGTGTGCCGACTGGAAGGCTAGGCGGTGGATTGCTGGGCAAGATGCGATCGCCCTCACGCCGTGATGCTTCGTCCATACCTTCAAACCGTAAAACCTCACCAGTTTCAGAAAGCGCCAGCTGATAGCGCAGTGAGTCGGTTTCATCAGCTTGCCATCGCTGGTCGAAATAGGTGCGCACCTGTTCAATGACTTGCGATCGCTCAGCTGCTGGGAAATCCGCTGTGGTATCAGCATCTTCTGATGCCGCTGTAATATCTTCTGTGCCAGGTAAAACCACAGCTTCTCTGGGAGCTTCTCTGGGTGCTTCTCTGGCAGTCTCTCTGGCAGTCTCTCTGGCGGGAGCCGAATTGGGAGACCGCCCTCTAGAGGCACCGCCCGTTTGTGCGGTGGGTGCTCCAGCCGATGGAGGTGGGGCAAAAACATTTTCTGGCTCACGCTCAGCAGATGGAATCGGCTGCTCAGCAGCAGCACGCTCTACTGAACCATCTACTGAAACTTGCTCTGACGATTCCGGTGAGTCTTGGGGTGCGGGTGATCGCTGTGCCTGTGTAGAAACTTCTGGCGTAGAGGACGCTGGCGACGACGGAGAGGGCGCTGGTGGACTGGCTGATTCTGGTGGTGATGCATCAGAGGCAGAGGGCGAACTCGACTGCTCGGGTCTTGCTTCTGTAGATGAGGTATCAGCAGACGGGCTTTCAGTGGTGGTTTGACGGTCTGCTGTTGTACCTTCAGCAACCGTGGCGTTTTGTGAAGGCTTAGTCCTGCTAGCCGCAGGGGGTGCTGATGGCGCGGGGGCAGCATTGCCCGAACGAGCACTCTCAGCGGCACTGGGTGGGGAGGGCTCTGCCGATGTTGAGCCTTCTGTTTCTGGCTGTTGCTGCGTCTCTACTGTGTCTGTCTCTGCTATGTCTGTCTCTGCATCGTCAGCATCTGACTGAACCGTTTCAGATCGGGCCGTTTCAGATTGAGCCGTTTCAGTCTGGGGGGCAGGGGCTGCAGATTCGCTGCCTGTGTTCAGCTGCTGAAGTGATGAATCACGTAGCCATAGTGTGCTGGTCAGTCCAACAGCAAATAGCGCTGCTGCTGCCGAACTCATCCACAAACTGTTGCGCTTCCTACGAGCAGGTATCCTGTCCCCACGACGACGGGCCTCAGCTAAGGAAACCACATTAGTGACGTTAGCGTCGGGGTTGCTCGCAGGCGCGATCGCTTCCATCTCCGCGCCTAACTCAACGGGCAGCAGGCGAGCGGACTGCTCACATTGACTTAGCACAGCAGTCACGTCGGCTAGCTGAAGATAGCTGAGCAGCGCGGTGATTTGAAGACTTTGTGGCCTTTGTGGTGGTGGCTGCGCCGCTTGGCGAGACCGATTTAGGGCAGCGATCGCCAGCACTTGCTGCGTTTGATACTGAACATATTGAAAAAGTTCTTGCAGGTCAGTGCGATCACCCTCTGCGATCAGCGAGCGTGCGTCGCTCCCGACTCCCAACCACAGCTGAAACGTCAGCTGCCCGGCAATGGGCCTGGGCGACCACTGCGAAAGTGCCGATGGCTGCGTTTGCACCTCTAGTACACAGCTGCCAGCGGTATATTGTTCAGAATTAGACCCTGGAGGCGCTGGCGTGACCATTAATTACAACGCGGACAAACAGTGAAATGAGCGATCGCTAACCCAATAGCTATAAATAGAATAGCGATGAATTGCTGGTCTACTCCAGCGGTTACTGATATGGCAACAGATATCAGCTGGGATTTTACTTATGAAAGCGGCTTTGAAGGGGGCTCAATTACCCGATAGTCTGCATCATAAACGTCATCGGCATCTATATCTTCGGCGGGCTGATCGGCATAGCCATCGTCTAACTCATCTTCTTCGCCACCATACAGACTATCGCCATAGGTTCGCTTCGTGGGGCCCTGTATTGGCGGCTCACTATAGTCATCAAAATTTTCCCACCCCTGGTCTAGCTCATCGTACTGGTAGGTGCGATCGCCAGCATCGTAGTTGGGCCTGTACTCGTCCGTAGGATACGGCGTCTGGCGACCTTCCGCCGCTCGCTGATTCCACCCGCTAGCGATATCCTCCGCCAGGCGCCCCGCATTCTCACCGATGTTGCGACCAAACTCGTACAGTCCTCTTGCCCCAGCTTCCAGGCTATAGTCTCGCTCTTCGCCCACCGCCCAGGTGTTTCGCTGCTTAGGTGTTCGCAGTTCGCCCCAGTCGTCACCTACCGGCTGATTTGGCGTTGGTTCTTCGGGATTTTTTTTTTACTAAATACTGACTTTAGGCCGGAGATTGGCTGCTGTAAGAAGGCGCTGGCAGCGGATGATTCCTCCTGGTTAGCGGTATCTCTATCTGCGCGGGTGACGTTTCTGTCTGTGCGGGTTCCTGTATCTGTTTCTCTGTAGCTGTCTGAGCTGTAGCTGTCTGCTCTGTAACTGTCCGAGCTGTAACTATCTGAGTCGTAGTAGCCTTCTGAGCGATATTCGCCTGCACGGCCATAATCTGCACTGTCATAAGACGATGGCGTATCTTTGACGGATGTCTCCTGGGGTGGCGTGATAAAGGGCTGCGAGCTGCCTGCTGATTCGCTGCTAGGCACTGAATCAGCCTTGGGCTCACTCACAAACGCCGAAGGGCTGCTGTATCCAGTATCAGCCGGTGACTTTGCGCCGTAGGGAGTCGCCGAGTCAGGTCCGGATGGCCCGCCAGAGGGTGGAAGCGTACTGCCAGAACTATCGGGATAGGGCACACGCCTGCCCATAGGTTGATACTTGCTGGTCGCGGCACGACGTAACCCAACCAGTCCGTACAGCACCAGCGTCAGCAAAGCACCAATACCCACCGATATAGCTAAAAGTACGCCCAGCTGAATATCTAGCAGTGTTCTGCCAAGCACCACAAGCGGAACAGTCGTTGCCAGGTTCTGCAGCGCCAGAACTGCCAGCGCCGCCACAGATAGTAGCAAGATAATTAGTCGGGGCATGGGTCTTGGCCTCCTCCTTTCCATCGGCGTAATGGTACACAGTCTATCGCAAGCTGATCCAGCGCTCTAGCAATGACAAAATCAACCAGGTCATCTATCGACTGAGGATGGTGATACCAGGCGGGTGTGGCAGGTACGATGCGTACACCCGCTTCGGCCAGTGCAGTGAGGTTACGCAAATGAATCAAGCTTAGCGGGGTTTCTCTGGGAACGAGTACCAGCGATCGCCCTTCTTTTATCTGTACATCTGCGGCCCGCTCTAGCAGGTCCGAACTCAGGCCCGCCGCGATTTTACCCACAGTGCTCATGCTACAGGGCATCACCACCATGCCCAGTGCCCGGTAAGAGCCGCTGGCAATGCCTGCACCCACATTTCCCCAAGCATGACAGCGCAATTTACCTGCAGTGGGCTCGCCTGCTTGCTTACGCCACCACTGCTGCTGCTGCTCAATATTGTTGGGCATAGGGGTGCCATGCTCTTGCTGCCATACCTGCTGGGATGCGCGTGAGGCTACCAGCTCTACGGTGTAATTGGCCGCGAGCAAATGTTTGACCGCGCGGACGGCGTAGATCATGCCAGAAGCACCGCTCACGCCAAGAATAATCGGAGATGACAGGCGATCAGAAGAGGATTGGGGGGGCACTACTCCTCTTCACTCCCACGTTCTGAGTCATTGTCACCCTCATCGTCACCGTTGTCGTCTTCTCCGGCTTCGCTGCCACCACCAACAGCGACTAGGTCGATTTGCTGACGGTAGTAATCGACGCTCTTTACCTCAACCTCAACGCGATCGCCCAGACGGTACTGCTGGCGGTTTTTGCGACCGACTAGCTTCTGCTGACGAGAACGATACTCGTACCAGTCGTCTTTCAAAGAGCTAACGTGTACCAGTCCTTCTACCAGCAGCTCTTCTAGCTCTACAAAAAAGCCGTAGGACTGAACACCGGTAATTAGGCCCTGAAAGACTTCGCCAGTGTGGGCCTGCATAAAGGCCGCTTTTTTCAGGCCTTCCAGGTCAGATTCTGCATCCTGGGCAATGCGCTCGCGCTCGGTGAGCTTAATCGGGGCGCGCGATAGCATTTCTTCCATATCTTGCTGAACGGCTGGGGGCAGTACCGCCCAGTTAATGTTGCCATGGCAGGAACTGTGGCGCAGGTTGACGCGATCTTTTGAACGGGTGGATCGGCGATCGCGCCCATGCTCAAACACCGCATGCAGCAATCGATGCACCAGCAAGTCCGCATATCGGCGGCCAGGGGAGGTAAAGTGCGTGTAGGCGGCGTCTAGCGCCAGGCCAAAGTGTGCGCCGGGCTGAGCGCTGTACAGCGCAGGCTTCAGGGTTGCCAACAGCAGGTAAGTGAGTACCTTTTCCGCCTTTGACTGTGCAAATTGCTCTGTAAAGTTGCGATAGTCGCTGGAGCTTACCGCCTCTTCGTCTTCTAGCTGAAGGCTTAGTTCCATGTTATTCGCCAGCTTAATCAACTCTTGCACATCGCTGAGATCGGGTGCGCGGTGCACCCGGTACAGCGCTGGAATGCTCAGTTCCTGCAAGTGCTTGGCGACCAGCTGATTGGCCAATAGCATAAACTCGGTCACAATAATCCGCGCAGGTCGCTGTGTGGAGGCAACCATGGCCCCCAGCGCTCCCTCATCGTCGTACTGAAACTTAGGCGAAAGGTATTCTGCCAGCTCTTCTGCTTCTGCCGGAAAAACGTGCTCTGGCAGGTTCAGCTCGAACGCCCCCCGCTCATGACGGCGCTGCTTTACCTCCTGCGATAGCTGGTGCAGGCTGTCGATTAGGTCAATGACATTCTCAAATTCTTCCAGGTCATCGTGATCGAAGCCTAGCTTTTCTAGCGATTCATCGTCATCGCGTACCAGAATGGCTTGTGCCTGCTCGTAGCTTAGCTTTTGCTCTACCCGTACAACGCTGGGCTGAATTTCGTACTCAATCACCTGACCGTCATCATCCAACGTAATCAGCAGCGAAATCGTCAGGCGGTCCTTGTCTGGAACCAGGGAGCACAGTGCATTGGGAATAGGCGGCGGCAGCATCGGCACGACCTCGTCCCCCAGGTAGACTGCGGTGCCACGACGTCTGGCTTCGCGGTCGATGACATCATTGGGCTGTACGTAGTGCGAGATATCGGCAATATGAATACCGAGCCTGCGATAGCCATCGTCTGTAATGTCCAGGCTCAGGGCATCGTCTACCACCTTTGGGTTGGCACTGTCGATGGTGAGTACGGTATGTTCCTTCAAATCCAAACGGCCTTTGACGTCGGCCTTGCGAACGCGATTGGGCAGTCCCCGCGCTGCGATAAATACCTCTTCCGAAAAGCTGCGTGGCAAATCGTGCTTGCAGTACACGATATCGGTATCGTTTGCGTCTTCTGCGTCACTGCCCAATACGCGGACCACTTTGCCTTGCGGCGGGTATTGAGCAATCGGATAGCGGGTGATCTCAACGTGAATTAGATGCTCGCTAGAGTCAGAAAGATCTTCTTCGCTTTCGGTGACATCTAGCTCAAACAGCAGCCTGTCGTCCAAGGGAACGGCTTTTACCTTCGTGTTGCTTTCTTCGCCATTGGTGTCGCTGGTGTCCTCAGCCGCTTCGGCCGCTTCAGACTTAGCGTCCGCAAGCTTGACCTTCGCGAGTACAGAGGCATTGGCTCGCTCTAAAATCAGCTTCACCTGGCCTTCGGGGCTACGGCGACGGCTACCGTCCTTAGTGACTTTTACCAGAACGCGATCGCCATTCCAGGCAGAATTTAGCTGAGACTCTCTTACATAGATGTCATCTGCGCCTTCTTCGTCTTGAATGGCAAAGCAAAATCCCTTGCTAGAACATCTCAGCTTGCCTTCGATGACATCCTCGTCTTCTAGCCTGCGATACTTCCCTCGAGATTTTTCTAAAACGCTCGTGCGCTCTAGGGCATCGAGCGCAATTTGCAGCTCCTGAGTGGCCGTTTTGCTGCTGCAGTTCAGCTTTTTTTCTAATGCCTTGACCGTAACTAATTTTTCATTCGAACAGTTGGCAAGCAGTGACGCAATCGAAAATTCCATGTAGCGATGAATCCTTTTATAGAGCAGGTCACTCTTATAACCTCCCTATGTTTCCGTAAGAGGTAAGTACTGTCAAGAACGCACGCCCGTCACCACGTAGCTCACGCGCTTCCCGACATTAGTCGCATGGTCGGCAATTCGCTCTAACGCACGAATCACAAGCACCATCAATATGATCGGTTCTACAGAGCCTCCGGTTGGCTGAGTGTCAATCAGCTGCTGATAGATACGGTCGTAGTCGTCATCAACAACATCATCTTTGCGCTTAAGTTCTAGGCCTGCATCGGGGTCTAGTTCAGAGAGCGATCGCAAGCATAGTGCCACCATCGACCGACAGCGATCTAGCATGGTTTCAACCTCAGCCATATACTCGTGCACAGGATAGGGAAACAGCTTAATAGCTGAGTTCCCAATGCTTTTGGTATAGTCACCAATTCGCTCCAGATCGCGCACCATCTGCATAAACGCACTGACCAATCGCAAGTCTTGCATCACGGGCGCTTCTAACGTTAGTAACGTCGTACAGTCGACCTCTATTTGGCGATAAAGGCTATCTATTTCCTTGTCTTGAATCGGGATTTTTTTGGCAGCATCTAAATCTCGCCCACACAGAGCTTCTCTTGCCAGCAAACAAGAGTTTTCGACAAGGGCACCCATTTTGAGTACGTCTCGCTGTACACGAATTAATCTACGATCTAGTCCAGACCGGCTTAGTGAGGTCGTCAATTCCAGTTTCTTCGATTGTCTGTCCTCATCAGTTGATGTAGCTTGATCGCCAGAACGAGAAGATGCAGAATCGGATTGAGCGTTCATACCCCAGTCATTGTTATGTTGAGTTGATTGAAAAAAGAGAGTGCCTTTCATATTATTAAAGTGGCTATCTATAAAAAAACGCCAGCTGGCGTTGAGAAAGTAAGGGAGAAAGTAAGGATTGCTTGTTAAATGCCCCTAAAAACTACTGCGTACGCTTTGATATTTTCTTAGAAAAGCCAGCACTGAAAAATCAGAAAAGATTTGCCAGAGGTCGCTTTAACGGCACTGACAACGGGGTTAAGAAAAAATTTATCAGGTAATACTTAGTAAATTATTCAACAGGTACTTATGTATAGCGGTTAAGCGCGATCGCCGCTGTCGTATGAGTAACACTAGCTCACCTTTATGTGGACACTGCTGTTTGGCATGTGCCTGGAACGATGATGAAGCTATCGCAGGCTATGAGCTGTGGGCGCGATCGCCAAGTGTAACGCTTAGTAACTAAACCAGTAGCACTATAGTCATCTTGCGAAATAATCTATGTGTATGACCTCGTGTTTAAGTTAAGGATAGTAACCGCTATGGCTTTATCAGATACTCAAATCTTTGTTGCGCTAGGGTTTGCGCTCGTCCCCGGATTCTTGGCACTTCGCCTAGCAACCGAACTTTACAAGTAAGTCCAGAAAATAGACAAAGCCGATACCTTCGGGGTTTGATGGACTCTTCCCTTTAGCTGAAATTAAGTTACAAAATAATCCCCTAGCAAGCCAACGTCCCAATGCTTGCTAGGGGATTTTTTTGTAACGTGTATCACAGAACCATTATGACAATTATTTTTGATGGCGGTATCGGGTATTCTAGTTACTACGACTGTGATCCCCGTGGTTACGGTCTCTGAGCCTACCTAATGCTAAGGACAAAAGGTAGTCACAAGTACTTGCAAGATGACGCAATATCCCCATAATGTATGCGAGTATCCAGCAACCCGTAATTCTCCGGACGCGCCCTTACCCACAGTCCATTACAATCATTTCGCTATTTTGGTGATTTTCGCTTTATGAACGCTGCCAAGCGCCCTGCCATCTCCGCTTCTACCTCGCATCAGTCTTCTGCTCATGTAGCCAGTCGTTCGCAAGCCGATCATTTACCTGGTAGCCAACCGGTAACTCGTCAGCGGGCCTATACGCCCAAGCGCAAGCCCCATGCCGGGGCTCGTCAGGCGATCGCATTCGAATCTTCAGTTAAGCTCACCGTCAACCTGCTGCTAGCAGTCGTGGCGACCACAACCATTGCCAAGCTGGTGCCTTACTACCAAACCCAGCAAACCAGGCTTGCGACCCTGCAAGAGTCGGTAACTAGCGCCGAAGCGAAAAACGCTGAGCTGAGATCGCGCTTTAACCGTAACTTTGACCCAGCCCAGGCCAGCCGTATTATGCAAGAGCAAAGTGGCATGGGCTACCCGAATCAAAAGCAGATTATTTGGGCGGAACCGCCCGTAGAAGAAGGCGCAGCAAAAGAAAACGCAAAGCCATCTGCTACGGAGTAATCATCTCCCCGTCTCTTTCCTGTGGACGATACAATCGAGAGGTAACCGTTTTCTCAGTTGTGTAAGGAATGCCCGTGGTTGATGCCTCCTCAGAGCAGGTACTGAATTTTGAGTTTGATTCGATAGAAGATGCGCTGATAGATCTGGCTGCCGGGCGAGCCATTGTCGTTGTTGATGACGAAAATCGCGAGAATGAAGGCGATGTTATCTGCGCTGCTCAGTTTGCCACCCCCGACCTGATTAACTTTATGGCCGTAGAAGCCAGAGGTCTGATTTGTTTGGCGATGACGGGCGACCGGCTAGACGAACTGGATTTGCCGCTAATGGTGACCAGCAGCCCCTTCGAAGACGAGAATGAGCAGACGGCTTTTACAGTCAGTATTGATGCCTCTCTGGCGCTAGGGGTGACCACAGGCATCTCCGCAGAAGACCGGGCGCGAACGATTCAGGTTGCTATCAATCCCAAAGCCAGCCCTAAAGACCTACGCCGCCCGGGCCATATTTTTCCACTACGAGCCAAAGAAGGCGGCGTTCTTAGGCGCGCAGGCCATACCGAAGCCGGTGTGGATCTTGCCAGGCTAGCTGGGCTTTATCCGGCGGGTGTAATCTGCGAAATTTCTAATGCGGATGGCTCCATGGCTCGTTTGCCAGATTTGGTGGGCTATGCCAAGGAGCACAAAATGAAGCTGATTAGCATCGCCGACCTGATTAGCTATCGCCTGCGTCACGAGCGCTTCGTTAAGCGTGAAGCCGTCGCCGCGATGCCTTCTAAGTTTGGAGACTTTCAGGTGTATGCCTACCGCAATCAGCTCGACGGCTCGGAGCACATCGCCCTAGTAAAAGGCGATCCCAATACCTTTAAAGATGAGCCGGTGATGGTGCGCGTGCACTCAGAATGCCTAACAGGAGACGCCCTAGGCTCGCTACGCTGCGACTGTCGCATGCAGCTGCAAGCCACCCTAAAAATGATCGAAAGTGCGGGGAAAGGGGTAGTGGTGTACCTGCGTCAGGAAGGGCGGGGAATCGGCCTTGTCAACAAGCTGAAGGCTTATTCCTTGCAAGATATGGGCCTTGATACGGTAGAAGCCAATGAGCGACTCGGTCTGCCAGTCGACCAGCGTAACTACGGTATGGGCGCGCAGATTCTCATGGATCTCGGGATCGGGCAATTTCGATTGATTACGAATAATCCGCGCAAGATTGCAGGGCTAAAAGGCTACGGGCTAGAGATGGTAGATCGGGTGCCGCTGCTGATAGAAGCGACTACCTACAATGCAAACTATCTGGCAACAAAGGCCAAAAAGCTAGGTCACTTTCTACTGCAAACCTATCTGGTGACGTTGGCAATTCAGTGGCGTGACACCGCAACAGATGTGGCAGAGCCTGCCAACGGTAGCAGTCAAGATACCCAAAGAGAACCGATTACGGCCCGCTATGAACGGCTAAAAAAATTACGCGATTTGGGGCAAGCCCATGGCCTGCTGCTGCAAGAAGAAGCGCGTTCAGTGGCGATTGCCGTCTTCGGCCAAATGCCGCTGATTGTACACTTGGGCCTAGACCAGCCAGGACTCGCTGATGAAAGCTGGTACAAAGAAGACAGCCATCCCTATGTGGGTGCGATCGCCCGTCTGCTAGACGACCTCCTCAGCTGGCCAGACATTGAGCAGCTAGAGTTTTTAGTTTCAGCGGGCAACGATCCCTTCACTCAGCTGCAAATTCGCCTGGACAGGCAAATACTATCCTGGCCCAAGCCCAACGATCCCGCAGCAGTTATGCCCAGCGACATTTGCAAGGAATTAGAAACCCAGCGCATTTACGTATTTTCTCAGCACACACCACAAGCTGCTCCAGCGGAGACGCGCTAGCGCGATACCAAACACTAGCTGTAAAGGTGGCTGAGCGTAGCCAAAGTCACGGCTCAATTCGCCCTAGCTGACTGGGCATCTGCGGCGGCATTCCTGGAGAAGCCAGCACGGGCTGATTGCCCTGACGGCGAGCAACCACTGCCTGCTCTATGGCATCCACTGCTCGCGTAAATTGTGGGTCAGAACTCGTACCCCGCAGTTCCGGATTAGTGTCGAGCGCTCTTTGCTGCTGCGCGGTGAGACTGACAGTAATATCAGGGGTAATCCCTCGGGTACTGATGTCTGTCCCGTCTGGCGTGTAGTAATGGGCTACGGTAACTGCCAGTCCAGAACCATCCGAAAGACCATGCAGGCTCTGCACCAGCGCTTTGCCAAAGGTGGGATTGCCAACGACGACCGCCCGGTCATTATCACCGAGTGCGCCCGTTACAATTTCGCTGGAGCTAGCCGATTGACCATCGACGAGTACTGCGAGAGGCAAATCGGAAATAGCTGTACGGTTCGCTGTGATTTCGTCACTATGACCGTCTCTATCTACGGTGCGCACGATACTGCCCCTAGGTAGCCACATGCGGCTGATGTCAATGCTGGCCTGTAGCAACCCGCCAGGATTACCCCGCAGGTCTAACACGAAGGCTTCAGCGCCTTCCTCAGTAAGCGAGTCGATTGCTGTGCGCATTTCCTCGGCTGCGTGGGCACTAAATTCATCGAGGCGAATGTAGCCAACGGCCACGCCACTTTCCTGCTGCAACTCGTAGCTGACCGTGGGAATCCAAACGACTTCGCGGGTCACAATCAAGGTTTCCTCGCTGCCGTCCAAGCGGCGAAGCGTCAGCGATAGCTGGCTTCCACTTTCGCCGCGAATCAGTTGAGAAGCCCCTTCGACAGACAGCGTTCGGCTAGAGCGGCCATCAATGATCAGAATTTGGTCGCCGGGTTCGATACCAGCTTGCTGTGCAGGAGAATTTGCCAGAACAGAGCTAATAACCAGGCCGCCTTCAGTATTTTGTAGTCGGATGCCAACGCCCGATACTTCGCCTGAGGTTTGCTCTGTCAGTGAGGCGTACTGGGCCGGATTGAGAAAGCGAGTGTAGGGATCTTCCAATCGGCGCAGAACGCGGCGGAGCTCACCATAGGCGGCGTCGCGAGTAGTGTATTCGCCGCTCAGTAGTGTCTGGCGTACACCCAGCCAGTCTACTCGGTTGAAGTTGGCATCTACATATTCTTGATGAACCAGTTGCCAGGCTTCGTCCAAAATCATTTTGGGACTGTCCTGGAATCCGGAAGCCGCAGCAGGCGTCGCAGTGCTAGGTATTACGCCGACCGCAATGGCTGGCAAGAGTGCAGCCGCAGCGCCGATTGAGCAGTGTTTGAGCAATCCTAGAGCACGGGCAATGTTTTTCATTTAAGAAAGCAACAATGAGGAAGTATAACGTTCCAGAAAATATAGAAGCTGAAAGGATCGATTTACCACAGCCAGCTCAGGCAATTAGTCTGGGCAACTAGCCTAGCCATATAAGGGCCTGAGTCTAAAGGTCTGGGTCAATAAAGCATACACAAATGGAGCTAAATAAGCTCAATCTGAGATATCAAAAAAGATGTTTTTATATTCATCTTCACATTCAGGGTCTGAATGTCGAGAGATAGAGGCAAGCAAAGCATATATGTGGCTAATGGCTAAGTAAGCAATATCGGCCAATAGAACGATTTAGTTCCCATAATAATAGATACTTGGGCCAGTGGCACTTGTCCTCAGACCGGCTGGTCAACTGCTCTACCGTGATTGTATGCAGATGGCCTGCTCAAAAAGATACCTATGCACAGCTATATTCCACCGGAACGCTTTTTTCCCTATCTCACGTGGGAGGCGGTCAAAGCATTGCCAGATAAGGCTAATACCCTGATTATTCAGCCGGTCGGCACGGTAGAACAACACGGGCCGCACCTGCCATTAGTGGTAGATTCAGCAATTACGGTTGCGGTGGTGGGCCGTGCCCTTTCGCAGCTAGATGCCGATGTGCCAGCCTATGCGCTGCCGCCCATTTGCTATGGCAAGTCCAATGAGCATACTGAGTATCCAGGGACGATTACGCTATCGGCGTCTACGCTTTCATCGGTACTTATAGAGGTGGCAACGAGTCTTTATAATGCTGGGTTTCGCAAGCTGCTACTGGTCAATGGTCATGGCGGTCAGCCACAGGTTTTGGAGATTGTGGCGCGTGACTTGCACGATCGGTATGCTGATTTTTTGATTTTCCCTCTATTTATATGGAACGCGCCTCACGATGTGTCTGCCATCGTAGGTGAGGTGGAATATGAGCAGGGCATTCATGCTGGCGATACCGAAACCAGCGTCATGCTGGAGCTTTTGCCTGATCAGGTCAATATGGAGAGGGCGGTTCGTGAGTTCCCTAAAGTATTTGAGGCGGATAGCTTGCTTAGCCTGGAAGGGCAGATTCCAGTGTCCTGGGTGATGAAAGACTTGAGCACAAGCGGGGTAGTAGGGGATGCAACCGTAGCGACCGCTGAAAAGGGAAAGGCGATTTTAGCTTCGGTGGCAGCGGGTTGGGTAGAGGTGTTTGAAGAGATTTATCGATTTGAGGGATTACGGCCAAAGTTTTGAGGCATAGGGAGTCGATAGCGGTGTAAATTGAGGTCGGCATTTGGACCTGTTCTGATAGCTTTATTCTGATAGCTTTGTTCTGATAGTTTGGGTTGCCGACGACGGTGTGAGCTTTATGGATGTGATTAAGACTTTGGCGGTGGATATAGGGGGAAGTGGCATTAAGGCTTTGGTGCTAGATGAGGCGGGTGAGCCTTTGAGTGAGCGCGATCGCATCAAAACGCCCAAAACGGCCACGCCCGAAGCCGTCATGGATGTGATCAAAACGCTGGTAGCGCAGCAGGGCGAGTTTGACCGCGTATCGGTTGGCTTTCCTGGGGTAGTGCGTGAGGGCGTTATCTATACTGCTGTGAATCTGCACCCGGACTGGGAAAAGATTTGGAAAAAGTACGATCTTGCTGGTGAGCTGTCGCAAATTGTAGGGAAGCCAGTGCGCGTAGCTAATGACGCCGACTTGCAAGGCTTAGGCGCTATGCAGGGCAAAGGCGTAGAGCTAGTTGCGACGTTGGGAACCGGGATCGGGGGAGCGCTATTTACCAATGGTCATTTGGTCCCCAATCTGGAGCTCGGGCACAACAAATTTCGTAAGGGTCAAACGTTTGAAGAACAGCTAGGCCGTGCTGCTGCGAAAAAAATTAGCCGAAAAGTGTGGAACTCGAGGTTGCTGAAGGCGATTGAGCTATGGGAAAGAGTTTTTAACTACGACCAGCTCTATCTGGGTGGCGGCGAAGTGAAGCATATCGAAATCGATTTGCCGGAAAATGTCACTGTGGTTCCTAACGTGCTGGGTCTGATAGGCGGCATTAAGCTGTGGAAATAATTTCTTTGGTGTAGTGTTATCGCCTAAAGAATAAGCCACTTTCGCTGCAGACGCCGTCTAGCGGGATATCCCAATCATCACGGGGAAGCTGTGGGAGCCGGGCATATTCAAAGACGATGCCGATAGTGGTCTTGTTTTGCCAGGTGCGATCGCTCAGCATTCGATCATAAAACCCACCCCCATACCCCAGCCGATAGCCATTCACATCGCAGGCAACACAGGGCACCAGGATTAGATCCACTTTGTAAGGCTCGATCAAAGGTGACTTGGGGTGAGGCTCAGTAATCCCATAGCTGCCAGACTGTAGTGGCCACTGGCTAGTCGGAAACCAGCGATGCCAGATCAGCTGCTTTCCCTCACAGCGTGGTAACCCCCAGCTACGCTGTTGCGACAGTAACGGGCCAAGGTCGGGCTCTCCATTAAAGCTGCAATAGGCCAGGGTTACCTGGGACTTTTGAAAGGTAGGCCAGCTGCTTAAATGCTGACAAATACTGTTGGATTTTTCCTGTCGGATGCGTTCTGGCATTGCCTGCCGCGCGTTTAGCAAGGCTCGCCGCTGAGTCTTTTTATCCATTCGTTGTTTGTTGCTTACTGCCCAGGAAGCTGTTGATACAAGGTGGATATTTGTTTGATTACCTGTTCGGCAGTGAGGTCGTCGGTAACAATTTCGATGGCGTCGTCGGCCTTTTGCAATGGAGACACGGCGCGGGTGCTGTCTTTGCGATCGCGCTCAGCAATCAGCGCTATCAGTGCCTCCAGTCTGGGCAGTTCTACCTCTGCTGCTTCCAAATCGCGATAGCGTCGCTGGGCCCGTTCTTCTACAGATGCGGTTAGATAAATTTTTAGCCCGGCATCTGGAAATACGTGAGTGCCAATATCACGACCATCGGCCACAACGCCACCCTGCAGCCCGTAGCTTTGCTGCTGCCGGACAAGATGAGCCCGCACCGCTGCCTGCGCCGCAATGGTAGAAACCTGTGCCGTCACTTCAGCTGTCCGAATGGCCGCAGTGACATCTTCCCCATTGACTTGCACGGTTAGCGGCTGCGGCTGATTGTCTTTAATCTCAGCAATCAGCTTGATCTGACAGTCGGCTAGTAGCTTTTCGACGGCAGCTTCATTAACCGGGTCGATACCTTGCTGGAGCACGTACCAGGTAAGTGCCCGGTACATAGCGCCAGTGTCCAGATATAGAAGGCCCAGCGAGTGGGCAACCTGGCGAGCGACGGTGGACTTGCCTGCGCCAGCAGGACCATCAATCGCGATAATTGGCCTGCGGCCATTCAAAGAACTAGTCAAAAGCGCCATCCGAAATAGTATTCAAAACGATGTTATCGAGGAGTCTTGCCTGGGTTGCTGTGGGGTCTACTTCGGGGGCGGGCCCAACGTAGGCAGCGGTGGCAAGCAATCCAATACTGTCGATAACTTGCAAAGGCTCTAGTGTATCAGGGTGCACCAGGCTCAAGTAGTCGAGCGTGACGTCGGGTTCTGTGTCGAAAACAGCTTTTGCCGTCTGTAGTAAAACGGCTGCTGAGCGCTCGCCCCGGTCGAACGCAGCCTTTGCGGCCTGGATACTTCGATTGAGTACGGTGGCCTGCTGGCGATACGGTCCGAACAGGTAGCGATTACGAGAACTCATTGCCAGCCCGTCGGGCTCACGCACAATAGGGCAGACGACTATTTCGCCTGGCAAGTTCAGGTCTTGCTTCATACGGCGGAGGATGGCTACTTGCTGAGCGTCCTTTTGCCCAAAGTAGGCATGGGTAGGGCGCACAACATTCAGCAGCTTGGTAACGACAGTCGCAACGCCCTGAAAGTGGGTGGGGCGCGAATGACCGCACAGCGTATTCACCATAGAAAGCGGGGGGACTACCTGGGTGACAGCTGACAAATCGGGCCGCGCCGTACCGTAAAAGGCTTGGGGAGATGGCATAAATATGGCATCGACACCGGCTGCTTCGCAGAGGGCCTGATCGGCCGCTTGGGGGCGTGGGTACTGGTCGAGGTCTTCGTTGGCGCTGAACTGAAGGGGATTGACGAAAATGCTGACGATGACAATGTCGTCTGTTTGACGTGACCTATCTATCAGGCTGCGGTGGGCGGCGTGTAGTGCGCCCATGGTGGGAACCAAGCCGATGGTGCGATCGCGTTGCCCAGCTTCTGAGCCGTCTGATAGTGCATCCAAATAGTTGCGCAGCTCAGGAATCGTGTTTAAAAGTTGCACAGTCATTGAAAACAGTGTGTGGCACGTCTATTTTCTCAGACAACATTGCCTGCTGAAAATGAGGGGAACCGCCATGCACCGGAAATGATCTAAAACCGTTTATAAAGGACGCTGGATACTCTAAAACGCAAAAAATGCTCAAAGGTCTCCCGATAGAAGACCTTTGAGCATATTAACGATCCATTTGTTCGCCCTAGCGGCAAACAGCTAGAACCTGGACAATTTAGTACAGAATGTCGAGCTGAACAGTACCGACACCGGAGCTAGTGAGACCAATGATGTCTGCAGCACCTCTGGACAAGTCGATAATGCGATTGCCCGCGTAAGGACCCCGGTCGTTGATGCGAACAGTCACTTGCCGACCTGTGTACAGGTTAGTGACCAGCACGCGAGTACCAAAAGGCAAGGTGCGGTGAGCCGCTGTAATGTCGTACTGGTTGTAAACTTCACCGCTGGCAGTGAGTCTGCCGTGGAAGCCAGGACCATACCAGGATGCGCCACCGACACTGCTGTAAACGATCGCAGGGGTAGGTGCAGCTGCAACTGGCTCGGGCTCAGGCATGCCCTCAATTTCAGCCACGGGCTCTACATCGCCAATCAAGCGACGCAAGCGGTTAGTCACCTGCAATGCATCTTCAGCAGCATCTTCGGTGGTGTCCGCCAAGATTGTGCGACTGTCTAGCGTAATCAAATCCTCGTCAGCGAGGGTCACAATGAAGCCTTCGGTTTCTTCGTGGTAGCGAACCGACAGCTCTTCGGCATTGATGGCCTCTGTATCTAGCTGCGCGCCCAGATTAGTCGCCCTCAAGACAGGGTCATTTTCTAGACTTACATTCAAAATGTCGCCGGGTTCAGCAGCACCTGCCTGCAATTCAGCAGAGGTATTGCTGCTTGCTAGGGAAACCGCATCGCTACCGTTAGAAAGGCTGTCGATTTCAGTACCGATAAAAGTGAGTACCGGAATGTCTTTGACGAAAAGCGTTGCGGCCTGCCTGCCATCAATGGCGTGAGGATATACGTTGATATCTTCGTTTAGCTGAGGTGCTAGCTCAGTTTCGGATGTAATGTCTGCCTCAGGAGAAGCCTCGGAGGCAGACTTAGGCTCAGATGATAATTCGGTTGTGGAAGCGATGTCGATTTCGACGGATTCAACTTCTTTAGTTGCTGATAATTGATTTGCGGGCTGTGCACTCGCCAGAGGCGCAGTCATTGCAGACAGCAGAAGGGCTGCTGTTAAACCATTTGTTAACTGTTTTGGAATTGAACCTTGTGAAAGAAAAGACATAATCGGCTACATCACAGACAGTTGTCGATTCAGCTACTTGCTAAAGAATCGATAAAGTCAATCTGCTGTGTCACTAGAAGCGCTGTACCTCTCAAAAATTGAATTTGCTTGAACTGTTGATAACTTACACGAACAGATCTGGATGAATCACAGGGTATTTTCGGGGGTCATAGCGATTTCAATCTTCATGTAGGCTTCACATACTTCCTGAAGTGACGAAATGTAAAGGCATTCCCCCATTTCTCAGTGCACTTTAAGTATTCTGTGATGCTTATCGCTAAGAGAGTGCGTCATCCAGATAACTAATCAATAAACCTTTGTTTTCAGTGTGCATAGTGGAATAGTCTTTTCTAGACTATGCAAATATTTGCATAAAAATGGGCAAGTATCTGTCTTTAGAAAGCGCTTTTCTGCTGTGCCAGTTGAGATTTTGTAAGTCGTAAAAACGACGTTTGGGCCTATAAAATAGGGTGTCTAACATACGAATTAGGCGATAAAACACTAGATGTAGTTTCGGTAGGGTCTGTAGCCTGGAATGTAACGCTATATTAAGCGTCTATAGCCTTCGTATCTCCTGCTACCAGCCATCGATTTTTACAGCGGTCTTGTCCGACCAGTCCGATCAGGTGGCACAGTCGTAAGACGGTTACTCACAATACTTTTTCGAAGAAGGATTATTTGCTATGGACTATCGGCAAGCCGGTGTAGATGTGGAGGCGGGCCGAGCGTTCGTCGATAAGATTAAAGGCATGGTGGAGGGCACCCGCAGGCCGGAAGTTTTGGGTGCACTGGGTGGATTTGGCGGCTGCTTTGAGCTGCCGGGTGGCTATCAAAAGCCTGTGCTGGTATCGGGTACGGATGGCGTAGGCACAAAGCTAAAGCTGGCGCAGGCGCTGAATCGACACGATACGGTAGGGATTGATTTGGTGGCGATGTGCGTAAACGACGTGCTGACGATTGGCGCGGAACCACTATTTTTCCTGGATTATTTGGCGACGGGGAAGCTGGCGGCTGAGCAGCTGGCTGAAGTGGTGGCGGGTGTGGCTAGCGGCTGTAAAACGTCGGGCTGTTCGCTGCTGGGGGGTGAAACGGCTGAGATGCCTGGGTTTTACGCGCCGGGGGAGTATGACATCGCCGGATTTTGTGTGGGGATTGTGGAAAAGGAGCGAATGCTGGACGGGTCACAGGTGGAGGTGGGCGATCGCCTGATCGGGCTGGCCAGCAGTGGTGTCCATAGCAATGGCTTTAGCTTGGTACGCAAAATTGTCGCTGAAGGCCGGAGAACAAACCAGAGAGCGGGGAGTGCATCCAAAGGCTACGACTGGACTGAAACGCCTGATGAATTTGATGGCCAGCCTTTGGGTGAAGTGCTGCTGACGCCTACGCAGCTATATGTAAAACCAATACTGTCTGCCCTAAAGTCTGAGCTAGTGATTCACTCGATGGCGCACATTACGGGTGGCGGACTGCCTGAAAACCTGCCTCGCTGCTTGGGTGAGGGCCTTTCGATTCAGCTACAGGCGGATAGCTGGCCAGTGCTGCCAGTATTCGACTGGCTAGCCAAAGCAGGAGAGGTCAGCCTGCGAGATATGTTTAATACCTTTAACATGGGTATTGGCTTTGTTGTAATCGTGCCAGCTGAAATGATGCAGGATGCCTGTCAGTTCTTTGCAGATGAAGGGCTAGGTGCCTACGACATTGGTGAAGTAGTGACTGGTAGCGGTGAGCTACTGGGACTGCCCACAAATTGAAAGATACTGAAGAAAGGCGATAAGTTTGCGTTTTTGAAGGTTTGATTACACATAGCTATATATAAGAGGGAGTTTTTGAGTTGAGCGCGAATAAAGGAAATAGTCAGCCGGTATTTATAGCAGCGATCGCAACGGTGGTCGCGTTGATACTGGCCAGCAGTTTTGTCATCATCAATCCGGGGCAAGCAGGCGTACTGAGCGTACTGGGTAAAGCCCAAGACGGCGTGCTGCTAGAAGGGATTCATTTGAAGCCACCGTTTGTGTCTTTTGTAGATATCTATGACATCACGGTGCAAAAGTTTGAAGTCCCAGCAGAAAGTTCGACGAAGGACTTGCAGGACCTGAAAGCCAGGTTTGCGATTAACTTTCGGCTAGATCCGCTAGAGATGGTGGAGATTCGCCGGAAGCAGGGGTCGCTGTCGAACATTGTGAATAAGATTATTGCGCCGCAAACGCAGGAATCGTTCAAAGTAGCGGCGGCGCGGCGTACGGTAGAGCAGGCGATTACGCAGCGGGCGCTGTTAAAAGAAGATTTTGACAACGCGCTGGCCAAGCGATTGGACAAGTACGGTATTAATGTACTGGATACGAGCGTTGTGGACTTGACCTTTTCGCCTGAGTTTTCGCGGGCGGTTGAGGAAAAGCAGATTGCTGAGCAGCGAGCACAGCGGGCTGTGTATGTAGCGCAAGAGGCGGAGCAGGAAGCAACGGCGGAAATTAATCGAGCCAAGGGTCGGGCGGAAGCGCAGCGGTTGATTGCTGAAACGCTGAAGGCGCAGGGCGGTAACATGGTGCTGCAAAAGGAAGCAATCGAAGCGTGGAAGGCAGGCGGGGCGCAGATGCCTCGGGTGTTGGTAACTGGCGGCGGTGATAGCGGTGGAGTGCCGTTCATCTTTAATTTGGAGAAGGGCGATCAGTAAGTTGAACTGACCGTTGGCTGAGCGAAGCCGGGGATTCGGCTCCGCTCAGCCCTCGTGTGCTGATCGCTGACCGCTGGCTGAGCGGAGTCGTAGGCCCTTGGCCTTCTCGCAGAGTAGTCACAACCCAGCCAGTGATCTCAGTTGTCAGTGAGAAAAGCTTCGATAGAAGAAGCGATCGCGCCTGGAAGGTGCATAAATATTGAACCGCTCAATGCCTGCGTACTGACCTTCTGTAGCGCCCACCGGAAACGCCGTTAGCCGATATAGATAAATGCCGTCGCGGGGATTTCGTGCTCCTAGCGCTACGGTGACTTGCTGACCCGGCTCGACTGGCGGATCGAACTCGACGGTGACTGTTCTCGTGTCGTCGTTGTCGGTAGCTGTGATGGGTAGTGGGTTGCGATCTGCACCCAGGGCGTAGCTGTCGCCTGGGTGATAGCGGGGATAGCTCACGCCTTCAATTTGCTCAAACGTCAGTTTCTGTAGCGGTTCTACGGCATCGGCAGGAAAATCCAATGTGAAAAAGTATTCCGACCGACGGAACTGCCGGTCTATGGGAACACGGATGTTGGTTACCCGTAGCGGCCTGCGAAAGCTGATGTTGGGATTGTCCGACGGAGATGTACTCAGCGAGGGCCCACTCTGCGCCAAGTCTGCTGAGGTTTCGGTCGAGGCCCGGCTAGTGGGTTCTTGCGCTACGGCTGTAGAGGAAACCAGCAGCGAAGATACGATTGCGCCGCTGGTCAGCATTGCACCAAGCGCTAATAGGTTAAACAGACGACGGAAATAAGTCATATCAGAAAATATGTGCGAGCAGCGGTCTCTTTGTCCGACGTTGGGCGAGACTCTGCTGTTAATTTTAATTGGTCGAGCTATCTGTGCACGCTCGTAAATGTTGGATTTGAGTAGAGGTTGAATAGAGCGCTAGACTAAGAAAAGATTTTAAGAAATGTAAAGTACATGGCCAGTAGCAGCGCAGAAGAGAAGGTAGTCGTGATTGGTGCGGGCATTGGAGGGCTTACAGCTGCGGCATTGCTGGCACATCGCGGCTACGCTGTGCAAGTCTTTGATCAGGCCATTGTGCCCGGGGGCTGTGCGTCTACCTTTAAGCGGCGTGGTTTTATCTTTGATGTGGGGGCGACTCAGGTTGCGGGGCTAGAGCCTGGCGGTATTCATTATCAAATATTTGAAGAGTTAGGTATTGACATGCCTGAAGCGAGTGAGTGCGACCCGGCCTGTGCGGTGTTTTTACCAGGAGAGAGTGAGCCGATTAGCGTGTGGCGCGATCCGCAAAAGTGGAAGGAAGAAAGAGAGCGGCAGTTCCCAGGAAGTGCGCCGTTTTGGGCCTTTATGAAAGCGCTGTTTGACTTTAGCTGGCGATTTCAACAACGAGATCCGGTGCTGCCGCCGCGTAGTCTGTGGGATATCTGGCAGCTGACAACGGCTTTACGCCCTGACACTTTTCTCACAGTGCCATTTACCTTTTCGACGGTAGGAGAGATTTTGCGAGGGTATGGCCTGTACGAGAATCGGCGGCTGCGGACTTTTTTGGATATGCAGCTAAAGCTGTATTCGCAGACGACGGCGGATAAGACGGCGGTGCTGTATGCAGCGACGGCGTTAGGCGTGTCGCAGGCACCGCATGGGCTGTTCCATTTGAAGGGGAGTATGCAGGTGTTGAGCGATCGCCTTACTGAATCCATGAAGCGAGACGGCGGCGAACTGCACATGCGACACACCGCAGAAGCCATAGAGATAGAGAATGGAAGGCCGACTCAGGTAAAAGTCACTAACAAGAAAGGAGACTCTTGGTTAGAAGAAGCTGATCATATTGTTGCGAATGTGACTGTGCAAAACCTGGTGCGATTGGCAGAAGATGGCAAAATGAACGGCTACAAAAAGAGAGTAGAAAAGCTAGAGCCTTCATCTGGTGCATTTGTGATTTATCTGGGGGTAGAACAATCCGCCGTACCCGAAGACTGCCCGCCCCATCTGCAATTTATGTACGACTATGATGGCCCCATTGCCGAGAACAATTCTCTCTTTGTTTCGGTGAGTCGTGAGGGTGACGGTCGTGCCCCGCAGGGCAAGGCTACGATTATCGCGTCTTCCTTTACCGAGGTGCAGCAGTGGTACGACTGCGATGAGGACGGCTATAAAGACATGAAGGAGCGTTATACGCAAGAGGCCATATCTCGACTAAAAGACTACTTTGACCTAAGACCGGAGCATCTTGTACATGTAGAGGCGGCAACGCCTAGAAGCTTTGAAACCTTTACGGGGCGAGAAAATGGTATCGTCGGCGGGATTGGTCAAAAAGTCCCAACGTTTGGACCCTTTGGCTTCGCAACGCGGACCCCTGTTAAGAATTTATGGCTAGTTGGGGACAGCACGCATCCGGGAGAGGGGACAGCAGGTGTAAGCTATTCGGCGATGACGGCGGTACGGCAGATTGAGGCAGGCCGAAATTGAGCCATAATAGATATATGCTGATATCAGTTGAAGTGTGATGACTGAACTATTAGAAAAAGCGATATCTCAAGTTAAGCAGCTGGCGCATGAGAAGCAAGATGCGATTTTCCTGCGGAAAGGCCTTGCCATCGCACTACTTATCCTAGAAGAACTCGAAGATGAAGCAAAGTGGGACGCGTCTTTCGCGTCGTCTCAAACACTTTTGGAAAGTATGGCTGCTGAGGCAATGGCTGAACACAAAGCAGGAAAGACTCAAGAATCAGCAGAAACTACAGGGCTGTAGGGCAACGTGATGGTGACACAATAGTTTGGTTCTGGGTAGGCACTCATGCAGAATATGACAAAATACTGTCACAGATGTAGCTTTGTGCTTTTGAAGCGTTTTATCCATGGTGGAACCATCCTCTGATCGCAATATTCGGATTGAGAAGAGTGCTGTTGGTAGTGCGATTGTGTCTGGCGATGGCAATACGATTTATGTGATTCATCAAGGGATAGAGCCGCAGGATGAGCCTACTGATAAGACAGAGGGCGATGTAGCGATTGGACCTAATCCGTACAAAGGATTAGCGGCATTTCAGGCGAAGGATGCTGCGAATTATTTTGGGCGTGAGGCTCAGGTGGAGCGGCTTTGGCAGCGGTTTCAAGACCTCTATGAGCAGTCGGGACGACCGGATTCTAAACCGCGCTTTTTGCCGATTTTAGGGCCATCGGGCTGTGGGAAGTCGTCTTTGGCGCGAGCGGGATTGGTGCCGGAGCTGGCGCGGAGGCCGCTGCCGGGAAAGGAGAAAATGCGGGTGGTGGTGATGGTGCCGGGGGCATCGCCTGTAAAGTCATTAGCAGGTGTGCTGGCGAAGCTGACGCAGGATGATAAAACGCCGGAGGTAATTAAGAAGCGGCGCTACGAGGAAGAACTGAGAAAGTCGGCGGCGTCTGGGCGGTTTGATTTTTGGCAGGATGTGGCGGAGACGCTGCTGGATGTGCAGTCGGTGCCAGTGGTGGTGCTGGTGGATCAGTTTGAGGAGGTGTATTCGCTATGTGAGGACGCGGCTGAGCGTGAGGCGTTTATTGAGAATTTGCTGTATGCGGCGCGGAGTGCGACGGGCTATGTGAGTGTGGTGGTGACACTACGCAGTGACTTTTTGGGGGAGACACAGCGGCATAAGGTGCTCAATCAGCTGATTGGGTCGGATTTGAGCATGATTGTGCCTGCGATGACGGAGGAGGAGTTGCGAAGAGCGATCGCCCTCCCTGCAAAACAAGCAGGCTATCCCCTAGACGAAGCTACCGTTGACTTGCTAGTGAACGATGCGGAAGGTCGAGAAGGCGCACTGCCACTGCTGCAATTTGCGCTTACTCGAATTTGGGAAGGGCTCAGGGTCGGGAAATCGCCCTCTGAAACGTATCGAGAGATGAATGGGGTGGGCGGTGCGCTGGCGCAGAAAGCGCAGGATATTTACGACAGCTTGAGCGTGAATGAGCAGGAGATTGCTCGGCGCGTGTTTTTGGGGTTGGTGCAGCTGGGTGAGGGTGTAAGAGATACTCGGCGGCGGACAGCGGTAGAAAATTTGGCGACGAGTCGTGATACACCAGATGTGGTGAAAGAGGTAGTCTGTCGGTTTTCTGCGCCGGGTGCGCGGCTGGTGTCGCTATCGAGTGAGGCAAGTAAAGAAACCGCAGAAGTCACGCATGAAGCGCTATTTGACCACTGGCAGCTTTTGAATGATTGGCTAGATAGTAGCCGGGAGGATATTCGCTTTCAGCGGCGGCTGGAGGAGGATGCGGTGTATTGGGATGAGCAGGGAAGACCGAATGGATTGTTGTGGCGATCGCCCGATTTGGACCTGCTAAGAAAGTTCGAGAAAAAGTCGCAGGGCGAGATGTCATCGCTGTCATGTGAGTTCTTTGAAGCTTCTGATACGGCTGAAAAGAGAGAAAAGAGATTGAAACGCTTGGGTGTGACTGGATTAGCCGCCGGGCTATTAATATCGACGACGCTGAGTCTTTTTGCGACTTACAAAGTGCATCAGGCGGCACGTCGGCAAATGGAATTGTATGAAGCCAGGGCCAGGGATTTGGCTGATAGTGATGATTTAGAAAGTTTAATAAATGGGCTGGCAGCGATAGGGCTGGGTCGATCACCTTTAGTCAAGTTTCCTAGGCCCTTTAGAGAACCTCTGGTAACAACAGCAATTTTGGATGAACCAAATCGAGCTATCAAAGCCAGTTACATATTTAGCAATTCAGCAAGCAATCAAAAATCTGCAGTCAGCGCAGATGGAAGTGTCATCGCAGTTATCAGTGGATCCAGGAGTCCGAGAGCTGTTGAAAGTACTTTGCAAATACGGAACGCTCTTGGCCAACTTACTAGTGCCCCAATCAAAGCACTCCCTGGTCCGACAGTGCTTGCAATTAGTGCAGATGGCAGCACCATCGTATGTGGTAATGCTGACGGGCTGATACAGATGTGGGATAGATCGGGAAAGCCCCTAAGTGAAGCATATAAAGGACATTCAAAGCCCGTAAGAGCTATTTCGATTAGTGCAGGCGGGAAAAGTATATTGAGTACAGATTTTGAGGGCAACAGCAACCTGTGGAACCGAGAAGGAACTTTGATAGGCGAAGTCTTTGATGGCAGTAGTCGTCCTATTCTTAGAGCCGATGGAAGAGTCATTATCGATACGAATTCTTCCGCAAGAGAGTCCTCGGATTTTGCCCAATTTCGTATTTTTGATGTCACAGAAAACAAGGCAGTTACTCAACCTCCAAAACAGACAAACTTAGCGATCATTAGCTCATTAGCGATGAGTGTAGATGGCAACACAATTGCTGCGAGCAGTGTTGATGGAAAAGTTCAATTATTTGATTCAGAAGGGCAATCAATCAGTGAGCCATTTACAGTAGGGCCAACGAACTCTTTGCACATCACTAAAGACGGTCAGCTCATTTTGACCGTTAGCATTGGAGTCGCAAAACTTTGGAATCGTCAGGGTGACTTGATCGAGACCATCGGTGGAAATTCTAGTTTTGTAGTTGATGCATCGATAACTAGCGATGGAAAGACTATTGTCTTCAACACTAATTCTATTGATTTCGAAGGTATAAACGACGAGGGCAGTGGCACATTTCGAATATGGGATCGTTCGGACGATTTACTTTTTCGATCTTTTGAGGATACATCTTATCAGTCATTATCTGTGGCAATTAGCGAAGATGGGAAAACTGTTGCTATTCTGAGTAGCGACAAAATGATGGAACTGCTGGATGAAAAGGGAGATACTATCGGAAAACCGTTTAAGTTGCCATCCGATGTACGCTACTCTGGCAAAGTTAATCGTTATACGCCAACTGTTTCTTTGACAGATGATGCGTTTATTACTGTTGTTGACGATAATCAGGTTGTTTGGAGATTTGACCAGAGAGGCAATGTTGTTGATAAGGTCTTCAGTGAAAGTGAAGGAGGCAGAATAAGTACTTTAGTGAGTGCTGATGGTAAAACCATTGTTAGTAACATCTTCAGTGATGCGTTGAAGATATTCAATTCAAAAGGAAGCGTAGTTGAGGAGTACCCTGAACTACCTGAGGGAAATATTGAAATGCAAAGTGCTAGTGCTGATGGGCAAACTATTCTGGTCGCCGAAAGAACTGAGCGTAACAAAGGAACCGTTAAGCTGATAGATAGAAAAACGCAAACTGTTCGAGATCTTTTTGAAAATCCAAATATGTTTTCTGCAATCGCATCCATGCGTTCTTCCTATGCCCTGCTCAGCGCAGACGGTCAAACCATAGCCAGCCGCAAAGATGAGCTTTTAGGTACCACTGAATCTGGGAGTAACAGTTCTTCAAGGAACCGTGCTCCTTTTAGGATAGAGTACTCTGAACTTCAACTATGGGATAGTGAAGGAACCCCTATCGGTGAATCATTTGCTAAAACAAAGAATGGATTTTCCTCTTTTGCTATTAATGACACCGGAACGTTAGTTGTGGTTGGCTACAACGACGGCACAATTCAGCTGTGGGACCGTGATGGCAATACTGTTGGTAGGCCCTTGGAAGGACATTCTCTTGCGATCGCATCCTTAGCATTTAGTTTGGATGGTAAAAGTATCTTGAGCAGTAGCCACGATGGAACTGTCAGCGTTTGGCCCGTGTGGCTTTCTGAAGGGTGGGTGAGCTATACGTGCGATCGCCTTGCCAACTACCTGCCAGAAGCCAGCAAAACTAGCGATGTTGCCAGAGAAGCAAAACAGACTTGTGATCGTTATGCCTGGAAGTAGGAAACAGCCTTACTTGACGCCTACTTTCTGACGAGCGGGTTGCATCTGTGCAGGCTGTGAATTTGCTTCTATTGGGATAGGACCAATTTTGCGTTGTGAGCGAAGCCTGGATTGTTTTATGTTCCACACAAGGCCTACAGATTTGAAGGATTGGATTAACCACCAGCCAGGATCGTACTGCTTACGATGCAGGCTAAAACAGGCAGAGTCTGGAAAGGCCTGATGGTTGTTTTGCCAGCCTTCACCCAGTGTTAGCAGACCTAGCCGTGGGAGATTTCTGAGTTGGATAATACTGTTGTTGATGCGGTGCGGGCGATCGCCCAAATGATGCACCAGATACTCAGTTAGCCACTGCACATTTGCACACACCGCAACCCGCACATACACACCCCAAAACACCCAGCTCCAACCACCAAAGTGGTAAAAGGCCATAGCCAGCGGAACCTGCTGTACGTACTTCGTTTGCTCTAGCCAATGATAGAAGGTGCTTTGAGAAATCCGAGGCTCGTAGCGAATAATGGGGGGATAGGTGAGCCGAATATCGCAGTGAAGCGACCATATCCAGTCTAAGAAAGGGTTTTTGCTATGAGAGAAGTAGCTATGGCAGTTGGCCTGACGCTTGGCCCACTCGTGAAGGTCGTGCTTTTCGATGGCGGAGTAAGGTCCTTGCGTTCCACACAGGACACCTAAATAGACTAGGACATGCTCCAGCCACATGGGGCACTGAAAGCTGTTGTGAATGAGGCGGCGGTGGATGCCCACGGAGTAGCCTGCACACAGCGTGACAGCACTAGTTGCCAGACATAGCAGCACAGCATCGGCACGAAAAGAATGGTAGCCACCTAGCGCAGCGCCTATTGTAATTAGCGAAATCCAAAGGGATTTGGTCGGGGACCAGTAAACCTGCCCAAAGACCGAACTAGAACGCCCTTGGTTGGAGTCAACTCTGGTGTTAAGACGGGGTCTGACCTTATTTTTCAGGTTTGCTGCGCCCATGGAGATAACAGATGAAACAGGATAGAAAGTAGTGCACTGGGTATATGTGCTTTTAATCATATGTCGCTTTTTGCTTGGCCAGAGATTAATTTGTGAGGATACGGACAATTTAAATAGATTCTTCCGGATCGAATCGGGCTGAAGCATGGCTGTGGTTTTAGTGCACACAGCTTATTTCGCGTCTACGGATGCTGTCTCACGTGAATAAAAACGGTACGATCCATAGGGGACTTTAGGCGGTTGTTTATCGCAGGAGTGTCGAGTCATGGCTTCTGAAGAATCAAAGCAGCAGTTTCGGCGTGCGCTTTCGTTGATAAAAATGGAGCAGATATTTGAAGCAGTGCCGCTGCTAAACCAGGTGATTGAGGCAGAACCGGCGTGGGCAGAACCCTACGTGCACAGAGCCAGGGTGCGTAAGCGACTGGGTGATTTTGAGAAGGCAATTACCGACTACTCTAAAGCGATCAAGCTAGCGCCTAAAGCCGAAACCTATTTGGGCAGAGCGCTAGTGTGGTTAGCGCTGGATCAGTTCAAAGGGGCAATCGCTGATAGCCGTCAGGCCGTGGCAATAGAATCAGAATTTGCAGGCGGCCATCAGGTACTGGGGAAGGCGTTGGGATTGTTTGGAGATGGGCCGGGTGCGATCGCTGCCTACAAACAAGCCGCTCGCTGTTACCTGAACGATAAGGACAAGGTCAATGCGAAAAAATGTGTGGACGCGATTGAGCCCCTGAAGCAGCTACCGGCCTTCGGCTCCGCTCAGGCCTCGGGGATGGCGGTGCGGAAGGGGGTGGAAAGTAGCTCGGAATTGGTAGCGGTGACGACGCCGGAAGCATTTGTGGAACAGCTGCGATCGCGCTACGAAAAGGGAGAATACGCAGCGACACTGGAGCATCTGAACTGGCTGCTGAGTGTGCATCCCAACAATGCCAGAGCATTGTGTTTACGGGGATTAGTTCAGGCCCGCTTAGGTCGGCGACAGCAGGCAGTGGAAGATTTGGCACTGGCCGCGCAGCAGAACCAGCAGAACCCAGAAGATGCTGAGGGACGGTTTTGTCGGGGGCAGATGCGACAGATATTGGGTGATGACTATGGCGCGGTGGAGGAGTTTTCGGCGCTGATTGAGTCAGCGGAGGCTGAGGCAGATCAGGAACTGAGTGCAAAGTATTTTGCGGCGCGAGGAGATAGCTACCGCTTGATGGAGGAGACAGAGCAGGCGTTTAAGGATTATTCCAATGCGATCGCGATAGATACTGAAAATCCTTTGCTGTATGAGCTACGGGCTGAGGTGCAAAAGAATATGAGTAGTCGTGATGGGGCGATAGAAGACTATCAAAAGGCGGCGACGCTGTGGCTGAATAGGGGGAACTGGCAGAAGCATCAGCGAGTTGTGGATGAGGTGCGATCGCTCCGCAAGCAAAAATCGACAAGTCCTGCAACAGCGTCTAAAACAGGTTCTACGGTGCCGATTAAGTCCTTTGAGAATCATCTGCCAGTGGTAGAGGTACTGCTAGATGGGGTGGCTAAATTTGATGTGGTGATTGACCGGAATGCGCCGAACTCGATTATTACGAAGCAGATGGCGAGCCAGCTACAGCTGCCCTTGGTGAGCTATCAGTACGTATATTTGGCCGATGGGACGCCGATGGAGCTATCGATTGCGAAGCTGCGATCGGTGATGGTGGGTGAGACGATTGTGACGGATGTGTACGTTGCAGTTGCGCCTGATAACGCCACTGTGGTGTTGGGAAAGGACTGCTTTAGCGCCTACAGCATCCGAATGAGTGGTAACGAAATCACCTTTGCACGACGCTAGGAACTTGAAGAAAGGCGTAATAGTTTTTTTCTATAGAGCGCTTACTACAGATAACCCACTACGCCTTTCGCGATTAGATCTCGTTACAGGAATGGCTACCAAGACGCCTTAAACCTGAACGATTATTGTGGGAAGCTGTCTTCGATATCCTGGCTGCCGAAGCGAGATTCTACCCGCAGAGATTCGCCGTCGCGACCGACGCCGTAGCCTAGTGGATTGGGTGAGCGGCGTAGATTTTCTTCGCCTTCTGCTAGCAGGCGCTGATTAGTGGCAGGCGTATTAAGGGCGTTGATATCGGCGAGCCTGTCCTCTGGCCTAGGGTGGGACATGCTAGGCAGTCGGCTATGGAGCGTTTTTTCTAGTACAGCAATGGTGCGAGCGCAACCGTTGGGGTCAAAGCCAGCGCTGACTGTAAAGCGATAGCCAACTTTGTCAGCTTCTGATTCTTGAGCGTGAAGAACCTCGGAATACTCTTCATCCAACTCCTTTATCCGTTCTATGTAAAGCTGTTCGGCGCGGGCAGTTGCCTGGTTTGTTTCTTCGCTACTGAGTCCGCGAAAGATTTGAGCGGCTAGTGGACCAGTGAAAAGCCTGCCAACAGAGTTATTACGCCCGACGACATCACCGACGGTGCCAGTTACTGTTTCAAAAACGCTGCCAATGATATTGTTGTCTCGTCTAGCGGTTTCTATCTCTGTCCTGGCCTGTTCTAAGGCCTCTCGCTGTGCAGCTTCAATCTTGGTTCTGGCTTCGACGCGGATAGGAATGTGGTTTTCGGTGTGGTGGGCCATTTCGTGACCGACGACGCAGGCAAGGGCGGCCTGATCGCCGGAGACTTGTTCTAAAAGGCCACCTTCAAAGGTAAGCAGGTTGAGGTTAGAGGCATAGGCATTGACGTTGCCGGTGCCGGTGACGCGAATGCGCCAGGGCTGTTCGTCTAGTCCGTTGGCGCGGGCGATGCGTTCAACAAGGCGATAGGTAATGTAGTAGTCTCGGCCAATGCTACCGAGAGAGCCTTCGATGTCGGCGCGGGCTCGCTGGTAAAAGTCGTCGGCTTGTTTGTTTTGGGTTTGTTCGGTCAGAATGTCGGGGGCGGCTTTGGCGAGAGGGGTAAAGGTGGCAGTCATGATGGCGGGTACGGCCATGAGTGCTAGGAGGGAGCGCAAACGTCTGGGGGTGACTTTCTTCATGATTCGCTGAAGTTGAGAGTAAGTTATGCATTGTCTTGTTGTTACCCTACGTAGAAATACCTGACGATTCCGCAGAAATAAAAAATTTTAGGATCGCTTTATACGCATGCCCCTAACTGCTGCTGCTCCAATGGAGCTATCGATAAGATAGGCTTACAGAAGTTTTCACTGAGCGGTTCTATCATGCCTCGTTGGTTTAACACAGCTGGTCCATGCAATCCTGATGACCACTACATGCTGCCTTCTGTAGAACGCCTACCTTCTGTGAAACGACTAATTGAGCAAAGTGGATACTTTGTCATTCATGCGCCTCGGCAAACTGGTAAAACAACTGCCATGCTAACGCTGGCCCAGGCACTCACCAATGAAGGTGAGTATGCTGCACTGATGGTTTCCGCAGAAGTTGGTGCTGCTTACACACAGAACCTCGAGAGTACCGACGCCGCTATTTTGCGAGCCTGGCAAGATGCTGCGGCTTTCTGGCTCCCATCGGATTCCCATCCTCCAGATTGGTCTTCGCTGAAGAGTGTTGGTCAAGCGCTAAGCATGTGGGCACGTGAAAGTTCGAAGCCTATTGTCCTTTTTATTGATGAAATAGACTCATTGCGAGATGATGCTTTGATTTCTGTTTTGCGCCAATTAAGGGATGGCTATCCTCGCCGTCCTGGCGGCTTTCCAAAATCTCTTGCGTTGATTGGCTTGCGAGATGTTCGAGACTATAAAGCTGCTTCGGGGGGCAGCGAACGCTTGGGAACGGCAAGTCCTTTCAATATTAAGATCGAGTCATTGACGTTACAGAATTTTACTCAAGCAGAAGTGGCAACTCTGTATCAGCAGCACACGACGGATACAGGACAAGTTTTTACTACAGCAGCGATCGAGAAAGCTTATGACCTAACTCAGGGACAGCCCTGGTTAGTAAACGCGTTAGCAAGGCAAATGGTGGAGGTGTTAGCGCCTGACCCGGCAACGTCACTGACGGAAGAACACGTTAAGCAAGCGAAGGAGATTTTGATTCAACGGCGCGATACTCACCTTGATAGCTTGGCTGCGAGATTGCGGGAGCCTAGAATTAGAGCCATTATTGAACCCATGCTGGCAGGACAAGAGCTAGGGGATGTGCCTAATGAAGATATTGAGTTTGTTTTGGATTTGGGTTTGTGCGTAAAAAGCTCTCAGGGTGGACTGGTGATTGCTAATCCAATTTATAAAGAGGTGCTGCCTAGAGTCCTCTCTGTGGTGCCGTCTGCGTCCCTCCCTCAGATTGCGCCAACGTGGTTGACCCCGGAGGGTAAGTTGGATTCGAAGGCTTTGCTAGACGCTTTTTTGCAGTTTTGGCGACAGCATGGGGAACCACTGCTTAAGAGCGCACCGTATCATGAGATTGCACCACATTTAGTGATGATGGCATTTTTGCATCGGGTGGCGAATGGTGGCGGCATATTGGATCGTGAGTACGCGTTGGGCATGGGACGGATGGACCTGTGCTTGCGCTACGGGCAAGAAACGCTAGCCATTGAGCTGAAGGTGTGGCGGGAGGGTAGGCCTGATCCGCTGACTCGCGGCCTCGCGCAGCTAGATGACTATTTGGGACGGTTAGGATTGGAGACTGGCTGGTTGGTTATTTTTGATCGTCGTGAGCAGCTGCCACCTATTGAAGAAAGAACAACAACAGAAGTAGAAGAAACTCCGAAAGGGCGATCTATTACTGTAATAAGGGGATAGACAAAGGGTGAAAAACAATTATCGACAGCAGTATCTGTCAACTGTTACTAGTTTCTTTGATGGTCGCACTCAGTACGACAATGAGACGACGATCGGTCGGGCTTTGCCGCTGTTGGATTTGGTCCCTTTGCGGGCAGGACAGCATGTACTGGATATGGCAACGGGGACGGGGATTATTGCGATCGCTGCTGCCCAAAAGGTAGGTCCAACGGGCTCGGTTGTCGGTGTCGATATCTCGGTAGGGATGCTGGCACAGGCACAGGCGAAAATAGAGGCATCAGGTCTTCAGTCTATTGAGTTGATAGAGGCTGATGCTGAGAACATTGCTTTCGAGCCTGGTTGCTTTGACGCTATTTTTTGTGTCAGCGCGCTTGTGTATTGGGCTGATATCCCGGGTGCTTTACGTCGGTGGTATCGGTGGCTAAAGCCCGGTGGTATGGTTGCTTTCTCGGCATGGTCTGATCAATCCTATGCGACGCCATTGATAATGGAAGTGTGCAAGCGGCATGATATTGAATTGCAAAATATAAATGAGCCGACTGGAACACAAGAACAGTGTCGTCAGCTGTTGCTGACTGCTGGCTTTGAAGAGATTGAGATTGTGGCTGAGCAGCAGGGCTCTTATGTGCAGGTAGAGCAGGCGAAGCAATGGAATGGGCAGTGGTTTCATCCGACGCACAATCCGTTGGCGTCACTATCGGATAAGATAATGGCGATGCTGAAGGCGGATTTTGCTAGGACTGTGGAAGAGCAGGCTGATGAGAGAGGATGGCGGAGTGAGAAGGAGGCTTTCTATGTGAGTGGAAGAAAGCCTATTTGAGGTCTGTTGTTTGAGAGTTGTTTAGGGTTGCGATCGCGTAATCTCCACGCCAACGGTTCCCCCAAAGTCTGGGATAGGCGGAGTGGGCTTTGTTACTTTTACAGTGATCTGTTGGATGCGGCGATCGCTCTCCAATGCATGAGTAGCTACAGCATCTGCAAGACTCTCAATTAGCTTGTACTTTTTTGTTTGAATCAGCTTTTTGGTTTCTTGAACAATCTCTACATAGCTGTGAGTGTCTTCTAGCGCGTCTGTTTTTCCAGCTTTGGAGAGATCGATGAAGATTTTGAGATCGACGTGAAACCACTGGCCTAAAACGTTTTCTTCGGGGAGGACACCAAGGTAGCCAAAGGCTTTGATATCGTTGATGTGAATAATATCCATGAAAGAGAAGAATGAAGAGTGAGTGAAAGCCGCAATCGAATTGTTTTCCTCATCGCCTGAAGTAAATCCCCTCCAAGGAGGGGTGCCCGCAGGGTGGGGTGGGTAGGCAGTGTATGTAAACGGTGCCAAGTTCTCCTATAAATCCCGATGGGTGAAGGCTTTTGCGTCTGCGCCGGAGTAGGTGGCAACAATGTGTCCGTTGCCGACTAGCTGATACTTATAGGTCACGAGGCCTTCTAAGCCAACTGGACCACGAGGGGGCATTTTTTGGGTGCTGATGCCGACTTCTGCGCCGAAGCCGTAGCGGAAGCCGTCGGCGAAGCGGGTAGAGCAGTTGTGGTATACGCCTGCGGCGTCGACTTGGGCCATGAAGGTGTCGGCGGTGGTTTGGTTGGTGGTGGCGATCGCTTCTGTATGCCGCGACCCGTAGGTATTGATATGCTCCATTGCCGCTTCGGTAGAGTCCACTACCCGAACGGCCAAAATCAGGTCGCTATATTCAGTAGACCAGTCTTCTTCACTGGCAGCTTTGATGTCTGGCAATATTGTGCGGGTTTTGTCGTCGCCGCGTAGTTCCACGTTTTCGGCTTGAAGAGCATCGGCGAGAATGGGGAGGGCTTTGGGGGCGATCGCACTATTCACCAGCAATGTCTCTATTGCGTTACAAGCGGATGGATAGCCAACTTTGGCATCGACAGCAATGGAGGTCGCCTGATCAATGTCGACCTCACTGTCTACATACAGATGGCAAATTCCATCAGCGTGACCGAGCACAGGGATTCGAGTGTTTGCCTGTACGTACTGTACAAACTGGTTGGAGCCGCGAGGGATTATTAGATCTACATATTTATCCAGGCCTAGCAGCGCGTTAGTTTCTTCGCGGGTGGTGAGGAGCTGGACGGCGTTGGGATCGGCGCCGGCGTTGGTGATGCCCTGGCGGATGGCGGTGACGAGGGCGGTGCAGGAGTGGATGGCCTCGCGGCCACCTTTGAGGATTACGCCGTTGCCGGATTTTAGGGCGAGGGTGGAGATTTGCATGACGGCGTCGGGGCGGGATTCGAAGATGATGCCGAGGACGCCGAGGGGGACGCCGATGCGTTTGAGGGTTAAGCCTTTGTCTAGTTCGCGGTGGAGGGTGATTTCGCCGGTGGGGTCGGGGAGGGTGGCGACGCTGCGGACGCCTTGGATGGCGCTTTTGAGTTTGATGTCGTCGAGTTTTAGGCGGCCATAGAGGGGTTTGGAGAGGTTGGTTTCTATGGCGGCGGTGCGGTCTTTTTGGTTGGCGGCGGTGATGAGGGGGGTGGCGGTTTCTAGGGATTGGGCGACGGATTCGATGATTTTATTTTTGGTGTCGCTGGGGAGTTGGGCGAGGTGGCGGGCGGCTTTTTGGGTTTGTTGGGCGATGTCGGTCAGGGAGAGTTTGGTTTGGATGGCCATTGTTCTACAGGGATGGGAGGCAAGAAGCAAGGCGTCAAGAATAGGGGATTTCCTCCCCTGAACCCCTCCTCTGCCAGGAAGCTTACTGTGCTGCCTGGGGGTCCGCCACTGCCTCCCCCCAGACCCCCCCGAAAAGGAGGTGCTTGGTTTTTGAGCTTATTCAATTGTAGGGCGTTTCTTGTTGGTGCTAAGCAGGCTGGGCTGATTTTAAGAGCTGGTTAGCAATTCTTTGGGCTGCACCGGATTCACCCATACGTTGTTTGCCGTTGGTAGCGATCGCTCGCAGACGGTCAGGGTCGTTCATTGTTTGAGCGATCGCACTCCCAACATTCTCAGGGTTCTCGACTATCTGCACTGAGGGGCCGAGCATTTTTGCCTGGACGAGGGCGAAGGGGTAGGTGAATTGGGGGCCGGGGCCGGGGAGGGTGATGGCGGGTTTGCCGAGGCCGACGAGTTGTTCGGTGGCGGTGCCTGCGGTGGCGATCGCAATGTCGGCTTTGTGGAGGCAGTCGGTGTAGGCGTTTTGGGTGGGGATGAGGGTAATGTTGCTACGGGTGTAGGCCTGGTACGAAGAACGAAGGGTGAGGCGGGTCCAGGGTTCTGGGGTGTCGGGGGTGAGGGGGAAGGGGAGGTCGTTGATGATGAGGTTGGGGGCGATCGCGCCTAGCAAGATGAGGGGGCGGTCGGGGAAGGCGGCGATTAGGCTGGGGATGGTTTTGAGGATGGTGGCCCAGTTTGTGTAGGCTTCGGGGGGGCGGGAGCCGGGGATGAGGGTGATGACGAGGGCGTTTTGGTAGCTGGGTTGGGACTGGTTGAGTTCGGTGAATAGCTTGTCTAGTTTGCCGGTGGGTGTAAGGCCGTCCATCATAGGGTTGCCTTCGTATTGGGCTTTGATGCCGAGAGTTTGGAGGCGTTCGGCGGTGAGGGCGTCGCGGACGAAGAGGCTGCGGCATTGGGGGCGGTTCATGAGCCAACGCTCCCAGGGAAGATATACCGAGCCGGACCAGCCTTCTACTCGGTCCCACAGTTTTTTGTTAGATGGGTTGGTTTGCTCGTTTTGTAGCCAGTATTCGGATTTGGCAGTGCCGATGAAGTGGTAAGCCAGGCCGGTGCGGTGGGAAAATATGAGAGGGACGATGTCGCCGACGGCGAGGATTTGAGGCTTGAGGGGTTGGCTTTCAGGTGTGTTGTTGCCTTGTCGGGCGTTCTGTTTGACGATGGTGGCGAATTGTTGGCTGGATTTTTGGGTCCAGGCTTTGATGGCGCGTAGCTGGGCGCGGGTAAGGGAAATTAAGCCGCCTTGCATGTCGCGGGCGAGCTGTTTGGGGTCGCGGTTCAAAAAGCCGCCGGAGGGTAGAGTCTGGGTGGGGCCGATGATGTCAATGTTGGCATCAGAACGGTAGGGCTGGCCTGTGCCGGAGATGGGTAGGGCTGCTATTTGGATGTCGGCGGATTGCTGGCGAAGGGCGCTGAGGATACGCATGGCGATCGCGTCTTCACCGTGGCCGTTACTGATGCACAGCAGGTTCATCAAAAGGAATTACCGTTAAAGAGGGGCTTGGCTCCAAATCCTATCAAACTGCCTCTCCAATTACTTCTTCTATGACAGCTTCAGCAGTTCAACCATCTCTATCTAGTAACGCGATTCTCGACGAGATAGACAGCTATTTACGCTCAGAAATAAAGCCAAAAGCCAATCTGCTAGACCACGACTCAGTGGCATTGTTTGAAGCGTTCAAAGCATTGGGCTTAAGCGGATGGCTTACGCCCAAAATCCCTGAAGCGTTGGGTGGACTGGGATTTAGCACTGGTGAGTATCAGCAGTTTCAAGGCACGATGGCCCGCTACTCCGGGGCGCTGGCGTTTTTGCAAACACAGCATCAAAGTGCGGCAAGCCTGCTAGCCAGTAGTGACAATGAAGCGCTAAAGCAGACCTATGTCGCTGACATGGCGAAAGGTATAAAGCAAGTAGGCGTGGGGTTCTCTCATCTACGGCGTCCTTCTGCGCCACTAAAGGCTAATGCTGTAGAAGGTGGCTATCTGCTGAATGGCGTTGTGCCTTGGGTCACTGGCGAAGGGCTGTTTACACACTTTGTGGGGGCGGCGGTGCTCGCTGAAGAAACGAAAGATAGGGCGGCTGGCTCGGCAATATTTGGGCTGCTGCCGCTGACGAGCCGGATGACAGGCCAAACGACAAACCAGATAAGTCGAATTATTACGAAAGTGCCAATGCAGCTGAGTGGCTTAGCGGCGACGCGCACGGTGGAAGTGGAAATGAAGGACTGGTTTTTACCGAAACAGGATGTGCTGGGAATGAAAGCGCCTGGATGGATTCACGGGCGCGACCGGGCAAATCCACTGAGCCCGCTGGGACTGATATTTGGCTGTTCGCAGGCTGGGATTGACGTTCTAACTGAGGCGCTGGAACGCAGACACATAGACCATGGGATCGCCCAACAGCTGGAGCAGAAGCTAGCATCGCTACAGACGGATTTGCCCAAAGTAAACGCCCTACCAGAACAAGATTTCTCTCAAAAAGTGGCATTTAGAGGACGCGCAATTTCACTGATGAATACCTGCGCCGAGGCTGCAATTATTGCGTCGAGTGGTGCAGCGAACCTAACGAGCCATCCAGCCCAACGAATATACAAAGAGTCGTTGGTATTCAGCGTTAGCGGGCAGACTACTCAAGGTGCGATCGCCAGCCTTAACGCGCTGCTATCAGCCATCTGACAACCACCCAAACAACCCTTTAGTAAATGAGCCTCAAATGAAGCGATGTAACGCTTGGCGTACCGCTATTAAGAAGCTTGTTTTAAACAGAACTCGTCGGGTCGGTTCACTATTTCACGGTAAAGCTAGAAGCATAACCAAAGGGGTTTAATATGGACAGCCGTCTCATTCATCAGCTCTGGTCAATCGTCGATGCCACGCCCAAGACGCGCCTATCTAACCTGGACGATTCGGGCGTGCTGCACTGGCTGGTCGACCTGCTTCAAGACGATCCTGCTTTTGATGCTCGTCAGCTGCCTGTCGTCAGCAGCTACATCCGTTCGCGCATGCCGCTAATTCGCGAGCTAGCACAGCAGTTCTAGGAGGTGTAGCTACCAGCTTAACCGCCGCCAAACCTTCTTAATCTTTTCAAAATCTAAAGGTCACGTAGCAGAAAGCACCGAACTTATTGGTATGAAAGATGATAATGTTGAGCGCAATTACCGCTTGGTAGATTCAGGTAGTTGCGCTGAACCCCTTGATTGATAAGGGCTTACTATCAGATTTCTTGATAGATAAATTCAGCTCAACCCATCTATCAAGCTAGTTGTGTTCCCTTTCCTAGGAATTGCGTGAGGTTTGATATGAAAAAGTGGAGTTTGACGCTCGCCGCGAGCGTGAGCGTTTTGGCATTGGCAGCCTGTGGTGCGCCAGGTGGTGGCGGTGAAGAAGCTGCAAGCGGCGATGGTGGCGGTGGTGGCGGTGGCCCTAGCCGTCTGCAAACCGTTCTCGATCGGGGTTCCTTGGTTTGTGGTGTGGATGGCGGTATTCCTGGCTTTAGCTTCGTAGAAGATGGCGAGTACGCGGGTATTGACGTCGACGTTTGCAAAGCAGTTGCAGCAGCACTGTTTGACGATCCTACAGCGGTTGAATATCGTGACCTGGACTCTACCGAGCGTTTCGAAGCGCTCAAGGGTGGAGAGGTTGATATGCTGGCGCGTAACACGACCTGGACAATCAGTCGTGACACCTCTGTAGGTATGGAGTTTGGCCCAACAACCTTTTACGATGGTCAGGGCATGATGGTACGCGCAGATGCCGGTATCACTGAACTCACTGATTTTGCAGACAAGTCTGTTTGCGTAGAGACGGGCACCACTACCGAACTCAACCTCACTGACCAAATGCGTCAGGCAGGCGTGTCGTTCGAGCCTCAGACCTTCCAGGATGCTGACGCAGCCTATGCGGCCTACGAAGCAGGTAGCTGCGAAGGCATGACGTCTGATAAATCTCAGCTGATTGCTCGTCGCAGCACACTCTCGAATCCCGATGAGCACGTGCTGCTAGAAGTTACGATGTCAAAAGAGCCTTTGGGTCCTTTGACGATCAACAACGACTCTGCCTGGTTTGACGCAGTGAAGTGGATAACCTTTGCCCTAATTGAAGCTGAAGAGCTGGGCCTGACCTCCGAGAACATCGCGGATGCCTCTTCTAGTGAAGATCCCAACATTCTACGCTTTGTGGGCGCTGAAGGGACCCTGGGCGAAGACATGGGCTTGCCCAATGACTTTGCAGCGCGCGCTGTTGGTGCGGTCGGTAACTACGGTGAGGTATTTGCTCGCAATCTGGGAGAGGATTCTGAGTTCAATCTAGATCGCGGTCAGAATGCACTTTGGTCTGACGGCGGCCTGCTGTACTCTCCACCGTTCCGCTAAGCTGGGAGTCATCATTTTGTTGATAATCTCTAGCTAGTCACCTTAAAGTGCGCCAGCAGTCTATTTTGAAGGCTGCTGGCGCATTTTGTTTTTGTTCAAAGTTTTTGTTCAAAGTTTTTGTTCAAAGTCTTTTTTCAAAGTTCTTGCTCAAATTTCTGTGTTCTTTGTGACGAATAATTACTTTTACAAGTTGCTTTCTATTAAATTAGATAACAACCTACGGGTGCACAGCCTGCCTTGCTCAAAACGTTGCAGTTCAAAGGCTTATGATATGTAGCTATATAGACAGTGCCGGAGGTCACAACCTTGGTAAATTCGACTTAACAGGCAAGTTGTAACGTCTGTAAGTTGTCAATCCGCAGACAACTCAATTCCCAATTGCTGGCATAGTTACTGGATACCTATAACCAAAGGTATCCGTTTGAAACGTATAAACAATTCATGGCAAATACCCCTTCCAAACCTGCCTCTGGCCTGCGAGCACTGCTACGGGACGAACGGTTTTGGCAAATAGCCTTCCAGGTGATTTTAGTGGTCATCGTGACGGCTGTTTTCTCTTATCTGTTTGGTAACCTTAGCCGCAACATGGCTCGCCAGGGCATCAATTTTGGCTTTGGCTTTTTCAAAAATCCGGCAAGCTTTGCAGTCGGTGAAGACTTACTGGGCTACACCGCTCAAGACTCTTATACCAAGGTAATTCAAACTGGTATTGTCAACTCTTTACGACTGGTTGCTGCGGGTGTGATTACCGCCACTATCGTCGGTATAACCGCCGGAGTTGCTAGCTTTTCAGATAACTGGCTGCTGCACAAAATCAGCCGGGCCTATGTGGGATTAGTCCGAAATGTACCGCTCTTGCTTCAGCTATTCTTCTGGTATTTTGCGGTCTTTTTGGCAGCGCCCAGAAGAGAGAATCAGATCGTGTTCCCCAGTGAGTCTAATCCCTGGTTGGTGGCTAACAACAACAGTTTGAACATGATTGGCCCTGGGCTGCCAGATGAGGTCTGGGTAGGGCTGATGCTGGTAGCCCTTTCCATGCTGCTGTTTGGATTGCTGTGGCGTTCAGTCAGTGCGTTTCGTGAAGGCCGCTTTGCGGCGGGCGTTGCGGGCTGGATATCGCGAATTGGAAATGCCGTTTTGATTGGCGTTGTTCTGGTGGTGAATTACTACTTACTGTTGACGAATTCAGCAGAGGACAGGCTGTTCTTTAAAGGGGGGTTGATAGCGCTATTTACTAATCCTGCGGGGCTATGGATTGTTGCACTTGTGGCGATGGTGATCGCCCTCTTTGTACTGTGGCGACTGCGCCTGAAGGCCATGCTAGACCAGGGGCAAGATGGCAAAGCGTTGCTAGTTGCGATGATAGTGATTGCGATCACCATGGTGGCGATTGTGCTCTTCGCCTTCAACTGGACGGTGCCCACTGTGCGAGAAGGCGGCGGCGCTGACGGCGGTCTGGAAATGACCATGCGGTATGCCGCTGCGCTAACGGGTCTGACCTTTTACACCGGCGCCTTCATCGCCGAAATCGTCCGTGCAGGGATTCAGTCTGTTTCTAGGGGGCAGTGGGAAGCTGCCCGTTCTGTGGGTCTCAGCAACGGTAAGGCGATGCGACTGGTCGTGTTTCCTCAATCTTTGCGCGTTATCATTCCGCCTTTAAATAGTGAATTCGCGAACCTGGCCAAAAACTCCAGTCTGGCTTTTGCCGTGGGCTATCCCGATTTGTATTCGGTCGCGAACACGACCTTCAACCAAACCGGACGACCTATTGAAGTGTTCCTAGTGATGATGGCGACCTACCTGGCCCTTAACCTGCTCATTTCTCTCAATATGAACCAGCTCAACAATGCCGTTCAATTCAAGGAGCGCTAAGTTATGACCACTACAAGCTCAAGACCCATAGAACGGGGCGCTCCGGTCGTCAGAAAATCTGGCCCAGTGGAGTGGACTCGCAAGAATCTGTTCAATAGCTGGGGAAATAGCATCCTTACGGCAGTGCTGATTTTGGTACTGGGTTCGGCTGCTATAAGCATATTTTCATGGGCCTTTACCCAGGCAAACTGGTCTGTTGTTGCCGACAACTTTGGTAACTTTTTGACCGGTCTGTATCCGCCGGAGTCCTACTGGCGAATCTGGTCGGTGTTGGGCATGATTATGGGCCTAGCCGGGCTTAGCTGGGGCGTGTTGGCTCGCAACCAAAAGACGCTGTTTGGTCGTAATGTATTGATTGCGCTGGGTGCGATCGCGCTATTTTGCGTGCTGTGGCCCTTAACCCGCCCGCATATCGGCTACATTATCGGCACGCTGGTATTGCTAGTGGCCGGGGCGGCAGCTGGTCAAGCTATTGGCCGTAAGTCTTCTGGTGCTGCCAAGTGGATCTCGGCAGGCTGGTTTGTTTCTTATTTCATTGCCCTGTATCTCTTGGGCGGTGGACCGTTCTTCGGTAGTGGCACCCTTAGCCCCAGTCTTTTTTACAGCATCATTATTATGCTGGGCGGCGCGCTGACAGCAGGCTGGCAGCTATCGCAGCGAGTTGCTATTCCCCAGATTCCTTCGTGGATTAGCAAGGTCATTCTTTTCCTGGTTGGCTTTGTCGTGGTGTATCAGGTATTGTGGCGCTTGCCTTATCTGCTGGGGCTAGACTTTGGCCTGAAGAATATTTCGACCAACAGCTGGGGCGGGTTGACGCTTACTTTGCTACTCGCGGTCAGTGGTATTGCGCTGTGCTTCCCGGCAGGTGTGCTTTTAGCGTTGGGTCGGCGTAGTAAGCTACCCATTGTTCGCGCCCTGTCGGTTGCTTATATCGAGCTGATTCGAGGTGTTCCACTCATTTCTATTCTGTTTATGGGACAGGTGCTAATCCCACTATTTCTACCGGAAGGGGTGAGACCAGACCGCGTGGTTCGAGCGATTATTGGTCTCACGATCTTTAGCGCCGCCTATTTGGCCGAAAACGTCCGTGCTGGCTTGCAGTCGGTGCCTACTGGGCAAAGTGAGGCTGCGCAGTCTTTGGGCCTCAACAAGCCACTGACGACCTCGCTGATCGTACTGCCGCAGGCGCTAAAAATAGCGATTCCGGCCATCGTAGGTCAGTTCATTAGCTTGTTTCAAGACACGACGCTACTGGGTATTGTCGGGCTTGTCGAGCTGTTAGGCATTTCCCAAAACCTGTTGGCCAGTCCCAAATATTTGGGCGATTACAAGGAAGGCTATATTTTCATTGCGGCTATTTATTGGGTATTCTGCTACGCAATGAGCTACGGCAGTCGTCAAATTGAATCGGCCCTGAATACTGATTTGCGTTAGGACCTTTGCTATTGCAGCGTCAACACAACTATCAAACTCACACATCCACACCTCAAGAGGAACCTGACCCATGGCTCAATCTGAAACACAAGCCCCTGCACCTGCGACAAATTCTGTCGGGAGTGAAGCGGTTATCGTCGCAAAAGACGTACAGAAGTGGTACGACAACGGCTTTCACGTGCTCAAAGGCGTGAGCATGAACGTGTACAGAGGTGAAGTGGTTGTCGTAATGGGGCCATCGGGTTCTGGTAAGTCTACGTTTATTCGCACCTTCAATGCGCTAGAGCCATACCAGGAAGGCAGCATAGAAATTGACGGCGTGCGGATTGCTAACGACCTCAAAGACATTGAGGCTGTGCGCCGTGAGGTGGGTATGGTGTTTCAGCAGTTCAATTTGTTTCCGCACCTGACCGTGCTACAGAATGTGACGCTAGCGCCGATTTGGGTACGCCGATGGCCGAAGGCCAAAGCCGAAGAGATTGCCATGAGACTGTTGGACCGGGTGGGTATTGCCGAGCAGGCCTATAAGTTTCCGGGGCAAATGTCGGGCGGACAGCAACAAAGGGTGGCGATCGCCCGTTCCCTCGCCATGCAGCCCAAAGTCATGTTGTTTGACGAACCCACCTCCGCCCTGGACCCCGAAATGGTGCGCGAAGTGCTAGACGTAATGCGCAACCTGGCCAAAGACGGTATGACTATGGTGTGTGTCACCCACGAAGTCGGCTTTGCCAGAGAAGTGGCCGACCGGGTGGTGCTAATGGACGGCGGCGTATTAGTAGAAGAGAATACGCCTGACGCGTTCTTCAACAATCCGAAAGAAGAAAGAAGCCAGGCGTTTTTATCGCAGATTTTGTAGCGCTATTTGTAGCGTTGCCTGTTGGCTACATAAACTTACTGGCCATCCCCAACATGTCGCCCATATCGACATCGCCGTCGCCGTCACCATCTAAGAATGCGGTGAGGATAGGATTGCTGTCAGTCTTTGCTGCACCGCCCTTTGCGTTACCTGTCTTCAAAAACTGCATCACCAGCGGCAACACCATCGGCAAAATTCCCTGAACCTGGTTGGCGTTCAGGCTGGTTTTGTTAGTAACTGCTGAAACCATCTCCGTGAGCTGACCAGAGCTAAATAGTTTAGGAATAACCGCTGCGCCGTTGGCGGCCCCTTCTTCAAGCAAAGCCTGAGCTGCATCTGACCCCTGTGTTTGACGCTTTTCTTTGAGTGAGGAGCGCACAAATCCACCAATGACAGACATCGCCTGCTGCATAGTATCGGAGTCAGCATTGTTCTGCTGGCCGACTTGCTTGGCCGCACCCAAAATGCTGGTAAGCTGGCCAACATTGGCCTGACGGCCAGGGTCAGCGACTGCTTTCATAACCTGATCAAAAAGTCCCATAGTCCAAAAAAATCCTTACTTACAGATGAGAGCGTATAAAGGCAACAACGGCATTATACGGCAAGGAATGTTCTGGCTTTAGACACCAGGGAAACGTGTGAAGAGCGATAGGCTATAACTGAAGAGAGAAGCTTGTTTCGCCCCTTTGTGTCTTGTTCTTTTGCTTTGCTTCTTTGTTTTGCCCCCTCGCTGTGAGAACGATGATGACGAAATTCCGTAGTAATGGTTTTGTTGTGTCGTCTGCCAGGGTGAGGCCTATGCTGGCCGCTATAGGCATTGCGCTAATGGCCATGGCCTGCTCGACCTCTCCACAAGCGAATCATGTCCTCGCTCAGGGAGAAGACAGTGGCTCGGTTTGCAGCCTAAATGAAGCCGTGACCACAGCGTCTGCGACGTATAGCCCCAATGTGGACCTGAGTGCGAGCATTGCCCTGCCTGGGGAAACGGGGGTAGATGTGGTGATGACTGCCGCAGGGGCGATCGCGGCTGTAAACACGGCAGATGGCGGCACGCTTTACTGGGTAAACCCGGCGACCGGAGACATTAGCAAGACGGTAGAGCTGCCGGGCGAAGTGAGTGACATCGCCTTTGATGGGGGCTCTGTAGTAGCGATCGCTTCCCAAAACACACTGACCCGCATGGATGCTGTCAGCGGCGAAACCCTGAGCACCCTTCCTCTAACTGATGCAAAAAGAGTGGCGATCGCCCCCGACGGGCACATTGCCGCACTCGCGAATAAAACGGTATACGTATACGACCCCAACAACGCTGAAGTATTCTCTCGCGAGCGCAACTACACCCAGGTCACCGATGTAGAAGTGATGAGCTGTGATGGTCAGCAAGCTGTATTTGTCACCAGCTTTCGCAATGACAGATTCACCGTCGATGGTCGCACGAACCCCGTCCAAATTGCCCGGTTAGAATCGCTTGATTTTACTGGCAAGGTGCAGTGGTCTTTGTTTGGCGACAGTTCTGAAACGATTATTCAAAACGTGGCCGATACCCGGTTATACCGAGCGACTATGGGCCGTGATGGTTACCTATACATTGCAGGCGAGAGTGCCGGAACCGCGACCATCTTTCGCTGGCGCGGCGAACCCATGACAGATGAAGAACAACGCGGGCGAACCGATCCTTTCCTGTCTCGCATTGATCAATATTCTTCGCTACACAACAGTGGTGCGGCGCATTTGCCTTACTATGCTCGGGTACATCCCACCGAAGGCAGGCTGGTTAACGCGCAAATGAGCTTTCCGCGCAAGACTTCTGATAATAAAGCGAATGCGATGCGATTAGGAGACATTGCCACTGGCGCAGATGGCACGCTGTACTTTGGGGGCGGGGCGAGTGCGTTCATTGCCAATAGAGACAATTTGACGCTGAATGGTGTGTCGGTGGGTGAGTATGTCGGTGGGGATCGGGCCTGGATGGCGATCGCGCCTGATTTTCAGTCTCGAAAGTTTTGGACGGTGTTGGCAAAAGAGAGCGGTAAAGGCAAGGTGATTGGGGTGGATGTAGGCTATGGCTACAGCGCAGCGCTAAGTAATGTAAAGAGTGGAACTGTCCCAGTAACCACCGGAACCACAGAGGGCAAGATCTTCTTAAGTTTTACAACAGAGTAGATGTAATACGGTTCATCTACATTTTGACCTCGTAGGGTAAATAACTTACAAGTGGTTTTAATGCTGATAGTTGCTACGATTGAACTGCGATGACTACTGTGTATGCATCATGATTGATTGGTCTACATGTGAAGCGCTTGAGCAAGACCCAGGAAAAGTAAGTGGTGCCTGGGTATTTAGAGGAAGCCGTATTCCGGCATCCGCTTTGTTTGAGAATCTTGAAGATGGCGTAAATATTGAGCAGTTTGTACAGCTGTTTCCAGGCATTACGACTATTCAGGTACGGCAAGTGCTTAAGCATGTTGCACAAAGTATGGCATCAGTAGCGTAGATGCGTATCTTATTTGATCAAGGTGTGCCTGTACCCCTTCGGCAACACCTTTCTATGTATGAAGTCTCAACGGCGTACGAAAGAGAATGGTCTACATTACGCAATGGTGACTTGCTTAATGCAGCAGAGCTAGCGGGCTTTGATGTATTTCTCACGACCGATCAGAACCTTCGGTATGAGCAGAATATAAGCGATCGCTCACTGGCTATCGTCATTCTTAGCACTACGAGCTGGCCGCGTATCAAGCAGGTTACTTGTCAAGTTTTGGCTGCGCTGCAAACGGCTCGCGCTGGTCAGTTTCACTTTGTCGAAATTCCTTGAGGGAATAAACAACCCTTCATGGGGCGATCGCGCCTGATTTTGAGTCTCGAAAGTTTTGGACGGTGTTGGCAAAAGAGAGCGGTAAAGGCAAGGTGATTGGGGTTGATGTAGGCTATGGCTACAGCGCAGCGCTGAGTAATGTAAAGAGTGGAACTGTCCCAGTAACCACCGGAACCACAGAGGGCAAAATCTTCTTAAGTTTTACAGCAGAGTAGATGCATCCATAGAATCTTTGCTACGATCAAAACTCTTCTCAGTTGGAGGATTTCCCTATGTTTGATTCGGTAATAGCGCGACAGTCCGTAGGGAATCCATACCTGGAAACAGGCCTGTAAAAAGATAAATTCTCTACGGACAATTTTGATTCAAGGTCTACTGGCAAGTACCAGCAGGCCACTTTCAAACCAACCATTGAGAATTTGAAGAGGCTTTTTAAGCAATGAAATTAGAAGAATTAGGCTGGAGTGAAGTCTTTGCTCGCAGCTTTGTACTCTATGCAGAGAAGGGCTATCAGGTGGGGCGAGTAGCAGTAGCCCATCGCAGTCAGTACCAGCTGTACACAGAAGCGGGCGATCGCCACGCCGTACTGACTGGTAAGTTCAGACATCAGCTAGAAAAATCTGAAGAGTTTCCGGCAGTAGGCGATTGGGTAGTTGTTCATTCCTTGAGTGAAACAAATCCAGTTCTGATTGAGGCGGTATTGCCACGCAGAGTTCAGTTCTCACGGCAAGCAGCAGGCACTCGAACCAAGACTCAAGTGATCGCGGCAAATATCGATACGCTCTTTTTGGTCAGCGGGCTAGACCGTGACTTCAACCTGCGACGGATTGAGCGGTACTTGGTGATGGCCTGGCAGAGTGGCGCGACGCCAGTGGTGGTACTGAACAAGACGGATTTGTGTGATGAGTTAGAAGAGAAAATTGCGGCGGTGGAAGAGATTGCGATCGCGGTTCCTGTCATCGCCCTCAGCGCCCTTCAGCAGAGCAATCTGGACGCATTACAGCCTTACTTACAGCCCGGTAAAACGGTAGCTTTACTGGGGTCATCGGGCGTAGGAAAGTCCACACTCACCAATCAGCTGATGGGCGAGACCGTACAGGCTACTCAGTCGGTGCGCGCAGACGATAGCCGTGGACGACATACCACCACGCACAGAGAAATGCTCCGCCTGCCGTCTGGAGCGTTGTTGATTGACACACCCGGCATGAGAGAACTGCAAATATCTAGTACGGCTGATAGTGTGGAAGAGACTTTTTCTGATATTGAAAGTCTGGCCGAGCGGTGTCGTTTTCGCGATTGTCAGCACCAGTCGGAGCCAGGCTGTGCTATTCAAGCCGCGATAGAAGAGGGTACTTTGTCGGCCAAGCGACTGAGTAGCTATCAAAAGCTTCAGCGTGAGCAGGCTTATCAGAATAGGCGGCAAGATAAGCAGTCACAGAGTAATGCTAAAGCCCGCTGGAAGAAAATTACGAAGGCAATACGACAGAAACAACAGAACTGACAGCTGCTGAAAATTCTATGACGGCTTATGAGCGACCAGCGTACGGTGACGTGGGTCGCTCGCAACAGTCACAATCTGTTCAAAACCACTATTTTCTAAAGCGGCTTCCACATCAAAAGTGTAGTAGTCATCCGACCACGGTTCTGTGCTTTTCATCAGGGTGAAGAGCACGGGTGGCAGCTTCTGAATCACAGGAGAGTGAGGGTTATTATCAACAATCGCTAGAACGCCATCGGGTTTAAGCAGCCTGTAGGCTTCTTTGAAGATGGCCGTAGTAATGTGACGCGGCAGCTCGTGAATGACAAACTGTAGCGTGACCAGGTCAAAAGATGAGCCGGTGAGCCCCGTATCCTCAGCTTTGGCGTGAATCCATTGTGATATGCGCCCATCGACATCCTGGGATTTTGCGACAGCCAGCATGTGAGGTGATAGATCTAGGCCGACCGTTCGTACGAAACTACCCTGCTTGTGCTGGTAATAGTCATGAATAGTGCGTGTGGAGATGCCAACAGAACAGCCAATATCGAGAATGTTTTGCACAGAAGCAGGTGCGTGCTTAGCGAGTACGTCATGAAAGCTATTGCGTAGTCGGTCCTGGGCGACTTGCCAGGTCAAATCTTCGTTGGGCCATACGCGTAGGGCCATCGAGTAGGTGGCCGATTCGGCCTCGAAGGCAGCAGGCCAGCATAAGTTGCCTTCATCGTAAGCGTGAAAAGGAACCTGGTAGTAGTCTGGATATTTGATGCTGGGGTTAGCGACTTCTTTTAGGGTTTGTTCTATGCCAGACGTCTCATAGGCCTTACGCGTTTCTCGCCAGGGAATGCCATTCTTTTCTGCGGTTTTGATCAGTACCTGCCGCGCCTGGGTTTTCATGACGCTGTAAATCGGCTTCGTTTTAATCAGTAAATTGACGAAGCGAGACAGTAAATCGTCACCGGCCCAGTCTGGTTTGACTTTATTGCTTGTTACAGAAGTGTTTATCACAATTGCATCGCCACCTACAGAATGCTTTTTATTTTAGCGGAGTCGTGGGATGCCGATTGTGAGCAGGATGATTTAGGGTGTCAGTATACAAGTGCGTCCGGTTTGCCTATGCGTTGGCCTTATCCCTTAATAGTGGCGATCGCACTCATCATCGCCATCGCCCTACTCCTCACCACAGTCGGCTCACTCGCCCAGCTGTACGGTGCGATCGCCACCATCTCCCCACTCTTGGCCCAGCTCATTCTGGCCATCATCATCCTGGCCCTCATCGGCGCACTCATCATCATCGCGCGCTACGTCTGGCTATTCTTGCGCCCAAAGCGCAAGCGCACCATCACCCTACCCACCGCGCCAGACGAAGTCGCCACAGTAAGCTTGCAGGCCACTCAGCAGCAAGTCGCGCAAATACAAGACGAAATTTCACGGCAGGCCCTGGCCACACAATCGGAACATCTGACCCGGCGCATGGCTTTACAAACATTTCAGATAGTGGTGTTTGGCCTGGGATCTACCGGGAAAACGGCGTTGGTAAATGCTCTGATAGGAGAGATCGCTGGGAACGTAGCAGCGACTATTGGCACCACAGAACAAGAACAGACGTATCGCGTTGTATTGAACGACGGTAAAGAGCTGCTAATTACCGATACGCCAGGACTGTTAGAAGCAGGTGCACTGGGGGAGGCGCGATCGCAAGAAGCGCGATCGCTAGCTACAAAGGCAGACTTGCTGTTGTTTGTAATTGATAACGATTTGCACAGGGCTGAATACGAGCCGCTAGCAATGCTGATGGACATGGGGAAGCGATCGCTGCTGGTGTTTAATAAAAGCGATCGCTATCTGCCCACCGAGAAAGAACAAATCTTACAGAGACTAAGAGAGAGAACACAGCACCTGCTAAAACGTGAAGATGTCATCGCTGTCTCCGCACTTCCCTCACCCGCACCGCTGCCCGACGGTACATACTTACAGCCCGATCCAGACGTTTCTAACCTCATTGAGCGAGTCCTCACTATCTTGAACCACGAGGGCACTAATCTGATTGCTAGCAATATATTGTTGCAGTCACAACAGCTCAGCAAAAACGCTCAGGCCCTGTTAAATACGCAACGGCAAACCCAGGCAGATGCCATTATCGATCGGTATCAGTGGGTCGGGGCAGGTGTTTTGGCCGCAACACCGCTGCCCGTTGTTGACATGCTAGCGACCGCAGCGGTGAACGCACAGATGGTGGTTGAGCTGGGCCGGGTGTATGGTGTTGAGGTAAGTATCGTAGAAGCAAAGGCACTGGCGCGATCGCTGGCCAAAACCATGGCCGGACTGAGCATCGCTAAGGGTGCCATGAAAATGCTAGCCGTTGGCCTACAGGCAAACTTGGCGACTGCTGTGGCGAGCAAATTACTGCAAGGTGTCAGTGCCGCTTACCTAACACGGATTGCAGGCAAAAGCTTTGTCACCTACTTTCAAGAAAACCAGGACTGGGGTGACGGCGGCATTCAGTCGGTCGTTGCCAAACAGTATCAGCTCAATCAGCGCAGTGAGTTTGTTGGGCAGTTTTTGCGTAGTGCCGTCGCCAGGCTAGCCTAAGGTATCCTCAGACAGATGACAGATAAACCATGAATTTTCTATCGTAAGCAGTAGGCATCAGCAATCGCAGCGAACGGTAAGTTAGGTAGACAATGACGTTAGTTTTTTCCCTGATCGGCGGGCTGTTGGTGGCGATCGCCATTCAGCTGGTATTTGCAAATTTGGGAATTGCCCTGGGCCTAACTGTGCTCGACTGGTCTCCGGGTGAACTGCTGGGGAAGGGGGTTGAGAGCGATCGCAACGATTCTTCAGATGCGTTAGGCCCAGGTACCTTAGACAATGAACCCGGCGATCAAGCACCTGCTTCCCAACAATCTTTACCTATCACGCATTTCCTGGGCTTTGGCGTTGCGGTTGGCTTTTCGTCAGTCATTTTTCTTGCAACGCTGCTTTCGGTGGAGTTTGCTCAGCTAATAGAACCGCGTCGGGGTATCGTTTTTGGCCTTATTTTCTGGTCTACCTATTGGCTGCTCTTTATCTGGCTTAGCTCCACAACCATTGCAGGCATCGCCGACTCGCTTTTGGGTACGGCCCTGGAAGGGGGCAAAAAGCTAGTATCGACCCTGCGGCAATCGGTTCAAACGCCCGAGACTTCCTCAAACCAGCCTTCGCCCGAGAAGTCGATGCTACAAGAGTTAGTGGCAGAAGTCTCCAGCCTCAATTCTGAGCTAAATGATGTGCAGCAAGCGTTACCAACGTTGCTAGCGAGTCAGCGAGAGGACTTGTTAGAAGAGATATGCGATCACACTAATCTCTCCACCGAAGAAGCCGAAACCATTGTCGAAGAATTGGAGCCGACGCCCAGTCCGGCTATTCCCGCACCAACAACCACCACCAAGCTCATGTCTCAGCTGGACCTTCCTAGCTGGCAACAGATTTTGCGACAGGCTTTGAACAAAGTTGACCTTTCTGAGTGGGATGTAGAGACCATCTGGGAACAGCTACCCATAGAAAATGCCTTAAACCACACCCATCTAGGTCATCAGGCCGCTCAGCTAGTAGGCTCTGCAACTTCAGTGCTCCCACAAGCGCGCGCTTCAGCAGAGGAATCGACTTCGCAAACAGAACAGGTAACAGACAGTCATCCAAAACAAGACCCATCACCGACACTCAAAGCGATTCAAGCCAAAATAATCTCTTACTGTCGATACACCAATACAGATTCTCTCTCTCCTGAAAAGCTGATAGAAAAAGTAGAAGCCCAGCGAGAAGACTATGGGCTTTTGGAAGACAAAGACATCGAGAATATGTCACTAGATGTCAAGGCCATTGAAGACGTTTTATCGAGGCGAAAAAACCTCACTTCTACCGATAGAACAGAGCTAATGGAAGCACTTCAGCTAGCGTGGCCAGTGGCTTCATCCGCTAAGACAATAGATACTGTCGTAGTTGAATCGCCGGAGACTGATGACCCACAAAACACGGCTGAGGATGCTGACTTATCTGCTCGTGCCATAGCTACTAAGGCCTATCAGACCCTGGAAGCTCAGTTTCAGTCTATCGACTGGTCGAAGGCCTCGCTAGAAGACATTAAGCCCGAAGTCAATTTGATTTTGGAGCAGTTAGAACACAAGGAAACATTGCGATCGCTCGACTGGAGTGCCCTCACCTCCAGAGTGCAGCTAGCACCCACCGCCCGCGCCGAACTTGCCGCCTGGCTGCAAACAGCCTGGAGCGCAAAGGTTCAGGCCTTGCGCCCAGCCGCCACCCGTAGTGCCCAGCAGCTATCACAGCAGCTCGCCGATCAAATCACTCATATCTTGCATCATCAGGAAAAGTCGGAACTAGAGCCCGCCAAAATTGCAAAAAAGCTGACACAGGTTGTCACGGGCACGCTTTCCTCTTTGCCCAACCCGTCCGAGATACTGGACTACACTCACCTGAGCACATTGTTAAACAGAGACACCTGGGATAAGAAGCTTTGGGACAAAGATACCTGGCAGCAGGCATTAGAAAAGCGAAAAGATTTAACAGCGGAAGAAATCCAACAGATACTGGAGTGGGGAGAGCACGTATGGCATCCCAAAGCGCAGCAGGTCGGCAGCTGGCTACAGGCCGCGCAGACAGAAGTCAGTGAGCATTTGCCAAACCTTAGCCTGCCGGATATTGGATTGCCTGAGGGTAATCCGCTAGCAGAAGTGAGGCAGCAGATTGTCGGGAAAATTGCAGCAGCGCAAGAGAAGGTGAGCGGGCGGGCGACTGCACTCAGGCAAGATTTGCAGACACAGGCTGACGCGGCGAGAAGGCAGGTTGCGATCGCTGCCTGGTGGCTATTTATCGCGCTTGTCCTCTCAGGAGGTGCCGCTGCTGAGGCTGGATACCTAGCAGCAATTTATTAGGAAATGATAACAGAGATTCGCTAGGCGACACCTCAACCTCGCGTACAAACAAGCAGCATTTCCCATAGCGCGCGCAATTATTGCGATCGCTGACCACCTAGCGCTATGTGCGGTTTCACTGCTTGGGCACGTACAGCGCTCAGTGGCAAAAGTTATAAAAATTCTGAATAGTGAGAGTTTTTCCATTCATCAACCAATACTAGTGCTGGTCATCTTAAAAACGCTTGAAACCGTAAAATACTATGCCGAGAACTCCCAGCGAATATATTGTCCACATGACTTTCGATGGTGGGCACACCGAGCAAGTCCGTTTCACCACTATCCAAGACTTCCAAAAGTGGTACAGTTCCGAACTCATGCCCAAAGCCACCGCCGAAGAATTTATCAACGTCCCCATTCCAAAAATCAACCCCGGCGAATACATGGTGATTCGCCCCTCCCGCGTTGCCGCTATCCGCGTCGAGCCTGTCTTCAACTCCAGCGTAGAAAGGTATTAGCGTCATTTCACAGCTAAATTCAAAAGGCCTCTGGGTATCTATGGGATGCTCGAGGCTTTTTTAGTAGTCCTTAATTTTCTGTGAAACCTATATTTCGCCAGCAAACATCTGCGTCACAGATAAGCGAAACCCATTCAGAATAGGCGACACAACGTCAGCAGACCCTTTGTAAACCATTTCCTGATAGCGACCATTCGTCAGAATCAACACAGTTAACTGTTCTCGATGCGGATCGATAATCCAATACTCAGGAATCTGCCACTCTTCGTACTGCTGCCGCTTCCACACATAGTCGCGCAAATAGTTGTCACTCGATTCATTGCCAGGACTCACCACTTCTGCAACGAATCGGGGTGGAGACATCCCTAACGTAATTGCCTGCTTCGCATTCTGAAGATGGTCAGGATGCATCACTAACAAATCGGGCTTGCGGTTCACTCGCCTATCACCCACAGGATGCACCTGCAATTCCTTATTTCCTTTTCGAATCAGCTGAAAAAATGAGAAACCGTGTACTTTCAAAAGTAGTGCAAAAAGATAGCTAGCCAACCACAAATTTCCATCATCTTCGCCCGACACTTTTACCAGTTCTCCTGTGCTGAGCAAACGACAGTCACATTCTGGCTGTAGCTGATCGTCATCCAAATATTCCTGATAGCTCTGATAGCGGCGAAGCGTGTATGTCATCAGTCTGCTCCTACAACTCAAAACCCCTACCTATGGACACATGAGGTTCTTACGCCTCTATTCTACAGCACCCGCATATGACCTCTGAGTGACACTTAAATAGCCAGTATGCAAGGGTTTGATTGCTGTTTGATATGTTCTGTCACACTTGCTTTTAACACTGGCTGTTCAACCCTATAAGATTCTTAGGGTTAGTTCTGGAGCATTCCCCTTGCGACCTTCCTGGAAAGTCTTTGGCCAATCTTTTGCGATCGCACTTACCATCACGCTCACCAGCGCCCCACTCAGTTACCTCATCACAAACGGTGTCAGTACAAGCGGTGTAAGCTACGCGCAAGAAAGCCCACCGCCGCTGACTTTAATCCGCTGCCGCGATCGCCGCGAAGCCCTGGACCTAGTCGGGCAAGACAATCAGCTATTCAGCTCAGGACTCGGCGAAGGTGACCGAGCGGCCTTGCTTACCGCCATCGACCACAGCCTCGACTACCTCGACACCCCAGGCTCTATCGAAGATTACGACGCCTACCCAGTCGAAGGCGTCACCCATCAGCGCGTACGCGAATCTCTCTTACGTTTTCGTACCCTCATCCTCCAAAGCGATTCCGCCGAAGCCCTTCAGCAAGCCGTCGCCGCAGAATTCGACCTTTACCAGGCCATCGGCCAAGACGAAGCGGGCACCGTAGCCTTTACCGGCTATTTCGAGCCCACCTACACCGCCAGCCTTACGCCTGACGATGAGTATCGATACCCCATTTACCAGGCACCGTCCAACCTGGACCAGTGGGCCGAGCCCCACCCCACTCGCGCCGAGCTAGAAGGCACAGATGGACTCCAGGCCGAGCAGGGACCGCTAAAAGGGCTTGAGCTCGCCTGGTTACCAAGCCGACTAGAGGCCTTTTTAATTCAGGTACAGGGGTCAGCCCGGTTGGAGCTTGTAGATGGCAACACATTTTCGGTCGGCTACGACGGTCGCACCAACTATCCTTACGTCAGCATGGGTCGGGCGCTCATCGACGATGGCATCATTCCTGAAGACGAGCTGACGCTACCTGTCCTGATGGCATACTTTGAGCAAAATCCGGAAGCGCTCGATACCTATTTGCCACGCAACAACCGCTTTGTATTCTTTCGGGCAACTGATGGTGCACCCGCCACAGGTAGTTTGGGATATCCGGTAACCGCTGGCCGCTCTATCGCTACTGATAAGTCAGTGATGCCACCCGGAGCACTGGCGCTGATTAATCTGCCGCTACCCCAACGCAATGCAAGCAACGAGCTAGAAGCCATGTCGACCAGCCGATTTGTGCTCGACCAGGATACCGGGGGGGCTATCAAAGGCGCCGGACGCGTTGATTTGTTTGTGGGTACAGGGACTGAAGCAGGCGCGATCGCAGGCTTAATAAACGACACAGGTTCACTGTACTATCTACTGCTCAAAGACTAAACAAACGCCCGTGTAAATGCGTAAACAACAAGCCAGAATGTTTTTCTTACAAAGAATATCTCAGTGTCCTTACTCACGTATATTTGTGGGGTGATCATAATAAGCACCAGAACTTTTTACAGTAACCGCAATATGTTCATGTAACATTTATACTAATTCGGTGTGAGGTTCGTTCCTGTCCTTCCGTCTTCCCTAGAGGAAAACCAGTTGTGCCCAAGCCTTGTAGTCAACCGCTTAGTACCAATCCTTTTGAGTCCTACCGAGACCCTGTAACGGGGCAGTGGAAAGTACGATATCCAGCCAGTACACTGCCTGTTGCACCGTCCGCTGAGCTTGCAGAACCACTTACGCTGAAGTCGTCAGCACCTCAGAACCTACTGCCACAGAGCGATGATAATAAGCAACGCAGTGCAAAACGTCGCTGGAAAAAATCGACACATACTCAAGTCGCCTGATGTAGCCTGTAAGACATATAAGCCCGAATATTTACCCCCCAAAAGGAAAATTTACTCACCAAAACTTGAGGAAATCCCATCGATTTAGCCGATTAGTGCATAAATTTATATACTAGATTGTATGTGTCGGGTTTAGCCACCAAGTAGGAGTATCCACACACCGCTCAAGGCAATGAGTGCCCCGACCGTGGCCCTCCAGTTGATGCGATCGCCCAACAAAGCAGCCATGGGCAGTACAAACAAAGGGCTAGTGGCCAGCAGTGCCTGAGCAACGCCCGTCACCGCGTACTTCAAAGCAATCTGCTGTAGCCATATGCCCAGGTACGTCGCAAAGAAAGAGGCCATCGCGATCGCCAGCAGCAACTTAGGCGATCGCAACCGTAGCAAAGCAGCTCGCCACTGCATCGGATCTTTTTGCCTGCGGGCTTCACGATCAGAAGCACTCTCTACATAGTTGGGTTTTACAAGCACTGTTACTCCCATAAACACGAGTCCAGCAAACAATCGAATAAAGCTACTCCATAGCGGCGATACAGTAGTCTCTGCCAGGGCAGCTCTAGAAAGCACCGCGCCCGAGGCCTGACAAAAAGTTGCCAGTAAAGCCACCCGAACGCCAGCACTCGTACTGTGCTGCGTAACGCCAGGAACTCGTTCGCTAATAACCCAGGCAACGCCCGTTAGCGTAATAGTAATGCCAGCGATCGCCCCAAAAGCGAGCTGCTCTGATAAAAACACCCAGGCCATTACCGCAGCCATAGGCGGTGCCAGCGTCTCCAGCAGTAATGCCCGGCGCGCCCCCAGCGTATTAATGGCAGAAAAATAGGCCGTATCGCCCAGCCCAATCCCAACAGCACCGCTGACAATGAGTAACCACACAGCTTGAGCGGGCATAGCGGGCATAGCTGCCGAGCCAGACGAGAGAAGGGTTGTGAAAGCCAAGGTAACTATCATCATCGCGATCGCAAACAGCCCTTTCACAATATTCAGCACCAGCGGTGAGATTGATTTCCCCAACCGACCAAACATCAGCGTTGCTGCCGCCCACAAAAAAGCCGCCAGTAGCGCAGCGCCTTCCCCTACAAATGAACTGTTCAAATAAATAACTCAGCTAAACGACATCTCAAAACAGGCTCAACGATCCTTCCTTTGAGCCTCTAGAATAAAGCTCTAGCACCTATGGCCGCCCAGATACAGAATTCAGATGAACACTCGTGTAGCGCCTCACTCAATCCTTGACGCTTCTGCCGAAAAGCTAGAAGAGCTCCAGTCGTTGAGGTCTCAGCTGTCAACTGCTCTTTTGCGATCGCCACTACAAATTGGGTCGGTAAGTGTCGATAGCCGCGTCCTGCAATCACCCCTATCAGGCGTAACAGACAAAGTCTTTCGCCGCTTGGTGCGTCGACATGCACCCGCGTCAATGATGTACACCGAAATGGTCAGCGCAGCTGAATTGCATCATCTGCGCCAGCTGCCACAGCTGATGGATATTGATCCCGACGAGCGACCTATCAGTATTCAACTGTTTGATCGTCGTCCAGAGTTTTTGGCAGAAGCTGCCCGTAAAGCGGTTGATCAAGGCGCAGACACTATCGATATCAACATGGGCTGCCCGGTTAACAAAATTACTAAAAACGGCGGCGGCTCTTCACTATTGCGAGACCCTCAAAACGCAGTCAACATTGTTGAGGCCGTCTGCGCTGCTGTGCCCGTTCCGGTCACCGTCAAAACTCGCATTGGCTGGTCTGACGACGACATTAATGCCGTAGACTTTGCGGGTCAGATGGAAGCCGCAGGTGCAAAGATGCTGACACTCCACGGTCGAACCAGGTCGCAAGGGTACAACGGCACCGCCCGATGGGAATGGATTGCCAGGGTCAAAGCCGCGCTATCTATTCCAGTCATCGCCAACGGTGACATTTTTTCAGTGGGATCTGCGCTGCAATGCCTGGTGCAAACCAAAGCAGACGGCATTATGTGCTCGCGGGGGACCCTCGGCTATCCGTACCTCGTGGGCGAAATCGATCACTTTCTAAAAACTGGAAAGCTGCTGCCAACGCCGACGGATGCCGATCGGCTAGCCTGCGCCAAAGAGCACCTAATCATGCTGTGGGACTACAAAGGATTGCGAGGCATTCGCCAGGCCCGCAAGCATATGGCCTGGTACGCCAAAGATTTCGCCGGTGCAGCGGAACTGCGAGATCGCCTCTATCAAGTCGAGACGGTAGAAGCGGGAGTGCAGATACTAGACAAAGCGATCACAAAGCTAAGACAAAAGTGACCCAGGGTATATAGAGATATAATGGGGGCGGTTTTACACCAAGGCTGCTTGTCGCGCAAGCGTGTTATAACCATTACCTAAGTAATCATCATTTACTAGCTAGATTTATGACTTCCTACGCCAGCTACAGTTCTCCTCGAGCCGACATTGGTGAGTTGCGCCGCCTGCGGAGCCTGTTGCCCCCCGAGCTGCAAAGCTGGGTCACCGTAGAACCGGCAACCGATGTCGCGCCACCCCTCATCACCTGCGAGGAGCTTGGCCGCGATCAGGTAGAAGTCCAAATTGACCTAACAAAGTGGGAGCAACTTGCTATCGATCAGCGTAATCTGCTGTTCTGGCACGAAGTGGCGCGGGTGCAGAGTGACACTATTCCCCGCGATGGCTGGGAAATGGCGGCCCTGGCAATTGGCCTGGGGGGCGCGGTTGGTGAGCTTTGGGTACAAGATGGCCTGCTGCTGCTGCTGGCGCTTGGCCTTTGTGGCGTATCCGGCTGGCGACTGTACAAACGCAACAACGGTCAAAAAACGCTGCAAGAAGCCATCAACGCAGACGAAAAAGCAATCTCCATTGCTACGCGTTTTGGCTACACGCTGCCTAATGCGTACAAGAGTCTGGGCAGTGCACTCAAGACTTTGATTGAACAAACGCCTAAAAAAAAGCAACGCGATCGCTTCATTCGCCGTCTGGAAGCACTCAAAAAGAGTGCAAACCGAGCCAAGCAACAGGTCGCCAGTGGAAACAGTGCCCCCCGTCCTTCTTACTAGCTAACAACTTGCGCAACCGACATGACAAAAGGCCTGCACACCAACCGTGTGCAGGCCTTTTGCATCAATCTAATTCAAAGCTGCCCTGACAGAGTCCTCCCAATCAGCAGAATCTGAGTCAATCCATCGATACGATATTCCCAATTCATCTACCAATTCATCTAACAGTGCCTTCCCCTGGGTGGCTCCATTAGTAGTTGCTCCAACAACAATCAATGGAATACCTTTTTTGGATCGATAGGCACTAATATCACTTACCACCAACGCAAACGGCCCAGGCGAAAAGTGAGGATTGAGCTGGCGGTCATACTCAAACTTACTCAGCATTAGCTGAATAGAAACTGTCTTCGCTGGGTCAAACGATGGCGCATCAGGCATAGACTTTGCCCGAAAAGTAGGCACCAGCGCATCGAAAGGAACGTCAATCTCCATCCACTCATCGGCACGCGTATCGAAGCTGTAAATGTACGCTGGGCTGTCCCAGCCCTCACTGTTGCGCAAAATGAACTTATACCGTTGACCGTCACCCTTCACACGCAGCCGCAGGCCCAAGCACCCTTCAAAGTTAAACGCAGGCTCAAAATTACGGGTCCTAACAGAAGAAAAGCCCCCTGAGTTATCTGTAGAAACATAACCACTAAAGACAGCGCTGTAAGTGAGCGCATCATTGCTTGTGCCCAGCGAAGCAGCTTCAGAGTTGGGCCGTAGAGCAAAGCTGCCCTCGCTCACTCCGCCCATCACCACATCATCCAAAGCTCCCCACGCTGCCAAATCACTCTCCCGCTGAGAAAAATCAAAAACACGCTCTAAAACAACGTCCGAGTTTTTGCTCAAGCAGGTGGCTAATTCATTCATTAGCATTAAGAAATCTGCCTCGAAATCTGATTCGTCAACATCCAATCGATCACACAAAATGACAGTGTCAGCCGTAAGGGTAAGGTCACAGAGGCCGGAACCGCCAATCGGAGAACGCGCCTGCTGTGTAGCTCGAAGATCAGCCAGGCTGTATGGAGTAACTGCAATATCCGACAGCCTTTGACCCAACGCCTCTTGATTCAGTGCCTCCTGACATAGCGTTGAAAGCGGTGACGGCAATGTATCAATTACAACAACTTTTTTGCTACCTACATTTATCACTCGCCCTGGAAATGTTGGCTGCTGCCCTAGCAGTGTTTGTAGCCAGCGAAAGCTGCCCAAAAAAGGAATCTCTCCGAAGGTATTTAGAGTTGTCAAAAATCTTACTAGGTCCCACTGAGTATTCTTGTTTACGGACATTATTTTCACCCATAATTTGCATTCTCAAAGTCGATCAAATCGAGCATTACTGATAAAAATACAGCGCTGTCGAGTTTTTTAACGCATCGTTGGGAATAAGTAAATAGATATTGAAGTAACAATCATCACCCACTCATAACATTCAGATGAAGTCCAAGCTTTCAGACAGATATATCCTATCAAACCCAATCAGACAGAGGATTCTTGAGCTCTATTAAAATACCAGGCCCATTGACAGTAGCTACTTCACATCAATTTTCCCAGCATTGTCATCCGTAAGCCTACGTCATAGTTTTGGTCAACTTTATATAATTTTGACCAGTTTGCTAAAGATTAGCTGAAGCTGGGGCCTCAACACTCTCTTAACCGTATTCTCACAGCTACTCTTGATACATCGGGGGTAATCAGCGCACATTTGCTTTCTCGGAATAAATACGTAAGATTACGTATTCAAGGTCTGTAGATTGCTAGTCCAAAACCGTTGTCTTCTATCAAAAACGGCGTCACTTATCCAAAAGAGCTATCGATATGCGTGTCCTTCTATATTCTTACAATTATTACCCTGAACCGATTGGCATCGCGCCGCTGATGACAGAGCTCGCAGAAGGGTTGGTCCGCAGAGGGCATCAGGTACGGGTCATCACAGCGATGCCGAACTACCCACAAAGAAAAATTTACCCTGGCTACAGAGGGAAGCTCTATAAAAGTGAAGTGCGCAATGGGGTAGAAATTGAGCGCTGTTTCGTGGCGATCAAGCCAGAGCCCGGGTTAGTAGCTAGGGCAATGCTGGAAGGCAGCTTTGCCATTTTGAGCTTCTTGAAGGCCATCACTGGCTGGCGACCCGACGTTATCTTGTCGACGAGTCCTTCCTTGCCCGCCTGCGTACCTGTTGCATTCACACGATTATTTTACCGCTGCCCTGTGGTGCTCAGTCTTCAGGACATCCTGCCAGAGGCTGCCGTCCAAACCGGCCTGATTAGCAATGCACTCGCTATCAAAGTGTTTGAGCAGCTAGAAAAGTTTGCCTACGCCACCGCCACAAAGGTCAGCGTTATTACCCCTTGTTTCAAACAGAACTTGCTGGGTAAGGGCGTCCCTGATGAAAAAATCAACTGTATCTCTAACTGGGTAGACGTAGGCTTTGTGAAGCCTTTGCCAAAAGAGAACAATGCCTTTCGGCGAGCTCACGGTCTAGAGAACAAATTTGTAGTGCTTTACTCTGGCAACATCGCACGTACTCAGGGTGTGCGAACGATTATTCGCAGCGCGGCTCAGCTGACCGACAATCCAGACATCAGGTTTGTGGTTGTCGGCGAAAGGAGACAGCTGGCAGAACTCGAAGAGTTGCGCGTAGAACTAAAGGCTGACAATGTCCTGCTACTGCCTTTCGTATCTAGAGAAGCATTGCCTGAGATGTTGGCTGCTGCCGATGTTTCGCTCATCTTGCAAAAGCAGAATGTCGTTGGCTTCAATATGCCCTCTAAAACCCAAGTCATTATGGCCAGCGGCAGACCGATTATCGCCTCGGTACCGGCCCATGGCGCAGCGGCCCAGGCCGTCCTGGACAGTGGTAGCGGCCTAGTTATAGAGCCAGAGAGCCCTACTGAGCTGACACAAGGAATTCAAGAGCTGTACGACGATCCTGAAAGAGCTGAACAGCTCGGGCAAAAGGGGCGTCAGTATGCCATTGCCAATTATTCTTTCGACCAGGCGTTGAATGCTTACGAGACCGTGTTGAAGAGTCTTGTCAAAGAAAAGGGCGCATTTGGGCGACCTTCACCTCAGGCTAGAATGACTACGCTCGCACCAGATTTGGCAACGTCTGACTTGAAGAAACTCAGATAAAAGATAAACTACGGCGTCTCGGGCGGTGCAGTACTCTCCGTGGCCGACGACTGCGGCGCTGGGTCTGGATTGTCTGATTGCTTGAGCTGCTCAAGCAGGGTGCCCAGTCTTTGTTGCGCCTGGCCGTAGGCAGCCCAGTCACCGGCCTGTAGGGCCTGCTCACCTTGTTCGTAGGCCTCAATCGCCGCTTGGACTAGCTCACTGGTGCTTTCTGGGTCACCCGCTGAGGGGGGAGCCGAGGAGGGTTGTATTGGATTTTCAGAACGGGTAGTGGAATTGCCGGATGAATCGCCGAAAACCGCTTCCAAAGCTTCAGGAAGGGTGTTGCTCATAACAATGGTGTCTTTGAAAGCAACGATCACTCGCTTTAGTTCTGGGAGCGATCGCTCCCCAGGTCGCTTAGCCGCCTCCAGATAAATCGGCTGAAAATACAACAGTGACTGATCGATGGGCAACACCAGCAGGTTACCTCGAATCACGCTAGAGCCTTGCTGATCCCACAGCGTTAGCTGACTGGAAATTTCAGGATTCTGGTCGATTCTGTCTTCGATTTGCTGAGGGCCATACACCAGCACCTGCTTAGAAAATTCATACAGAACCAGCTGTCCGTAGTTATCACCGTCGCAGCGAGCCGCCATCCAGGCCACCATGTTGTCTTTGCTCGCCGGGGTAAAGGGGAGTATCTGCAAAAACTCTTCGCCGCTAGTGTTAGGCAAACGCATAATCACGTAGTAAGGCTGCATCTGCCGCGCGCTGTTATCTTGATCGATTTGCCCCGGCAGCTGCCAGAGATCTTCCTGGTTGTAAAAGACCTCAATATCATCCATGTGGTAGGCCTGATACATTTGAGACTGAATCTGAAATAGATTCAGCGGATAGCGGAAATGCGCCCGCAGCTGTTCGGACGCATCTGCTAACGGAGTAAACAGATTGGGAAATATTTTTTGATAGGTGGTTAGGACCGGGTCGGTATCATCGACTGCGTACAGTGTGAGCGAGCCGTCGTAGGCGTCGATCACGACTTTGGCAGCGTCTCGTATATAGTTGACGCCGTGCCCATTCGTTGATGTGGCAATCGCCGTAAGCTGCGGCTGGCTAGCGAGCAGCGCTCCTACATTGTCAGATAGCGCTAGCGGTTCGGAGTAGGGATAGCGATCGCTCGTTGTATAGCCATCTACTATCCACTTCAGGCGTCCGTCAATCATCGCCAGGTAAGGGTCACTATCTAGCTGCAAAAAAGGAACAACTTGCTGGGCACGTTCCACAATGTTGCGGTGGTAGTGAATTTTGGAGGTTGGTTCAAAATAGTTAGAAATTAGCGGCTTTAGCGTATTGAATTCAAACGCATAGGCCGACCGGCGCAGCATAGAGCCGATCGGGACGCCACCAGCACCATCGTAGGTATTGGTCGCATTTCCGTTACTGGCTGGATAGTCAAACTCCGTCGTGCTAGTCCCGGTATAAATGTGATGGTTAGTCTGCTCTCCATAGTAAATACGCGGCTGGTCAATCGTAATGTCAGTGGTGATTTGAGGGGGAATATTTTGAATGAAGAAATTAGGGAGACCCTCTACCGTCACCTGGTTGACAGGGCTAGCAGCCAATCCATATCCATGGGTGTACTTGAGCCGCTTATTCACCCAGTTTCTAGCCTTGTCACGAACCTTGCTGTAGTTGAATTCTCTAGCAGCGAGCATCACCTGGCGATAGTCACCATCAAGGGTATAGCGATCAATATCAACGTCGTGAAAGTCGTAATAGGTCCGCAGACTTTGTAATTGCTGATAGGTCGTCTGAAGCGTCTCGTAATCCCACAGGCGAATGTTGTCGAGGGTGGCTGCGTTTTGCTGGAGGGCCGCATTATCCAGGCTGTCTTCTACTACAAAGTTCTCTCTTTTCACATCGCTAATGCCATAGGCCTGCTGCGTAAAGTTAAGATTGTGTTCTATAAAAGGCGCTTCCTTGCGCAGTTCGTTGGGTTCTACCACAATCTTTTGCTGTAGCCAGGGATAAACCCCACCGACAAGTACCAGCACGCCAACATATAACCCCAAGCTAGTGAGCGGCAGATAAAAGCCAGGCCGCCAGAGCGACGCGATAAACAGAGCAGCAACCATCAAGGTGACGATGCCCATAACGCCGTAGGCAGCGAGCCGAGCGTTGACATCGGTGTAGCCCGCACCAAAAACTGCGCCCGTTGGGGAGTAGAGCAAGTCATAGCGGGCGAGCCAGTAACCCAAGGCAGAGACAAGGGCGATCGCACTCAGCAGCGCACACAAATGCGTTTTGACCGGCCCAGTGAGCAAATGCTTCCAGCCACGCTCCAGCCGAATTTCGCCACGTAGGGCATACAGCCCCGCGCTCAGCAGCAGCGCCCAAATGAGCAGCTCCAGGGCCTCTTGCTGCAGCCCCTGATAAAGGGGCATGCGAAATACATAAAATCCAACGTCTTGCTGATAGATAGGATCGGCAATGCCGAAGGCAGTGGTGTTGAAAAATTTGAGTAAGACTTCCCAGGCCTGAGCACCCTGTTGCGCTGCGCCAATGGCCAATAGCACAATTAACACAGTGCCACCGTAAATGGTTATGCCCGGAATCAGGGGTGCCCAGTCGCTACCTCGGGGCGCGTAAAAAGGGCGATCGCGCGTCAGCCGCAGGGCCAACCCATAGTTGCCCCACAAAACAGCGCCATACACCGCAAATGCCAAGACCGCACACAATACGCTCCATCCCAGGCGCAGACGAAATACGTTAGCAAAGCCTACCGCGCTGAACCACCAATATTCCGTTAGCCAGTGCACGAGGGTAGTTGTGCAGGCCAACAGAAGCAAGCCAATACCTAGTAACCACCATAGCCATCGATAAGAGGATGAGCTTGCAGGTTTTGAGAACACTGAACGGGGGGGACGAGAAGAAGTCACAGGTGGGCAAAATAAATCTATGTGGTGATCATGAAGCTTAAAATCGCCACAAGGCTAAAATTGCCCTAAATGTTAACCAAATTTTTTGTCAGGCGGCAGCGATGCTTGTATCAGGGTTAGTCTTTAAGGCCATTGCTGCTCAAACAATCTCTAATCAATGCTCTCCAAACTGACCGCCGAACCGCTTCAAAAGCTAGCTGTCGATGCGCTGACTATCAAAATTTATGAGTCTCCTGAGGATGTAGCCCTAGCAGCAAGCGAGCTGGCTCATCGTATTTTGCAGCAGGTTCTCTCTTTACGCGCTGAGGCAAGAATCGTGTTTGCGACAGGTCGCTCGCAAAAGCAGTGTCTGCACAACTTTACCAGTCACTTTAACAGTCCCGGTCACTTTAACAGTCCCAGTCACTTTAACAGTCATAGAGCAGATGAACAGTTTTGGAGCCGTATTACGGGGTTTCATTTGGACGAGTATTTGGGAATCGCGGCTGACCACCCGGCCAGCTTTCGGCAGTACTTGCGATCGCACTTAACCCAGAAAGTTAAGCTCAAGCGATTCTACGAGATTGAGGGCGACGCGCTGCTGCCAGTGTCTGTTTGTGAGGCGTATGACAAGGCATTGCGATCGCATCCCTTAGACCTTTGCTTCCTAGGTATCGGTGAGAACGGCCACCTGGCTTTTAATGACCCAGGCGTGGCTAATTTTGACGATCCCAAGTGGGTAAAGCTGGTTCGTCTCGATCACCGCAACAGACTACAGCAGGCAAAGTCTACAGCGTTCGACCGTCTAGAATCGGTTCCGCAATACGCATTTACCCTAACGCTCAGCGCTATCAAGGCAATCGATAACACTCTCTGCCTGGCGTTTGGGGAAAGCAAAGCCGCTATTGTCAGCCAGTTGATTGACCGGCCTGTCTCCCCCGCCTGTCCAGCGTCTATTTTGCGCCAGGTGCAAGGGTCTGTTTTACTTTTGGACCAGGCTGCCGCTAGCAAATCAACCAATTGCTAAGCCTTCCTTTCTTCTGGGCGAATAATTTTCCACTGGGGGTGGGAGGGTCCCTGGGCGTGAATTTTTTGGAGGTTAATGAGCAGGCGATCGCGCTCACCTTCGGATATTCCCCAAATAATTTGACGGCTTTCACTCAGCAGCAGTGCCATGGTCAGCCCGACACATAGCCCTAGGCCTACTGCGGCTGGCCGGTGATAAATCAACATAAAACGGACCGCCGTCCAGGTGAAGTACTGTCGAATTATCAGCAGCTCTTCACGGACCCACCACAGGCTAAGCAGGCCAACCGTTAGCCATAGTCCCAAACACACCCACCACCAGGTACGCATCATGGCCTGCCTTAGGGCCTCTATCTCTTGAGTTTGGTCTGTTGTCACTGGCCCCTTAGTCAATCGCCAAAAGTCCTTTCTAAATCTCATCAATGCTTCTAAATCTATCAGAGGCCAGTAAGCCAGGAACACCGTGATCAGAACAGACGGCTTAACTACGGACTAGATTACACAGCGCTAGGCGTAGTAGATCCCATTGAATCTTCGATGTCATCGTCATCTTCGACATCGTCACCACCAAATCCGTCACCTTCCGAGCGACTGCGCCACCAAGCCAGCAGCGTGCTGGCAATGAAGATACTAGAGTAAGCACCCGCCAGGAAGCCAGTAATCAACGCCAGCGCGAAGAACTTTAGCGTCCCGCCACCAAACACCACAATGCTTAGCAAGGTGAGTACCGTCGTAAGCGTCGTGTTGATAGAACGGCCCAGGGTATCGTTAACAGAATCGTCGACGACGTCATCGATTGAGCGATTAGGGGTTCGCTGCAAAGTCTCACGAATGCGATCGTAAATCACCACCGTGTCGTTGACCGAAAAACCGACAATAGTTAGCAGGGCCACAATAAATAAGCTGTCTGCCTCGTACCCTGTGAACAAACCCAAAATAGAAAACAGGCCCAGCGTAATCAGCAAGTCGTGCAGCAGCGCGACAATCGCCAAAACCGCATAGTCGAACTTGAATCGCAAGCTCAGGTAGGCCGCAATCAGGGCAAACGCAACCAGCAAAGAGGTCAACCCGGTAGCGAGCAGTTGCTTACCCAGCACCGGACCCACCGTATCGTTTTTAGTTGCGTTAGGGTCAATCGTGCCAATTGCTTCTCCAAGCGCAGACTGTAGGCTATCTCTTTGATCGACATCCAGATTGCGGGTGCGAACGACCACTGCCTGGCTGTCTTCACCCAGTAGTTGGATACTGCTACCGGGCAGATCCTGTGAGTCTAGTACCTGGCGAACGTCGGTAATTTCGATAGGTTCACTACAGTTAGCCACATCACTGCAGTCTCGCGCTAGCTGTAGCCGAGTGCCGCCTATAAAGTCGAGGCTAGGCTTAATGGGGGCGCCGTACTGCTGAAACGAGAAGGCCATCGAAGCGATGCCGACCACAATCAAAATCCCAGAGATAGACCACCAAAGAGCCCTTTGCTTAATGACGTTGATTTTCATAGGGTTGCAAGCAAAATTAATAGGTTCTAAGTTACTGGGCGTTTGAAGGGGTTCTGCGAGTAGGAACTGCGTCTACGCCAGGGCAGAAAAGGTTGGGCTTACGGAACTGCGGAAACCCGATGGTAAAAAACAGCAGCGTGCGGGTGCAGCTAACCGCTGTGAACATACTAATAACGACACCAATCGCCAGCGTCAGTGCAAAGCCACGAACCAGTCCCGTTCCTAAGAAGAATAAAGCCCCGCAGGCAATCAGCGTTGTGACGTTGCTGTCTAGAATGCTGGAGAAGGCCCGATAAAAGCCTGATTCAACAGAGCGATAGAGGGTTTTACCGGCGCGTAGCTCTTCACGAGTGCGCTCAAAGATAAGCACGTTGGCATCAACGGCCATACCAATGCTAAGGATAAATCCGGCGATGCCAGGAAGGGTAAGGGTAACGCCGAGCAAATTGTAAGCAGCCCAGGTCAGAATGGCATATACCACCAACGCAATATCAGCCAGTACGCCAGGCAGACGGTAGTACACAGCCATAAAGACCAGTACCAGTGCCAGACCAAACAGCGCGGCATAAAGGCTACGCTCTACGCTATCGCGACCCAGAGTCGCACCGACGGTACGATTTTCAACAATTTCGACAGGCAGTGGCAATGAGCCACCCCTAAGCTGAATTTCTAAATCACGGGCGGTTTCGATACTAAAGCTAGAGATACTGGCCTGTCCGCCCGAGATACCATCTTGGGCGTATTCCACACCTACTCCCGGGCGACTAATCAACCGATTATCTAGAAAAATACCAATACCGCGTCCGGTTCCAGCAATGCCTTTCGTCAGGTCAGCAAACAGTTGGGCACCTTCCTGGTCAAAGGTAATGCCAACTTGCCAAACTCCTGGGCCTGAATTTGGGAGTGGGCCGGCGATCGCATCTCGTAACTTATCGCCCGTCAGCCCGCTATCTTCAAACAGCTCTAAAATTTCTTCTTGGGTCGCTTCTATCTCGGCCTGATTGGCTGCGATCGCTGCTTCATCTGTACTCTCAATCAGATCAATCTGCTCCAGCAAGTGTCCTCTTAGCACCTGCTGTAGCGCCTCCAGCTGCCCCTCTGTTTCAGGCTTTTGCGCTCGAAATTCTAATTGGGCCGTTCCGCCCAGTACACGCTCAGCCTTTTCAGGGTCGCTCACCCCCGGCAGCTGAATCGACAGCTGATTTTGGCCGACGCTTTGCACCACAGATTCTGCAACACCAAGTCCGTTTACCCGGTTTTCAATCACGCGCTGCACAGCGGCCAGTTCCCGTTCACCGACTCTGGTGATCTCTTCGCTGGGATTAACCTGCATGGTGAGCTGCGTACCGCCCCGCAAGTCCAGGCCCAGCTGGGTATCGATTTGCACGATTAAAACAATTGCCGCGATCACCAGTGCCAGCAAAGAAGCCAATATTAAGCGTTGCTTACCCATAGAATCCATTGATATAAGTCGGTAGGTTGGGTAGAGAAACCCAACACGCCAACCCCGTAAAGGTCACACGCAGGTTCGCTCATCATCTCCCAGTGCAGGTAAGTATCCTAATACCAAACCGCCTCAACCGAAACGATCAAGGCAAAAAGGTTGAAAAAGTTTGATGAGAGGAAAAGATCGTCCTACAGGCGACCGGTCATGATTTTTTCCACAGCTTCCTCAATCTGTGCGGGCTGCACAATCGTTAAATCTTCCAATCCCTTGTTGTAGGGCGTCGGGATATCTTGAGAAGACAGGCGAATCACAGGTCCGTCTAACTCATCGAAGAAGCGGTCATTAATAGAGGCAATAATCTCAGCGCCGATGCCGCCTGTACGCATACATTCTTCTACAATCACCACTCGATGCGTTTTGCGAATAGACTCGCCAATAGTGTCGTAGTCAATAGGCTTCAGCGAAATTAGGTCAATTACTTCAGGATCGTAGCCTTTTTTCACCAAAGCTTCCGTCGCCTGCATCGCGTGATAGCGCATTCGCGAATAGGTCAAAATGGTGACATCTTTACCGCTGCGGACGGTTTCTGCCTTATCTAAGGGCAGCACATACTCATCATCCGGCAAATCTTCTTTATTGAAGTAAAGCAGCACATGCTCAAAAAACAGTACGGGATTATCGTCGCGAATGGCCGCTTTCAGCAGTCCTTTGGCATTGCGAGGCGTAGAGCAAGCGACAATTTTCAGCCCTGGGACCGCCTGAAAATAAGCTTCCAATCGTTGAGAGTGTTCTGCGCCCAGCTGTGAGCCCACCCCGCCCGGCCCGCGAATCACCACCGGAATTTTGAAATTGCCGCCAGAGGTATAGCGCAGCATGCCTGCGTTGTTAGAAATTTGGTTGAAGGCCAAGAGCAAAAAGCCCATATTCATACCTTCAATGATGGGGCGCAGGCCAGTCATTGCCGCGCCAATCCCCATACCAGTAAAGCTGTTTTCGGCAATCGGGGTATCAAGCACCCGCAGCTCGCCATATTTTTCGTACAGGTCTTTAGTGACCTTGTAGGAGCCGCCATACTGGCCCACGTCTTCACCCATGACCATCACAGTCTGGTCGCGGGACATTTCTTCGTCAATAGCCTCACGAAGCGCGTCGAATAGGAAAGTTTCTGCCATTTTGAGAGAGTATTTGAAAGGGATTGGTGGGTTGTGGCTTCGACTCCGCTCAGCCAACGGGAAGTGTTGAGCTAGAGCTTTTATGCTTATTGCCCGAACCCTGAGCGGAGTCGAAGGGTGATTGCTGAAGTACGAGAGGTCACTTCAATCTTCGGCGAAGATGTACTTATACAGATCAGCTGGATTAGGCTCTGGACTTTGTTCAGCAAAAGTCAGGCAATCTTCGACGACGTTGGTAATTTTGTCGCGGATGGATTTGAGATCGGCTTCGCTCGCCAGGTCCTGCTCTAGCAGGTAAGCTTCAAAGCGTTTGATGGGGTCGCGATCGCGCCAAAACTTCTTCTCAGCCGGGTCTCTTAGCTCGTCAGGGTCCGCCACAGAATGCCCCCGATAGCGATAGGTCAGGCACTCTAGTAACGTCGGCCCTTCGCCAGCTCTGGCCCTTTCAATTGCTTTTTTGGCAGCGGCACGCACAGCCAAAACATCCATACCATCTACTTCGTAGCCAGGCATTCCAAATACGCTAGCTTTTTTATAAATTTCGGTTTGGGAAGAAGCGCGCTCATGGGCCATGCCAATCGCCCACATATTATTTTCCACCACGAACACAATCGGCAGCTTCCAGAGCGCTGCCATGTTCAGGCACTCAAAAAACTGTCCGTTATTAGTCGTACCATCACCAAAGAAAGCCGCTGTCACCTGATCGGCCCCAGCATCGCCCATGGCATCGCGGCGATAGCGCGTCTGAAAAGCTGCACCCAAAGCTACCGGAATGCCTTCACCAATAAAGGCAAAGCCACCCAGCACATTATGCTCCTTAGAGAACATATGCATTGAGCCGCCTCGGCCTTTGCTACAGCCCGTTTCTTTGCCGAACAATTCGGCCATAACTTCCCTGGCCGGGACACCCGCACTCAAAGAATGGACGTGGTCGCGGTAAGTGCTGCACACATAGTCGTCAGAGCGCATGGCTTTGATCATGCCTGAAGCAACAGCTTCCTGACCATTGTAGAGGTGTACAAAGCCCTTGACCTTGCCCCGCTGATACAGCTCGGCGCACTTGTCTTCAAAGTAGCGCCCAAGAATCATATCTTCGTAAATAGTGAGTCCTTCGTCAGCTGTGACTTGGGAAGCAGTTGCCTGAAAAGTAGGCAGTGGTCTTTCCTGAACCATAGATTGTGTCCGTGTGCTTATTTTTTGTGTGTGCTTCTAATGGGCAAGACATTGCCGACTCAGCCAATACCCCAACGCATCGGCTCAAAGCTTACGACAGTTTGCTTAACACTTTCTTAAGCAAGATTGGGTTTATCATAACTTGCGAACTACTCAAAAAATAAATGGATTAATTCTGTGAAAGTGCTCAGTCTTATAGTTACAGTCTCTTGGGGTGTGCGTAAAGTCATAGACCAATGAGCCAAGTAGCGGTTTTATAGTTGAGTTTCGCGCTAGAAGTAGGATACGTTTGATAGCGATCAAGCGTTGGTTAGCTGATTTTTGACTGGATTTTTGACTGGCAGCATGCTGTTTCTTGTAGAAATAGTGGTAAGGTAGCCCTCAAATTAACGCTGGCCGCTATCATCACAGCTGTATTAATGGGCGCTCTTGATAGCTTCGACGGTTCGAGATAAAAGATTGACTTAATGGCTGGGGATACAAAAGAGTGCGAATTCCGCTAGACTACTACCGAATTTTGGGTCTGCCTATTCAGGCAACGGCTGAGCAGCTCAAGCAGTCGCATCGCGATCGCGCGCTTCAAGTTCCCCGCCGTGAATACTCAGAGCTAGCCATTGACGCCCGCAAGCAGCTAATAGACAAAGCCTACGAAGTGCTGGGTAACAGCGCTCGGCGAGCAGAATACGATCAAGAATTTTTAGCCAAAACCAAGGCTGTTAATGGGGCAAGTGAAGGCCCAGAGTCAGCGGATGACCCGGCCAGCCCAGATGCGAACGTCCCTACTATTGAGATGGAAAACCATCTGCTGGTAGGCGCACTCCTGGTTTTGCTAGAGTTAGGAGAATACGAGCTGGTACTTCGCCTGGGACGCCCCTACATCAAGCGTGATCCCAATACGCCTGAAGGACAGCAGCTAAAAGAGCAGCCTGCGCTATCCGATATTATTTTGACCTTGGCCGTTGCCTGCCTGGAGCTGGGCCGAGAAGAATGGCAACAGAATCACTACGAACATGCTGCCGAGTCCCTGGGCACAGGCCGCGAACTCCTGCTCAAGGAAGAGCTTTTCCCCGTTTTACGCGCAGAAATTCAGGCGGACCTTTACAAACTGCGTCCCTACCGAGCCCTAGAACTCATCGCTCGCCCGCTCGATCAACAGTCCTCTCGGCAAGAAGGCGTTAACTTGCTACGAGGCATGCTGCAAGATCGGGGCGGCATAGACGGGGCTGATGACGATTTATCTGGCCTGGGTGTCGATGACTTTTTGCGATTTGTGCAGCAGCTCAGGGGCTATCTGACCGCTGCCGAGCAGCAGGAAGTCTTTGAGGCAGAAGCCCAGCGGCCCTCTGCTGTAGGCACCTACCTGGCTGTATACGCACTACTGGCACGAGGCTTTGCCCAGCATCAGCCTGCACTGATTCGCCGGGCTAAGCAGATGCTGCTGCGGCTGAGTGGCCGTCAGGACGTACACCTGGAGCAGGCGGTGTGTGCGGTGCTGCTAGGGCAGACAGAAGAAGCCAGCCGAGCACTAGAGCTCTCCCAGGAAGAAGAACCCCTAACGTTTATTCGAGAGCATTCTCAGGGCTCACCCGATTTGCTGCCAGGCTTGTGCCTGTATGCTGAAAATTGGCTACAGCAGGAGGTATTTCCCTTTTTTCGTGACCTGGACCAGGAACCTGCGACCCTCAAGGACTACTTTGCTGACAGTACCGTTCAGTCTTATTTGGAAAATCTGCCTTTAGAAAATGAGCGGAAAAACCGTCAGAGCGTATCGACTCAGCAATCTGGGGTAGGCGACTCGCAAACGGTAGGCGCGGGCTATGCAGCGGCTGTGGGCAGTACGGCTGTGGGCAGTACGGCCGCCGCCACGAGCCTGCAACCCTCTACCTTCGGCACACCTTCAACATTTAGCCCACCTGCGTTGGGTAGCCAGCTCGATAGTAGTCGGATGGCAATGGCGGGCGCAGCAGGGGCAGCTGGCTTTGCAGGGGGCGCTAGCATTGTCGACAAAATATCCAAAATGTCTCCGGCGGGGCAGCTCGGCGGAAATAGCGCAACAGAGCTGAGCGGTGGCGGTGCAAAAGGCGGACTAGGCGGATTGCGAGAGCGACGAAACCGCCGTAATGGCACATCGCCCAAATGGGACCGGATTGCGCTGCTGATTTTGGCTGGGATTGTGAGCGTTGGTATCGGACTTTTCCTGGCAGGCAAGGTTTGGGGCTGGCTGAGTGGCGGCAGTTCTACGAGTACGCCCGCCATTGAAGGGGAACCCCTAGATCTGTCGCTCAACGAGCCGCCGATTGAGATTGAGAGTGCCGGCGGCGCAGCAGATATTCCAGCAGATGATGCAATGGGCATTGCTGAGGCAACGGTCAATAGCTGGCTAGAGACCAAAACAGCTGCTTACGCCGAAGGGGGTGATGTCGGTGAGCTCAATGATGTTTTGACAGGGACTGTCTTAAGCGATGCACAGAGGATTTTGCGATCGCTGCAAGACAGCGGCGGCTACGTGGACTACAGTCATGGCTCTGTCAGGATTCTCTCAGTTGATCCGGAAAACGCAGAAGATGCAGATCGGCTAACCGTGAGCGCGGAAGTCACTGAATCGGCCACAGCGTACGATCAAGACGGCGTAGACAATGCCTACTCTTACAGCAACGATGTCGTCGTAGCCACTTACGAACTGGTCCAAGAGGATGGGCAGTGGCTAATCGAAGATATTCGTCAATAAATTACGAGAATAACGGATGCATTCTATAAAAATTGCGTCTCAGTAGTCATACTGAGGTGGTAAGTTATGTAGTAGCACCTACCGGCAAATACTTCAAAAAGCAGACACCAGGAGCTTGACAGGAGCGATCGCAGAAGAGATGAGCACATAACAGTGCATCAGATTGTATTGTATAAAAAGCGACGAATTCCTCGTGATACGTCTGGTTGATAGATCCATAGCGCTGTTTGGAGCTATTTAATCTCTCAATTTTCGATTCAGTAGGCGAAGATAGCTTTATACATAGAATCAAGACAGAATCAAGACGAGCTGTTATATCACCTGCATGTTTCGGGCAACTTCTAATCAGCGGCGTACATACGCTTCCCCTTTGTAAAATAAGCTCAAGAAGCTGAACTGATTGTCTTCTTTCTAGCTGCCAAGAACTGGTAGGTATCCAAAATTAATTTGGTATTGGTACCTGATCGTTCGTAAATATGTTTTGATAAGACCCCTGAGTGAATAGTCGCCAACGTATGCAAGTACAGAGTCCCCCCGATACCGACCCCTCTAGTCCTAAGCTAATCGATCAGCTTGCCATTCCAGAGGGTCTCCCCAGCGAGTGCTCCAGGCGAGCCAAAACGCAGATTGATCTGCTGCTGCTGGCAATCGAAGCCCTGGATCTGGGGGGCGCAGAAGCTATGCTGGCTTCTGCCAAGGAACTGGGCTTAGACGAAGTCGTTCGGGGCCGCGTTAATCTGTGGCTGTTGCGCAGCAGTAATCCGCTGCGACGCTTTTCGCAGCGCCAGCCTATGTCGCTAGAAGAAGGCAAGGCACTGGTGCTAATTACCTGCTTTTTGGCGCGTCGCTTGACGGTGTTAATTCGTCAACTGCTGCTGGGCTACCAGCAGCTGAGTGACCAGGGCCTTTCGTTCGATCATCATTTCAGGCTCTCGGACTATTTGGCTCGCTTCCGCTCTCACTTTAGGGCACGGATGAATGCAAAGCGCTCTGGAGTGATTGCCTACAGTACAGACGAAAAGCTCAACGAGCTGGCGATTGAACTGCTAACTAAGCTACTGTTCTGCACAGGTACAGACGGTGCGGATCGTCTCTGGATTAGCCTTTTTGATGGAGAAGTGTCATGACGATTCGGCGTCAGTATCAACTGCCCAACTGCAGCCTTGTATTAGATGGACTGAGCATTGACCCATCGCCGGGTAGCGAAGAGGTGATGTCGCTGCTGGTGAATGCAGAATGCCGGATTAGCGGATTGGAGCGATCGCTCAACGGCGGCTATAACTTTTTTGCCGCCCTCGTAAGGGCGGTCAGTCAGTACGGGCAAGAAGTGCTCAGCGGCTACGCACATCCCCAGGTAATAGAGGGCGAACCGCTACTGGTACACATCAATCCGGGCGATGGGCCTTACCACCATCTGGTCGTACAGCCCGAAATTGCTGACTTGGGTGACTCAGGCGATGGCCGGGCAATCGACATTAAGCTATCTGCCGTTCAGCTATTTGATCTGACCGAAGCGGTCGATCAGTTCTTTGGCGACCAGCAAACCCTGCCAGAACTAGAGCCTGCACTCACGCCACTGGCTCGCCGATTTGTGCGCAGTGAAGAGCCCCTAAGCGACAAAGCCATTCCTGCCGTGCTTGGCGTGGGTGGATTAGTCGTGGCCACTATGGCGCTAGGGTTGCTTCCGTTACCAGAGCTGCGCGACCCGGCTTTAGACAATCAGACAAGCAATCCTGCAGTGGTTAGTCCTACCGATGAGTCATCTGGTAGTAGTGAGCCGCCAACGGGTGATGCCGAGCCTACAGATACGCCCCCCGTGAGTGAGTTAGCAACCGCACCTGACGACACGGACAGCGAGCCTGACGTAGCCGAAGCGTCAGAGGATGATCCAGACAGCCAGGTCGCCGCGCTAGTCGAGTCGCCGGATGATGAGGCTGAGGGGAATGAGGCTGAGCCAGATGAGCTAGACGACGCAGAGGCCAACGCTGAAGCTGATGACGAAACCTTTGAGCGCTTTGACGAATTCAAAGATGAGGAATCAGAGGAAGCGATCGCTGAAGAGAATTCGGAGGGAGACTCTACCAACACAGTTGCCGCTAATTCCTCTGTATTTAGCGACGAGCCCACTGCCGATGAGCTAACCGACTTTGCCGCCATCAGGTCGTTGAACGGGCAGCTGAAGCAATCGATAGTATCTAATCGCGAGCAGCCCAGGTTCGGCAACGCCCTCACCTATCGTGTCCGAGTCGATCCAGACGGTACCGTTTTGGGCTATCAGCCTATCGGTGACGGGGCAAGCCAGGCAATTGATGAAACACCGCTACCAAAGCTGGTTGAAGAGCAGGCGCAGTCTGAGCCTTTTGCAGACTACCGTGTGGTCTTTACAGAGCGCGGCGTTGTTGAAGTTGGCCCCTGGTTTGGATGGAGCTTTTACGAGTAAAGCTGCTACGCGCACCTGCATTAGTCTGACCAAAGCGAGCCTTACCAAGCAATTGGAGGCTCGTTTTGGTGTTTTGAGTGGGCTGCTGAGTAGTACGTGTGACCCATAACCGCTAGAATAAAACTTGCCACACTTGCCATAGCCACACTTGCCATAGTGGATCAACCGCTGTAGGTTGCTCGGATAGGCTGATCTGTGGCGTGGCCTATTGGTTGTTAGGGTTAATCACGGCAGTGGGAGGGAGCGCAGGTTTTGGTTAGCAGTTCAAACAGGCCCACTGAAGACGAATCCACTGAAGATGGGTTCACCCAAGATGATCGATACGAAAGCGGACTGTCTGGCAGAGGTATGCCAGCACAAATGCCTGATGACGAACAGATACAGGCAATTTTAGAGCGCAGACGTCAGGCACAAGCGGGGCTAGCTCCCCGGCCTACGCTAAGCCCAGGGTTTGACGCCTATACCCACCATCCCACCCAGCGACCAGACAGCCGTAGAGATCATATTCAGTCGCCTACTAGAGCTGCAATACCTCCGCCAGTTGACAAAGACGTCCCCACAGCAGCTGTTTCGACAACGCCTACTAAACCTCGTTGGGGGTTTGGCTGGTTAATGCCCTGGCGACGAGCAAAAGCGCCCGCTTCGCCAGAGCCAATTTCAGTACCCAACCCAATACCCTCTTACAGACCAATCGGTGAGCCTGTAGCTGGAGAATGGCCTTATCCTGCCAATGACTCCATAGGTGACGGTGAGCTGATGGGCACACCCGAAACCGACCCTGTTCGCTACCCTCAGCAGCGGCAGGTTTGGGAGCGTTGGCCCTACGCGGCGATCGCATACAGTTTGCTCATTAGCGGCGTACTCACCACAGCCTGGCTGCTAGGCATCCTGGTCGCGCAAGTGCTACCTGGCAATTTTGAGCGCCCCCCTTTCCAGGAGAGCATTTTACGCAAATCGAGCCGGTTGACAAGTCGCCTCTGGCATTTTTCAGGACTATGGGATACGCCCACGACCTACAGCCGTATTGAAGCGATTCCCCTTCCCGAGACGGGGCCTGTCTCTGCCCCGATTGAGCTGCCGCCCATAGAAAAGCAGCCCCTGGTAGACGAGCTGAACGCCATTGAAACTGAAGTTGTGACCCTGGAGCGTCGTCTGGCAGCGCTGGAAAGACGGCTGGGAAAATCGCCTTATCAGGGCACTGGTGTTGACAGCCGCATCAATACCTTGCGGAGTGCCATTGACCCACCGGTTCGCTCAGCGGAAGCAGCAGCGACTTACGAGCCTATCCCTAGTAAGCCAGGCGATCGCCTTTTAGACGTCGCCGAACTCAACATTACTTTGCCTGCTGACGCACTGTTTGCACCTGGTGACAGCCAGCTAAAAGAGGCCGAACTGCTTGAAGAAGTGCTCGATCACTTGGTGAATTACCCAGGGGCAACTATCTCGATTCGTAGCCATAGCGATAATCAGGCAAGTGCTACAGACAGCCAAGCCTATACGCTGGCTCAGGCGATCGCCCTTACACGCTATCTGAAACGCACGCTACCTGCCGAGCACCGCTGGATTGCAGTCGGGCTAGGCCAGGCGCAGCCACTCACCGATAATGATGACGTTATTAACCGACAGCGCAATCGACGCATCGAAATTTTGGTCGACACTCGATAACGCCACTTTCCCAAAGCCATATCACCAGACCCTATGAAAATTGTTTTCTTTGGTACACCTCAATTTGCGGTTCCCAGCCTGGAGCGGCTGCTGGCCCATGCAGATTTTGAAGTAATGGCAGTGGTCACCCAGCCCGACAAACGGCGGGGACGCGGCGGAAAAGTGACCCCTTCTCCGGTGAAGGCAGCGGCGCTAGCCTACGATTGCCCAATATGGCAGCCTGCAAAAATCAAGAAAGACCCCGAGACGTTAAAGAATTTGAGTGCGCTGCAAGCAGATGCTTTTGTGGTGATTGCCTACGGTCAAATTCTCTCTCAGGAAATTTTGGATATGCCACGCCTGGGCTGCATTAACGCCCACGGCTCGATTCTGCCGCAGTATCGAGGAGCCGCGCCGATTCAGTGGTGCATTCACGATGGGGTGAGTGAAACGGGCGTGACCACGATGCTAATGGATGCAGGGATGGATACGGGCCCTATGCTGATAGAAGAAACCATTCCGGTAGGCCTGACGGACAATGCCTGGGAGGTTGCGAGTAAGCTATCTGCGCTGAGCGCTGATTTGCTAGCGACGACGCTGCAAAAGTTGCAGCAGCAAATGATTCGCCCAGTGCCCCAAAACGATGAGCAGGCGACCTACGCACCGTTGATTGCAAAAAGTGACTACGAATTGGACTGGACGCTGGGCGCTAAAGCGATTCACGACAAGATTCGCGGATTTTACCCTAACTGTACAACTCAGTTTCGAGAGACTGCGCTAAAGATCAGTGAAAGCTTTCCGCTGGGCGAGTCGTATTGGTCGCAGCTTCCTGATGAACTCACTGAGGTAAGGGCACTATACCTTGCGGCAGATTTGCCAAACGGCGAAAGCCCAGGCACAATCGTGGCGATTCTGAAGAACTTTGGGCCGGTGATTCAAGCGGGGGATGGGCATTTGCTGCTGCGAGAAGTGAAGCCTGCGGGGAAGCGATCGCTCACCGGCTGGGATTTTGCGAACGGCAGTCGGCTGACAGTAGGAGAGCATCTTGGGCAAGCTAGCACAGCAGGGTAATTGTATGGGCTAGCATCGCGAATGACAGAGGAAGTTTTACGGCAGGCGCACAGCGTAGACAATCAGCGTCGAGACCGGGTTGCTTACGAAACGCTGCTAGCCGAGTGCTGCCATTACGAAGGTATTTTGACCCTGCTGACTCAGCACCGTCCTTACTTTGAAGCATTGCCCAGCATCCGTCGGCTGCAAGAGAGTATGGTGGTTATTCCACTGCCGAACGTTCGCAGCCGAGAGGCAACCGAGATTGGTGGAAACATAGACACCCGTATCCGCATCCGCTCGATTCCCTGCGACATTGCGCTCATGGTGTGCGACCCAGAATGGCAGATCAAAACGGGCATTGAGATTGTGTTGTTTATTCAGCGGCCCGGTGAGGGGTTTTCCGATTTGCTACGGCGATGGCGACAGACGCAGGTAGAGCTGGGCCAGGGTGTGGAATGGCTGATGCCCAGACAGCATCGACATCTGCTATCGGAAGGGACCGAAGCGCCTCATCCGCTGTTTGTTGTATTTACGCCCGGTGACGATGAATCGATAGAGAGCAGTCAAGAGAGCAGTCAGTCAACTAACATTATCCACGGTCTGACAGGTGCCGGGCTCCCGGTTGCTGTGTGGCCTTTGCCCCATTGCACGGGCCAGCTGTGTTGAACCAGCAAGGCGTAGGCGTAGCTATGAATGAACTTTTTTGACAATGAGATAGCTGATGGAGAGGGCAAGGATGGCGATCGCTAGCCCAACGATACTAAGCCCCGTAATCTCTTTGAGGTCCAAAATTATAATTTTGCGCGCGACCGCTGTCAGCGACGTCACAATTACCAGCTCTACTTGCACCACATGCTTTCTGAGATAGGCGGTAATATTTTCTAAAATCTCCAGCGCGATCAGCACGCTCAAAAACAGGCCGAAGATATCAAGCAGCGTTTTACCTAAAAAGTTATAGGGATCAGGGTCGAATAGCTCCGCACCCAGATAGACTGCCAAATCGACAATGACTACCATCACAACGAGCACCATAGCAATCGAAAGCAGTTTAGAAACGAGTCCTTCAAACAGCTCTAGATTGTGTAGGAAACCCTGGTCGCTCAAGCTATGCCGAAAGAATCGAATCAGTCGCTTGCCCACTATTAACCCTTAAAGACTTTTATGCGTTACCCATTTCATAGTACAGGTTTCACAGTACAGAGCCTTACAGGCTTGTTGGTGTAGGGCCTGCCAGCCGCAGCGCCAGCCATAACAGACAACGATTGTCCAAGAATTCAGTGACGTGGGCCCACCGCAACCGCTTCTTTTTGAGGTTTGGTCACTACGGTAGGCTGAACCATGGCGCGAAGCTGCGCGGCGGCGGTGGGAACTTCTATCTGAGCAGGTGCAGCCGTGGGAACCAGCTGTATTGCACAGGCCTTTAGCTCTGGCTCTAGGGAAATAGGACAGGCCTCCGGGTGAGTGAGAGCGTTGACCTCGGCGTCGTTGGCCCACAAAAAGCCCCAGTGCATGGGCATGAATACGGTGCCCCGGCTGATGTTTTGGGTAACGAGAATGGGGAGCTTGACGGTGCCTCGGCGCGATCGCACCTCCACCCAATCATCCGACTGCAGCTGCAAGCGCTGGGCATCGCGAGGATTTACCTCCAGCACTGGATAGGGATGCTTCGCCACAATCTTTTCAATTCGCCCAGTACGCGTTTGTGTATGCCAGTGGCCCAGCAGTCGCCCGGTCGTCAGCACCATCGGGAACTGATCGTCTGGGGGTTCTGCCAGCCCCTTCAGATGGAACGCCGCAAACTTTGCCCGGCCATTATCAGTCGGAAACTGATAGTCCGTATACAGCCGCTTATCAAACTTGTCTGCGGCGGTCTCTGCGGTTTCGCAAACCGGCGCAGGCCACTGAATAGGTCCCACCGTAGCCAGGCGCTCGTGGCTCAGGCCGCTCACATCGCAAAGGCGGCCCGCCGTCAGATTCACGAACTCGTCATACACTGCCGCGCTATCGGCAAAGTCGAACTGCTGCGCAAAGCCCAGCCGCCTGCCGACCTCAGCGAAAATGGCCCAGTCTGCTTTTGACTTTCCTACCGGATCGCGAAAGGCCGGGCAGAACGTGACCACTCGCTCGGAATTCGTCATCACCCCAGACGCCTCGCCCCACTGCGCGGCGGGCAGTACTACGTGGGCAAAAGCTGCCGTCTCGGTAGGGTAGTAGGCATCTTGGCAGATGGTAAAAGGCGATTTGCGTAGCGCCGCCTGTGTCCGCTTAATATCCGGCATACTCACCGCCGGATTAGTCGCCGCCACCCAAAATACGCCGACCTCCTCTCGCTCTAGTGCCAGCATCATATCCCAGGCCGCTAGCCCCGGCATCGGGGAAATACTTCCTTCCGGCAGCTGCCATACCTTCTCAACCGCTTGCCGGTGGGATGGATTTTTCACCAGGCGATAGCCCGGCAAAATGTGGGCTAGCCCACCCGCTTCACGTCCACCCATTGCGTTTGGCTGACCGGTTAGCGAAAACGGCCCTGCCCCTGGGCGACCAATGTTTTGAGTCATCAGGTGCAGATTGATAATCGTCCGCACCTTTGCGGTGCCTTCTGTAGACTGGTTGACCCCCATGGACCACAGGGAAAGTACGTTTTTAGAATTGGCCCACAGGGTAGCGGCCAGCCGCACATCTTCAGCGGATATGCCGCACAGAGCAGCCACGCGATCGGGTGGATAGTCGCTTACCACCTGCGCATACGCTGCAAAGTCATCTGTGCAGTAGTCAATAAAAAGCGGATCGTGCTTGCCCCAGCGAATCAGCAAATGGGCGATGCCGTTGAGTAAGGCAATATCTGTGCCAGGTTTAATCGCCAGGTGAAGATCGGCCGCTTTAGCCGTAGCGGTCCGGCGAGGGTCTACTACGATCATCTTGACCGACTTGTTCTTTTTGTGATGCTTTTTCAGCCGATTGAACACAATCGGGTGACAGTCAGCCGTGTTTGTACCAATCAGAAAGGCACAGTCCGTTGCTTCCAAATCGTCGTAGCAGCAAGGGGGACCGTCAGAACCGAAGCTCTGGATGTAGCCCGCGACAGCAGATGACATACACAGCCGCGAATTCGCATCGAAATTGTTGGTACCAATGCAGCCCTTGATCAGCTTCTGAGCAGTGTAGTAATCCTCGGTTTGAAACTGCCCAGAGCCGTACATGCAAATAGAATCGGGGCCGCGCTGGGCAATAGCAGTCTGAATTTCTGTGGTGATTCGCTCAAAGGCTTCGTCCCAGCTGACCTCGCGCAGGGGCTGGTCGAGTGAATCGCGCATCATGGGCACGGTTAGCCGATCTTTATTTAGCGATTCACCGACCGATGCGCCCTTGATGCAAACCTGTCCTTTGCTAGAAGGATGCGCCTTGTCGCCCACGGCCTGCCAAATGGGGCGACCTTGACTATCGCGAGTAATTTTTCGACCGGGGCGGGCGGGCGGATACACGTCTAACCCACAGCCAACGCCACAATAAGGACACTGTGTTTTGGTTGACAGTGTTTTTTGGGGACGGGCCATAGGAACCTCCGGGCACTGGGGCCAATAAAGGGGCTGGTAAAAAGGGGTTGTGAAAGGGAAAGTAAAATATACGAAAAAAGATAGGAGGCAAGCAGTACCTCCTATCTTTTTTAAACTAAGCGATCGCTCGTAACAGTCACTTTGATTACAACGTGATTACAGCGATCACTCATCTTTAGCGAACAATAGGCTGATTGAGTGGCATGGAGGAGGACGACGTGAACTCCTCACCCTCATGAGCCTCTGCGAAGGAATCCTTGGGCTCTTCGAGGAAGAACGCACAAAGGAAGGCCACAACCAGCCCCGCGATGCCCAACACCTGGAAGAACGCTGCGTTTGCCTGCGCGGTACCCGCAGCAACCAGTGCCGGGTCTACACCCTCACCAGCCGGAATAAAGGCTTCCTTGAGCAGCAACAGTGTCGTGAGATAAGCGACCGCGCCCACGTTACCGTATGCGCCCACGTTACCAGCCACCTGGCCTGTAATCCGCCGCTTAACCAGGGGCACCATGGCAAACGTAGCCCCCTCAGCAGCCTGTACAAAGAAGGAACAGAGCATGACCAGAATGATCGCACCCGCTAGCGGCCAGCTGCTGCCCACCTGAGAGAATATCAAGTAGCCAAGGCCCATACCGCCTAACAGCACTGTCATTGTCCACTTACGGCTGCCGACAGAGTCGGAGATAATGCCGCCGCCTGGACGAGACACTAAGTTCATGAAGGCATAGCTAGAGGCGATAATACCGGCAATTGCTTTGTCGAGAGTGAAGGTACCTTCAAAGAACGCGGGCAGCATGGTGACAACGGCCAGCTCAGAACCAAAGTTAACAATGTAAGTGAGCTCTAGCAGTGCAACCTGCTTAAACTTGTAGCGGTCTTCAGCAGGATATTGCTTGCGACCGGTCATCAGGTCTTTGTTAACGGCCCAGCAGTTGAACGCCTGGAATGCGTAGAGAGCGAGGAGACCAATCCAAACAATCACCATCGCGGTTGGATTAAGGAAATTAACCTTCTGCAAACGCCATGCCAACACCATCATGATGATAGTCAAAGGTGCATTCATCGCGAGCAGGAACCAGAAGTCGCGCTTGGTAGTCACTTCCATACCACGAGCACTCTCAGGCTTTTTGTAAACTTTGCCTGGGGGCGTGTCAGTTACGTTGAAGTAGTAGAAGACGCCGTAAAGGGCCGCAATAATGCCTGTACCGGCGATCGCAGCTCTCCAGTTCAGCACCTCGGTGCTAAAGCTAAAGCCCAAGACAACAAATGGCTTGGCCTCGGCAAACGAAAACGCACCGGGCAAGAAGCTTAGCGCCATAGCGAACAGCACCATGGTGAAGGCAGAGAACGCGGAGCCAAAGTTGCCCCAGCCGCCATAGATGCCTTCAGCCGTACCCACTTCCTTGGGTGGGAACCACTCTGCAGTCATCCGGATACCGATTACAAAACCCGCACCGACAATGCCCATCAACAAGCGGCCAATAACTAGCTGGTTAAAGCTGGTTGCCGTTGCAAAAATTAAGCAAGGAATGGCAGCGTACACCAGCAGGATGGAATACGTTAGGCGAGGGCCGTATTTGTCTAACAGCATCCCGATAACGATTCGGGCGGGCACGGTTAATGCCACGTTACACAAACCGATAGTGCCTGCTTGAGCAGGCGTTAATCCAAATTCTTGGACAATCGTCGTCGCAAAGGGTGGAAAGTTAAACCACACTACGAACGATAAAAAGAAGGCAAACCAGGTCAGGTGTAAAATTCTATACCTGCCCTGAGTTGCTTTTGTAAACAACTCTCCGATCATCTTGCGCTATGCTCCTATATATAAAGATGTTTTGCTACTAGACATAACTGAGTAGCAGAGCTGACTTGACCGAAGCCTATGGGTTGCCGCCCGTAGGCTTCTTTTTGGGTGGCCCAACATGCTGATAACAGATGCCAGGCCAGGCTTTAGTTTTTGCTATTTGGCAGTTGCACCGAACTTTTCTGTGAGTAGGCCAGAAACGACTTCCTCCAAATCTTCGCAAGGCACACCTTTCATGACACGCTCGCCCAGCTGAGCATGTTTGCCCACTTTACCCCCCATGTAGATGTCCACAGCCTCGACAGACTTGCCATCCTTGCGAGCTTTGGTACCCAAGAAGCCAATATCGGCCACCTGAGGCTGCCCGCAAGAGTTGGGGCATCCGGTCCAGTGCATGCGTACCGGCTGCTCGACGCTGAACTTAGCATCGAGCGTTTGCGCCAGGGCATGCCCCCGCTGCTTAGTTTCGATCAGGGCAAAGTTGCAGAATCTTGAGCCGGTGCAAGACACGAGCGATCGCGTCAATGGCGATGGTTCAATTGAGAACTTTTGAACCGGATCCTCTTGCAAAAACGTTTCCAAACGAGAATCTGGAATATTGGGAATGATCACGTTTTGCTCAACGGTCAGACGAATTTCGCCGTTGCCATAAACCTCCGCCAGGCGAGCGAATTCGAACATGTCATCGGCAAAAAAGTGGCCAACGGGCACATGCAGGCCCACGTAATTTAGCCCTGGCTGCTTCTGAGTGTGCACACCCAGATGATCGCTTTTGCCTTCGTCAGTAATGGCATCTTCCGGTGCGGCAGGCAATAGTGGCTGACCCATTTGCGCTTCTACAGCGGTCCGAAACTGGTCAAAGCCCATAGCCTCGATTAGCCACATTAACCGGGTTTGCTGACGATTGCCGCGAGAGCCATGGTCACGAAACACGGTCAGAATGGCGCGGCAAATCTCGACAACAGTATCGTCTGCGGGAACCCATGCATTGAGTGGAATGGCCGAGTCGCACCGTCTGGCGGAAAAGAAACCACCAACTAGCACATTGAAGCCTAGCTCCTTGCTTTCGTCACCGTCTCTGAACGCGGGGATAAAGGCAATGTCATTAATTTCTGAATGAATAGAATCCTCTGTTGTGCCTTCAATAGCAATGTTGAACTTGCGCGGCAGGTTAGTGAACTCGTAGTTGCCTTCACCATTGTTAGTGATCATGTCTTGAACTTTGACCACCAATCCCTGCGTATCAATCAGCTCCTTTGAGGAAATACCGGATACCGGCGAACCCGTAATGTTTCTCACATTGTCCATACCGGACTGTATGGAGGTAATGCCTGCCTGCTCAAAGCGCTCAAAGATTTCGGGAATGTCCTCTAGGCGGACGCCGCGCAGCTGCAAATTCTGGCGAGTAGTAATATCAGCACAGCCATCGTCGCCATAGCGCTCTACAACTTCGGCCAACACGCGCATTTTATGGCTAGAGAGCACGCCATGAGGCATTCGCAGGCGGAGCATGAATTTACCCGGGGTTACCTCGCGGTAAAATACCCCAAGCCACTTCAGCCGACCAGTCAGGTCTGTCTTGTCGATAGCTTCCCAGCCCATCTGCGCAAATGCCTGAAGCTCGTCTTTGACAGCCAGTCCATCTTTCTCGGCTTTGTATTTCTCGAACTTATTCTTCTTTTCTGTTTTTTTAACGTCGCTTGGTGCCGTAACCATGCTTCACCCAAAGTATGACAGTGTGTTTGGTAGTGAACGTTTAGTACAAAACTTGACCGAGGCGAACTAGCGCATGCTTTTTCAACCTGCTTGCCAACCTACCTAGCTCTGAGCTATCTAGCTCTGAACTACCTAGCTCTGAACTATCTAGCTTTGAACTCCCTAGCTCTGAACTATCTAAATAATTGCACCTACAAATAAAAGTAGTCAATTTAACCATCCTTAAGCAAAAAGACTTTAGGCAAGTACAACATAAAAGTGGCTGCAATCAGCTGCGACTAACTGCTACCAAACAAGTTACTTTTACTTGCAAAAAAAGTGGTAGACATTTCCAGTAACAATTTGATAACAGAAATGCCTACCCACCACGCTTATAAGGAACCGTTTTAGGGTTTTGTCTAACTCACTTTGCGGTTGAGTTGATACCAACATATGGAAAACAGGTGGAAGGTTTTGTATTAACGACTACCGTTTTTCTTCTATATCACAGGTAAAGCATAGTTATTATGCAAAAAAGGCAATATCCTTGAAGGCTATAGTGCGAAAGGATCTTAGGATTGGGTCTGAGGGTCAAGATAAGCATTACGTTTGGCTTATATGATTGTATGTATTTCGTATTTACTGAAGAATATTGATGAGGATAATTGCTGTAGATATCGATTCAGCGGAGCCTGGTTCAGTAGAGGGAAATGGTTTAGAGGGAAATAATTCGTTGGCTGAGGATGCGGTGTACGAAAAGCTTTCTGCTCAAATTCAGCTGGCTGTAGAACAACTTGCCGCGAGTGACTTTCATGGGCGCTGGGACGCGGTAAAACGGTTTTCTCGAAAGTTTTCCGAGGAGCTTTCTGAGGAGGGTAATGCACAGGGTAATGCACTAGGGGGGAAGTCTCGCTATCGTGTTGTTCCTATCCTTATTCAACAGCTTCAGGCTCAAAAAGATCCGGATGTTCAGTGGTTTTTAGTTCGCATTCTCAGTCAGTTTGAACATCCTATGACGGTAGCGGCGCTGGCCGAATTGTTACTGACCACTGAGAGTGAGGATTTGCAGCTGTCGGCAAGTCGGGCCCTGTCGAACATGGGCGCGATCGCAGTAGATACCCTGAGCGATCTGCTCTCGTCCAAATCTTCTGCACCTGAATCTGCTGCGATTGAATCTTCCGCGCTCGAATCTTTTAAGACCGATACCATTGCTAAGCCAGCGATTGGCAAGTCGGCTAATCGCCTCGATATTCGTAGACTTGCTGCCCGAACATTGGCTCATATTCGTCGAGGTGCGGTGATTGAGCCGCTGCTGAGCGTTGTTGACGATCCAGATACGGAACTCCGGGCGATCGCCATTGAAGCCCTGGGAAGCTTTCACGATCCACGTATTACCCCTGTGCTGTTAAATGCGTTAGAAGACGATCACCCGGCTACCTGCATAGAGGTTATTCGGGCGCTGGGACGTCGCCGTGACCTGCTGCCAACCACAGACTTGGTGAGCCCTTTGCGAGCGTGTTTGCGATCACCGAATGAAGTGATCGCCTGTGAGAGCGCAGCAGCCCTGGGACGACTGAGCTCTGAAGATGCAATTATTGCCCTGGGAGAAGGACTAGGTGAGCCGCTACCAACGGCTGTGAAGCGGGTGATCGCCTCATCACTGGGATGGCTGAATCACCCTGCAGCGCTAGCCTATCTGGTAGAGAGCTTTCAGCGCAGTGAGCCTTTTACGACCGCGCTGTTGAAGCAGTCTGTAGCCAAAGCCCTGGGCCAGGTGCGTGACGAGGCCCTAAAGCCCCAGGCCGCCCGCCCGTTGATTCACTGGCTAGACGATGGTGAGGCTGACGGTGTGGCACTGACCCAAAACATTATTTCTGCCCTCGCAAGGCTGGGCGTACCGGCGGCTTTGCGAGGCATTGTGCCCGTATTGACGCATGTCGATTCTCGTTTGAGACTGCATGCGCTCAATGCCCTGAAGCAGATTGATCCGAGAAAATCCCAGCAGATGGTGCAGCAATACCTTGCCCGGGCCGACGTATCGGCGATCGCCAAGCAACGACTAGAAGAAACCCTAAGCGCCTGGTAATCCGCTGATCTCGATCATGTCTATATCTTGGGCGAATTACCGAATCTGTCCGAATCGGCAGATGCAGGGCGTGAATCTATTCTTCATGCAAGCTCTTGCAGCAGACCCATAACTCTCTATAATTTGGCATGACCTCTTCTCCAGGCGTTTTTTCAGGCGCAGCGCAACCTACCGTGACTCCCGATAGTTCTCCTACCGCCCAACCTTCCGAGACTCCCCTACCTTCTGAAACTTTTAGTAACTGGTCCGAATTTACAGGTCGCCGCACCAGCGTTGCCGACGCGCTCGCCCAAATGAGCAGCCTGCTAAATACCGCCGAAGTCACCGGCGCTGAAACCTCAGGGCAGCTGAGCCTATCGGCCTCTATTCATGAAATTCAGCAGGCTGCCGATAGCCTAAACGAAGGCACCTATCGCCTAATGGTGATGGGCGATATGAAACGCGGAAAAAGCACCCTGCTGAATGCATTGATTGGAGAGAACTTGCTGCCTAGCGATGTAAACCCCTGTACAGCGCTGCTAACGACGCTACGCTACGGACCCAAAAAGCAAATCGTTTTACACTTTACTGACGAAAGCCGTGAGCCAGAAGCCATTAGCCTGGAAACGTTCAAGGCACAGTACACCATTGACCCAGCTGAATCTAAGCGACTGGCTGCCGAGGGCGAAATGGCCTTTCCCCACATTGCTCAGGTAGTTGTGGAGTATCCGCTTCCGCTGCTAGCGCAGGGAATAGAGCTGATTGATACGCCTGGCCTAAATGACACGGAAAGTCGCAACAATCAGGTGCTTAGCTACCTTAGCGATGCTCAGGCTGTTTTATTTGTGCTCGATGCAACTCAGCCATTTACGCTAGATGAACAGCGGTATCTGACCAACTATCTAAGAGACTCGGGCCTGGCCATATTTTTTATCATCAACGGCTGGGACAAGATTCAGGCCGGACTGCTCGATCCAGAAGATGGTGAGGCGCTGGCGGCGGCTGAAGCCAAAGTTAGAGAAGTTTTTGCCACTAACTTGAAAGACTATGCGAGCGACCAGCAGCCATTAAGGCTGTTTGAGTTGTCGGCCCTGAAGGCTTTGCGTCAGCGATTGAAGGCTCAGCCACTGACGGGGTCTGGCTTGGACGAGCTGCTCGCTGGGCTAGATCATTTTTTGGCTTATGAGCGGGGACCTGCGGAACTGCAGCGGGCGCTGAGCGTTGCGAATCGGGCCTATCGCAATGTCAGTACGTCAGTTTCTCGGCGACTGCCGCTGTTAGATGAGACGTTGGAGACGATTCAGGGCCGGGTGGCTTCGGTGGAGAGCGACTTTAGTAAACTGGAGGAGATCCGCGATCGCTACCGCAAGGTCATTCACACTAGCCGCGACATCAACGCCAAAACCGTCAGCACCTCTTTTCGCAACTACATCCTCAATTTGGAAACCACCTTTGAAGACGACTTCGCCAGCTCTCAGCCCGACCTAGAATTCCTCGACTTTTTAGAAACAGAGAAACGCCAGGCCTTTTATATCGCGTTTAAACGAGCCTTCGAGCGCTACATCAACGACCGCCTCGCCGCCTGGGAATTTACCGCCAAGCAAACCATCGGCACCGCCTTTGATGAGCTAAATGCCAACGCGGTAGAGTATCAGGTCGCCTACGCCGAAGTGGTAGAAGTGATTCATGAAAAACTTATGGGTCGCCGTTTTTACGCAGTGGGCGACGATTTTGATCCTAAGAAAACAAAGATTTGGGTCGACAATATCAAAGATGTGTTTGAAGAGATTCCTGGCAACCTCAACGACGCGGTGCGTCCGTTTAACGGCTTTTGGCAGTCGGTCATGCAGTCGGCGCTGGCCTACATCTGTATTGTGATTGCATTGCAGCTCATTGGCGTTATCTTCAGCAGTTTGTTTCTCAACATAATTGGCGTCATTCTGGCCGCAGGCGGCATCTTCGCAGCCCAGGCCGAGTTTGTACGACAAGAGTTTTTAAAGGCGACCAAAAAAGAGTTTGTGAAACATTTGCCACGTATTGCCGATGAACAAACCCCCAACATTCGCAAAGCGGTAAAAGAGTGTTTTACCGCCTATGAAGAAAGGGCAATCGACCGCATCAGCAGTGATATCTCTTCTCGCAAAGGTGAGCTAACGAATCTGGTACGACAGAAGCAACAGCACGAAATAAACCGTGAGCAGGAAGTAGAACGATTGCAGCAGTTGGAGCGGCAGGTAAAAGAAAGCGTCTCTGAAATTGAATCAATGATAATGTCAGGCTAAAAGATCAAAAGATCAAAAAGTTCTTTTGTAGTGATACTCAACCCATCTATGAAGGAAGGCATCGGCAAGGATGCCTCTGATTCTTCATCGTAAACTTCAACGGCTTGTTGTGAGCGATGAACAAACACTGACCCGTCTTCTGGATTAATTAGCCAGCCCATTTCTGTTCCGTGCTCCAGGCAGTGCAAAATCTTGCGCGTCACCTTGGCCACTCGCTGATCGGGAGAGAGGATTTCGATCGTCCAATCGGGTGCCAGATCAAAAGCATTGGCAACTTGGCCGTTTGCATCAACCGGGACATGCTGCCACTGCATTACAACAATATCTGGAACTACTGAGCTACCACCAAAGATGCAGCGAAGCTCTGTAAAAGAACAGGCGATTTTCTGAGGCCGAACAGCTGTGTTGATGAGCGCTGCAAAGTCTAGCTGCAATCTGCTGTGTTTTCCCTGTGGCATAGGTTTTTGAATGATGCGGCCGTTAATGAACTCACTGGCGGGCTTAGTCTCTGGTAAAGCCAGGAATCCGTCTAATGTGAGCGGTTTTGTTGGTGCTTGAACCACGTTTGTATGCCTCCGGTCAACCTGCACACATCATAGCGTTTGCAGGAACTACACTTTCTTCCATCAATCTTTAGAGTCTGTTACAGCGAACTTAAAAGCCTCTTATTCCAATGACTACAGCTGACCTTCAAGCCATGGTTAGCCAGCTTAACCGTAGCAACCCTTACAAACATTGGGGCTTCTACATTTTAGAGTGGAGGTTGCGGTTTGGTTTTTCCTATTGGGTTTTCCAGAAAGCGAGTCAGTCGCCTTACCTACGATTTCCTATGCGCTTAGAGCAGTTGCAGGCTTTTTTATCCGTGGCAGAAACTGGCAGCTTCCAGGCGGCGGCGCGGCAATGTGGAGTAACGCAGTCTACTATCAGTCGCCAAATTCGCTCCATTGAAGACGATCTGGGGGTACCGCTGTTTCACCGGACGTCTCAGGCGAAGCTGACGCTGGCGGGCAGTAGCCTGATGCCTCGGGCGACGCGGATTTGTCGGGAATGGGCACAGGCACAGCAGGATATTGCGGACTTGGTGAATGGTAAACAGACGGAGCTGTGTGTGTCGGGGATTCATTCGGTGTGTGCGTATTTGCTGCCGCCGATTGTGACGGAGTTTTGTCGGACCCATGCGGATGTACAGCTACGGGTGACGGCATTGGGGAGCGATCGCGCCCTGAAAGTGCTGCGCGACGGCCTAGTAGACATCGCCATCGTTATGCATAACCCACTTCTCACCAGCAACCAAGAAATGGTGGTAACGCCCCTGTACGAGGAACCCATTGAGGTACTCATGGCGGCGGAACATCCACTGGCAAAGTATGATGTTGTGCCATGGTCAGAAATTTCTCGCTTCTCTCAAGTGGTGTTCAAGGACGGCTATGGCATGCAGCGAATTGTGCAAAGCCAGTTTCAAGAGCACAACCGGGAGCTAAAGGTCGCGCTAGAACTTAACACGCTTGATGCTTTTAGGGGCGTTGTGCGTCAGGGAAATTTGCTAGCGCTACTGCCACAGTCCGCCCTGATCGAAAGCCAGCGCGACCCGGATTTGGTGGTCCGCCCAACTAACGCGCCGGTACTGCTACGCAAGGTTGTAATGGTAACAACCCACGATCGTCTGATGATTCCACCGATTCGACAATTCTGCGAGCTGGTGCAGCATTCGGGTAACGTGTTTGCTCAGCTGAGTCATTTAACACCTCCCGCTGTTGCCGATAATCGTCTACCCTTAGAGGCCGCTACCTAGTAGACCTGTTGCCTAATTTTCATGAGTATCTCCACACCGCTTACCATTCCTTCGGGCACAGCCTGTACGTCCCAGCAGATTCAGTTTAGAGATCTGTTAAAAAAGGTGGGGAGCGGTGCGCATACCTCTAAAAATTTGAGTCGGGAAGAGGCAGCGATCGCTACCAATATGATGCTGAGCGAAGCCGCCTCGCCGGTGCAAATCGGCGCATTTATGATTGCTCAGCGCATCAAGCGCCCCACCCCTACCGAACTAGCAGGCATGCTCGACACTTACGATGCGCTAGGCCCGCAGCTACGCCCCATCGAAAGCGACTATCCAGTGACGGTGTTTTGCAATCCGTACGATGGGCGTTCGCGTACGGCTCCCATCAATCCACTGACCGCAATGATTATGGCGGCGGCTGATGCGCCTGTGGTGCTACACGGCAGCGGCCGAATGCCGACGAAATACGGTCTGCCGATGATTGAAGTGCTAGAAGGGTTGGGGCTGCAGTGGTCAAAGCTAATGACGCTGACCCAGGTGGAATCGGTGCTGGCCAAAACCGGACTGGGCTTTGTGTATCAGGCCATTCAGTTTCCACAAGCAGAGGCCATGGTGGCCTACCGAGACCAAATTGGTAAGCGGCCAACGCTGGCAACGGTGGAGATTATGTGGTCGCCGTATACGGGCAAGTGCAATTTGGTGAGTGGCTATGTGCATCCGCCAACGGAAGAGAGAACGCAAAAGGCGTTTACTGAAAGGGGCACCCAGTTTTTTACAACGGTGAAGGGGCTAGAGGGGAGTTGTGATATTGCGCGCGATCGCACGGCAATTCTGGGACTCAACCATCTAGAAGCGGGCGAGCTAAAAACAGAAAGACTGTTGTTGCATCCACGCGACTATGGCTTCGACGGCAGCGATCCGGAGAGTATGCCGCTGGAACAGTTGTTGGCAGCGTATCAGGATGCGCTCAATGGAAAAGAGAATGAGATTAGTCATTCTGCGGTTTGGAACAGCGGGTTTTATCTGTGGAGAGTAGGACGGATAGCCTCGATAGAAGAAGGCTTTGAGCTGGCGAAAGAGCTGTTGTATTCGGGTGTTGTGACAAAGAAACTACACGATATTCAGTCAATAATTACTGATGTTGAAACAGCATAATAGATCTCCTCGACCCTACCCCCCAAAGTAGAGAGCGGCTTGGTTAAATATATGGGCGTCAGTCCTACCAGATCACAGGAAACAAACGAGTACTGTTTTGTTGATACTCTGCAAAGTCAGAATACTTATCGGTCATTGACTGTTCCTTTTGGCTAATTCGCTGTAAGTAAAGTAGAAGAATTACCACAGGTAAAAGAAAAGCCCACAGAGAGCCAGAGACAACGCTAAAACTTGTGTATCGCATCAAATCTCCAAGATAATTCACATGGCGTACAGAACGCCAAATACCATCTTTGACTAAGGTTCCGCCCATACTCTTAGCAGTCGCTTTTTGAATATCAGCGGCGGTATTAATCAGACTGCCAAAGAGATACAGTGGTAGCGCTACCGCGACGGTAGCGTAGGTAATTGGGTTGGGGTTGGTGAATGCAAAATAGCCGGGTAGTGCGTAAAAGATCCCGACAAATGCCAGGACAACCAAGAACGTGGGTAGCCCAATCTTATCTGTAAAGATTTGCTGACGACGTTGAGGAAACAACCATTGCTCAAGCAACCACCAGCAGCAATAACTAACATGTAGGCACAAATAGATGACTTGCCGCTGATCGTGAATGCCGTATATAAAGCCGAAGGTAATCAGACATAGAATTGTAATGACCTTGGCTACATTGATGGCCGTCAGCTCAGTAACTGGAAAGGCAAGGAAAGGAGTTGATGTTTGCATGATTTTTAACGAGTGCGTGCCTTAAAGTTAACTCAAATTTACTCCTGTCCAAGATGAATGCAAAACCGCTCACATCGGCTCTCGTAATTGTGTCAGCAATGAAGAGATGCGATTGACCTATACGATAAGTTCTCTTCGATGCGACTTTTGAGTCTGATGAAACAAAAGCTAGATTAGCGGCAGCGAGATCTCTATGCCCATCACGATAACGAAAAGCCTTTTCATATTGAGATGCCCTTTCTCGCATACGACAGGCCAAATCATGAGCTCAATAGTCTAGCAAGATGATGAACCGGACGGGGATGTTGCCGTCAGATAGGACGTCTGCCATGGCGATCGCCCCCTTCATTTCCGTCATCACCTGCTGACTACGTTTCTTATAGGCCTTCTCTACATGACTCACTCCAGCCTTAAAAGCTGCCAGGTCAAGACAGGTCGTCACATAGTAGGCCACGCCTTTCAATCGAGACGCAACTCGTCCGCTAATATCTTCAGGTAAAGGCGGAAAGCCTTCGGTCTTTCTGGGGGCGGGCTTGATGTTGGGGTTTTCCCATAGCAAGTAATGGTTTAGCCTGGCGTCGTCGCAGGTGGGTAGCTGAGAGAGCGATCGCCACCGCGAACCATCGTGCGCTTCGAGTATTACCGTCCGATAAGATGCCATTTACCCTTGCTCCGCTAATTCCTCCCTTAGCATCTCATCATAGATCTGTGGCAGCAGAGCGGACATACTATTGTCCTCAATTCCGTATCCCAGACTGGTCCATGTGCCCGATAGTGTCTGCAAGACCAGGTTTATCTCACCATCTCTCAGTAGCTGGGAAATATCTGTCCCCCAAGCATCCGGGTCGGACAGCCAGTCATGCACAACCTGGTCTTGAAACATGGGCTCAAAGCTGGGCTCCTCCCACATTTCGTACCATTTGGGCCGCTCGGGATGGTAATTGTCCGCTTCCCGATACCAGGTCGTGGTCAAAAACTGATAGCGCCCGGCGGCTGTCGTGCAGTTGCCTTTATTCGGCCCAGTGACAATCGTGACGCACTCGTCTGGATGCATGCTCAAATCCTTCACTCGCTCGCCACCGTATAGCAACCGGTAGGGGTCAGCCGTGTTCGACTCACCGGCTGAAATAGTTCGCATTAGGGCGCGGATGTAGGGATCGCCGCCTTCCATTTCTAGCGGGAGGGGAGAAGAGACCCAATCGGTAGGGCTCAGCAGTTCCATGGTTCTGGGCGACCTAGACCAGATATGCAGCGTCAGCGCCACGCCGAAAAACATCAGCGCCGTCAGCACAATCGGCCCTAGATCTGCTTTATTCGTATGGTCGCGCGGTTTCTTGGCGCGGGGTTTTGACTGATTTTTGGTGGAAGTTTTTTTTGACAACAAAATAACGCGTTAAAAGCGCAGCAGCGAACCGACTGGGCGACCAGCAAAAGCAATCCCTGTCGCAAACACACAGCCAAATCTATCGGCTACTATGCATGATATATCAAACTTTCTAAGGACCGTGGGTCAACCATAGCTACACCTTCTCTGGCGCTCATTCCTTAATTCTCAGCTTATGAAATCTATTGAGTCTAACGAAAAGCTGATGATTCTGCTGATTTGTGGAGTTCCCTTCGCCGCGCTGCTGTATTGTGCGGTGGTGATTGGGACGATGCTGACGTTTCCTTTTGTTAAGCAGCATGCGTTTATCTTTGGTGGCATCGCTGGGCTCATTCCCCTGGTAACGGGCGCAACGATTTGGATTGGGCCATTTCGTAAGTAGTGCGATCGTCACAGCATTTCCGCATAATCCCGAGATTACCCCAGGGATCGGGTGTTTATAGGCTAGCCAGATTGCCGTGTTTCTCTCTATGAAACACTCACCAAGTTCGGTTGATAATTGAATCACATTGAAATACACAGGGGCTATTCAAGCCTAGGCACTTTGCTTTATAGAGCGTAGGTCTTTGACCTTTGGTCGTGCTGTAAGCAACGTGAAAAATTACAACCAGTTTTTTGGGGTTCCACATTATGTCAGCCATATCACCGTCTGAAACAAAGTTTTGGGTCATCTGCCGCGACGATAATCCGTTGGCCTATCAGCTTGCTAGAGCGATAAACAACTGGCAGATATCGGGCGTACGGGCAAGGGTAGGGAATCAGATGTCGCTAGGGGTGAGTGATGCGATCGCTCAGGCTGATTCTGTTATTTTTGTAACGACTCGTGAGGCGTCGGGCTCTCACGTATCGGTCATGCCTGTTAGCAGCAACGTTACTGGCACTATGGTGAAGGCTACGCAAAGTCCTGCGTCTTTTTTGAATACGCTGCGTAAGCGCTATGGTCGTGTGCCCCAGGCGTGGTGGCTACAGTTACCGGCGGTAGAAGCTGCTCAATCTGGGACAAGGCTCGTTCCCGATGAATATATTCTCTCCAAAGCCGTGAGTAAAATAGAAGTGTTCGTGCGAAATCACTACATCCGTCATCAGGCGTTTCAGACTGATTATGCATCTTCTAGTGAAACTGTTGCTGCTGAGGCTGTCAGTATAGCTGCTTGAGGTGAACAGCCTCTCAAGGGGTTTTGTCCTCTTGTTTTGGAGTAGGAGTTTGTTTTGGAGTAGGAGTGTTGGTGAGGTGGTTGCCGTCGCCCTGACCAATTACAGACTCTGCGACATTTCCTTTGACTTCGATGGTTTGGCGGTAGTCGTTATTGGTGGTGTTTTGAGTACTTGGGTTTTGGGCCATTGTGAGTGCGATCGCCTCCAAACCATCCGCCCGCTTTTCAGCACTGGCCAACAGCGCTGCCGACTCTTCGCGACCAGCCTGCAATCCCGCCTGATAGCCACTATCCCAATTGCGTTCAAATTGGCCTTTATCTACACTCTGCGGCACCTTCACCGTAACTAAAAAATCATCACCCCGTCGTTGAAAGCTCTGAAAAGCATCTTCAGGTAAATCAGGATAATTCTCTTTTATCTTTTGAAAGGCTACCCTTAAGGCTGTAGGATTTGCGCCGTTGCGAATGAGAAGTTGCACATCGCCTGGAACCTCTTTGAACAACTTTTCAAAGTCGCCCGGTCGAAACATTTTCGTAATGTCATGCGGACGGCGTTCGTGATCATCATTCTTTTTCGGATGCTCTAACAAATAAACATAGTCGCAATCGATATTTTTAAAGATAGTTGTGCTGTCTGTATTCCAAGATTCCAACGTCGCACCAGTCAAGCAAGCGTTTGTAAAATCTGCGCCGACTGCCTGAGCTTCTGTCAATATGGCGTCTTTCAAAATTGTTCCTTTGAGCAAAGCATCGCTGAGAACAGCGCGAGTAAGATTTGCTTTTTCTAATGTGACCCCGCTAAGATTTGCACCGCGAAAGTTAGCATTAGAGCAGTCTTGTTTATAGCCTTTCTCAGGCCTTGTTAGCAACATACGTACGCGCCGATCTTGTAGGATAGAACCCTCTAGAAAGGAACAGCGAAGTTTTTGTACGCCTTGCCAATAGACATGGTTCAATCGAGTTTGTTGCCGACGTGACTCAGCAAAATTGGTATTGCCAAGATGGGCTTGAGTAAAGGTAGCACCCGTCAGGTCTGCTCCGGAGAATAAGGTTCCACCAAAAACAGCCACTTCAAGGCCAAACATTCTGAGAATATCAAACTTCTCGTCTTCCTTAATCACACGCCAGCCAACAAAAAAGCTGAACAACAAGCCGATGACTGCGATGATTACGACTACAGTTGTGTTTTTATCTGCGACTGTGAATGTGGCTACGATTACACCTATGACTGCAACCATAACTGCAAATACAATTGCGCCTGTGCTTGCGCATACAGTCGTAACAGCGCCTGCGAATGCGCCTGCGAGTACAACTGCAACTGTGCCTACACCTGCAACTAGAAATCCGTTGGTCAACAAGCTTGTAAGTGTAAGCGAAAATACAACTGCGAATGCAGTCAAAATGGAACCCAGTGCTCTGGTTGAAAATCCTTGCAACCCAATTGCAACATAAGTCACAACAATAAGAAACACATAGGTTAAAAATCCAACAGCTTGTTCAAGAGAGCTACTGAAGTTTGTTGGGGCAAAGAAATAAGTAGCTAGAGTAGCTGCAAATGCGTGCAGGATACCCACAACTATAGCTATCAAAATTATCAACAGCCACTGCAATATAAGCCACTGTCGCTGCAAGCCACCCTTCGCATTTTCAAAGCTCGTTCCTCTCAGGGTCGCATCTGTAAAGTTCGCACTGCGAATGTCCGCTCCATTAAAGTCTGCGCCAGAAAGATCTTTCCCCTTAAAGTTTGCGCCACGTAGATTCGCGTTGCAAAAGTTGCGCTCTCCCGCTGCGTATTGACGCAATACCTCCTTAGCCTTCATCGTCCTACTCTCACCAACGCACACTGCTTAACCTTACTTGCAGATCAACACCTTCCCAATCAGTAAAAGGCATCTACTCCACCGACACAAGCATTATGTATTAAGCAAAGGATCATCCCGGTCACCCGTTCGACTCCTCTCAGGGTTCGGGGAAGCTCTAACTCAACACTTCCCGCTGGCTGAGCGGAGTCGAAGCCACAACCCACCAATCACTCATTCAAATAATGCGACCGATTCCGACAGTGCGCCAACACATGTAGTCGTCCCCAGTCGGAACTCATCAAAGCCTCTTTTTTTGCTCTGCTCCATTTCTGCACCTGTTTCTCTCGCTTAAAAGCGTCGGCAACTCGTGCAAAGGGTTGGGCATAGACCAGTTCTACAGGCAAACGCTTTGCAGTATGGTTAGCACCTAAACCATTCTGATGCTGCCACAATCGGCGCGGTAAATTCTTTGTGCTTCCTGTGTAGTAGGAGCCATCTACACATCTCAGGATATACATGTATGAGGGCACAGCAGTTGTCTCTTGCAAGTCGGTTCTCTTACAATTCCCGATCGCTATACCGGCCACCCTTCGACTCCGCTCAGGGTTCGGGGACTGAATCCGATCCAGCACACCCCGCTGGCTGAGCGGAGCCGAAGCCACAACCCCACCGACAAACAGAAAGCCCCTCGACACAGCGTGTCGAGGGGCTTTCTGTAGATCTAAAAGACTCTGAGGATAACGCAATGACTATCCTCAGGCTGTCTCGTTACCCTTCAAGGTGTAAACCGAAGTCTACGCGTTGATGGAGGGAGCAGTCAAAGCAACAGGAGCCGCTTCGCCAGCTGCCAAGTCAAGTGGGAAGTTGTGAGCATTGCGCTCGTGCATTACTTCCATACCCAAGTTGGCACGGTTCAATACGTCTGCCCAGC
>JBCBBK010000021.1:0-97708 GCA_038531675.1 Cyanobacteria bacterium J06581_3
CATGACCTGCGCCCAGCCTTCTAGCACCTCTGGTAGTTGGCCATCCCACCAGTAAGTGGCCGCGCAGTCATGCCGACTGTGGTGTGGCAAATGCTGCCACCTTGGATGTGGGAGCGCACAGCGCTGGGGCGAGGTACAGCCGTATCAGCATGCAATAGTATTCCGGGCGTAGCGAATCAGCGACTGCTGAGCCGACCTATCGATCAAGAAATGGGGCTAGAGCGTAGCTTAGATCGATTCCCAGTGCCTATTGTGACCAGCGAGCCCGATGATTTGAGAAACTGGGCGGCGATGCTAGCTGTGGCGGTGTCACTGTTTCAGTGCTGAAAAACTACATCGAGAACCAAGATAGTCCCGATTGTGAGCAAAGCTCACCTGGCTCTCATCCCGACGCTGACTCTGCGAGTACAGCGCGGGGCTTCCCGCCGAGTAGCTAACAGTTCGGAGCTTCAGACTCACCCTATGATGGTGAACTCATTAGCATGCTTCAAGGTCTGAACGCAGGTATCGCTTTGGAAATTACTCGTAATCTTTGACGCATCGTTGTTAACTTTTGTTCTTTTGTAATCATTTTTGTGCTTACAAAAGATTCTTGGCTGTCTAAGGAAAAGGCTACAGAAGATCTCAAAACAAAGAACGTAAGATGTTCTCTTGGCTTGTGTTTAGTCTAATTTCCATATAGAACAAGGCTTTGAGGCTCAAATTAGGGGTCAGAACATTACTGCAAATTCCTTACATAAGGAAAAGGACAAAGCTGACATTTGTTGTACTTTACTACCTTTTTTCGGTGAGATTACAATTGAATGAAGTTGATATGAATTAGAGATACGACCTGAAAAAACTGTTGAAAAGAGGGTAAGTTATTGAAGCAAAGTTACAAGTCGATCCCGATTTACGATGAAAATGACGATTTTGTTGAGTGTTTATCCAATAATGTGCAGCAACTGTGTGCCATAACGCTCTAAATAAGTCTAGATAGATGATTCATGCAGAGAGCCAGTCTTTGACTATGGTCTGTGAAAGCCCCAATAGAAGGGCTAAATCTAAACTTATTCAATCCCTATTCAGCTTTGATTTATCTCTAAAAATGTAGATTTAAGAAATATTAAACTCCGACCATTCATCTACTTTTCTTGATGCAATGGGAACTCTGTGCCTAAACACATAGACATTCCCTCTCTTCGCCTCACTACTTTCCTTCATATTGCTCGCTCTTATGCAGTAACAACATCGTTGTTACTGCACCACATCCTGCTGAAAAAATCTTAGGACCTATGTTTGATAGCACAAGTAACCATTCATCCAATATCAATACGTCTCAGGGGCCTGCTATCTGGCAGAGCGAATGGATAGATGCGCTATGGGGCCAGCTGTCAAGCGGCACGTTTAATGGTGTAGGCAATGTTGTTTTAGATAGTGATGTAGCGCAATCAGAGCAGCACATACTGGCTGACATAGAAGCTATTGACCGAATACTGCTTGGCTCGAAAGACGTTGAGAATCTGCTCTCGGACGTGCAGACGTTTGCCGAGAACCAATCATTCAATCCTGGCATTGACCCAGTAGTGGGTACCCCAATTGAACAGACGGCTGAATCGCTGGCACAGGTGATGCAGTACGTCTATCAAGCAGGTCTGCCGGACTTGGTGGTTGAAATTGAAGAGCTGAAGCTAGATGAGGTCGCAGCGGCTGGAGATAAAGGTGAGCTGGAGGTCAAAGTTCGCAACCAGGGCGGTCTGAGAACAAATCATCCGGTAATGATTAAGGCCTACGCTAGCCAGAGCGGTCAACTAGATGAAACCGCTATTGAAATTGGTGAGCACAGTTGGGATAAGCTGGACCTGAAGCCTAATAAAGAGAAGAAAGTCAAGGTTAAATTTGAACTGCCTGAAAGCTTACCGTCGGGTGACTATCGCCTCTTTACGGTAGTTGATGTCACCGACCAGGTTCCAGAAGCCGATGAGAGTAACAACGTGACTGCGGTCTTTGACCTACAGCAGATTGTTGGTACGCAACCGTCCTCGCCAGAGCTGTCTTCGTCTAACGTTCCCTTCACGATTCGCGCTGAGGGTAAAGTCACTATCAACGGCAATAGTGACCTCGATGGAGATCCGCTGCTGCTCGAAGATGATGCACTTCTTTATGGCGGGGAGGGCTTCAAGCTTCACGGTCAGCCGGTTTTGCCCGTACAGCGTACTGCGGATGGCAATCCGGTATTTGATGCAGACGGTCGCCCAGTTCTGGTAGATAGAGCGGTGGCGGTCTCAGCTGACTATACAGAAGCGAAAGTCTCAAATAACCAATACAGCAACATCCTGCCACCGCAGGTGGTGGAGACGGAAACGGTCACGGTACCAGACCACGATGCGGTCGTGGCAGCAGCCCTGGCCCAGCAGGTACCTGCTGGGATTACGCCAATAACATTCGATCTACGTGGGGTGCCGCTCTACAACCAGCAGAAGTGGAACGAGAACTTTCCAGCGGGTGGTACGCCTGAGCAGCCAGCCGTCATCCGGGTCATCGGGGGCGGGCTGAATATTCCCCATGAGGTGGACCTGGAGAATATGGTTGTCATCGTAGAGAATGGCAATCTTAACTTCAATGGCCAGGGTCATCAATTAAACAATGTGACGTTAGTTGCCGAAAGCGGTAGCGTTCGGCTCTCTAGCATCACCGGCAGTGATGTATCTGTGCTCGCGACAAAAGACATTGCGGTCAATAGCAATGCTATCTTTAGCGGTCAGAGTCTGATAGGTAGCGGGAAATCGATTAAGTTCAACGGCAATACAACTGCGACTTATGCAGACCCCGATGAGAAGCTGCAAGTAATTGCACAGCGGGATATTACGGTCAATGGGCAGTCAGATACAAGAGCTGAGTTTCTCGCTGGCCGGAATTTCAAATTCAACAGAAATGCTACGCTGCGCGGTAGTATTTCCGTGAAAGGAGATATCACCTTTAACGGGCAGACGACTGTCTATGCGGTGCCTGATGCGCCCAGTGATGAAACGGCTCCGGTGATTGCGCTATCGCTGCAAACCGATACGGGTGATGACGGCGATGGGATAACCTCGGTTGCCGGGATTGTTGGCACGGTTACTGATGAGAGTGAGATTGTCAGTCTAAAGGCAGGCTTTGGTGATACGCCAGTTGCAGACTTTGTGGATATTTCAGCGCATCTGCAAGGGGGGGCGCTGACCTTGGATGCGGCGACGCTGGAGGCGGTTTACGGTTCATCGCTGGTGGATGGTGACTATACGCTTCAGGTGATTGCAGAAGATAGTGCGGGCAATGTGTCTGCGCCTGTGAGCTACCAGTACCGGCTGGATACACAAGCGCCGGTTCTCTCCGTACCAACAGTGCAGGCGGTGGAGACACCAGATAGATTGATGCGGCTGTCGGGTGCTGTGGACGAAGCGGCAGTGGTGACGGTTGCCTTTGCAGACGGCGCGCCGGTCACGTTTGCAGTGACAGAAGCAGGCGCTTTTGACCAAGCGGTGCAGGCGGTACCGACTGAGGCGGGAGACTATGCGCTGGCAGTGACGCTGAGTGATGCAGCAGGCAACAGTGTGACTGAGACGGTGAGCTTCACGGTTGAGCCCACTGATGAGACTGCGCCTATAGTGACGCTAGCGCTGAGCAATAACACGGGCGATGGTACAGATAAGGTCACTGCCGATGCAACGATTGTCGGCACGGTCAGTGATGAAAGTGATGTTGTTAGTTTGAAAGCAGGCTTTAATGAGCTGCCGGTTGAGCAGTATGTAGACGTAACGGCCTACTTACAAGATGGCAGCTTTACCCTGGATGCAGCGGCCCTAGAATCTGTACTAAGCGAGCCGCTCGCAGATGGAGACTATACCCTTCAGGTTGTTGCAGAAGATTCGTTCGGCAATGTCTCTGAACCGGTGAGCTATAGCTACAGCCTAGACCGACAGGGGCCTATCTTGGCAGTAAGTGAGCTGCGGACGGTAGATACGGACGACGGTTTGATTCATTTGATTGGTTCGGTTGATGAAGACTCGACAGTAACGGTGACGCTGAATGGTGAGTCACCGATTACGTTCGCGGTGACATCAGGTGCGTTTGCTCAAAGTTTACAGACTTTGCCTAACGACGTAGGTAACTATGCACTAGCAGTAACGCTGACAGATGCAGCAGGCAACATAAACACCTCCACTCTTGAGTTCACGGTTGAGTCCATAGATACGGTTGGCCCCGTCGTGACTTTGGGCTTGCAAGAAGACACAGGCATAGCCACCGATAACGTAACCGCAATCGCCACAATCACCGGAACCGTAACAGATGAAAATCCGGTTGTGGCCATCAAAGCAGGCTTTGATGATACAGAAATCGCCGATTTTGTTGATATCTCTCAATACCTGCAGGCCGGTAGCTTTAGTCTAGATACAACAGCATTAGAGTCAATTTTAGGGGCCCCGTTGCAGGATGGTACCTATACGCTGCAGGTATTAGCTGAGGATGAGCTCGGCAATATGTCTGCGCCCGTAAGCTACAGCTACACGATTGATGCTACTAGTCCAACACTTGAGCTGATTAGTCCGGTTGTAGCTGGTGACCACAGCAGCTACGTGCACATTGTCGGTGCTGTCGATGAAGCTGTGACAGTTAGCACGGCGTTATCCGGTGATGATGAAACGGTTTCCTTTACAGTGAGTTCAGCCGGTGAGTTTGATGAGCTGCTACGCTCTCTACCGCTAACACCAGGAGCCCAACAGCTCGCGGTAACGGTGACCGATATTGCAGGCAATACAACGCAGACGACGGTCGATTTTAACGTCGATGACAGTGCCTTTTTGACTGGGCCAGCGGCGGCAACAGGTTGGGCAGTTGCTAGCCCAGATACGCTAATTCTCGGTGAGTCGGACAGCTATGCGGTGCAGGCAACGCTGCCAGTAGTCCTAGGTCAAAGTGAGGGCAGTCGGACGCTTCGCTTTGCGGTAGATGCCACCTTTGATTCTTCCGATGAGAATGCGACCAGTGAAGATCGTTTTACACTGTATATAGTCGATGCGAATAATCCTGAACAGACGCTATTGGACAATAGTGTGCCAGGAACGCCTGTGTTTGCTTTGTCTGGTGAGTCGGCAGAGTACACACCGGGACTGGTGACTTACGATGGCCAGTATGTAAAGGTTAATCTGACTGAGCTGGGCGACACTGAAGGTCTGTTGGTCTTTCAGATGTTGAATCAGGATGGAGATACGGGTAGTCGCGTCAGCATCAGCAGTTTAACGAATGAGGTAGACCCAGAAGGTGCTGAAGGGCTAAGATTCCCAGTTGATACGACACTGGCGGCGCTTGGCGCTGAGCTAGATACGAGTACGCTATCGGCGAGCGCTGATGTAGAAGCGTTGTTTAGCAATGTGCGCTTCAATGCGGCAACCGGTGAGTATACAGCTGAGCTGAGACTGCGTAATAACGGTGAGGTTGCGTTGAGTCGGCAGGCGGCGGTTGTATTTGGTGATTTACCCAGTGGTGTGTCTCTAGTGACTGCTTCGGGAACAGATGCTCAGGGGAATGGGTATGTGAACTTGCGTGATGCCATTCGCCCTGGTGGATTGCAGGCAGGCGCGATTACTGATGGAGTCGCAGTTACCTTCAGCAATCCAGAGCAGCTGCGCCTGGCGCTGACACCTCAGATTTTAGTGGGTGGTGCGAACCAAGCACCAATTTTCCCTGACCTTGGCCCACTGACTGTAATGCCAGGGCAACGGCTAGAAATTCCGCTAACGGCGACAGATCCAGATGGCGACCGGGTAACTTACTCTCTGCGAAGTGAAGATGACCTGCCGAAAGGTCGCCTGGATGGCTCTGGCAAGCTAGTGTTTGAACCTAGGCCGGACCAGATTGGCACCTATGACTTTACGCTGATTGCAACAGACGGTGGTGCTGAGACGACGCAGCAAGTGTTTTTAACCGTAGCGCCTGACCCAGATACGACGACGAGAATATCAGGCCAAATCTTAGATACAGAGGGTAATCCACTCGCTAATCTACCGATAGGGTTAGGTCGCTTGCAGGTGAGCACCGATGAGAATGGTTACTTTACGTTTGTGGTGCCTGAAACCAGCTTCCCAACAGAAGAAATCGATATTGATATCCCCTTTGGCGATGCGTCCTTTGACCCGTTCTTCACAGGAACTGCCGAAATTAACCTGCGCAGAACAACCTTTGACGGTGCCACAGGCACTAGCCTGAGCAATCCGCTGCGTCACCCGAACCTAGTGAGCACCTTTATGGATGCCAGTATGGTGTATGGCAGTAATGCTGAGCGGGCTTCGGCACTACGCGCTAATGATGGCACTGGGCGGCTGAAGGTTTCGGAGGGTAATCTCCTACCGATTAACAACAGTGAGTTCTTCCCTGACGGACTCTTGGCTAATAGCAACAGAGGTCTGACCGATCCAGATACGCTCTTTGCAACAGGTGATGTTCGAGCAAATGAGAATATTGGTCTGAGTGCGCTGCATACGGTATTTGTGCGTGAGCACAATCGACTGGCCGATGAGATGAGTGCGGCTAATCCTGAGCTGAGTGGAGAGGAGGTGTATCAGCGCTCTCGTAAGCTGGTGGCGGCTCAGATTCAGCACATTACCTACAGTGAATACCTGCCGCTGCTAATTGGTGACAACACGATTGCTGACTATGCCGGTTACAACGCTGAGGTAGATCCCTCTGTCAGCCATCTATTCTCGGCAGCAGCCTTCCGAATGGGTCATACGCAGAGCTTCGATGAGTTCCTACTGATTGATGGTGATGGTCAGTCGCTACCCTCTGTATCGCTCAATGAAAGTACATTTAATCCTGGCCTCGTACAGGAACATGGCATTGATGCTATCTTGCGGGGTCTGTTTGCCCAGCAGGCAGAGGCGATTGATACAAAAGTGCTTGACCAGCTACGCAATACGCTGTTTGGACCGCCAGGCGCAGGGGGTATTGACCTGGCTGCCGTGGATATTCAGCGAGGCAGAGACGTTGGGTTGCCTGACTATAACCAAGCAAGAGTAGACTTCGGCTTAGCACCGATTACATCTTTTGATGAGATTACTTCTGATACGGACTTGCAAGCGCAGCTAGAAGCTGTCTACGGCACGGTTGATGACATTGATGCGATTGTTGGGGGACTCGCAGAAGATGCTGTAGCTGGTTCTATGGTCGGTGAGTTTTTCCAGAAGGTGATTGCTGACCAGTTTGCTCGCCTGCGCGACGGCGATCGGTTCTGGTATGAGAATAGTCAGTTTACGACTGAAGAGCTGAGCTTGATTCGCGGCACGTCGCTCTCTGCGTTGCTTGAGCGAACGACAAATATGACTGGGTTAGCCGATAACTTGTTCTCGACTGGGCGTAACCCGACTGCGATCTCACAGGGTGGGAATGCCAGCAATCAAACGGTGACGGAGTATGCGGCAATTGATGGCTCTAATAATAACCTCAGTGATTCGACCTTAGGAAAGCCGGGTACAAACCTGCGGGTGGATTATACCCAGGAGTATGGCGACGGTATTCGGAGTTTAGCCGGTGAGGACCGAGCAAACGTTAGAGAGATTAGTAACGCGATCTTTGCTCAGGATGAATCAATTCCCGATGAGACTGGGGCAACTGGGTTCATGCTGGCCTGGAGTCAGTTCATGGGCCATGACATGACCTTTGCTCCCGCTGGCGCGGCAGATACGCTCAAAGTGTATGGCACAGAGTACGAGTCTGCAGATAGTGAAGCTTTCCCGTTTGTGGCAGAGAAGCTGAATTTAGTTCTTGGCCATGAAGTTTACGCAGGTGTCAACAACATCATCGAGCGACCGATTTATCTACCGGCTCTAGATTTGGAGAACAACACTCAGACAGTGGATGGCGATGGCGATATTACAGTAACCAACGTTACGCTTGGTGCTCAGGTATTTGTTGAAGCTAACTCTTTGTCTGACAACCAAGGCAACGCATTTACAGGACAGCTTTCTATTACTGGGGTGCCACGCGAGCTGACACCTGCGGCACTGCCAGATACCTTATCGCCGGATCTCGTCGTGACTATTCAGCCAGGCGACATGGTATTTTCTGAGCCAGCTTTGTTGACCTTGCCGAATAACATAGGGTGGGAAGCCGGTACAAATTTAGACCTATGGTCGATTAATCCAACAACTGGAGATTTTGAAATTGTCGGCACAGGCCAAGTTAGTGCTGACGGTTCTGCAATTGAAACCATAGAAGGTGGAATTCGTAATAGCTCCTGGCATTTCTTTTCAACACCCGCAGGAGATTTACCAGATCCTGCGGGTAATCTGAGCAATCAAGATTATGATTTTGCAAGACAAGAAGATGGTGCACCTTGGACTTCAGATGTCCTTCTGCAATCAGGCGTTGTAATGGAAACGCACAATCTCGTGACGTATCAATCGCTGGGTGCCACAAGAGGAGTACAGTTATCCTATGATTCACTGCGAGCAGACCCTAGATATCTCGTCCATTTTGACTATAGCATTACTCAGCGTACTCAAGAATTTATGACATTAGTAGCTGAGCTAGTGCTGAAGCAGGGAGATTTTGAATATAAGATTCCTGGCAATGTAGACACTGAAATAGAAGGACTTGAAGGTGGTGAACACTTCTGGAGAATTCCGGGAACTGATGAAATCAGCGCAGCACTACAAGCAGATTTAAAGGACCAAAAATCAGGACGCTATGAATATGACTTGACTGGCGGCGTTTATGTTCTTAGAGATGGTGAACTCAGTGGTGCCTCAGAAATTGCGGCAGGTCACTTTGTTCATGTGAACTCCGTTGAGAGCTTTTTCGGTAGTGGTTGGGGTTTGTCTGGGCTACAAGAGTTGATTGAAAATGGTGATGGTTCAGTCCTACTAATTGATGGTGATGGCAGTGAATTAGTTTTTGAAAAAGTAGGGAATCGATACAAGTCGCCTGCGGGAGACTTTTCCACATTAGAGAGTATGCCAAATGGCACTTTTCAGCGAACTTTAAAAGACAAAACTACTTATAGATTCAATGCCGCGAATAAGCTAATTCTAGTCACAGACCGCAATAATAATGAGACAGAGTACGTTTATAACGATGACAATCAGCTGATAGAAATCATTGATCCTGTCGGACTGAAAACAGAATTTAAGTATTCAAATAATAGAGTCAAAACCATCGTTGATCCTGTTGAGAGAGAGACTACGCTTGAACATGATGATGAGGGAAATCTTGTTAGAATAATTGACTCTGACGGAACTGACAGAAAATTTGAATATGATCAGAAGCATCATATAACTGCAGAAATCGACAAGAGAGGCAATAGGGAAGAAACTACCTACAATGAGTTAACAGGTCGTGCTGAAAAAGCACGTAGAAAGGATAGAACAGAGTTAAAGATTAATCATAATCAAGGCATCGGATTATTTTCGGCAGAGAAAACAAGTAGTTTCTTTAATGCGCCAACAGCCTACACAAAAGATTTTGCAGATTTTCTGATTTCTTATTCAGATGAGTCTAATACTTTTACAGCAGAAGTTGATTCAGATGGAAAAGTTACTAGTCAAAAGGATGTAGAAGGTCAGATATCTTCTATTGAGCGAGATGATGAGACAAAGCTGATTACATCTCGCACAAACGGTAGAGGACACACAATAGAATATACCTATGATGATTTTGGGAACCTCCTGACGATTAAGGATTCTTTGTCTGATACTGTTGTAGCCGAACGTGAAAATAGTGGTGGCGAGTCGGATGGCAACACTCCATCTCAAGGTAGTAATGAGCCTCCAGAGCCGAATGAACAAGAGGAAGAGAGCAGTTCCTTTGGCCCTTGGAAAAGTACCAATGTGGCTTCTCCACTGTCAAACATAGAAGTTGGAGATTTGAATGGTGATGGTGCTTTAGACTTTGTCGGAAATACTGGAGAAGATACTATCTTCTCTGTCATGCTTGGAGATGGGGAAGGTAGTGTTGTCAATATTGTTCAATATCAAACTAACGATACTGTCGACGCAATCAAGATCGTTGATGCTGATAGAGACGGCGACTTTGATATAGTCAGAGCTGATGAAGAACAGGTTAGAACAGCAATCAATGATGACAATGACTTTTCATCATTTTTTGAGAGTGAATCGTACGGGTATGGTAGCGATGATAGTTCCTCAACAAAAATTCTAACGGCTCGACTTAATGGAGATGACTTCGATGATCTGATTGTTCAAACAGAGTATGACGGTTACTACATTCTTACTGGTTCCGAAGATGGTTTATTTGAACTGTCGCAGGACATCTATGGAGAAAACGTCATTGTTGGAGATATTGATGGAGACGGAGATGTTGATATTATTGAAGTTAGTGGCTATGCTACGGTGCGTCTTAACAGGGGTGATAATTTAGTTGGTAAATGGCAGGGCTTTGAAGATGGAGTAGAAGGGCCCTACTATGATAGCTATATAGACGATAGCTATATAGAAAGTGCCGTACTCATAGATATTGACCAAGACTCAAATTTAGATATTGTCACCGCTGATAGTGGGGGAGATGTGACTACTCGTCTTGGGAACGGCGATGGCACATTCAGTGACGAAAGTTTTACATATTCACTAGATGGCTCTGGCTCCGGCTATGGCTCTGAAGATGTTTTGCTCTTTTCAGATGATTTGAATCTGGATGGAAATGTGGACCTAGTAAGAGTCATATCAGACGATGGTGGTGGTGTTATTCTGTATGGCGATGGTAACGGTAGTTTCTTAGAGCAAGAAAATCTTATTTTTCCTGAAGGGAGTGATATTTCAGGATTTGCCATAGGTGATGTGAATGGAGATGGCAATTTAGATCTTATTGCAACAGATACTGCAAATGATTTGCTACTCGTGAGTCTTGGGAGTGCGGATGACAGTGGCGATGGGAATGGTGGGATTGGAGATATTCCCCCGCAAGGTCGTCAAGTCGATGCTCAAAATCGTTCTGGAATAGGCCAACAGACCTTTGAGTATGATGCGAAGTTTAACCAGCTAACGAGCTATACGGATGCGACTGGTCGCCAAGTTGTGTACGACATTGATCCACTAACTGGAAATCGCGAGGTGATGACTCAGGTAGTTGGGGAACTAGGTGGAGAGGACGATATTGTTACCACCTATACGTACACTTCTCAGGGTTTAATTTCGACTATTTCAGATGACTTGGGCAGGGTTACCGCCTATTACTACGATGAGTTTGGTCGTGTAAGTACGGTTGTATACGCTCAGGGAACCGAAGACCAATCTATCGAAAGCTATACGTATGATGCAGCTGGCAACGTCAAGCTCTTTACCGATGCCAACGGCAATCAAACTGAGTATCGTTACGACCAGCTCAACCGCGTAAAACAGATTATTGAGGCAGATCCAGATGGTACTGCAGGGCCTCTAGAATCGCCTTCTACTGTGTTGCTGTATGACGAAGCCGGAAACTTGGACTTCATGCGAGATGCCCGTGGTTATGCTACTGAGTATGAATATGATGAGATGAACCGGCTGACGATTGAGCGCGATACTTATCTAAAAGAGACGGTTTATCAATACAGTAGGATTGGTCAGCTCAAATCTGTTACAGATAAAAATGGAAATGAAACGCATTATACTTTCGATGCTCGAAATAGAGTTACTTCTACTACTAACCCGGAGCAAGGACTCACTAGCTATAGGTACGATGTAGATAACAATTTGACGCGAGTTATCGATCCTAATAATCATCGCGCTACGTTTACCTATGATGCTCGAAATAGAGTTGTTTTAGAGCAGGATCATGGGGGGAGAGCTGTAAGGAACGTTTATGACTCTGCCAATAATTTGATTGAAACGATTGATCGTAATCGCAATAAAACTACCTTTATCTACGATGATCTCAATCGTTTAGCGCATACTGTTGATGCTTATGGCTTAGCAGCCAGTACTGAGTACGACGAAGTCGGCAATGTTGCCAATCGAATTGATCGCTTAGGCAACCCTACAGGCTATACCTATGATAACCAAAACCGATTGAAGACGGTAACAGATGCCTTAAATGGAGAGATGTCTTACCGATATGATGCAGTTGGTAATTTACGCTTTGCGACGGATGAAGCGGGTAGGGAAAGTGAGTACTTGTACGATGGGCTCAACCGGCAGGTTGCTATGTTCGACGCAAATCGTAATCCGTCTTACTCTGGATACGATGAGATGGGTAATTTGCAATTTGTTACAGATGAGAATGAACACTCTACTGTATATGAATATGACAAGCTGAATCGATTGGAATCTGTAACGAACGCTATTGGTGCAAAGACTGACTATACCTACGACGCTGTCGGTAATGTGAAAACAGTCACAGAGATGGTGACTGGCGATTTATCGCGTACGACAACATTTGACTACGATAAAAATGATCGTCGCACTCATGTTACTAATCCTCTTAAGTATGTAACGACTACAGAATATGATGCGGCAGGCAACGTTGCGCGGGTAACCGACCACTTAGGAAACTACACTCAGTACGAGTATGATTCACGCAATCTTTTGGTGGAATCGTTAGAAGGTGCATTTGGTGTGCTGCCAGCGAAAACGAGCTATTCCTATGACGCAGAAGGCAATTTGCTGACGCTGAAGGACCCGGTAGAGAATATAACGACTTACACCTATGATAAGCGTAATCAGCTGAAGACAGAAGAGATCACGGTGAATGGAGAAGAGTTAGCGCGTACCTATAACTACAATGGTGTAGGTGATTTGAGCCAAGTAGAAGACCGGAATGGGCGGGTGCTCAGCTTTAGCTATGATGAGCTAAATCGCTTACGCCGAGAAGATTGGCTGGATACTGCTGGCGAGCGGATTCGAGCGATTAATTATGATTACTTTGCTGATAGTCGATTGAAGTCGGTGAGTGATCCAGATTCTAGCCACGCCTATACCTATGACGGAGTAGGTCGGTTGCAGTCGGTCAACAATCAAGGGACGGCCAATGTGCCCAACGTTCTGTTGAATTTTGGCTACGATGCAGTCGGTAATTTGGTTTCTAAGAAAGACACTATTAACGGGGTGCTCAACAACGAAGAGGAATGGACCTATGACGAAGTGAATCGGGTTAAATCCATCCAACAAGGTGGAGAGGAAGTCGTTGATAAGCGGGTTGATTTTTTATATAATCTTACGGATCAGTTACTGCAAATGCGACGCTACGGTGATCTGAGTGGTGAACAGCTAGTCGCGACGACTGACTTTACTTTTTACGATGCGGCAGGGCGGCTACGAGAGATGCAACACCGTCGTGGTGCAACACTAGCCAGCTACTCACTTGAGTATGATGAAGCTAATCGATTAACTCGACTGGAGTCTATTGATGGCGTGTCCAACTATAGCTATGATGAGCGCGATCAATTAACAGTGGCTCAGCACAGTTTCCAGGATGTAGAAAGGTATGTGCTTGATAAAAATGGTAACCGGACCGATGGCTACGGTGTGGGTGACCACAACCGGATTGTTCAAGATGCTCAGTATACCTATGAGTATGACGGTGAGGGGAATCTGACAACGCGCATTGAGATAGAAACAGAAGATATCACAGAGTATCGCTGGGACTACCGGAACCGTTTGATTAAGGTGATCACTAAGAGCCTAGATGAGGAGTCTGAAGAATTCGTTGTTACTAAGCAGGTAGAGTATACCTACGATGCACTGGACCGGCGAATCGAGAAGTCTATTGATGCAGATGGTGATGGCGGCTTGGGTGCTGAAGTAGAGCGCTTTGTCTACGACGGTAGCAATCTGATTTTGAGCTTTGATGGAGATGCTAAGCAAACGCATCGCTATCTCTACGGACCGGGGGTAGACCAGCTGATTGCTGATGAGGTAGCTCCGCCACTGCCAGCACCGGATGCTGACCCAGACTCCCCAGAGCCACAGCCAGAGGTCTTTTGGTCACTCAGCGATCATCTCGGTACGGTTCGAGATGTGATCAATAGTGAAGGTGAGTTAGTCAATCACATTCGTTACGATAGCTATGGCAATATTACTGATCAAAGCAACCCAGACATAGCGCTTCGATTCGGCTTTACAGGTCAGGAATACGACTCTGAAACAGGACTATATCATTACAATTCTCGCTATTACTCACCAGAACTAGGACGCTTCCTCAGCGAAGATTCGTTAGGCTTTGATGCTGGGGATACGAACCTGTATCGATACGTTTTCAATAGCCCGACAAACTATATCGACCCAACCGGGAATGCTGCGTTTCTAGCACCGTTGGCACCATTAGTACCCTATTTGAAAGCGGCGGCTGTTGCTGTTGCTCTAGATTTAGGTATTCAGATACTTACGAAAAAAGAAGATGAGAGCATCAACTATTCTTCTTTAGTTGTCAGTGGTTTAGGTTCTGCGCTGGGATATGGCGTCGGCGCGAGAGCTATCGGTGCTTTGGGGATTCGTAGTGCCGCCGCACAAGTGAGTGTACAGGCGTTAGCAGGTGCGAGTATTGGTGCTGGTGAGCAGCTCGCCAGTAATGCCATTCATGGAAACAACCTGAGCGAAGGTGTGTTGCTGAGCGCCGCTATTGGTGCGGTGGCTGATGGTGGAACGGAGTTCTTTCAACACTATACAATAGTAGAGAAAGGGCTAGGATCTAACTGGTTTAACCTAGGAGTAAAAAGAAATCCTCCTTCAAATGAAATTATTGGTATCAAACCTAAAAGAGGAGGATACAAAGAGATCCCAAGTTCTCAGCCTCGCCCTGGAACAACTGGTAGTAGCTTGGCTGTCCCTCCTAGTTTACATAGAGGTGATTTAGGTCTTAACGCAGCGCCAGGTTTTGCAGAACATCATCTAATACCGATACATGTTGCTCAAGATTTCGAAGTGATGAAATTAGCCGGAGGAGAGTTAGGATACAACATTAATAGAAGTAGTAATGGTATTTCTCTGCCTACAACACGAGAGTTGTCCATTACATCTGGTCTTCCGTTACACAGTGGTGGTCACGTTCATAGCTATTATTCTTATGTAAGAGGTAAGCTTAGTGCCTTACAGCGTGCATTTGATAGTGGAAAAATAAATCAAAGTAAACTGGTTGAAAGAATATCAAGGATAGAGGCTACTATAGAAAAGGATTTGCGCAAAGGAAGAGTTCGTCTACAACATAATGATCCTAATTTCCGATAAGAAGGCTGATCCCCGAAACAAAGGAGTGAATTACAATGGAGAAGGGAATTAAAATTTGGGAGCAGGCATCCTATTTAGAAGTGTCAAGAAAGGAAAGTCAAGAGGCTATTTCCAGTACGATGCTGACACTTCGTCAACCTCTAGAGGATTTTTCTGAAAAAGTAACTTATGTTGTTTCTGATGCAAGAGAGCCAGAAGATTTTTTTGAATGCGGAGTTGCAAGAATTGTTTCAGAAAAGATAGTTCAAATTGTCAGCTCATTTTCTCCTCTGAAGGCTCAATTTTTTCCTGTCAAAGTTATTCACAATGGAGAAGATGCGGGTCGATATTTCTACATGAATGTCTTTCACGAAATCAATTGCTTTGATTTTGACCTCTCAAAATATTCTTGCGACGAGGAAATAGATTTTATCGAATCTATATATCAGCTAGTCCTTCGACCAGTAAATTCAGAACATCATCTGTTTTTCGTTGCAAAAGTCGATTTCTCTATTTTGTGTGCTTCTGATGTTTTGTCTTCAAAATTAAACAATGCAGGTTGTACTGGAATAAGGTTCACAGATCCCTCACAAGCATTTTTCTAAAAATACTGACGTGGTTCATCAGGTTCTGTTGCAAAAAGAGGCGTAGTTTAATCGCAGGTGTGTGATTCGTTCGGCACTGTCAAGTTAATACGAAATGGTCCAAGCAAGGGGATGGTTCATTTTTGGCCGTGCGATTCGTTCAGCTTAAACAGGCAAACCGCCTGGGGACAGCTGGCAAGATTAAACATAAGGAGGAATCCAAATGGAATCTTGACAACTTAGTTTTCGTGATGGTGAAATTCCATCCCTTCCTGATGCGGAAGTGACAGCATCAACCACTGCGACTGGGTTGACAACCAAGCGTAGCAAGCATGGTAGAAAAGGCGGTAACCCAGAACCCGACTGGGAACCCCGTCGAGCATAGCTGACCAAGGTTAACAAACTTGAACCCATGCCAGAACCGTCGTCAATGAAACCAAGCCAACGCGGGAATAATCCTCCTCTCGGGGGTCTCCACTTGGAGAACCAGGCTTGCCCAAAACGGGACAGGGAATTGAGCTAGGCAGTTGGCCGACTGTCCTGGAAGCATCCTCTATAGACCCGGCGGATAATGGGAACCTAACGTCAGCGTCAAACGAAAACTAGGAACGAAGTAACTATCCTGCTTGCTCTCAAGCTGTAGTCGATGGCTTGAGTAGGGCGTCAACCCGCAAGCAGCAGGATAGCAGGATTGTCTCAGAAGCCAATGCCTCTAGGAAAGCTAGAGGATATGCAGACAGAGACACAACAGTTTGGACGGTAGCGGTACGAGTAGCAATGCACAAGTCATGGACGAGTTAACGACTACGTATGAATGGAGGGCGCTTCCCTGGCGACAGCTAGAGCGGAGCGTCTTTAAGTTGCAAAAGCGCATCTACCGAGCCTCGCAACGTGGCGATGTAAAGACAGTCCGCAAACTCCAACGATTGATGATGAAGTCGTGGTCAGCCAAATGTTTGGCAGTGCGCCGCGTCACGCAAGACAACCAGGGAAAGAAAACGGCAGGCATCGATGGTGTCGCGTTACTTTCCCCGGAAGAGCGAATGAGGCTGGTAGGTAATCTTCAACTAGGAGATAAAGCAGCCCCAAGCCGCCGAGTCTGGATACCCAAACCTGGCAGTACGGAGAAAAGGCCGCTTTCAATACCTGTCATGTATGACCGCGCCCTGCAAGCGCAGGTCAAACAAGCACTAGAACCCGAATGGGAAGCGAAATTTGAACCGCGCTCATTTGGGTTTCGACCAGGACGCTCGTGTCACGACGCCATTGAGGCGATCTTTACGACTATCAAGCAAAAGCCAAAATACGTACTGGAAACAGACGTGGCCAAATGCTTTGACCGGATTGATCACAGTGCTCTCTGTGAGAAGCTCAACACCAGCCCCAGTCTAACTCGGCAAATTCGGGCATGGCTGAAAGCTGGTGTTCTGGATGATAACCAGTTCCAGGCAACACCAGCGGGTGCTGCCCAGGGGTCGGTGATTTCTCCTTTGTTGGCAAATGTTGCGCTCCACGGGTTAGAAGTAGGACTTCAAAGAGTGTTTAAGGACGCTCGACGTCCAACACTTGTCCGCTATGCGGATGACCATGTCGTCCTACACAAAGACCTATCGGTGGTGCAAGAGAGCCAACAGTTTCTCTCTCAACGGTTAAGTGAGATGGGCTTGGAACTAAAGCCTAGTAAAACGAGAATCACCCATACGTTAGTCCCTTACGAGGGGCAGGTGGGCTTTGATTTTCTCGGGTATGAGGTTCGCCAGTATCCGGTGGGTAAAACCCACTCTAAGCAAGGTTTCAAGACCATCATCAAGCCTAGCAAGGAAGCCATTCGCAGACATTCTCATCGAATTCGAGAGATTATCAAGACCCACAAGGCAGCTTCTCAAGCTGTTCTAATCGACCGATTAAACCCGATGATTCGGGGCTGGGCTAACTACTACTCGACTGCTTGTAGTAAGGTAACTTTCGAGTTGATGGGGCATTTGCTCTACCAAAAGCTTCGGGCCTGGACGTATCGCCGTCACCCTCAGAAGAGCCGAAGCTGGATTGTTCGTAAGTACTGGCTTACTGACACTGAAGGCTGGGTCTTTGCTGCTCGAAATAACGCAGGTAATCTGCGACTACTTAGGCACTCTCAAACGCCGATTAGACGGCATATTAAGGTGCAGGGTAGTCGCAGTCCTTATGATGGTGACTGGCTTTACTGGAGTCAAAGGCTGGGACACTACCCAACGGTGAAATCATCAGTTGCAAAACTGTTGAGGCGCCAGTCAGGGAAATGCTCCCAGTGCGGATTGTATTTTTGGTTGAATGACCGTATGGAAGTCCACCATCTGGACAAGAACCAAGATAATCATAGACGGGATAATTTGGCCTTAACTCATCGGCATTGTCACGACCAGATTCATGCGAAGTATGTATGACAAACACTGAGCTGTTGAGGAGCCGTGTGAGGTTAACGTCTCATGCACGGTTTTGTAGACCAGCAGGGTGGGTGACTGCCCTGCTGAGTTCAACAGTTTTAGGTAACACTTGCAGCACAAAATAGACCATCATCGGTGATAGTTCAGTTGGGCATGGAGGGACGAAGCACAGTAAGTTTTAAGAGCACTGTCAACCTAATACCAATTGGGCAAAACAAGACGCTTTTGTTTGCCCAACTTCTGGCTGGTCAAGCTATGCGATCACACTGAGCCCTGTCAACGATATGGCACAGCCTGTCCGTAGGACGATCGCCAACTTTCGATCCGTTGGCACATCGTTTCTCGATATTCTGAAGCGATCTGTTTGTGCTGATGAGGATGCAAATGACCGCGTATCGGTTCAAAGGCGAGCAGAAAGCGCTGTGCTTGGCCTACAGATTTGAATCGACCCATTCGCCGTTCCCTAACTCGGGTGGGCCGATGTGAGTTCTCAGCTCGGTTGTTCAACCCTTTATGCTGCCTATGCTCCACACCTTTTAAGATATCTTTCTTCGCAGCGCCATAGCTTTTGAGCTTATTGGTGATGATGGCTCTGGGCGCAAAGCCAGTTGATTTGAGTAGCTTGCGGAAAAATCTGTGCGCAGCCGCTGTGTTGCGTCGGCGCTGCATCAGGCTATCGAGCACCACACTATGTTGGTCAACGGCGGCACGGTTCAATTTCCAAAGATTGAGGGTAACACTTTCATCACAGACAAAATCTCTACAGACTTTTCCTGACAGCGATTTGGGTATGATGCCAGACCAAAAGTATTGCCTGCCGTTGAACCACCCCCCTTTGATTACGATGTCGTAAATTGATTGGCTCAATAGGGGATTCAGGGAGTTAGCCAAGTTAAGTAAGATGCCTAGCGGAGCCAGTGGAAGTGTCAGAATATCTGTCGCGCCATATTTGACATCTAAGCTCTTTCTAGCCATTCCTGCTGTCTAAGAGTATCAAGCATATAATGAACATTAAATCGTATTTCACTGAATAGTGGCGTGTATAGGGGGAATAAATGATAAGGACGCTGAGAGAACCGAGATGAAATCTGCTCGTTTAAGCGAAAAATATTTCTCTCTGGTAAAGAAGGTGTTAAAGACTGGTTGGGTTGCAAAGAAGGTACTGCTTGGTGATTGAGTGCCAGCATCTGAGCAAGCTCCAAAGATAGAGCTGCAAGGTTAATATTCTGACTTTTTCTACTCGTATATGCCATATACGCCGTCGTACAAGGCACAAGCATTTGAACAATTCTACGAGCGTGATCTTCCAATGTGTATGCCCGCGATGGTAGCCTTAACCACGCACAAACAATGTAGGCTATACTACCTGTCACCTCCAGCTTCTCCCCAGTCTTTTTATGCTCAATCAAAGCAGAGCACCGCTCATGTGAAATCAACACAAATCCGGGCACCCACATATTCCAACTCTGAGTCAGTAGAAATTCATGAACTTGGCCTAAGGGTGGTTTTTCAACCTTCTGAACCTCGCTCTGAAATCGCTGAAACATCATCTGTAGCGCTTCTGTCCTAGAACTATACGGTGTAGAACGAGTAACTTGTGTGGTGAGGCCGCTGTTGTAGTTCACTCCCGCACTGTCTACATACAAAAAACGAAATCCCTTGAGCGCCGCTAACGTGTAGTACTCTCGATCAGTACAGGCTGTAGTCTTGAGTCCCCATGCATTCATTTGCTGTAAAGCTGCCGCCGCACTTCGCCGAAGTAAATATGCATGAGGCGGACGCCAATTATCCATCAACAGCTGCAATAAAAAGTCGTCATACTGCTTTTCTTTCAGGCGAATCTGGTGACTAATCTTTTGCTTTTTGTAAAAACACCACGTCCAATCTCCATAAGCAATATCAAAATCTTTATTCTTTTCTAGATCTGTTATCTGCCGTAAAATTTTGTCAGGTTCGAGCTGGTCATCAGCATCTAACCACTGAATGTAGTCACCCTTCGCTTGCAAAAATCCACAACTGCGCGAGTAGTTTTGACCTTGTTCCTGACAATGAACCTGTCGAAAAGATTCCGAAAAAGTCTTTGCTAGCTTTGATAAAACTGCCTGTGTTCCATCTGTTGAATTATTTTCAACAACAATGATTTCTATCCTTGAGTAGCTTTGTCCAAAACAACTCTTTAAGCATCTCTCAATGGAATTCCTCGCATTGTAGCAAGGTATAATAATGGAGACTAGTGGTGGGTTGTCAAGCTTAGCTTGTAAAGAAAACTGGCCGCGTACGTGTACGCGACAGTAGTCATCTAATCCTCTTCGCTTTAGCGCCTGATTAATTGCCTTATGCGTCCAGCGAATCATCCCGATATCGTCTTTCGTGACATTCCCAGAATGCCGACGATAGAAATAAAGTGGTTGCTCAATATGAGCAACATTTGTTATTTCTGAAAGCTTCAGGCAAAGGTCATAGTCTTCAGCAGTCTCAAAAGTGGGATCAATGCCACCCACCTGGTTGTAGACAGAGCGCCGGATAAGTCGAAAGTGGAACGTCATAAACTCCACCAGCAACCGTCTAGCAGAATAAGGACTCTTACAGCGGCTCCCTAAACCATGTAGACTCCCATCCGAATCAATGACGTTGTAGTCAGTGTAAACAAAACCAACTTGAGGATCGGCTTCTAGGACAGCTAACGTCTCAGCCAGTGCTGTTGGTGCTAGTTTGTCGTCACTATCTACCCAACCCAGGTATGGATGCTGCGTAGCTGCGATCGCACTTTTTAGAGAATGGCTGAGACCGATATGAGGAGAAGCTTCTACACGAACCCTAGTGTCTTTGTCTGCATAGAACTGAGCGACTTCTACAGAATTATCTTGAGAACCATCATCCCAAATGAGGAGCTCAAAATTCTGGTAGGTTTGTGATAGAACACTTTCAATAGCTTCCACCAAGTAGTGTTCTCGGTTATAACTTGTAATTACCAAAGAGATAGGTGTGCCCATATTTGTGCGCGGCCGGCAAGTTAAGTTGACCTTTATTCATCAATCAGCATGGTTGCCATACAAATACCATAAAATGGCACTGCCAACTGACGTTGTCAAGTTGAGGCTGACTGGCAAATATTAAGACAGTTTCATTGAGCAAGCAACATGGAGAGTACAAAAAACCGTGGGAAAGCCCGGAAACTCCTTAATTAACCATTCAAGCCGCTTGAGTAGCCAGCTCTGGATACCACCGCTCAAGGCCAAAACCACGACCATAACCACGGCTTTCTTCAGGAAAAAGGCGACTACATCCAGTGGCTAGACTCAGACGACGAGCTCATGCCTAGAAAAATCGCCAAGCAAGTCACCCTATCAGAGAAACAGCAAGATGCAGACATCGCCTACGGAGACTGGCAGTGGCACTTCTATAAACAACAAGGTGGTCAGCCAAAGCTCGTCCACCAGCTCACTTTCCCTGGCAAACAATACGACGACTTTCTGCTACAGCTGTTGATGGATAACTGGCGACCGCCCCACGCTCATCTACTACGCCGTGAAGCCGCCGCCCACCTACAATCGATATCCGCCTGGAACCCCACCACCACCGCCTGCACTGACCGGGAGTACTACACTCTAGCGGCACTAGAAGGATTTAAGTTTCGCTATGTCGCCGATGCTGCCGTCTTCTATAACAGCGGACTAGGGCCACAGGTGACTCGTTCAACGCCTTATGCAAAGCGTATAGATAACTTGAAAAGAATGTTCCAACGGTTTCAAAATCGAAAGAACGCAACAATAAACCTGGAACCTGCCCACCAATTCCTACTCACCCAAAACTGGGAGCTGTGGCAACCTTCATTCTCTCAAATAAACATGTCCGAAGAAGGTTTCTGGCTACAGCACAACAGAAGTTAGGAGAAAGTTCAGCTGCGCCACACGGAAACCGCTATCGTCCGTGCATGGCTAAAGCTACCCGGTGCCTTCACCCTAGAAGACCACGCTCGTCGCATTATTCGACAGCTTTGGCAGGAGACGATGCAGCGCATCGGCAGGACACAAGGTCTTCAAGCTGTCCTCAATCAAGCATTGGTGAACGCAGCGCTTTCTAAAAGCATTGGCCTTATGTCACCATCGTCTGAACCTTCTCCTACCGGCTCAAACAGTAGCCAGCAATTAGATGACATGACAGATTTAGACTCGCAGCGGCTGGAGGCTGCGATCGCTAAAACCATCAACAGCTGTCCGCTCTATGCACCCATATTCAACGAACAAAGGCTGAGAGTGCACAGCGTTCTAGATAGGCTACGTCAGCAAGACTGGCTAGAACATGTTCCTTCCGATAGGAACTACCAGGAATCAACACCTTGATACTCTCTTCAGGCTGCTTGTGGCATAGCGAAGAATGTTTCTGATAAATTCCCCAAGCCAATCTCCGTCAGCGAAAATCCAAACTGCTGTGCGATCGCCCGCCCCTGCTCAACCTCTCCCTGCGCCGCCTTGAACCGCGCCAGCCCCAACGCTGAAGCTCGCCGTTCCTCTTCTGTCTTCTCAAACGGACTCCGTCGCACAACAGCTTCAGCTGCTTGCGCCATAGGTGCTTTCGCCCTCAACGCCAGCGCCTCCTCACAGCGCAGCGCAAAGTTCCCCCAGTCGCCATTTCGCAACAGGTTGTTAATGAAGGTTTTGGCATCGCCTACCCCATCAGGCTGCTGAAACTTGCGCTTACGGTTCCGGCAGGCCTGGATTAGGTTCTCATCGAAGTCGTTGAGTCCTGGTCCTAACCACCAGTGTCCGACACTGTGAGCGACCATTTCTAGCCGCTTATGCCCCGGAGCAATCTGTCTTAACCGCGATTTTGCTAGCACTGGATCGCGCTCCCACAGTTCGGTGTAGTCAATACTCTCTGGTAGCTGGCTGTAAGTAACGGTGCCTACCTTGATAGGCTCGTTATCTACAACTGCTACCGAAGGCGATTCTTGATCTAAATCCAAAGAAAAACAAACCTCTTCTGATCTCTTTTCTTTAAATTCTTTAGAAGACTTCTTTAAAGCTGGGTCATTTGACCGACGGCTCACTGGCTGTTTGACCGACGGTCTTTCGGTTAAATGACCGGCAGATATCTGGTTATCTGACCGAGGCGACTCTTCCCCATCGGTTAAATGACCGAAGCCTTCTGGACTGCCATCGGTCATTTGACCGACCAGCGCCCGCTGTATCTCCGGCACCATCACCCGGTATGACTTCGCCGCTCCTCTGAGTGCAGGCGTCTGCACCTGGATGAACCCACGGTCCTCCAGTAGCGCTAAGCGCTTACGAATCTGCTTATCGGTTGAAATGCCTAGCAGCATCTGCTCGAACTCCCGAATGGGCCGAGCACCAACCCAGGGCCTGTCCTCAGTGGGGTCAGTAGCTATAGCAGCGTTCGCCCAGTATTCAAACAAGTTCAGCAGCGCCGCCCCGCAGGCATCGCGCTCCATCAGCCGGTAGTAGTCGGCTCGAATAATCGCGATCGCCTGCTTGGCTGCATGCGTAATACAAGACTCTCTACTCATGACATCCCTCCTTCCGCGCGCGACTCTGGAAACATCGCCTGCAAATACACTTCCGATACCGCCCGGTCGTTCACGCCGTTTTGCAGTAGAAATAGCGATAGCGCACTCCGCAAAATTCGGTCTTGGGTCCAGCCGGGCCGCTGCTCGGCAAACAGCCGCAGGTGCTGGCTGATCTCAGCGGGCAGGTCATCAACAATCAACAACGTCATAATGCATCCTCGAACTAAAAATCGACACCATGCTCCGTCAGCCGTCTGAGCAGACCGGCTGGCAAAAGCTTTTGTAGACGAACGGACAAGTCAGCGCAGGCGCATCGCCTGTACCGGGCCGCTCTTACTTTTAGGGGTTAAACCTCGCGTCTTAATAAAGCGCTGCGCGACAACAGAAGGCAGCAGCTAGGGCCTAGCTCCCTAGTGCTGACATCTTTACTCCATCCGGAAAAAGGCAACTCCCCATTCTCCTACCTCTCCAATGGGTGAACCTGCAGGCGTGTGAGCGCTGACAAAGCAGGTTTCTAAATTTCGCACCTCACGGGGAGTAATCCTCCAGTCAAAAGGCGTTGCTATCGCCGTCTCACCAAAGGACCCTTCCTTGCACTGAATTCGCGCGGCAAACTTTAAGGTCACGTCGCCGCCAGCTTCGCCGTAGATCACCTGCTCTGCGCCGACGTAGGTGGCATCTAGCTGAATTGCTTCTACCCGGCGTATTGCCGAGCGCGTTTCATTCCTCGCCCGCTGCGCCGCGTTCGCCAATAGGTTTTCTGCGTTCTCTTCTGCATTGATCCGCAGCTGCTGCGCGTGTAGACGCTCCTGTTCAGCAGCTGCTAGCTGTCCGGCCAGCTGATCTTGAACAAAAGCCTCTGAGCCAAGATACGCCCACAGCTCATCTGACGCGGTAGCCGGGACCGAAGTCTCCAGGGGTTGTTGTTTTCCTGCTGGGAGCCCCCATAGCCCTATCCCTAAAGCAACAGTATGAATGGCTCCAAAAGCGAAAGAGAGCCACCGCCGTCGCCATTTGCCGAGGCGTCTCGGCCTGCTGTTGAAGGGATCGGTAGCTGGGCTAGTGGCGATACCAGGTGCTGGCTGGCACGGCTTGAGATATGCAAACAAGGTTTCTTTGGTCCTGTGTGATTTTGAGGACGTCGAGATAGCGATCATTTGAAAATGCACTCCAGGTTAATCAAAACAACAGGGTTAAAACAACGCTTTGTACCTATCTCACGTCTTGAGATAGCCGCTTCTTATACTCTCGCCAGGGCACCCGCTTGGCTTTTCCCGCCCGGTAGAGCGCTTCTGCGGCAGCTACCGGGCAGCTATCTGTGTGGGTATTCCACTGCTCGCAGTACCGGCAGCGCCCATCAGCATCTACTGCTTTCTCCAGCAGCTGGCGCACTCTATCGAGTAACCGTCTGCACTCAAGCTCTAGAACAACATCGCTGGCATGACTGGGCGTAGCCCCCAGCACCAGGCGAGGATTAATCTCTCCTAGTCGTAGCGCCAACACCACGTCCGCCACCTGCGTCTGCATTACCGCTAGCTGATCACGCGCGAGTTTCCATAGCTCTACGCTGAACGCTAATACCAGTGCCATACCTGCGCCCACGCCCATGCAAAAGAGCATCACCTCGCGACCCAGACCAGCGATCGCCATTAGCGCCCCGCTCCCGGCAATCACCGCCAGCAGCGTTAGTGCGAAAAGAGCTAGATACATAGACCTTAAAACCATGACGCCATCCCCAGGTAGTAGTGCGGATTAATGTGATGTCCGTCTACGGTCACCTCAATGTGCGCGTGTGCGCCGGTCGTAGATTCGCCGCTGTTGCCAGTGCGGCCAATCAGTTCACCAGCGGCTACGGGCGTATTGAGCTTTACTAAACTCTCCTGCTGGCAGTGCCGAAAGATGACCGCCAGCTCCGGCTGCGCGGATGGAACAAAGCGGATATAGTAGCCGCCTTTAGGCTCATAGCCGGTGAGATTAACAGCTCCGGCTTCAGGCGCAACAATCGCGGTTCCGACCGGGCTCTCAAAGTCCTGGCCCCAGTGAATGCCCTTGCGCCAGGCCTGGTAGCCCATGAGCGAAGTCAGTGTCTTATCAGTGCCAATGGGATGAACAATCCGGCGGCGATAGCCCATTTGTTGCCACAGCCCCCATTGAAACTGGGTCCATAGCCACCACAGCGGCCTGGTCTTTTGCCCCGTTGCCGCGCCGATGTTAGCGCCGGGTAGGCTGGCCCACCGAATGCTGTCGGCTTCAACCGCAGCGGCAAATGCGTCGTAGGCTATCGTCAGCCGTTGGGTCACCGGGTCCAAGCGGACGCCGGACATTAGGGCCGCGTGGCCACCGCTGTCCCGGTGGAGATAGAGAAAGCCCAGGTCCTGGTTGGCCGGTTGAAAGGCCGGGCCGTCATACCAAAAGGAATTATCTGCAACGACCTCGTCCCAGGTGGTGCTGATGAATTGGGGCCAGCCCGCCGCGTCGCTCTTTTCTCCTGTGGGCTGGCCATAGTCATCCAGAATCGGATAGGCGCGGCGTGGGTGGTCTGCGTAGCTCTCGAAGGTGTCGTAGGTATAGATAATGTTGTAGGGGTTAAGACCCAGGCTGTTACCCACCGTGCCTTCTGCTTTCCCGACCGTATACATGTATGGCCACATGACTGACCAGAAGATATCGCCTTCGCTGAGCTTGCCGTAGTCGCTGACGTTTTGCGCGGCCATCTGCGCGGCCACGCTAGGGGTGATTTGCCGGTCCAGGTAGGTGAAAATATCTCCCAACCCATCGCGGCCTCCTCGCTTTAGTGCGCCTGCTTTAACCGCACCTTTAGCCGCACTGGCACCTAGCGCTGAGAGTATCGCTGCTTTAATAAACTGCCTCCTTTTCATCACGCTTGCGCCTCCAGGGTTTGTTGATAGTGCGCTAGCAAATCCTCATGGAGATACCCTGAGAAGTTGGCTAGTTTGCCCAGTCTGGGAATCCCGTTTGGCGTAAAAACAACGGGACACACCAGCTTTTTAATGGCCGATAGGACCTCCCGGTAGCGGTTGCGGTCGTGGGGCGATGGCAAAAGCGCTTTATCTTCAACTGCTTTATCTATCGCCCGGTAGCCGCCATTGTGCCCTTTGCTAATTCGCCCTAAGAACAACAGCCGGGTTTCTCCTAGCGCTGCCACATCACACAGACAGCTGTCGTGGCTACGCGCGCTAGCCACGCATGAAACGCCGACTGCCGGGCCATGGCAGAGCACAAAGCGCAGCTGGCTAGCGGCCAGGCTTAGCGTTTCATCTTTACTGCGCCGATCCGCACTCCATCCTGGCAGCGCTCCGTGAATTTCGCTGAGCCCGTCAATTAAAAAGAGATAGGGAACACTCTCTTTTTCTGCTGTCAGCGATGGGTTGTTCAAATCGCGCTGACGGCGTCTGACTTCAGCGGCTACCGACGAGAGTTTTCTGGCGATAGCGGCAATATCGCTGTGGATGGCAACTGTGTGATAAACCACAATCTGACTGCCGTCTGACAGGCGAATTTCCTCTAGCCCGCCCCACTTGCCGCTGTGGAGATCGAGAATATCAAGAATGGTTTGCCCCGACTTACCGAGCTGGTCATAGACAATCGCGCGCAAAATAGCACTCGTACCGCTGCGCCGCTCTCCGAACACCAGTGCGGAGTAGGCGCTGTTGGTAACCAGCTCTGCGATGAGATTACCGCTGTAGAGGTCAATAGTGCTGAGCGCCTGAGTGCCTACGGCAGACTGGCCCAGCTGATGCCGGGTTATTTCCTGGCGCTGTGCGATCGCCAGTTGCTCAGGTGCTGTTTGCCTCGGTGCCGTTTGCTCAGCAGTGGGCTCTGACGGCTCATCTGCTGAAGGCGGCGGCGGCGGAAAGCCACGCGCTGCTAGGTACGCTAGGTAGGCCTGCGCGCCAGCGCGGTCCTCCTGGTATAGCGTTTGAACGGCTACTCGCACATCTGAGAGTCCTGCGTCTATCTTAAGGAGCTCGCCAGCCAACTCGCGGGCCACCAGATCGCTGTCGCTATCGGAGAACCGGGACTGCTCCATCGCCGATTCTACGAGAATGCGAATGCGTACCTGGGGGTCGACGTCTTTGGGTAGCTGTTCTTCTGTACTTTTTAGATCCGTGCGGTTGATGCGCTTGAGTGAGAGCATAGCTGTTAGTAGATACTGGATGAAAAAGAAAGAGAAGTTGTGAACCGCCAGCTTGTACGCTGCTAATAAAACGAGCCAATTACGAACAGAGCGCTAAGGGCGAGCAGCCAGCTAACCACCCAGCTGCTGGCTTTTTGAGTTCGCGCTTCGGCTTCTGTTAGCAGCTGGTAAATATCGTTTTGAGCGTCAGCGCGGTGATGGGACTCGCCGTATTCAATCGCTGTTGTGGCTAGCGTTCTAAGCGAGCCAAGTTTGAGTTCATAGCGCCGTAGCAGCTGGCCGACGAGCAGAGCGCTGAGCAACGTGCCGCCTGCCATACCCCATGGCGTAAATAGCGTGTCGCACAGCAACAGCGCGGATTTAGGCACGTAGGCGCGAAAAAAGCCAACGGTACCCCAGCCCAATAGCCAGACAAACCCTTCTCCAAGAATGCTTAGCCCGGTTACACGGCCCTTTGGTAGATAGAAGAGAGAGACTTTACTCGCTTTTGATTTGAGCACGGGCGCGTAGGTTGTAGGCAAGGCTGGAGAAGTCTCTTCTGCCCGGGCTTCTGAAGTGTTTTCGGCTGCTGAGAGCGATGGGTTAGCATCTTCGGTAGAACCATCAGCGCTATCTTCCATGTAATCGCTTAGCGCTTCAGTATTCTGCGCTTGTTGCTTTTTCCGGCTGCTTTTTCCACCGCGATTTGCCGCTGTTGCAGCGGCCTGCGAGGAATCAAAGGGAGAAGCGCCATAGGTTTTGTGGTCGTAGGCCATAGTTCTAAAAAGGGCTATTGCTCAGTTTGAAAGGCAGGGGGTGGGGGTGGATGACTGCCAGCTTTGGACGCCGGGTCTGCGGGCGGGGTAGTCGGTGACTGACTGGCTTGATTAGGCGGCTGTCCCGATTGGTTTTCTAGCGGGGGCTCATCTGGCGCTGCTGGGCTTACGACCGCTCCTGGCCGCTCGCCGGATGAGTCCATAAATTCAGGCAGCAGTTGCACTCGCTTTAGCAGCTGCGGTTTCATCGCCAGGACGGTGAATACCGCGCCGCTAAGGAGCAGACTCACCACCAGCCAGTCTTGGCCAAAGCACAGCCAGACAAGTAGCCGCCAGCAGTTCACAACAGTGCTACGTGCCCAGTGCGTGGCTGCTGCCGCTGGCCCCGTTTGGTACTGGGCAGGAAGCGCTGGCCGCTGCGAAGTGTCCTCACCGCCCTGATCGCTTACATCGGCTTCCTCTGGAAGCAGCGCTCTTACCGGATTGGCCTCTGCCGGTAGCGCCTGCTGATTGCCTGCAATCTGGCTCTGCAGCAGCTGGTTTTGAAGCATCAGCTGCTGAATCTGCTGCTGGAGCAGGATGGGATTTTCGCCATCGACGCTCTCACCGGGCGCTGGCATGTTGCCTGTCAGTAGCCCTGGGTAGCGCTCGGCCACGCTACGAATGACCGGCAGCAGTGCCTGCTCGGTGTGGCCGTCTATTTCAATTGTGATTTTGCAGCTCATGGCGATACCTCAAGCATCAAAGCCGGGGCGATGTTGACGAAAGCTCTGTCGCAGAGTGGTGCTCTCTTGCCGGTGGGTTTCACCAGCAGGGGGTATGTGCCCGTTTTCAGCTGGCGCTGGCGGCTCTATCGCTGAAAGTGCGTGGGTGAGATTAGCGCCCTGCAGGCTCTGTAGCCGCTGTTCTATCTCTTCTGGGCTCAGGCGAAGTAGATCGTTAAACGAGCGCATCGCCTCAGTTAAATCTGTCTGTAAGAACTCCACGCGCTTGAGGTGAGCTGCGTTGGCGTTGACCTGGGCGCGGCCCGCATGAAGCATTTCGTTAAATAGGCTAATGAGTGCGCCTGGGTCGTTGGCCATACTCGGATCTAGCCGGGCTTTAAACCAGTCTCGGGAGATGACAGATCCTGAGGAAATCGCACCGGCTAGCAGCGCTGTTTCGAGCTGTCTGGGTTCATCGCTTTGGGCGATAAATACTAGGCTGCCAATGCCAATGAAGTAGGCGGCGTAGTGCAGCAAGGGTTTTTTGCTATGTATGACCTTCTTTGTCTCAGAGGTCGTTGTCTTAGGAGGAGCAGTGGTCGTCGTCATAGAACGTCTCCAGTAGGGGGACAGGTGAACAGTAGATGCGGATATTTCTAGGGCTAGGTGAAACTGTGCGATCTCGTGTAAGAGGTGGCTTAAGAACTGGCGGCGCTGAGCTGCGGCGACGGCGAACTGCCGCTGAGCGCACCGTTGCCGTTTGCGCTGGCCTGCCCGCTGCTGTAGAAGCGCTCTAGCGCTAAGGGTTCCGCCGCTGAGCCACTGCTGCTTTGTTTGCTTAAGAGCGATCGCAGTTTTGAGGACTGCTGCTGTCTGCGGGTGTGGCGCTTTTTTACAAGATCGACGTAGGTAACGATGCCCGCGCGGTAGTCTTCGTCAGTGGGCAGGTCTTCGGGATTTTCTAGATAGCGCTCGATCATCTGGTCCACGACCCGCTCGGGTGTCTCCAGCTGCTGCTCTTGCTCGATGCGTTCAGTAAGGATAGAGAGAATCGGGTCGGTGCCGTCGCAAGTAATAGAGATGACGTCAGATGTAGGTGCCTGCAGCAGTGCGATAATTTGCGCTTTCTGCGGGTCTCTGACGTCTGTGCCGCCGTTGGCATTCGGCAGGATATCGGAGGCTTTATCGGCGAGTTCGCTGACGCTGAGGTCGAGTTCTTTGGCGAGCTTGTTAAATTTCATTCGTTGAAAATCTCCATGATGGAATACGTGAGCCGGGCGGCGAGTTCGGGGGCGAGGTTGGCTTGTTGAAATAGATCGCGAAGGGCGTTTTTCTTGGCGTTGACCCCGGCGGTATCAGGAAACATCCGTTCGGTGAGCGCGTCACCTTTGATGCCGCTAGTGGTGTAGCTGCGGTAGAGAATGATGGCTTCGGCCTGTGCGGCGTTTAGAGACGATTCGGGGATGTAGCCCTTGAATGTGGGATGGCGGTTGTCGATGAGCCACTTTTTGGCTTTGCGGACGTTAGATGGATCTGCGCCGAGTTCTTTGGCAAGCTGCCTGAGGCTGACCCCACCGCTGCATTCTTTGGCAAGGACGGTAATAGTGGGTGGTGGTGAGCGATGGGTGGCTGAAACCATTAGTCTGTCGTGGGCGCTGCGTGGCTGAGATGTGGTTGGGTTGGACTTTTGACATGGACGGTGTCACCGAGCGGTGAGTGAGGACCGAGCGATGAGCGAGCACCTAGAGGCGCAGGACACTGATAGGCGGGGTGGGCTGTGGTGGGAAGGGTTTTAGGCCAAAAAGAGGCTAGTGACAGGAGAAGGCGACTGCTTTTTCTTCGGCCTGCTCGCATAGCTGGAAGTCCTCGGCGCGTTCTGCGTTGAGGGCGATGAGCGGCGCGATGTGGCTGCTCAGGAGGGCAGCTGCGTCGGAGAGCAGCGGAAATACCTTTTGCCAGAGGTCTGGCTGTGGGCTATGGAGGGCAGTGGTTGTGATTTCGATAGCTTCGTTGAGAGAGGCGATTACGCTCAGCTCGTGCTCGAAGTTGATGGCTTCTTCAAGGGTGAGATGGCCGAGGTTCAGGTAGATGAGGTTGCGGGCGATCGCGTCTAGGTCGGGTTTTAGAAAGTCATTCATTGCAGTGATGTGTAAGTAACTGAGTAGTAAGCAAAGAGAAATAGGCCTTGGGATATGTTCTCAGATGAATAGTATCATCAAAAATAACCATTTATCATTTTTAGATGATAAATGGTTCAAAAATTGAAGCATTGGGCTTTAACGATAGACTGTGAGCCGTAGTGGGCAGGCGGTTTAAAGCTCTTTAGATGGCTGAAAAGAAAAAGCAAGATCGGCTAACAATTGATATTGGTGACTTACGCGAGGATATTGAGACTTGCAGGAAAGACGCTGCATGGGAAGAGCTGTCTTTGGCTGGCAAAATACGGACTCTTGTGAAAGAAAGGATTGAGCAGTTAGTTGTGGCGCAGGCTGAAAAATCTAAAGATTGATTCAAAGGTATTAACTCTCTGAAAATCTGTAATGTCTCAATCGATTGTCTGTAACGAATACACCGTAGAAATCCTTTGCCCAAGTTGATAATCTCGGAAGCCAGAATGCGATCACACTCATTGCCCAGCAAGCGATCAACCACGAGCATTGTGAAGCTTCATCAAGCTTGTCTGGATGTCGAGGAAGAAGCGCTGTTAAAGGCGTTTGAAACTCTGCTGTCTGACTATGCAGGGACTACACGTGAGCGATGGGCTGGTCTCAAGGGAAGTTGGTTGCTGCTGTTGGGGTCGCACATCGCAAGTTCTATTGATCATTGGATTAGCGGTCTTAGGACACCTGCAATTGCAGAGTCTGCCATCCGTAGTGCAGGTTTTGCTTTGGTTGCGGCCAATGAGGCGAAGGCGAAGCAGTCAAGTCAGGGGTTTATGCGATCGCTGCTGGCTCAATCTGTAGGTAGGGGCAACCGCTAAGGAAGGCAATAATTATGAGCCGGAAGGATGTTTTTCACGATGCTGTAAGACGCGGCCTGGAGAAAGAGCAGTGGAACATTTCCAGCGACCCTCTAGAGCTCAGATGGGAAGAAGTAAGGGTGAAAATTGACTTGGCCGCAGAGCGACTGCTTGCTGCAGAGCGGGGAGAAGAAAAGATTGCTGTTGAAATTAAAAGTTTTATCAGCCCTTCTCCTATCAGTGATTTTCACACGGCCTTGGGTCAATTTCTTACCTACAGAATTATCCTTAAAGAGAAAGAGCCAGAGCGCCAGATTTTTCTGGCGGTTCCTTCAGAAATCTACAAAACTTTTTTTCAGAGTCGTTTTGCTCAGGTTGCCGTAGAGCAGCACGAAATCAAGGTAATTGTATATAACCCAGTATCGGAGGAGATAGTACGGTGGATAAAATAGCGCGTTACCGGAAAGCTATTCAAGCACTGTTGGAGCAAAATAGCCTTTTCAAAACGAAAGAGAAAAACGTCGAAAATCAACTATTTTTTGATACCACCCGTGACCATTATCAGCTTATGAGCGTTGGTTGGGACGAGCTAGACCGTATCTATCACACTATTCTTCATTTCGATATCAAAGATGGCAAAATCTGGCTTCAGCAAAATACTACTGATATTGATGTAGGCCAAGAACTTGTTAACATGGGCATCCCTAAGGAAGATATTGTGTTGGGATTGCATCCTGCTTATAAGCGTCCGTATACAGGCTATGGTGTAGCATAATGATCGCTTGAATCCCCTTTACAAAACCTCGAAACAGCTCGATTCTTAGCTCGACTTTATCCAAATGCATGGTTTAGCAAGTTCATTGCCTTATGAATGATTCGGGCACCCCGCAGTTTATCTTTGAACAGCAGGGCAAGGAACGTTCTGATGTTTGTCTCGCTTAGTGGCCTCAGGCTTGAACTCAGGCAAAAGTTAAGCCAACTCAGGTACGAACTCAGGTAGACGGTTGGCAGTATGAACCTGTCAACATTTTTGGGTCATCGCTAAGTGGTGACCAGGAGGGGGTGTGGCCCCGACTCGTGCAAAATCTAGCCATATGCTGAAAGCACTGTGAAGATTGGATTACAGCCGTCGAAGATTATATGCTCCAGAAAAGTACTAACTAACAGACACTAAATCCAGCCGTTTTTGATGGTGGCTTGCTCGTAATGCAGCAGTGGCTGACGGGCATATCGAGATGATCCTGTCCTGCTTACACGGATCGCGCTCTAATCATCCTGAACCAGAGGTGGGCTTAGCCTTTCTGAATGTCTTGCTCAACCATCCAGAATAGCCATATCGAGATCGCTAAGCCAATGGTTCCGCTAATTAACAGCTCATATGGCTTCAACAGATTCTGGGCGTTGCTAATGATATAAAACCAAACGCTGAGGGGAAAAAAGAGAAGAATCCCTGTCCAGCTACCAGGCCGGAGATGCTGTGTTTTCCAACTTAAACCAACATGATCTAGCACCGGATGTGTCAGCCCTATAGCAGGTAAAATTCCTGAGAGAAGAGGCAAGTGCCATCCGATGGCAGCTAAGACGATCGCAAAAATAAAAATAGGCAAGTATTCAAGAAAAAGAGAACGATTAAAAACGAGTGCTTTCCAATCCGACTGCTTGCCTTCGTATTCGGGCAACCAGCCTTCTTCAATTGTATGAATGATTAAAGCAAAGGCCAGGAGCCAGAGTGCGATATCTTGAATTTCCATCATTTTCTTATCAACCTAGCCTATCCAGCCAAGGACATCGTAGACCGCAATTCGCATCTGCCAGATGTATAGCTTGCCGCTACACTTATCAGGCTCAATGGTAATGATGTCGAGATTACTCACAATGTAGACTAGACGACTTCTTGTGCATACCTGAGTTTAGAGTAGACGAACACCTTGCTACAGTGGACGTCAGAGATTTTAGATGTATCATGCAAGCTCGTATTGACATCCCAGAACCCGTCAGAAAAAAGGCGCTTGAATCCGGTGCAGTGGGTGAGGCGTGGCTTGATGAACTCGGTCATAGGGTAGGCACCCTAGCAGCTCTATGGAGGCTCACTATTGGACAAGCCCTCACTGGCGGAACGGAGGCTCTCGTCGTTGAAGCGATAACCTCGGACGGACGGGCGGCAGTACTGAAGGTATTTCCTCCCAGACAAAGCGCCAGCGCAGGCGAGGTTGCAACGATGGTTGCGGCGCAAGGGCGTGGCTATGCCGAGGTGTATGCCGTTGATGAATCGCACGAGGCCATCCTTCTTGAACGTCTCGGCCCGACTTTAGCCGACATGAAGCTGACGGTTGATTCGCAGCTCTCTATTATCTGTGAGACTCTCATTGAAGCATGGGTGGTTCCTCTTGACAGAGAGCGGTACACAAACGGCGCAGAGAAAGCAGACAGTCTTCGCGATTTCATCAATGCGACTTGGCGTGACTTGAGTCATCCCTGTTCCGCCCCAGTCATTGAAACGGCGCTCGGCTTTGCAAGCGAGTGCCGACAGCGCTTCGACCCCAGCTCAGCCGTACTCGCTCACGGGGATGCCCATCCGTGGAACACGCTCCTCGTTCCAGGCACTCGACCGCACCGCTTCAAGCTCATCGACCCCGACGGCCTCTTTGTCGAACGTGCCTACGACCTCGCTATCCCCATGCGGGAGTGGAGCGAGGAGTTAATTGCTGGTGACCCGCTCCAACTCGGCCTAGCACGCTGCTATCGGCTAGCTGAGTTAGCAAAAGTTGAGCCAGAGGCCATTTGGCAATGGGGGTTCTTGGAGCGCATCTCCACTGGCTTGCTCTGCTTGCAGCTCGGCTTTGAAGAGGGTCAGCAAATGTTGGCTGTGGCTGAAAGCTGGGCCCAGTTGCCGTCTGACCACTTTCGGAGGTAGGGAGAGTACAAAGAAATGCGCGAAAGCGCGGAAGATCGTTGATGAACTCTGAGAGTCCGTTTCTTTAGCACCCTGACCAGGGAGTCATTAAGTAGTACATACGCTCTTAGCCATAGTTTGCTGAGGCAGAGTAACCCCAATACTCTGCATAGTCTAAAAAACTAAAGGCCCAAGCTCAGAAATTATGCTGCCTAATTAGATAGCTTTTTAAGCGCGCTTTGAGCGACTGTTTCAGCGCGGGCTGAGGTGACCTTCTGATATCTCAGCGTGGTCATAATGGACTCATGCCCCATCAAGGCTCTCAGCTCCTCAATCCCCATCAGCCCCACTCGCTCAGTGGCAAAGGTATGGCGCAAGTCATGCAGCCTAGCCCCTTCTAGCTCGGGAATATCTGCAATCAACCGTCGCCAGTTCTGATGAACCGTGCGGTAGCTGAGACGACCGACACTGCTCGCTATCGGCTGCTGTGCGGTGAATAGAGCCGGACAGCGATGATGCCGATAGTGCTTGAGATAGGTGTTGAGCAGCTGAGCCGCGTCATCGCTGTAAAAGCACCAGCGCTGCTTGTTGCCCTTGCCAACGACTTGAAACTTCTGTTGTTCAAGATTCACCGCATCAAGATCAAGCGCCAGCAGTTCTGAAATTCGTGCGCCGCTACGGTGCAACAACCTGACAATTGTGTGAGTGCGACAATCTGTTTCAACCGCTCGATACATCCGTCTAACTTGGTCTGCTGTAAGATAGCGAATCACCTCATCAGAGCCGTGTTCGCCCTTATCAGCATCTGGCTTGCGTCGCTTCAGTTTGGCAATCGGGTTCGCCTTGATATGTTGTTGTTCTACCGCGTAGTTGAACAAAGCCTGAATGGTTGCCTGATGCCGATGGTGAGTCGTGTAGGCCAAGTGCGAGAGGCTGTCGAGATACTCAGTAAGGATGGTACGATCGCAAATTTCTATTGGCCAGCTGCCGTACTTAGATAGCAAGGGCATCAGCGTATGCTCATAGGATTTCACCGTCTTCTGAGCGAGCCCAGGTCGATCTAAAAACTGCGTGGTCACCATCGCTAGAGAAATCGACATGGTCGTGAAATAAAGGTAAACGCTAGCAGCAAAGACTAGCCTTTACTCTATCGTTTAGACAGATAGTTTTTACGTTAGTTTATTAAAGCTTTGAAATCCTCAAACGTCCCAAAGCCCGGAGAATCGCTGGCTGATTACGTCCACCGGCTCCGCTTAGCCCTCGGTATGAGCCAGCAAGCCGTGGCCGAGAAGTCCGGCATCCATGCCCAGAGCATCGGCAAGATTGAACGTGGCCACACGACGGTGCTCAAGGCCAAGACTAAACGCGGGCTAGCCTACGCCCTGGACGTCCCCGAAGCTCATTTGGAGGCAGCCGCAAAAGGGATCGCCGTTGAGGAGACTGGCGCACTCAAGTTTTGCCCGCAGTGCTGGAAACCGGGTAATGCACCAGACCCCATGTGGCTACACGTTCATGCCCACTATTGCTTTCGCTGTGGCAGCGGCCTGCGCCACCAGTGCGTTCAGTGCGAGTCTCCTATTACTTCTCTGAAACACCGCTTCTGTCCCTACTGCGGCACCGCCTACACCGCGCCCGAAAAAGCAGAGTAAAGGACATCTATCGCGAGGAATTCGCCCGTGCCCAGCGTTGAAGAAACCGCCTATCCCAGGTTGAAGAGTAACCCCAGCCCAGAAGCCTTAGAAACCCTCTACACACCCACCGATGAGGAGATCGCCCTAGCGAAGCGAATCACAAAAGGCGAGCTGCCCATCGTCAGTTTTCTAGTCCTGCTCAAGACCTTTCAAACAGTGGGCTATCCCATGCAGCTAGCGAAGGTGTCGAGCACTATCATTCGCCGCGTCGCCGCCAGTGTTGACAGTCAGCTAACGCCAGAAGATATCGCTGGCTACGACACCTCTGGCACCCGCCAGCGTCATGTGAAGGCCATTCGTCAACATTTGGAGGTGCAGCCCTTTGCTACGGCAGCACGCCAAGTAATGTTTTCAGCGATGGAAACAGCTATAGAAACCCAGCATGACCTGGTCGATTTGATTAATGTCGCCCTGGAGGAGCTGGTCAAAGAACGATTTCAACTGCCTGCCTTTTCGACGCTAGAGAGAGCGGCTAAAGAGGTACGTGTCACTCATAACAACAAACTTTATCAAAGGGTGAGTGATGCTTTGAACGGCGCAGAACAGATGCAGCTTTCACAGTTGTTCTACTGTGCGGTTAGTGAAACAACAACACTTTGGTACGAGGTAAAGCAGGAGCCGGGGAGTCCAAAACTTGGTGAGTTGCAAAGTCTGATAGAGCGACTGCGCTGGCTACAGCCTTTGCAGGTGGCAGGCGAAGCCTTCTCAGCGATGCCTGACGTCAAGCGAATGAACTTTGCGGCCCAGGCCCAGGCACTAGACGCCAATCAAATGAAGGAGTTGCCAGAGGCCAAACGACAGACCCTGGCAATAGCCCTCCTGCAACGGCGCTACGCTCAAACGCTCGACGACATCGCTGAGGTGTTTATCAAACGCATGAGGCGAATGCACTACAAGGCCAAGGAAGCACTGGAAAACTATCGGATAGAAAGTCAGCAGCGCACCGATGAGCTGATCTCAAAATTGCGACAGGTGGCGATCGCTCACAGCACCGATGGTGAAATAACAGATCGCTTTGTTGCCGTTGGTTGCGTCCTTGGCGACGATCCACAGGAGCTGATCGCACAGTGTGACGATCACTTGGCCTATGCTGGTAACAATTACCTGCCCTTTCTGCCGAAGTTCTATCGTTCTCATCGGGCGGTGCTGTTTCGCTTTCTGTCGGTCGTTCCGCTCTATCCCAGCACCCAGGATGACTCCCTGGCCGCAGCGATTGCGTTCATCCGAGCCCATCGAGGCTCTCGGAAAACTTGGCTACCGTTGACTGGCGGAAACGCTTCAGGCGAGACGGATGCAGCCCCTACGCCTCAAATGAAAATGAGCCTGAGCTGGGTGCCCACAAAGTGGTGGCCGCTGGTAACGGGTGAGAAGAATCGAGCCACGGTGCCCACCCAGGTGCATCGTCAGTACTTTGAACTCTGCGTGTTCTCTCACATTCTGCTGGGTCTCAAGTCTGGTGACCTTTACATTGAAGGCAGTTCGGCCTTTGGTGACTATCTCGCGCAGCTGATTCCTTGGGATGAGATGCAAGATTATCTGGCTGACTATGCCGAGCAGCTGGGCTTTCCTACTGAAGGGGCAGCTTTTGTCGAACATGTCAGAGCGTGGCTGACAGACAAAATTGAGGAAACCGATGAGGGGTTTCCCGCCAATACGGACGTCTACTTCAAGTCAGACCGTTTGGTCATCCGCAAGGCGAAGGCGAAGAGTCGAAAAGCCGCAAAGAAATTGAAGAAGCTGATCAACGAACGGATGAAGCCGGTCAATCTGCTCGATGTGCTGGTCGATACGGAGCAGTGGCTGACGTGGACGAAGCATTTCAAGCCGGTCTCGGGCTATGAAGCCAAAATGGAGAATCCTGTTGCTCGCTATCTGGCCACAACCTTTTGCTACGGCTGTAACATCGGCCCCTCGCAGCTGGCCCAGTCGCTTTCGCTCTTTGACCGCAAGCAGCTTTCACGGGTGAATCAGCGGCATGTCAGCGATACGCAGCTGCACTATGCGGTTGAATCTGTGGTCAATGGCTACAACCGCTTTGTCTTACCCAGGTTCTGGGGGGTGGGTAAAAGCGCCTCGGTGGATGGCACCAAGTGGGATATCTACGAGAATAATCTGCTGGCTGAGTACCACATCCGCTATGGCGGCTACGGTGGCCTTGGTTACTACCATGTGGCCGACAACTACATCGCGCTCTTTAGCCATTTCATTCCCTGCGGTGTTTATGAGGCGCTCTATCTCTTTGATGGGCTGTTGAATAATCACTCGGATATCCAGCCTGATACGCTGCACGGCGACACACATTCCCAGAGTCTGACGGTCTTTGGACTGGCTTATCTATTGGGCATCAAGCTGATGCCGCGTATTCGCAATTTGAGAGAGCTGACTTTCTATCGGGCAGACACAGAGACGTCTTGTCAGCATATAGATGTGTTGTTTTCTGACACGGTGGATTGGGATCTCATTGAGACGCACTTGCCGGATATGTTGCGGGTGGTGTTCTCGATTATAGCGGGCAAGATCAGTGCCTCTACGATCTTGAGAAAGCTGAGCACCAACAGCAGAAAGAACAAACTTTTTAAGGCCTTTCATACCCTGGGTTCGGCAGTCAGAACGGGCTTCTTGATGGAGTATATTCACAGTGCCAAGCTTAGAGCCAAGGTACAGGGCGCGACAAACAAGAGTGAATCGTTCAATGCCTTTGTCCAGTGGCTGGCTTTTGGCGATATGGGGGTGCTCAGAACCAATGACCGGGAGGAGTTGCGTAAACGCATCAAGTACAACCATTTGGTGGCCAACTGCGTCGTTCTCTACAACGTCTTTGAGATGAGTCGTATTCTCAATGAGCTGGCCCAGGAAGGTCATCACATCGACCCAACGGCGGTGGCTGGCATCAATCCCTATGGCACGGATCACCTCATTCGGCTGGGGCAGTATCATCTCGACATCGCGCGTCAGCCGCCGCCGCTGCAATACGATTTGCCGATCTCGCCACCATCAGAAGCAGCCTGATTTAGCGTCTGTTAGTTAGTACTTTTCTGAAAGGTCTAACTTTTAGAAGCTGTAACCCAGTCGTTACAACGCTTTCAGCATATGGCTGGATTTTGCACGAGTCGGGGCCATACCCCATTTAGGCGAGCAACTCCGCTATCTAAGCAACCCTTGAAAAAATCCTGAACATATCCTTCTAGAACGGGCTTACCTAAATCAAGAACTTGCTCAAGAATCAGCTTACTCAGCTCTACACCCGTTGAGGCTGCCAACCATTCCAACATATTGACTTCTCAGAATTCACTGGAGGGTGACTCTAATATCTCACTCATCTTGCGAAGTTGCCAAAGGAAAATGCTCAGTCGTAGTAAGCAACCTTCCACTGCATTCTCACAGATAGCTCAGGCGACAAAATTTTGCAATCACGCCCTGTACCACTGTCTCATAACCACCGTTTGCAAGACTATTTTAGAGTACGGTTTTTCGTGCGCAATCCTCCAGTAACAACGGATTCAGCCATTTAGCGAGTTGTATTGATCGTGTTTACATTGTAAATACGTTTGACTATACTGATCTCTATGGATGTGTACTTCCCGCTCAATGGCGTCACCTTCGTCTGGAACGACCAGAAGGCAGCAGCTAACCCAGTTAAGCACGACGGCATCACGTTTCCTCAAGCCGCCGAAGCATTCTTTGACCCCCCTTTTAGTGGTCGTCGATGCCAGTCGCAACGATGAGGTAAGGGATGCTGTGATTGCGCTAGACAAGCGCTGGAACCTCTTATTCGTCGTGTTCGTAGAACGCGAAGACGACTACATCCGAATTGTGTCCGCTCGCAAAGCGACTCGAAAGGAGCGCGAATACTATGAAGCCTGAAGCCCTCAAAAAGCGACTCAAACGGGAGCGGCCCATGACGACGGTGACGATTCGGATGCCCGAAGATGTCATAGAAGACTTAAAGCGTATAGCCCCTCTCCTTGGTTTTTCCGGCTATCAACCGCTGGCTCGGACTTACATTGGCCAGGGCCTACGCAGCGATCTAGAGCGACTAGAGAACGACACCGTTTCCGCCCTGATTGAGAGTTTGAAGCGGCAGGGCGTCGGCGATGATGTCCTTCAGAAAGCGCTCAACGAAGTCGTCAATGGATAAGTATTATTTTGCTTGCCTGGTTGCAGTCCAATGATTTGCCGGTGAGCGCTAAGCCACTTTCATGTCTGTACCAATTAAACCTATCTGGCTGAAGGGGGCTGAAACCCTTGATATGTCGTTCTATTTTCCTGTACCAATTAGAGTAAGGATTAAATAGTACAAAGATAGGGTCTCAGCTATAGTTCATAGTTACTATTTCAGAAGCCTTAAGCAGTAAAGGGTTCAGCCTTAGCGTACGATCCTGTGCCAAAACTACTCAAAGGCCGGTTCTAACAATGATTGGAACGAAGCCAAGATTGATTGGAGCTGGCTTGGCTCGATCTCGAAACCTCCCGCAATCATCGTAGGCCAGTAGGTTGGTCCGCTGTACTGGCAACGTCCGAGCCGCACGCTGGCCTCGAAGTGTCCGAGGGAGTCATAGGGCCTCAACTCAAGAGAGAACTCTTCTGGGCTCATTGCATTGAGCTTCGCCTTGGTCTTGCGAGTCTCGACGAGCAACTTCAGTTCCCCGACAAACCTCTCTAAGTCAGGCTTCCACAGCCACACATTGGGGTAGCTACCGCGAAAATCCTGAAGTCTGAGAGTAACTTTGACCCGCACATCTCCGGGTGTTGGGAGATGTTTCGGCACCCTTTCCATCTCTTCCAGTTCGAGATGCTCTTCATCCCGACCAATGAAAATCACCTATTCCTCCAGCTCACTATTTATTAGAGGGAAAGATTCTACCTATTCACCCTAAATGACAGATTAGATAGAAATATGTCTGCCTAATTATCCTGTGAGGATAGATAGGTGGAATCTCGTCTACCTAATCATCCAAATAAGAGGGTTAGGTAGAAAGTTTCTGCCTAAGTATAGCTGTTCGTAGGCTGTCACTCCGAAAGGCGATTAGGATTGCGCAGTGTACTCCTATCTGCAAACGGTCAGGTGGACAACGAGTTCTATCAGCCCAGTTAGGTTTAGCGACAGCGACAGTTCGAGGAAGAAAAAGCGACAGGAGGAAAAGCATCACCGAAGGTCAACAATTGGAAGATCAGGGGATAGCTGAAGTCGTCGAGTCGAGCCTTTCCGAGATTCATTACGAAGGTTGGCATTAGCTACGCTTGCTACTATTGACTCGTAATCTGCGGAAAGTGACACGCCAGCCTGTATTTAACCAAGCGTGCAGGAAACAGTTGCGATCTAGTAAAAACATCCAAATGCGTATTCAGAAGGTACTTTTTGTTAGCGCTGTTGTTCTAACAACGGTTGTAGTAGGACATACTCTAAGAAAACAGGCAGAACATCGAAGAATAGAAGCACAGAGGCAGGAAGCGTCAGCGCTTTTATGTCAACAGCAAAGAGCAGACAAACAGCAGGACGTTGTTGTGCGTGACACGACGGGACACGAGACGGCTGTTCTTAAAGGAATGCTTCATAAGATTAGTTGGCAAGAGCAGAGACTGGTGACATATCATCTTGATGAAAGCTGCGAACAGGTTTATACGCTATACGACCTATCTGGCAACGAGATCGTTACCTTCCCTTCTAGTGAACAATTCCGCAGCTTTGTACCAGACGATTCATGGATACTGACATACGATAGTAGTAGGAATCGCTCGGTTGCTTATGATCTCTCTGGTAAGCAGACTATCGCCTTAGCGGGTAAGGTTGGCCAGGTAGATACAGATAGTCAGCGAATTACGACTGAAGTTGTTGACACCTCTTATTTGTACAATTTGTCAGGAGATAAGATTGCTACGCTATCCGGAGACTCTCCTAGAATGTTTGAGGATAGTAGACAGATTACTACTTACGATGACGATAGCGATCGCGGTTATCTGTATGACTGGTCTGGCAATGAAGTGGCTTCGGCTAAAGGTCGAATAATAGGCATTTTTGAGGTATCAGAGGGAAAGAAGCGTTTACTGACGTCAGCTCCAGCCGTCTCCGGCGTTCAATCGTACTTGTACGATACATCTGGCAATGAGCTTGCTGCCTTCCAAGGTGCTTCCCCAAGGGTAGTTGAGATTGAAGGTAACCGATACATCAAGGCATATGACCGTGGCGGTAGTGCGTATTCTACGCTTCACGACTTATCGGGTGAGTTAGTGACTACCTTTAAGGGGCCACAGGCGGCTTACAACTTAGCGAACGATAGAATAGCCTCATCCCGCGACCAATCAACGGAAGACTATGGATTTCTTCAGTATGACTTGTACCTACAGGATGTATCAGGAGAAGAAATTGGCTTCTTTGAGGGGGATGTGGAGCGATACGACTTTACAGCAGACGGTCAGCAACTAGCAGTCTCTTATACAGATCGACGGACCGTACTCTATGATCTACAGGCAGAAGAGATAGCGACTATTGAAGGCACGTTCAACGGATTTACAAGTGATGGGCGACTCATCATCTCTGACATAGACAGCAGTACTCGCCTCTATGATTCGAGAGGTAATGAAACGGCTGCTTTTGATGGCATATTCTCAACGCTTACCATACAGGGTACGCAGATGCTCCTTTACGACTCTGCTCAGGACTTGTCGTATCTATACGATTTGTCTTCTAATCAGCAGATTAGCGTTTTAGAAGGTAAGTTATCAAAAGCTTCTGAGGATGGAAAGTTTGTAGTGATGACAACTGCTAATGAAGATATGAGCTATCTCTACAATCAGTCCGGTGAGCTGATCTCTGAACATGCTGGTACGATTGCCAACTTTGAAGAGGCTACGCGATTCTATCCTCCCCCTGTTTTCTCCGCTAGCCAGTATCTGATAACAGCTACGAGTAACGGGACTGCCTATCTTTGGTTGCTTTAATCCTTGGCGCTCCTGTTGAACATAAGCCAGGGAGGTATGGTTGTTGAGAACTCAGAAGTTTCTGACGATACCTGCCCTTAAAAAGCGACTCAAACGGGATCGCCCGATGACGACGGTGACGATTCGGATGCCCGAAGATGTCATAGAAGACTTAAAGCGTATAGCCCCTCTCCTTGGCTTTTCCGGCTATCAACCGCTGGCTCGGACTTACATTGGCCAGGGCCTGCGCAGCGATCTAGAACGATTAGAGAACGATACTGTTTCCTCCCTAATTGAGAGTTTGAAGCGTCATGGCGTCGGCGATGATGTCCTTCAGGAGGCGCTCAACGAAGTCGTCAATGGATAAGTATTATTCTGCTTGCCCGGTTGCCGTCCAATGATTTGCCGGTGAGCGCTAAGCCACTCCTGGCGGCACGTACACACTCTGATCCAGCTCCAGCGCCGGGGATTTCCTTAGTGCATCGCCTACGTCGGGCAGTATACGGCCCATATAGCGCTTAGCGTTCCGAGCCGAGGTATGCCCGAGCCACTGCTGAATCTGGTGCTCCGTCTTGCCCGCCTTCGCCAGATAAGTAGCGCACGAATGCCGCAACCCGTGGGACGCCCGGTCCTGGCGTACGAAGCCATCGCACCGTCTGATGATGCGCTTCAGCAAGTCAGATAGACCAGGCGCACTGTAGGTTTCTCCCCTGCGTTCTTCGCCATCTTTGGTGAACCATCGTTGTTATTTCACCAAAGATGGCCCTTTCCTTTCTCTGTTTTGAACACTTCACGGGTAGCAGAAACGCCTTTTCGTTCATACATTTCCTTTAAGTCCAACAGAACTCGATAGTCGTCTTCAATCATCGGGTGTAGGGTTTCAGCCGCTCCACCCTTTAGCCGAGTGATCGAAATAGTTCTATCGTCGAAGCTGATATCTTCCCATTGCAACAAAGCAGCTTCACTACTGCGCAGTCCGTGATTAAAAGAGACTTCGATTAGAGCCGTAGCCAGTTCTGGCCGCTTGCGCAGCGCTCCAGCCTCATTCAGCAGCGCTTTGATTTCGCCGATGGTAAAAAACTTGGTGGGCGCGTCCTTTTTTGTCTTCCGCCGCGTTTTTCGAGCTGGAATGTGCGATCGCGCCCTTGTTTTTGCCTGATTCATGGCCGTTTTCCGGATGTCCAGAATAATATACGGTATTATTCTGGACATCCGGACTCAGTTTTGAGAGGTAGGGGATACGGGGCTCATATAGCCGACTGTTCAGATTTCCTTATCAACGTGGATAGGGGCTTTCAGCGGTTGGCAAAAAGGGGAGCTATAGTCTTAACTTATGTATTTCGCATGCAAAGGCGAAGTTTGTCGTGTTTCGGTTGTGGCTTATGCTCTGGCAGATAACTGTAGCACCCCTTAGACAAAGGTATTTGTGGCTTTTATTATGACTCCTGGTCTGGACTAGGTTTTATTGTCTCATTCGTCTCATGAGGTGAGTTTGATATTTGCTTTTTGGACAGTCAAAGAACGTCTGTCTTAGGTGAATCAGTGGGATAAATAGACTGGGAGGGGAGATTGAGTCAATAGTTAGGAGCTGATCGTGATTCCAGAATACTGGAAGGATTTTGTTAATACCAATCAAGTGTCTGGTGCCGATTTTGAAATAGATGACGCCTCAGACCTGTCGGGTTTAGGTGGAGAGCTTCGCATTATGACAGCCGAGCAATGCATTGACGAATCAACCAACTATTATCCTGGAATTCTAGTTGTCAAAAATAACTACATCCCGGTTGCGACATGCTTGCTGGGAAGCGGAGACTATTATTACATCAATGGTGATGACGGTAATCGCGGGCCACTATATCGGATTTATCATGATTCGGTCGATGGAGAAGAATTGCAAGAGCACGCAATAGAAAAAGTATTAGAAAACTTTGAAAGTCTTCTTTCTTCTCAACGCCTTTAATACAGCAGCGGGTCTATTATTATGCCTGCTGCGTATTTTTGAGCTTTGGCTTGCTTGCGCTGGTACCAACTCTGTTAATTCGTAAAGTAAGGACTACCCTTGAAATTCCCACCTCAGGTGCAATCGCTTATTGATGCACTCTCTGCTCTTCCTGGTGTGGCAGGATGTTTCTGCGCTCCAAAACCGCTCGCCGAAGTAGAACTGGAACACCTGTCGTTGCCGGGAGGATTTGGTGACCTACCCCAAGCGATCATCACACGAACTGCCGGTGGTCGAGACAATGAGGTGATGCTTCAGACCGAAGTGATTTTCGACAGGTCGGCGGAAGCATGGCTCTCGCTTGAGTTTCTCGCATGGTGGGTTCGAGACTGGGGCCGAAATGGACACGAAATCCAAATGCGGCCAATGGCGTTGCCCCCGAAAGTCTACGAGATTCAACTCGGTCGGATGCTGAAATTCTTTATCGAGTATTTCGTAATCGAGGAGGATGATTCCCTCGATAAAACCCTTGCTGTTGCGGGTGAGATGGGTGCGTCAATTGCTCAGTGTTTTGAGTTGTATGCTGAGTGTTTTGCCAATCCTTCTGAATTCACTGGTGACGTTGAGAATATGTGACCCGACTAGCTCACGAGACCATGAACCAACCCGAGGTTTGGTGCAGATTTTCCCAAGCGTACGTCCTTGGTCTGCATACTGCAATGTGTATAGTGAACCTCAAAAAACAAACTGGCGGAACCCCAATCAGTGTCTTAACGACCGGATACTGTTGGCGAACTCCGAAAGTATTGAAAAATCGGTATTCTGAGGCTAGTCGCTAGTCATCAGGAGTGCGATCGCCCGTGTCCATCAAGCCGCAACCGATAGCCGAAATACCAGCTCTCACCCAGCAAGTCGCCAAAGCTGCCTTTCCGAAAGGCAATCCATACCTGACGCTGCGGGATGAACTCGGCACAGTGTTCGAGGACAGCGACTTTATCGGCCTGTTCTCAAACACAGGCCAGCCGGGACTTCCCCCGTGGAGACTAGCACTGATAACACTGCTACAATTCCGCGAAACCCTATCTGACCGTCAAGCAGCAGACTCCGTCCGTTCTCGCATTGATTGGAAGTACCTGCTGGGCCTAGAGCTAACCGACGAAGGCTTTGATTTCAGCGTCCTGAGCGAGTTTCGAGATCGGTTGATAGAAAGCGAACAGGAGCATCTGCTGCTAGAAAAGCTACTGGACTGCGCTCAAGAGAAAGGACTGCTCAAACCCCGAGGCAAACAGCGTACCGATGCGACTCGTGTGCTGGCATCGGTACGCAAACTCAACCGGCTGGAGCTGGTCGGCGAAACGATGCGAGCTGCATTGAACGAACTGGCTACCGTTGCCCCAGAGTGGCTCTCAGACATCGTCCCGAATGACGACTGGTACGAGCGCTACGGTCGCCGCGTAGAAGACTATCAGTTGCCGAAATCGGAAGCAAAACGAAACGCCTGGGCGCAGGCGGTAGGGGAAGATGCTTACTATCTGCTGTTCTGTCTCGAAGCGTCGCGGCTCGCTGACTGGGAGCACCTACCAAGAATTCAAGCGCTGAAGCTCATGCTCGAACGGCATTATGAGTACGATGCCGATGGGCCGCTGGATGCACAAGTGCGCTGGAAAGCAAAAAAGGAACTGCCCCGCGCTAAGTTTGGTATCGAGTCACCCTACGATGTAGATGCTCGGTTTCGTTCTCGGTGTGGGGTGAACTGGGTTGGGTATGTCGTGCATCTGAGTGAGACCTGCGATGACCAGCAGTGTCATCTAATTACTCATATAGAAACAACAGATGCAAGCATCCACGAAGCGCAGCGTACAGAAGCGATTCACCAATCTCTTCTAGATAAACAGCTGCCACCATCAGAACACTTTGTTGATTCCGCTTATGTGAGTGCAGAGCACTTGGTGAATGCAAAAGAACAACAGATTGAAATCGTTGGGCCAGCTCGTCAGGATATGAGCTGGCAGGCAAGGTTAGAAGGCGGCTACGACGGAACGAAGTTTGACATCAACTGGGAAACTGAAACCGTCACTTGCCCAGAAGGAAACGTCTCGAAGAGTTGGAAGCCCAGAGTCATGCCAGATAATCGAGACTACATACAAGCCAGGTTCAGTAGTCGTGACTGCTCTACATGCGATGCCAAAGCGCTGTGTACTCGTGGCCCGCAACGGAGTTTGAACCTTCACCCGCGAGTACAGCATGAAGCGCTAGAACAGGCTAGAGAACAGCATCGCAGTGAAGCCGGTCAGGAGCAATACAAACGTAGAGCCGGGATTGAAGGCACTATCTCGCAAGGGGTTCGCGGCTTTGGCTTGAGGCGATCTCGCTACCGGGGTCTTCCGAAGACGCATCTACAGAATGTGGCTATTGGCGCAGCCATCAACATCGACCGGATTGTCAACTGGATAAACGATGTGCCGCTAGCCAAGACACGTACTTCCCGGTTCAAAGCATTGGAATCCGCATAACCCGCTAGCTATAAGGATTTAGAGGCTTTTCCATGAGTTCGCCAACAGTGTCCGACCGGACACTGTTGGCGAACTCCGAAAGTAGCGAAAAATCGGTATTCTGAGGCTAGTCGCTAGTCATTAGGAGCGCGATCGCCCGTGTCCATCAAGCCGCAACCGATAGCTGAAATACCAGTCCTCACCCAGCAAGTCGCCAAAGCTGCCTTTCCGAAAGGCAATCCATACCTGACGCTGCGCGATGAACTCGGCAGCGTGTTCGAGGACAGTGACTTTGTCGAGCTGTTCTCAAAGACTGGCCAGCCGGGCCTGCCGCCCTGGCGGCTAGCGCTGATAACGCTGCTTCAATTCCGCGAAAACCTGTCTGACCGTCAGGCAGCTGACTCCGTCCGTTCTCGCATCGATTGGAAATACCTGCTAGGCCTAGAGCTAACCGACGAAGGCTTCGACTTCAGCGTTCTGAGCGAGTTTCGAGGTCGGTTGATAGAGAGTGAACAAGAGCATCTGCTGCTAGAAAAGCTACTGGAGCGCGCTCAAGAGAAAGGACTGCTCAAAGCCCGAGGCAAACAGCGTACCGATTCGACTCGTGTGCTGGCATCGGTACGCAAACTCAACCGGCTGGAACTAGTCGGCGAAACGATGCGAGCTGTATTGAACGAACTGGCCACCGTGGCCCCAGGGTGGCTCTCAGAAATAGTCCCGGATGACAACTGGTACGAGCGCTACGGTCGCCGCGTAGAAGACTATCAGCTGCCAAAATCGGAAGCAAAACGCAACGCCTGGGCGCAGGCGGTGGGTGAAGATGCTTACTATCTGCTGTTCTGTCTCGAAGCGTCGCAGCTCACTGACTGGGAGCACCTGCCGACAATTCAAGCGCTGAGGCTCATGCTCGAACGGCATTATGAGTACGATGCCGATGGGCCGCTGGATGCACAAGTGCGCTGGAAAGCAAAAAAGGAACTACCCCGCGCTAAGTTTGGTGTCGAGTCACCCTACGATGTAGATGCTCGGTTTCGGTCTCGGTGTGGGGTGAACTGGGTTGGGTATATCGTTCACCTGAGTGAGACCTGTGATGACCAGCAGTGTCATCTAATTACTCACGTAGAAACAACAGATGCAAGCGTCCATGAAGCGCAGCGTACAGAAGCGATTCACCAATCTCTTCTAGATAAACAGCTACCACCATCAGAACACTTTGTTGATTCTGCTTATGTGAGTGCAGAACATCTGATGAATGCAAAAGAACAACAGATTGAAATCGTTGGGCCAGCTCGTCAGGATATGAGCTGGCAGGCAAGGTTAGAAGGCGGCTACGACGGAACGAAGTTTGACATCAACTGGGAAACTGAAACCGTCACTTGCCCAGAAGGAAACGTCTCGACGAGTTGGAAGCCCAGAGCCATGCCCGACAATCGAGATTACATACAAGCTAGGTTCAGTAGTCGTGACTGCTCTACATGCGAGGCCAAAGAGCTTTGTACTCGTGGCCCGCAACGGAGTTTGAACCTTCACCCGCGAGTACAGCACGAAGCGCTAGAGAAGGCTAGAGAACAGCATCGCAGTGAAGCCGGTCAGGAGCAATACAAGCGCAGAGCCGGGATTGAAGGAACGATCTCACAAGGGGTTCGCGGCTTTGGCTTGAGGCGATCTCGCTACCGAGGTTTTGCGAAGACGCATCTACAGAATATGGCTATTGGCGCAGCCATCAACATCGACCGGCTCGTCAACTGGATAAACGATGTGCCGCTAGCCAAGACACGGACTTCCCGATTCAAAGCATTGGAATCTGCATAACCCCCTAGCTATATAGGATTTAGAGGCTTTCCTATGAGTTCGCCAGCAGTATCCGACCGTTTGTAAGACAACTTTAGGAAGCCAAGACTGTCAACGAGTCTATTGCGTTTGATGTGTCTTACAACTTGTTTTATTTTCTACGTGTCATTATTGAGTCATGTAGACGAGTTTTGACACGAAAATATGAAGGTTGGCTACGCACGGGTCTCTACTTTTGAGCAGGACTTGGATTTGCAGATGGATGCGCTGGAGAAGGAGGGATGCGATCGCATCTTCTGTGACCAGGGCGAAAGCGGAGCAAAGGCGAGTCGCCCGGAATGGGATAACTGCCTCGATCACCTACGTAAAGGTGACACGCTAGTTATCTGGAAACTGGATCGTGCCAGTCGTTCGACTAAGCATTTGAGGGAAGGTTCAAAGTGTCACCCGACTTTGAACCTTCCCGATTCAGCTGCGCTTGCTCTGTGCCTTTTAGCGAGTCACAGATAGCCTGATAGACGTTCTCGTTGTTCGCAGCGCGAACATCTCGTGCCGTCTGTACCAGCGTTGTAAATCCTGGTAGTTCAAACCGGCCTCTGATCAGTTCTTCGAGCGCGACATTGATCAGATCTACTAAGTCATGGTGAGCCTGTACGGCTGTTTCCATTGCGGCTGTCATTGCCTGCTGAGTAGCGGTTCCAAAAGCTGTGATGTTCAGATATTGCCGAATGACCTTTAGGTGACGACGGCGAGTCCCTGACGCATCGTAATCAGATAGTTCGTCAGGGACTCGCTGGCTTTTAAGGGTTGACGCAATCTTACAGACGACAGCACTGGGGACTTGTGACACCTGCACTGGGTAGCCCACCGTTTGAAAGGTTTTGAGTAGAACGAGAAAGCCCAGCGTTGCCACCTCCCCGCGAGTGTGTTTCTGGGCCAGGGCGACCTCTGCCGCAGTTGGCGTGTATAGCGTCTCTAAGGCTTGACGGCTAGGATTACTTTTGAGGCGAGGATAGGCCGTTTCTTCAACGCTTGGCATGAATGAGTCCTTCTGAGGGGTGCCAACTTAAGCCGGGAAACCGTCTACGTGTAGGGATTTCGGCTGCTGTGATTTAGAGGACCGCCGAGGCATCGGCAACTCCCCTATGTGGGTTAGCATCCATTCAAATGGGTCAGGGAAAACATGCCCAAACAGGCGTTGTGCAGCCGTCGTGCCATCCTGTCGTTTGAGGTCAAAATTATGAATGATGGTGAGGACGTTAAGGGACTGTTCAGAGAATCCACGACGGGCGTGGTGGAGCTTTGCTAGATAGCCATTGCGGCCCTCAACCGCTGAGGAAGTGCGCTGATATTTGGCACAGGAGTCTTGAGCCCATCGCACCCACTGCATTCGCTGTTGGTCTGTCAATGTTAGGGTAAGCGCTTGCTCAAGAAGTCGGTCAAATGCGGTGCTAGCAGTGTCCTGATAGCGCCGTTTGAGCGAGGGTTGCCGAGTTTTATCCGCTTGCTGTGTCCAATAGACCCAGGGCAGTAAGTAGCTGAGCACCCAGCTGCGGAGCGTAGGGTCTTGGGTTTGGTTGTCCAAGGCAAGTGTCACCCATTGTTGCCAAGCCTCAATCCCTGGAGCAAAAGAAGTAATCTGTGCTTCAAAGGTGTCAATCGCGTTCTGTGCTTTCTGTGTGCCGTAGGTGGGCGCAAGCTCCCATAGGCACTGCAAGGGTGGTGCTAGCCCGGTGAGTAAGTCCCTTTGAGTTTGCCATTGTTGACTATCTGGACTGAAAGGATGAATGGTTTGGCTAATCTGTTCTAGGGCATCACGATAGGTTTGCTCATCTTGCTGTACCTGTTGTTGCGCGGCTGCATTGTCCTCTATCAACGACTGTAAACCTTGCCTGACAGTAACCTCACGGCACTTTTTCAGTCGTTTTTGGAGTTTGTCCTGTTGTTTCTGTAGGGTCGCTACTTGCTGTCCAAGCGAACGACCCAGCGGCCTACCTAAAGCGCGTAGGGCATGAAATAGGTCAGCGACATTGACACAGCCTAAGCCCGATACCGCTAGCTTCACTAATGCTCTCGCACCATCACTGACTAGATAGTGGCACTGCCACTGACTACCTTGCCACCAACGGTCTACCTGCTCCATCCAGGTATCGTAAGTGCGATTCTCGCATTCGGCCTCGATAAAAATGTATCCACTGCTCAGCTCTAGCAGCACTAGCACTGGCAACCCAAAGAATGTCTCATCGGCTCCGACACAGATACCTTGACCTTCGGTGGGTAGACAGTGTTCTGATTGTGCCTTCTCGTAGTCAATGACCGCCTGATTTACGCGGGCTTTGAGCTGGCGCAGTGCACTAGCTGAACTGGCGACATGGGTGTCTAGGTGAACCGCGCAGATGAACTCTGATAGACTCTCGGCACCCACCCCTTGCTTGAGGCCAAAGTAGTAGACCAAACCGAATACCAACCGCCCTAGCCACTGGCTACCCGCTGCGGTTTCCCAAAAGCTTGATTCTGGGTACTGATTGCGCCGCTTAATGGCTTGGCGATGGCGGTGGACGCTACTCTTGCTGATGCCGGTCGTCGCCGTAATCCCCCTGAGCGTCTGCGCTACATTCTCCTTAATACAAGCCGCGACTTTTTGACGGCGTTCTCTTATACTCAGTGTCATCGTACCCACGTTTGAAACTTGTTAGGGTGACGATACATGGCTCTGGGCTTTGCCGCAGAGCTTTTCGTTTGATGTGCTTATTAATACATCCTGGTCAGACTCTTTTTGTCCCGGCTTAAGCTGTTACCCCTTCTGAGTAGGGGCTTGAATAGAAAAATTCTCTACTCTTAGCGCAGTATTCTCAAAAGGGCAGGCATGGATTTGGTCGAAGTGATAGACAGTGCCTTCGTGGGTAGTGTCTATGAACTACTTATACGACTCAAAATGTCTGTTAGTTAGTACTTTTTCTGGAGGCCCACAAAAACGACGGCTATAATGTAGTAGTCGCAATGGTTTCAGCCTTGTGGCCCATTTTCTGTAATGTCGGGGTCGTAGGCCATCTTCATAGGCAAGCCCCATTTTCTGCGCGACCACATAAGAAATCAAAAAGATGAAGTTTGTTTGGAGAAAGAGCGGCACTGCAATTAACAGAATATGCAGTGGGTTGCTAACAATCAGCTCACCTTTAAAGGCAAACAACAGCACTAGCGTTGTCAGCAGTGCTAGAACAGCGACCGGGCTGAGATACTTCAAAAATACCTGCTCAAACCAAGCCTTCCCTTTGTGTCTGAGAATCCAGGTGCGAGACACTGCGCCTGCTAGCAGCGGCAGTCCCACATAGATCAAGACAGAGAACACAATTGTTTCCCAGGGCACCGTTAGATCATTTGCGGATAATAACCATCCGCCCAACGGCGCGTAGAGAAACAGCATCGCCAATGAATTGATCGCCACCATCACCAGGGTATGCCCCTGGTTGCTGTAGGAAAGGTATCCCCACATCAGTACCATCGCTGTACAGGGTGCAATACCGAGCAAAATAGTCCCGGCAATATATGAGTTTGCCAGCGGCACCTCAACACCTCTGATTAGCTCAGTGCCTGTGATTAGGGGACGAAAGAGCCACCCTAAGAAAAACTGAGCAAACGCAACCATTGTAAAAGGCTTGATCAGCCAGTTCACCGCTAGCGTGAGCAGCACAGGTTTAGGGGCCTTCGTCGCTTTCTTTGCCTGCGAAAAATCAATCTTCACCATGATGGGGATACATCATGAAGAACAAGCAGATGGCAATCGGTACTGACACCTGGTAGACACTGATCGCATCTAAGGTTTCTGCAATGCCAGGAAAGGTGCGACCGAGAATAACGCCACCCACAATGCAGAGAGCCACCCACAGCGTTAGATACTTTTCAAATACATTGAGTTGTCCGCCTGCTTGAACGGCCTTTTGCGCACTTTGAGAACGTTCTGTTGTCATGACTTAATGATCTCCTTTTCTGTATTGCTGACGCTCGCCAATTTTGGATTAGGCAGTCTCAACGTCACCAGTTCTGCTAGCAACACAAAGATTGTGGATACCCATAGACAACCGACAAGTCCATAAAGCTGAAAGACCAAACCCGAAAGAACCGTTCCAGCCAAGCGACCGCCAGAATTTGCCATGTAGTAAAAGCCCACATTTAGCGCTACTTTGTCGTCATCGGTGTAGGCCAATACGAGATAGGAATGAACCGCTGAATTAAAGGCAAACACGATGCCAAATATCATCAAACCGATGATGATGGTTTGTCCGGCTGGAAAATTAAGCTGAAGCGCAAGGGCGATCGCAGCGGGAATTCCAATCAGTAGCCCCGTCCAAAAGCGAATCGTCCCCGCCTGCGGCGGCTGCCCTGAGCCAAACCGTCTGAGCATCGTCGGTGCAAGGGACTGCACCAAACCATAACCAATTACCCAAATCGCTAAAAAACCACCCACCTGTTCAAAAGACCAGTTCAATACGCTGTAGAGAAAGACAGGCAAACCCACGACAAACCAAACGTCCCTTGCGCCAAACAAAAAGAACCGCGCCGCTGAGAGAACGTTAATTTCAGGGCTTTTAGAAAATAGCTGGCGAAACTTCACCTTGGCCTTGATTTTTCCCATGCCTGCCGGTAGCCATCGGCTAGAGAGCAGGATAACGGAAAGTCCCACAGCCATGATGACTAAGGCATTCGCATAGCCAAACGTCGATAACAGCAGGCCACCTAAGAAAAAGCCCACACCCTTAAGTGCGTTTTTAGATCCGGTGAGGACGGCGACCCACTTAAACAAGGACGATTGGGCTTCTTTGGGAATAACCAAACGAATCGCACTCTTAGAACTCATCTTCGTGAGGTCTTTGGCGATGCCAGATAGCGCCTGAGCAAACATCACGTAGGGAACGGCGAGGGCGATCGCCCAGTTCTCATTCACAGGCGTTAACAACAGCAACGCCACAATCTGCAAGGCAATGCCCCCATACAGCGTCAGCTTGACACCAAAACGAGCGCCAATCCAACCGCCAAAGAAGTTGGTAACAATACCAAAGATTTCATAGAACAAAAACAGCATCGCCACTTCCAAAGGGGTGTAGCCCAGCGTATGGAAGTAGAGCAGCACCAGCATTCGCAGTGCCCCATCAGTCACTGTAAACCCCCAGTAAGCAGCTGTTACAAGGGCATAGTTACGAACCCCAGCTTGATCGAACGTAGGCGAAGAACTCATAGTGTTAAAGAGTAATAAGAGGGTTGACTGAGCGGTTGAACGTCATCCTGTTGCGTATATGCGAAAACAGATCGAACTCAAACAATCAGCCGATTGAAATGGCTACTTTCTTCGCTAACTCTGCCATTCGGCAAGAATAGCCCCACTCGTTGTCATACCAAGCCAAAATCTTCACCTGCGTTCCGTCAACAACCATAGTTGAAAGCGCATCGACAATCGAAGAGCGCGGATCGTCTTTGTAGTCAATAGAAACGAGCGGGCGTTCTTCATAGCCCAAAATGCCTTTCAATTCCTTGTCTGCGGCTGTTTTTAACAAAGTATTGACCGCTTCTACCGTCGTCGGCTCATGCACTTCAAACACGCAGTCTGTCAGGGATGCATTCAGCAAGGGAACCCGTACTGCTACACCGTTGAGCTTGCCAGTGAGTTCTGGAAAGATTGCCGTAATCGCCGTTGCAGATCCTGTTGTTGTTGGAATCAATGACAAGCTGTTTGCCCTGGCTCGTCGTAAGTCTTTGTGAGGCGCATCTACAATCGTCTGAGTGTTGGTAATGTCATGAATGGTCGTAATGACGCCATGCCGAATGCCCAAGCCTTCGTGTATGACTTTCACAACGGGCGCGAGACAATTCGTGGTACAGGAGGCCGCTGTCAGCAAATGATGCTCGTCGGGATTATACAAATGGTCGTTAATCCCCATCACGATATTAAGCGCTCCCTGTTTCACAGGTGCGGCTACAATCACCTTCTTCACGCCCCGCTTAAAGTAGGCATCCAGTAGCGCTGGGGTGCGAAACTTACCTGAACATTCCAGCACCATATCAATGCCAAGCTCTTCCCAAGGCACTTCTTCTGGCGACTTGTGCGCGCTGAAGCTGAGCGGTTGCTGATCGATGAGAAAACGCTCTTCTCCAGCGGCCTCCACCTCCGGTTGCCACCGACCATGTACCGAATCGAATTTAAGCAGGTGTGCAGCGGCTGCCGTACCGCCTTTTACCTCATTCACATGAACAAATTCTAGCTCTGGCCAGTCCCAGGCTGCTCTCAGAACCAGCCGACCAATGCGGCCAAAGCCATTAATCGCAACTCTTGTCATTGACTCCTCTTGGTTGTTTTTCCAGATTTATTTTTCAACAAACTCAAAACTCTCGTTCTGCCTTCACCAGCGCCTCAATAGTGAGATTCGTCGGCGCTTCTCCACCAAAGACAGTCCCGACTCGTTTATCTGTGAAATGTTCAAAGGCTAAGTTGTACGCTTCTCAAAATCAGCGGCTCACAGTCAAATCTAGCCAACTTGACAATGCTGCTAAAACCTGTCGTAGGCTGCTAGTAACTCTTCAAATAGTACGTATTAACTGTCGCAAAAACCTTCGTTTTTGGGACGATGGTATGTACGGCTTATCTTTGCGAAGCAGTATAGAAATATAGCTTTTATTCGCTTGAATGGTCGGTCTATTTGTATACGAATAGCGCACTTGATGTTGTAGCGATGAGGAGAGCTAACGCGCCGTAAATAGGTGTATACCAACTTAGATTTGCAAAGCGATGGCCACGGTAAGGATTAGTCATGAATGTAGCCTCCCAAATCCAGCAGCTCACAGTCAAATCTAACCAACTTGACAGTGCCCATTGACACCATTGACACCAAGAAAGATGTGACACCAAGAAAGATGAATCGCAAGCAGGGAGAGCAATCATGACTGCGGCGATCACTCAAGCACTCAGCACATAGACACCAATCCGACATACGCGATCGCCTGTGGCTGGAGTCAATCACTACGGGTAGTAGCTAGACCACAGAGCAAAGAGTCCGGCCAGGATCATAGGAGCGCTCTAGAACCGAACCGTATCTGGAAATGAACCACTATCTGAGAGCGTGCGATGCGACTGCTTGAGCTGCTCAGCCATTGCCTGAATTGGCATCAACAGATTTCGGTATTGGTCTAGGACTTAGTCTCTTGCCAACTACTAATTCAATCTTTTGCCTTGGGAAAAGATTGACATGGATGTAGAGCCTTTTTATGAAAGCTATTTCACCGCAGCTCTGGCAGCACTCCGTCAACATTAAAGCGGTGGTCACCCCCCTCTGGAAAGAAGAAGCGCAAAAGCAGCTCAACCGATCGGTAATGCTCAAACGTATCCTACTTCTAGCGTGAAACTCAACTACTAATTCAATCTTTGGTCTCTATCCGTCGAAGCTCCTAAGAGCATCCAATAATACAGCTGTGATGACAGCAGCTAGCGTCAATTTGGGGGCTACCTTACCACTATTTCTACTTAAAATGAAAAGTCCAAAAGTAGCTACAAAGCCAGTTTAGCCAAGTTGAAGGTCGCTTGCAGCAGCTAAAAGTGCAACGCCAGCGTATCTTAGGTGTGGAGGTGTACGTGAAACTGATTTCGCCAGTTATAGCGACTTTTGGGAGCCATAACACCTGTCTTGTGTGATGCGATGTGATTGAGAATAAAGGTCGTTCTCGCACTCAGGATTTAACGGCACTTCCTCTCTCTGATTCAGAGTTCAGAACTCTCTAAGTCCGTCCGAAGGAAAGTTCATTCAAAATTCTTGTCTCTGGCCCTTGTATTATTTGAAAAGCGAAAAGCCGCCCTGGCAGGAGCAGCTTTTCAATGTCGTTCACGGAGCACTGTGTCATGCTGCGAACTACTCGCATTCTAATACCATCTATCGTTTTGAGTCTAACGATCCTGGGCCTGGCTGCTATCTACACAGGTAGCTGTGTAGAGGCTCGGATGGGGGATGGCAATCTGCTGAGAATTGTAGGGGGCAAGGCTGTGTGCGCGGGTGGAGACTGAGGTAAGCGAACTCGAAAAAAAGTATCAGTCACTGGCTACTGCTGAAAATACGAGTCACACCTGTGGTTTTAAACGGGCCGTTACCCGCATTCTAGACAACAGCGGTCATAAAGTGACCAAAGACGAAAGACTCAACGTTTACAAAAATATGATTCTCGGGCGCTACTTTGAAGACAAGTGCACCGAGCTGTATCAGCAAGAGAAGGTCAAGGACTTTGTGCACCTGTACAACGGTCAGGAAGCGGTTGATTCAGGCAGGAGCAAAGCCATGCGCTCTGATGACTATGTGTGCAGCACTTACCGCGACCACGTTCATTCTTTGAGTGCGGGCGTCCCGGCCAGGGAAGTTATGGCCGAACTGTTCGGCAAAGAAACGGGCTGTAGCAAAGGCCGAGGCGGCTCAATGCATATGTTTTCTAAAGAGCATAATGTGCTGGGCGGCTTTGCCTTTATTGGAGAAGGCATTCCGGTCGCCTTAGGCGCAGCTTTTCAGACGCGCTATCGCCGCGATGCCATGGGCGATGCCGGGGCCGATCAGGTGACGGCGGCGTTCTTTGGTGATGGTACGACCAATAACGGACAGTTTTTTGAGTGTCTGAACATGGCAGCGCTGTGGAAGCTGCCGATTGTGTTCGTGGTGGAAAATAACATGTGGGCGATTGGCATGGCCCATGAGCGCGCTTCTTCCCAAACCGAAATTTATAAAAAAGCTAGCGTATTTGGAATGCCTGGCTACGAAGTAGATGGTATGGATGTTTTGGCTGTGCGTGCCGCTGCCAAAACAGCAATTGAAAGGGCCAGGGCTGGCGAAGGGCCGACGTTACTAGAGTGCCTGACCTATCGCTATCGGGGGCATTCTGTGGCGGACCCTGACGAGCTAAGAGACCCGGCTGAGAAGAAGTTTTGGCGCGATCGCGACCCTATCAAACGCTTTGAAGCGTACCTGCTAGAGCAGGACCTAGCAGGCGAAGCTGACCTTAAGGCCATCCGCGACAAAATTACTGACGTTGTCGAAGACTGCCTAACCTTTGCAGAAGAAAGCCCAGAGCCCAGTCCGGCTGACCTGTACAAATACATCTTTGCCGAAGACTAAAACGTTTGCGTGGCCAGAGGTCATGTGAGACTGTCCTTATTACTCTTTCTTTCAATTCAATGGCAGAAACCTTTATATTTGACGCGCTTCGCGAAGCTATCGACGAAGAAATGTCCCGTGACCAAACTGTAATGGTAATAGGCGAAGACGTGGGCCAGTATGGCGGCTCCTACAAGGTCACCAAAGACCTATATGAAAAGTACGGCGAGCTGCGGATGCTCGATAGCTGCTACACCGTCGATAGCTAACCAGACCACTCTGAAACATCGAGCGAGAATATAGATAGTTGCTGTCGAGCACTCTTTAACTCTTTCTGCTCGCAACCATCAATCCCTAATAACAAGGTCCAAAGTCATCATATCTTCGTATCTGACATCGTGTCTTTTTAAGAGGATAGAAGCATCATGCTTTAACCGGCACGCCTCTGCTCTATTTCCCTGCGCGGCTGCGATCGCAGCTAAAACACTATCAATATAAGCTCTCCTCTGTTCATCCGGAACTTCTATATTCGTAAGTAATTCTTGTCCTTCTTGGTAAAGGTGTCGCTGCTTTGCAATCGTTGCCAACCAACTCATTGCCGCAGCTTCTACTCGCTTCCATCCAATTAGCTCTGCCTGCTCCAAGACAAACTGAAAGGTACCCTTAGCGTCAAGATACTCATTTCGGAGATAATAGATCAATCCTCGATTGTAGTTGAATGGTATAAGGCATCGAGTTTTCAATCGTGGTTTATCTTTCGGCTTAGAACTAGACATCTCGTGAACTTTCTCTTCCCCCTGTAGAAGAAAATGTTGTGCGGACTCTAGTTTGTGCGCCCGAATGTCTGCTCGGACTAGATTTTCATACAGTTCAGCCACTATATCCATAGGCACTAAGTCTTTGTTAGCCTCATACAATGAGGCAGATGCTCGAAGATAGTCTCTAGCTAAGCTTATATTTTGAGCAATTCCACAGGAAGCAGATATCCATGCCAATAGATTGAGAGCAGACAGTGTAGCTGCTACCGAAATGTCGTTATTTTGTTTGTCTGATTCTTCAATCAGCCACTTTGCAACCTCAATCCTCAACGGCTTTTTAGTCAGCTGCATGAACCGTCGTAATTCTTGGAACAGCTTAGAGACTGAGTTATAGTCTCCGATCTTCATACTATTGCCGAAAGCTTTAGCAATATCCGGCCATAATCTTTCTAGCTCAGTAACTACATATGACCACGCTCCGTAATCGTAACGGGGCTTGTACGATTGAACTACAGCCAACAAGTGACTAGACGATAGATAATTGTCTTCAATCTCTACTGGAGTCGTGCAATTGATACCGCTAGAAATTTTAGCTTTCAGCTCATGCCATAGGCTGTCATTGCTAATTGTGCCGTTGTTGTTGTTTTCAAGAATATCGTTATTGAAGTCTTTCATATTCATACTCTAATCGCTTTTTTGGCCACCCTATGAAAAATTCAGCTCAAGCTCTCTAAAATCAAACTAGCTTTCTCCCTTAAACTATCTGCGATCTCGTTTCTACCTAAAGCATAATAAGTCTCCGCAGCAACTGTTAAAATTTGCCTAGTTCTTTTTGAAAGACAGACAGAATCTTGACGGGGAAATGAATAGCAATCTTCAAAAACAAGCGCTATGAAGGGTTCAGCCAATTCAAGACTGTATTCGTACCGCCGAAGAGCATTCGCCACCGTCGCGCACCAACTGATTCCACCTGCAAGTACACGCTCCCACCCAATCAGTTTGGCGTTGTAGGTAACGTTAGAAAAAGTTTTTGCGGCGTCTATATATTTTCCACCTCTGTACTGAGCAATGCCACGATGATAGAGAAAAGTCGTTTGAAAGCGCATGTGGAATCGACAGTCGACTGACGGCTTAATCTCTTCTACAAAACAAAGACCAGCCTGAATATGTTCTTCTGCATCTCTGAGTTTTCCTTCTCTAGTCGCAATCCTTACCCTGTTTTCGTGTAGTTCTACAGCTATGCTTGGCTCAAGACTAATCTCCTGACGAACAGCTTCGTATAGCTCATCGGCAGCGAGAGAGAACTCGCGCGCAAGCTTTAGGTTCCTATATCCTCCGGTTGATGAAGTATACGACCAGGCTAAGGCAGAGGAGGCCGATATGCTCGTTGCTGGCTCGTCGCGACGTTTCGATTCAGCTACAAGCCACTTAGCTAAATAAACTCGAAGGCCAACATTTCCTACTAGCTGAAGTGGGTCCCGAATTTCAGTAAACAAATCTCGAATCAACGTATACAGATGAAATTCAACTCCAGCTCTCAGAACCGCCTCGTTCAGCCTACTCTTAAAGTCGGCCTGATGCATAAAGGGAAGGTCAAAATCCGAGCCAAGCTTGTGCTGACGAGCCCACATTGACAATTCCTTAATCTCTTTGATGCACTTTAGATAGTTATAGTTAACAGCGCTGCAATGGTCTCGACAACATAGCATGTCATTGAGGAACTTTTCTAGTTCTACGTCAGTGTAGACTTTGGGGTCAAATGTAGGAGATGGATACTCTTTACGATAAGCCTCATTGTATAGGTCGGCCAGCCAACACATCATTATCTGAGGATCCACCCTAGAGAAACCAGCAGCAGCTTTAGAAAGAGCACGTAGGCTTCTAGACTTCAACTTTTGCTGTCCGCGTAAGAATCGACTAATTGTCGAGTCACAGAGACCAGATTCGTCTGCTAAATCTTTTCGAGAGCGTCCTGGAAGATTTTTCCTCAAAAACTCATTAGCATCCATATCCAACCTCTTTATATCTACTATTACTATCTCTAGCTAAAAAACCTCCTTATTCTGTATAGAACACAACCAGGAAACCATATAATCAGGTCGAATAGGTGGTTATTGCATAATTTGCTGGGAAAAACGTGGATTTTGCAATTTCTTAGACTTCAGCGCTGGACATAACCTATGCCTAAGCTCTCTCATTCATGTTCTGTTAAATAGAAAACTATTGCAATTCACTTTGGAAAAACAAGCACTACTGCAATTGATTTTGAGATGCCAAAATCGGATTCTATGGAATCAAGAAGGCTCTGGGAGAACTGAGTCGATACCTTTAAGATTCTAGACAGTCGAGGATACAAGAGAACTCAACTTGAAAATGGTGGATTGAAGCGACCACACCTGCTCAATCCACACATCTCAGTAATGAGACGCTTTCATGACTCTACTGCTCACCAACGTTGGTTCGTACACTTCAAATACAGGAGACCCTATGATTCTTCCGTCAGCTAATGAAGCCCTATGCAGTTCCAGCTGCACAGGGCTTGGCGAAAACACTTCTTTACCTACCACAGGCAATATCATGCTTTCTACAACCCACAATACCCTACCTAGCCAAAACTCAGCTACTCAGGAGACCATCACTGTTGAGCCGTCAAATACTGGCATTCCTACGCCAGAAACTCAGCTGGCAATCTCCCAAAATGACGGCATTATGTTAGCGCTCTTTGTGGTCGCTTTCATTGCTCGCGAGGTACGACTGACTGTTCAGGCTATCTGCAACCAATAAACTCTGGAAAGTGGAACAGTCGCGTAGCGGGCTGCTGACACCAGTCCGCATAAAAAGACTCCGATTGCGAAAGCTCGTAGCCGTGACTTAGACGTCCCGTAGGTGCATCACCTACGGGGTGGTTCAGCTTACTAAGCTGATGATGGCCTTCGATGAACTCAACATTGCCCCCTGATTAGCGATATATTTCAAAGGCGGACGATTGTATCCCTCTCATACGATGCGATCAAAGCTCCTAGCTGTCTTCAGCAGTTCAGCGCGAGCGATGCTCATGAAAATTACTCACTCGGCAGGGGAAAAGACAGATAATCACAACAGTTAAGACCAGCCTCATAAAAGGGTAGCAAACGACTGGAAGAGAGAGGGCGCAACCGGTTACACCCAAAGCGATCACACTCTAGTGAAAGTGCAACCGCCCGATGCCTGTTGAATAGCTCTCAAGTAAAGCTAGACGGTTGCCCATCGGCTAAGCATAGTGGACTCATTCTTTAGCTGACGAACTTGCAGCAAATAAAACTTCAGCTCTGACAGTGCCAGTAACGTCTCATAGCCATCACAGCCTTTTCTCTTCTCTGCCTTTGGACCTAGTCAGCAGCTGCCGGTACGCAATACGGTGGGCGGAATTGGCACAGGGAAAAGGAGGCGATCACTGCTAAACCCTGATACCACTAAGAAACTTGGCTGGATGGACACGATTGATAACGAATAAACCCAGCAGGCACTGACGGCACTACTGGCGCGGCGGCGCTCGTGCGCTACTGCTCTTTTCTCTACCTTCAGACCTGGTCAGCTGCTGCCGGTGCGCGGAATTGAGATGAGGGGAGAAGAGAGAGATGCCTGCGGGCTTGGACTGCAACCTGGTCCACGACAACCGGAGGCGCTCATAAATTAACCTTCCATTGATACCAACAAAAAGGAAGCTGACTCTTGGGGGCGATCTCACTCATTAAAGCAACCAGCAGCGCTTTACATGTCATTGTGTCCCGGCCATTGCTAATAATCACACTCTAGTCCTAGACTTTGCTGGCGATTGCGGCCTATAGTTGACCTTCCGGCTCAGCAGCTAGCCCAGCCTTTGCCGCTGGTGGTATCTATAACCGCTTCAATCACCATCATCTGCTGCTTGTTTATCGAATAGTGAAAGCTAGAGATATGTGTGAATGAATGACAGGCCTTGAAGGTGGATAGACAGCCGATAAAATCACGGATGCCAATCTGAAGCACTATGAAGCTGTTGCTTTAGGTTCAGTGATATTACGGTCAGCAACCACTTCTATTACCGCACTATCTCTAGTCACCGCAGCCAAAGAACTATTGATATAGCTTGATTTCAACGTAAATACTCGGAAGAAATAAACAGCCTAGCCAGTTTATTCTAGAGGTATTCATTAGCACATGACTCTCTTCTCCCCCTGTGGATATTTGAGTCAAATGGCAAAAGCCTAGCGCAACTGCAATTGCACTAGGCGAATTGAAAGCACCTTCACCCATCGCAGGTAAAACAGATGCGTCCTACTTATAAAGGTACTCTGCCTAAGCAAACACAAACGTCTGAAAACTCACGGACTTTCGGAGGACTATCTGAGAAAGAAAAGCCACAGACCTCCCAAAATACCGATAAACTGTCCGTCTTTTTGTACGTTGGCCGTCTTTTGGTCCCTCCCCTGGCCATCTGCCTAACCATTTTGGGGTTAGCTACCCTTTACACTGGTAGCTGCTTAGATGCCCAAGCAGGGGAGGGCAACCGGATCAAGATTGTGGGGAGCAAGGGAATATGTGATTAGCGACCTCTCGTTAGTGACACAGATTCTGAAGGCTTGGAGAGCAGTCAGAGGGCTCGTTCACTGTTCTCTAGCTTCCAAGCCTTCGTTGTATATTTCAACGGCTTCAATAGAACGTCTGACTTTCTCGTCAGCACTGCTGGGCATCTGGGACGCTATTCAGCTACACGTTGTAATAAGTGCCGAAACACAAAGTTCTCGCTACCTGAATAGCTCCTTGGCGATCGCTACCTGACATGATCACAGCAGGCGATCTCCTACAGCAGAATGCACTAGCACACACTCTCTCGCTAACAATCGGCAGAAGGGGCATATCCGGGACGTGTCAGTTCAGGGGGCTGCGTCAGTCAGGCCATGCCTAGCTCTATGCAATCCTCACAGCCTTGTTGGTTCCGCGCGACTTTGACCAGAACAGCTGCGGCTAGCAGCCAGCGAGGTAAACGGAATTGGCACAAGAGAGGGCTGTACACCACAGTCGCCTCACAGCAATCCAATATCCTCTCCCTTAAGGCTAAAAACTGCGACCTGGCCCACGACAATCAGCAGCGATCATAAATCACCTTCCCGTTGACACCATTGACACCAGCTAGAAAAAGGCAGCTAAAGGACAGGCAACCTTGCTCTAGTCGTAGACTCTGCTGGCGATCGCTCCCTGTGATGACTCTCCTCAACTAGAGCCATGCCAAAACAAAAGGGAGCATAAGCACAGACTCGGCACCGATCAATACATCAGCCTTCAGCATGACGCTTGTGTCCTCTCTACGCTGAAGGCTGCTTCATCTCCATCTTCATTGACACCACTGACACCAGGGAAATGGAAAAGGTTCAAAGGAGGGTGGCTATAGGAATGGCGACGGGTGTAGTGGCCGTGGTGGCGCTGTGTGGGGTTGGGTTGGTCAGGGGCAGTCGCGGTTGGGGTCTAGGTCTATACCTTTAGGGAGCTTGGTGTTGCAGAGTTTGGCTTCTGATAGCTGTTCTTTGGTTACGTTTTTGGCCTCGCTCAGGTCAGCACCACTTAAGTTGGTCTCTCTCAGGTTGGCACTGCCCAGATCGGCCTCGCTTAGGTCAGTACCGCTCAGGTCGGCAGCAGGCCAGAACACACCCATACCGCTCAGGCCGATCTCGCTCCGTCTGGCACCGCCCAGGTAGGCATTGCTCAAGTCAGTACCGCGCAGGTCAGCCTCGCTCAAGTTGACACTGCCCAGATCGGCCTCGCTCAGGTCGATATCGCTCAGATCGATGTTGTTTAGGTCGGCACTGCTCAGGTTAGCACCGCGCAGGTTAGCACCGCGCAGGTTGGCACGGGGCAGGTCGGCACTGCCTATGAAGGTCTTTATCAGGTCGATATCGCTCAGGTCGGCACCGCTCAGACTGGCCTCTCTCAGGTCGGCACCGCTTAAATTGGTGCGGATTAGGTTGGCACCACCCAGGTTGGTCTCTCTCAGGTCGGCATCGCGCAGGTTGACACGGGGCAGGTCGGCATTTTTAAGATCGGCATTTTTTAGGTCGGTATCAGATAGATTTAGTCTGGAAAGAAGAAAGATATTTTTATCTTTTCCCCTTTCAAAAGATTCATCCTCAGCAATAAGGTTAGACTCTTGCAGAAAATTAATAAGTAAAGCATTACGTTCAGAGCCTAATTCTTTCATCGCCGTAGTTGTAATAGCCCTTGCAACACTCCTGACTTCACTGCCCTCTGCGGACTCACGTAAGCCTCTGTCTAGCAAAAGTCCCTGCATCTTGTCTAGATAACTATCCAGTACGCCTTGCTTGGCTCTCTCGTCTGCGATACTGCGCTCTTGCTCGTAACGCTCTGTCGCAATGCGTTCCTGGCGATTCTCCACACGGTCTTCAAGATAGAAAGCTCCAATTGCCAAACCTAAAGGCACTATCAACAGCTCTAGCCACTCCCATGCCGATTTCCCTGAGAGACCAGAAGATAACCACCTGAAAGACGATTTAATAGGGTTCATGGTTGATACTCTAAACCAGTGCGATAACGAGTTCTACAGTTGTACAATGTCCAATCCCGGCATTTGAAAGGGGCGGTTTACCACTCGTAAGTACCATGCTCGCCCCACTTTATAACCTCATGTGGCGCTGGCTTCCCGATATTCTGCTATGCGCCATAACTAGCGTTGTAGCTATTTAGCTCAGCCTTGTGCTCAGATATCCATTCATTCACTAGTGGGGCTTAACCTTGCTCAGCTAGCGTAGGATAAAGACAAGGGTTTCACAGTGTAGAGTAAGTCAATGGCACTAACCGATTGACGGCCTATGACTGCTGAAAACAAAAATGAGGAGCCTTCGCAAAAGGGGAGCAGCGATCGCAACCTGAGTATTCAAGATGGTGTGTATGAAAGCACCATCATCCAAGGCGATCACAATACGGTTACTGTCTTTAGCCCTATTAATGCTGGGTCAGCCACTTCAACGCCCTCACCCCCACTCAACCAAGAAGAGTGTCGATGGCGGCAGGCGTTAGTTAGTAACGTCCAGCACTATTGGATTGAAGGGGTTTTAAAGAAGTCCCTGCACAGTCAGGCACTGATTGAACTGGGCTTAGAGGAAAGAAGCAATGCGGTGGCCTCGCCGTTAAGGGGCGTAGGCGAATTTCCCGATGAGCCGAGTCGGAGGTTACCTGATGGAACACAAGCCACAGCCATTTTTGACGACCTGGGAGCCGGTCGCACGCTTTTGATATTGGGGGAGCCCGGCGCAGGGAAGACGACCATCCTGCTGAAGCTAACCCAAAGCCTATTGGCGCGAATCGGCGATGAGCTGAGTCAACCGATTCCCGTTATTTTGAACCTATCCTCTTGGGCTAAAAAACGTCAGCCCGTTGCAAAATGGCTGGTGCAAGAGCTTTATGAAACCTTCCAGGTATCCAAAGCGTTGGGGAAAGCCTGGATTGCTGATGAACAGTTAATCCTGTGCTTGGATGGCCTCGATGAGGTTGCGGAAAAATATCGGAATGACTGTGTCGAAGCATTGAATCAGTTCGTTCAAGACCATGGTCGTACCGAGATGGTGGTCTGTAGTCGAGTCAAGGACTATGAAGCCCTATCTGAGCAGCTGCGCTTGCGGAGTGCCATTTATGTTCAACCGCTGACCCCTCAACAAGTTGACCAGTATCTAGAGCAAGCAGGCGAATCTTTAACCGCTCTAAAAACCGTACTCAATCAAAATGCTGAGCTCAAGGCCTTTGCCGCCTCGCCCCTGATTTTGAGCGTGATGAGTCTGACCTATCAAGGTTGCTCGTTAGCTCAGTTTCCTCAATTGAGTGACACCGAAACTTTTCGTCAGCAACTGTTCGGAGCCTACGTACAACGGATGTTTCAGCGGCGAATGGGCACCCCGTATCGCTACTCCAACAGCCAGACAACACATTGGCTGACTTGGATGGCGCAGCGGATGGTTCAAACGTCACAGACCGTATTCCTCATCGAGCGGATGCAACCTAGTTGGCTTCAATCTAAGGCACAACGCCTGCGCTATCGTCTGGAAAGTTCACTGATTCTTGGGCTGATTTTTGGGACGACTGCTGGGCTGATTGATGGGCTTATTAATGGGCTGACTGATGCGCTTATTAGTATGCAGATTTTTGGGCTGATTTTTGGGCTGACTACTACTATTCAAGGAGATATTCAACCAGTAGAGACTCTGAAATGGTCTTTGAAGGCAGCAAAAAAGTTTATTTTTACTGGATTTATTTATGGGGTGATTTTTGGGCTGATTTTAGGGCTGATTTTTGGGACGACTGCTGGGCTGATTGATGGACTGGTTGATGGACTGATTTTAGGGCTGATTTTAGGGCTGATTGCTGGGCTGATTTATGGGTTGAGAGGCCCTGGAATGCAGAAAAGGACTAACCCAAACCAGGGCATTTGGAAATCGGCCCGAAATTCTCTAGTTTTTGGGCTGATTTTTGTGCTGATTTTTGGGGTAACTGCTGGGCTGATTTATGGACTGGTTGATGGGCTGAGTTTTAAGCTGATTGATGGGCTGATTTTTGGGCTGATTGGTACGCTGAGTGGTGGTGGTTCCGCCAGCCTACGTCATTTTTCTCTACGTCTCATGCTTTACCGCATGGGGTATGCACCCTGGAACTACGCCCGTTTTCTCGACTATGCAACTGAACGTCTTTTCTTGCAGAAGGTAGGCGGCGGCTATATTTTTGTTCACCGCATGCTACTAGAGCATTTTGCTCAGATGGAGTTTAAGCCGGTGCGGAAAGAGAAACAATAATAGACCTAACGGCTCAGCTTTCCGTATCGCGATCTAAGCTCATCCACACTGGGCTATGTGATGTCCTCTAGCCTTTGATTCTCCCCCGGCTGGCGAGCGCACTTTAGGCCTGGCCTTGGTCGGCGATCCCCTCCTGGAAAAAGACAACAGAACGAGCACAAACGAAAAGTACCTACACTATCTGGTTACACTGCAAGAAAGTATCGAAACACAAAGCTATCGCTGACTGAATAGCTCCTTGGCGATCGCTCCCTGGCCTGATCACAGCAGGCGATCGCACTCATAAAAGCACCCAGCACAGACACGGCCCTTTGGAGCAGCGCTCACCAATCGGATACATCAGAGGGAAGGTTCCACGTCGATTCCTTTGAAGCACGGTATAAAGTCATCTCACACAAATGCGGTTTGACTGTGTCCACGTAGGGGCTCAATCTGCGCCTGTGAGTTGTAACAGCGTTCAGCGGCAGATTCTCATTAGAAAGTAGCTAAGCAACTGTTGGTCAGCGCTAGCGCAACGGGTGCGATCACGAAGCCTTTCCGTAGGAAAATCGCTCACTAGGGAGAGCGTTAGCTCTGAATTACTGCGGGCGGTGGCCGAGAAGGTCGTTCAGACGGACAAACAGTATGGCACATAGCACCCGCTGACATTTAATTTGGCACACTGACACGCTGCGTTTGCGTCGTCTTGTTCGTAACTAGCAGTTCAAACGAGGGAGATAAAGGACTGTTTAGCGCACTTTGATTGCGGGGTGCCAATGTCGTTAATTCCATACAACTGGCCTTATTTGCAAGTACCTAAAATTTTGAATCGATTAGGATGGCTACTTGTATATTTCATAGAGAACCGAGGGTAATGAACAATTGGTCGGTAAGTGAAGCCTTAACAACCTCTGCGTCTCACCTAGATTGTCCAAGCTCTGAAAAAATCTATAATGTCAACGTCAACATCATCCAAGCTTTGAAGGAGTCTCCAAGATACAACGTTTTCTTTAGAGCGTTACTTCTGCTCCCTTCCTTTGCTTATCTAATAATTTCTGGCTGCTTCGCCGCATTTGCTTTTGTAGTAGGGATAGTAGGCCTGGTACCCTTCGTACTTACTAATGCTGGCAATTCGATTCTCGATTACCTTCTTGAGGAGTCAAAATCAAGAGCTGGCGTAGGGTATAGCGGCATAGCGATATTCTTTCTGTGGCCAGCTCTTACGTATATAGCGGGTTCTTTTGCAATGCTTCTGATTGGAGTTCCAACTCTTTTTGGAATTGCCGATTACTTCGACTATCCTGGTTACCTCAAATGTCTACGCATAAACGGAAATACCTTCGGTGCAGTCTTAAAAGGTCTTATCAACTCCGGCATTTTCGGAGCGATTTTTCTAATCATACAAGTATATATTTTAGCTATGTGCGCTTTTGTATCTTTAAGTTGGGACTTAGTAGGAATAGCCCTGACTGTTGTACCGTATCACTGCTATTTATTCGCTAATGTTCTGATAGATTTGACTGTGGAAATGTCTGAGTCGTGCAGGTACCAAAAAAACTTCTGGATGATAATGTTTTATCCGCCTGTAATTTATTTCCTCTTGCTGATCTCGGCCATATTATTGATTATTCCAGTTTTAGCTATTATACAAATAATTGCCTAGTGTGAGGAAATCTACAACTTGCCCTTAGAAGGGGGCGACCGCCGAACTAAGGCCGCTTGCTAAGGTGCTGGCTACCTTGGCATCGCTTTTCGGATAATGTCCCCAGAGGGCATCTGTGGGGCGGTACTCAGCAACGGCACAACGGGTGATCGCAACTAAACTACATTCAGCGCGGGGAACCGGCTCAACAGCGGCGGTAGACTGCTTGGTGTCGGTAGAGTCTCATCCACTGAACCGCTTGACTGCTGCCATTATTCAATATGCCAACTGTCCATAACAACGTCAGCCTGAGCGCAATCTTCTAAATCTATCCCAGCTTCGATACACCCTGTGACAGCTTCTGATAGCTCCTCTTGCCTGGCTGTGGCCTCTTCGAGAGTCTTTGCAGGCGGTGGGGAATTTTTAGCAGCTTCTGCTCGCTCACTAAGCTCTTGCATTCGCTGGACGTCGTGCTTAGTCGGGCCTGGATTCGTGAACGAGCTCGAAATCAAAAATAGTAGAAAAAATACAGTAGGAGCAACCACCGCACCGCTGATTCCTAGCGCGATTTCGCCTGCACTGAGTGCCCTTTTTTCACATAGTGCTATCGATTATTCAGAAGACTTAGGATCTGATCCAATGGCATGTACCTATTCTAAATCGGTTGCCTCGAACACATCGATTTCAATTGGGCGATTGTATCATCACTAGACTGTACGACCTGCTGAAAGAGTTGATAGTAGCCCGCTACCAGCAGGCTAAGGTAGCGCGGTTTTAGAGCCTTAATAGCAGGCTAGATTTACTGCGCGACCAAACCCGACTGCTACTAAACATTGAATTGCTCTCCCTCAAGTGCTACGAGCGTGTCAGCGTCCTGATCAATAGCACCGGGATAAAACTGGGTAGCTGGATTCGGCAGCAACAGGAAAAGAAGTGGCGCAAGCTCTTTGATTGTTTGGTGTTTATGAAAGGTGACATAGACTAGATCACGGCTCAGCAGTTGCTGAGCGATGAAGAAGAGCTGTTCTGAAAGTCTGGCAGGGGACATAGGGGAAGGTGGCGAGAAGGGCGAAGACTACTCAAGAGCCCTAGACGCGACACAACTCACTCGAAAACCAAAATTCAGGTAGCGGATGACCGGGGAATTGCTATGTCGGTAAGCGGATCGGCAATTCATCGGATAGTTGGCCCAAGAACCACCACGGAGAACACGTCTAACCCCTTCGTTATCAATTAACCAAGCACTGCCATCTGAAGGCGCTCCCTTGTAATTGCGATGCCAGTGGTCCTGGCACCATTCTCTGATGTTGCCATGCATATCGCAGAGGCCATAGGCATTAGGACTATCGAACTGGCTTACAGGGGTCGTCTGTTTACGATATTCGCCTTTGGGCCCATCGCCATAGGAACCAGACCAGCCATATCTCTTGTCATCCGTTCCTCGATAGTTGGCTAGGTCGGTGGTAATGGTTTCGCCAAAATAGAAGGGTGTGGTGGTATCTGCTCTACAGGCATATTCCCATTCGGCTTCCGTGGGAAGGCGGTATTGGCGATTGGTGTGCAGAGTGAGGCGATCACAAAACTCTACTGCTTCATACCAAGAGATGGATTCTACTGGCAATAGAGCACCCTTAAAGTGTGATGGATTAGATTTCAGATCATGATTCACTTTGGACATTGCTGCGACTGCCTGCCACTGGGTTTGAGTGACCGGATACTTACTCATGAAGAACTGAGAAATGCTCACTCCATGCTGTGGCCCTTCAGAGGCGCGGCGAGCAAACTCATTGTCTGGAGAGCCCATCAGAAATGTTCCAGAGGGAATACGCATCATCCGCAACGGTATAACACCTTCTGCGATCACTTCTTCGTAGTATTGATTTGTTTCTTGTCTGCTAATGAGCATGAAAGAAGAAGTATCAGAAATCTTTGACGATATGGTGCTATCTAGCTTATTCGAGCAGCGTTGAATGGCCTCAATTAACTGAGCCATATCTATAAGAAAATCAGACCCCTTTCGCACACGAGTGAACTGAAGCCTGAGAAGACCTCTTAGTGACTTTGGCAGGTCCTGACGTATAGGCACACTTGCCCCATCTAAAAGGACTGGAATCACATGAACATCACGATTTAAAAAGGATTCTATCTCTAACCTGATCCAATCGGAAGAATTATCCAAACGACGTTGCGTACTCCTGGCTGGCGATTCTAGCCAACGTCGTCCAATGAGAACAAGTAAGATTTCGCACTGCTCTAAAGCCTTATCAATGCGATCAGCAAAATTTTCCCCAGGGGCGATCACGATTGCATCTAGGAAGATCGCATCTTCGCCAAAATAACTGACTAAGCGATCATATACCTGCCTAGCTTCAGCAGCATCACTCCGGCGATAAGAAACAAAGATACGTGACATAGACACTTAAACTTAATAACTGAAGTAGACTGACACTACACCACTGACGATGAGAGTAAACAAATCACACTTCGACAAAAACGATAGGAAAAGGAGGGAGAGGGCTACTGAAGAGCCTTAGACACGGCACAACTCACTCGAAAACCGATGTCGTTGTCGCGGCGGCTAAATGACCGAGGGTAGCGGTAAGCGGAGCGACAACTATTAGGGTCGGTTGTCCACGAACCACCACGGATGGGACGTCTAGAACTCTCACCACCGGTAAACCAAGCATTGCCATTATTTGGGGCGTTCTCGTAATTGTCATGCCAGTGATCTAGACACCATTCGTATACATTTCCGTGCATATCTGAAAGGCCAAAGGCGTTGGCGCCATCAAAGTATGTGACCGGGGTTGTGCATCTACGATTCTCACCTTCTTCCCGCCCCAAATAACGGCCATTATAGTTGGCTACTTTAGTCGAGACTATGTTACCAAAGTGGAAAGCCGTCGTCGTCTCGGCCCGGCATGCATATTCCCACTCCGACTCAGTAGGCAAACGATACTTACGTCCGGTATGCACAGACAGTCGAGCACAAAACTCTACAGCGTCATCCCAGGAGACTCTCTCAACGGGACGCATTGCTCCTTTATAGTAAGAGGGGGAAGGTTGAAGTACTCGATTTACTCTAGGCAGCGCAGCGACTACCCGCCATTGCTCCTGCGTGATCGGATAACGGCTCATGAGGAATGGTTCTATCCTGACCTCATGCTGGGGTAATTCATCAACTCTATGTTTATCATCATCTTCAAGAGAGCCCATCATAAAACTGCCACCAGGGATAGCCATCATCTCTAAGGTCTGCTCTTTTGGTAAGGACTCTACAAAACGGCGAGATTGCTTTTGCTCTCGTCGTACCTGACATGTACCTTCGACTTCTACTAGAGTTGTCACTGTAATATTGAAGGGCTCTGATGACTGTCCCGTTTGCGCCTCTAACCTAGTTTTCCGCTCTAAGGTAAACACTGTGAAGTTTTCGGTTAAGAGTGGTGGCGGAAAATTGCGAGACTCTTCAAACAGAATCCTATCAAACTCAAAGTCACTCAATGCGGGGAAATCCTCTGGAGAAACCTCCTCCGGTAGTGGGGACTGATCATTAGGATGCGTATCGTAGCGATCGCGTACGGCTTGAACAAACTCAACGTATTCAGGTCCACGGTATTGCAATTGCAATACTTCTGCGGCAACGGTCGCAATCGGCTTAATCTGCTCCTCAGAAAAATCTTCAAAGTTTCCTGCCTGCCAATAGGCAACGAACTCTTCTAAGGACTTATCTAGATTTCTACGAATGTATTTGGAGAGCACCCCGGTTGTATCTGTCACCGGAGCTTCGGCTAATAACAAAGATCGGATCTTTGGATCTACAAACTCGTAACTCACCTGATCGGGATTGACGTCGACGGTAAGCGCCTCTGTAGGCTTAAGAATATCGCCCAGGAGGACTTCTGCCACATGTACCTGCTTCGATTGAGGCAATAGCGTATCTTGTACCATCCGTACCACAGGTAAAGTGATACTAGGAGAAGCCGCAAGTAGACTCGCGAGGCGTCTAGCGATAGAAGACGCACCGCCTCTGAAAGTTTTTGCCTTAATCTTTGCAGACACATCGGCAGGTCTTTGCTGATGCCGACGCTGCTGCACTGCAATCGTTGCCAACTGAGCTTGCGGACTAAATAAAAAGCCAGGTGCATAGTGACTACCCCGATCTGCCAGCATCAGTGCCCAAGTTTGCCAACTCTGCGATTCGATGGTCAAAATTGGTAGCTTGATATCTTGATGGGAACTACGCGTTAGAGGTCGCTTATTCAGAACTGAACGTACAGCTATCAGGTCCTGGTTAACACTGCCTTCAGTCTTACCTTGGAACCAAACTCGTCTAGCTTGGCTTAGCTGGGTACGCGACCACAGCCACTCTGGCATCATCTGTACCATTGCCATAGGACTACGCTTTGCCCAGAGCTGCATCGTAGAGAGCAGCTGAGGCGTTTGCCAAATATCATCTACGCAGTCCGTGACAAGTAATATAAGACGACGCCGTGAGGGGTCCAGTAAGCTTTTAGGATGTCGAAGATCTTGAGAGCGCCCTTTAGTAAATGGGTTCGCGCGAATATAAATTTCATCGGCATCGGCCTCTTTCTGCGACTGAACATTCTCCAGTTGCAGTTCACCTTGCCTACTTACTCGGGAAAAGGCCCTTTCTTTCGTAACAAGTCCCCATAGCCGCACATCTCTAAACACTCCATAGTGCTTAAAGAATCGGGTCAGTTCTTGAATCGTTTGCCGCCACAGCAGCATAGAATCACTCTCATCCACCACAATAGCCAGCTCTAGCCAGCCTTCTGTTAACGGTTGGCTCACTGGCCATAGAACCCGCTCTTCAGCGATTTTCTGTACTGTGGCTTTTTCATCTAATTGCGTTCCTTGAAATGCCACAGGACGTTGTTGCATTAGGGGTCGTAATGCTCTCGCAAACGGCAGTAGATCGCGTAAAGCTGGAGCTGTTGGCACTTGGATAGGCTTCGCGTCTGGGAAAGCCTCGTGCTGTGTTGGTTCAGTAAATATGTTTCCACTCGTTTTAGGGGGAACCTCCTCTGGTACCCGGTCTGGGACATCTGGCAGCTCTATCTCATCACTCAAAGGTGCAATTAAAGTGTCAGGAGCACTCTCTGCACCTGTCTCTGACACAATATCCTGCTGACTCGGTTGGTCCACACCAAAGCGATGCTGAATCACAGCGAGCAAACAAGCATCTGCAATCTCAGCCGCAGATAGATCAATACTCTCGTCACTGAGCACCTCTATCCAACGCTCAATCATCGTCTTCTCCACCATCCTGACTAGACGAATTAAAGAGTAGATCTCGCAAAATGGATTTATCCAAACTTTGCTCAGTAGACTGAGGCTGCTGAGCGAAAAGGTAAATCAGGTTGAGCAGTGAGTCTGTCGGCAGTCGCTTTGATGTTTCGCTGGTCTGTTCTTCCACAAAGTCGTCGATTACATCGCTAAATATCTCAACATTTTGCTCACCAAGGTGGGCTTTCACAATCTCTTGAAGTGCATTCTTAGATGGATTCGGCATTCGTACTCGCAGGCAGCGCCGATAAAATGCAGGGGGGAAGTCTCGTTCACCGTTACTGGTCATAATGATGATCGGAAACTCTTTGCACCGAACTTTTCCCTGCGGAATCATCACTGGCAAGCCGTCTTCTGATTCTACCGATTGAAGTTCACTACCTTCCTTAGAAAGGCGCTTCAACTCAGGAATCTCAAACTCGCCTTCTTCAAATAGATTGAGCAGTTCGTTTGGCAAGTTAATGTCACTTTTATCAATCTCATCGATTAATAACACTCGCGGGGTGTTAGAGCGAACAAAGGCTGTACCGACAGGGCCAAGCCGAATGTATTGACCAATGTTTTGGATGTTTTCAGCTGCCGCTCTGACAGCCGCTTCTTTATCCCCTGGCTTAGCAGCAAGCTTACTGAGCTGCTCCCCCAGTTGAGCATCTTGCAGGCGGGCGATCGCATCGTATTCGTACAAACCATCGCGCACCAGAGATGAGCGCGTCGTAATCGGCCACAATAGCACCGGGCCTAAACCTAGCTCGTGAGCCAGGGCATAGGCCAATGAGGTTTTACCCGCGCCAGGGCGTCCTGTAATCATTAGCGGACGACGCAGATACAAAGCCGCGTTCACCGCTGCGATCACCTCAGCGTACGGATTGTCAGCCGTGGCTCCTTTCTTTCCAGCTTTGCCTGACGTAGCTGGATTTGAGATACGCAGACGAAAGCGCTCTCCTCGCAAACGATCTCGCGTTTTATTGGCAGCGATCGCTCGTAAATCGTCCCAATACTTTTTATCAGCTGCCGCGTTAAAGCTGTCTGCCTGCGCCTCGTCCGCAAACTGTCGCCAGCTCGGTGCATCAACGGAAAGCAGCTGCTCTAGCTTTGCCTTCGAGTCCTTATGGCTACCTTGAAAAACTTTCCAATCTGGCATAAACGAAATCCTGTTCTGCTCTAATACTGCGACAAAAGCGGTAATCGATCTGGATTATCTAGCAAAAATGCCAGATGGTCACCTAAACATTGACCTTCTTTGCTATTTCCCACCTCTGCCCAGGCCTGCTGGCGTACTGCTGTTAGCTTATCGGCTAGCTGGGCGGCATCTTGAATACCTTCAGCTTCTAAGAATGGCGTTAGCGCTACTGAAATATCTAGTGGCAGGGCGTCATTATGCTTGATAAGTGCGCAAGACCGAGTCCATATCGCCAGCGGTACATCACTATAGAAAAACGCCTCAAATAGCTCTATTCGCTCTTGAGAACGGCTCGGCAGACCACAACACAGCTTTAAACCTAAGTACTTCCGCAACGCATTTTCAAAATGCCGCCACGATGAGTACGCTGTTAGATCTTGAACCGATTCTACATGCCCTGCAAGCGTCGTTACTGTATTAGGTGGCGCTAGAAGTACCTGCAAACGCTCCCAGCACTCTGTCAATGCATTGAGTCGAACGTTATCTTGCAGGCGATCGCTGATGCGTATGATAACGCCGTGGTCTTTACCTATCGGTTCCTGACGACGCGAACTCACACGAAGCCACTGGTCTACAGGTTCACCTAGCTTTTCTAATGGTAGAAATACTTCTACAGATAGCTCGTAGCGCCTAAACTGTAGCTCTTGTTTCAACCGGGTAAGCTGATTGTTGGCTTCCTCAAAGTACTGAACTGTATAAGGCTCTACCTGTGCCCAAGAACAATCTACGCCTAGCTGTGCTGCCGATTCTGATAAGGAGAGTGAAAGCAATGGCGGTAGTTCTGGCGTCGGTTGAGCACTATCAATTAGCTGATCAAAGCAAAGATAGCCCTGAACCAGGTAGCGTGGACTATCCGGCTGAGACTCCATCGATAGCTCTACAGTCACCATTAATGAGACTTGTAGAGTACCTACAAACATGTTGAGATGGCCGCGCTGGGGTAGCGTAGGTAGCGCTTGAGAGAAGACGTCCGTTTGCTGTTGCAGCCAATCTGATAGCGGCGTTTGGCTTGTTCCGCTCCCTAACGCCTCCTGTAGTACTCTGGCAAAGGACAAAAGCGATGACTCGCCATCAGGCGTTTTTGGATACTTAGATAGAAGAAGACGTAAGAGTCCACATAGTCTCATCTCTGACAGTAAGTCCGAGCGCTTAAAATCTGCGTAGTCATTATCTTCAGGATTATCGCTTGCCCCCTCTGGTAGCGCAGCTAGCCCTGCGGTTTCGATCTCTTTGAACGGAATATTATCTTGCCGCAGGGTGGTGACTAGCGTTGTGACTACCTCGGAAGAAAGAGTAGTGGAGTTGGCTGCGATCGCATCCTTGAGCAGACCATCTGCGACACTTAAGCAAAATCCTTGCATTTGGGCGTTGCTGGGATTACGACGATGTGCGGCCCTAACCAACTTAGACTCACAACTTTTCTCTTCTGCCCATGCAATGACCTGGAAAACGAGATTTGAATGAGTGCCCTTGGCAATATTTTGAAGCTTCTCATCAAGCTCGTAACGGACTAGCTGTTTGAGCTGACTCTCTTCAGGATAAGCCGACTGCAATGCTTGAGTTAGCCGTTCGATTTGCCTTCCATTCAATTCCATAAGTGACCGTGACAATGTCTCTCAAAGTTACTCTTCATCGACTTCCATTAGCCTTCCGGGGGTACTATCACACCCACTACCAATGTGTAAGCAATCAGCAACAAAGAGCCGTACAGCCGCTGATAGGATGGCAATAACTCGAACGGGCCACCTAATGCGGCTACCCATACAGCAAAAGCAACTGTAGCGATCCCAATCTGCGTTTTAGCAACCGGCAGTCCTTTCACTTGCGTTTGCCGCCAGGTCCACAGCGATGTCATTACGATCCCAAATCCATAAGCAGCCCACAGCAGCGCTGATTGGGAAACTTGCTCACCTGCACTCGCAATCAGTCCGGAGACAAGTGTCCAAGCTGCGACTACATCAGCAGGGATGTACTTTACTACCTTGTCAAAGTACGAATCAATCTGTGCCGGAGCACGGGTGCTTTGTAGTCGGCGGGTAATAATTCTGCGGGCCATGAATATATACGAATGTACGTAAGCAAGGGTGCTTTAGGATGGATTTTAACCGACTGAGGGTAGAAATGATGTGATTTCTTCATATATTGATTGATATAGAATGCCTTCACACTTCACACCAAACGACGCAGCGAATTGGGCATGGTGCAGCGCGACTAGCTCCCACCGGTCATTGAAACAAGGTGATCCACTAGAACCAATGGAGGTCTCACTCACGTACTGAATCAGGCTATCTCGTCTATAGACGCCTGTAATTCCGTGATTGCTGAAGGATACTTGCATCATTCGACCTTCTGGATGCTGCAAAATATGAATGTTCATTCCCCGACCTGGTAGCGCTCCTGGACGGGATTTAATGGGATGAATGCTTTGTTCCTCTAATATTCTTTCTTCAATTCGCAGCAGTGCGTAATCTAATCCCAACTTCACCGGGCTGAATGCAACTAATGCATTAGACGCTAGGCGGAACGGCTTACCCTCAGCGGTTTGTCCACTAGACAGTGTCAGATACTCAAATCTCAGGATTATTTGGTCGAGCAGTTCGTTGGGGTCCGAATCACTGTCTGGCGCGATTACGTGATGGTTGGTCAGCAACAGGTCGGGCGCTACCAAAAAGCCGGTCCCAATTGCTTCGGGCGGCTCGCCTGCTAACTCCACTCGGCAGACCGCTGAGGCGGGCTGACTCATTCGCTGTAAGAAGGCTACATCGTAGGAGTCCACATCACGACCAGGACGTAGCAGTCCTTCTAGCGATTCATCGTCTTCATCGCTACGCCATTGAAAATCAGGACCTTGCTTCAAAGAAGCTGACGACGGCGGTGGTGGTGCCAAGGATTGCAGCTGTTTATTCGTAGGATTTTTTCGTCGCGCTGCTGATAGCAGTTCGTCGAGCCTATCTTCTGCTTCTAGGGACTCGATCAGCTCGAAGACGACTTCACTGTAGTTACTGCCACTAGCCACTCTATTTAGCCGAATATCTAGTTCTGTGCGGACTAGGCGCTTTAGATCTGATTCCTGGGGATATGCGCTCAGCAGCGCTGCATGAAGTCCATCGATAGCTTTGCCTGACCAGTTCATTTATACCAAATCCTTTACAAGACAACAGTGATTAACATAAGAAACCATTCAGCGAAAGCAGGCAATTTTTGCAGCGCTCACTTCGTAACACCATACAAGGAAGTAGCTACTTCAAACCGATGCTCGTCCATCGTTTATTCTTCATCAGAGTAGCTGATGCGTCACGCACTCCCTGTTGATCTGATGGTCACTTCTTCAGCTTTTAGGGACTGGTAAAAATAACTTGGTTTCAGACTTGAAGGAAGATAGATAGGGACTCGTTCACACCGCATTCTGGTTATCTGACTCTACAGTTGGCATCTCTGTAGTAGGCAAAGTTTTTGGTTTAACCTCAATGATCTGCATCAAGACTTCTTTCAATGCATCTTTTTCTACGCTGAGACCGGAGAACAAAAGAACAAGGGTTGCCTTCACCTTACTTTGAATAGCTTTGTCTTCCATTGTCTCAATTAGCTCTAATGCTTCATCCAATCTACGATCTAATCTAATCTTTTCCGAGAAATCGATCATGGTTTTTCTAGCATTGTTGGTCTGAACAAAAATCAACGCTGAGACTGCTTCTATAATCAGCCCTGCGACGAGATTTGCCCAAGCTGTTGGAGCTTCAGAATCAGCAGCAGGCTCAAACCTGAGCAATGAAAATATAATTACAGCGAATCCTAAAGCCGAAAATATAAGACTAAATGCAAAACTGATACTGGATTGATTCAGTACTTGCCGATAGTAGGATTTAAGCAAAGCATTTTCTTGGTCATCATTCTGTAAAGCACTCTGACCTTCAGTGAGAATATCTCCTGGTCTAAAAAGCTCTGATAACCCTGAGACTTTAGAACCATCCGACAGTTTGAGTTCTTGAGTGACTTTTGATGCAACTCCATACAGTAAAAGTACCCATGCTGACACTTGAAGTAGCTCCGACAGCACAGAAAGCCCTTCGTATACAGTCACTTCGTAATAGCCAAACAGAAGCCTAGAGATCGGAAGCGCAGGTATCATTCTGCCAAAGAATTTGCTAGCAAATGCAATCAGAAAAAGAATGATCGAAAATCGAATAATAAAAGATGGCTTTTTTAGAATCCAATTGAACTTCAAGAACTTAAACATAGGGAAAAGGAAGGTTTGCTGTAGCACTGACGTTCTTGTATTTACAAGTCGCCGATATATGCAAGTACCAAGATCTTCGGCCCAAACTACCACGCATTCTCTCAAATATTTGACACCTATCGTAGGTAAGCTCTACTCTCAAACTGACTTACGCGAAAATGAAAGGTTCAAAACGGGGAACGCCTTAAGTCAACCGCACTGATAATATACCTGCTCAAGACACAGTCAATCATATGTTGAAACTTGATGCTCTGGATGTTCGCTGTGATTTAACCTCAGCTAGGAGTGGACACAGTGATTGTTTATCACTATCGCTTGGAGCCTAACTGTTTGGCATGGTGCTGATCTGCCATCTGGCTGATAGGTAATGAACGGGAGAGCACTTGAATGCCGATGTCTTGGCGAACTGTGGGCGATAAGCTGGCGGCGACGGAAAGGGGTTGGCTCATACTGGGCGTTGGCGAAGCCAGCTGGGGGCGATCGCATACGGAGGGTGAGACAAGGTTTTAGACGACCTGATCGCGCCAAAGTGTCACTCGGAAATGAACCAGCCCGGCATCCTTTGCCTCGTCAGATAGACCGCTTAAGTCGGGAAGGTTTTCCATAAACTCAACTTAAGGCTTTTCGCCATTTTTGCAATACCCTTTTCGGGGGAGTTGAGCAATTACTCATTTTCTGATGCATATGGAACTAGACCTGTTCTCACATCTGAAAACATTGGATGAAACATACCTAAAGCGGCATGTTTATCATTTCCTTCTCTAGGATTTGATGAGGCATTATCGTAATCAGGATAAATAAGGCCTGTGTAAATTCCTAAAAAATAAAATAAATATCTACGTTTTAGAAAGATAGGACTGCCTGACATTACTGGAGAACACTGGCCATCTAATAAGTATGTGCGTTGAAGGTTCGGTAAATGAGGGACAACCCTAGACGCGACATGCCGTGTTAAAACGATTGGTAATGGTAAGTTCCTATTCAAAGCGCCATAACCGTAGGGATATCCGACGATGCATACTTGATCAGTTGGAAGTGCGCTGAATCCATTTTTGTCAAAACAATTATCTGGCTTCAGTACTACAATGCTATTGAACGTACTGTTGCTCATAAGTTCTTGAGGGAGAGGGATTTTTACAATGTCATACAAAGACGGAATCCTTAAGTTGATGGTGTTCAGATCACTATGTGGAATGTCTTGAGACTGTTGATACCAGAGTGGCCTTCTGGGTAATTCGAGGCTGTCGTATAAATCAATCACTAAGTTTTTACTTTCAATTGAAAAGAGACCGGGTTTAGCTTCGCGACCGTATCTGAATGTAAGCTCTAGGAATACCCTGTCCTGGATACTAGAACTAGAAGGAGGAATTTTAACGTTTTGTGGATTGAATCCAGTGACAACATGCCAGCAGGTATAAAGGAAGAGTTGTTTTTGCTCTTTTACAATAAATCCACTGGCTACTGCCAGCGGATTTTTCACTGAATCTAAACATTGAACAAAAACAGATTTATCTGTCAAATTGAGGCTTTCTATTCCGTTGGAGATGATTTGAGAGTCAGTCATTTTTGTAATATTGAGTTTTTGGAGATTGCCTATTGCTGAGAGTTATAACTTTCATTTCTGAGAGTAAATAATAGGAATTAGTGACAATCGATTTACAAGTGATCAAGTCTGAGCGCAGTTTTCCTACTCGATAGCGCTTTAAATTATTGCCTTCACTCCACTGGTATATCGCGAACCCAAAAGAGCAGACTCCAAATATGAGGCGCAGAATTCCAACGATACTGTCCATAAAATTAAAGCTTAAGCTGGTGCTGGTGACATTTTACCTATGAAAAATGCTCCTGAATACCTTTAGTGTAGTGCTTTGGGCCAACTCCGCTGATTTAGTCAAAACATATTAAAAGGTCGGACTTTGCTTAGCTGGCAGCATAAACAACGGTCGTTTTCAGCAGCCTAGACACACCTGCGCTATTGGAGCGGGTAGCGTCTCAACTTAAATGACCGTGAGTTGGCTTGTGCCAAGTTAAATAACAGTGAGTTGGCTAGGCAGAGTGCCACGCTATGCTATTGAAAGTGTCAGGGTTCAGTAGCCAAAATGGCAGTGTTGCAAAAAGTTGCCCAAGACAAACTCACTCCCTTGTTAGCCTCCTGATTACCCAGCGGCTCCAAAGATTTGGTTGATGAATGAGATCTGTCCCATGACATCGCCTTTGTCAGCACCTTTGATCTGCCCCTTGCGAATCATGTTCATCGATTCATACCCTTTGAGCGTGCGTCGGGCGGTATTGAATGAGCCAAAGCCTAGACCAGACTTGGTACGCCGTTTTATGAAGCGGTGATCCTGCTCCACCGTATTATTCAAATACTTGCTCTGACGAGTTTCCATCGTTTCAAGTAGGGCCTCGTCGGCTTTCAATTCAGCGATCGCAGGTGGATAGGCCGCATTCTTATCGACCGTGATCACCCTCGGTTCGATGGTGTGCGAGGCATTCAGCACTCTTTTGAAAAAACGCTTGGCTGCTTTGGTATCACGCTTGGCACTGAGCATAAAGTGGGACGGTTCATTTTTGGGTCACACTTTGATCGCATTCAGGTAGGCTGAATGGCTGCCCCATCCTGAGCGCGATCGCCAATATGAGTCCAGCCCTTTCCATCGCCGCTAGCCTATCCCCGACCATTCGCCAAGATATCGGCATTCAAGTGCTGGCTCGTACAGAGCCCATCAGCCATCTGGCTGCGACCCATCAGGTCAGCCGAAAATTCGTCTATCAGCAAGGCGATAAAGCACAGCAAGCCCTGGCTGAATCGTTTGCGCCATCCCAAGGTGATGACGATGTTTTATTTCATCTGCCCGTGACCAAGAACTGGCTATACCAGCTGATTCTAGGCCTGGTGCTGATCTGCCACAGTTCATATCGGGGAGTGGTGGAACTATTCCGCGATCTATTCGATACGCCGATCAGTGTCGGCACGGTTCACAACCGGCTTCAGGAAACAGCTGACAAATCGATTGAGATCAATCAATCACAAGACCTTGCTGATATTACGGTAGGTCTTCAGGACGAAATTTACCAAGCAAATAAACCCGTTTTGGTGGGCGTTGATGCGGCCTCAACCTACTGTTACCTGTTGAAGTCAGTTGACCATCGGGATGAAGACACCTGGGGCTATCATCTGCTGGATGTCATAGACCAAGGCTTCGACCCAGACTACACCATCGCTGATGGCGGCAGTGGGCTCAGAGCAGGGCAGAAAGCGGCGATGCCAGAAACACCTTGCCATGGAGACGTGTTCCATATCCAACAACAGTTTGAGCAAGTTTCTAATGGTCTGATTCGCCGTGTTCAAGGCGGGCCAACACGGCTACTGAAACAGGCCCAGCAGATGGCTAGCACTAGCCTGAAGGATATTGTGGAACAGAAGCTCCTCAGTCAACAGGTGCTAGCCGAACAACGAGAGCAGGCACTCGTCTTTCTGGCCCAGGATGTCAAAACGCTGTTGGGCTGGTTCTCTCATGACGTGCTGGCTCTGGCTGGGCCACCGTTGGCGGTGCGTCAGGACCTCTTTGACTTCATCGTCAGTGAACTACAGCAGCGAGAAGATGAACGTTATCCTGCCATCCGAAAACTGAGGAAGGCACTGCGTAACCAGCGCGACCAGCTGCTGGCGTTTGCCGGGGTACTGGACCAGAAGCTAGTAGACATTGCCGATGGCTTCAAGCTGCCGTTGCAGGCTGTCCGGGAGGTCTGTCTATTGCACCGGAAACATGAAACCTCTGAGGCTTATTGGATACGGTGGAACCAGTTACACAGTCAGTTATCAGGTAAGTTCCATGACGTTATGCAGGCCGTGGATGATGCGCTCAAGCAGACGCCTAGAGCTAGCTCAATGGTGGAGAACCTTAACTCTCGTTTGCGCAACTACTTCTTTCTGCGGCGCAGCCTCGGTGATGACTATCTCAACCTTCTCCGTTTTTTCCTCAATCACCGGCAGTTCCTACGCTCTCGGATACTAGAGCGAGTAGGGAAAAGCCCCAGAGAATTGCTGACCGAGAAAGCCCATCCTCACTGGCTAGAGTTACTGGGCTTCGACCGGTTTCAACGCGCTTAGAAACTGACGCAGACAGCCGGATAGATCATCGCCGTTGGTGGTCTATTTTGTGCTGCGAGTGTTACCTAAAATAGGCTGTTTTTAAACCACGCCGACGATGTGTGCTTGTCAGTGATTTCTGCTCGGTGCGGAGTATGAATAGCACTCCATGCTATATGTTGCTTTCTAGTTGAAGCTGAGCTTGAATAGAACTCATACGTGGTTCAGTTCTCAGATAGACCATATGCATGAAAATTAAATAGCAATTGAAGATAGGCGTACAGTACAGCCTATTTCTCATCCATCAACCGTATTCACGAGAAATCTTAATGGCTGAAGACACGCTTTGGATTGTTGCAGAAACCGATGAAGTAAAAGAACCCATTGATATTGATGGCCGTCGCTCAGGACGCGATACTGGCGGTGGATTTGGTCCCCCTCGACAGGTATTTGAAGCTGGTCAATTTGTAGCTAGGCGTAAACGAGTTCCCCTTGATGCCAAAGCCTTAAAAGCTCAAATGCAAGGAATGATATCTACAGTCAATGAGCTATTCGACCAAGCGACGACCCAGACAGGACTACAGCTTAACGAGGTTGAGCTATCAGTTGAAATTAATGCGGAAGGTCAGCTCAGTCTAGTCGGGAACGGTGCAAAAGTCGGCAATAAAGGAGGTATCACTCTGAAATTTAGCCGTCCTTCTTGAGAGTTTTGCATAGTTTTGCTTTTCGCCTTGCCCTTTCCTCATATTCCTGTCAGCATTAAAATGCTTTGATGTAACCAACTTTTTTCTATGGCCAGAAATTGTGCCATTACGGTCGGTATAAACCAATACTCCTATCTGCGATCGCTCAACTATGCAATGCGAGACGCAGATTCGATGCATCATTTTTTTTCGGCAGAGATGGGCTTCTATAAGCTCTATCACTTTACGGATGAAAGTCTGCCCATTGCTCAAGACTACGGTCCTGATCAGGACTCAAGACCTACTGGCTCAACATTGAGGCGATTTCTGCGTACGCGTTTTAATGAACCTTTCCTTCGTGATGGTGACAATCTTTGGTTTTTCTTTGCAGGCCATGGAGTGCGCTACGAAGGTCGTGACTACCTGATGCCGATTGATGCGGATCCTGAAGATTTAGATAATTCAGCTATTCCAATCCAGTACATCAGCCAACGTCTTCGCCGAAGTGGGGCCGATAACATCATTTTGCTAATTGATGCTTGTCGTAGTTACGAAGGTCGTAGAGATGGTATTGGAATTGGAAAGGAAAAACAGCAAGGTGTAATTACACTGTTCTCTTGCAGCCCAGAAGAATCATCTTATGAAATTCAAGAACTGCAGCAAGGAGCCTTCACCCACACGTTGCTTGACAGTTTACGTCTTCAGGGTGAAGGAAATTGCGCCACAGTAGAAAGGCTATATCAGCGCCTGCGTTACTACGTACCCCAGCTAACTCGACAATATAAACAAACGGTACAAACACCCTATGGAGTGATTGAACCGCTTTCGAAAAATCACCTTATATTACTACCTGGACAGGCTACCCTAAGTGATGTTGGAGCCATAAAGAAAGATGCCCTAACCGCAGAAGTACAAGGTAGAACGAAGAAAGCTAGACGGCTATGGATTCGAGTCCTAGCAGTTTCCCCTGCTGATCCAGAAGCAATAGAGGGCATTGAACGTCTTTTAGGAGGATCGCCACAGCCAACGGCAGTAGCAGAGACATTGCCTATAAAAAGAGGAGCAGATCCTGTCTCACCATCGCCAGACCTATCGCTAAATGTACCTTTAGATAGCTCGTCCGTGAGTCGCAGCTTTAGAAAGAGCGAACCAAGTCTTTCTCAGAAGAGAGGATCGGAGCCTATAGCCTCCCCTGTGCACTCTCCTTCCCCAGAGAAGTCTCAACCTAAACAGAATCGCGGAAGCGCGCATCAGTTATCCACATTTAGTGATAGAGGTATTGAAACTGGGCCTCTCCAGGTATGGAAGGTTCTTCTAGGAATTTCTGGTTCTTTCATTGTGCTGTTAACAGCGGTAATAGTATCCTTTCGACAAGGCCCGCCCAATCGGCCCACGCCTTCTACGTCACAATCTTCAGAGAATTCTAGTGAGACTTTACCTTCTAACCAGGATGAGTCTTCTCTTTTGCAACCCTCAGCCCCTTCTACAAAGATATCTTCTCCTATAACTCCCTGTGCCACTATTTCAAATCTCAATTCTGAGTTTGACTCAGCTTCCTTATCTTTATTATCACCTCTTAATCTTCCAAAAGGAACATTAGTAAGATTTGATTCAAACTCTTCTGAGCAACTTTCAAGTAACAAAAACCGGAATGTCTTGATGGCACAGGCCGCGCCATCTTTTCCGTTCCCAGACAGCGTGCCTCAAGGAACAGAAGTTGTCATTAGTAGCACTACACATAATACGACATGTATAAGCAATGCTCTAGAGCAGGCTTTTGAATCTAATTTCTCAGGAACACAAGTGGAAGTCGAAGAACGCGATGATCCTATACAGGATGTGCTAAATGGAAATGCAGACCTAGCGGCTATAAGTCGCCCCTTAACAGCAGAAGAAAAGGCGAAAGGCCTTATCGAAGTATCAGTTGCCCGAGAAAAAATTGCAGTCATTGTTGGCGCAAACAATTCTTTCTCTCAAAGTATTACCGGTTCACAATTCGCGCAAATATTTCGAGGTGAGATAAAGGATTGGTCTGAGATAGGTGGTGAGGCAGGTCCTATTAAAGTGGTTGACCGTCCTGCAGATAGCGATGTTCGTGCCTCTCTTCAGCCTTATCCTGTGTTCACAACAGCCCCATTCCAACCTGCCTCAGGTCATATTACTGTGAGTGCTGATGATACTGAAGCAGTTGTTGATGTTTTAGGTCGTGATGGAATCGGTTATGCACCACTAGGTCAAGTTTTGAATAACGATTCAGTTAAGAGTTTGCAACTCCACAAAACTCCACCTACTGACCCTAGATACGCTTTTTCTCAACCTTACTCTTATGTATACGCAGGCGGCGCAAGTCCCGCAGTTTCGGCATTTCTTGGATTGGCAACTAGTCAAGAAGGGCAAGCGGTAGTTTCTGAAGCCATAAGCGCACCATAAAGTAGAACGTATAAACTGATGCAAAAACCTTCCCTTTTGACACTTCGACATTAGCATCAGTCCCCAGAACACGGAAAGAAACCAGGCTCTATCTTTGCGACTTTGTAGTGTGTTTCAAAAGCTTTGCCTGCTGCAAGTTTTGAGACAATTTTCACGGTTTATCTTTAGCTACGAGCGATCGCATCTATGAGGCCGTTAGGTTAAGAGCAAGGTCTGATCACCTTGGTGAATACTTGTGGCCTAAGCAGAGGCGAGAAGACTAGGAGGCATTCAACGACTGAAGGTTCAGCTCAGCCAATTTCAGCAGCGAACCGGAGCAGCCCAGCCCGCTGGGCTTTTTCTAAGCGTTGATTGCAATAAACACGATAGTATGGGCGCTGTAGCAATCAAATGGGCCACCAACCATAGGCTGTTTCAGAGAGCGCCATGCAGATTCTTCACGGTACCTGGATTCCTAACCCTGATGCTGAGTTTATCCAGCCAGGGCGTTTTTACCTGTGGATAGAGACGACATCGCGTCAGCCTGAGCTAGAAGAGCAGGGGTGCTATCCGCTTCAGCTCACCGGTGATGAGCTGGCCCGCACTTTAACCAGCGAATTTAAGCTTCAGTCCCCAGATAACACACCGCTAGAAAACAGGATTGAACCCTGCTATTTTTTGCTGCCCACCGTTGACTGTTCTCCCTTGCCGTCTCTGGAGCTGTCCCGATATTTGGAGATAGCGCTCCCCGAAACGTTTGAATTTGAATATTGGGAAGTAGGCGGCTATCCAGTTGACTGCGCCCCGCCTGCAAACAGCAGCTCGAAGGCGATGGGTATCATCCCGCTGCTAAATGAGCTGCATTTTTTGACGCTGCACAGCCTCAGCGATCTACAGCTCGGTAGCGACCTGCTTTTTTGGTTTCACTTCACCCAAGCCCTGAAGCGGATCATTTTCAAAGATCACTACATCCCGGCTCTGAAGTATCGCCCCCTGTCGCTGCGCAAATCGACCGCTAAAAAAGTTTCTACTAAAGCAAACTCCTCAAAGCGCTCATCTGGCCGTAAAAAAGCAACAGGTTCCCAATCCTCAGAACAGTTCACACTCTATTCAGGTTGGGAATTTATCGGTGATGAATATGAAACCCTCTTAGAACAATACGTTGAGTATATGCCGCTGCTATGCGCAGCCGGGTTTGCGGTACCCGACGAAGACCCTCAACTTTATAATCAGCTGACGCTGCTGCGTCACTTTTCTGAATGCTTACTGTCTGAGGTTGTGACGCATACCCGTTTCACCAAAGCGTTTGAAAAGACGGTTATAGACTCAGTGCCAGGCAACTGTTTGAATTTACACATTTGGGTGCAACAGACGGGCTTAGAGCAATATCAGCAATGGCAGACTTGGCGAGATCGCATTGTGCGCACCCAAACCGAGCAGCCCTTCTACCTGTACTTTCATCTTCTAGATCCAGCTAATCCAGGCGACCCCTGGCAGCTCCAGTTTGAAGTTGCCCCCAAAGACGACCCTTCCCTAAAGCTCTCTTTAGACGACTATTGGAGCATGAGCACGCCGCAGCAGAAAAAGCTTAAAAGCCGTCTCGGCTCAGACTTTGAGCAGACCCTCCTGCTTAATCTGGGCTACGCTTCCCGCATTTATCCGTCGCTGTGGCAGGGGCTAGAGACCAATCAGCCCGTAGGCATTCAGCTGGCGCTAGGCGAGGCTTTTACCTTCCTCAAAGAGTCCGCCTGGGTGCTAGAAAACGCAGGCTATAAGGTACTGGTTCCGGCCTGGTGGACGCCCCAGGGACGTCGGCGGGCCAAGGTTCGGCTCAAGGCCAAGGGAAAATCCTCCTCTGGCGGCAAAGACAAATCCAAAAGCTATTTTTCTCTAGATCGTCTAGTGGAATACCAGTATGAGCTAGCCATCGGAGATGAACCGGTCAGCGAACAAGAGTGGCACCAGCTAGTCAATGCCAAAACCCCGCTGGTGCAGTTTCGCGGTCAGTGGATTGAGCTAGATCAGGAAAAGATGCAGCAAATGCTGGAGTTTTGGGAAACTCACCAGGCCGAAAATCCAGAGCTGTCCCTACTGGACTTCTTGAAGCTGACAGCAAAAGGTGATGACGGTGAGCTGGAATTGATATGTGATCGCCAAGACATGCTCTCCGAAATGCTGGGCAAACTCAGCGACAAAACTCAGCTTCAGCCCGTAGACGACCCCGAGCACTTTGTCGGTCAGCTGCGAGAGTACCAAAAGCGCGGCGTGTCCTGGTTGCAATATTTAGAAGAGTTGGGGCTTAACGGCTGCCTAGCCGATGATATGGGCCTAGGCAAAACCGTTCAGGTCATTGCTAGGCTAGTGCAGGAGCGAGAGATTCAAGAACCCGAATCTAGCCGTGCCTCTGACCTGTTGCCCCCAACCCTGCTCATCGCCCCCACTTCTGTTGTGGGCAACTGGCGACGAGAGATTAACAAGTTTGCGCCGCATATTACTGCCGCTATTCATCATGGAAGTGCTCGCATCAAAGAGGCTAAAGCCTTTAAACAGGCCTGCCGCAACCACGACATTATCATCACCTCCTTTGCCCTAGCGCGCAAAGATGCCAAATTGTTTAACGCGATTGAGTGGCATCGCATTGTGCTAGACGAAGCGCAAAATATCAAGAATCCCAAAGCCGCGCTGACTAAAGCCATTTGCAAATTTTCCGCTCCCCATCGCCTCGCCCTAACAGGTACCCCCATTGAAAATCGGCTGCTCGATCTGTGGTCTATTTTTCACTTTTTGAATCCGGGATACCTGGGCAATCAAACCCAATTCCGTAAAAGTTTTGAAGTCCCGATTCAGAAAAACAATAATCTCCGTCAGTCGGCCACCCTGAAAAAGCTGGTGGAGCCTTTTATCCTACGGCGGGTCAAAACCGACCAGTCGATCATCAAAGATCTGCCTGATAAAGTCGAACAAAAACTGTTCTGTAACCTGACGAAAGAACAGGCCTCTTTGTACGAAGCGGTAGTTAAAGACGTTGAGCAGAAGTTAGAAAATGCAGAAGAGGGCATTCAGCGGAAGGGCCTGATTCTAGCCACGCTCACCAAACTCAAGCAGGTTTGCAATCATCCCCGGCAGTTTTTACAAGATGACAGCGAGTTTACGGCAGTCAGATCCCATAAGCTCACACGCCTCACCGAAATGATTGAAGAAGCCAGGGCAGAACAAGACAGCCTGCTGGTGTTTACCCAATTCACCGAACTTGGCCACGCCCTAGCAAAATACATCCGCCAAACCTTCCACTGCAACACCTACTACCTACATGGCGGCACCGCCCAAAAAAAACGCGAGGCCATGATTGCCGAATTCCAGCATCCTGAAACAGAGCCGTCGGTCTTCGTGTTGTCTCTAAAGGCGGGCGGCGTTGGCATTACCCTCACAAAGGCCAACCACGTCTTTCACTTCGATCGCTGGTGGAATCCATCAGTCGAAAACCAGGCTACCGATCGCGCCTTTCGCATTGGCCAAAAAAAGAATGTGTTTGTTCACAAGTTTGTTGCCATTGGTACCTTAGAAGAGCGTATCGACGAAATGATTGAGGACAAAAAGAAACTGGCAGGCGCTATCGTCGGCGCTGACGAGTCTTGGCTAACGGAGCTGGATGATAACGCTTTCAGGCAGCTCATTTCACTCAACAAGAGCGCAATCATAGAATAGGAGAGCAGCACCGTGAGCCAATTTAGTCGCAGCTGGTGGGGGCAAAAATTTATCACCGCCATCGAGAATCTGACTGATTCGGGTCGCCTCAGCCGAGGGCGATCCTACGCCCGAGGTAGCAAGGTCAAAGGATTTGACATTGACGGCAATCTTGTGACTGCCCAGGTGCGCGGCTCGATCAATCCCTACTTTGGCGTCCACAAAGAGCCGCTTTACCACATCACTATCGAATTTCAGCCCTTGAGTGCGGCAAAATGGTCAGCAGCCGTGGCTGAAATGGCTTCAAAGGCCAGCGTCATTTCTCGGCTATTGCTCAACGAAATCCCAGACGATATCGAGAAGACTTTTCAGTCGCTGAACTTAAACCTGCTGCCGGGCAGCCAAAAAGACTTTAAGACGAGCTGTTCTTGCCCAGACTGGAGCAATCCCTGCAAGCACATTGCTGGGGTGTATTACCTCGTCGCCGCCGAACTCGACCAAGACCCGTTTCTACTCTTTGAACTACGGGGCCTGTCCCGAGAGAACCTGATAAAAGAACTGTCAAAGTCTCCCCTGGGGCAGGCACTTTCAGCAGAGCTACAGTCAGCGCAGAGCACGCCACAGCTTGCTGCCACCTACTACGCACTGCCAGAAACGCTGCCTGCAAAGGGCAAAACTAACCTGCGAGAATTTTGGCAGGGCAAAAAACAGCTTCCGCAAACGATGGAAGCCCTCCCCGAAAATTCGGTATCGGCAATTCAGGTCAAAAAGCAGGGCGATTTTCCTGCTTTCTGGCATCGAGATAATTCGTTTATCGAAGCGATGGAGACGCTCTATGAACAAGTGAAATCAAAGGGTAAATTATAGGTCTCGCCTCGCTAACGGCACCATCTCTACAGTCAAAAAAACGGGCGTTAATTGAGCGGTCAAAGCTCCACTATCTTGAGCTGTACGACCGCGCACCAATCCTACAGATTGTCCGTCTGACTCTATCAAAAAAACGGGCGTTAAATTAGCAGTTGTCAGCCTTTGAATAAGAGGGATGCCATAGAATAGAGGCTACCGCTTGCGAGCATATTGACATGGATAGAATAGTGATTGACCCACAGGTCCACTTTGGCAAACCCTGTATCGCCGGAACGCGCATCCCGGTTCAGAGTGTGCTCGAACTCATAAACGAAGAGCTATCTTTTACCGATATCATTCGCGACTACTACAGCGAGTTACAACCGGAGGACATTCGCGCTTGCCTCCAGTATGCGATCGCCTTAGTGGCCTCTGAAGACATTAATCTGGTTTCGGCTTGATGGTGAAGTTTTTACTTGATCAAGATGTCTATGGCGTGACAGCCAAATTCCTCGCCAAGTCGGACTTCGATGTCGTTTCAGTGTCGCAGTTGGGTTTATCAAGGGCACCAGATACACAGGTGCTAAGCACAGCGCAGTTGCAAGGGCGAATACTGATTACGAGAGACAGAGATTACGGCAACCTGGTCTTTGTGCAGTCGTTGGGTGCGGGTGTGCTCTATCTGCGAATATTGCCATCCACTGCAAATGCTGTGCACAAAGAGCTGATACGGGTAATTGAGAAGTACTCATCGGAAGAGCTATCGAATGCGTTTGTGGTTGTCGAAGCCAACGGTCATAGATTTAGAAAAATTTCCTAGACCAGTAGTGTCATAGAGCAGTCCCTACGAGATGGTTTTTCCGTTGGCATTTTTCCCAAACCTCAACTAACTACAATTATCTGGAGTTAGAACGCCGATTGGTCGCGTCGCTACTGTAAAAGTCGGTTTTTGACTCAAGCTGAGGTTGTCCTATGTTGTAGGGCGGTGTGGAGGCCCAAGGAAGTATAAAAAAGAACCCCTCAATGATTTGAGGGGTGGCCGAGTCGTAATGTGAAAGGACACTATCATGTGCCCTATTGTGGTCGCAGTGACGCTAGCGACAGTATGTGCGATCGCAAGGTATTCCATCCAGGGCGATCGCATTTCTGATCGATAGACGATAGGATTTACCCAGTCGAGTGATGAGCAATGGTGCAGACGGTGAACTACCAAGTTGAAATCTGGCAGCGTCAGGACTGGCAAAAGGACACTCGGCATTACTCCGCTGAGCTACGGCAGAACCTTTTCGGCCAGTGGGTAGTGCTGCGTCGCTGGGGACGAATAACGGCTTTACAGGGTCAGAGTTTAGAGCATCCCTGCGAGAGCTACGAGCAAGGACTAGAAATCTTAAGCGCGATTGAAAAACGTAGATCGCAGCGCGGCTATGTTGGTTGCTAACCGATGGGCTATCCGTCTGTGTTCAACCTTGGGTTAGCTGCGCGCCGGGCAACTATTCAAGGAGAGAATGCGGGTTTCAGGTATTTTTGAGGCTAAAAATCATCAGTGTACTACTCACTTTTTAACAAAATCTAGTTCAAATGTAGTCCAGTGGGTGTACTACTGTGATCCTTATGTGGCAAGGACTTGACTGGTAAGTGGCCCCATTCCGCAGCTTCGCTACCTTAGGGTCTAAAACCGACCGCTCAATAATTTGAAATTTTTGCCTTTTCGAATAACTTATATGGTTTACATAGTGATAGATGAAGCTGAACTTCATCGGGTAAACATTCGATAGGCAAAGTTCCTGCTATCCTAAACCCTAGATCTGAATGGCAAGTGGCAGTTCCGTGCTCTAGCTTAGAGGCATTTAGATTCAAGTATGTTGTCGAAATATCATCTAAGAAGCTTCCTCCTCTTAATGTCGGAGGAGGACCTAGTGAACCAGCACTGATACCTGCAATTCCAATATGAGAAAACCCAAATCTAACAGATTCATGAGTGACTAATCCAGGCCTGATTTGAGGCTTTTCATAAAATAGCTTAGGTAAATCGTCGATAGAGCAGCACCACTCCCAAACATTTCCAAGCATGTCTGAGACTCCCCTTAAATTGTCCCGTTCTCCTCCTAAATCAATAGGAGCAGGAGAAGTTGCTCGATGATGAATTAGCTTACTTTGCTCAATCCATTTTATTGGATTGGTAGACAGTGCATGAGATGCATATATCGTACTGTCTATACCAGCTGCAAACTCCCAGAGAAGAGCTGGTGGGAGGAAACTAGAAGCACTATGCTCTTTAGCATTGTGCAAGTGACTGACCCATTTGCAATATGCAAGAGCATCGGAATATGAGACGCAGACAACCGGTTGATCAGGATCTTTAAAATCCTCGTCTTTCTAAGGATAGAATGGCCCCTCCCATTCACCAGATTCCGAAAGGCTTTTATTGAAGTTCTTTCCTACAGGTTCTCTGGTCGTTGGCTTATTTTCTATAAACTCTCTGTACTGAACATTAGTGACTGGATACTTACCAATGCAGAACGCCAGTGCCTTCTCTTGTGTCGGTTTAATAGGTAGAATAACCATTGTGCTTCTATCTACCCATGGAATTTCGTAATTATTCCAAATAGTTTCGTCCGATGTGAGATAGAAATTTCCTCTCTCTTGTCCGAAGGTATAAGGATAGGGAACAGTTTGATTTGGGAAAGAACGATTATGGGCTATTGCCTTTTTTTTCAGCCACTGCATCAATTCCTGCATAGATAACTGGTTATCGTTGTCTGTATCAGCTTCGTGAAAACTGTCACTAAGCGCAGAGCATATTTGAGCTGTTAGAAATCCACCTTTCAGGTGTTCAAGTTCACGTGCTTTCTCTAAACGATCACTTGCCATAAGAACTAAGTGATTGTTTGGATGAATAATTTCTTCGACTGGTTCACCGACGGCTCTTTTTAATCCGAATCTACCAACAGCAGCACCAGCATGACAGCAATCTAAAACTAATAATGTGCTATGGGCTTTGCAAAAACTAAAAGCTTGCAGAACTTCTGAGGATGGTATAGATGTACTTCCAAGGCGGTTGATATCCGTGTCATTCCAGAATAGATAGAGCGCTCCCTTGTCAAGCAGACCATGACCAGAGAAATAGACGATAAAACTATCGTCCACACTACAAGACTCGGCTACTTCATAAAGCTGCCTACGAATTTCAAACGGATCATCATTAGCATCAGGCGAAACTACTTGAAAGCCGCACCGAGGACTCGCAAGACAGCTTTTCATTCGTTTCGCATCTGTTTGTGCGTAACGCAACGGACTCAAATTTTCAGGACCATTGGAACCCATCACAAATGCCTTACGCATACTAAGACTCTTCACCCATTAGAATTTTTGACTTCAATCTCAAAACCGAGCGCTTTTATTGTTGTTTCTTGCTGAATATTCTCTGTCTTCGTTTCTAAAAGCTTTGAACGCCTGACCCATTGTAATAGAGGTTCCCCAGACGAACTTCTTACAATATTGCCAGATGTATCTTCAACAGGAATGAGAACTGTTTCATAGACAACAACGCTTTTATATGTCAGAGCCTGAATCACCTTTATAACAGCAGGAGTTAACACAGCTATCAAAGCTGCTGACGCTAGAATGGTTGTAACAACCTCTTTAGTGTTTCCACTAGAACTGAATTCAGAAGGATTTTGCCCTGCGCCTCTTTCGACCTCACATCCCTCTCTCTCTAACAGCTCTATTAGATTAGTCTCGTTGTCGGCCAAGATAGCCTGAACCTCGGAGGAGGCGAATACGAAAGCTGTGGTTTTCTCTTCCATGTACTTTTCCTCTGTGAATGTTAGTACAATTTCACTATATGCTGCTTAGACCTCGTGAACAGCATGTTTAGAAAACTTGAACTGCGCCTCAGAAAATTTGCGACATATTCGTATCATTAGCATAGTCATCCAGCTATTCTATCCCTTTATCCAAGAAACTCGGCAAGCTCGACGATAGTGTCGTTGGAGCTTTGAGCGCTAGATGTAGGATGTATTTTAAACGACCGGACACTGTTGGCGGTGCGATGTAGATAAGTCGAGTGTGACAAGGAGGTAACACCTTCCAAAGTAAGAGTGGAGATACTCTCCCAGCAGTTCCTATCCTGCTGTCCCCACGTAACAGAGTCACCGACTCCGGTCACGCTGACGTTAGTAACGACGTCAGTGGAATGCAGACCACGGAAGTATCCTAACCTGGCAGCCTAAAGCTGGGAAAGGGCTAGGGGAAGTCCGAAAGGGTTAACGCAAGTGAACCGTTGACGAAGCTCCATCATGTGTCAATCAGTGAAATAGGCTGTCACACTGAAACCAAAAGGTAAGTGGGTGGCCTAGCGGCTCGCCAATCCGCTAGGCGATAGGCCACATTCCCACCGGAGTATAAACGGAACCCGACCTGGACGCATCTCACACACTCGGAACTGCATAAGCCCGAGGGAGCGGAATATATTTGCAGTAAACATGGAGAAATGGTAGAGTCCCTTTAGTGAGAGAGTCCGACTGTGGAATACGAATTGCGGGTGGTGGTTGAGAAAGTCGCGGTCAGTTCTCAAACGGTGGTGAACCGAGACACCCTCAAGGTCTATGACGTGCAAGCCCCTGAATCAATCCTCGAGCTAGGTCTCCGTCACCAAGAGCAGATCTCACTGTTAGAGAAAGTACAGAACTCAATCTTGGCCGAGCAATCAAAATTAATCGACCCTGGCCATGATGCTTGCCCCAAATGTGGTCAGCAACTCAGCAAGTTAGGATTCACCAAGTCAAACTTTCATGCGGTCTTCAGTGAACATAAAGTCAGAATCCAGAAACATAAATGTCGTAATGCCGAGTGTGATTGGCAAAGCTCGCCGACGACCACTTCTGTGTTTGGCACCTCTACCCATCCAGACCTGGCCAAATTGCAATGCGAACAAGGGGCGTTGTATAGCTACCGAGCGGCTCAGCACAACCTGGAGAA
>JBCBBK010000022.1:0-94759 GCA_038531675.1 Cyanobacteria bacterium J06581_3
TCAAAATAGCTCGATGCCAGGTCCATTACTCAACACTAAAGCCCCCTCACCTCTACGGTAGGGGGCTTTGGTTTTTGGTGTGTACATTTCTCTCAGTATTTTTTCTGAGAAACCGTCAAAGAGGCTAAGGGAACCTTTGTAAATAGACGAATGTTTCTTTTATACAGCAGGTTTGGTTTATGGCTAGTGTTGGTCTGAATAAATGGATTGTTAGTGGTAACTTGGCGGCAGATGCCGAGGTGAAAACGGTTGAGCTAAAAAGTGGCGTGAAGGCTACCGTGGCTGAAGCAACTCTTTACGTTCGCGGTGTGCGTAACCGTGAGGAGTCATTTACTGTTTCTTTGAGTATTTGGGAGAAGTCTGCGGCATGGCGCAAGCTCCCCTATCTAAAGAAGGGCTCTTTGATTATTTGTACAGGCAGTGTAGAGCCGAATCCGTTTATCTCGAAAGTAGATAACAGCCCTAAACCTGGTCTGCAGATGTCTGTGTTGGATGTGGATTTGGATATTGTGCGCAATATGGAAGAGGAGAATGCTGAAGGCGCTAAAGACCGTGGTCTAGTGGAAAGCGCTTAAATAAGCCTATTGATGGCTTCTTGACGATGGTTGAGTAAATCATATGAGCCTACCTGCTCACGATTGGAGCAGGTAGGTTTTTTGATGCAGGGAGGATGTTATGTTTTTGGGTTTGTGTTTTTGGTAAGCCGATTGGTTTTGACTTGCCAAGGTGTAACTTTCAGAGGGTGCTCAGCATCGATTGCGGTTTCAACAATGTTGACTGATTTAGCGTTTTCTATATCTTGTAAGGTTAATGCGGTACTGATGTTGGTAATGGCTGGTTCGCCTTGGGCTTCGTAGTAGCGCAGAATGATTTCGTCGAGGTTGTTGGCCGAGGGTTTGAGGGCAGAGAGAATAAGGTTTGAGTTGTGTATTTGCAGAAAGCTATGGGTTGGAGGGGTTGTCTTATCTGCTGAATCCTGAGTCTTACTGGATAGGTGGATAGATGGTTTTATATTGAGTTCACGAGCGTGGTGTGTGGTGCGTGCCGTTTGCCATGTGTTTTGGTGTGGGTATATGGCATAGGTGAAATGATGCTGACCTTTGTCAGAGTTGGGGTCAGGCCAGATGGGAGATTTGAGTAGTGTGAGTCGAAGGTAATCAGGGCCAGCATCGAAGCCATGTTTGCAGTCGGTGAGGATGCTTGTTCCAAAGGTATCGTTTGCTTTGGTCTCGGTGAGGTCTGCCCAGGTGAGGGCAGGGACTTCCCATTTTGCTTTTTCGGCAGCGGTTGTGGGGGCTGTGGTTCGAGCGATCGCCCCAAAAGGTATCTCGTACGTTGCAAAGTCTGACGATATGCTCAAAGGAAAGTACGCCTTCAGTAGAACCTGGGCGTCCTGCCAGTCGATGTATGTTTCTATGTTGAGGTATGGCGTTTCAGCGTTTAGCGTGTAGTACTGGGTAATCGTTGAGTTTTGAAATTTGTGAATGGTGCGTATGCGTTGTCTGATTGCCCCCTTGTTAATCCACACAACAGACTCTAGTGTGGGAGATGGTAATGGATGTTGCGCGTAGTTGGGATCGATATTCCAGGCGTCCCAGTATTGTCCCTGGTCTTTGAATGTTTGCAGCTGGTTGCCGGGGGCACTCAATGCTTCCTTCTGGGCTAATTTTTCGATGAGGCTAGTAATTTGGCCTGTTGTGGCACTGATAGTTGCCTTAAGATAGCTGTTCTCTAGTTGGTAAGGTGGATTGTCTTGCACGGGTTCTAGATTGCTATGGTCTTGTTCTGTTGGACATAGCCAGAAGCACCGATACCCCACAGCGGGAATATCTTTGGCAAGAAAAGATACTTGGCAGTGTCCTTGTTTTTTTTGATCTGTGAAGTCGGCCTGATGAGGAATAACTTGTTTTAACTCGTCGCGAATTTCCCAGCTGAAGGAGAGAATGCCAGGAGATGATTCTGGCATGTGGTGTGTTACGACTGAGCTGCGAGGCCAGCTGAGTGAATTGAAGACGATAATGAGCTGGGCTTTTGGCTGGGGTGTTATGGGTATTGCGATTTGGTGAGCGATCGCCGCCAAACTTTCCTCTAAAACTCTCTTGCCAATTTCTTTAACTTTTGCCCAGTCTCGGTTTGCATCAACAAAGACTTCTGGAATAGAGGTACCAGGCAAAATGTCGTGAAATTGGTTGAAGAGAAGCTTCTTCCAGGCGGTATCTATGTCTGCCTGTGGGTAGGGCTGGTTGGCTGTGAGATAGGCGATTGTGGCAAAGACTTCGGCCTCGTATAGCAGATCTTCGCAACGGCGGTTTTGTCTTTTTTGATCGGCGTGAGTGGTGTAGCAGCCTCGATGCAATTCCAGGTAGAGTTCGTCTTTGTGCGTCGGGAGCTCTGTTTTGGGCAGTGCCTGGATGTAATTCTTGGGGTTGGTGAAATTGATTTTGGGAAAGAAGGGGGAGTTTTTCAGGCGGTTGGCTTTTTCTAGCATGTCGCGGGTGGGGCCGCCGCCATGGTCGCCTAGTCCTGGTAGCCATAGCGTATTAGAAATGCCTGTGCTGGTTTCCCATTGGGTGGCGTGGTTGGCCATTTTGACTGGATCGATGTCGGTACCGATGGGCGGGAGCATGAGGCTGAGAATGCGGCTGCCGTCAGGAGATTCCCACCAGAAGAGTTGATGTGGAAATGTGGTGGTATCGTTCCAGGAGAGTTTGAGTGTGGCAAAGGTTTCGATGCCGCCCTGAGTAAGGAGCTGTGGGAGCTGCCAACAGAAGCCAAAGGAGTCGGGGAGCCAGGCGACTGTGCTGATTTGCCCGAATTTTTCCAGGCAGTATTGTTGTCCATAGAGAATTTGGCGGGCGATCGCTTCTCCACTAATCACGTTGAACTCGGGTTCAATCCAAAGTCCGGCATCTATACTCCAGGTGCCGTCGGCTACTTTCTGCTGAATCTGTTTAAAGAGCTCAGGTTTGTTGTTTTCTAGCCAATCGAACAGTGCTGGGCTGGAATGGGTATAAGTTAGCTCTGGAAAGTCTTTTTGAAGTTCAATAACAGATTGGAAGGTGCGTTCTGCGGCCTCCCAGGTATCTGCAATGGGCCATAGCCAAGCCATGTCCAGGTGGGCGTGGCCGATGCATTGAATTTGCCGGCGTTTGAGGTTTGGGCTGAACGCTTTGAGGGTTCTGCGTAGCTGGCTGAGCGACTGTTGAAAGGGATGAAGGGTGGCAGGTATGACGTCTGAATTGGTGGAGAGGTTATCCCATAGGTTCAGTGCTACATCTGTGGTTTGTGTCTGTTGCGTGTCAGTTACAGGTTCTAGGCTATGCCAGTCTAATTGAGCAAGCGCCGTTTCTATTTGCGGTTGAGATTGGGGTTCTAGGGCTGCTAAAACGGTAAGTTCGTCGGCGATGAAGCTAGGTTCGGGGGTCGGGTTGTGGGGCGGGAGCTCGTAGATGAGTTGCGATCGCACCAAAGCACCATCATCATGTCCTGGACTTACCAAACGAATTGCAACGCGGAAAACGTCGCCAGGCGTAATCTGAGGACTCAGGCAAATGCGAGTGAAGCACTCAAAGAGATCGCCAGACTGTACAAGTCGCCCATCGACATAAATTTGAGCATCGTCCGCCCACCAAGTGAGTGCGAGTCGCAGTGTCATCTCGGACAACGGATAGCCGTTAAAGTCATTTGGGACTTTGACTTGCTGATATAGCCAGAGGGGGCGAAGCCCTCGTTCCCATGGAATGTGCTGACGATTATTTAATTCAGCCATATTCCAGGCGTCGGTGAGGTGTGGTGTTGAGCCACTCCCCGAGTTGACTGAGAAGAGTGTTTTGGGTGCAATGTCTTGGTGGTGAAGTCGCCAACTGCTTTGAATATCGCGGGTGTTGAGCTGTCGCAGACGGTGCAGGCTATCGGTAAGTGTGGTCGATAGGGGCGATTCAGTTTCGATAGCGGCCATGACTTCCTTTAGAATTGAGAGCACTGGCCATGGGATTTGCGTAGTGGTCAGTGTGCGAGTGTGAGGACTGACAGAAATGGCTTCTGGTCCGTATCAAAGCAATTTACTACGATTCCTTGTAGGTCAGTACCACCAGGGGATAAATCGACATCGTCAGGCAGTTAGAAAAACGCGTACACAGGTTGAGCTAGGTGCCCAGGTGGGCGTTGCGGTTGCGCTTTCGTCTGTACAGAGCGTGGTGCAGGCTTCGCGGAGGACAGGGCAAAAGCTTGCGAGTTCTGTGCTTCGGTTAAGGCTGGTGAGCGCCAGAGATCGCCCTACTGTCAGGTTCATTGATTTTTCAGATTTTGACAGACGAATTTTGTCTGGTGTGGCAAAAAGTGACTCGATCTCTCAGATGAAGATACGTCACATGGATGCAGGATTAAACGATGAGCTAGCGGCCTACGAGCTAGTGGCGGGTTTGCTGCGATCGCCTGATGCAGCATGGCTGGCTGGAGAATCTGCGATGGCTCAATCATTGACGCTGCTTGGTGATTGTTTACAACCTGCTCAAGTGAAGACAATGACAATACATCGTTCTTTTGTCCTTTCTAAGGCGTTCGGCTGGTGTCGGCGGCTTACAAGCTGGTGGAGAAAACCGTTAGATAACCAAAGCAGCGCAGTTAGTTGGCCATCTCAATTAGCGGCTCGTTCGCAGGGACAAATTACTGGACTGGCCAGCGATGTGAAAACGCGATCGCTTCAGCTCATCATCGACTGCAAACGGCCTTGGAATGGACTGAGTGATCAGCAGCAAACTGCAATTCAGCGCAAGATTTGGGCATTGCTAGGTCCACTCGCACTCATTACGCAGAAATCCCTGACGATCGATTCTGTGGCTGAGTTGAACAACCCGATCGCGCTGAAGGAATGTGCTTCTTCACAGATAGCTTTGCAAAAGAATGAGGAGATAGTGCCTATATCTGTTCGTAAGCTCGTTAAATTTGTTCAATCCTTTTGGATTGCGCTACTGCAAGTTTTAGATGAGTGGATGGGCAATTATAAGGTGCCAGTAAGCACAGCCCCTGTTGCTCAGATAGCACTATCCCCTTTTTCCGCAGACCAAAATCTTGTACATTATCGTCCTGTCAATTTCCTTTCCTCCTCGAATTCTGGGTCGCCTGCACGCTTTTCTTTGAAGGCGGACGATTTACATTCCCTGACACGGTCTGGACAAGGTGGCGGCGGTGGTGCATCTGTTTGCTGGGAAGCGGATGTGGTGTCAATGAACTATATTGAGCATCCTTTGGAAAAGCTTTTGAAGTGGATTGATCGCATTTTTCTATGGCTGGAAAAGCTTTGGCAAACACTGCACAAAAAGCATTCGTAACAGATGGCTCAGACGTATTAAAAAGGGCTCCCGACAAATGGGAGCCCTTCTTTATTGACTAATTGATGCTGGTTTCAGCGACTGGTCTACGCAAACCACTCTTCCACAGCTTCTGCTTTGGTATTGGTGTTACGCGAGAGCGTTTTTCGCTCAAAGTCCATGTGAACAGACCGCATTTGCTCACCGTCTTTGGCAACAGCCACGATGGGGTAGCGTAGAACGCCGTCCTGGAAGGACACATGGAATCGGAAAGTGCCGTCTGGCTTCAGTTCGATTTCTTTACCATCGACAGTCACGGTTGCATCGGGCTCAGTTGCGCCGTATACGATAAGTTCTGCATCCGCAACGAGCCAGAACTTGCGAGGTGGCTTAGCTGGAGGTGCTGAAGCAAACATACCGGCACCGGACATGTTGATTCCAGATGCGGTGGGCAAGGCCCATAAACCTGCGCCCGAAGGGAAGACAAAGGAGCTGACAGCCTGCTCAGGCACCTGATGCATGGAGCCAAACAGAGAGCCTGCGATGCGCTGAGCCTCGGTAAACTGCGCTTGAGCAAAGATTTCGTCGTAGATGGGGTTCTCTACATTGTCGCCTGTTGCGTTAGCAGCACTCGCTTTTTGGCTAGGTGAAACGAGCTTAGCAACTGTGCGACCCCTAAGATTTTGATTCCAATCGACGGTGACGAACTGGTCTTCTACCCAGTCGGATGGGTAAACGGGGGGAATACGCATAGCGGCGGAGCGGGAGAGCAAGAGCCAGCGTCCGTCGTCACAGATGTAGCCAACTTCGACGGTGTAGTCGCGATCACTCACTGGAATAGGTAAGTACCACTCGCGGGCCATTTCACCACATTCATACTGTTGCAAGCTGTGCGGGCTTTGCGTGTTGATATTGATATCGGTGACATCGTAGAAACGAAGTGCCAGACGACGCCCTCCTTGATTGCGCAACTCCTGCTTGTGCTCATTAGGAATATCCCAATAAGCGTAAGCCCACTGAGGGTCACGAGGAAGCAATACGATACGACTTTCACCGTAACCACCAGGCAAGTCTGCAAGGCCTTCGTCTACGGTTGCCAGGGCAGCTCTGCTGGGTGCTGGGTCAACTGCTGTTGACGTAGGTGCGGTGCCCATGCTTTGAGCAGATGTTGCAAACCGGGCCGCTTCTACAGCCGTTTGGCCATCGTTGGTATGGGTTGGTGTGAATTGCTCAGGTGATTGGGGGCGATCGCCTGCCGCTATTTGCTTCTGCATAATCGCAGCAACAAGCTCTACCTTACGCATGCGGCTATAACGTGAGACTTCATACTCGCTGGCAACTCTACGCAGTTGACGTAGCGTCATCTCTTCTAATGGAATGTTTGAGTTTGACATGTTTTTTTATTTCCTCACTATTCTTAGCGTCTGGGATGTAGCTTCATGGGTAAATCAGAGATCCCCGATAGCTATCTTTGGGATCGCTTTTGGGATCATGTCTTTATAGTATGACAAAAAAGCAGAAGGGGATCACTAAGATCGCCTGATTTTTCGAGTTACGCCGTTTTACCCGCATTTTGGGGATCAATATGTCATTAATTGATAACATAAATGAGCGTTTAAATATTTAAACTGTCGTATTTGTTACTACCAGTGGAGATACTAAATAAATGATGGCTTTAGCAGGATAATGACCCAGTAGCCATGGATAACGCTGTGACAAATTCTGACGGCTCTGTAGACGCGAAGAAGAGGGGAAGCCGATTCATTAGTAAGTTGCTGCCACCAGCTGTAAAGTTGTGGTTGCGATCGCAAGTGGAAAGTGTAGAACAGCTACAGGTTGATTTATCGGGGCGTGATCGCCAAATCATCACAGGTTATTTACCTGGTGTGTCAGTGTCTGCTCAGCGAGTAACCTATCAGGGCATTCAGATTAGTGATGTGCAGCTATCTGCCAAAGACATTCGCATCAACGTGGGTCAGGTTGTGCGGGGAAAGCCGTTGCGTTTGCTGAAGGCCTTTCCAGTGCTAGGTACAGTGCTGCTAAGTTGTGAGGATCTTGATGCATCGCTTGGCAGTCCTTTACTGGCTGAAGGATTAAATGGGTTTTGGCGATCGCTTGTAAGTAGGCCCGATGTGGCCGATGCGGTATGCGATCGCTATGGAAAGCTGCCGTTAGCCTCAGACATGATGCTCGCTCGCCCAACCGTTCAAATAGGCGTGCATCGTCTGGCCCTAAGCTTTTATCCTGCAACCGCCGCAGAGACTGCCCGGTCTCCTATCGTGCTCAGCAGCGTCCTCTCAGTTGTAGACGGTCGATTTTTGAAGTTAACTGATCCAAGATGGCTAGACGGTGTCGAACAAATTTCTCAACCCGCCGCTGGTATCCCAATTGAGTCGCTAGAAGGCTATCAGTGGGACCTGGGAAAAGACACACAGCTTAGCCAGCTGACTATTCAGCCCTCTCAGCTTTTGTGTGAAGGGGAAATTACAGTCCTCCCTTAATTGAGTTATTTCGGCTCGCAGCCTTCAGTCTCAAGGGTGTGGCTTAATATCGGTCGAGCAGTGGAATCAGGTACACCACAATGTAATAGACCAAGGGTGCGGTAAAAACGTAGCTATCTGTACGATCTAAAATGCCGCCATGTCCAGGAATCAGCGTTCCAGAATCCTTGACACCGGCATCTCGCTTCATCAGCGACTCGGTCAGGTCTCCTAACAGGCTGGAAATGCCAATCACAGTGCCTAGGACTGCGCCTGTAAGCCACCAAATGGGCCACCCTATGGACCAGGCCCCCAAGATGCCGACGCTAATGCTGGCACCAATGCCAAAAATCGCGCCTTCTACCGTTTTCTTCGGGCTGATGTTCGAAAGTGGTGTGCGCCCAAACGCTTTCCCAAACGTATATGCACCAATGTCTGCACCCCAGATGCAGGCAAATGCAATAAAGGTGATCTGGAGCCCGTAGGGGAACTGTGACCAGTCGAACTCGGGAGGGAGATAGCCGCCAAGGGGTAGATTGGCCGTAATATCTGCACCAAGATCGCGAATACGAATCCAGTAAGTTGGCAGATAGCCACCATAGAAAAGGGCCAAAATGGACGCAGCTACGTCGGCGATAGTGGCAAACTTAGGTTGAAATAGCAGGTAGAAGCAGATACAGGTACCCGCCAGTGCCAGGGTTGCATCGGCGACAGGCGGGGAGACATGGGCAGTGACTAGCAAGGCCTGACTGACAATTAGGGTTGTTTTGGCAGCAGGGTTAATTCCCTTGGCGCGTACCAGGTCGAAAACTTCGAGCTGCCCTAAGTAGACAATGATGCTAAACCCAAAGGTGAAGTACCATCCGCCTAACATAATGAGGGTGATTGCGATTGCGATCGCAACAATTCCACTGGCAATGCGAACCCAAGGCATAAACGTATCAACTCAAGCGAACAGCATTCTTACCTAATGCGCAAAGTTACCCTGCGAGAGGCTACCCTTGGGAAAAAGAGCGGTGCAAGAAGGGTGTTGTAAAACACCACACTCAAGTCTAGCTTGATTGAGCTTGTTTTCTCGGATTTTCGTTGGTTAGGTTATTGCGAGTCTGTCAGTAGGAGCACTTTGGAGCCTTGCTCGTAGGTGTACACCTGCTCAATGTTGTAAGCCTGTGCGACAGCGTTCTCAACCGAGTCGCTAGCGGGATTGCCCGAATCGAGTACAAGCCACCATCTATCGTACTGAGTAGGGAACTGGCTTACCCAGGCCTGTGCGTCAGCATCGGTTTTAAGATCTCTGAGGTCGCGAGCATATACCTCAGAGCTACCGTCGTAATAGTGCCCGAGTGCTTTTGTGTAGAAATAGCTCCAGATAACAGCGTCTCCTGGCTGTTCATATTGCTCAATGGTTGCAATGTTGAACTTATAGTCTGGCCGTTCCTGCACGGTGTAGTGATGCACCAAGCCACCGCCGACAGCTATAATATATGCAAGGCTAATTACAACAGCACTGATTTTCCACTGGTGCCATAGGCGGGTGATACCGGCTGCTAGCAGTATGAAAAGATAGGGGCTAACAAAGAGTACATACCGGCTTTGCCAGACAGGAAGCGTTAAATAGCTGAAGACAATAATTGGAATGAGTGGAACGACAAACCACGCCAGGACCCAGAGAAGGTTTTGGGACTTGTGTTTACGCAACAGGCTAGCGCCCAGTAGGCCAGCAAGCAGAAGGGTAAATACTTTATAGAACTTAGCTACGATTGCATTGTCTTGAACTGCAAAGGGCCATACTGTCCAAAACTTGAGCTGACGCACTAGCACATCTGCTGGCGGTGGCACGGCGCTAGAGTGATGGCTCGCAAAATTTCCAGAAGGGGACGATTCTTGAATCACTGACGAAATAGACGGTGACCAGAGCAAGACCAATAGCCCAAACCATTTACCAAAGCTCACTAAGACAGACCGCTCCCGGCGAAACCGAGCCAAGATGACGATGGCATCTGCCATTAACAATGTGACATTTAGAGGAACAGTGAGAATAGCTAGCAACCTGAATAGAGACCACCCGGCCAATGTTCGGTTGCTGGGCTTGTTGGGCCTTTCGACGAGAAGCGCATCGGCCAAAAAGACAGTCCCTGCCAAGCTCATACACAGACTCAGTGTGTACATCCGAATCTCTTGAGCATGGTTGATAATAAGTGGAGAGAGTGCCAGCATCAAGGCCGCGATGATGCCCTCTGGTTCTCCGATTAGGCGACGACCCAGCCGGTAGACCAGAAAGACGCTACCCAGTGCAAAGATGACAGCGAGTCCTCTTAGCCAGGCATCGCTGCTGCCCAGCTTCATCCAACCCATGAGTAGGAAGTAGTAGAGTGGTCTGAGTTGGTTCTCAAAATAGGCCTCAATAGGATTCAATGAAGAATCTTGTAAGCTGGTCAGCTCATCTAACCATAGGCCCTCGCTTTCTAGGCGAAACGTGAATAGAACCGTTGCTAGCAAGAGGACTGTGGTAATTGGCAGCCATGCGGAGAGCCCGCTTATGAAATCTGAGGAGGATTTTTGGGTTCTTTGCCGACCAGCCTGAACCGGTTTGGATTGAACGGGTCTGGGTAATAGGGATTGTCTTTTATTCATTTACTACATTCCTGCTAGTTAATCAGATGCTTTAAGCGGGTATCGGGCATTCAATAGGTGCTGCTGTTAATACGTTCTCTGACTCGATAGATGGGTTTGTTTTGAGATTCGTGATAGGTGCGCATGAGTAGCTCAGCGAGTAATCCGACACAAAAGAGCTGAATCCCTGCAAGCAATAGAACGACTGCTAAAAGAAGCAGCGGGCGATCGCCGATGCCCTGCTGCAGGAAAAGCCGCATAACAGCCAGATAGATACCCAATCCTGCGCCTGAAATGGTAGAAACCATGCCCAGGCTACCAAAAACGTGCATGGGACGGGTGAGAAAGGTTTTCATGAAGGCGACTGTAAGCAGATCCATCATGACTCGGAAGGTTCTGCCCAAACCGTACTTGCTGACACCGTGCTGGCGGGCATGATGGCGTACAGGGACTTCTGTCACCTTGGCTCCTTCGATGTAGGCCAGGGCTGGCAAGAATCGATGCAACTCGCCATATAGCTTCATATCCGCAACGAGTTCTGCGCGATAAGCTTTTAGTGAGCATCCGTAGTCGCGGATTTTTACACCAGTGACTTTGCCAATGATGATATTGGCAATTTTGGACGGGAGAAGTCGAGTCAGGGCAGCATCTTGTCTATTTCTGCGCCAACCGCTGACAAGGTCGTAGCCTTCATCGAGCTTGGCGACCAGTGACAGAATATCTTTCGGGTCATTTTGTAGGTCGCCGTCTAAAGTAACGATGGTGTGGCCTTGTGCATGCTCAAAGCCAGCAGCCATGGCTGCTGTTTGGCCATAGTTACGGCGAAGGATAATGGCCTGCAAATTAGGGTTGGTTTTGACTAATTCTTTGAGGAGTTCGGTGGAACCATCCTTGGATCCGTCGTCTACACAGATAAGCTCGTAGGGGTATGGGTAGCTGGCGACACCTTGAGAAACTTGCTTGACTAGGCTAGGCAGCGTATCGACTTCGTTGTAAATGGGAATAACAATAGACAGTGCAACTAGACCGCTGACATCGCTATTTGGCTTGGTGAGTAAGGGCGCTGCTGACAGCTGCTGACTGTTTGGACTGCTGGTATGAGTGGGTTTTTGGCTGGTCAGGTTTAGTACAGATGTCACCGCTACTTAATCTCCTATAGTTAGTTTGTCAGTGTGATAATGTTTGAGGCTGATAAGCATGGACCTAACGTAGGACCGGTTTATCCGTTTCTGTTAAAGGCAAATGCTGGGGCTTACTAGCCGGTGTAAGCGGTGCCAGGTTAAGTGCGTCTTCAGTATGAGGCAGCATGGTTCCTGATAGTGCTGCTCGGATAGATGCTACTGAAGACCGCTAGAGCCATGTTTTCTACTGAACGTCTCTGTTGCAGGGGTGGCTTAGAAACGAATTTGAAGAGGTTAGTTGTACTTGGACTGCTCTCTACATAATTAGTAATCTCTACATAATTAGTAAGTAGGAGAGGCGTTATCTACTGGAGGGCTACAGAGACCTCAGTAAATGCGCTGATGCCTTAGTGAACTCAATTTACTCTAGGTCTCTGCGATTGTACGAGGGGTATCAAAGGTCTTTATTTACTCTTTATTGAATTCTTTTTGGCCTTTATGCCAGCCTTTTTTATCACTGACGTTCTTTGTGAGAGGTCGCAGCCAGTAGCGCTGAGTCCTCGTTCAATCGATCTCAACAATCAGAGCAACTTTTCTACTGTGTCATTCTAGTTAGCTGCTGTTGACTATTCCCTGTTGGTTTTTTGTTCTTATCGATCACTAATGCCTGCTTGGGCTCAAAGCGCTGACGGTGAATCCCTAGCGCCTTTAAATATATCAGCGGGTATGAAGCATGATCGCCCAGCCTGATTCGTAAGGTGCTTGCCAGCTAAAGGCTGGGTCTAAAATGGAGAGTTCTATTGCTTCGTAGGCTTTGCGGATATCGACTGCGATCGCTTCGATAGGAAGCTCCATTGATTCAAGGTTGAGCTGAAGGCTGCTGGTTTGTGGCGCATAGCAAAGAGCCTGCTTGCCACCGTCCTTGAGGCAGTAGGCAGGCGGATCCTTGGGACTAGATGTGATCAGGCTATTGTCTGGTTCCATATCAGCGGTGAACGATTGATTAATGACGGTGCTGTAGGTTTTGATGGCGGCTTTGTTGAGGTAGGGGGCTGAGAACTGTTGCTTTTTGTTTGGTTGATGGCCCCAGATGTTGGCAACGCCGCCAGCCATGGCTGAATTCCATAAGCCTTGAAGGGTGAGTTCAGGATCGTAAGCACGATTTGGCCGGTTTTTGGACGGCCAAATTCGAAAGCGGTCTTCGGAAAAAGCAGGACGTCCGCTGGCTTGTTCAATGTGCTCTCGATAGTCTGTGTAGCTTGGTTTAAGCCATTCCCAGGCGGCGTAGTCTAATTTTGAGCTAATCTCACGATATTGGCTTTTATGGCCTCTACCGCCGATTAAATGGTGGTAGCTACAGTTGCGACGAAGCTGGGCTCGAAAGTTTTCTATTTCCTTGGCTGAAGACCATTCGAACAGGTCAAATCCATAGCCGAGACTCCAGCCTGGCAGGGGCGCAAGTCTGGCTGCAATTTCGGTGTAGAGTAAGTCAACGTCTACGTCGTAAGTGGAAGGCGTGAGTTTTCTATAGTCGTCTCCCCAAATCCAGAAGTGGGTTGTGCCGCCGCGACGATAGGTTTTGAGGACAACGGCTTCGAAGTAGGACGGGTTCTTGAGGAAATCGCGCAGGTTGATGACGTGAAAGCCCGTGAAACCATGACCGTCGACGAATTCATTTAGGCCCGCGTCAAGATCGGGTTTGTCGTACATAACGAATTGTGGAACAAAGGCTTCGTCAGTGGCTGATCGAATCCATTTGTTGCCCTTTGCGGTGACGAAGCCTTTGGCGTAGGCGGGATGATCGCTGTTGATATCGATTTGGTCGCCGTTGCTAAAGGTCCAGGTTCCTTTCTGCGTGGGCGTGAATCGGAAGACTGTTTGATTTTGGTCCTCGAAAGTGAGGACCTTGTACTGTTTGCCGCTGTCGTGGCGGACTTGGACAGCTTGGTGGGCAAAGAGACCGGGCGTTGGGATTTGGTAGCATTCCCAAACGGGACGATCGGCCTGGGTGGGCGAGAGACAGTGACTGTCGTACGAGGTCTGTAAGGTAGCAGAGAAGAGTGGTTGGTCTGTTGAAACTGGCTGTTGACCGCTCTGGGCGGTGTCCTTTTGGGATGGGGTTGCCAGGAGGTAAGTTGCGATTAGGACTGCCAACAGGCCGATGAGAAATGCTGTGAGGGGTTTCCAGTATCTCGTCTTTAACATGGTTGTTAAGGGGCTTAGTTTGGATTGGCTGAGAGGTTTATTTGGGGATCTGATCGGCGACTTTAGAGAGTTGCTTTGGCGAGTCCATGCCTTCGACAAAAATGTAGACGAGGCCCCCTGCACCTGCAGCGAGGAGGCTTTTGATACGCATGAGAATGGTGATAGAAATGGCGACCGCAGGGTTGATGCCGAAGAGTCCCAGGGTGTAGGTGTAGCCAAATTCCATAATGCCGAGGCCGCCTATAGAGAAGGGTAGGTTCATGATGAACATGATGACGGGGACGGCGACAAGCATGCTGGTGAAGCGAATGCTGCTATCGAAGGCGATCGCACTGACCCAAACGTTGAAAATGGCGAGCAGATAAAAGAGCAAGGAGTTGAAAACGGCGAGCCAGAGAGCATCGGGTTTATCTTTGTAAATCAGGATGGCGTTACGGAATTTACCGATTTTAGTGAGAACGGATGAGACGAGGGAGGGGGTGCTGCCAAATCGCTGATGGATAAAGTTGTAAGGGCGGTGATCGATAATGATCCAGCAGATCATCCCGACACCGAGGACACCTGTGAGCAGAGCGGCGCTGAGCCAGGGCAGATTGAACATTTGGAGGTTTATGATGACTGCGATCGCAGCTAAAAACACCAGCATGGCCAGTCCACTAAACCGTTCAACAAACACCACCGCTGCTGAATCTGCCTGACGACCCGTGTGCTTGCCTAGCTGGTGAATTCGGATAAAGTCGCCGCCTATGCTGCTGGGCAGAATCATATTGAAAAACTGGCCGACCATGTAATAAGCGTAGAGTCGCCAAACGCTTACTTTCATGCCACAGGCACGGGCGAGGGCATACCATTTTACGGAGCTGATAAAGTCGATAACAGGGCCGAGAAGAATTGAGGCTAAGATCAGCCATAGGTTAGCGTGGGAAAAGGTGGCGAATAGGTCCTTCCAACCCTGGGGGGAGAGCAGGTCGGCTTTGTGCAGGACATATACGAGCAGCGCGGTGGTGACGGCAATTCGTATGAATTTGAAGGCTGATTTTTTGTTCATACGACTAGGTCGGGCGTTGTAAAAGACGACGGAAGGGGTGATGTCAGGACTAGCGTGTGGCGGGCTCTTGAGAGTCTTGTGAAATTTTGGCCGGAGCGGCTATGGTTTGGATGACTTGGGCGGGGAGACCCATGGCGATCGCATTTTCCGGAATATCTTTGGTGACGACCGCGCCTGCACCAATCACTGCGTTATTGCCAATAGTTACACCATCAAAAATAGTGACCTTTGCACCTATCCAGCAATTATCTCCAACGGAGGTGTTCCCCCTTGTGATGTCGCCTTGGTCCGCGAGTGGTGTGGCGGACTGGTAGTCGTAGCGGCCTCCGTTCATGATGTAGGTGTAGGCAGCAACCATCGTGCCTTGGCCAATGGTGAGTTTTTCTTTGGAGTAGATGTTGGCGTTTGCGCCGATATTGGCTTTGGCTTTGAGTTCGATATCTCCGTTTTTGCAGTAAATGATACTGTTGCGACCGATGAAAACGCTGTCGCCAAGGATGATGCCATTGTTGCTATTGCCTTTGGCATCGAGAACGCAGTTATCGTCGAGGATGGCGTTGCTGCCAATTTTGATTTTTTGGGGGTGGCGGAAGGTGATGCCGCGACCGAAGACGACACCTTTGCCGACTTCGCTGAGGAAGAGCGGGTATAGTTTGCTACGCAGGAGGAGGCCGAGTGCGCCAGGGAGGCCGTTGCAGAAAAGGGTAATGAGTTCGAACCGGAGCAAAGTAAGGAGGCTGTCACTGCCAAGGGTCAGGGCGGCGTATTGCTTCCACTTCGGGACTTTGTCGGTACTGAACTCTTTGACTTTGAAGTTTTCGGAGGACATGACGATGAGAGGTGAGGGGCCGCAGTATTTGGTCTTTACTCTGCTTCTTTACTCTGCTTTATGGGCATCCCTGAAGAGGGGATAGGTTTGCAGATTGGGTGTTTTCGACCAGGATTAATTCAGAGTGAAATCCAGTCTTTTTCTACATACCATTGAGCCACTTCCGCGAGTCCTTCTGTGTCTGAATGACGAGGCGCAAAGCCCAGTAGTGATCTAGATTTTGAGGTGTCAAACGATCTGTCTTTGGTGTAGAAGGCGAGTCTGCGACGGTAGATGGGGGGCTCGATACCGAGGGGACGGCAGATGAGTTCGCAAAGGTCTGCGATGGCGAAGAGGGGTTTACCAGGCAATTGAATGAATTTGAATGATTTGTTGTAGGCATTGCCGATAATGTTAGTCATATCACGGAAGGTCATGGCTTTCTCGCTACCGCAGATAAAGACTTCTCCGATTGCTTTAGGATGAGTGGCGGTGAGGAGCATGAAGTCTGTGAGATCATCTACATGGACAAAATGGAGCAAGTTACTGCCATTGCCAATTGCAGGCACCCAGCCATTGTTGACCATTTTATAAATTTTCAAGAGTCTTTTTTCCCCGAGCCCATATATGATTGCAGGGCGAACAACCGCAATAGGCAGGCCGGTTTCTTTGCCAAATGCCTTTATCCATTCTTCGCCTTCTAGTTTAGTGACCTGGTAGATATCACCGGGTCCGGTTTGGTAAGTCTCATCGGCTGGGGGATGCTCGATGTGGCCGTGTATGCCAATGGTAGAAACATGCACAAAGCGCTGGAAATTGGGCTGTTTCAGGGCTGCCTTTGCAAGTAGCTGGGTACTCAGAACGTGCACATTGTGGTAGCCGATGTCCGGAGACTTGGCTTCGCGAAAAGGGGTCACCATATGAAAGATATGGGTGATATCTTTCATGGCCTGTTCGATGAGTTCGCTATCAAAGACATCGCCCTTAAACCATGTAATAGGCAGTCCGTCGAATTGTTCAACATTTGAGCTAGGGCGCGCAATGGCGGTTACCTCAATGCCTTGCTCTACTAGTTTGCGAGTGAGAAGGGATCCGGTATACCCTGTTGCCCCCGTAACTAGAGCACGGCTGCCTTTGGGCAGAGCGGTGGATGCGGTGTTTGGCGAAATTGTCGGCTGGTCAGTCATGACTAAGGTGCTTCCTGTTGTGTGATGAGGGGGTATGAGTAAGCGCGTGGCTGATGATGCTTTAGGTCAGTCTCAGTAGGGTTTGGTTTTTGACAAATTTCCAAAAGGATTGGGATTGTCCATAGGTTCTGAGCTTGTACTGAGTGCTTTGTAGAAGCTGCTTGAGGGCTGAGGCGGGTTCCTCTTCTGTCCAGTAGGCGGGTACTGGGGTTACAAATCCAAAGCTACCAGGTCTCTGTACTTCGTCGCTTAGGGGGAGTGGATCGCTTCCCGGTAGCTGGCGATGTTCTTGGCATAGTTTGGACTGAGGCCAAAAGCCAGGTCTACCGCCATTGTCCCCTGTAAAAAGCTGGTCAGCGTCAGCTGCTAATTGGTTAGACACTAGGGTTCCTCGTTTGCCAATCCATTTGCCAACGCCCCAAGGAAGGACAGGCAGGCTACCCGACGTGATTGCCTGCTGTATGGTTTCTTCTAAGCTCAATCCATCCTTGATCGTTGCTTCGGTGATGAGCGTCAGCACCTCAATGTTTTCTTTGGTCACGACTTGTCGTCCGGCCATTATAAAGAGACTGTCTCCGGACGTGTGCGTGAGCCGCAGGGAAGTGGCTTCTGATGTGGTAGAGATGTTCCAGTTAGATAGCTGTTGATTGAGTGAGGCTTGCTGGGTAACCAGGTTCGTAAAGGCGGCTACTCCACTACATTCGGTGAGCAGCAGTACACCAAATTTTTTGCCCGTAAGGCCTAATTGACGACTTTGGATCTGAAAATTGATGCGAGCAGCGTCCAAAAACTCAGCCAAATCAAAACAGTCGTGCAAGTGGACATGGGCATCGACGAGTAGATAGGTAGGTGCTGATGACATGGGTAAAACTGTGGATGAAAAGGTTAGTGCCAGACAACTGTGTTGGCAGCTAGAGTGGATGAAACTAGGTGGACGAAATTAAAGGTCTTTTTTCTGTGTTTTTTGCGGCCAGCGGCTTTTGATGATGCCAATGGCTAAGAACACAGCGACAATGTAGAGAAGTTCTATGCTGATGAATGTGAAATGAGAGGGGTCGAGTAGGCCTCGGGAGTGATGAACGGCAGGAAAGATTGAAAAGGGGGCACGAAAGGTGCGATCGCTCAGCGGCCACAGTAAGGGTAAACCACTGCCTCCTGCGGTAAATAAATCCATGAAAATGTGAACCCCATAAAACCCAAGGGTGGTTATAAATAGTGAGCGATAGCGGGCATGCCGACGGACCTGGTGAACGATGAGTGTGAGGAGTGCGCTCACAAGCAACGCGGCCAGGATGCTATGAGATGGCCCCCGGTGAAACCGAATACCCGTGATGACTTGAGGCACGAAGTCTAGATCCGGCAGGTTTGATACGAAAATGCCATAGAGTGCTGTGATGGGCGTCAGGGTCATCACCTTACCGGGCAAGGTGTTTTTGGCAATGGGCAACCGGCTGAGTAAGTAGCCTGAAGCGGAGTGGGCAATGGGAGAAGGCATAGGGCAATAACAGCGGGATACTGACACCTGATAGAGAGACTAGCCGGACCGTGAGGGCCCCATTTCTAACAAAGACCTGTTGTCTGTGACGAGGATGAGCGTCTAGACAGGGGATGGAACTGGAGCCGGGTGGGTGTTGGACGATGGCTGATAGAGTTGCTCATAGCGTTGCTGAACCTGAGCGATTTCGAGGGCTTGCTTTGCAGCGCTCCAGCCTAGAGTGGTGCCCATAAGGCGGGCGCATAGCTGTAAGGCCTGGTTGCCTGGATGCCCTGCCGCCCCCAGCTCTGTCCGCCGGAAAATGACATCGCTGAGGGTCTGAGGCATGGTGTTTTTTAGGCTATAGCGAACTTCTGCGGCCAGTATGTTGAGGTGAGTTTGGGGAGATGTGACGGTCTGCCCTGTGATGATCTGTGTAGAGGGCGCTGCAAGTTTCAGAACTTCCTGGTATTCGGAGCCGTAGTTGTAGACTAAACGGGTGATGTCTGTGGCGTTTACCTGCTCTGAATATGTGTGGATTGCGCTGTTGAGGAATGGCGTGAACTGTTCGATGTGTCCGCCTTGGAGTTTTTCTGTTTGGGAGCGAGAGGATTCAGGCATTTGCCCACGATTGCGAAATGCCCAATCTACTGCCCTGCGGGCAACATCACGGGCGGTGGTGTACTTTACCCCTTTAACGGACAGCAGACCTTTGAATCCATCACGCCTGTGGTCAATCAGTTCAAAGTGATTTTTGATTTTCATCTCACCCGATTTGGCTGACAGGCCATCGCAGGGCAGTAGTCCTGAGTGCACCCATTCCACGTCTTCAGCAGTGAGGTCAAAGGTGGGGTAGGACTGATTAATATCTTTGAGGAAGTCAGCAATTTCGCTCGAGGTCGCCTGGGGTGGCTTCGTCCTCTCGTTATCTGGCCCGTACCAAGTGCCTACGAGAGATTTACCCCGCCAGGGTGCAATGAAAAACAGACGACTTCCTGGTGCCCTACCAGTGATGCCAACAGCGGCGGTTTGATGTGCTCCGAACAGTGGACGGGTCACTAAGTTCATGGCCTTGGCCAGCGTTTGGTTGGGCATGCTAGTGCCTTTGGCAGTTGCAATCAGCTGGTCGACCCAGGGGCCGCTGGCGTTGATGATGGTACGTGCCTGGATAGTGAAGCGATCGCCTGTAAGGGCATCTTCAGCCATGGCGCCTGTGACCTGGCCATCGGGAGCGTCAACGTTGATAACGCGGGTGTAGTTAGCTACCTGTGCGCCGCAGTTTGCTGCTGAGTGTACGAAAGACAACACCAGTTGCTCGGAATTGTAGACCTGCGCATCATGAAATTGAGCGGCCCCGGTGAGTCCTTGGGTAGGCAGTTCGGGGAGTTGTTGAAGGCACTGTGCTTTGGAGAGGAATTCACCTGGCGGAATGTGCTTTTGAGGGTCGCGCAGGGGCAGATTGCGATCGCCACTAATGACATCGTTGAGTTTGAGCGCCAGGGTCATGGCTTCTTTGCCCTTGATGCTGTGACCGTAGGTGGGTATTAGCACGGGCATAGGATGCACCAAGTGCGGTGCAATCCGCATTAGCGTTTGTCTCTCTTTGATAGACTGACGCATCCGAGGAAAATCTGCTGTTTGCAAATAGCGTAGCCCACCATGGATAACCTTGAGGCTATTGGCCGATGTACCCGAGGCGAAGTCTGCCTGTTCTACCAGCGCAACTGACAGGCCTCTGAGCGTTGCTTCCCAGGCGACACAGGCACCATACATACCGCCTCCAATCACTAATAGATCGAAGGCTTGATTGGTTAAAGCGGCTAAGTCTCTTTGCACGGAAGATGTTTCTCTGGTAGCAGCGTTGGGAAAGTAGGCGTTCTCGGAGGGTGTTGTGAGGTTTTTTTGACGTTGGACTGCTGGCGTGTACGCAGTTACTTTTTGTCAGACGTCCGTTCACTGTCTAGCCAGTTGTAGAGCGATGAGAGCTTGCGTGAAAGTACCTCAAAGGTATGTTCTTTTTCAATGAAGGCTCGGGCCGCTACCCCTAGCTTAGCGCGCAGCTGGGGATGGTCAATGAGCTGCAAAATGCCATTGGCAAAGTCATGGACAGTGGGGTCTGCCAGCATTGCGATCTGGTCATTGCAAACTTGGGTGTGGGTGACCAGGTTTGTTGCTAACAAGGCCTTGCCGCTGTCCAAGTATGAATACAGCTTCATCGGCGTATTTTCGCCCTGAGTCCGTGGGGAAACAACAATGTCAGCTTGGCTAAGGTAGTGTTTGAGATTGCCAACGGGGCGAGGCCCGATGAGATGAACGTTGTTTTCTGTTTGTTGTTGCTGGGTTTGGGCTTTGTATTTTGCAATATCTTTGGTTGATCCGCCAATTACAATCAGGTGTGCGGTAGGTGCTTTGGGCAAGACCTGGGCAAAGCTAGCGAGCATTAGGTCGATGCCCTGGTAGCTTTCTAGATTGCCGACGTACATCAGCAGCGGACCTTCGACCTGGAACTGCTGCTTAAAGTCTTCTATGGGCGCTCCTTCGACAACAGATTCGGCAAGATATGCTGTTGTTGTTTTTTCTGTTGTTGTAGCAGGTGTGATTGTTGTGGCTGGCTCGGTGGGTGAAAAAGATGGCCTTGTCATAACTCATGCACTTAATTGATGAACGGTCTGAGAGGCAAGCGCTTGGAGGAGCGCTAGGCGCCCTTGCGCTGGTAGTTGAGTAGAGAGATATCAGGAATCACGACGACTTTACTTGGACCGTAGTGCTCAATGTCATTGGCGAGTGCCTGACAAACTGGAATCACGGCTTTTGCATTGCGAACAGCGACCCCTTCAAACCCTTGCAGGACTTTTTTGAACCATTTGATTTTGGGATACTTGTCCGTGAGCTGCCCGACCAGGGAGGAGTCCATGTCGTACACGTAGGGAATACCCAACAATCGATTCAGCAGGAGGGCAATGAAGACGGCTTCTTCTCCGGCGTGGATGATGTCGTAGTGGTTGTTTTTGGCTAGCCTGAACGCTTTGAAGAGTAGAAACACGTCACAAATGACTTTTTTAATGGAAAAGCCAGGACGAATGCCTTGAACAATCTTGAGCGCAGGCGTGCGGTAGGTGGTGACATTGGGGTAGTGAACATCGCTACCTTCTGGAAAGGTGATCAGGTCTATATGGTCGCCTCGTTCGGAGAGGACACGAAGGACGAGATCGGCGTCAATCGGGGTGCCTCTAGGCTGATAAAAGGGATGGGGTGCCAACATGAGAATATTCATACAGACCTGTTTATATTTCGTCGATGTGAAGTATGTAAAAACAATGCCGTAATTACCGCCTCCGTATTGTTGAGAAAAAAGACCGTAATTCTACACATTTTGAGTGTAAGCTATGCTGCCTGACGCAGGGCTGTTTACCTGGCTAGATTTATGTAATTTTCATTGAGGGGTGTTGGTTCGTTAAGTTTAGAGGGCGTGAGGGATGCACGGCCGCTTGGGTAAAAGCGGTGCCTGTCGTTGGCTTATAAGTTGGCGCATGCTGATATCAGCGTAACTGTGGCTGGCTGTAGCGATTGTTGTTGAGTCTCTGAGCGTGGTGATTATTCGAGCTTGTCGCCACTGATGATGAAGATAGGATCTACAGACTGGAAGATTTGGCGGCTGCCTTTTGTTTCTAGTCGGTTGACCGCAGGCTGTGCGACTTCGATGTTACGTAGGTGAAGCTTGCTAAAGGTGTCGGAGGCAATGTACAGCGTTTCGAGGTTGTTGGCAGTCACGACAATGCGACCTCTGATAGCGAGCTTTTCCCAGGCGGTTTCGAGAGTGGTCTGTAGCGGTGCACCTTCGATAAGAATGCAGCTGGGCGGATCTGGAATGTTGTTTAGGCATTCGGGGGCGTTGCCGGAGATGACGTTGACGTTGGCGATGGAAAAGCGATCGCAGTTCGTCTTGATTAGTTTTGCGACGTCGTCATCACGTTCAACCGCAGTAATTTTCCCGTTTGGGCAAAGCAGAGCAGCTTCGATAGAAATGGTGCCAGTGCCTGCGCCGATGTCCCACAGATGAGCATCAGGCTTTAGCCGAAGAGAGCCGATGACGAGAAGACGAACTTCTCGCTTTGTGAGGGGAATGCCGGGGAGCTGCTGAAAGAGCTTGTCTGGAATGCCTGGGGTCACGTAGGGCCAGAGGGGGGACATGTAGGAAAGGTGGTGACGAGGAGTGAGTTAGGTGAATGGTAGCAGGTGAGGCGTGGGGGATGGGGAATAGGCTTCGGCTACGGGGGATAGGGCGTTAGGGCTTGACGGTGAGGACGGTTTTGAGGGTGGGGTCGGCGCAGCCGGTGATGATGCCGCCTGCCTTGAGGGTGGCTTGGAGGTAGGCGATCGCGTTTTCTGTAATGATTTCACCGGGCATTATGACTGGAATACCGGGTGGATAGGGGGACAGCGTTTCTGCGCACACTTTACCCACTGCCTGGTTGAGAGAACGAGTTACTTTAGCGGAAAAAAATGCTTGACGAGGTGAGCATGTAGCCGACGAGACGGCTTTAGGAAGTGTGGCTTCGGTATTCTCGAAACAGTGAGCAAGCTGGTCGTAAAAGTTCGGATTTAAGGGATGAGTCTCGGATGTTGTGTGAGATGTACACAAGCCTGCGCAGCCATGAATCAGCTGGTCGATGTCTTGTTCGGTATTACCGATAGAAATAATGAATGTGAGATTGCTGAGGGTGGGCAACTCGGCGGTGACAGCGTATTGAGTATGAAGAATGTGATCGGCTTCGAATCCGGTTAGGCCAAGGCCTAGTACGTTGACCGTTAGTCGCGTACAGTCACCGTTGAAAACATAACGTCGAGCATTGGGTGTTAGCACTTTCAGGCCAGGGAGCTTTTTCAGGGCGAGAGAAGCTTTTTGTGCCAGTTTGATAGTTTGATCTAGCAGTGCTTCCCCTTTTGTTGCCATCTGATGGCGAGCGGCATCAAGAGATGCCAAGAGTAGGTAGCTAGGGCTGCTGGATTGTGTGAGCTGTAGGGATTGTGTGAGGCGATTTCTGTCGATGCGATTGCCTTGTGTATGTAATAAAGCGGCTTGGGTAAAGGCGCTGAGTACTTTGTGAGCTGATTGCACAACAATGTCTGCCCCTTCTTCTAGCGCGGTTGGCGGTAGTCCGGGATGAAAGGCAAAGTGTGGACCGTGAGCTTCGTCTACAATCAGAGGAATGTTGTGCGCGTGGATGATTTTTGCGGCCAAGCATATATAGGAACAAACGCCTTCGTAGGTGGGAGATACTAATAGAACGGCCTTTGTGTCGGGATGTGCCTTTAACGCACTAGCGATATACTCTGGGCCCATAAAGCCTATCGGCATGTTCCAGTCGCGCGTGTAGGGCGGGGATATATAGACAGGGACAGCGCCGGAAAGAATCAGTCCTGAAATGACTGAGAGGTGAGCGTTGCGTGGCACGATTATTTTGTCACCAGGGCCGCAGGTCGCTAAGATAGCGGCCTCAATGCCGCAGGTAGAGCCGTTAGCAAGAAACCAAGTTTGCTGTGCCCCGAAGGCTTCAGCCGCGAGCTGCTGTGCGTGGAGAATGACATCCTCTGGTGCGAAGAGGTTGTCTAGTTCAGGGAGTTCGGGGAGGTCTGCTTGGAAGGCCGCAGCGCCGAAGAGTTGGCGCTGGCGAGGGGTAATCCTTTGCCCGCGTTTGTGTCCAGGGGTGTGGAATGCGGCATTGGGTCGGATGGCGCAGTGTTGCAGGGCATCTACCAAAGGGGTTGAGGACTGATCCAAGCGTTTTGCTTCCTATTGTTTAGAGTTTGGGAAAGGATTGCAGCGGACTTCAATGGTGAAACCGTCTGGATCGTGAAAATAGATGCCCTGGCCTGTGGGACGGATGACTGGCCCTTTGAATTCGATATTGGCGCTGCGCAGACGTTCTATAGCGTCGTCCATTTGCGCGGGTGCGATGTCGAAGGCAAGGTGATCGGCGCGGGTGAAGCCTTTGCTGGGGTCGCTGTCAGGTGGGGTGTAGTCGGGCTCCCAAAAGAGGTCGAGTATGGTGCCGTCGGGCGTTTGGAAGTTGGTGACCTTGCCTTCGGCAACGAGTTTGATGAGGGTAGTAGGGACTTCGTCGCCTGTGAGTTTGTGGAGGCCGAGGACATTGCCGTAAAAGTGGCAGGCGGCTTTCATGTCTTTGACGTTGAGGGCGATGTGATGGACGCCGCGCAGCATGCCCGGGGCGAGAACGGGGGCTTTAGTCGGAGAAGTTGAGGCCATGGGTTTGCAGTGCTGTGAAAAAGACCATGAGGAACGTTGATGTGTGAGAAGCGATCGCACTCATAGCCCAATGTTAGGTCGCTCTCTCAATTTTAGTAATAATAGGAGAAGCTTTATAGTTGGTCGCACATCGCATGTCAGTATCCATCGCAAACACTGCCACGAAAAGTTTGTTCTTAGACCGTTTGAAAAGTCCTGAGCGCCCGGTGCTAGTGTTTGATGGGGCGATGGGAACTTCACTGCAAATGCAGGAGCTGACGGCGGCGGATTTTGGTGGTGAGGCATACGAAGGCTGTAATGAGTATTTGGTGGCGACGAAGCCCGAAGCCGTAGATAAGGTGCATCGCAGCTTTTTGGAAGCGGGTGCGGACGTGATTGAGACAGATACGTTTGGCGGGACGGCGCTGGTGCTGGCTGAGTATGATTTGGCCGATAGAGCCTACGAACTCAATAAAGCTGCCGCACAACTCGCCCGCAAAGCTGCTGACGACTATTCCACACCCGAAAAGCCTCGCTTTGTCGCCGGTTCCATCGGTCCGGGGACGAAGCTACCGACTTTGGGGCATGTAGACTTTGACACGTTAAGAGAAGCCTATCTTGAGCAAGTAGAAGGCTTGATCGATGGTGGTGTTGATTTGATCCTGGCGGAGACGTGCCAAGACGTTTTGCAAGTGAAAGCGGTATTGACTGCGGTCGAAGAAGTCTTTGAAAAGAAAGGGGTTCGTCTACCGCTGATGGTATCGGTGACAGTGGAGCCCTTTGGCACGATGCTAGTAGGCTCCGAGATTAGCGCGGCACTGACGATTCTAGAGCCTTACCCTATCGACATTTTGGGCCTAAACTGTGCGACGGGTCCGACCGAGATGAAGGAGCATATTAAATATCTGTCGGAGAATTCTCCTTTTATTGTTTCTTGTATCCCGAATGCGGGTTTGCCGGAGAATGTGGGCGGTCAGGCGCATTACAGATTGACGCCGACTGAACTGCGGATGCAGCTAATGCATTTTGTAGAAGATTTGGGTGTGCAGATTATTGGTGGCTGCTGCGGTACGCGTACAGATCACATTGCGCAGCTGGCTGAGCTTTCTGAAGATCTTAAGCCGAAGGAAAGATATGTGGGCGATCGCGGTGAACTACCACCTTACGGTGAGTTGCCCTACGTGCCTTCTGCCGCATCTATCTACGCGCCTCAACCCTATGAGCAGGACAATTCTTTCCTAATCGTGGGTGAGCGCTTGAACGCTAGCGGCTCCAAGAAGTGCCGCGAAATGCTCAATGCTGAGGACTGGGATGGTCTGGTTGCCTTGGCTAAGTCTCAGGTAAAAGAAGGTGCACACGTATTGGATGTGAATGTCGATTATGTCGGTCGTGACGGTGAGCGTGATATGCGTGAGCTGGTGTCGCGCTTGGTGACAAACGTGACGCTGCCGCTGATGCTTGATTCTACTGAGTGGGAGAAGATGGAAGCGGGCCTGAAGGTGGCAGGCGGTAAGTGCATTCTGAATTCTACGAACTATGAGGATGGCGATGAGCGATTCTTTAAGGTGTTGGAGATTGCGAAGCGCTATGGAGCGGGCGTGGTAATTGGCACCATTGATGAAGATGGGATGGCCAGGACGGCGCAGAAGAAGTTTGCGATCGCACAGCGAGCCTACAGAGACGCGGTGGAATACGGCTTTCCCCCCTACGAACTTTTCTTCGACACCCTGGTTCTCCCTATTTCGACAGGAATCGAAGAGGACCGAGTCAACGCGAAAGAAACCATCGAAGCCATTAAACTGATTCGCGAGAATCTACCGGGTTGTCACATCATGCTCGGTGTTTCCAATGCGTCATTTGGCCTGAATCCGGCTGCTCGCGTAGTGCTGAACTCTATGTTCCTCACTGAAGCGATGTCTGTGGGGATGGACGGTGCAATTGTGAGCGCCAGCAAGATTTTACCCCTAGCGAAGATTAAACCTGAGCATCAGAAAGTTTGCCTGGACCTGATTTACGACCGCCGCGAATTTGACGGTGACGTATGTACCTACGATCCGCTGGGTGAGCTGACGACCATTTTTGCAGGCAAAAGCTCTAAGCAGCTGAGGACTACGCTAGACGAAGATTTACCGCTCGAAGAACGGTTGAAGCGTCATATTATCGACGGTGAGCGGATTGGCCTGGAAGATCAGCTGGCAAAAGCCCTAGAGCAATATCCACCGTTGGAAATTGTAAATACCTTTTTGCTTGACGGTATGAAGGTGGTGGGTGAGCTGTTTGGCTCTGGGCAAATGCAGCTCCCGTTTGTGCTGCAATCCGCGCAGACGATGAAGGCTGCGGTGGCCTATCTTGAACCCTTCATGGATAAGGATGAGTCAGACGATAGCGGCAAAGGCACCGTTGTGATCGCGACCGTAAAAGGCGACGTGCACGACATTGGTAAAAATCTGGTTGATATCATTCTGTCGAACAATGGTTACAAGGTGGCCAATATTGGCATTAAGCAGCCGGTAGACAATATCATCGCGGCATTCAAAGAGCACAATGCTGACTGCATTGCGATGAGTGGCCTGCTGGTGAAGTCTACGGCTTTCATGAAAGAGAATTTGAAGACATTCAATGAGCATGGCATTGATGTGCCCGTGATTTTGGGTGGGGCGGCGCTGACGCCAAAGTTTGTGAATGAGGACTGCCAAAATACTTACAACGGACAGGTGATTTACGGTAAGGACGCCTTTGCAGATCTGCATTTTATGGACGCGCTGATGCCTGCGAAGAAGGAGAACAAGTGGGATAACTTGAAGGGCTTTGCTGAAGATCATCCAATGAATCAGCAGGTGAAAGCGGCGAAACTGGCGGCTAAAAAGCTGTCGGACGATGCCGAGAAAGCGGAGAAATCTGATGAGCCAAAGGTGATCGATACTCGCCGTTCTGACGATGTAGCAATCGATATTGAGCGACCTGCGCCACCGTTTTGGGGACCCAAGATGCTGGGCCCAGAAGATATTCCGCTAGAAGATCTGTTTGATTATTTGGACATGCAGGCGCTAGTTGCTGGCCAGTGGCAGTTCCGTAAGCCGAAGGGGCAGTCGCGTGAGGAATACGATGAATTCCTGGCCCAGAAGGTGCAGCCGATTTTGAAGGAGTGGAAGCAGCGGGTAGTGGATGAAAAGCTGCTGGAGCCGAAGCTGATGTATGGCTATTTCCCCTGTTTGGCAGAGGGCAATACGCTCTATGTTTACGATTGGAGGGCCGCACAGAAAGGTGAGCCTTCTGAGCCTGTGACTTCGTTTGAGTTTCCTCGCCAGGGTTCAATGCGCAGGCTGTGTATTGCTGACTTCTTTTTGCCGAAGGCGCAGGCAAAGCCCGGCGAGTACGATGTGTTCCCGATGCAGGCGGTGACGATGGGAGACATTGCCACTGAGTTTGCAGCGTCGCTATTTAAGGCGGATGACTATACGAACTATTTGTACTATCACGGCCTAGCAGTGCAGATGGCGGAGGCGCTGGCGGAGTGGTCGCACCAAAAGATTCGGTTTGAGCTGGGCTATGCAGACCAAGAGCCGGCGGGTATTCGGAATATTTTGGCGCAGCGGTACCAGGGCTCTCGCTATAGCTTTGGCTATCCGGCTTGTCCAAATATGCAGGATCAGCCGAAGCAGCTGGATTTGCTAGAGGTGGAGAAGATTGGAATGCATATGGATGAGAGTGAGCAGCTGTATCCGGAGCAGTCGACGACGGCGATTGTGGCGTATCACGGGGCGGCGAAGTATTTTAGTGCGTGACTATTCCCTACGGGAACGCTTCGCGAACGGCTCTTCTCTGCCACCGGGCTTTGATCAAGAAATCATGACCTACGATGCAGTCACGGGGCTTTAATTAAGTCGGTGGCTGAGCGTAGTCGAATGTCACCAGCCGGATTCGGATTGCTCGTGGACGTACTGAGCGATCGCACTAATCTCCTCCTCATTCAAGCGATCCCCATAGGCTGACATAATGCCTTTGCCGTTGGCAATTATTTGGGTAATCGCATCCACACTCTCGTAACCGTTGCGCACCATGGCTTTCTTTTTTAGGTTTTTGCCTCGGCGGATGACGTTGCCCCCATTGACATGACAGCCCGCGCAGTTTTCTTCAAAAAGCGTAGCGGGCGTGGTAGCTCCTGGGATAGGGCTTGCCGTCGCAACGCTGGCTATGTTGCGGACCCTGGCAGGTGGTTGGACAGTGGGAGAGGCGATCGCCGTAGGCACATGAATACATAGCACCCCGACCAAAGCTACTCCTGCCAGGCACAGCCAAATTACCAGGGGACGGTGCCAGAAAGAGGCTGATTGTGTGCGACACCCATATATCTGCCGAGGCTGGGTTTGCCGATAGAGTTGCCAACGAGCAGACAAATACCAGTGTTCCAAGGAAGAAACCATTGTAGGCAGCCGTAATAGGGCGAACAAAACGCTCAAGCCTACCTATGATTACGTAGAAAAACGGAGATAAGCTACCCAACTGTGATAACTTATTGGTAGTTATAATAAGCTATGTTTAGATAAAGTAAAATAAACGTTAACTTTTGTTTTCGTCAATCATGTTTAACATCCGTCGTAGCGCTTACTTAAGTGAGTTTGAGCTATCGATCGGGTTTTTCTGAACACAGGCTATTTAGACCTTACTCTAGAACCTTTGCCTAGCTACTAGCTTCGTTAAGCCAGTACACAGGCGAACTTCAAGTAGCGCTGATTTAAAAGAAAAACCTTTGCCTGCACAGTTTCTCGTTGGTGTTTTCGTTCCTGCTGAGTCTTTGGCTGACCCTCTCCGTCAGCTGCTTGCTCAGAAGGATTTTATCGTGAGCTGGAGCCAGTCTGCCGTGGACTTCACGGACTGGGTCATCAGCAATCGACATCGTGTAGATTGCTTGATTGTTCAGGCTTCGAGCGAGGCAGTGCAAGCCCTGATTGACCTGAAATCTCGCGACATTCTGCTGCCTGCCCTGATGGTGCACTTTTCCGACGTATTGGAAGAAAACGGTGTGCAAGAAAGCCGCAGCTATCACGCTGCGGTTGCCTCCTTTGGCATTAGCAGCGCCAATGGGCTAGACGATGCAGTTCGTCGTGCTGTTGATCTTTATTTGAAGCTGCCGACTGACGGTGAGACGGCTGTTAGTGAAGGGCGTAGTTTACCGAAGGGTGCGATCGCTTCGGCAAGCGATGATGTTGACAAACGGCTGTTCTTGCTGAGCCTACAGCAGCAGCGACTGAGTGAAAAGTTGCAGGAGCGTTTGGGCTACTTGGGCGTTTACTACAAGCGAAATCAGCAGAACTTCTCTCGGCATATGAGCCCAGAAGATCGCCAGGAATTTTTAGACAAGCTGCGGCTGGACTATCAAAATATTATCTTGAACTATTTTGCAAACGACGACGCTATTAATCAAAAAATAGACGACTTTGTAAACGTAGCCTTCTTTGCCGACATTTCAGTGCCTAAAATTGTTGAAATTCATATGGAATTGATTGACGATTTTTCTAAACAGCTACAGTTAGAAGGTCGCAACGACGGCATATTAGCCGACTATCGGCTGACACTAATCGATGTGATCGCCCATCTTTGTGAAATGTATCGTCGCTCCATTCCAAGAACGCTTTGAGTTAGTCGGCGCACCCCCATAACGCTGGCGTTAAGCAGGCTGTGTGCCTAGGACTATTTCCCCTATAAACTCAACTTTTATAGCCCAACCATAAAAATGCAGCAATGAGCTACTGCCTACCCTCCCCAAAACTCCTATGAGTGCCTCGAAAAAAACTTACATCTTGAAGCTATACGTTGCTGGCAATACGCCCAGCTCCACGAGAGCGCTCAAAATGCTCAACACAATATTGGAAGAAGAGTTTCAGGGAGCGTATGCGCTGAAAGTCATTGATGTACTCAAAAATCCACAGCTAGCTGAAGAAGACAAAATTTTGGCAACCCCTACACTGGCCAAAATTTTACCGCCGCCCGTACGCAAAATTATTGGTGACCTTTCAGACCGCGAAAGGGTTCTGATTGGACTCGATCTTCTCTATGATGAGTTGAGAGATGGTGACTATTTCAGCTGAGGCCGCTAGGTGAACTTGTTATGTAGTTTCCCAGGTAGGCTGCTAAATATTGAGCGCTTGACAACCTTACTTATCGAACCCGTTTAAGAAACACAGAATATGAGTACATCATCGTCTTCCGCTAATAGTCAGGCGAAAACCCTCTCAAAGGGTGTACAGAAAATTCGCACCATGATTGAGGGGTTTGATGATATCAGCCATGGTGGCCTGCCCGTTGGTCGTTCTACGCTGGTCAGTGGCACCTCAGGCACAGGTAAAACGCTCCTCGCTGTTCAATTTCTGTATCATGGCGTCACCTACTTTGACGAACCTGGTGTATTCGTAACCTTTGAAGAATCCCCCGCTGATATTATTACTAATGCCTACAGCTTTGGCTGGGACTTGCAGTCTCTAGTTGATAGTGGCAAACTCTTCATTCTTGATGCCTGCCCCGATCCTGAAGGTCAAGAGGTCGTCGGCAGCTTTGACTTGTCTGCGCTGATTGAGCGAATTCAGTATGCCATTCGTAAGTATAAGGCTAGGCGAGTTTCGATTGACTCGGTAACGGCAATCTTTCATCAGTACGATGCGGCAGATGTGGTGCGACGCGAAATATTCCGGCTGCTGGCGCGGCTAAAGCAGATGGGCGCAACCACCCTGATGACCACAGAACGAGTAGATGAATATGGCCCGGTGGCTCGCTTTGGCGTAGAAGAATTTGTGTCGGACAATGTGGTGATTGTGCGCAATGCCCTAGAAGGTGAGCGCCGACGGCGGACCCTGGAGATTTTGAAGCTAAGGGGAACCACCCATATGAAAGGTGAGTATCCCTTTACGATTACTGACGACGGGGTGAGCATTTTCCCACTGGGCGCGATGCGATTGACCCAGCGTTCTTCTAATGTTCGCGTATCTTCTGGCGTGGAAACCCTCGATAAAATGTGTGGTGGTGGCTTCTTTAAGGATTCGATTATTTTGGCGACCGGGGCAACGGGTACGGGTAAAACCCTGCTGGTGAGCAATTTTCTGGCTAATGCCTGCGAGAATGGCGAGCGCTCTATTCTGTTTGCTTATGAGGAGTCTCGGTCCCAGCTATCGCGGAATGCCTCTTCCTGGGGGATTGATTTTGAAGAGCTAGAGCAGCAGGGCTTACTGAAAATTATCTGTGCTTATCCTGAGTCAGCAGGACTAGAAGATCACCTGCAAATTATTAAGGCGCAAATTGCGGAATTTAAGCCCTCGCGAATTGCGATTGATTCGCTTTCGGCCCTGGATCGGGGTGTGAGCAATAACGCGTTTCGTCAGTTTGTAATTGGGGTGACAGGCTTTGCAAAGCAGGAAGAAATTACCGGCTTTTTCACCAATACGACCGAGCAGTTTATGGGCTCCCATTCTATTACTGACTCGCACATTTCAACGATTACGGACACCATTTTGATGTTGCAATATGTGGAAGTGCGCGGGGAAATGTCCAGGGCTATCAACGTATTCAAAATGCGCGGTTCGTGGCATGACAAGGCAATCCGCGAATACACCATTAATGCGGGTGGTCCACAGATTCAGGAGTCGTTCCGCAATTTGGAAGGCATTATTAGTGGCTCGCCGCGTCGGGTATCTTCGAACGAAAAGAACGAGCTGTCACGCATTATGAAGGGCGTACGGGGCGCAGATGCGGACTAAACACGAACATGGAGGGATTCGAACCCCCGACCCTCAGAACCGGAATCTGATGCTCTATCCAACTGAGCTACATGTCCTTGACGATTTCAGATTCTGCGTTGAATCCAAAAGTCATCTGAATTCTACCACCTCTATTCTACTTCGTGGGAGCTGCTGTTTTTTGATCTGTTAACTGAGGGCTGATTCTTTGGCGCTGGGTGATTTAATGATGTCTACGGATATAGACATTAAGAAGCTCCCTTATGAAACGCAGACGAATTCTAGGATATGGTGCGAGTGCGGCAGGTGCGGCGACCTTGGCTGCCTGCACTCAGCAGCAGGGCGGTGCGGTAAGTGGCGATTTGCCCCAGGTGCGCTGGAAGATGGCGACGAGTTGGCCGAAGTCTTTGGATACGATTTTTGGCGGGGCGCAGACGATTAGCGATCGCGTTTCTGCCCTGACTGATGGCCGCTTTACCATTACCCCTTACGCTGCAGGTGAAATCGTCCCCGGGCTGGAAGTGCTAGACGCGGTGCAAGAAGGGACTGTGGAATGTGGCCACAGCGCTAGCTACTACTACGTGGGCAAAAACGAAGCCCTTGCCTTTGGTACGACGGTGCCCTTTGGCCTGAACGCGCAGCAGCAAAACGCCTGGTTTTACCACGGCGGTGGATTGGACACGATGCACAAGCTATATGCCGATTTTGGTGTGATTAGCTTTCCGGCAGGGAACACAGGCGTGCAGATGGGTGGCTGGTTCAAAAATCAGGTGAAAACGCTCAGCGACCTGAACGGGTTGACTATGCGTATTCCCGGATTTGGTGGAAAGGTGATGGCCGAGCTGGGCGTCAATGTGAAAGTGCTGCCGGGTGGTGAAGTTTTCCTGGCTTTGGATCGCGGGACGATTGATGCGGCTGAATTTGTTGGCCCCTATGATGACGAAAAGCTGGGGTTACAGAATGCGGCTAATTACTACTATTACCCTGGCTGGTGGGAGCCCGGTGCGACCTTAGATGCGACGGTAAACCTGAGCGCCTGGGAAAGTTTACCGGCTGAGTATCAAGAAGTGTTCAAGACGGCGACCTATGAATCGAACATCAACATGCTGGCCAAGTACGATGCGCTAAACGGGGCTGCTTTGCAGAGTTTGGTAGATCAAGGAACTGAGCTAACGCCCTACGGCGATGAGATTTTGACGGCAGCGAATGAGGCAACCACAGAACTGTTGGCGGCTAGTGCCAGTGAAGATGCCACGTTTAGAGAGGTGTATGAAAGCTGGAAGCAGTTCCGTGATTCTGTGCAAGGTTGGAACAAAGTGAATGAGCTGGGATTCTCTCAGTTTGTGAACAAGTGATCGGATTCTCCCGATGTTGTTTTTATGCTTCTGCAAGATGGTGGTAAGGGCTGTTTTGGGAGAAGGTTTTGGCACAGATTTTTTGGGTAGGGGGTGTGATTACTCTGGCCGCTTGTGTTCAGAGTATTGCTGGGTTCGGGTTTGCGCTGGTGGCGATCGCACTTCTCCCCTTTATTATTGACCTACAATTAGCCACGCCATTGGTGCTAATGCTGGCCTTGCTTAGCAGTGTGTCGCTGGTGATTTACCACCGCAAAAGTTTTGAGTGGAAGGCGATCGCACCCCTGCTAATTTCAGCATTGATAATGGTGCCGATAGGACTTGTTAGCATCAACTACTTGCCAGAGCAAATAGCCCTGCGGGTGCTGGGTGGTTTTATCTTGCTGTACGTTCTTTTGGAAGCGCTGGGCTACACCTCGCCTAAGCCAGGAACGAGAGCCCACAAAAAGCCATCGCTCCCTTCAATCGTGTCAGCCTATTTGTTTGGTGGGATAGCTGGTTTTTTGACAGGTGCTTTTACCGTTCCGGGGCCACCGTTGGTGATGCATGCGACTGCTCAGGCCTGGCGCCCAGAGAAACTTAAGGCAAATGTGCCTGTCATCATCGCAACCGTGCAGCTCGCGGCTTTGACCGGAAATGTTTATGAAGGCAATCTGACCGCTGAATTTTGGCAATTGGCGCTTTACAGTCTGCCGTTTTTCGTGGTCGGTGCGGGTGTAAGTCTGCGGCTATCTGCGCGTGTTGATGAGAAGGTTTTTAAGAAAATTGTATTGGTTTTGCTAGGCTGCATCGGTCTGATGTGGGTTTTGTAGGGCTGTGTCGGACGCGATCGCTAATGAGTAGGCGGAAACAGTGATGAAATATCTAGCACTAGTTCGGGAAAAGCCAACGGTGAAACCTGGTTATCTTGCATCAGAATAAGGTGACTACCATAGCCTGTGGCTGTTGGTTTTTGAAAGACGTGCAGACGTTGGTATGGAAGATCCAATACCCAGTATTCTGTAATGTTTGCTTGGGCGTAAGTTTCAGCTTTCACTTCGCAGTCATTTCTAAGTGTTGAGTCTGCGACTTCTACAATCAAAGAGACATCTTTTGGCTGTGGATGGCGATCAGTGTATGTAAATAGACTACCTCGAACGATTGCTAAATCGGGTTCGGGTTCTGATAAGTCATCTAGTCGAATAGGATCTTGTGCACTCACGAAAAAGGGCTTGTCGCGCAGAAACTCATCAAACCGTAGCGCAATTATCCTAAGCGCTGAGACATGGGGTATTCCCTTAGATGCCATGATGATAATTTGTCCTGCAATTAGCTCAGTCCGTTCTTCGGGGGTGAGTAAACCCAGCTCACTGAGCTGATGATATTCTTCGACTGTCCAACGCTTGAGATTTACAGGCGCTGACAGTATTTCTGCTGGCGAATTAACAGTAACCATAGGACTTACAGCTATCTACGACTATTGTAGCGTCGTTGATAGGTGACTAAAGATAGAAATCGTCCGCTGAAACAGGCTCATTAGAATAGATGGGCACTTCGTTCCTAGTCTCTTCTTCTGGATTGTCGAGTGCGAGCATTTGCAGAATATTGTTGCCGCTGCCGGTATCGGTGAGAACGCCTGCCTGCAAGTTGTCCCAAATGGGGGTGACCGACAAAAGCAGTTTGCGGCCTTTGGCAGTAACGGTCAATAGCTGGGTACGGCTGTCCTCACCAGCGGTAACCTTTAGCCAGTCTTTACGCACCATGCGATCTACCGTGCGGCTGACGGTGGATTTTTCCATACCGAGAATCTGACCGAGCTGGCCGGGGCGGATTTTTTTTTCGCTAATAACGACGGCCAATATGTTTAGCTGATTGACCGTGAGGCCATGGGGGCGGAGTGCTTCGTCGTACAGGCGAGTGATGGTGCGGTTGACCTGCCGCAGCCTGCGGGCGACGCACTGCTGCGACATTTGCCGGGCAATTTCCTGGGCGGTCTCTTTTGCTGCCTGGATTGGGGCGGCGTCCAGGGGTGAGTTGCGATCGCCAATAAAGCTCGAAACCATCACGTCGATGAGTAAAAAGTCAATGAGCGCAATCAATGAACCTGGGTCAGTGGGCGCTGTGCGGTTGAATATACCGCCTTAAGGCAATTTGCGCCAGCTGATTTTTCAAATAAATGGCTGATGCCTATTTTTAAACGAAGAAGGAAATATAAAATGAGAATACGTTACATAAGTTGATATTGCTATAAACTGTATTAACAGCAACAAACATTATTGGCTTCGGCTTGGGTAGGATTCGTGGAAAATATTCTGTGGATTGGCGGCATCATTGGCTTGTCGGCGATGGTGCAAAGCCTGGCTGGGTTTGGATTTGCGCTGGTGGCGATCGCGCTCCTTCCCTTCTTTTTGGAGTTGCAGATTGCGATTCCGTTAGTGCTGATGATGTGCCTGCTCAGCAGCATTGGCCTGTGGATTTGCTACCGAGATAATTTTGACTGGAGGGCGATCGCGCCTTTGGTGCTCTCTGCCCTGGTGTCCATTCCAATTGGCCTAGTGGGCCTGCACTACGTACCTGAAGACATTGCGCGTAAGGTGTTAGGTAGCTTTATTGTGCTGTATGTGGCCTACGACATTTTGCAGCTGGTGACGCCTGTGTTCAACACGCCGTCTTTGCAGTCGCCTCGCTGGGCCTACCTGTTCGGTGCGATTTCAGGCTTTTTGACGGGTGCTTTTACAACGGGTGGCCCACCGCTGGTGATGTATGCCAACTCCAAGCAGTGGAGCCCCGAAGAATTTAAGGGCAACTTGCCGGGTGTGTATGTAGTGGCGTTGACCTTTGCGCTGTCTGGGCATTTCTTTGAGGGGCATATTACGCCCGAGCTGCTAGAAATTGCGCTGTGGTGCACGCCGCTGTTTGCGTTAGGAATGGGTTTGGGAACTGTGCTTTCTAAAAAGATCGACGCGGCTAGCTTTAAGCGAATTGTGCTGTCGTTGCTGGGTGTGATTGGCCTGCGGTTGATTTGGTAATTGGTTGGTGAAAGATTGAGTTACTGGCTGACAGAGGGTAGCCAGCTAACTAACGGTGGAAACGCGATAATTGCGACGAGAACGAGAAGTTGCAACGCGATGAAGGGAATAACGCCGCGATAAATATTGCCGGTGGTGATTGACTTGGGCGCAATGCCGCGCAGGTAAAAGAGGGCAAAACCGAAGGGTGGCGTCAGGAAGGAGGTTTGCATATTTGCGCCGATGATGACGCCGTACCATACCAAGTCGATGCCTAGCGTCTGAGCGATGGGTGCGAATAGCGGCACAACGATAAATGCAATCTCGAAGAAGTCGATAAAGAAGCCGAGCAGAAAAATGGTGGCCATGCTGACGAGCAAAAAGCTGATTTCGCCGCCGGGTAGGTTTAGCAAGGCATCGGCGATGAAGGCGTCGCCGTCTAGTCCGCGAAAGACTAGACTGAATGCGGTAGAGCCGATGAGGATGAACATGGCCATGCTGGTGGTGCGTAGGGTGCGATCGCACACCTCTTTCAAGCCTTCTAGCTTCAGCTGACCTTTCAATGCTGCAAGAACCATTGCGCCCAGGCAGCCAAGTGCACCTGCTTCGGTAGGGGTCGCAATGCCAAAAAAAATGCTGCCTAGCACCAGCAAAATCAGCGCTAGTGGTGGGATCATGACTTTGATGATTTTGCTGAAGAGGGCTGCGCCTTTGATGTCAATGAGGTTTGTAGGCAGGGCGGGGGCCAGATCGGGACGGAAAAATGCGATCGCTAGCACATGAACAACAAATGCACTTGCCATCATCAACCCTGGAATAACAGATCCTAAAAACAAATCTCCAACAGAGATGCCCAGCTGATCGGCTAGCACAACTAGAACAATGCTAGGTGGAATAATTTGACCTAGTGTCCCAGATGCTGCTATCACGCCGCTAGCTAAATCTTTGTTGTAGCCATAGCGCAGCATAGTGGGCAACGAAATCAGGCCCATGGTGACCACCGTTGCGGCGACTACCCCAGTAGTGGCTGCCAGCAGCGCACCGACAACTACAACGGCCACTGCCAGTCCGCCCCGAATCCGACCAAACAGACTGCCCATGGTTTCTAGTAAATCTTCCGCGATGCCCGATTTCTCTAGCATGGCCCCCATAAAGATGAAGTAGGGAATCGCCAGCAGCGTGAAGTTGTTCATAATGCCGAAGATGCGCGACGGCATGGCGGAGAGAAAGATGGGATCGAATACGCCGAGGGCGATACCGATGATTCCAAAGAGAATAGCGACGCCACCGAGGGAAAAAGCCACCGGATAGCCCAGGGAGAGCAGCGCTAAGGCCCCAGCGAACATGGCTGGGCCAAGCCAGTCGAGAATCATAGGGTTTCCTCTGCGGTAGCGGATGAGCGGTCGATGGGCGTTTCGGGTAAGTGGCCGGTAATGATGGCCCAGTTTTTGATGGTGTCGGCAATGCCTTGGAGAATCAGCAGGGCGAAGCTGACGAGAATCATGGTTTTGATGGGGTAGCGGATGAGGCCGCCGGGGTCGGGAGAGGTTTCCAGGTCGCGCCAGGATTTGCTGACGTAGCCGAAGGAGAAGAAGATGCTGAGAACGGAGAAGGGTAGGAGGAAAAAGAGGGTGCCGATGAGGTTGGCGATCGCCTGCCGCCTTCGATTCATTCGCGCATAGAACACATCGACGCGGACATGCTCATTCTTTTGCAGGGTGTAGGCCGCGCCGAGTAAAAAGAGAATATCGAACAGGTACCACTGGGTTTCGATTAGCGCGTTGGAGCTAAGGTTTTGACCGATGGCGTTGCCGACGTAGCGGCCCAGCACGTTCCACACGCCGACGCCAATCATCACAAGGACAATCCAGTAGGCGAACTTACCACCGGCGTTGATGAAGCGGTCGATTTTGTTAGCGATTTGGAGGAGCGATCGCACGGCAGAAGGTCTGCTTAATTTTGAAAGCAGCGGTATCAGAGATTACAGGAAGTATCTTACCGTGGGTGGTGCCGCGTCTTTTATTTCTTAGTTCTCAGCTATTCTTTCGGTACAGTTGGGCTGTGAAGTAGTTTTTTAGGCTTTGAATTTACTGGAAGTGCTTTCGGATGCGTTTGTTGACGGTGCCTAGGTCTGTAGGAGTAGGGTCGCTTTCTTGCTCGATGATTTTTGGCAGTATGGCTTTGGCTTCTGCGGCAGTGCGTTTGTCTTCTAGTACCCAGCGGATGATGCCTTCTACTTCGCGCTGGTATCGAACAGGGCGATCGTCAGGGCCGCCAATAAAGCCTTTCAAGCCGACGCCTGCGTAGGTTAAAACGCCGCTTTCTTGGGCGTATTCTTCTGAAGGGTGTGATAAGACTTTTACAACGGGTGAGTTGAGCGCGACTCTTGCTGCTGCTAACAGGGTGTGGAACTGCTGTGTGCCTCGAAAGTAGAACAGGCGTGAGCCGACGATGTGAGCGGCTAGGCGAACCCAGTGTTCTGTGGGGACGTCACCGCCTAAGTAAAAGACTCCTTCTCCTGTGATGAGCTGGTAGGTCCCGATTTTGCGGCTGAGCTGAGCGTTTTTTTGAGAGTTCCAAACGATATAGATGAAGATGAGTGCGATCGCTGCTGGCAAAAGCCATAAGTACATCGTATGCAATCCATGTGATTTTCTATACGCTTAACTGTATCAGGCGATTGCGTGGCACTATCAAGCTGATAACGTTTCTCTGGGTCTGTCGATACTAGGGGCGCAGTGAAATGGAGCGTTCTTATGCCTAGGGTATTAGCTGAAGTGTTTTAGTAGCCAGCGGTTAATCGCACCGTCGTCTTCTGTTTTGCTGCGTTCCAAAGCTTCTTCGATGATGGACATGTTGAGGTTTGGTAGAACCATGGACGTTTGGATTTGGTGGCTACCACCATTGTCGACTTTGAAGGCAATGACCTCAGAGGCTTCGACATCAACAACCCAATATTCTTGAACGTTTAGGCGTTCGTATAATAGGCGCTTTTTGCCTAAGTCGTCGCCTAATGTGCTAGCTGATATTTCGATGGCTAGCGTAGGGGGACCATAGGTATCAACGCTGACAGGTTGATTGTTCTTAACTGGACGTTGAATATCTTTATCAATGTAATAGGCGAGATCTGGTTGACATTCTCTTTCTCCTATCTTCTGAAAACTGCTGCCTGTAAAGGTGACGTAGTTGAGGTCTTTGAGTGTGCCGTAGAGGCTGATAGCTGAGGCCAGAATAGAATTATCCTGCCCATGTGCTGAACCAATGCCCATGTCTTCGATCCTCATCTGGCCATCGTCGAAGTAAAACTTGGTGGCAATGCTTTCGTCATATTTTGGGTCATCTTTGATCGTAGTGAATTCTTCCCAGGTTGCTGTAACCCAAACGTTTGTAGCGACGGCAGTGAGTATATCGACCATATCAGTTCACCTCTTAGCCTCCCTTTTTGACCCCTATTGTACTCAAACATTGCGCTAGCGCCGTCTCTACAGGTGTATTCCAGTTGTTTTTACAGTAAGGACACAAAATAACGAAAATGGTTGGTTTATAGTAGTCGGAAGTTGTGATGGGTTGAGCTTTGATGTCTGTATCTATGCAGACAGTGGTGCTGATGCTACTGGCGGGGATAGCGGCGCAAATTGCTGCGTTTTTCCTCAATAATTTAGATCCAATCCCTAATTTTCCAGGAAAGAACGGTTTGTTCCTGCGGATGACGGTGCTGTTTACCTTGGTGCCGTTACTGGTGGCAGTGCTGACGGATGCAGATGAGAAGGGTGTGCTGACAGTAGTGGGGCAGACCCGGGTTTGGTGCTGGGTGGCTGTCGGGAGTGTGGCGATCGCACTCCTATACGATGTGACCAGTTTGATGTGGGCGTTGCGTAAGGCAAAGCTGCAGGATAGGGATGCGATCGCTGGTGCGGCAGCGGTTAGCTATGCGCCACAGCTACGAGAAAAATTGCTGGCAGAGGCCCGGCGACAGGTACAGGCACGTCTGAAGTATGCGTATGGCAAGCAGGATCTGATCAATCTGACAATGCGCCCAGAGCAAGCGGCTGTGATGGGTAGCGAACTGGATGAGGAAGAGATCTTTTTGGTGCCGCAGCCAAAACAGCAGGTTGAGAGTTGGAAAGATGGGCGGGTATTTCAATATGCCGAAAGTGAAAAGACGATTTTAGAAACGTTTGATAGTGATGAGATTGCTGGGCAGCTGTTGATATTGGGTGCGCCAGGGTCAGGGAAAACAACAACGTTGCTAACGCTGGCGGAGGAGTTGTTGGTAAGGGCAGAGGGTTCTGTGCAGATTCCGTACATCTTTGAGCTGTCTACCTGGCAGGCCGAGCGGCAGGATATTGCTAGCTGGCTGATAGACCAGCTGAAGTTTGAGCATGGTATTGATGAGGCGGTGAGCCGTCAGTGGATATTGGACAGGCAATTGCTGCCGTTGCTGGATGGGTTGGATGAGGTAGACAGGACGCTGCAAAAGGAGTGTGTGCAGAAGATAAATGAATTTGTGACGGGGCAGCTAGGGCAGCAGGTGGTGGTGTGTTGCCGTGCCAGGATTTATGACCGGATTGTGAGAGAGGATAAGGAAAAGCTGGATGCGATGAATGGGGCGCTGCGGTTGCAGCCGCTGGAGCTGGCGCAGGTGCAGGCGTATTTTGAGGGGATGGGGCGGCAGGATATTTTGACGGCGCTGCAAGATGAGCAGGGGTTGGGGGCTTTGCTTCAACCGCGAGAGGATGAAGATGGGGCGCTGCTGTCGATTCCGTTATTTTTGCAGATTTTGGCAGTGGCCTATCAACCTGGGAAGGAAATTACAACAAAGCCAGCGCTGTTAGATGCTTATGTTTCAAAGCGGTTGTCTGTAGAGCAGCGTAAGGAAGATAGGCAGCTGGCGAAGAAGAAGCGGTTGAAGATTCGATGGGCATACGAATCGATGGCACAAGAGCCAGATGTAGAAGAAACAAAACGCTACTTGCGTTGGCTTGCTAAAAAGTTAAATGCAAATGCAATTCCTAATGTTTTTTTGATAGAGAGAATGCAGCCGAGTTGGTTGGAGACAGTGTCTCAGAAATGGCAATATCGTGTAGCCATTGCTTGTATCTATGGCTTTGTGGGCGCTCTATTTGGTTATCTATCTATTGGTTTTCCTGAAGGGATATTATGTCTTCTCTTTTTATATACATTTGGCTTACTATCTGCTTTAGGAGAAATAGAGATAATTTCGACTTTTGAATTTCACTTGTGGCGTGACATCTTGAAGAACACCTGGTATTGCTATGCTCTAATCGGTTGCCTGTTGCTTGCTCAACTGATAGGCTTACGAAACGATATGGTCATAGCCTCAACTGTCGGTGCTACATTTGGAACAGTTCTTAGCTTGATAATGGTTCTTCCTGCCAGCTTTCGTACTACAGAAGTTCCAAACCAAAACATAGTCGTTGCGGCAAAAAATATTCCACTCATTACTGCTCTTAGCTATGTAGCGTATGTATTAATTTCCTTTCATTTCTCTGAGTACAGGGATGATTCGTTTTCCGTAAACAATCTGATGTGGGCGACTCCATATGCACTATTGTTTGGGTTTTTCTCTGGTGGTGGTGTTCATGTGGTTGGTCATTACATGCTCCGTCTGTTCTTGTTTAGACAGGGTCACATTCCATTGAACTATGCCAAATTCCTCCGCTACACTACCGAACGCCGCCTCACCCAACAAATCGGCGGCAGCTTCCGCTTCATCCACCGCGAACTGCTCGACCACTTTGCAGACATATATCCTGAATCTACAACGAAGTAGCGTTTATGACGATCACTACGCTAATTTATAATTAAGAGCACACCAACCGTTTGTTGCTACCATGGCAGACCATACAATCAGCATCTCTGAGCGCACCTATAATGGCCTGCTTAAGGAGATTCAAGCGAATAAAACAACCGTTGATGCCTGGATCGCATCCAAACTGACAACATTCGTTGAACAGCCCCATGACCCGTCAAATCAATCTGAAGCTCTAGCTAGTCCATCAATAAATGGGCAAAAAGAGACAGAAGATAATGCTGTAGTCCAGAATTCATCTGCTCAAACCATCGTAGAAAAGCAGGCCAGGCCTTTATCAGAGCTACTAGCTGAGGCTGGGCTGTTTGACGAAACAATTGATTATGAAAAAACTGACAACAAGCCGCGTCCATCAGCTACGGACGATCCGTTTGGCGATGCCCTAATTGCTGATATGGAAAGACAGGGAATTCATATTTCATGAACTTGGTAGATACAAGTCCTTTGGTTGCTCTGATAGACGAAAGCCAGGTTGAAAACCACAGGCGGTGCGTGGAAACGGTGGATAGCTTGAAGGGACCGTTACTCACAACGCGATCTTGCTTTACGGAAGCAATGTATCTGGTAGGACGTAGTTGCGATTGGCAGGGCCAACGGCTGCTCTGGAATATGTTCGAGGTGAGTGCATTGCTTTTACACTGGCCCGATTCTGATGAGTATCAGAGAATGAGAGTGCTCATGCAAAAGTACAGGGATACACCTATGGATTTGGCGGATGCATCGCTAGTGACAGCGGCTGAAAAATTAAGGTTGAACCGTATCTTCACGTTGGATAGCGATTTTTATGTGTATCGCATCAACGATAAAGAAGCCTTTGAGGTCGTTCCCCGGGCGGTTTAATAAGTATTGAACGCTTGAGCCTCTATCATGACTGCCAATAGCAAACTGCCACTTTCACCAGGTAACTTTGGTCTGCCCTTCATCGGCGAGATCATCAAATTCTGTACAGATAGCGACTTTGCTCGCAAGCGCCACGCTGAATTTGGTCCTGTCTTCAAAACAAAACTGCTCGGCAGCCCAACGATATTTATCAAAGGCCCCGAAGGCAATCGCTTCATTCTCTCCCACGAAGCGTACTCATACAGCTACTGGCCAACAATAATCCACTCCCCCTTTTTCTTCATCGACTCAGAAAGTGCTACCAAAACGCTCACTAAATCTGTTCCTTGTTGCCCAGAAGATATGTTGGATGGCTTGCTACTTCTTACGCATTTAACAAAATGATCGCACACATTCTTCAATGGCTCTGACTCAGGGACTTCAACCGGTACAGTCTCCGTATTCTGCGGTACGAACCATCCTTCTTTTTCGGCAAAGTCTCCCATCTGTTGCACTAGCGGCGCATCTTGATTCATCTCATCAAAGATGAGCGTTCCTTTGTTTCCGACCACGCACAGCCGTCGCTGCTTGTCGGGATTGGCCCAGCATAGGTGAATAGTGGCCTGAAAGCCGCTGGGATACTGCAACCGACACCAGACGATATCGGCTAGCCCTGTGGGCGAAAGAGCGGTACTCACATCGGACTGAAGCCATGTACTGCCTCGAGCCTGAACACGTACGGCCGATTCGCCCAGCCAGTGGTTGAAAATAGAAATATCGTGAATGGCCAAATCCCAGAGTGCATCTACGTCGCGGCGAACTGGGCCAAGGTGGGTGCGGGTGGCGTAGCCGTAGCGAAGGGTGCCGATGTTGGATAGCGCAGATTTACCAGCGGTGACGGCACTATGAAACAGATATGTATGATCGATAACGAGCTGTTTATTCTGTTGCTTTGCCAAATCGCAAAGTGACTGAGAGCTGGCGGTGTCCAGGGTGAGGGGCTTTTCGGCGAGGACGTGGAGGCCTTTTTTCAGCGCCGTTTCGATTAGGTCGTAGTGGGTGGCGGCTGGGGTCGCGATCGCACACCCATCCAACCCATCCAAATCCATCGCTGCCCGCCAATCACTCAGCAGCGCCACCGACTCATCCAGCTCTTCCCGCAAAGTCTGAAGCCGCTCTTCTGAAGCCTCCACCACCGCCCGCAGCCGAATTTGCGGATGCGCCAAAAAATTACGCAGCAAATGCGTCCCCCAGCGCCCTGCACCCAACAAAACGAGATCGATCTGCTCTTTACTTTGGTTGTCCTGTGTCATTTTGCGTGAATGCCTTCCTATCTGCCGTAGCTCATATCAAGGATTCCCGCTGTGTTGTCCTTCTATGGCTCTTTTCTTAGGGCTCTTCGATAATCTCTTTTAGCTTTCCAAAGGCCTGTTTAGCCGCCGCCTGCTCCGCCATCTTCCTCGAGCGTCCCTTGCCCTGGCCCCATAGCTTATCTTGAAACCAGGCCTCCGCCGCAAAGCGCTCCTCATCTCCATGGCGCTGGCTGATTTCAGTCACCTTGTAAGTCGGCAGCGACTTGTAATTGTGCTGAGTCAGCTCTTGCAGCGCCGCCTTGTAGTTCTGTCGGGCCGGGTCTGTACGTAGATCTTGGGTGAGCTGTGCGAAGTGTTTATCTAGCCAGGGACGAATCAGGCTGAGGTCGCCAGTGCTAATGTACAGCGCGCCCAGGATCGCCTCAAAGGTGTCTGCCAGGCGAGAATCGTTGCCTGCTTTGTCGCCTGCGGCGCTGCGTGACAGCACCAGGTACTGGCGAAGGTTGTATTGCTTGGCAAGGGTGGCGAGTGTGCGATCGCTCACAATTTGCGATCGCACTGCCGACATCTCCCCCAGCGCCATCTCCGGATACCTCTCCATCAAAAACTCAGCCGCCGCCAGTCGCAATGCCGCATCGCCCAAAAACTCTAGCTTCTCATTGTTATGGCTTGCTGAGCTAGAAATATCTACCAGCGCCAGCTTTAGCAGATCTTGCTGCACCCTCGCTGGGTCTATTTTCCACTGAGTCAGCAGCGGCGATAGATCAGAAGAATGAGGCGCGATTGTTGGCTCAGACATAACAGCAGTCTTGCGAGGGGGGGAGAAGCGTCATTACATCAGCATTAGCGACGGGGTGGGTCGGCACTGCGAGCTACTGACCAATAACGACGCTTAAAAAAGATCTAGAGCTGGACCTAAGCCGGGTTCTGTTCCCACGGCCCTTATAGGCCACAGGGTGGTTATCTATCTGGGACGCCTGTTACCAAACGCCTCAAGCGGCACACATTAGTCGGAGCCGGTAAAAAGTCAACCGTCGCTCCTCGGCCTTGCACCCAACCGGGGTTTACCTGGCCAGCACCTCTCGATGCTGCCGGTGCGCTCTTACCGCACCCTTGCACCCTTACCTGTAGTAGCGTTACCTACCCATCGGCGGTATGTTTCTGTGGCACTCTCCTCACGGTCACCCGCACTGGGCGTTACCCAGCAAGTTTGACTTTTCGGGAGCCCGGACTTTCCTCAGAGAACGGATTGCCTGTGCCGAAGCCGTAGGCGATCGCTCCCCGCAACCACTGAGCCAGCTCTAGGGCTCTAGTGTATCGCTTACTTGCCCCCATCCTGTTGGTTGGTCCTACTTACCCCAGAAGATGCTTCTCTCTGGCCGGTTTCGTCTGCCAATATGCCGTAGCAGCCAGCGCAACGGCGGTAGTGCAATTTGATCGGGTTCAATCTCCAACGTGAAGACAAACGGCACCAGCAAATTGATCAAAGCTGAGTCCGGATCGGTCACCCGTTTGACCCCAATCATCAAGTCCAGCGTGTAGAGGGGCTGAATATTTTTTTCTTCGGTACTGGGATCGGTTACCTGTGAAAACTCTACGCGCTCTTCCAAATTCACTAGGTCATCAGCTAGTACCATTCTGCCTACCTCTGGGTCGTAGGCAAAATTTCGTTCAATCGTGACGTCCGCCGACATAGAGCGCTGTGGATTGACCACGCTGTGAATTTGCCCCTGGGTCAAATCGCGCGGCATGTTAGGCGTACTGCGAATTACCCGGTTGCCCTGCTTGAATATGTCTATAGAACTGCGGTCCCAGTTCACATAAAGCTGCATGTTGCTGGTTTCGTTGTTCACGAAGACCGATATATAGGAGATGGGGCGCAGGCGCTGCTGACCGGTGGGCGTTACCCGAATCGAAATTTTGTCTTCAAACAGAGCCAGGATGCCCTCGTCTGTCAGGCCCATTTTTTTGAGGGCGATCGCATCTGGCGACTTCAAAACGTCTTTAGTCGCAAACTTACCGACCGACAGCTTTAGTACCGTGTACTGAAGCTTGCCTTTACCAAAGCTCATTTTGTCGCTAGCCGCTTTGATGTGCGAGGCGAGTCTACCCAGGGTAGACAGCTGATTTTGAGTCTGCTCAGCCAAAAAATCTTCATCTACATGGATGATGACCCTGTCTTCCTGCCTTTTTTCCAACGACAGCGCCATCTTGTAGAGGACGAAGAACACCACCAAAAAGTAAATAAATAGGAGCAGCTCATCCATAGTGATTGGGAAAAAGATTGATCGAACGAGTGGTGGCTATCAGAATACCTGAACCTGAATTGCCCATAAGCTTACACCGATCTAGCGGTATAGGCTGACCGCCCATGTCAGAGATGCAGATTGAAGTACAGGCATTTACATTACTACACAGATATAGTTCACATTTACAATTATTGATGTTGACGCCAAACACGTTGGACGATCCCATCTCTGGTTGCCAAGCGATTCCCACAACACACACCATGCCGACGTTCTAAATGCAGAACGCTTTATGCATTCATCTGTATGAATCAAAAAACTGTTTTCAATTTCAGGAATGACAGGTTCATACTCTGTTTAGTTGCAGACACTTTGCTCTAATATCAAAACTATGAGAGATGGTAAAGGAGAGAAAATGTTTGAGCTTTTAAAGCCTGATTCTTGATTGTTATAAGTCATGAGTCAGCCGTCCTGGAAATGTTTTGAGAACGATGTGGGGCAAGGAATCTATATCTTTTTAGAGATGCTATTTCTTCTTCGAAAAGATATGTTTGTAGTGTGAATAAGAACACCTTTAAAGAGTCGACAAGTTAATAGAAATAATCGTTGTATGTAAGCACTTGCTAAGAGAGGTAAAGCATCTGTTTATGCAACGCGAAACAAGCTTGTTTGTAAAGAGGTTGGTTCACAACAAGAATTGAAACGAAGAGGTAACGCAAAATGAAAACATCGGAGAATACATTCAAACCTGAGCCGACGGTCGCTAAAATTGCCGTAGGTGCTACCATTATTGCTACTGGCCTGATTGCGCTATTTCCCGCTGCCGCCCAGTCGGCAAACCCGGCTGACATCGCCCAGCTCAGGGAAACCGGCATATGCCGAGCCTGCGACCTCTCTGGTGCGGACCTGACAGGCGAACATCTCATTGGCGTAGACTTGCGCGATGCCAATCTGTCGGGCACACAGCTATCCTATGCCAACCTAGAAGGCGCAGACCTAACCGGTGCAACGCTGATAGATACCGACCTGAGCGGCGCTTACCTCACCAACGCATCCCTTGATGACGCGGTCATTCAGAATGTGGATCTTTCTAATTCTACTTTGGTTTATACCAGCCTTGAAGGCGCTGATGTAGATAATGTTGATTTGGCAGGTGCACAAGTGCTGAATACGCCTATTAGTATTGGTGGTAGCTACGAAGAATAAATCTACCCTGCTATTACTGATCAAGATGGTTAAGCAAGAAAAGTAGAGGGAAGAGCCGCGCTTGAAATAACACAAGCGCGGCTCTTTTCTTTGAGCAAGTAGAATGAGGGAGAGCACAGAAAGACACGTGCGAGGAAAGGTGAGGGATGGTTGCTAAGTTTCGGTGGAAAACGTCAGATTTAGAGCTACTGCCCAGGGATGGAAAGCGTTACGAAATTATTGACGGAGAGCTGATTGTGACTCATGCACCTCATTGGGGTCATCAGAGGGCATGCGTTCGAGTAGCGTCTTATTTGGATTTGTGGTCGCTGAGTACTGATTCGGGTGAGGTGGCGGGCGGGCCCGGTGTTTTGTTTACAGACTCAGATAATGTGATTCCTGACGTGGCCTGGGTGAGTAAAGGCAGATTGCCGATGGCGCTTGATGATTCGGGTCATCTTGTTGAAGCGCCAGATCTTGCTGTTGAAGTTCTGTCCCTGGGCACAGAGAACGTACGTCGGGACCGAGAGCTGAAATTAAGACTGTATTCGGTACAGGGTGTTCGAGAATACTGGATACTCGATTGGCGGATGAAGCAGGTTAGTATATATCGGCGGAAGGAAGCTCAACTTAGCATGGTGGCTACGCTAACGACAGAAGACACGCTGACGAGCCCGATATTGCCAGGGTTCGAATGTCCTGTGGAGAGATTGTTTGCTTAGCCTGATTAGACTGACTCTACGTCCTTAGGCCACGACTAGAACTTCTGTGATTTTTCCGCGCTTATTGGCTTTGGAATTAATGGAGCGAGCGGCGGTAATGGTCTCTATTTGAAAGCCGTTGTACAAGTTGCGAATAAACGGACAGTCGGAGTTAGAGGCCAGCACCTTTACTTGGCGGTTTGCGAGTCGCCAGATGAGATTTTTAAGCGTTGTTTGCTGTTCGGGGCCGAAGCGGTAGCGGCTGTAGGCGGTGAATTTGCTGGTATCGCTGAGTGGATGGTAAGGCGGATCGAAGTAGACGAAATCGCGATCGCTGTTTGCCCGTTTCTCCACAGCTGTGAAAGGACGTTCCTCAATCTCAGCAATTTGCAGCGCGGCGGCGGCGGGTCGGAGTAAATCGGGCGCACAGATGTTTGGCTTTTTGTACCGACCCATTGGCACATTGAACTGACCTTTTGAGTTTTCACGGTACAGGCCGTTGTAGCAAGTTTTATTCAGGTATATAAAGCGGGCAGCGCGGGCGATCGCACTGATTGGCGGTGACGATGCATCCACCGGATGCGTGAGCGATGCATCTTGCGGATATGCAAGCGATGCATCCGCAGGATACGCAAGCGAACGCACCTCATAATAGTGTGCTTCCCCATGCAGTGCCTGATGCTCTGCAAGCTGTACAATCAGCTCCTCTACGTGATTGCGCACGCATCGATATACGTTCACCAGCTCAGGGTTAAGATCGCTCAAAAAAGCCCTTTTTCCTTGTGCTTGAAGCTGAGGTGCCAGATGAAAAAAAAGTGCGCCGCCGCCTAAAAACGGTTCGTGATAATGGTCATAGTCTGCGGGCAAGAACGGTTTGTACTGCTCTATTAGTCTCGCTTTACCACCTGCCCACTTAATAAAAGGCCGCGCTAATGCAACACTGTGCTCACCCCACAGATCGGGCATGTCAGCATTGGCAGACGAAGAAGGGGGCATGAACTAACTCTAAGTGAACACACCTCTATCGCTATTATTTCTTGCGGTAGGATAGAGACTAAGTTTGATTAGTCTATCTTTTTGAGCGCTGCGTCGTTTCTTGTCTGCGGACAATCTCAACTCATCATGCAAGAATTTTTTGACAACGTTTCTCGCTATCCCCGTTACCTAATTAGCTTTTCGCTAGGCATTTTCTTTAACGCTATCGAGCCACTGAAGCCTCTATTCAAGAAGCCTTCGACTGCGATCGCACTGATCAGCGCCTTCGTTGCTGCCTTTATCGGTTTGGTCTTTACGATGCAAGGAATGCTGGGCATCGCTTAGCGTTCAAATTTCACTCTACCTAACAAATTATTATGGCTACGAGTAGACGAGTCGCAAAGGTCTCTGCCTCTATTAAGCGTGAAGTCAGCCAGATGCTGCTCAACGATATCAAAGACGAGCGGGTCGGCGCGGGCATGGTTAGCATTACCGACGTCGATGTGGCAGGCGATCTTCAGCATGCCAAAATTTTCGTGAGCATTTACGGTACGGATGAAGCCAAAGCTGAAACCATGGCAGGCTTGCAGGCCGCGCAAGGCTATGTTCGCCGTCAGCTAGGTCAGCGGATGAATCTACGTCGCACGCCAGAAGTCACGTTTAAGGAAGATCGCTCTTTTGACCTGGCGACCAACGTACTCAATGTGCTCAATCAAATCAGCGCCGAGCGCGAAGCGGGTGATTCGATAGACGCACAAGATTTGGGCGACGTTGAGACGCCCTAGGGCTATACGATCAAACGCGGTACGATCAACGTCTTGATATACTTTCAGGCCGATGCTTTCCTCTCGTTTGCCCAGTCCCGATACCCTAGCCCTTTCAGAACAAGTTGCGCAGATGATGGTCGTCCGCACGACCGGTCACCTGTTTGACCACGAGGTGGAATATCCCCAGTGGGAAGCAAAAAACGAAGCCCTAAAGCGGGTTTTGTCCTTAGGTGTGGGTGGCGTGATTTTGCTGGGTGGTAGCGCAGCGGAAGTCGGTATACGCACTCAGCAGCTACAGTCCTGGGCAAAGTATCCGCTGTTTATGGCGGCAGATATTGAAGAAGGGGTGGGCCAGCGTTTTAGCGGTGCGACCTGGTTTGCGCCACCGATGGCGCTAGGTGGCATTGCCAAGCGAGATTTGCCAGTGGCGCTGACCCTGGCCGAAAGGATGGGTGCGGCGATCGCGCAAGAAGCAGCGGCGATTGGGCTGAACTGGATTCTGGGCCCTGTGGTCGACGTGAACAACAACCCAGCCAACCCGGTGATTAACGTGCGCTCGTTTGGAGAGCAGGCTGACGTAGTGGCGCAGCTAACGAGTGCCTTTATTAAAGGGACGCAGGCGCGGACGTTTGGGAATGCGGTGCTGACGTCTGCGAAGCATTTTCCGGGGCATGGCGATACGGATATGGATTCGCATCTGAGCTTGCCTGTGTTGAATCACGATTTTGAGCGGTTGCAGTCGCTGGAGCTGGTGCCGTTTAAGCGGGCGATCTCTGCTGACGTAGATAGCATCATGACCGCCCATCTGCAGCTTCCCAAACTCGATCCTGACCACCCGGCGACCCTTTCCCAGGCGACCCTAACCGGACTGCTGCGTCACGACTTGGGGTTTGACGGTCTGATTGTGACCGATGCCCTAGTGATGGGTGGGATTACGCAGCGATACGGGCCAGATGAGGCGGCGGTGCTGGCGGTGGAAGCAGGTGCAGATGTGTTGCTGATGCCAGAGGATGTGGAGAGTGCGATCGCTGCTATTTGCGAAGCGGTAGAAACAGGTCGCATTCCCTGCGAAACGATTTTGCGGGCCGTAGAGCGCATTTGGCGAGCCAAGCACAAGCTGGCGGATTTGCCGGTAACCGACGGCATGTCGCGCCACGCATGGCAGCATCAGGCTGTGCCACCCGTGCAAACAGAGCAAATTGCGACCCTGGAGGTGCAGGCACTGGCCGCAGAAATTTTAAGCGAATCGCAGCAGGTCAGTAATGCGCCGCCGCAGTCGCTCAGTCAGGCCATTAGTGCGCCGTTGATTCCTGGGCAAAACCTGGTGCTGGTGGATGACGTGCTGCACTGCCCGTTTTTGGGTCGCACAGCGCCTGCGGTGACGTTGCCCACAGCGCAGGGGTATACGCTAAAGCTGATGGATAGTCGCAGTGCGGATGTGGCGAGCTTGTCCACGGATGTGACGACAATTGTACAGCTGTTTATTCGGGGAAATCCGTTTAGAAGTGGAAGGGGGTTGAGTGCGATCGCCTCGGAAATTATTCAAGTGCTTGGTAGCAATATTCAGGCCGTCGTGGTCTATGGCAGTCCCTACGTGTGGGAGCAGATTCAGCCTTTGTTGCCGGAAGGAACGCCCTGTGTGTTTAGCTATGGGCAAATGAAAATGGCGCAGGCGATCGCGCTGCAACCGTTGCTGAGTCCAAAAGAGAAAGAGGTAGTCGTTGGCGCACTAGATGGCTCGTTTACCGATTAGAGAAATCGTAGCCTATTCAGGATCTAACATTGCAGCAGCAGTCACGTCGAGCGTTGGATAAAGTGCAGACGCAACTTTTTCAGCGCCTCTAAATTCTCCTACCTCTTCGTAAGTCCCACTTGCTGTGTCTAGCACTAGCACTAAAACATAGCCATCTACTGGATTGATAATCCAATATTCCGGAACTTGTGCAAGCGCATACTCTAGCCGCTTGTCCACCGTGTCACGGGTGGTATCGCCAGGGCTAGCAACTTCGATGGCCAAGGCGGGTGGGTTGCCTTTGCAGAATATAGCTTTGGTGAGGTGGCGCATGGCTTTCCATTGGGTGCGATCGCACACCATCACATCAGGATCCCTCACATTGTTATCGCGAGTCATCTGAGGAATCTCTATTCCAATAGCACCCCCTCGAACGACTTGATTCAGCTCGCAATCTTTAATATGTGCCTTCAGCAGCGTGGTCAGAAAGTCGATAATATCAGCATGTAATGGACTCGCTTCCGCCATATTTGCTATCTGACCATTTACAAATTCAGTCTTTTTGCCATCGTAAGGTAGCAGCAAGTACTCAGAAAAACTCGTCGTCTGTCTCGTCAGTAGTTCAGGCATTGATACCCTTCTTGCTTTGTTCTTTCGTATGAAATAGCCGTAATCCGATTATAGATTGATTTACAAAATATCCTTTCGCTTCTGCTGCCATAAACACACGCTCAGGCACACCAAACTTTGCAGGCACAACATCCCCCAGTTCAATAGCAGGTTCTCTACCGTAGGGTCGTAAGTCGTTGCGCCTTCAAAGGGGAGCGGGACGCCGGGCGTGGCATTTGGCACCATGTCGTTTACATCTAGCACCGCAGCGTAGGCCCCGATAGACCAGCGGCTAGCCATCAGCCACGAGAACACGCGCCCGATGCCCTCAATATCGAACAGAATGCCGGAAAAGATGATTTGGGGGATGAGAATTAGCGGTAGAGCGCTATTGGCCTGGGTTGAGTTTTTGACAAAGCATGAGACCAGCAGGCCTACGCTGGTGCTGGCCAGCAGCGTTAAAAAGGTGGTGAACAATATGCCTATCCACCAAGGAATCAAGTCGGGTTCAGGAGACTCGAAGGCAAACACGATGATGATCATCAGCAGAACGGCCTGAATCACCGCGAGCGCTGCGTGGATAGAAAATTTGGAGCCCAGGTAGGGAATTAATCGCAGGTTTACCAGGCGCTCGCGCAGGTAAATGTTGGCTTCTTTGACGATGGTTTGGGCGCTGCCGGATAGGCCAACCCAAATGGTGGCGCAGGTGAATACGAATAGAACACGTAGGGCGAGGGGCGCTTGGGCTGCGTCAATAGCTGGGCTTGGGGGTTCGGCGAGGGGCGCGGTGTCGGGCAGGGCCAGCTTGACGAGGATGACGCCGATGGGGGCGGTGAGGAAGAGGAGAAGGAGGCTGAAGCGATCGCGGCTCATCAGCTTCAAATAGCGTCGCGCTAAAATCAGCCACTGCCGCACAGAAGATGTCTTTTGCCGTTCTGGCTTTTCCGCAGATCCTGCACTCTGCGCAGTGCTCAGCACTTTTTGCACATACTGTTCATGCTCGGGCGAGTTTAAGAACTTCTGTCGCCAGTAAGAGACGTTTTGCGCGCGCTCCTCGTCGGTGAGCCCTTCGTCAAGCTTGATATAGATATCGGCAAAGTACTTGAGGTCTGGCTCGGGGGCCTCGAAAAAGTTCATCGCCTGCTGGGGTGGGCCAAAGTAGCAAAGCTGTCCGCCGCTGCCCATGAATATGACGCGATCGCACACCTCTAAATTCGAGGTCGCATGGGTCACCAGCACAATCGTGCGTCCCTCATCCGACAGCTCACGCAGCAGCTCCATCATCTTCTTATCCAGACCGGGGTCCAGACCAGAAGTGGGCTCGTCCAAGAAGAACAGCTTTGGGTTTGCCAGTAGCTCTACAGCGATGCTGACCCGCTTACGTTGGCCACCGCTAAGCTGTGTGATGACGGTATGGCGTACGTGGCTGAGCTTTACCTGTTCCAGGGTTCTGGTGACCGCTTCAGGAATGTTGGTGTCGGGCGGCAGGCGCAGCTCACAGGCGTAGGTCAGTACTTCTTCGACACTGAGGTTGCGATGAACAATATCGTCCTGTGGCACATAGCCAATCTCGGCGCGGTAAATGTCGAAGTTCTGCCGAAGGTCGTCACCGTTGATCAATACGGTCCCCGATGTAGTGGGCGCAATGCCCAGCAGGGTCTTCATTAGGGTAGACTTGCCTGCGCCACTGCCGCCGACAATCGCGACCAGCTGTCCGGGCTCAATGGCCAGGGAAACGTCGTTGAGAATCACCTTTTGGGTGTTGGCGTATTTCACCCGGCGCACAATGTTCAGCGCGTCGATGCGAATCTGATCGCCTTTGTCGAATATCTCCAGGGTCTCGTTGCGAAACAGGAGGGTGAAGGGGCCGATTTGGATAATGTCGCCGTCTTGTAATGAGCGGGCGGCGGTAAGGCGCTTGCGGTTGACGTAGGTGCCGTTGGTGCTGCGATCGCGCAATACATAATTCGCCCCTTCGCGAGACACTGATGCATGAAAGCGAGACACCGTGGGCGCATCTAGCGTCATCGGGATCAGGTTGGGCACGTCAGATAAGTCACGGCCCAGGGCAACATCAGCCGTAGCACCGCGCAACACCAGCCTGTTCTGACTAGCGCTTGCCGTCACTGGTGCACTGGGCGTCACCACATAGTTCATCAGAATCATGTTCTGAGGATTCTGACCGATCTGCAGTTGCGCGTTGTTTTCTAGCAGGATGCCTTGCTGCGTTTGCACCCGAGTGTGCTTGATAAAAAGGCCATTCGTGCTGGGCTTACTGTAGCCATCGCCATCGAAAATGCGGTACTTGCCACCTTCTCGCTTAAACACGATGTGCTGACCAGAAATAACGCCCCAGCCTTGTTCGGGTACGGCTAAATCTGCCCAGGTGCGATCGCGCCCTAGCCGATGTACATCCTGCGTCAGGTCGAAGCGCATCACCTGTCCCCGGTTATTCAGCTCAATGTATGGACCTGTGAGTACGGTCGTTGAAGAAGAACGGGGCATTGTGATTTTCTATGGAAACGCGCTCCTATTGTCTTACGGTTCTTTCAAAAAGGATCGGGTAGAAAATATTTTTTCCACGTTTTTTAGCAAATTCAGTTATCCATCAAATGATGTAGACACGTTAAAGGTCGATAAACATTTGCTTTTACGAGAGGAAACCCCGATACAATCACCTCAAGCTAATGGCTGTTTCAGGATTCTTGCGCATGTGCGATGTAGCCATATAAAAGCGCTTTGGTGCAAAGCGTATTCGTGCAAAGTGCTTTCATACGGTAGTCAATCAGTCAAAAAGAGCACTCTTAGCTCACCGCTTCGACTCTATTTCAATTTTTATAACCCTAACTGTTAAGAGGAAAGTCACCCATGACTTTGGATAATTCGACCGAAACGCCACTTGTACTGCTAAGCAATCGCTACCGGGTGCTAAACGTGCTGGGTGACGGCGGCTTTGGGCAAACGTTTTTGGTTGAAGACACCCATATGCCCTCGAATAAGCGGTGCGTGCTAAAGCAGCTAAAGCCAATTCATGAGCGGCCCGAGCTAAAGCAGATGGTGCGCGACAGATTTCAGCGCGAAGCGGCAATCCTGGAAACTTTGGGCGAATCCCATACTCAAATTCCACGCCTGTACGCCTATTTCTCTGAAGGCGATCAGTTTTACCTGGTAGAAGAATGGGTAGAAGGTATAACCCTGAGCCAGAAAGTGCACAAGGAAGGGGCACTGAGTGAGCAAACGGTGCAGGCGATTATCACAAATCTGCTGCCTGCGGTGGCCTATGTGCACAACCGCAGAATTGTGCACCGCGATATCAAGCCTGACAATATTATTTTGCGAGCCAGTGATGGCAAGCCGGTTCTCATCGACTTTGGCGCGGTCAAAGAGACGATGAAAACAATCATTAACAGCGGTGAACAAAGTACTCATTCGATTGTGGTGGGTACTCCTGGTTACATGCCCAGCGAGCAGCTGTCGGGCCGTCCGATTTATGCCAGCGACATTTATAGCCTGGGCATGACGGCGATTTTTCTACTCACTGGCAAAATTCCACAGGAGCTAGATACTGACCCACAAACCGGCTCTTTGAGCTGGCGAGAGCATGCGTCTGGCATTAGCCCAGAATTTGCCGACTTTTTGGACCGGGCGACACACATGAGCCCGCAAAGTCGCTTTGCTACTATTTCAGAAATGCAGAGTGCGCTGAATACCATTCTGATGGGGCAGATGGGTACTCAAGTCTCTGCAAACGCAGTGACCAGTCACCCGCCGGGAGCTGCCAACAATTTGTCTGGTGAAACCCAGAGTCCGCCAGTTGCTGGCCTGCAGTCATCTCAAACTGTGGTGTCGCAGCCAAACGCTCTTCAACCAAACGTTCCTCAGCCAAACTCATCACAAACGGTGATTTCGACGACGCCCGTCGTGGCAGCTGGTGCGGGTGGCGTTAACTCTGGGCCGCAGACGGCGGTTGTATCACCGCTAGCCTCGCCACAGTCACCCACTGCGCAACAGCCTGTATCTACGGCTTATCAGCAGTCTGTGGGAGATAATTCTTCTGGCCAATGGAAAGGGGCTGTGATTGTCGGTGGCATGGTAGGCCTTAGCATTTTGGTGGGTGCCTTTGTAATGACAGAAGGCCTGCCCAAGTTTGGGGAGAGCACCAATAAGCCAGAAACCAATAAGCCAGAAGTTGTTGAGACGGTCGCTGGAACGGATGAGGAAGCGCCGGTCAATCCTGATACACAGCGCGATCAGCCCAGCGAACCTGAAACGCCTGCTGAAACTATGCCCACGTCGCCGCCCGTCCAAGCTGCAGCACCACCTGTTCAGTCAGCACCCTCTGTCCCTGGGGCCAACGGCAGTGTCGTCGGTACAGGCGGGACTAAAAATATTCGTTCGGGTGCCGGTACTGGCTTTAGTGTGGTGGATCAGGTTGCGATTGGTAATCGAATTAGAGTGATTGACCGGGCTAACGACAGTGAAGGCTATCCCTGGTATCGAGTGGTGACGCCGTCGGGAGCGAAAGGGTGGATTGCTGGGCAGCTGATTCAAATAGATGGGGATGCGCCATTGCCGACTGGCACAACAACCCGAACGCCCACGACACCTACGCCCCCTCGGAATACGACGCCGAGTGCAAATGCCACCATTGTTAGTAACGAGTCTGGTAGCAAAAACGTGCGCTCTGGTCCAGGCACGGGCTTTGGTGTGCAGCATGAGGCCTATCCGGGCGATCGCATTCGCATTTTAGACAGCGCTCAGGATGCGGGTGGCTATACCTGGTACAGAGTATTCTTTCCCGAATCGGGCGCCGAGGGTTGGATTGCAGCACAGCTGGTCAGACGTGATTGACGCCGTGTATTCGCTACCCTATAAAGTGATGTTTGCTTTGCTGATGTCCGTTTTTCCTCATCTCAGTTGACGATTCTATGAAGCCGCTGCGACGTATTCTGAAACCTTATAAAACGATATTGATTGGGGTGCTATCAGCTGTGGTGATAGTGAGCGTTGGCCTGTTTACAAATGCGCTACTACCCCAGCAAGACGCTGGTTCGGTCTCTAACGTTGAGGCTGCTTCGGGCATTTCAGTGACGCCCCTAGGCGCAGGCCAATCTAACGGCCAAGACAACCCTGCTGCTGGAGAGCCGTCGGCGGCGGATAGAGCGATCGCACCTCCACCCCCCTTACCCAGTGCCGCTACGTCCCCAGGTTCTACTGCGCCCAAACCTCAGCCACCCATCTCACAGGAGGCGATTGAGGGGACTGCGGTGCCACCCAGTGAGAATTACGAAAACTACGACGACTCGCCACCCGCGCTATACAAACACTTCGCCTTTGAGGAAAACGATCCATCTCGTAATGATTCAGTGGGTTTGTTTATTCGCGAGTTTTACGAACGTGAAGAGTACTTAGACTATGAGGCAGTCGATGCATTCATCAGCATGCGGGCCGCTGCTTTGACAGAGGGCGTAAACCTGATGCCGATATCAGGATTTCGGACCATCGAGCGGCAGGCAGAGCTGTTTGAAGCGCAAACAGAAAAACTAGGTAGCGAGGTAGAAGCCGCGAAGCTGAGCGCGCCGCCCGGACACAGTGAGCACCATACGGGCTACGCCATCGATATTGGCGATACCAATGTGCCAGATGCCGACATCAAGTACTCATTCCAAGATACAGATGCCTATCTCTGGCTAATAAACAACGCTGCTGCCTATGGCTTTGAGGAATCTTTTCCTAAGGGTAATTTGCAGGGCGTCAGCTACGAGCCCTGGCACTGGCGCTATGTCAAATCTGCTAGAGCCAGTGAAGTTTTTCGAGGTAAGCGCCTTCATGGGACGGTTATGCCGTAGCGCTACATGCCCATTGTCGCGTAGCCAGAATCGACGTAAATTACTTGGCCCGTAATACCGCTAGACAGGTCACTGCACAAAAAGGCGGCGGTATTGCCAACTTCGGTCTGAGTGACCGTACGCCGTAGCGGAGCGACCTCTTCCACATGGTGAATCATATCTAGGATGCCGCCAATTGCTGAAGACGCTAGCGTACGAATAGGGCCGGCCGAAATGCCGTTAACGCGAATATTCTGTGGCCCCAGGTCTGCGGCCAGGTAGCGGACGCTCATTTCTAGCGCGGCTTTGGCAACGCCCATAACGTTGTAATTGGGTACGACACGTACACCGCCTAGGTAAGTGAGGGTAACAATATTGCCACCGTCGGGCATCAGGCCTTTAGCACCCTGGGCTAGGCGAGTAAGCGAATAGGCACTAACGCTGAGTGCCAGGTCAAATCCGGCCCGGGAGGTATCGCTAAATGCGCCGGTGAGGTCGTCACGGTTGGCAAATGCCAGACAGTGAATCAAAATATCGAAGCTACCCCACTTTGCCTTGACCGTATCAAACAGCTGGTTTACCTGCTCGTCGTCTTGGACGTTGCAGGGTAAAAACAGTGTTGGGTTCAAGGGCTCAGTCAGGCTCTGCACTTTTTTTTCGGCGCGGCCTTTGTCGTCGGGAAGATAGGTAACCCCAATTTCGGCCCCTGCCGCGTGCAGCTGTTGGGCAATACCCCAGGCAATAGAGCGATTGTTGGCAATGCCGGTAACGAGGGCTTTCTTTCCGGTCAGATCTAGCATGGCTCTTTATATGTTCCTTAATATGCTTTAGGAGCATACTGAAAAATGGGGATGGCCCGATAGTCTCCCGGCAGCCCTGAGGAATTTGAAGGGGCATCGTGCAAAAAATGCAATATGTGCATACGATGATTGCAAGATTCGGTAACTAATCTTGCGATCAGGCCGCACTCAAACGGTCTCAAGCAATTTTTGGTAGTGACTAATACAAAACCCTTTTCTCAGCATAGGTTTTAGTAGTACTAAGCCGGATGAGAATTCCATGACATTCTGTTTTTGACGAATGTCCTTTCTATGGCACCCATATGTGCCTGGCCTGCAGCCCCATCTCACGCGTTCAACTATGGCATCCCTCTCTACGTCTCCCATCGCCGATCTGTTTCGCTCTATCTCGGGGGGTGGCATGCCGCCTGCCATTGATTCCTACGAACGTAACAAAACTATCTTTTTCCCAGGGGATCCAGCAGAGCGGGTTTACTTTTTGACGAAAGGCGCTGTTAAACTTTCGCGGGTGTATGAGGCCGGAGAAGAAATCACGGTGGCCTTGCTACGCGAAAATAGCGTGTTTGGCGTGCTGTCTCTGATTACAGGCGATCGCTCGGACCGTTTCTATCACGCGGTGGCATTTACCCCTGTAGAGCTGCTGTCGATTCAGGCCGACCAGATGAGTCAGGCGCTTAAGGAGCATCCTGAGCTGTCGGCGATTATGCTGCGGGGCCTATCGTCGCGAATTTTGCAGACGGAGATGATGATTGAGACGCTGGCTCACAGAGATATGGGCTCTCGGCTGGTAAGCTTTTTGCTGATTCTGTGTCGGGATTTTGGCATCCCAGGCAGTGAAGGGATTACGGTGGACTTGAAGCTATCTCACCAGGCGATCGCCGAGGCCATTGGCTCTACGCGGGTAACGGTGACGCGGCTGCTGGGCGATTTGCGCGAGCAGAATATGATTTCTATTCACAAGAAGAAAATTACCGTGCATGACCCGGTGACGCTTTCCCAGCAATTTGCGTAGTGCTTTGTCAAAGCCAACCCTCTGCCTACCTACCTTTCAGTGTTGAAGCTACCCTAGCAGACTCAACATTTGCTCAGTGGCCAGTGTGTCAGATAGGCCTGTGCAAATCCCTGAATGGGACGATCGGTTATATTCTGTGTGTGGTGGGCACTCGCCTACCCTACCTGGCCAATGGTCGGTGACGCCTGGCGGATTGTGGTGAATGACTGGATTTGTATTACTTTTTGCGGTGGCCTGCCTGGGTGGTGTGATTGCGACGGTGGGCGATCGCATCGGTATGAAGGTGGGCAAATCCCGGCTCAGCCTGTTCAATCTGCGTCCTCGCCAGACGGCGACCCTGGTGAGCGTTGTCACCGGAATGGTGGCGTCGTTCTCGACGCTGATGCTGCTAATTGCCCTCGATAGCCAGCTGCGCAAAGGCCTGTTCCAGCTAGACGACATTCAGCAAGAGCTATCGGTGGCGCAAACGGATTTGGAATCTACACGCGCGGAAAAGGACGCGGTGGAGAGCAATCTGGAGGAATCGACACTGCTGCAAGAAGAGGCCCGGGCCCGACTGCGAGAAACCAACCGCTCACTGCGGCTTACCGAAGCCCGCGAAGAAGAAACCCTCGATAATTTGCTAGCGACTCAAGAACAGCTAGACACCGTTTCAGAGCAGGCGCTTAGCCTCGGCGAAGAAATTGATGCCCTGAGAGCAGAACGCCAAGCCCTGGTCGATGAGCGAGCAGAAGTACTGGCCCAAATCTCCCAGCGAGACCAGGAAATTGCCCAGCGTAACCAGCAGCTAAGCGAGCAAAGCAGCGCCCTCGAGTCGCGCAATGCCGAACTCAGCCAGCGGGATGAGCAAATCGCCGAACGAGACGAGCAAATTGATATCCGTGAAGCTCGCCTGGAAGAACTGCAACAGCAGCGACAGGTGCTAGATGAGCAAATTGCTCAGCTGGGTGTTGACTTTGCTAATTTGCGACTGGGCAACGTGGCGATTTCGAGCGGTCGTATTTTGGAAGTTACCCTGGCTAGGTCCAACACAGAGGGCAATGCCCGCAGGGCCGTTGAATCGGCCCTGCTAAAAGCCAATAGCACCGCGTTACGCCTTGTCTGGCCTGGGATTGAAGAGATCAACGCCTTTGTGCTGGACTATGACCAGACCAGCGCGGCTCAGATTGTACAGAACACTTTTGATGAAAGAAGCTATGCCATCGTGGTCTCCTCGGAGGAAAACTATGTTGTGGGAGAGCCCTGCGTTAGCGAAATTTTGCAGCAGCCAGACGGTAGCGACCCCTGCCTACGGGTGAACATGCAGGCGCTAGTCAATGAAGTTTTGTATTTACCCGGTGAACCGATTGCGACGATTCAGATAAAGCGAGATGAGCTGACTGAAGCCAGGCTGCGCGATCGCTTCTTTACCCTGGGAGAGCTGATTAGCCTGCAGGCCCAGCGCAATGGCATCATTAACCCCAATCCCATCATTGCCAGACGCCTGAGCGAGCCGGTAATTGAATTTTGGAGTCAGGTTGCAGCCTACGGCGAACCGCTTTCGATTCAGGCGATCGCTAGCCAGCCTGTGTACACCCTGGGCCCGGTATACGTGGAGCTAACCGCCGTTAAAGACGGCGAGGTCCTGTTCGATACCCAGAGCGTCCTGCGGACCCCACTGGCCCGAGAAAATGATTCGAGAAGATGATACAAAACGATGAAACCGCCGAAGTGCCTGCTGCTCCCTTTATGTCGAAACCTCACATTTGGTAAGCGTTCTGGTCGCTAATCTGACAAAACCTTGCGGATGGTTACCAGATTAGAAAAAGTTAAGCAAATCTTTTATTTACTGTCTAAAATAAATCAGCAGTTCTAGCGCACACGTTAACTTCTCTTGAAAGGTCGTTCCTAACACACCGGCTCTCAAAGGAATAGTGGTTTTACACTTGCGGCTTCGATTCGCTTGCCCCACAGCAGTCTGCATTTGAACTGACTCGGCCCATGGTTTGTGCCATGAACTTTACAAAAGGCAACACAATGCGATCGCCAACGGCTGCCTCTTCTCTATCTGCTAACCACCTGCTACTGGAGCTTTCCTATGAAGTTTGAAGATATCTATCAGTTCTTTGAAGATCCGCCGCCAGTGTATCTAAACAAAGAACTTGCGGTTTGTTATGTGCTCTCTGTACTGATTCGTCATGACTCCTACGGCACAGAGCTGATCCATGCCATCGAGAAGGACTATCCCAACTATCGTTTGTCGGATACGGTCCTTTATAGCGCGCTGAAATTTTTGGAAAATCAGGTCGCGATTATGGGCTACTGGAAAAAGGTGGAGGGTCGCGGCAGGCCTCGCCGCATGTACCGGCTGCGGCCTGACTGGCAAATGAAAGCCCGTGAGCTTGCTGACCTGTGGCAGCGCTACATGGTGGGTCAGCAAAAGACGCAACAGCAGCAACAGAGCGTGCCATCACAGCTTCAGTCTCGTGGCGTCCCTGCCGAGATGAAATACGCGGGTTCTTAAAATGCACCCAAAAAAATAACCTTGATTAAAAGCCACGGTTGCCGTGGCTTTTTTGTGCTTTTTGAGTGCTTACGGCTGGAAAAACTCAACGCTGCGATGCCTCCGACGGTCGCTATAATGCTACTGCCATGAAACATTGAAACTGTCTTGATTTTTACCGACCCTACTCGCGTCTCTACGCTGCTGCTAACGGCCTTAATGGTCATTGGGCTGGGCTTTTTTATCCGGGCGTCTACCAAAGACCGCATTGAAACCATGGAGTTTGGTTCGTCGCAATCGGCTGAGCCCTTGGCGCAAGATGTGCTGAGCTATTTTCAGTCCCGGGCTTATCGTCAGGTTGTGCCAGCTGCGCAAAGCGTTAGCCAGGGTGAGCTTCAGACAGGCGATAGCATCACGGTTGCCGGGATGGTGAGTCCGAGTGTGTTTATGGCTGTATTTTTGACGACGTTAGCGGCGATTGGTTTTGCCTGTCTGGGGCTGATCTTGGCGACCTTGTTTCCTGCTGTAGGGACTGCCTTTTTTGGCTTTGTTTTGGTCTCACCGCTAGCAGGTGTCTTTTACTGGCGTAAGTCTAGCAGGCCCGAAAAGGTTGTATTTAAGGTGGAGCCTCACAGGCTAAACTCAAAAGGAGAAAAGGCTGAATCCGCCGATCTAGCGTCTGTGCCAGCAGGTGTTGTTTCTAAGCTGACAGTTAAGGGGCATCGAGATGAATTAGCTGAGCTGAAGAATGCTTTTTCTTCTGTGCTGAAGGCCTGGTCGTAGGTACACAATAATAGACAACACAAACGAGGGCCTGACTATCAGAACCCTCGTTTGCGTTTATTTTGTTCGTAATAAGGCTTAGCGTATCCGCAAGCTCATTACACTAGCCAGAAACAGCAACCTCTTCTTCTTCCTCATTTATCAGCGAGCGAAGGCTGGGAAATAAGAAGTGATTTTCTTCCACGTACTGAGCGCCGAATAGGCCTTTTTCTGCCCAAAAGTAGCGATCGGTGGTATGCTCGTTACGTTTTACAAGTAGCAACGCCGGAGGGCAAATACCCTGGGCGTGAATATAGTTACGAGCAGCAGTGACTGGCTTCTCTTCGCCACTCTCAATACTGAACTGAGGGACTGTTTCTAAAATGCGGCGCCCTTCTAGGCGACGACGGCTCTTTCGCTTACGTCTGCGTGCCAAATTCATTTCCTCCAATGTGTTTGTCTAAATCGCTATTCTGTAGCGCCGCTATGCACAGCACTCGCTATCTTTGATTCCTTGATTCCGTAGCAAGCGGATTCCGTAGCAAGAGTGAATGTAGCGAGAGCTACAAAAGCGTAGACTTTGGAAATATATCAGGTACGTCTTAGAAATTCAAGCTGATTTAAAGGTTCAAACTTTGTTTGTATGTGCCATCATTTGTAGGCGATCGCTATAGCCATCAATGCTCACAGTGGATCTGACAGACATTTTTTCAGTGAGCCAGGTCATAACTTTGTAATAAACTTAACAATTTCTGGTCACTTCCTTGACAGGCCTTTTGTCATCCAGCTTAATCAACCCCCTCGACCACCCATGTCATTTATCTATTTGCCTCGTTTTTTGTAGAGGCTGCTTATGTCGGCAGTGACCAGTCCCGAATTTATTTCTTTGTGCCAGACGCAGCTGCAGCTGCTAGCTGGGCAAATATCGAAGTCTTCTGCGGCGGTTTATATCGCTGATGTGGCTGGAAACATGACTGATGCAGGGCAAAGCTCCCGGCGAAGAAGCGAGCTGCCCAGAAGTGAGCCCGATTTTATTCCGGTGGTGAGCTATCCCGAACCCGTTGGTAGCTGGATTGAGAACTTTGAGCGAGCAACTGCCTGGGCGACGGAAGAGTTTTTGCCGGTGGCCCTATTGCCCGGCGCCGAAGCGCTGGCAGCAGGCGGTTCATCGCCATCTGCGTCGTCTGGACACTCTGGCGCTGAGGAGGCTACGTCCGAGCGGCGATCGCCCGCTACGCCCTCGGACTGGCCCGAGCGCTTACGCTCTGATCAGCAGATGGTGGTGCCGCTGGTGTATTCGGAGGTGGTGGTGGGCCTGATGGTGGCGGTCAAGCGCGATCGCGCCTGGAAGCTGGAGGAACGTCATCATGTGGAAGGGGTGGCGCAGTCACTGGCGGCAGGCTGTGTGCTAGAGCAGCGATCGCAGTGGCTGCAGCATCAGCTGGCAGACAAACGTGACTTGCAAGGGCGTCAGTCAGAAATATTTCACAACCTGCTGCATCAGTTTCGCAATCCCCTCACAGCAGTGACGACCTTTGGCCAGCTGTTGGTGCGTCGCCTGGAGCCAGAAGATCCCAACCAAAAAATTGCAACGGGCATCGTCCGTGAAAGCAAACGGCTTCGAGAGATGGTGACTCATTTTGATGAAACCGTTGCGATTGGCGATGCCGACCTGGCGACAGATACGCCTCAGACGACGGGCCAGACGACCGGCCAGCTGCCAAGTTTGCCGCCTGCTCTTGACCTGTTGCCAGGCAGTGGCTTCCCCAAAAAAGACGACCCGTCAGCGCCGTCAGCCCCGCATCGCTTCCCTGAAAGCCTGCATGGGGAACCCGCTGGAGAGATTTCTGCCCCTGGGCTAGGGCATTCGCTTGATCTGTCGGCGCAATATTTGCCTGATATTGTAGAACCGATTTTGGCTGTGACGGATATTGTGGCTGCTGAAAAAGGGGTTGTGCTACAGGCGCAGATTGCGACCGATACCCCATCTGTGTGGGGCGAAGAGGAAGCTTTAGGAGAAGTGATCAGTAACTTAATTGATAATGCGGTGAAGTACTCCCCGGCTGGGGCGACGGTGTGGGTGCAAACCGGGGTCAGCCGAGTAGAGCGGGACGACTACTATCAAGGCGTGGTGGTAGGTGATACGGGGCCCGGCATTCCGGCTGGCGACCTGACGCATTTGTTTGAACGGCATTACCGAGGCGTGCAGGCCCATAGCGAGATTCCTGGGACAGGGTTAGGGCTGGCGATCGCGCAATCCCTCACGTTGCAAATGGGCGGAAATATAGAAGTGATTAGCCCTGCGGCTCAAACGCCCTGGATGCCCCGGCAGCTATTTGAGCGTGACTCGGCAGGGGCTGGGACGATTTTTATTGTTTGGCTCAGGGAGCTGGCTTCGACTTCGCTCAGCCACCGGGAGAAAGGAAGAAGTCAGTCATAACGCTTTTGCTGAGGGCTTACTTTGGCTTCTCGCCTGAGGAGCGTACTGACATCACTTTGCGTAAAAGATCAAACCAGAAACTTGCGCCCATAGACAGTGACAGGGCCGTAATCGACCAGCCAATAAATCGCTGAGGAATGAGGGGGACCGGCCAGTTATCCTCGGCTGCTTGCTGTGCCTTAATAACAGCCGCAGACCTGCCAATGGGCAAGGGATAGTTTGTCAAGGTTTTTTCGACAGCGGTGCCAACTGAGCGCAAGCTGCCTTCTATATTTTCTGAGAGCTCGTCAATGGACATGTCGTTGGCGAGGGCTTCTACGCTGTTAATGTTTTGAATTTGTAGCTGTTCAGCGGTTTGTGTAATGCTGTTGCGGACGGCCTGGTCGTTACTGAGCCGCTGAAACATGTAAAAGGTATCAGCATTGATGGTGAAGGCGATCGCCAGTCCAATCAGCAGCCCCACCCCTTTGACATTGCGCCGATACACGCCGCTGGCGCGTTCCATGCCGTTATCGAACCAGTTTTCGACTTCCTTTTGCAGCTGATACATCTCTGAGCCAGCGGCCTGGCCGACTGTTTTGGCCTTGGCTTCTGCCCGGCTAGCCAAGGTCGATAAACTTTGGCGTAGCTGGGGCGGGATGACCGTTTGCTGAAACTGCTCTAACAGCTGCGCCGCCGCTGCGCCTTCTTTGCGAGCCAGGGCCACCAGCTCACCATAGGTCGGGCTCTGAGGATCGAGCAGCGCCGTCAAATCGCCCAGGCTAGGACGCAGACGGGCTAGCAGTGCTGCGTTGGCTGTCGACTGTCCGCTGAGCTTGGCACGCAAATAGCCCACCCGGTTCGAGAACGTTTGGGCCATGGCAGGTGATGCGCCCCATTCTGTTAGGGGCACGTCTGTAGCCATCGTTTCAAACGCCTGTAGCCGATCTGTTAGCTGCGCTAGGGCAGAAGACAGGGTCAGTCGCTGCGCTGCTAGATCGTCTAAAATTTGGTCCAGAGCCTGATCAAAATAGAGCATCTCTGCGGCTAACAATTCCTCATTTTCTAGTCGTGCCCGTAGCTCATTGACCGTGTTGTGCAGCGGCAAACGCACTTCAGTCTGCAAAAAATCAGCAAAGCGCGATCGCATGAGCAGTTGCTGAAAATCTTCTAGCTTCAGCCGTTCGAGAAGGCTAGTTGCAAACGTTTCAGATGGAATATAGGAAGGTCCGCTGGTTTTTTGGCCGAAAACATTGCGGCTGAAGGTTACCAGGCGATAGAGCTTACCAACGCCGTGTAGAAGACGGCGAAAGAGTCCGCTAGAGCCGCCTTCTGCCTCATAATTTAAATTCTCGATGAGGGGACTTTCGTAGAGTCGCTCGGTCAGTACTTTAGCAGCTTGATGATTTTGGCTGAGGCTGCTGTTAGCAGCGTCTGGTTCACGACTCTGTTGGGTACTCTGCCGAGGGGCAGGACCGCCTGCTAACAGCTGTTCTATGGATCTTTTAAGATGTTCAGCTCGCCACTGGAAAAGCGCGCTCAGAATTTCTTGAATTTCGCTAGCGACTAGGCTCAGCGTCAGATAGATGAAAAGTAGTCCAATGGCAATCTCTAAAACGATCGGCAAACTCATAGCGATAGGCCTGAAGATGAAATCAACGAATGGGGAAAGATCCCAACGCCGCTGCATGGGCAGTTTACTGCCAAAAGCTGTTGATATCTACAGATAGGGTCACCAATAAGTTAGAGAAGCAGAGGCAGGGGATAGAGAATACCCCGCTTCCTACTCATTAGCCTCAAAGAATTAGCCTCAAAGAATTAGCCTTGAAGCACCTACGTCTCCTCAGCGTCCTCAGCGTCCTCAGCGTCGTCTGTATTGAGCTGCTTGAGCTTAATATGCTTACGACCCAGAGAAATTTCAAATTCGTCGCCGGGCTGTAGGCCCATTTGCTTGGTGTAGGCCGAGCCGATGAGGAGATTGCCGTTGGACTGTACGGTGATGCGATAGCTGGCGCTGCGGCCACCTCGACCGTTGCCTGTTTGTGTGCTGTCAATTTGAATGCCCTCTGCTTCGATCAAGGCCTTCAAAAATTTCATCATGTTGACGCGAGTCACGCCATTCTTAGTGACGGTATAGTAGCCACAGATTTTGGCTTTCTCCTCTTTACTCAGGTGTTCTAGTTCTTTCACCTTTTTGAGTAGTGCCTTGCCCTTCAAGGCATCTTTATCGGGTTCATTAACCATTCACTCAATTCTCTAGACTGACAGCAGGTGTAAAGGACAGATGGGGAGTGCTAGCGAATGCTATGGACTCACACCGGGTAGATCAAGTCGATAAATCGATATAAATTAGAGGCGCACCGTTAGGTTTATCTAGTGGGTTCATCCGTGCTAGCTGTGTTTTACGTTTTTTGTGTTTTGGCGCGATTGTGGCGTCATTGTTCAGTCTCAGTTTTTATTATAAAACCACAATTCCTAACTGGAGTAAATATCGAAGCAAAATGGCTGCCGACAATCCTCAAAAAAAGCATCGCTTGCTGACACTATGAAAGAAAAAACATCTAATAACTATAATATTAGAAAGCTTTCTTTTTTAAACTAAAAAGTTTATTTGGGTGGGCGAAATCCCATCTGGTAACGTTGGATTGCAAGTTTGATTACAGTTTGATTGCAGTGGCGATTAGGGCCTTCGTCTGGTGATATCTATGAAGCTCACTACACGGGGTCATTACAGCGTCAAGGCACTTTTGGACATGAGTTTGCAGCCAGTGGGAACGGTGTCTTCGGTGAGTGCGATCGCCCGCAGGCAGTCGCTGCCGGGCCCCTATTTAGAAAAGCTTTTAATCGAGCTGAGGCGAGCCGGTATCGTGAAGTCGGTTCGGGGCGCTCAGGGCGGCTATCATTTGGCGAAACCGCCTGCACAGGTTTCGCTGGGTCACATTTTAGAAGCAGTGAGTGAGGCAGCTAGTATGCAGAGCCTGTATGCTGCTACGCCTGCTGCTTCCAAGGCTCAAGACCAGGCCGAGGACTGGGTGACAGCCCTGCTATGGCAGCGGCTGGACCAAAAGCTGAAAGAAGCAGTTTATAGCATTACCCTTGAAGATCTTTACTACGATGCGCGCAGCTGGCAGGCTGCGCAGGGCGAGGGTGCTAGCTTTGTGGTCTGAAGGGTTACTGTTTGAGGCCAGTTGGTTAAACGCTGGCTGGTTTACAGCGAGCTTGCTGCTGGTCGCGGCAGCGATAGACTTCGTGGTGGGTGACCCGTGGGGATGGCCCCACCCTGTCCAGTGGATGGGTAAAGCGATTGAGCTGTACTGCAAGCGCATGATTGCGTGGTCGCTGCCGCCTTTGGGAATGCGGCTGGCTGGGATTGGCCTGACGGTTATTGTCGTGGGGGGAACGGCGGCCCTGAGTATCGTCGGCCTGACGCTGCTAGCTCAGGTAGGGATTTGGCTGCAGTGGGGGATAGAGACCATCTTGCTCGCGAGCTGTTTTGCGGGGCGAAGCCTTCGCCGAGCGGCTGAAGAGGTGCAGGATGCTATGGGCCCCAGTGATGACCCCGGTGATGACCCCAGTGATGACTCCGGTGATGACCTCACTGATGACCTAACCAGCGCTAACTTGACCCTAGCCAGAGAGCGGCTGGCGATGTACGTAGGACGCGACACCCATCAGCTGGAGGCTGCAGAAATTCGCCGGGCCGTTTTAGAAACCGTTAGTGAGAACGGGGTAGATGGTGTACTAGCCCCTTTGTTTTATGCCATTGTAGGGGCGCTGTTGGGCTGGGCTGCGCCCGTTGCCCTGGCCTACAAAGCCGTGAGTACGCTTGATTCGATGGTGGGCTACAAGGAAGCCCCATACACTGACCTGGGCTGGTTCAGTGCCAAATTTGAAGATATCTTGACCTGGCTACCCTGCCGGTTGAGCGTGCTGACTATTGCGATGCTGTCTGGGACGCCGGGAGAGGTGCTGAGGCTTTGCTGGCGTGATGCCCGCAGTGACCCGAGCCCGAATGCGGGCTGGAGTGAGTGTGCCTATGCGGCTGCGCTTGGTGTACAGCTAGGTGGGGAAAATACCTACCGGGGGATCGTGAAGGTAAAGCCACCGCTGGGAGATGATCTAAGACCTATTACCAATCAGGTGATTGTGAGCGCGTTGGGGTTAACCCGCCAGTGTTTTTTGATCGGACTGGTCTGTGGCGTTGGGGGCTGCCTGTTAGTTAACCGTACCTTTTAGCGCTGTGCCGATTTATATATAGATATTTGTCTATTGTATTCTTGAGTATGCTTTATTTTAATCAATACTTGTGAGTAAGATGCTTGCTATAAGTGTCTTACTTATCTCACTTGTTTGAATCTATTTGAGGCTTATTTGGATCTTATTTAAGCGCTAGGGAGAGGCTATTAGGATCTACAATCGAATCGATTTCAAGTAATTATTGAAGCCTCAGAATTTATCTGTTTTGGAACGTGCTTGAGCAGACATCTTGTGGGACGTTTAAGATGACGCTACTGGCTGTCTATTAGGCTTGGATTATGGTCCATAAGGTTGTTGATATTTTGTCTGCTGAAGACATTCGCCGTACGCTGAATCGACTGGCTTCGGAGATCGTCGAGCGGGCCGGTAATCTCGATAGATTGGTGCTGCTGGGTATTCATACGCGGGGTGTTCCACTGGCCTATTCACTGACAGAGCAAATTCGTCGATTGGAAGATGTGAGCGTCCCTGTCGGTGCGCTTGATATCACCTTTTATCGAGACGATTTGGACCAAATTGGGGTGCGTACACCCGCTAAAACCGAGATCCCGTTTGACTTGGTAGGCAAGACGGTTGTGCTGGTGGACGATGTTATTTACAGTGGGCGGACCGTGCGGGCGGCGCTGAACGCGGTGCATGACTATGGCAGGCCCGATGTGGTGAGGCTCGCTGTACTGATTGACCGAGGACATCGGCAGGTGCCGATTCATCCCGACTTTGTGGGTAAGCAGCTGCCCACCTCTAGCGATGAGACGGTGAAGGTCTTTTTGCAGGCTACGGATAGTCGAGATGGGGTGGAGCTGACGCGGCCATAGCTTGTTGAGCGTTAGGTTTGCTGTGGTGGCCATTACGATATGTGCGATCGCTCCTGAATGGCTTATGTCATTGCGGTAGTCTAAATAACTGCCGTGCCTGCGAACAAGAGCGCTTTCATTTTGAGTTCACTATCCTCTACATCGCCCCCCAAATCGCCACTTGGCCACCCAGCCGCAAAAACCGCTGCCTCAGAAACGTCTGCTTCAGAAGCCTCTGTCACAGAACCAGATGCAATGGCTCTGGAAACTCAGGTTAGAAAGGCCGACCACCTGCGCATTTGCCTGGATGAAGACGTGCAAAGCCACCGCGTCACTAACGGTTTTGAGCGCTATCGGTTTACCCACTGCTGTCTGCCTGAGCTGAATCGCGATGATATAGACATCAGCACAACTTTTTTGGGTAAATCCATTGCGACGCCACTACTGATCTCCTCGATGACTGGTGGGACTGAGCAGGCCAGGGTGATCAATCAGCGATTGGCTAAAACCGCGCAGCGATTTGGTTTGGCGATGGGCGTAGGGTCTCAGCGCGTCGCCGTAGAAAATCCCGACCTGACCCATACGTTCAGTGTGCGCAAGTACGCTCCTGATGCCTTTTTGTTCGCCAATTTGGGTGCGGTACAGCTGAATTACGATTACGGTATTTCTCAGTGCCAAAAGGCGGTAGATGCCCTAGAAGCGGATGCACTGATTTTGCACCTGAACCCGCTGCAAGAAGCGGTGCAGACAGAAGGGGACGTTAACTTCAAAGGGCTGTTTGCCAAGATTGAGCAGCTGGCGGCGGTGCTGCCTGTGCCGATTGTGGCCAAGGAGGTGGGTAATGGTATTTCGGCGGTGATGGCGAAACGGTTGATGAATAGCGGTGTCGCGGCGATTGATGTGGCGGGCGCGGGTGGTACCTCGTGGGCCAGGGTAGAAAGCGAACGAGCTAAGGATGCTAAGCAGCGTCGCCTGGGCAATACCTTTGCCGACTGGGGTATTCCGACGGCTGAGTGCATTGCTGATATTCGTCAGTTTTCGCAGCGTGTTCCTTTGATTGCCTCAGGGGGATTGCGAAATGGGCTCCATGCGGCGAAGGCACTGGCACTGGGTGCGAATTTGGCCGGGCTGGCGCTGCCCTTTTTACAGGCTGCTAACCAGTCGGAGGCGGCGCTAGCAGAGGTTAGTGAGGCCCTGATCGCAGAGATTGTCACGGTGCTGTTTTGTACGGGCTGCGCGAGCCTTGCCGAGCTGCGTCAGCCGCAGATTTTGCAGGCGATCCGTGCATAGTCCGTGCATAGTCAAGGTTCTGGTAATGGGCTGAGTAATGGTCTATTGCTCAAAGCCTATTAAAATTACTTTCGTTAGTATGGGATTACTTGATTTGTGATTCCCCTTATTTGGTAACGCGAGAACATCAATGCGAGATTTCTTTAAGATGGCGGCGGCCAGCGCCCTAGGTACCCTGGTAGGACTGTTTAGTTTACTCCTGCTGATGGGGATCGGTGCCTTTGGCCTGGTGGGTTTGCTGCTCTCTTCTGGTTCTTCTGAACCCGAGCTAGAAGTTGAAGATAAGTCGGTGATGGTGTTTGATTTATCGACGGATATTGTTGATGGGGCGGTGGCCGAGGGGGGTGCTTTGCTAGACGGGGCGTTTGGGAGTGGCCCTTCGGTATCGCTATACAACACGTTAGAGGCGATCGCCGCTGCTGCTGAAGACGACCGTATTTCTGGCATTTATCTGGAAGGGACGCCTCAAGAGGGCCTGGCGACGCTTAAGGAAGTTCGCGATGCCCTCAGCGCGTTTAAGGAATCGGGCAAGCCAATTTGGGCTTACAACACTGGCTTTAGCGAGCGAGATTACTACATTACGTCGGTGGCCGATAACCTGGTGTTGGCGCCGGTGGGCCTAATGGAAATTAATGGGTTTCGCTCGGAGACTCAGTTTTTGGGCAATGCGCTGAAGAAGTATGGCGTGGGTGTGCAGGTGCTGCGGGTAGGCCGCTACAAGTCGGCGGTGGAGCCATTTGTGCGATCGCAGAGCAGCCCGGAAGAAAAACAGCAGACCGAAGCGCTGATTGGCGATTTGTGGAAGGACTTTATACAAACCGTATCTACCGATCGTGAGATTACGCCTGAGCAGGTACAGCAGCTAGCTGACGAAGTGGGCTTAATTCAGCCTGAGCAGGCGTTGGAGCTAGGCCTGATAGATCAGTTGGGCTTTTATGATGATGTGCTGGTGGGCCTCAGACAGCTGGCAGGTGTAGACGATGAGGACGAAGACATTGATGTCGACAGCGTCAGCTTTACAGATTTGGAGGACTTCCCGCAGATTACGCTGACCGAGTATGCACAAGTGGCTCAACGGGATCGCCAAGGCGACTTTAGTGGCGCGGATGACACTATTGCCATCGTGTATGCAGAAGGCAATATCATTGTCGGTTCTGAAACGGTTGCGGGCGCTATTACATCGCAAAGCCTGACCTCGACGCTGCGAGAGATGCGCAAAGATGATGATGTAAAGGCGGTGGTGCTGCGGGTGAATAGTCCGGGGGGCAGTGCGATCGCCTCTGAAGTGATTGCCGATGAAGTGAAGCTGCTGGCTGAGGAAAAACCGCTAATTGTATCCATGGGAGACTACGCGGCTTCGGGGGGGTACATGATCTCTGCGCCGGGGGCGAAGATTTTGGCCTCGCCGACGACGATAACGGGCTCGATTGGCGTGTATGGCTTGCTGCTGAACTTTCAAGAAATTGCTAATAAAAATGGCATCACCTGGGATGTGGTGAAAACTGCGGAACTGGCTGACATGGAAACAACCGCTCGCCCGCAGACCGAAGCGGAGCTGAAAATTCAGCAGGACTATGTGAATACGCTCTATGAGCGGTTTACAGGCATTGTGGCGGAAGGTCGCGATATTTCGATAGAGCGGGTAGGTCAGGTGGCCCAGGGGCGCGTGTGGACGGGGGAAGATGCGATCGCCGCTAACCTGGTTGACCAGCTCGGTGGGTTGGAAGATGCGATCGCACTTGCTGCCGAAACCGCTGAGCTAGAAGACTATCAGGTTGGTGAATATCCGCGCTTGCCCAGTTTTGAAGAACAGCTGCTGAATAGTTTGTTTGGTACAGGGGTGTCGGCGGTCGCTCAGCTGCCCTGGAATAAGGATCCGCTGACGGATGAACTGTTGAAGATTCGAGAAGAGTTTAAGCTTTTGGAGAGTTTGAACGATCCTAATCATATGTATATGCGACTGCCATTTACAACAGAAATTGACTGATGGTAGACAGTCTGTTTCGCCCTACCATCGACACGCTAGAAGGCTACGAGCCAGGGGAGTGGCCGCCGCTAGATGCTGGCGTGCTAAAGCTGAATTCCAACGAGAATCCGTACCCGCCGTCGCCTAAAGTTGTCGCTACCTTAAGTGAGGTTAGTGGCGAGCTGTTACGACGCTACCCTAATCCACGGGGACAAACATTCTGTCGCACGGTTGGTAAGACGTTTGGGGTGCCGACAGACTGGGTAATTGCGGGAAACGGTAGCGACGACTTGCTGACGCTGCTGGTTCGAGCCTGTGCGGGAGAAAGTACTCGACCTGGGTTGGCCTACCCGATGCCGACCTACGTGCTGTATCGAACGCTAGCGGCGATTCAGCCAGTGAAGGCGGTAGAGATTTTTTATGGGCAAAAAGGAACAGATTGGTTACTTCCGGTAGATGCCCTGATTGCTACTCAAGCAGCGGTCACCTTGATTGCGACGCCCAACAGTCCGACGGGGCATGTTGTCCCTATGGAAGATTTGCGAACGTTAGCAGCAAACTTGCGGGGTGTGCTGGTGGTTGATGAGGCGTATATCGATTTTGCTGGGACGGGTGCGGATACTGCCGCGCTGGAGCTAGTGCGTGAGTTCGATAATGTGATTGTGTTGCGGACGCTTTCTAAGGGGTATGGGCTGGCAGGACTGAGGTTGGGGTTTGGGATTGCCCAGCCGGGGTTGCTGGCGGGATTGCTGAAGGTGAAGGATAGTTATAACGTGGATGCGATCGCGCTGAAACTAGGCGCAGCTGCCATCCTGGATCAGGCCTACAAAAATGCCTGCGTTCAAAAAGTGATAGCCGCCAGGCAGCAGCTAGCTACCGACCTGCAGCAGCTAGCGTTCAAGGTATGGCCATCGCAGACCAATTTTCTGTTAGTACAGCCGCCGACAGGTGAAGCACAGCGACTGTACAAAGGTTTGAAAGAACAGAATATTATGATCCGTTATTTTGATCGGCCTGGGCTAGATGACAAGCTGCGAATTACTGTCGGCACGCCAGTGCAGAATGCTCGGATGGTCAAAGTGATTTCTGAATTGTTGTAACCTCTACCCGCGCACCAGCACCGGCACTCGCTTGTACGCAGGCGTATGGGATTTGGGATCGCTCACTGCCTTCATTAGCACATTTGCCTCTGGGTAAAACATCAGCGCAGCCCCTTTGCGCACCGCGCCGCTAATAATTTCGATATTGTCTAGCTGGCCTGCGCTGCCTTGAACAGTCACCCTTTGATGATTAGAGAACCCGCTACTATCAATATCTTCTGGGTTCATCAGAATGCACTGTCGATGGGGCATTCCCCTGTATTTGTCGCCGGGCTTGTACACGACGGTGTTGTGCTGACGATAGCTGCGAGCGGTGATCAAGGTTAAAATTTTACCTTGATTCTGTTCAAAGTCTTTTACAGTCGGTAGCGTTAGCGAGGGCATTGGTGTGAGTTGCATATTCGCTTTGCCAGAATCGGTTTTGAACGTTGGCGTTGTGAAAATGCGACCGGCGATCGTAAATTCTTCTTTCGTCTCGTCAATTGTGCCAATTTTCTCGTAGCCGGAGATGGTTTTGGCAATGAGTTCTCTGACGTAGCGCGTATCTTGCAGTTTGCGCCAGTTAATCGACTCGCTGCCGTGAATACGGTGAGCCAATTCAGTTAGCAGCTGAACTTCTGGGACTAGATCGGCATCCGTCAAATGGCTTTTACCCTCGTCGTTCAGCCGTACAAAGTTGTTGCCAGATTCGACGGTAGTTTTGTGAGGATTCTCGAAGCGGTTGAAGACCGGCAGAATTAACGTATGCTTGCACCCTAGTCCGTGGAAGTGGCCAGTGTTAGGCTTGGTCGCTATGTAGATTACAGTGTCTATATTGTTGAGTGCGCGTTTGGCCTGTGTCAGGTCAGGATTTGCTGCGTACAAATTACCTCCCAGACACATTAGGGTATCAACCTTACCCTTGTCAGCAGCTTCTATGAGTGCACGCGCATGATAGCCAGGCTCACGCTTTAACGAGCGGCCCACAAGTTTCTCTAATGCCGCTTGTAAGGCGGGCTTGATGTTGTTCTTTACGCCCATAGAGCCAAAGCCTTGGACGTTTGAGTGTCCACGAATGGGCATAACACCAGCGCCCATTTTGCCAACGTTACCTGTGAGCAGTGCGGTATTGGCAATGCCGCAAACGTTGTCGGTGCCGTTTGCCTGGTGAGTGATACCCATTGCCCAGGCAAATACAACCTTGTCTGCCTGACTAATGAGCGTGGCAGCGGCCTCAATTTCTGTTTTGGGAATACCGCAAGTTTCGGTGATTGTTTCCCAGTCTGCGTTTTGTGCTTGCTGTATCACCGCTTCCCAGTTTTCGGTATGCGCCTGAAGAAAAGCGCTGTCGATTAAATCTCTTTCTATCAGAGACTTTTGAATGCCGATGAAGAGGGCCAGATCGCTGCCGGGAATGGGCTGCAAGAACAGATTGGCAATGTCTGAGCCGGGAATAAGAGATTTTACCGGAAAGGAAGGCGAGCCGTATTTGACGAGGCCGACTTCGCGGATGGGGTTAATGACCAAGATAGTGCCGCCGCGATCGCGCAATTTAATCAGCTCATTCATCAGCCGGGGATGGTTCGCAGGCGCATTAGACCCTGTTAGCACCACACAGTCCGCTTGCTTCAGGCTCTCCAAACTCACCGTAGAGGTACCCGATCCAAACGTTGCACTCAGCCCCGTGGTAGAAGGCCGATGACACAGGTCAGAGCAGTCCGCCAAGTTGTTCGATCCCAGCAATCGCATTATCAGCTGCAACAAAAAGGCCGCTTCGTTAGACGAGCGCCCAGAGCTGTAGGAAGCAACCCGCTCAGGCGGCTGACGGAAGGCTTCAGCCATCAGTTCATAAGCTTCTTCCCAGCTAATTCGCTGATAGTGGTCGGAGCCTTCTGCGAGAATTGCTGGAAAGCTCAATCGGCCTAGCCGATCTGCTTCCATCGAGGTGAGCTGTTGCAGCTCTTCAATACTGTTCTCTTCAAAAAAGTGTGGCTTTACAGGTGGCTGCAGTTCGGCAACAATCGACTCCATGCTTTTCATGCAGCGCTGCACTTTCTCGCCTGCTTCATTGGTAAAGCCACCTTTTTGCCCACCTGTTCCCCACGCGCAAGAAAGACAGGCGCTTTTGTGAAATAGCGTCTTCCACACGGGTGGCCCTTCAGGCGCAAGCGTGTGTTTGGCCCAGTATTCAATCACTGGCAGGCCGCCGCCGATATCTTCACCGCTATGGGCTTGAATCTGGTCTTCAGTTGGCTGACCGGAGCGGCGAGTATCTTCCATGGGATGTTTGTGAGAGCTATGTGCCTCTTACAGTAGCGGAAGAGTGTGAGCGTAGGAATCGTGCTTCTGCGTCTGCTTGAGAAATCCCGTTAGAGTTTTTCTGAAAAGCCTGCCATCGCTTTTCGTTTTCCTGAATGATTTCTGACTCGCTAAGTTCCGGAAAGCCCAGGGAGGTGTCGATGAGCTTCTGGCTGTAGAGGTTTTGCAAAGCTTCTTCGATGAGTGCTTCTGGGGTGGTCGGATTCAGGTCGATTAGCTGTTGAATGAGTGCTTCAGCAGTTGGTGTGATTGCAATATTCATGAGCATGTCATGGCGCTTGGGTTGTATTGATTGTAGCAACCGTAATCGATTTGCGTATGTGCTTTAGCTTAGTGCTTTCAGATAGGCCTTCACAGCATTTGCATAGCCCATTTCTAGTGCGTCGGCAGTAAGCGCATGACCAATGGAGACTTCTAACAGATTCGGAATCTCTTTGAATTTGGGCAAATTATCTAAGTTCAAATCATGTCCGCCATTGACACCTAGCCCTACAGACTGTGCGCATTCTGCGGCTTTTTTGTATATCTCAAAGCTCTCGTCGCCTTTGCCTTCTCTGTAAGCGGTGGCGTAAGGCTCCGTATACAGCTCTATTCTCTCGCAGCCGAGTATGGGAACTTGCTTAATCTGTTCTATATCAGGGTCCATAAACAAACTGACACGGCACCCTAACGAATTAAGCGCATCGATAATTGGCTTTAGCTTTTCACCATCTTTTACAACGTCCCAGCCGTGGTCGGACGTGTTTTGCGTCGGGTCGTCGGGTACGAGTGTGCACTGATCTGGGCGTACGTCGCGGATGATGTCCATGAAGGGAGATTCTAGCGGGTTGCCTTCAATGTTGTATTCGATAGTAGGGTGTTGCTTTAGCAATTCAGCCAGATCGTACACATCGGTGCGGCGAATGTGGCGCTCGTCGGGGCGAGGGTGCACGGTTAGCCCACGAGCGCCAGCGGCGATGCTGATTTCACCCATTTTGACCACGCTAGGGATGGTGAGGGGGCGCGCGTTGCGTAGCATGGCAACTTTGTTGAGGTTGACGCTGAGGTTGGTCATAAGGCAGGTGGGTATCGCAAAAGGCTAAAGCAATTTTCTCACTGTTGGGGACATCTACACAACAGGTAGTGATGCGTATTGAAGGCACCTGAGGGTGATAGCTCTGTAGTTGCCTGGTTTCAAATTTGGTAACTCCTCTGGTTTGGGATTTATTGCCCCCCATACTGACGTTATTCACTGAGTTTGCAATTTTAGGAGCAAATGGTGTGCGAATAAAAGATGCCCGAGACTATCAGATTATATTTTTGACTTTGTTTTTGGTTTTGGGGGTGGCGATGCGTGACTGGTCGCTGCGCCCTGAGATGGTTGGCACGGCAGTAGTGACGGCTACGGCTGTGCAGTTTGGCCTGTCGCTGCTGAGCAAAAGGGCTGGCGTTGCGATTGGGCAGTGGACAGGCTACCAGCCTACGTTTGAGTGGCCACAGCTGAACTGGCGCAGTCCGTTGATTACGGCGCTGGGATTGAGCTTGCTGCTGCGTACGGACCATATGGCGACGATGGCGCTGGCGGCGGGATGTGCGATCGCTAGTAAATTCCTCTTCAAAACCAACGAAAAGCACTTTTTCAACCCGGCTAACTTCGGCATCATCGCCGCGCTGGTGCTCACCCACGATGCCTGGATTTCGCCGGGGCAGTGGGGGCAGGATATGTGGTATGGCTTCATTTTCTTGGGGGCTGGCGGCATTGTACTGAAGCGCGTGGGCCGCTGGGATACGACAGGAATGTTTTTGGCAAGCTATGCGCTGCTGGAAGCCGTGCGCAATCTGTACCTGGGTTGGACCTGGGATGTGTGGGCGCACCGGATGATGAGTGGTTCGCTGCTGCTGTTTGCGCTGTTTATGGTGACTGACCCGCGCTCGATTCCGAATGCGCGACCTGCCAGATTAATTTGGGCGGGTGCGATCGCCCTACTCACCTTTGTCCTACGCAACCAGTTCTACACCACCACCGCTGTCTTCTGGGCCTTGTTCATCCTCGCGCCGTTCACTATTTTGCTCGACAAAGCCTGGGCAGCGCCCCGGTTTGAGTGGCGCAAGGTGCTACAGCCGAAACTCGTCTCGACGCTTTCTGTTCTGTTCTGTTTGTTCTTCTTCTCGTTTACGCAGTCAGCCTCTGCCTTTTGCGGGTTTTATGTGGCTAGGGCCGATACCGAGCTGTATAACAAGGCTTCTCAGGTAGCGATCGCCCGCGACGGTAACCACACCGTCCTCACCATGGCCAACGACTTCCAGGGCGATGTCTCTGACTTTGCCATGGTCGTTCCCGTCCCGACCGTCATTGACCAGAGCCAGGTAGAAGTTGCCGAGCCCGTTGTCCTAGAACGCCTGGATGGCTTCAGCGCACCTCGCTTAGTAGAATATTTCGATAACGACCCTTGCGAGGCCATGGTCCAGCTGGACTATCAGCTGATGCCGCGTCGCGCCAGGGCAGAAGCGGGCAACGCAGCTGCACCGACTTCCTCAACTGTGCTTGGCGTCACCATTGAAGAACAGTTTTCTGTCGGTGAGTACGATATTTTGATTCTCAGTGCCACAGAATCTGACGGGCTGGAAACCTGGCTACTGCAGAACGACTATCGCCTCCCCGACGGTGCTGGCGAAATTCTGTCGCCTTACATCCGCCAGGATATGAAATTTTTTGTCGCCAAGGTGAATCTTGAAGAATTTGGCGATCGCGAATTTCAACAGTTACGCCCTTTGCAAATAGAATACGACTCACCTCGCTTCATGTTGCCAATTCGTCTAGGCATGCTGAACGCAGAGTCTGAGCAAGACTTGATTGTCTATTTACTCTCCCCAAATGGCCGCGCTGAGCTGACGAACTATCGCACGGTAAATATTCCAACAGATGCGGAACTGCCACTATTTGTACAAGAAGAGTTTGGCCAGTTCTATCCTGAAATGTTTCAACAAAGCTACGAAGCTGCTGATAAAGAAGTGGCCTTCCTAGAATATGCCTGGGATACGCGGGGCTGCGACCCCTGTTCGGCGACGCCGCTGAGCCCCCAAGAGCTACAGGAAGCAGGCGCGTTTTGGATAGATCCTGACTACCGGCCAGCGAACCCCAGAATCACCAGACCCAATCCTAACAATAGGGGTGCCTTCATTACCCGACTACACGTCCGCTACAGCCGAGACAAGTTCCCTGAAGATCTGATGTTTCAATCTACTAGCAACCGTCAGTTCTTCCAGGGACGCTACATTACCCGCCATCCCTTCTCTGGCAACATCGACTGCGCGGCTCGCCTGAATCAGGAGACACCTGATAGAGAGACAAGCTCCTTACCAGATAACGGCAGGCGTCATGTCCCAGACACGTTAGAAAATGCCATTGAGCGTGGTGAAAATTACAATAAGAATCTGGCAGCTCGATTTGAGCGTGAGGCGCAAACGCTGGCCCGACTTACCGGCAAAGCGATTCAACCGATTCGGCAGCGAATTAGCAACGAAGTGCCACAGCCAACTCCTTCCCAGTGGTTGGTCATGCATCCAAAAAGCGGTCGAAGCGCAGCTCCTCGGCCCCTAGGCTGGAGTCGATAGCCGCATTTGTATCCTTGGAGTCTTTTGACTGTTCCGCCTGTCTTAGAACTACTGTTCTTTTTTTTACAACAGAAACCGCTTCTTCGAGAACATCGAAGAAGTTTGGTTTCTCTGTGGGAATGACAGTCGTTGGAAGATGCTTATGGTGAGGAAAGGTCTCTATATTAGGGAAGTGGCGCGTACTGTCGTAGCGAAAGATGAGCTTATTGTGTTCGTCCTGAAAGTGATAGCGATAATCAATCTGCGAGATTTTGTTGTGGATAATTAGCAAAGCTTCACTGACGGCTAGCAGCTCTCTGTTGTTGAAGCGTATTCTGAGCCTGAGATTGGCGCGTTCGGATGAAAGAATGAGCGCCTTGAAACTTTTTACTTCAGCGCCTGCGACTTCGCTTAACTGACGTTCGATAGATGAAAAATAGGCTTTGAAGGTTTCACGCGACATGTTGTAGTTTCGTTTCTAACTCTTGTCGTATGGCTAAGAAATGCTGATAGTTGCCTGACCATTCAACGAAAACTTCGTCATCGCCAATTTCTCCTTGACTATATTTTGTGAAAAACTCAGCGGACTCCATCCTATATTCCGCTTCGTATACATTGAGCTGTTTGACTAGGGCAATCAGGGCATCTACAGGCGAGGTATACTCTAATATTTGTTTTTTCATGTTTCCTCCATAATTTCTCTGTAGTTTCGATACTAGATACTTTTCTCTTGTAGTCTACTCATCCAGGCTTTGGTCCCAAATATTCCCAACAACAGCCCTTTTACCGTGAAGTCAGCATCTAGTGCTTCCCAGTGCAGTCCATCTCCTGATGGTGTCAACTCTACTGCTGCAATGAGTTCGCTGGGAGCATTGGATAGGCCTTGAGTAATCACTGCTGGAAAGCTATAAGTTGCTCCGCTTCTGAGCTGGATATTGACGCACCCTGTCTGAGAATCGTAGTGAGCGGAGAGTGCTCTTGGCTCAGTGGCATTAGCTAGATGTCCAGCCTGTCTAGCTTTCTCAATTTGAGCTTCTAACTGAAGATCTACGTTAGCTTCAACCATGATATTCCTCCCACTTTTGCCTTAGATACTCTTGGTTCTCAGCTGCTATTTTAAGCGCTTTCTTCAATGTTTTGTTATTCATGTCATATACCTCGCGCACGCTGGGTATTTCACCATCATCACCAATTCTGATGATAGCCTGTCCTTCAGCTTTGAAAACATGCACATGAGCTGGCGTATGGTCGTCCAGATAAAGGCGAAAGGCAAACCCATCTTTCTTCAAAATAGTTGGCATATCTACACGTATACCTTTTGATGAGTGGCTTCTAATGGGTTCATACAGCCTCTTGTTCCCTCATCACCTGTCTAAATTATAGAGTAGTTTCTAGAACGCGTTTTCCCGAACGGTTTATGTGATGAACGCTTTGATGTACTGATTTACCAGTTCAGGCTGCTCTTGCTGTACCCAGTGGCTACAGTTTGGAATGTAGTGCAATGTCAGGTCTGAGACATATTCTTCTGTGCCGTGGGTTAGCTCTTTCCCAAGGGCTACGTCATTCTCGCCCCAAATCATCAGCGTCGGAATATGCAATACGTCCCATTGCTGATTAAAAAAGGAGCCAGAAAAGATATTTCGATAATAATTCAACATGCTGGTGAGTGCGCTAGGTTTGGCTGCTGCGGCGACTAGTGCATCTAGATCTGCTTCAGTAAAGGCTTTGGGATTGATGGCGGTATCGCGGAAAGCGGCGCGGATGCCTTCGTAGTTGTTGGCTTTGAGTGCTAGCTCTGGGAGGATGGGTAGCTGAAAGAAGGCGATGTACCAGCTGCGGCGGAGCTGTTGTAGGGTGCGCAGACCTGCGGCGAATTTTGCAGGATGTGGCAGGTTGAGGACGATAAGCTGGGTAAGCCTATCAGGACAGGCGTAGGCAAATTGCCAGGCGATCGCACCTCCCCAGTCATGGGCTACCAGCACACAACGCTCATATCCCAGCGCCGTTATCACCCCTTCTACATCCTTCACAAATTCCGACATCACATAGGCAGATTTCTCTTTTGGCTTATCACTATCGTTGTAGCCGCGCATGTCGATAGCAATAACTTTGTAGTCTTTCGCAAACTCATTAATCTGATGCCGCCAGGAATACCAAAACTCTGGGAACCCATGTAAGAAGAGCATCAAGGGCCCCTCTCCGGCAGTGACGTAATGAAGCTGAATGCCGTTAGTCGTCAGGTACTGATGCTGCATAAGAGATTGTTGTGACAGGTCAAATTTAGATCATTTTCAACAGAATCTTAGGATGAAATAGCTTGATAGGAGAGTCGATCATGTGTGCGATTTTGATCAGGCTAAGATTGAGATCCCCGTCGGTATGGGCGATAGTAAAGAGCCTACGCATGTAGCTATTCATTACCTTGGCTACGCGGCCTTTGGGTATGCGCCCTTTGGTACTGACAAAGCCTGAATCAGATCCAGCAGCAACATCGTAGGAGGGTTTAATGGCTTTCTCTAGCTTCTTTTGGAAAGTGAGAGTGTGGGTTAGCTCGCTCTGGCTGAGCCAGTTTTGTAAAACGACGGCGGATTGGCCGCTGGTAGTGAGGCCCTGGCCGTAGGCGGGGCAAAGGGCGCATACGGCGTCGCCGATGGCAATGAAGCCAGTGGGCATGTGTTCTAGCTGGTCGTAGCGGCGGCGTTTGTTGGCGGTAGAGCGGTAGGCCTTTATGGGAGTCGTGGGGGTGAGGGAAGCGATCGCTTTGTAAAAGCTAGGGTCAGAGAGCTGCTGGGCAAAGGCTAAAAACGCGTCTTCTTCTAACGGGGGATACTGATTCTCGTAGCCGCCCAGGGTGGCAATGAGCTCGTTATTTTCTACCTGCGCTAGGTAGCCCAGGCGGCTGTTATCTGGTGGCTCGTGGCCAATCAGCATTACCTTCCAGTCGGCGCTCCAATCGGGTGGGAGCTGATATCGCCGGGTGGCATAGCCTAGCCCTGCGTTGACAGTATCAACAGCTGGGGGCTGTTGGCCTATGGCTGCTAGCCAGTCGCTGGCGTTGGTGGATCGTCCGCTTGCATCGATAACCAGGTCGGCGGTGAGGGCCTTTTCCGTTTGCCTGTCGTGGGTGTGGGCCATACAAACGCCGGTTACGAGCTGAGCGTTGCCGGTGAGCGATCGCACCCGGTAAGGCGACAACATTTGCACATTGCTGATACCTTGCACTCGCCTACGCACAGCTGCTTCCAGTAGTGGCCGGGTACAGGACACAGATGTCAGCTCACTTTCCTCGGGCGCTGCTGCCAGCCAGCCTCCAAAGGCAAAATAGTGAAAATCTGTGCCCCAATCTACGGGAATCGCGCCATCGGCGAGCAGTTCATGCTCAATCCCTGGAAAAAGCTCCTTGAGAATGCGATACCCTTTCGTCAGCAAAATATGCGGTTGAGGAGACTGAGGAACGCCTTTCCTTTCGGCTGCGATCGCCGGTAGCTCGTCACGTTCAACGATGGTGACCTGCTCGAACGCTGCTGACAGCACCCTCGCTGCCAGCAGTCCAGCAATACTGCCGCCAATGACGACGGCATGTTTTTGAAGCGAGCGGGCCATAATGACTACCCTTCTAGGACAACTGTCCTTTTAGGATACCGGCAAACACAGTAACCGCTTGCCCGCTAATGGTCACTCGATCGTCTTCTTCGCAGGTTACTCGGATCATGCCGCCGCGCTCCGAGATTTGACGGGCCACCATAGAAGACTTTTTGAGCTTTGCTTTCCAGTAAGGCGCCAGGGACGCGTGGGCCGACCCGGTAACCGGATCTTCGTTGACGCCCACTGATGGAGCAAAGTAGCGACTGACAAAATCACAGTCGTCACCAGCGGCGGGGGCAGTGGCAATTACGCCCTGAACCGGTAGCTTGTTCATCTGCACAAAGTCAGGCTTTAGTCCCCTTAAAGCATGTTCGGTCTGAATTTCGACCAAAAAGTTGGTCTGATTTTTGGAGACGGCGCGGATGTTGCCACCGCAGCACAAGGACTTGACTAGCTGCGGCATAACATAGGCCGAGTGCTCGACAGGCATAGCCGGAAAGTCCATTTCAATCCAGCCATCTGCGCCCTGCTTCGCCGTTAGCCAGCCGCTTTTGGTCTTAAACTTGGCGGGTTCGCCTGCGGCCAGGTGGCCTTCGCTCCAGAGGATATGGGCGCTGGCAAGGGTCGCGTGGCCGCACAGGTCTACTTCGGTAAGCGGGGTAAACCAGCGGAGGCGGTAGCCTTCTTCGTTGGGGAAGCCGCCTGTGTCGGGCTCACTGTCTAGCGGATGGAGGAAGGCCGTTTCGGAGAGGTTCATTTCGGAGGCGATCGCCTGCATCAGCGGCTCAGCGAGCGGCTCGGTGGTTACGCATACTGCCGCTGGGTTCCCCGAAAAAGCTTTATCGGTAAACGCATCGACTTGCGTAATTTTTAGTTCCATCTCACTCATTCTATTCAATCCTTGCTGAGGCATCGGCGCTGTACAGGCGCTCTAACGATAATATCGTTGTTCTAGCCATGTCCGAACAGCTTGTTGCGAATAGAACACCTGACGGCGATTGCGCTCGGGGTCGTACACAGTCCATCGCCTCGTGCCATCTCTTAAAACTTCGGTGCGGATACTGAGGGTTTGCTGTCCGGTTAAAAAGTCGAGCAGTGAGCCCAGGCCTTGCTTGAACCAGCCGTTTAAACGTCCAATTCCGCGCTTCTGTTGAACAATTTTCTCAAACTCAGCTTCTAGTGAGTAAGCCGTAGAGTCAGCGGAGCTGGATGAAAAATGAGAGTGCATAAGTGAGGTCCTCGGCAGCGACCTTTTGACTATGGCTGGTGTAACTGGCTCTGTGGAAGGTACGATTTTGCTGAATGCAACTAGTACAGTGAAGTGAAAGTCTAAATTTTTGAGAATTATTTGAACTGTACTAGCTAAAGCTGCTAAAAACTGTACCGGGTAGGCAGTGTAGAAATCTTTTAGAGTGAAGCAAGCGATAAAACAGCAGATAGGCCAAACGTAGCGCTACAGATTGCCATGAAGATTCCATTAGACCGTCAGGCCAAGCAGCCGATTTATCTGCAAATACGCGATCGCATTCACCACCTCATTCACACCGGCCACCTCCCGCCCAATAGCCAGCTCCCCTCCATTCGCGCCCTGGCCCAAACCACTCAGGTCAACAAGCTCACCGTCATCGAAGCCTACAGCGTCCTGGAAGCCGACGGCCTCGTCCATGCCAAACAAGGCGCAGGCTATTTCATCAATGCCCCCAATTTTGATCCCTCTCATCATCAGCATGCCGCTATCAACTCTACCCGCAGCTTCAATCCGGCCCAGGAGGTCATCATTCCCACGGGCGGAACCCACTCCTTTCCTGACATTTACTACGCCACCATCGCCGCCCACGACCAGCCAGATATTGTCGATTTTGGCATTGGCTTTCCACAGCCCATAGATGTAGAAGATTTTCAGCGAACTGCCCGGCGAGCCATGAAAGATGCTGACGTGTTCTTTCAAAAAGGCAACCCGAAGGGCAATAGAGACCTCCGCCAACAAATCTCTCAACTGTTGATGCAGCAGGGGTTGGATCTCTCCTCAGACGATTTGATTGTGACCAGCGGGTCCATGCAAGCTTTGGCGTTGCTAGCCGATCACTTCATTTCGCCGGGCGATTATGTTGTGATAGAAGCGCCTAGCTACCACGGGTTTCTTTCTATTTTGCAACAGCGAGATGCCCACATTATTGGTATCCCGATGACATCAGAAGGTATGAACCTGGAATTGCTGGCACAGTATTTAGAGAGCCATCGGCCCAAGCTGATTTACACCATCAGCACGCTCCACAACCCAACCGGTATTACCACCTCTGTTGCCCATCGCCGTCAGCTGCTGTCATTAGCCCAGCAGTACAACTGCCTGGTAATAGAAGACAATGCTTATGAGCCCCTAAGCTTTGAGGCCACTCCACCCCCAATAAAAGCGTTCGATACCGCCGACCAGGTGATTTATGTGGGGACATTTTCTAAGACGCTGATGCCGGGGTTACGTGTGGGCTATATGGCCGTAACGGGTAAGCACAACACCGCCCTTACAGAGCGTAAGCTACTGCATGATTTTCATATCTCGAATGCGTCCCAGGCGATTGTTAAAGAGTACCTGGCCTCTGGTCACTATCGCCGTCGCCTGAAGCGTATTCACAAGGCGCATCGCGAGCGGCGTGACCACATGCTAGGTCTGCTTGCCCGCTACTTTCCGCCTTCAGTCAGCTGGACTGTCCCAGATGGTGGTACGTTCTTATGGATTCAACTGCCAGATTCGCTAACCGTTGCACAGGTAAGCACGGCGGCGGCGGCTCAAAAGGTATTGGTCGGATCAGGTTCTGCTTTCTTCCCGGTACAGCAGGGCTATCCGGCCCTACGGCTAAATTTTTCCCTGCCACCAGAAGTAACAGAGAGAGGCATTCGAGTATTAGGAAAAGTGCTAGAAAAGCTCTTGGAGCAAGGGACTCTACAGTCCTAGAATCTCTTCGGCTTTGGCAAGCACTTCATCTGGGTCGAAGGGTTTGGTCATGTATACATCTGCGCCTGCTTCGTATCCCTTTTGCTGATCGGCCTCTTGGCCCTTTGCTGTGAGCAGTACGATAAAGGTGTCTGCTAGCTCGAGGACGTGCTTAGCTTCGTGGCACACTTCGTAGCCGTTGAGCTTGGGCATCATCACGTCTAAAAATACCAGGTCGGGTTTTGCCGATTGGATGGTATCGAGTGCTTCTTGTCCGTTGGCTGCTGTAAGTAAGTCAACGCCCTCATCTTCTAAGTCTTCTAGCGTTTGTTCTAGTAGGGCACGAATGTGGAGTTCGTCGTCGGCAATCAGAATAGATTTAGGCATTGTTGTATGGTGTGAGTAAAAGGTTCTGCTGTGTGAAATTTGTTTCGGACTATGACGACTATCGCTCTAATTTTTTGCGTCTGTTTTTTCTACATCTTGTTTCTCGACATCGTTCTCAATTATCGCGTCAGTCGGATGGGCATTCTCTACCAAAATGACAGAGACATTTTCCAATCCCTTTTCAAATCGCAGCGTCTTCACAATGTTGTTCTCTTCCAACAGCTCCGCATCTACAATCATCATGTCAGGCTTAATTGCCCTAGCCTTATCTAGTCCCTCCTGTCCGGTACTAGCTTCTGCAACAACGTACCCTTTCGTCAGCAGCACTTCGGTTAGCGTTTTACTAGCACAGGCATCCTTATTCACTACCAGCACCTTGCTACGAGACGTTTTGTGAGTCAGCAGCGTTTCCACGTTACTCAGCAACGACCCCACATCAATCGGTTTGGTAAGGTACCTGTCGACCCCAAGCTGGAAGCCGCGATCTTTGTCTTCAACAATAGAGAGAATGACCGTGGGAATATCTGCCGTCTCAGGATTGGTTTTAAGTACTGCAGTCAGGTCAAAACCATCTAGGCGAGGCATCATGACATCGGTAATAATTAAGTCTGGGGGCGTTTGCTTGATGCTTTCGAGGGCGGCCACGCCGTCTTTGGCTTCCTGAACCAGGTAGCCTTCTGTTTCTAGCTCCTGACGAAGCAAGCTGCGAATATTACTCTCGTCATCAACAACCAAAATGGTTTTGATCTCACCAGATGTACTTGGCGTGGTCTGTTTGACATCGGCCTTAAGGCGCTTCACCAAATCTTCTACAGTTTGGTTGTTGACAATGGGTTTGGCCAATGAGCTGTTCAAAGGAAGGGCCACGGAGAAGGTACTACCGACGCCTAACTGACTTTCGACCCAGATGCGCCCGCCGTGGTGCTCTACAATCTGCTTGCATATGGGTAGGCCTAGCCCAGTGCCCTGGGGCTTGTCAGTCATAATCTCGCCAACCTGCTTGAACTTTTCAAATACCAGGGGCTGATCTTCTGCACTAATACCAATGCCTGTGTCGATGATGCTGATTCGCAATTCGTCTTCGGTAGGCTTGACTTCGCAGACGACGTTCCCATCCTGGGTGAACTTGATAGCGTTGGAGATCAGATTGATAATGACCTGCATCAGTCGGTCTGGGTCGGCGGTGACCGTCGGCAGCGTGGGTGCAATATCGGTAATGACGATAATGTTGTTCTTCTGGGCAAGTACGGAAGTGGCTGCGATCGCCTGTTCTACAATCGTCTGCGGACTCACTTCCGTCATGCGCCACTCAATTTTGCCTGCTTCGATTTTAGCAATATCCAACACATCGTTAATCAGAGATGTCAGGCGCTCGCCCTCTGAAATGATGATCTGCAAATTGTCTTGAACCTGACGAACAGCCCGCTTGGTCTTTTTCTCTTCGCTGACGACTGCTGGTAAAAGAACAGTCTCTAGTTTCTTTTTAATGATTTTGGCAAAGCCCAGTACAGAGGTTAGCGGTGTCCTTAGCTCGTGGGAGACCGTAGAGATAAAGTCGGTCTTCATTTGGTCTACGGCTTTCTCTGTGGTGATGTCGCGAATGAGAACAACTGTCCCAACGACGGTGGCTGCGGTGTTATTTGCTGACGCATTTTCTGCGGACAGAATGGGCGTGATAGTCGCTTGACCAATTTGTTCACTTTCTAGGGCAAGCTCCGTGTTCCAGGCAGCAGTCATATTGGCCTGGCTGTGTTTAACTATCTGAATGATTCTGTCGTCGAAAATCGCTTCAACGGCTTTGCCAGCCAGGTCGCTATCAGAGAGATTAAACATACGCTTGAGCGTAGGATTCGCATGAATAATGGTGCCTGCTGGGTTCACAACCAAGAGACCATTCCCCAGGTTGTCAATAATCGCGTTTAGCTCCTGAGTACGGTCTTTGACGCGCCCTTCGAGGGTCTCTTTGGCTTCTTCTAACGCCTGGGTACGGTTGCCGACCCACTCAATCAGCTGATTGAGTGCGGTGGTGAGCCTTCCAATTTCATCAGACGAGACCACCTTGGCTCTGATGGAAAAGTCTTCGGACTGAATGACTTTGGTCGCAGTTTCTTCGAGTGCCCCTAAGGGTCGGTTGATGGCACGGCTAATCAGGATCGCGAGAAGCGCTGCGATCGCCAGCGAAAGCCCCATACTCAAGATAATCAAACGGTTACGTAAACTATTGGCGATGTCTGCTTGGGTAATCGCGTCTTGATGTTCTGCCCTTGAGTCGGCAATTAGGGTAGAGAGTTCGTCTGAAATGCCGTCGAAGGTGATGGCTAGATCGCTGTTGGTAAAAGCAAGAATACGGTCTTGAGCTGCCTTGATTTTGGCAGGTGTATCCAAACTCATTGGATCAATGTCTGTCACTAGCTGGTCGAGCTCTTTTAAATATTGACTGGCAACACCGTCGTAAGTAGTCACAAAATCAGAAAATTCGTTGGTTTTTTCCTCGTTGTGATGTTCTCCTTCTTCATGTCCATGAACGTATTCTTCTATCCCATGCCAGGCTTCTTCGATCGTCTCTGAATGTTTCAAGATGTGACTGTATTCGTCTTGAAAGTCTGCTGGAGAAGCGCTCAGCGGAATAAGCTGTTGTTGATGTGTACGGGTCTGTAGTACGCCTGTCTGTAGCTGGTAAAGCAACTCTACTTCTGCTTCGCTATGGACCTGCTTTTCTAGCGCTGAGTTTTGATATTTATTGCCAACAATGATGCCTGTGTCAGTACCTGCGATCGCTACCCCTATCGAGAGTGCATAACCCAGCGCAATTTTCTCGCCCACTTTCAAGCGATTTAGCCACTTACGAGATTGTTTGTGGGTAGTTTTTTGCATTGATCTGGCGTCAGTTGAATGAGTCATAATTTAAAGAGAATAGAAAGATCAGTCGTCAGGAATTCATGGAAAAAACTGACTTTAAGATGAGTCTGCGTGGGTTGACATGAGCGGATGTTCTGGCGTGTAGGAAGGTTTGGATCTATTGAGCGGACCATCAATGGGGATAGTCATTACAAACTCACATCCTGCTCCTAGCTGGCTGTGACATTGCAATAGTCCTCTGTGGCGAGCGGTCACAATTTGATAGCTAATAGAAAGCCCTAGCCCTGTGCCCTGCCCCACCGCCTTTGTTGTAAAGAAAGGATCGAAAATTTTGTGCCTGATAGCAGGCGCGATGCCTGGCCCATTATCAGCAATTCGAATCACGACCTGGCCATTTTTCTCGGAAGTTCTGATGGTTAGGATTTTGTCCGTACGTGAGCTTTCTTCCAAAGCATCTAGAGCATTGTTAATAATGTGTGTAAAAACCTGATTTAGCTGATTTGCATAGCAAGAAACCAGTGGTAAATCGCTGTAGTTTTTGATCAAAGTGACCTTGCCGTCATCTGTGTGATGATCGCCTGCTCTTTGAACGACAGCGGTTCCATCAGGCTGATTGAATCGGTGCTGGACCAGCAGCAAAGCGCTATCGAGACCATCATGAATATCTACCCGATTGAACTCAGCTTGGTCTAGCTGTGCGAACGTTCGCAGCGACAGCACAATTTCTCGAATGCGCTGAGTTCCTATTTTCATACTCTCTAACAGTTTGGGCATATCTTCTGTCAGAAACTCAAGATTCACCTCAGCTGTAGCCTCTGCGATATTGTTCGAAGGCTCTTGTATTTCCTCCTGATAGCAGTCGATCAGATACAGAAGGTCCATGACGTTTTCTGCCAGATGAGAGAGGTTGCCGTGGATAAAGCTAACAGGATTGTTGATTTCATGAGCAATGCCTGCGACCATTTGGCCCAGACTGGACATTTTTTCGTTTTGCACCAGCTGAAGCTGAAGTTTTTTCAACTCGGCAAGCGTTTGTTCTAGTTCTTGCGCTTTATCTTCTGCTAGTTTGGCTGCACTACGACTATGCTCGTATAGTTCAGCCTGATCAATCGCAATAATCAGCTGATTGCCAACCGCCTGCAATAGTTTGGTTTCTCTCTCGTCCCACAGTCTGGGCTGGCTGCTTCCGCAGCACAATAAACCAACTTGCCCGGTACGGGTCATTAGCGGAATCGCTAGCAAGGCTTCGCAATCTCGCTGCCGTAAAGAGCGGCCCAGTAGCGAGGGTAGCTGGCGACTGACATCACTAAAATTGACAATCTCTTGCTGATATAGCGGAATCAGCAGCTCTCTGCCAATATCGTCAATAGCGTAATTGCCAGTAATTCTTGGCAGGGTTGGATTTTTGGCCTCACTGACAATGGCAAGATACTCAGAAAACTGGCCCTGTAGACCATTGTGCGTTTTGTTTTCCTCTTCTCTCTCCTCTGCTCCTCCCTCCTCTTCTCCTTTTTCCTCTTCTCCTTGTGGGAAGACAATGTCATCGCTAGTCCGATGCCACAGGAAAAAACATCTGTCTAGATGGAGCGCGGATTGAATCTTGTGGACAGCTGTTTGTAGGGTCTCTGGCAGGCTCAAGGAATTCTGAATTTGGCTAGCCAGCTGAAAAATGAGTTCGTTTTGGCGGCTTTCTTTGAGCTGTTGCTCATGTATCAGCACGCTCATAACGCTAGCAGCATGGCTACCCAACGTTGTGAGTAGCTTAAAATCTTCGGCGCGATAGGGTCTGAGCTGAAGCCGATACAGGACCACAACACCAATCAGCTTGTCCTTTGTTTTTAGCGGGACGCAGATTAGCGTTTTACAATTTTTGTGAGGAGTGGCTGATGCTAGCTGAGCGCAGCGCTCATCGAGGGGGACGTTGTTGACGATCTCGCCTCTACCGGTTGCCGCGATACTCCCAATCAATCCCTTCCCCATTTGTACTGCCTGGTGCTGCTGCCTGACAGCAGGGCCTTCATAGCCCTTAAAGCTGGCCGTGCACTCTAGGCTATTAGCGGTTTCGCGTAGCAATAACAGTCCACCGTCCGAAGGCAAAATCTGACGCGCTTCATCCAGCACCAGCTGAGCAATCTCACTCACGTCCAGCGTTTCTACCATCTGCGCGGAAAGCTTGAACAGTAGCGTAATTTCTTTGTACTTTTCTAGGAGGTCTTGGGTAATCGTTCTTTTTTCTAGGTCTCGGCAGGCCAGTCGCGACAGCAATTCAGCTGCGATCGCTGCCTTGGGGCCGCCACTCACCCAGCCAATAATCTCTTCATTTTCAAGCGCGATCGCCGCCTTGTGTTCTGGCTCGATGGCCTCGAAAGTTTGCTTGCTGCCCAGCAAATAAGCGCCTTCCGCACTCTGCACACAGAGCCCAGGATCCATCGCTTCAATCACATTTGTGACCAAAGAAAGCTCCTTGCGCAGTACCAATTTTTTCAAGCTTTTTGGCAGCATAAACCCTTTAGACCAAGCGGCTCGTCATACATTAAATGTCCTGACGAATTGGCCTAGAGCATTCAACAGAACAGCGGACGGCTATAGTGTGCCCATCAATTTTTGGTGATTCTTAGACAGTTGCAGAGATCCGCGCAGACACTGTCGATAGCTGTATAAAATAGAAAGCCTGATTTGGGATATGTCGATGATTTTGCTAGTGGTGTTTGGGGTGGGGCTGGCCGCTGGCTTTGTGGATGCGATCGCCGGTGGTGGCGGATTGATTATGCTGCCGGGCCTATTGTTTTCGGGGTTGCCGGTGGGGAGTGCGATCGCCACCAACAAACTCTGCGGTACCTTTGGCGCGCTCACCAGCTCGCTGAAATTTGCCCAGTCCAAACAAGTTGACTGGCAAGCTTGCATCGCGATGGGCGTTCCTGCCATTATCGGTGCTTATTTGGGCAGTCGCAGCATCGATAAGCTCCCGACTACCTGGGCCGAACCGCTTGTGATTGTGCTGATAGTGTTGATTACACTATTTGTTGTTTTAAAACCAGAATTTGGCATAACGCCTACTCCTACGCGGCCAACAGAAAACTCAGAAGCCCTCTTACCGAACTCATCTAAACCTCTCTCGCGTGGTCGCTTGCTCTCAGGTATTGCCGCAGGTAGCGTGATTGGATTTCACGATGGCTTCTTTGGCCCTGGCACAGGCATCTTTTTGGTGTTCTCTTTACTCTCTCTGTGGTCACTCGATTTTTTGCGTGGCACTGGCACTACCAAAGTCATCAACCTAATGACCAACGTCACCGCGCTTATTATCTTTGCGGCGGCGGGCAACATAGACTATTCCAAAGGCCTTTGGGGTGCGCTTGGGGTCGGCATTGGTTCACTTTTGGGGGCCACCTTCGCTACGCGAAAAGGTGCAAAAATGATCAAACCTATCTTTATTGTCGTGACTATTGCGCTGGTGAGTAAGCTAGCGATTGACTATATCAGATGAATGAGAATCGCAGTATAGGATCGCGAATTAAATAATTTGGTCATTTGCATGCTTCTTGCCGCCCACTCTTCGAGAAGAGCAAGCTCTACATCCCCTAGCCCCTTCTCCCAAGCTTAGGAGAAGGGGGACCGGAGTCTGACTCCCTCTCCCAATCTTGGGAAAACGCAATAAAAGAGCCAAGGGATAACTAAAT
>JBCBBK010000023.1:0-65143 GCA_038531675.1 Cyanobacteria bacterium J06581_3
ATAACCGTTCTCGATGCTTTGAAAAGCACTTTTATCGGTACGCCAATTCTTCCAGCATTTCAGCCTGAGTAGTTACCCTACTTGTTTGATATACATCTTCTCAGAGATGTGGAAATCACCATCTTGTTTTGATAAAGCTACCAGATCAATTATCAGGCTGACAGCATCTTCAGGTGACTTCTTTATTTCTGAATAATCAACTTGGAGTTTATCTGATTGATTCATGTTCTCAATCAATTCAAGTTTCTCGGCACCAGGAACACTAGAATCCTCAATCACTGACCCAATAAATTCTTGTTCTTCCGGCTTAATGTCTCCATCTATACGCATGAGGTTGATGAGAGACTTGATTTTTGTCTTCTCAATTCTACTCTCTACCTGTGTATCAAGACTGTCTGTTGTTTCTAAAGATTCCTCATCCTCTACGTAGGCTTCGATCCCTACCTCATCGTTATCAAATTCAAGCTCTTTCTCGAAAATAGATATGGCTTTTTTAGCTACTGCGTGAGTTGAATATTTAGACCATGCGGCTAGAGCTACGGCACCAGCTAAAGGAACCCACTTGCCTACCATAGACTTCAAGAGTCTTTGCGAAACCTTACCAGCCATTAATTTGACAAGCTTCTGCATTAGCCTTAGCGATGCTCTTTTCACTAAAACCTTCTGACCATGTAACGCTAGTAATCCTAATGTTCCTGCACCTAGCGCATATCCAACCACACTAGCGAGAAGTTCAGGAGATAGCTGCTTCTTGTATCCATAGGCCACGCCAATGTCATAAACCATTTCGACTTGGTTCTTTATGATCAGTACAATCTCAGGAATCACGACTAGCATTCCTAAAGGCCCAGGAACTAAGCTAGCACCGCCAGATATCCCGGCGTTTTGATTCGCACAGTACTTGGTGAGAGTAGGAAGGCTTTCGGCTGTGGGCAACTCGTCTGGATGGGCTTCGTAATAATTAGCTCTGTCTTTTACTACCTGACCAAACAGACCGAATATTTTTTCTTCGAGCTGTTCTTGCAGGCTATCAGCAGTATTTACAGCAGAGTCAGCTTTAGCAGGTCTTTTACGCAGGAGTTGCATGAGAATCAGTTTGATACGGTAAATGTATCTTCATATTTCCCTAATCAAAGCTGGTGATCGTTGATGACTTAATGTTAGAAACTTTCAGTACAACTTGGTAGACCACAATCCGCACCCACAAATATCCCTACATACAACTGTCAAATCACAGCAGTAATTCAGTGTCCATCCAAACTAATACATATGCACTAAGATAATCTTTGTCGAAAGGAAATCAACTGAGAGTGTGGACTACTGCCTGAAATGAGTTTGAGGGGTGTATACGGGGCTAGGAGGGGCAGATTAGAGACGTGTATGGAATGGTTGAGCTTAGCTATGTAGAATAACCGGGTAGTGGGTTTGGTGTTTGATAGGTGTCTAATAAGGATGGCTTAGATAAATTTGAGCAGTTAATTAAAATAACTGCTTCATTACTTGCATTAATAGTTGCTTTAGTCGCTGCTAGCAATGCCCTTTTTCCCGGTGAATTAGAACAAATTTTTAATGATTTTATAGAGCCAGCTCCTGTTGTTCAAAAACAGCCATCTACCATAGATAACTCTGACAGTTCTAGCAATCAGTCTCCAACATTACCGAATCGTGATGAATCTACGGAAAGTATAGGTAAAACTCTTAGAAAAGGTACAGAATTATTTTTAATTCATGCTCTCGTTACGTTTTTCATAATGATATGTACCACTATTAATGCAGGAATTACTGTCTTTATAAAAAGAAAGTTATATCACTTCCTATCATATGGGTCTTCACCATTATGGCAATGGCACGGATAGCAAATATCTATAGTAACAACCAAATTGAAGGCCCTCAAAGTTACATTGCTATACTTTTTATATTCCTAATGTCTGCAATGATTTCAGGTTTATAGATAAATAAAGTTTATGCACAGTAATCAATTAGTTAGAATTTATCTGCTGATTAGAATACATATAAAAAATATTTGAATTCTATCTGACATTGGCTACTATCGAGTCGACTCCTTTATCTTCATTTTGTTGATCAACAGACAAATCATATCTCTAGCCTATCTTTCAATCAGCGCTAGGGCTTTTTCCTTAGTTTCTGCCTTTGCCTTGGTCATCCTGGGAACTATTGTCTATCTAATAGCTAGCTGTATATCTGATATGCGTAGAACACCTTTAGATAAACACCTCTCCAAAGAAATAACAATAAATCTTTGTTAGTTGTATTTCATCCTTCTATTATCAGGCGGTTTAGGTTCCTTTCTAGCGCGTTTAACTGACTCTCTGCTCTACTCTACACGGTTACTTACTGCCATTATTGCAGCTAGAGCCTCCTCTGAGCTTATCTGTATGTGCTGACCTCATAAATCAGATGGATATTCGCTGTAACTGCTACTTGCTGTCGAGTCAGTTCCGGCAGCAAGTAGGTATATGGAGATTGACTTTTATAACTATCGTATTAACAGCTATATAAGCTCAATTAGCTATGCAGTGATACATTCAGTAGCTTGCGAGTGAGTTGTATCATGTGATATTTCCAAACAGCTTTTCAGATGAGCTTTTCTGGCATCCTCTAAACGCTGCTTACCTTCAGCTATTTCCTCATCATTTATCGCTGCTTCAGGAAGCGGATAACTACTAAAGACCTTCACATGTGCAGGTTCTATATTGACTCTAGCTCTGCCAACAGCCTGCCTTAGATCAGACTCAATAAAGTAGAATTGTAAGAGTCGTAAATGCTCGTTATCGTAGGCGTTAAACCAAAAGCGAAAACCGTTGTGTATGACACACTGTTGACCTATTTTGCTAAAGTCACTGGTTCTAACCTGCATCCCTAAAGCGCTTGTATAAAGGGATAAAACTGTAGGATTCATGTGTGGAGTACCTAGCACAGCAATATCTTCGCCTCTCAACTTATCAAAGCCGCTAGTTTTGCCAAAATGCACATGTTCAACAGCATTGGGAAATTGATGCTTGAATGTTGAAAATGTAATTGTTGGCAACTCTCCCACTTTTTCGATAGCTTGACCTATTTTTCTAGATAAGGAAGATCTGCTAAATGAATAGCTAGTATCTTGCTCAATAAATCCAGTCAGCTCAACGTTGCCTATATCGTAGAATTTCAACCTATCCCCGAATAAATGTCTGTATAAGGTTTCATTCGATGTAGCTGATAGGATGATTATCTTTTTATCAACTGGTAGCTTATCCTCGTATTGCCTGACGTAGTGAATAGTTGCCTTATCACGAGAATCGACTACAAAATAACTGGCATCAAAAAAGTGGAGGATGTCACCATCGTATCTGAATTGACTTGTTAAAACACTTTCTTCAATTGCGTTGAAATCTTGAAAAATAGAAGTCTCTAGAGAACGAGGACTCGATATTTTCCCTAAGGTTATGTCAGAAATAAGACCTTGCAAAATGGCTTTATCATTATCGTTTTCTAGTGCAGTTTCCAGCCTGACTAAATCGTTGATAGTGATTTTGCTAATGGGTAGTAACACGCCCAAGATATCTTCATCGAAAATAATGGTATTGTGATTCCAATCTATAAATAAAGCCCGTTGATGAGTTGTAAGAACCGTTGTTGATGTGTCATAGCATTCAATACAGTCTGACAAGTAAGTTCTAACGCTCTCATCTGTCTCTGGTAACGCTTGAAGATAGCGAATTGCCTCTTCGTTAGCACCTATTGAATAATAGTAAGCAAGGTGAGATTTGATCTGTGGGGATAATTTTTCTAAGTCAGGAGTTGAAAGATGATTAACCTGCATCCTGTCTGACACCTCTGATTTAAGCGCATGATTTGGCAAGCCAATAACTACATTCTCTAAGTCAGTACAAAGCTGCGTTTTTCCTGTGGCTGTAGGTACTTTAATGACGTGTATATCTGTATTGCCTGAAGGAATAACTTCATTGACAAATATGTCTTTAAGCTTTTTCCTAGCATCTTCCACAGAAATGCTTTCATAAGCTTCTAATCTAATTACTTCCTTACGTTTTGCAGCTCTCAGAAGTGTTGTGTACTCCCAATCTTCCTCATAAGAACTAAACCTTTCTAATCGCATTGGATGATAGCTATTAGTTCGACAATAGGCCATTACCTTAAGCTTTTCGTCAGTGGCATACTCTGAATTGGCATTGATGCACTCCTTATATAGCTGTTGACCACCTTCTAGGTAAAGAAGATTTGTAGCTAACCCTAGAAGCTGTGGATGCCTTAGCTTGTGAGTAGGGTTTAGAAAGTCATCCAGAATTCTAATTTCTTGCCTTAGCTTGCTAAAATCTACACCCCTTACAAGTGCTGGAGTGGTTTTAGTTTTTGTTAGTTTGGAAGCGCTTTCTACACCCTCTATAGTATATATATAGGGGCTGTGTTTTTCGCTTCCACTTTTTCGATTAACCCCTATTTTTTTACTCTTTCGCTTCAAGTCTCTTTTGAAATTCTTGCTGCTGCTGTCTTTAACTCCATAGAATCTTGCTGCTTCAATCAGCTTATCGATATCAAGGTAATATTCGTAGTTTTCATAAATTAGCTCTTTACCACCAAAGAATAGCCTTGATCTATCTTTGCAGCTCTTATCGACTTCAGGAAACAGCATCATTAGAGAAAGCTGGATTGTGTCTCTATATGCCGGATCTGTGATGGCACATTCAAGCTGAAATACTATTCTAAACTTCGCCAGCTCTGGACTATCGCTAAATGTTGTGTAGGCAAAGGTGCAATCTAAATCATACTCATGTAGCCTTTCCAAAGCCTTACTAAAGGCTATCCCATCGTCAAAATCTAAAGCAAATATAGATTGGCTCTTCCAGTTGGCAGCAGTCCTTTTTTCTTCGAGTATTGCGGGAATCCAAGTTTTACTAATCGGTGCAACTAGCTGACTGCTTAAGTCCCTAACATTTATCTCAACAGGGCTTTCAATAATACGAGAACTGATTGCTCCTATCTCCTTTCCTTGAGGCTTTCTATTGTATAGTTTGTGGTCTAAATGCAATCTGTGTAATGTCATCTCAATAATTTTTTATAGTTAAAATTGTCAGCAATCCCTATTGATTTGCCGACGAGGTTTGTATATGGGTAAAAATCTAAATTCGCAGCATTAGGCAGCGCTTACGTATGCTGAAAGCGCTTTCCTAGTGAAACTAGAGATAGTATTGCCGGATGCCCTAGCTATCTCAGAAATATAAGCCAGCTCAGTTGCACTCATTTTCACAGACAGCATCTTATTTCGAGGTTTTTCCGAATAGATGCTTCCAATATCAATATTTTTTGAAGTTAATGTACTCATTTTTAATAACGTAATTTATGTAGTTAGACGATGTCAGTACACCGTCAATACCTAATGTATCATATAAATATGAAAATGTGTGCTCATACGCTTGATTTTTTTAAGAAAAGCTGGTATCTGCCTACACGTCCGGTAATACATCAGTTAGATCATCCGTATATCTTGCGTAGTGCTTGCTGACCATTGAGAGGTCTTTGTGGCCTGCAAGTTTGGCAGCAGCTAATAACCCATGAGAACTCACAACGGTACTCAGTACGGTATGTCTGGTCTGATACGGGTATCTATATTCAATCCCTAGCTTTTCTAGCACTGGCTTCCAAACCCTTCTACGGAAACCAGCGGTATCAATGTATTTACCCCTATGTCCCTGAAAGACAAAGTTATGCTTGCTTTGACTCTGATTACTTTCTGTTTGGTGAAATAAAGCTTCTAATAGGGAAAATAAAGCGTCATTCATGGGGATGTACCTTATATTCCCCGTCTTAGTCTCCTTTAATATTTTTCTGGTCTTATTAGGCCCAGATCCTAAATCTCTTCCAAGAGCCTGTTGGATTACTATCGTTTTTGAATCAAAGTCTATACAGTCCCATGTAAGTCCTATAGCTTCTCCTAACCTACAGCCAGTAATGAATAGGAATTTAACGAATGACACGTAATGAGAGTGCTTGTATCGGCTATGAGGGCTACAAAATTCGTTATTTTCTAAGGCTTTCAGAATTTTGTCTATTTCTTTCGAGCTGAAAGGCTTGATCCTATCGGGAGTGGCTTTTTTAAGTGGTTTGAGGGGTTTGTAAGGGTTTTTTCCTGAAAATAGACCCTCTTCGATAGCCCAATCCATACACGATGTCAGAAAAGCTTTCCTGCCTGACCATGTTGACACTGACCATACTTGTCTCAATTCTACAAACCATAAGACATCAGAGGCTTGCGGATCATGCCTCTTGATAGCCTGCCTAACTAGGTGGTAATGGCCATTCTTAGTGGACTGGGCTAGGTGCAAGCTGCTGACCCACATGTCCCATAAAGCCAGTAGCGTTTGGGGAGCTGTACCTTTTTCTTTCGATGAATGCTCTGTTTCTGGCTGTGATTTATTCTTCAGCTTGTAGGATCTTAGGCTCAAATCGAATTGGCTAGTTTGCCACTCGTATGTCATTTGCTGTACGAGTTGCTTAGCTACGACTTCATCTTTAGTACCTGGATAGAAGCGCTTACGTTTCCCTTCAAGCGTAAAGTCAATGCGATAACTGCCCTTATCTTTGGTCAGGTTGAATTTCATTTCCAGCGTCTAGTCAGATGATTAGGCGCTAGAACCTATATAAATCAAGCAATCGACTTTCTACCGTTTTTCTGTCAATCCCAAAAAGAGACAATCTGGACTCTAGTTACAGCTTGACGAGACCCTTGTCACTACGCGATTATGGTTGCCTAGAGATTTGCCTTCAGACCTGTGTCTTTGTACAGGGCTATGCGCGGCATATTCTCTGATTCTGGGGCTATAGCGCAGCTGGTAGCGCACCTCAATGGCATTGAGGGGGTCAGGAGTTCGAATCTCCTTAGCTCCATCCTTCGACTACGCTCAGGAACCTTCCTACTCTCCGAGAAGAGCACTGCTCTACGACCCTTCGGCAAGCTTAGGGCAACGCTTCGCTCAGGAACCGTCCTTCTGGGTTCTACTTGTAATAGTCTTTGTACCAGGCAACGAACTTTTGGATGCCCACAGATAGCGGTGTGGAAGGCTTAAAGCCAACGTCGTTCATCAAATCTTCGACATCGGCGTAGGTAGCAGGCACATCGCCAGGCTGCATCGGCATCATGTTCATTTCAGCTTTTTTGCCCATGGCCTGCTCGATGGTGGCAATAAAGTCCATGAGCGTGACGGGACTGTGGTTGCCGATGTTGTAGATTTTGTAGGGTGCGGTGGTTTCTTTGCCTTGGGCGTCGGATTCTGCCTGGGTGACCTTTTTCTGAGGCTTTTTCATGATGCGCATGATGCCTTCTACCACGTCGTCGATGTAGGTGAAGTCACGCTTCATTTTGCCGTGGTTGTACACATCGATAGGTTTGCCTTTGGCGATCGCATCCACAAACTTAAAGTAAGCCATATCCGGCCTGCCCCATGGCCCATACACCGTAAAAAATCGCAGCCCCGTCATCGGCAAATCATACAGATGACTGTAGGAATGGGCCATTAGCTCATTTGCCTTCTTAGTCGCCGCGTACAGAGAAACCGGATGATCTACCCGGTCGTCGGTGGCAAAGGGCACCTTTTTATTTTTGCCGTACACCGAGCTAGAGGAGGCAAATACGAGATGCCCCACCTTACTGTGGCGACAGCCTTCCAAGATATTTATAAAGCCCAGCAAGTTGCTATCTGCGTAGGCCAACGGATTTTCTAGGGAGTAGCGAACGCCCGCCTGGGCAGCCAGGTTCACCACACATTCAAAGGCGTTGCTGGCAAATAGGGTGGAGATCGCGCTGCGATCGCTCAAATCCATCTTTTCAAATGTGAAATTTTCAAACGATTCTAGATGCGCCAGTCGCCCCTGCTTGAGCCCAACATCGTAATAGTCATTGAGCGAGTCGACACCGTAGACCACCTCACCAGCTTCCAAAAGGCGCAAAGAAAGAAAGAAACCGATAAATCCGGCCGCACCGGTTACAAGAATTGCCATGGTGTTTTTAATAAAAATGCTGTAGGTCGTCGTGATGTTCGAGTCGTAAAAACCAGATGCAGGCCTAATTTCTATAGTATTGGCAAAATCGCACGCATCAAACCGACACAGCAGCCATTATCCCAGTTGACAACTCCCATAGCTAGCGATTAGGCCAACCGCGCAAGGCTTATTTATCAGTGATTCATTATCAGTGATACGATTGCCACACTAGCAAAATGAGAAAACTAAACAGAGTAAGGACTCCTCAATGCAAGAAATTGATAAGTCGATTTCAATCGACGGTCGAGATATTCAGCTGAAGGTAGGGCTGTTTGCCCCTCAGGCTGGGGGCTCGGTACTCATCAGTTCGGGCGATACGGCTGTATTGGTATCAGCTACAAGATCTAGCGGTAGAGAAGGTATCGACTTCCTACCCCTGCTGGTGGATTACGAAGAGCGAATGTACGCAGCAGGGCGCATCCCTGGCGGCTTTTTACGCCGTGAAGGCCGTCCTCCCGAACGGGCGACCCTGACCAGTCGCCTGATTGATCGTCCCATGCGTCCTCTATTTCCCCAGTGGATTCGCGACGATATTCAAATCGTGGCCACCACCCTATCAATGGATGAAGACGTCCCACCCGACGTACTCGCCGCGACTGGCGCATCAATTGCGGTGCTGCTGGCCGAAATTCCGTTCAACGGTCCCATGGCCGCAGTACGTGTAGGGTTGGTCGGCGATGACTTTATCATCAACCCCACCTACCAGGAAATTGAAGACGGCGAGCTAGATTTGATCGTCGCAGGCTCCCCTGAGGGCGTGATCATGGTAGAAGCTGGAGCGAATCAGCTGCCCGAGCAAGACGTGATTGAAGCGATTGACTTTGGTTATGAAGTGGTTCGCGACCTGATTACGGCACAGCTGGACCTGGTTAAGGAACTGGGCCTAGAGCGGCCTACTGAGCCGGAGCCGAAGTCTTCCCCTGAGCTGGAGACATTTTTGAGCGATCGCGCCACTGCCGATATCAAAGAAGTGTTAAAGCAGTTCGAGCAGAGCAAGTCTAAGCGAGACGGCAAGCTCGACGAAATCAAAGCCAAAATGGCTGAAGAAATTGCCGAGAAAGCTGAAGACGACACCGTTCGCGCAGCCGTCGACAGCGATAAAAAGCTACTGGGCAAAGCCTTCAAGGCGCTGACCAAAAAGCTCATGCGAGCACAGATTGTGGAAGAAGGCGTCCGCGTGGACGGTCGCAAACTCGACGAAATTCGTAAAATCACCTGCCGCACTAGCGTATTGCCCAACCGAGTGCACGGTACGGGCCTGTTCCGCCGGGGCCTGACCCAGGTACTATCTGTGGCCACGCTAGGCACCCCCGGCGACGCACAGATGATGGACGACCTGCACCCTGGTGATGACAAGAAGTATCTGCACCATTACAACTTCCCGCCTTACTCGGTGGGTGAAACGCGGCCTATGCGATCGCCCGGTCGCCGCGAAGTGGGTCACGGCGCCCTCGCCGAACGCGCGCTACTTCCCGTCCTCCCCAGCCAGGAAGACTTCCCCTACGTCATCCGCGTCGTCTCCGAGTGTCTGTCCTCTAACGGATCTACCTCCATGGGCTCGGTCTGCGGTTCTACGCTGTCGCTAATGGACGCGGGTGTACCCATCAGCCAGCCCGTCAGTGGCGCCGCCATGGGCCTGATTCGCGAAGGCGAAGAAGTCCGCATCCTATCCGACATTCAGGGCATCGAAGACTTCCTGGGCGACATGGACTTTAAGGTTGCGGGTACCGACAGCGGCATCACCGCTCTCCAGCTGGACATGAAAATCACTGGCCTGCCCATGGAAGTGATTAGCGAAGCCATTAACCAGGCTCGCCCGGCTCGTTTGCATATCCTTGAAAAAATGCTGGGTGCCATCGACAAGCCCCGCGAAGAGGTGTCGCCTTACGCGCCTCGCCTGCTGACGATGCAGGTGAAGCCAGAGCAAATCGGCATGGTGATTGGGCCTGGTGGTAAGCAAATCAAGGCAATTACCGAAGCCACCGGTGCCAAGGTCGACATTCAAGACGACGGCATGGTGACGATTTCTGCGGTCGATTCTGAGAAGGCCAAGCAGGCCCAGAAGATGATCGAAGGGATTACCCACGTGCCCGAGGCTGGCAATGTGTACATGGGCAAGGTCACCCGCGTGATTCCGATTGGCGCATTCGTCGAGATTATGCCGGGCAAAGAAGGCATGATTCATATTTCACAGCTCGCCGACTACCGAGTGAACAAGGTAGAAGACGAAGTGAATGTAGATGACGAAGTGCTGGTGAAGGTACGCGAGATTGATAACCGTGGCCGCGTGAACCTGACCCGTTTGGGGATTCACCCCGACGAGGCGGAGAAGGCGAAAGCAGCAGCGGGCGTCGAGTAGAATAGCCATCCTGACTGTTCCTCTTGACCCTCTTGACCTGATTTCGATTAGCAGGCGCTAACGGCTTTTGCTGAAGGCAATAAAAGGATGAAGTTCACAAAGCAGCTTCATCTTTTTGTTTTTAAAGACCGTTATGATAGGTAAAAGCATTGCTCGTACCTGCTCAGGCCAGTTTAGCTATCAGCCTATACAGAGGTTTAGCACTATGGATTTCACAGCTACACTGAATCAAATTTCATCATTTAGCTTAGAAGACAGAATTCTTCTAGTTCAGGCAATTTGGGATAGCGTTGCTGAAGATGAATCGTACCTTGCGCCAACAGAGGAACAAAAACAGGAGCTTGATCGCAGAGTGGAAGCGTATGAGCAAGCTCCTGATGATGTTATGACTTGGCAAGGGATTGTAGGTTTTCAGCGTACAAAAACCTCTAAATGAAGAAGCCAAAATATAACGCTGGCTGAGCGGCGTCGAAGTCACAACCTAGCCAAGGATTCCAGGCACATTCCGGCCACCCTACTCTGCGAGAACGCTTCGCGAACGACGCCGCTCAGGGTTCGGGTTCCGCCCTTTTACAGTCCAAAGCTAAACAAACACATCGGCACTGCTGGGTCTTTTTAATTCATACAAAATTGCCTGGTGTCGGGGTTTACCTGTACGATTTGGAATGCTACGCCTATATAAGAAACCCTGTGCGAAAAGTTGTAATTGCTGGTAATTGGAAGATGCACAAAACTCAGGCAGAGGCCCTAGAGTTTGTGCAGCAGTTGATGCCCCAGATCGAAGGGACGCCTGACGATAGAGAGCTGGTGCTCTGCGTCCCTTTTACCACGCTTGGTGTGCTTGTCGATAAGCTGCAAAGAAACCGCATTCAGGTGGGTGCTCAGAACATTCACTGGGAAAGAGAAGGGGCGTACACAGGTGAGATTTCGGGCGCAATGCTCAAAGAAGTTGGGGTGCGCTATGTGGTGGTGGGTCATAGCGAGCGCCGTCAGTATTTTGGCGAGACGGACGAGACCGTTAATGCCAGGTTGAAAGCGGCTCAGATGGCTGGGCTGACGCCTATTTTGTGCGTCGGGGAAACGAAGCAGCAGCGAGACGCCAACGAAACTGACGCTGTGATCAAGAATCAGATTACAAAAGCACTGGTGGATGTAAACCAGTTCAATTTGGTGATTGCGTACGAGCCGATTTGGGCAATCGGGACTGGCGATACCTGCGCGGCAGATGAGGCGAACCGGACCATCGGCAGCATTCGAGCCCTGTTAGATAATAAAGAAGTGTCTATTCAATACGGCGGCTCGGTGAAGCCTGCCAATGTGGATGAGATTATGGCACAGAGCGAAATTGATGGTGCCCTTGTCGGTGGCGCTAGCTTGCAGGCCGATAGCTTTGCAAAGCTAGCAAACTACACGACCTAGGCGTCCGTGGGCATCACGTCTAGAGAAGCATCGGAGCGCTGCGAGCCTCGGCCTTTTTCAACGGTGTTGTAGTGAGCATTAATGTAGGTGCGGTTACGGCCTTGCTGCTTAGCATGATATAGCGCTAGGTCAGAAGCCTGCACCAGCATCTGAGGGGTGTTGTCATGCCCCGGAATCACGGTAGATACGCCCATGGTTACCGTGACATAAGGTTCTTCGTTTCCAGGCGCGTGGTCGACTTTGAGGGCGCGGATGCTCTCATGAATTTTTTGGGCAATGCGCCAGGCACCGTGAGTATCGGTATTGGGCAAGACGATGGCAAATTCTTCACCGCCGTAGCGGGCAACCAGGTCAGCAGGGCGCTGAGGGCCGCTGAGGAGCGCTCTGGCAACGCGAATGAGGCAACGATCGCCTGCCGGATGACCAAAGGTGTCGTTGTAGCGCTTGAAGTGATCCAGGTCGCACAGGATCAGAGATAGCGGCTGCCGGTCTCTGGCCAATCGTTGCCATTCGTCAGCGAGGTGCTCATCGAACCGGCGGCGGTTGGCCAGGGAGGTCAGGCCGTCGGAAAGGGCAAGCTTTTGCAGCTCCTGGTTGGCAACTAACAGCTCATGGTACTGCTGGGCATGCTGCATGGCTGAGGTTAGCGCAACGATGATGCTATCAGCAGCAGCGATCGCATCTTCAGTCCAAGTCTCACGCTCTGGCAGACACAGTGTCATCACCCCCCAAAAAGTATCGTCTGTGGGGCTTACCCGAATCGGCACAAACAGCCAGCTTCCTGGACTATCGGATAGCCAACGCTGGGTTTCTGTCGTAAAAGCTTCTGTTGTAGAGGGCTTCTGAGCCGGGGAAAATTGTACTGATTGACCGCTAGCGAGCTGAGCTAACAGTAAAGGAAATGAGGCTTCGGTTATTGAGATCGCCCGCTGATAGGCCAAAGCCTGGGTTTGACAGTAGCGAACAACCAGACCACAGGTATTCGTCGCCGCATCGTAGCGCAGCAGACTCACCTGTCTGGCGTTAAACAGCGCGGCTGTTTCAACCACCGTAGTAGAGGCAATTGTAGAGAAATGGAGTGTTTGCCCTAACTTACGCTCCACCTGCAGCAAACGCCGCTGTTGCTGAATTTGCTGCTTAAGCTGGTCAACTTCCAAAACTCCAGCGTCTGAACTATGGCCAGACGAATGAAAGGATTCTGAGGCGTTCAAGGACGCTGTAGAGACACCAGAAGCACCATTAGAGAGGGAAGAGGCCTGATTGCTGGCATATCCATGATGGCCAACAGCAGGATAACCAAGGCCATCTGTAGGCGTTGGGAATTGAGAAGATGACTGAGTTAGGGGAAGGCGTCTAAGCATTATCGAACACGCCGCTCAAGCGGAGAGGAATTGCTGTGATATGGGCCACAACTGGAGCAGTGACATAAATACATAAAGCAGAAACAAAACCTACACACCGCTTGAAATGGTAGCTGTTAGGTCCAACCAAGGAGAAACCCCTTTGTAGAGAATAACGCTGCGCCATTCAAAGAATTCATTGAAGTGAGCCAGGCAAGTCATGGTTGACTCACTCAGTGGATACTTCAAAGATGTGTCATCTTATCGTGCTCCGTATCTATAAAGATCCGTGTATACCCTGACACTTCTATGAAAATCTACGGAATCAGGATCAAGATAGCATGAAGGTATAAATTTACGCTTCAGTAACTTGTGGGCTAACATACATCGGTGACTTACAGGTAACCGTTCGAGCGTCGTAGGAAGGGCATTTACAGCGACAGAAAGTGCTCTAGAGCGGTTGTTATCTTTGGGGGCCAACGTCTGACATTGCGAACCCAGTTAAGGTCTTTGTAGCGAGTATCAAGGCCCACTACAGCAACCCAGTTACTCTCTGCTTCGCCCCGCTGGCCTGCATCCCACAGGGCAGCAGTCAGCGCAGCTCGCATGTCTACGAAGTTGGGATATTTACGAACCAGGCTCTTCATAATTTGTAAGGATCTGGGTTGCTCCCCCGTTTGATAAAGGGCCAGGGCATAGTTGCCGTAAGCCAGAGAAAAGCTTGGCTGTAAAGTTATGGCTGCCTGATAATCGGCGATCGCCAGCTCCCATTCATCTAATCCGGCTTCCGCATTTCCACGGTTGTTATAAGCTGCCGGATCGTCCGGATTGAGCTGCAAAACGCGGTTGTAATCAGCGATCGCACTTTCCCATTGTCCCATCGCTTCCCACACGGCCCCCCGATTCAAATAGGGGTCTGGTTCAGCCGGGGCTAGCGCGATCGCTTTGCTATAGTCGGCCATCGCCCCGTCCAGGTTATTCTGGCGTACGCGCACGTTGCCTCGATTACTCCATACAGCCGCCTCTTCGGGTAGCTGAACAATCAGCTCGCTCCATTTTTCCTCAGCTTTATCAAACTGACCGGCCTGCGTCGCGGCAAAAGCGGCTTTTCGTAAAAGGCCAATACTGCCCCAGTCCTGCTCGGCAGCGGCCCGAGTTATCCCAGACTTTAGCCCAGTGAATCCTGAGCGATCGGCAGCGGCAGGCATCGCGAAGATCGTTAAACTACCAAGCATCAGTCCACAGCACAGCAGAATACTCAGCGGCCATCTCAGAACTTTTTGGATCATTAGGATGAAAAGATCGGGGAAACAGAAAACAGGCAGATTTCTCTCTTCAGCATAGACCTTTTGAGAAACAGCCTGCTATTTGCCCGTCTGCTCATCCTCCGTTCAACCACCCGAATTTTCGATAACGGAAGGCTCATCCTCTGTGGAGCCAGACTCTGTAGAATCGGGCTCTGTAGAATCGAACAGGTTAAACAGTGGCGCATCAGGCATGAAGAATCGATTGTGTGGGACTTCGTAGCCCAGATGGCGGCAGGCCGCAGGGGTGACCACTCGGCCCCGTGGCGTTCGCTGTAGGTAGCCAATCTGCAACAGATAGGGCTCGTACACTTCTTCAATCGTCTGAGAATCTTCACCGGTAGAAGCAGCCATCGTATCCAGGCCCACCGGGCCACCGTTGAAGTTTTCGATCATTAGCGTCAGCAGTCTGCGGTCGGTCCAGTCCAAGCCGCAGGGGTCGACGTTGAATAGCTCCAGGGCTTCGGCGGCGATCGCCTTATCAATCGCCCCCAGCTTCTTCACCTGCACATAGTCCCGCACCCGCTTCAGCAAGCGGTTAGCGATACGCGGTGTGCCCCTTGCTCGGCGAGCAATTTCTTCTGCGCCACCGGGGAGCACCTCGGTTTTCAGCACGTCGGCAGTCCGCAGCACAATCTGTGTGAGTTCATCAATTTCGTAAAAGCGCAGCCTTTGGACCAGGCCAAAGCGATCGCGCAGCGGAGAGGCCAGCGCACCGACCTTAGTGGTCGCACCGACCAACGTAAACGGCTGCAGCGGAATACTCCGCGTCCTGGCACTCTGCCCCTTACCAATCGTGATATCGAGCCGGGCATCTTCCATTGCCGGGTACAAAATCTCTTCGGTTACCCGCGAGAGTCGATGAATCTCATCGATAAAAAGAACATCGCCTGCTTTCATATTCACCAGCAAACCGGCAATATCTCTGGGTCGCTCCAGGGCAGGCGCGGTCGTAATTTTGCAGTCCACTTCCATCTCCTGGGCCAGAATCAAGGCCATGGTCGTTTTCCCCAGACCAGGCGGACCGTACAGCAGCAGATGGTCTAGCGGTTCCTGACGAGACTTCGCGGCCTGGATGGCAATGTTTAGCACTTCTTTGAGCGCTTTTTGACCGATGTAGTCAGAGATCGACTCAGGGCGAATGCCGTCCTCGTGGCGAGCCAGTTCCGCAGGTTTGGCCTCGCCATCTAGCAGCTCAGTCTTTTCAGGCTTCGGGTCCTGCTTATTTGAGGAGGGCTCATTAGAGGAACGCGAAAACTTAGACGGCGTCTCGATACCGCTGGCCAACGACTGGCTCAGGGGCAGCGCTTCTTCCTGGTTGCTTAATTGCTCAGATGACTTAGACGCTTTCTTTTTCTTCGCACCGTCGCCCGCAGATTGTTTGGAAGAAATAATCGCCATCGATAGCGCCATGAAGTAGGTATAGACAGATGTACTATAACAGGCTGGATTAAACAGATCTGCTTAGGATGATAAAGCGATCACTGACCGCTGGCTGAGCGGAGTCGGGGATTCGGCTACGCTCACCCTTCGTGTGCCGATCACTGACCGCTGGCTGAGCGGAGTCGGGGATTCGGCTACGCTCACCCCTCGTGTACCGATCACTGACCGCTGGCTGAGCGGAGTCGAAGCCACAACCCAGCCAAAGATCTCAGGCGTGTTCCGGCCATCCTACTCTATGAGAAGGCTACGCCTACGACTCCGCTCAGGGTTCGGTTTCTGCTATCCCTTCGGCATTACCCCTGCCGAGCGAAACACATCTTCGATAGTGGGGTAGTTATCTTGGAGGCCAAAGCTAGAGGGGGTCACCGCATTTTGATAGGTAAAGTGGCGGTACTCCATGCAGAAGCGGTCCCAGTCGGCCATGCGGATGTTGAAAATTTTGATAATGGCGTTGGCTAAACCGAATGAAAGCGGTACCTGAAAATAGGTACGCTTGCCCAGATACTGGGTGATGTCTTGAACGACTTCATTGGCCGTTTTGGAAGGATTGCCGATCACCAGCTCTCTGGATTCACCCTCGGCAGGTGGATGGTCTACCAAATGTCGGACGACTTCAGCGATGTCTTTGGCATGGATGTAGTGTAGGCTGCCGTCTGCTTTGATGAAGCGGATGATGCCGATGTAGCTGGCGACTTCACTCAGGCCTCCGGCAATGTGGGAGTAGGGTTTGGTGTCGCTGCCACCGAATACGAGGGTGGGGAATACGGTGGTGATTTTGGGTGCGATCGCTAGTTCACTCAGCTTTTCATGGCAAATGTATTTCGTCCGCACATAGTCAGTGCCAATCTCACCGGCTTCCTTTAGCGGCGTATTATCTCGATCTAGAATGCTCGCGGTAGAAAAATAGATGACCTGCTGACAGCGTTCTACATCCAGCAGGTTCATAATCTCCAGCGTCTTCTCTACGTTAATTTCGTAGCTTTCCTTCGGGTCCCCCCAAGACGTTGCCACCAAAATAGCCGTATCCATCGTCTTCAGCAGGTCGGCAAACTGTGCCACTTCGCGCATATCGCCTTTCAATACGTGGATACCTTCGCGGCTGTCGGTTGGGACCTTTAGCTTGGCGGGGTTACGCATCATCAAAAACAGCTCGTGGTCGGTATTTTCGATGAGGGTTTCGACCAGGTAGTGGCCAATGCAGCCACTCGCGCCAGTGATAAAGATACGCATGATGCTCGCTTGCAGTGAAGACTTAATGGTTTTGATGAAGACCTGATTATTCTGACACTGAAAAGCCCAAGGCGATGAGACACCTTGGGCCAGTTATTAAAAGGTATGAGCCGCTAGATTAGCTCATTTACCTGCTTACCAATCTCAAAGAAATATGCCCCATTCTCTTCAGGGGTGCCAGGCAAAATGCCGTGACCCAGATTCAGGATGTGGCCGTTGGGACCGGCTTTTTTCACGGTGTCAATAATGCGATCGCGTATCACCTCTTTAGAGCCAAACAGCACACCGGGATCCATATTCCCCTGCACCTTCATATCCGCACCCAACCGACGACGGGCATCCGCCATATCCACCGTCCAGTCCACGCTAATAATATCCACACCAGACTCCTTCATAATCTCCAAGGAGCCAGCACTGCCGCTTACCAACAGAATCAACGGCGTATTGGGGTGAGTTTCCTTCACCTGGCGAACAATCTGCTGCTGATAGGGCAAGGCAAAGGTGCGATAGTCCTGAGGGCTCAGCTGACCTGCCCAAGAGTCGAACAGCTGCACCACCTGCGCACCGCAGTCAATTTGATGACGTACATAGATAGCGATATTGTCCGCAATTTTGCTCAGCAGGGTGTGAAGCATTTTCGGCTCAGAAAATGCCATATTCTTAATGACAGAATAGGTCTTCGACCCCTTGCCTTCTACGATGTAGGCCGCCAGCGTCCATGGGGCACCCACAAAGCCCAATACCGTAGACTCATTGCCCACTTCCTCACGCAGCGCACCGAGGATTTTGCGAATGTAGGGCATCGACTCATCAGGATTCAGCGTCGTAAGCGCGTCGATCTGTTCCTGCGAGCGAATCGGGGACTCAATCACGGGGCCCTTGCCTTCAGCAACGTCCATCGCCACATTCATGCCTGGCAATGGCGTCACAATATCCGAGAACAAAATCACGCCGTCGGGCTTAAATGCCCTCCAGGGCTGCAAAGACACCTCAATAGCCACTTCTGGAATCTCGGATCGGTCACGGAAGGAAGGATACTTTTCGCGCAGGTCACGGTAAGCCTTCATGTAGCGGCCTGCCTGGCGCATCATCCAAACCGGGGGGCGCTCAACCGATTCGCCCTGGGCCGCGCGGAGTAACAAAGGAGTTTGGCTGGTTCCGGTCATGGGATGAACGCTCTTAATATCTGTTTTATTTTCCAAAGGCTAGCTTATCATTTGCCGCGAGGCAGATTATCCGTTAAGCCCAGGACTCGCAGGTTTTCGACCTTTTTCTGTCCGTTTTTTTGCCAGGGAATCGTGACCAATTACACGTAAAATTAAAGGAGGTAAAGAACTGTAGACTTATTTTTCGGTGGGCCCATGGAAATTGTGAACTTTTTTGAAAAGATGGCCGGAAGATGGTTTTCCCAGCGCACCACCCATGCCCTGTCGTCACAGCAGTCAAAGGCGGGCAAGTCTGATTTGGAAGTGAACTTTTTAGCTGCTGAGGCTACCGAAGTGCAGCAGCTGTGTGAACAAGTGGGTGCTGATCACGCAAAGCCCTTGTGCGGACTACAGGTACAGCAAAGCAGCACCGTAGATGGCGATACCAAACCCACCGTGCTGACCACATTACTCGTACCCCTAATTGGCGATGGCGACACGCCAGAAACCAGCGAAGGAAAGTTACTCCGCAGCGGCAGTGTCGGAACGCCGCCGCAAACAGGCACCTACAGCCTCGACGAGGAAGTGCTCACTATCAACACAGAAACCAAAGAGGCCCAGTCCACAGAGCGGCTCTGGTTTATTAATGACAACCTGCGAATGCGAACAGGGATTACAGAGCTGGCCAGTGGACTGAGAATCGCATCTTTTTGCTCTGAAATTCGGATGGGCGCGAAGCCACCGAAGTCTTAATTGCGCAAAGCCGCCCAAGCCTTAGCGTTATCTACTGTGTTGCCAACGCCTTCTGCCTGGCGAGCCTCAGCGTTTGAGCCGAAAACGGTAAGGCGGGCTTGAACGGCTGAATGGCGCGAGCAGAAGAATATGAAACGCCATTCGACTGACGCTGTGATTGCAGGGTCTGGGCAGTTTCAATGAGTTCTCGCCGGGAGGTGCGATGAGCGATTTGAGTATCATCTACTAAATCTTCTGAAGACTCAGCCTGCAGGTTAACGTCTGGCTGAGGCTCAGCTGACTGGTGGGTTTCGGATAAGTTGAATGAAATAGAAGATAAAGACTGATGGATACGGCGACTGGCTCTGAGCGTTGCAGGCTCTTGGGACGAGGCTGTGGAGAGTGAGGGCACAGGAACAGCAATCGACTTTGGCGTCGATGCATTCGATACTGGCGATCGCTCGATACTCTCGTACTCTCGGCAAACAGCGGCTTCAAAGTCGTGGGAAGCATGACGAACGGGCTTCTCTCGCCTTTGCCACAGTTCTAAAATTTGACGAACCGAGAAAGCCTTGTAGCGGCCCTGATACAGCGCTTCGATTACAGCGCTTCTGATCCACGTGGGTGAGTAAGACGCTAGCCATAGCGACACCCACTGAGGGGCATCGTGACTACCTAGCTCGAAACGGTAGCCATCCATCAGCGCTGCGGCCTGCTGCGCGTCTTGTGAGGTTGAAAATGTGGTTAATGTCATTTAGTTGCTACGCTTACCACGCTCCCTAGCTACCATTCAATCCGTAATATCACGGAATTGCAAGCTTTATCTACTAAAGCAAGTAATTTATCCGTTTTAACGTAGCTCAACTACACCGCCTTCCACCCGGCGAATTCGAGGCGTATCGAAGGGATCGGTGCCGCCGATCCAGCTAAAGTTGCTGAGCCTGAAGCCGATGGAGCCAACTTCTTGGGTAGTATCGTAGCGCAGCAATAGGCCATAGGTGCGGCGACTGTATTCCAATGAGTAAATCGTGTTGATGGGTTCACCGCCATCAAAGCTCAGCGCCGTTTGAAATCCGGCAAGAAAAGGCCCATAGATTTGCTGGACAATTCCCAGAGACAGGACGTTGCGGTCGACCTGACGGTCGAAAAGAAAGGGGGAGTCGGCCTCGCCAACAAACGATTGGGAATAGGCCACGTTCAGCCGGGTATAGTCGCCAAAGTCGCGGGCGAAGTGACCTAGCTGAGCTTCCAGACCAATATCTGCAATCAGGCTATTTTGATTGTCTCCGGTACTGTAATTAGTCAGCGTAGTGCGTACGCCTGCATTCAAATCGAGATAGGGCACCACAGGAGCAGGCGTGTAACGTAGCCCCTGTGACTGGGTAGGTGGCTTGGGCTGACCGCGCCATAGGCCAAAGGTACGACGAAGCGCGGCACTACCCTGGTAGCGAACGGCGGTAATACGATCGGTGTCAGAATCATCGACCGCAATCAGGAAGGGGCGGTCGGTCTCGGCGTTGATGATCTGGGCACTGGCCTGGTAGCTAAACTTCAGGCCGGTATCGCCCAGCTGGTAGGTAGGGGAGACTAGCAACAGCCCAAGGCTAGACTGAACATCTTGAAAGCCCAGAGATCCATTGAACAGGCGCTCACGATAGATGTACTGCAAAGATAGCTGGTGGTCGCCAATCAGCTGATTGGCGCTGACGCTAGCTCGAAGATTCTCGGACAGTTCCGGGAGATCAAAACTAGTGATATCGGCGTTGGCGTCAACTGTAGTGCGCGGGGTGAGCTGCGCGTTGAAGTCAGCGGTTGCACCAAAGTTGCGAAGGGAGACTGGGGAGCCGTTTTCACCGCTGAAGGCGCGGGCCACAAAGAGCTGTGGGGTGAGGTTCAAACGAATTTTTTCTGAGGTGATTAGCGGAACTTTGCGACCCAAATAAAGGCCACCGCGATCGCTTGAATCAATCCCAATCGGCGTAGGCACCGGATTGAGATCTTCTGTATTGAGGCGTCCACGACTGAGGCGAATGCGCGATCGCAACAACGGAATAGACAGCCCATCGTCAAATACCAGCCGGGGCCTTCTGAGCAGCAGCTCGTCTTGAGTGGGTGAAACATTGCGCAGCAGCAGGCCGTTTGCACGTAGCTCTAGCTCTGGCGGCGAAAACGGATCGTTCGTAATTCGCACTTCATCGGCCCGCCATCCATCCACATCAAAAGAAAGCCGCCCCGTCTCAAATCGTAGCTGGTTCAGGACCGAATCTTGATCTTCGTCATCGTCATTAGCATCTATATCCTCATCATCGTCCGGCGGTTGAGTACTCAGCCGCGTCCCAAACTGCAAGCTGCCGTCGCTTTCTACCCGAAAATCCGGCTGACGACCCACCGGATCGTAGGCACGTCTGCCAGAGGCTACACCATCTCTGCGGATATCGCCCCGACTATCATCCTGAAGCGGAGACGAAAAATCTGTTTCAATATCGGGGAAATAAATCGTCCCAACCGCTTCTTCCACCACACCCGACTGCTGAATAAAGTTGTATTCCAGGCGTCTACCCCGAACAATTTGCGCACCGCGCGTGAGTAGCACATCCCCCTCAGCCAAAGCATAGCGATTGACCAAATTTACCCACAGCTCGTCGGCTCTGATAATGGCATCGTTGAGCCGCAAAAGGACATTGCCACGGGCGGTAATCGTCTGCGAGTTCGGGTCAAATTCTTGCGTATCCGCAGAGAGGTTTAGCTCAGAGGCAAGTCCCCCTGAGGGCTGCGGGTCAGTAGGACTCGTCTCTGGCTCAGGGGGCAGGGGCGCGTCTTCTATCGGCGCATTCTCGGCGGGTGTATTCTCGGCGGGCGTATTCTCGGTGGGTGTATTCTCGGCAGCAGGCAAGGTAGGCAGCTGTTCGGAAGTGGGCTGCTGAGTCAGCAATGTGTGTTGAGCAAGCGACCGGGCGAAAGAAGGTTCGACTGTTGACTCAGAGATGAGCAACTCGTCTAGTAAACCGTCTGGGAGAGATGCTGAGTCCGACTGTGAAACCGGCGCAGCAACAGTGACGACCTCGGCAGCAGGTGGTGGTTCAGGTGGCAGGTTGATATGAACCATCTACGACCACCTCCCCCCAAAGAACTCTGTAATACCTTATAAGCATTTAGACATGATTTTGATACGGGTAAGCCAGAAAAAAGATCAGCCCGACAATGCGAACTGATCTCTTTGGAGCTAAATTTTGAAGCGTTTTTTTAGTCAACCCTTTTTTCCAGTCAGTTGACCTTCAGTTGACCGAGGGTCAACTGACCCTTAATCAAAGTCTCTGCCACTGGGGTTACGGGCAGGATCTCCGTTCAGGAAGCCAAAGATAAAGAGGCCAACAAAAAACGACACCGTAATGTAAACAACGATTTTGAGTGTAACCATCTTTTACTTCCAAACGCGATTGAGCTATTAAGAATCATCATATCGCACTCTAACGCCATCTTAGCGGGCGATCGCGTATTTCATCACCCACCCCATCACCACCAAAACCACCTGTAATACCGAACTAGCAGGGGTTCAAATTCACCCACGAAGCTTAAAGTAATGTTGCGAAATGTTACATATAGCCCGTCCTCCCACCCCACAATTTAGCCGAGCGGTCGATACACACGTTTGGCAGCAAAAATCACCTGATCTTCAACAGCAGGAGAGCCTGCGTTAGGAGCATTCGCGTCAGCAATAGCAGGAAGCGTCGCTACGCCCTCACGAAATTCACCAATGCCCAAAAACGTCTGGCTTTGGGCATCTATCACTCGCAAAGGTTCATGGAGCTTGCCATGAGGGGGCAGCAGCGAGGGTAACGTGATATCCGCAACGTCGCTAAGGGCAAGCTTTTGGCCCAATCGCCAGCGCCGGGAAAGGGCAGGGGGCAAAGCGATCGCCCTCAAATGCGCCATCATCACACCGGCCTCCACAGGCTCAAAGCACCCTTGATCCAGCCGCTTTTCCAAGGCTTCTAGCGTGAGACTCTCTGTTAGCTCGAACCCACTGCTGTGAGTACGTACTAGCCCGGCCAGCGTCGCACCCGTCCCCATCGCCTCACCCAAATCACGGGCCAGCGAACGAATGTATGTACCGGGTCCACAGGCTACACTCAGCGTTAATTCTGGATAGTCACCCGCCTGCCAGGCTTGCACCGTAAGCTGGTGAATGGTCACCCGCCGCACAGGGACATCGACCGCTTTACCCTTTCGCGCTAGGTCATACAGTCGCCTGCCACCCACCTGTACCGCGCTGTACATCGGGGGCACCTGGTCGAGTACGCCGGTAAAGGTGGGCAGCATAGCCTCCACCGCCTGTCGAGACAGCTGCACTGCTGACACCTGGCGAATCACCTCACCTTCTAAATCATCGGTGGCAGTCGTCACCCCAAATCGAATCGTTGCCTGGTACGCCTTACCTTCTGGTAAATACTGCAGTAGCCGGGTCGCCCGCCCTACGGCGACAGGTAGCACACCTGTGGCTAAAGGGTCGAGGGTACCACCATGGCCTACTTTTTTGGTGCCCAGTAATCGCCGCATCCGGCCAACACAGTCGTGGGAGGTCCAGGTGAGCGGCTTGTGTAAGTTGATAAAACCGTCAGTCATCAGTCGTTTGGGCAGGTAGCTCAAGGTCAAACTGCTGAGTCGCTGGTTGCCGCTCGCCTTCAGTTGCTAGCTGATCGTCTGCCAGCTGATCGCCTGCTAGCTGGTCTACGGTACGCTCTACCGCCTGTATCGCGTCTGGTAGACGATCGTCTGCAGCCAGTTGTAGGTAGCTCGAAAGCTGATTGGGCTGCAAATCGGTGATCAGGCTAAGGGGTAGCTCAGGCTCGGAAAAGCGCGTGGTAAATGCGCTAGAAAGAATGGGCTGATAGCGACTATCCCCTTTGAGGTAAGTGTTTAAAAAGGCCAGACTCATGACCTCGGTATACCGGCGACCCACCGCTGAAAACGTACCCACCAGCTCGGGCGGGAACAAAAAGTTTTCGTCGCCGGAGGTACCAATGGTAGAAAAGTGCGTACCACCATCAAATAACAGCAGGTAGCGATCGCTATTCGTGAGCCAGGTAAACGGACGAATTTGCTCTGTAAGCGCCGGGGTAATGGTATCGGCACTGCTGGTCATCATCAGCATGGGCACCTCAATTTGCGCCATGCTATCTGGGCCAAAAATAGCGCTCGTTACCGGATTAATCGCCACCACTGCGCGAATGCGATCGTCGGACAAATTTAACTGTGAGCCGTTTTCAGGTGCCAGCGCCATCGCCTGACACTGTAAAAACAGCGACGGATTTACCGTAAATTCTGGCGGACAGTCTTCTTTGAGTGAGTCAAAATTAATCGGCGCACCCGAAACAGCCAGCGCCGTATACCCGCCAAAAGACTGACCAATAACCCCCACATTGTTGAAGTTAATAGTGCTAAAGCTCTTATTAATAGCCGCCCTGGCCTCTAGCTCATCTAGCACCTCAGAAATCAGCTGGGGCCGTCTGGTAAATTCCTCATCGGCTACGACCTGACTGGTCCGCCCGGACACCAGAGCAGCAAACTGTTCTGCGCTACTGCCAGGATGCTCGACACTAATGACCGCAAACCCATGGGCGGCCAAATGCTCGGCCAGATACTGATAGGTTCTACGTTCGTTGCCGAAGCCATGGGAAATAATCACCGTCGGCAGCCCGCCAAGCGGCCTTTGCGCCTGTTGAGAAGGAAAGTTCAGCAGCGAGTTATTGAGCGTAGGATCTGGGGTTGATGCACCGCTCTGCGGCTTGGACGTAGAGACGTTGAACCGAAAGGGCGGCGGGGCCACATTACTGCCAAAGCTATTGCCAGAGCCGTCACCCAAAATGTTGTTGGACAGCAGCTCGTTACTGAAAACGTTGGTGGTGGCCTGCGGCAAATAAATATCTACTGGCTCGCTACTGGCCTTGACACGCACAGAAAGCTGCCGTACGTCGAAGGCACCCGCCTGGTTTGCCAGCTGGTTGAGCATGGCGGCGGATTGACCTTTTGGGAAGGGGATCGTCGCCGACTGCAAAGAGAGCTGTTCTACCAAGCGTGTCGCCGCGTCTGATTGATTGAGTGACTCGCTGGTCTGACGGGCGATCGCCAGCCCCCGCGCTAAATCTACCCGCAGCACAGGGGTCGGGAAGCGCTTAATCACATTGAGAATCGTCAGGCCTTCTTCGTCATCTGCCGCTGATAGAATGGCCGCACCTCGCAAGCCATATCCGCCCGGCAGCCGCGCCCCTGTCCGGAAAACCTTGCCCACTTCGTCCAATAGGTACTCACCTTGGGGGGTGTAGGTAAACTGTGAGACCGTCGTGACATCGATATCTGCCCGCTGTGAGAGCAAGGTTCTGGCTGCGTCTAGCGCATTGGGGTCGATGTCATTGATATAGCCCTCGTAGGGGGCAAGCTCATCGGTAATACGGCCTTCATTAACGTATATCTCCAGCGACTCTACAGAAATGGTGCGCTCAATGGTGCCGCCTAGGGAAAAGGTAATACGCTCGGCTGCTTGGGTGGAGCGAACAGTTTGCGGAAAAAGGGCGATCGCCACCTGAAAAAGGCCCAGCCCCATACCCCACAGCAGACGACGACGAAACCGCCTTGTCACCGTACGACTGACAGTGCGACTAGCCAACCCATTGGCCCCTGGAAGAGCGCGCTTAAAGGTGTAGGACAAAATTGACATAGCCCTCATCATAGGTCAAAGCACCCAGCTACAACAGGTACTGCCATGGGGTAATTCAAAGACTGGATAGGGTGAAGTCATTGAAGATACATATCGAGCATTGATGTTAAGCACTGGTACCTTCGAGCAGTGCAATGAGTTCAGCTTCGCTCAGCTGTACTAGACCTAATTCTTCGGCCTTGATCTGCTTAGAGCCTGCATTATCACCCACCACTACGTAGCTTGTTTTACGGCTAATAGAGCTACTGACTCGGCCACCGGCTGCCTGAATCATGCTTTTGGCCTCCGAACGCTTCAGCGTCGGCAAGCTGCCCGTCAGCACAAAGGTCTGACCGGTCAGGGTTTGCGGCTGCGTCGAGGTTGCAGGTTCTGCGGCTTCTAGCTGGAGCCCAGCCACGTGCAGGCGAGCAATGAGCTGTTGGTTCGCGGGCACCTGAAACCATTGACGTACAGACTGGGCAATTTCCGGACCAATCCCATAAACCTGGGCGATCGCATCCTCACTTGCCTCAGCCAGCGCATTTACCGACACAAAATTATCTGCTAGCAGCTGAGCATTCGTGCTACCCACCAGGCGAATGCCCAGGCCGTACAGCACCTTCGACCAGGGCCGCTGCTTCGACGCGGCGATCGCATCAATCAGCTTTTTGGCTAGCTGCTTGCCCATGCGCTCTAATGGCAGCAGATCTTCCATGCCCAAATCGTATAAATCTGCGATGGATGCCACCACGCTCTGCTCTATCCAGCTATCGACCAGGCGCTCGCCCAGACCGCTAATATCCATCGCGTCTCGGCTAGCCCAATGCCTGAGCGAGCCACTGAGAATGGCCCGGCAAGACCCGTTTACACAGCGAGTCACCGCCTCGCCCTCGGGCTTGACCACGGGCTGCTCGCAGACCGGACAGGTAGATGGCAGGTGATACGCCTGTGCGCCTTTGGGTCGTAAGTCCGGCAGAACTCGCACGACTTCTGGGATAATTTCACCCGCTTTGCGGACGATGACGGTATCGCCAATGTGCAAGTCTAGCTCGGCCAGTCGGTCGGCATTGTGCAGGGTCGCGCGGGCGACGGTGGTGCCTGCGAGCTGAACGGGGGCTAGCTCGGCGACAGGGGTGATTGCGCCTGTGCGGCCAACTTGAACGGTGACTTTTTCGAGGATGGTGGGCACTTCTTCGGCGGGGTATTTGAGGGCGATCGCCCACCTAGGAAACTTGTTCGTAAAGCCCAGCCGATCTTGCAGCTCAAAGCTGTTGAGCTTTACCACCACACCGTCGGTCAGGTAGGGCAAATCATGGCGTTTCTCTTCCCACTGCGAGTAGTACCCAAACACCTCATCGGCGGTATGACAGACCTGCCGATTAGGATTCACGCGAAAGCCCAAATCCTGCAAGCATTCCAGCGCGGACCACTGATCGCTCGGGGCTTTCACATCGCCCGTACCTTCGGGCATAAGCAGCGTGTAGGCAAAAAAGTCTAGCCGCCGGTCTGCCACTTCCTGCGCGTTCAGCTGGCGCAGGGTCCCTGCTGCTGCGTTCCGAGGATTGGCAAATAGCGCAGTGCCTGCCGCTTCGCGCTTTTGGTTCAGGTCTTCAAATACGTCCAGGGGTAAAAATGCTTCACCCCGAATCTCGACAATAGGAGGAGGCGTTTTACCGTCTGGCATGTGCAGTCTGAGCGGGATTGTGCGAATCGTACGGACATTTTGCGTGATGTCTTCACCTGTGATGCCGTCGCCTCTGGTTACGCCGCGTATCAGCAGACCATTCTCGTAGGTGAGCGCCAGTGCGTTCCCGTCAATTTTGAGTTCGGTGACTGCATCGGCTTCACCAATATCAGGTTCTATACGCTGCCAGCGAGCCTGCCAGTCTCGGTATTCGTCAATGTCAAAGGCATTTTCCAGACTGTATAGCGGAATGTTGTGGGGTATGGAGGTGAACTGCTCTGCGGGCGCCGCGCCGACTCGTTGGGTTGGGCTATCGGGGGTGAGCAGCTCGGGGTATTGCGCTTCTAAATCCTGTAGCTCGCGGTACAGCCGATCGTATACAGAGTCGGGCAGGTCGGGCGCATCGAGAACGTAATAGGCGTAACTGGCTTTTTGGAGCTGCGATCGCAGCTCCGCCACTCTATCTACCACAGACTGCTCGGCAACAGACGAATCTACGACAGACGACGACACATCAGACGCCTGAGTATTTGCTGCGCTTTCTGTAGCGGCCATTAACTGCCTCCGATAGTTACCTTGTACTATTATTTCACAGGACTTATTTTACAGGGCTAGCGCCGAGATTGAAGCTTGCGATACACCGCTTTCAAATCTACGTCGTGATGAGCGATCGCCACCAGCATGTGATACAGCAAATCGGCCACTTCCCCGGCAATCTCATCCGGCTCATCATCTTTGCAGGCCATCACCACCTCCACCGCCTCTTCACCAATCTTCTGCAATATTTTATTGTCGCCACCTTCAAACAGCTTGTTGGTATAGGACCCTGGTTTGGGATTGCGCTTACGGTCCGCAATTGTGCTAAATACCTGCGAAAGCGTATCGGCAGGTGGGGCAACGACTTCCACACCGTTGGAACCCTCCACCTGATGAAAACAGCTGCGCTCCCCCGTATGGCAGGCCACGTCGCCGATTTGCTCAATCGTCACCAACAGCGAGTCACTGTCGCAGTCGTAGCGCAGAGCTTTTACCTTTTGCAAATGTCCGGAGGTTGCACCCTTGTGCCATAGCTCCTGACGTGAGCGACTCCAATACCAGACCTCACCTGTTTCCATCGTCTTTTTTAGCGACTCGGCATTCATCCAGGCCATCATTAGCACGGTGCCATCTAGATAGTCTTGAGCGATCGCTGGGACCAATCCCTGCTCATTGAAGCGAATTTTATCGACAGGAATAGCAGATTGGGTCATGGGACGGGCGTGAAGACGTATAAAAGGACGCGGCATTCGCAACCTCTATGCTAGAGCAATCGGGACCTGCTACATTCCTTTACATCCAAAAAGGAAAAATGATCTTTAACCGCTAGGATAAAAAATACTGCTGTTTAGACGGTGGGCAAAGCTCGACAGTAGCTACCGCCCGCTCTACCTGGCGATCAACCACTATTTTTGAATAATAGGAGCGCGTTTTGGTTAGCACCACGACTCTAAAAACGACCAAGTCTGACGAGATTTTTTCAGCAGCCCAGTCCCTGATGCCCGGCGGTGTCAGTTCTCCGGTACGCGCTTTTCGCTCTGTGGGCGGTCAGCCCATTGTTTTCAAGCGAGTCAAAGGCGCTTATGTATGGGACGTTGACGAAAACAAATACATTGACTACGTGGGCACTTGGGGACCTGCCATTTGCGGTCACGCCCACCCAGAAGTACTAGAGGCACTACACGGCGCACTCGACAACGGCACTAGCTTCGGCGCACCCTGCCAGCTAGAAAACGTACTCGCTGAAATGGTCATCGAAGCCGTCCCTAGTGTAGAAATGGTGCGCTTTGTAAACTCCGGCACCGAGGCCTGCATGGCCGTACTACGCCTGATGCGAGCATTCACCGAACGCAACAAAATCATCAAGTTTGAAGGCTGCTACCACGGCCACGCTGACATGTTCCTGGTCAAGGCCGGATCGGGCGTTGCCACCCTGGGACTGCCTGACTCTCCTGGCGTCCCCAAAGCGGCTACGGCAGACACCCTCAACGCGCCTTATAACGATCTAGAAGCCGTCAAAAAGCTATTTGCAGAAAATCCTGGCGAAATTGCAGGCGTCATTTTAGAGCCTGTCGTCGGTAACTCTGGCTTTGTCACACCCGATGTTGGCTTCCTAGAAGGGCTGCGAGAAATCACAAAAGACAACGACGCCCTGCTGGTATTTGACGAAGTCATGACAGGCTTCCGCATCTCCTACGGCGGCGCCCAGCAAAAGTTCAACGTCACCCCTGACCTGACCACTATGGGTAAAGTCATCGGCGGTGGGCTACCCGTGGGTGCCTACGGCGGTCGCCGAGAGATTATGGAAATGATTGCGCCCGCAGGCCCTGTGTATCAAGCAGGTACGCTTTCGGGCAATCCGCTGGCCATGACCGCAGGGATCAAAACGCTGGAAATTTTGCGTCGTCCTGGCGCTTACGATCAGCTAGAGCAGACGACTAAAAAACTGAGCGAAGGTCTACTCGCTGCGGCTCGCGATGCAGGGCACCAGGTCACGGGCGGCAACATCAGCGCCATGTTCGGCATGTTCTTTACCGGCAAAGATGTGCACAACTACGACGATGCCAAAACGTCTGACCTGGAGAAATTCAGCCGGTTCCATCGCGGCATGCTGGAAGAGGGCATTTATCTGGCACCGTCCCAGTTTGAGGCAGGCTTTACCTCCCTGGCACATACCGATGAGGACATCGATCAGACAATTGCTGCGGCAAAGCGTGTGCTAGCAGAGATCTAGCATTAATTGGAGAAGCGAGAATTGGGGAAGTGGGGAGATGATTGATATGCTTTCTCTACCTCCTTACTTCCCCACTTAACGCGGACCCCAGTGAACATATACGAAGACGAACTATCCGTACTAGAGGCCGAAATTGGCGGAGCGACCCCCCACGACCCGCTGGATTTGATCGCGCTGGCTGGCGAAGACACTGAACCTAAGCCGGACGCCGATATTATGATGGCGCTGCTGTACCATCCGGACAGCCAGCAGCGAATGCTAGGGGCCAGAGCTTTTTGTGAAATTGAAGATACTAGAGCGATTCCTTTTTTGATCGGTCTGCTGGGTGATCCTTGTCCGCTGGTGAGGGTGAGTGCGACGAATGCGCTAGCGAAAAATACGCATTCGGATGCCGTAGAGCCGCTGATTGCTCAGTTCTATCGGGAGTGGAACGGGTATGTGCGGAAGGCGATTGTGTGGGCGCTGGGTAATCAGGAGGATGGGAGAGCGATCGCCACTCTCATCGACGCCCTCAAAAACGACATTGCCGCCGTGCGCCTGTGGTCAGCCAGCGCCCTGGGCCAAACCCCAAAAATTGATTACGACACCATGATTAAGGCTGTACCGCCTTTGATTGCAGGTTTGCGTAGAGACGCGATCTCAGCCGTACGCAGCAATTGCGCCTGGGCCATTGGTCAAATTTGCGCCGAGCTGCCCTCAAACGTTGTATATGCAACTGCTATCGACGCGCTGATTGAGTCCTTTGCGGAAGACGAGGAATTTGGCGTAAAAGAAGACGCCAGAAGCGCCATTTTGAGCGTGGGCGATTCACGCGGTCTGCAAGTGATCGAAGAAATTGAGAAAGATGGCTATTTCTAAGCTTGCATTCAGCAATTCGCTACAATCCAAAAAAGGATGAAATAGCAGTAGCACCATGACCACCGCTACCAAACCACTAACGCTTCAAGAGTATGCCGAGTTTGATGACGGTACAGATACACGCTACGAACTCGTCGATGGACAGCCAATTCCTGTGTCTACCGAAAGTGACATCAACGATCGCATTGCCTCTTTCCTGTACGCCTACTTTTTACAGCTCGGCATTCCTTACTATCGCCTGAGCATGAAAGCTCAGGTAGCCGTCAGCGGCAGACTCGCCAATGCCAGACAGCCAGACCTGATGCTGCTGTCAGAGGAAGCTGCTACTGCCCTGGAAGGTGCTAAGCAAAGACTGATTATGCACGACATGCCGCCACCGTCATTAGTGGTTGAAGTGGTCAGCCCAAAACAAGCCGAAAGAGATTATCGCTACAAGCGACTCGAATATGCCGGGCGTCATATCTCTGAATACTGGATTGTTGATCCGATTGCCGGGCAAGTGACCGTACTAATTTGGGATGCAGGGCTCTACACAGAAAAAGTGTACAGAGACACTCAGAAGGTGGACTCTTCTTTGTTTCCCGTGCTGACTTTAACTGCTGAACAAATCCTGCTACGAGAACAGATGAGCTGATTTTCGCCTCCCGACTGACAACTGAGAATAGCGCTGTATTGATCAAAGTGATATCACTTTGATATTGACGAATCAATTTACGTTTGTTAGCTTGGCAATATCTTGTAGAGCTGTCATTTCAGGCGGTGGATGTTATGAATCAGATTCTTGAGCGTGAGTCCTGGCATTTGAATGGGCTGTTGGTGGTACCCGCGATCGCACTCCTCATCCTCATCGGCAGCTGGCTCTGCTATCAGTCCATCACCGATAGCATCATCACCAATTCAGTCATCTTCAGCATCGCCATAACGCTGCTTACGCTAGGCGCTATTCTCAGCACTGGCCTTTTTGTCGTACAGCCCAACCAGGCACAGGTCCTCATCCTCTTGGGCAAATACATTGGCAGCATTCGCGAACCGGGCTTTTATTGGACATTGCCCATCATCGTCGTACGCCGAGAAATCTCGCTACGGGTAAGAAATTTCAACAGCGATTTCCTCAAGGTTAACGACGAGCAGGGAAACCCGATTGAGATTGGCGCAGTGATTGTGTGGCGAGTTGTTGATTCGGCCAAAGCTGTCTTTGATGTGGAGAGCTTTCAAGAGTTTGTGGCGATTCAAAGTGAAACCGCAATTCGCGCACTTGCTAACCGCTACCCTTACGATGTGTACGAAACCGATGCACCCTCCTTACGTAGCCAGCCAGACGATATGTCGGAAATATTGAAACAAGAAGCGCAACAGCGACTAGAAGTCTCGGGTGTAGAAGTGTTGGATGCAAGGCTTACACACCTGGCTTACGCGCCAGAAATTGCCCAGGCGATGCTGCGCCGTCAGCAGGCAACCGCCGTCATCTCTGCCAAGGAGCGCATTGTAGAAGGGGCGATGGGTATGGTGGAAATGGCGCTTACGCGGCTAAGCGAACAGAATGTCGTAGAGTTGGATGAAGAGCGCAAGGCCGCAATGGTAAATAATCTGTTGGTTGCACTGGTCTCTGAAAGTTCTATTCAGCCGATTGTCAACACAGGTACGCTGTACACTTAAGCTCCACACATACAACAACAGATAAAACAATCATTCGTGAGTAAAAAGCGCTTCCTCCTCCGCATCGACCCCGAGCTGTACAAGACCCTGGAGAAATGGGCCGCTGACGACCTTCGCAGCGTTAACGCTCAAATAGAGTTTTTACTAAAACAGTCTGTTAGACAGGCTAGTAGAGGGAAAAAGGAACACTCTCAACCTACGGATAATGAGCTGGGACAACAAGAGTAATTCTTTGGCCAGTGGGATCTCATTAAACAGCAATGCTAGCTACGAGGCTTTGACGCCAACCTTGTTGATCCTTACCGCTCGTAAGCTTAGTCGCCGGAAAGTAAAGGTGATGTTCAACACGTGGGCGAGCCGGGTTTTCGCGGTTACTTACTGGTGCTGTTGAGCTGGCCGCATGACTATGGATTGAGCGATCGCGCCATTCGCCTCATTCTCTTCCCCGTCTCAGCAACTTTCCATTGCGCACTCTCAAATCTCATGGCCTCAATACGGTTCGATCCTATTACCATGAGTCTAAAACAGCATGTATCCACTTAGGAGAAGCCTCTCATGATCGTTCAAAAATATATGCCGCTAGTTGCTCGAACTTTCCTAGCCGTTATTTTTCTCAATAGCGGTATCGGTAAACTCTTCAACTTTGCTGGAACGCAACAACAAATTGCTAGCGCCGGATTGCCTTTAGCAGCTTTGGTAACCGTCTTTACTATTGCCTTTCAGCTGCTGGGCGGCACTGCTTTAATTTTGGGATATAAAGCCAAAATTGGCTCCGTTTTGCTGCTGCTATTTTTAATCCCAGCGACTTTAGTCTTTCACAATCCTTTAGTCGATCCAAGTCAGATGACTCAGTTTTTAAAGAACTTGTCTATTATCGGTGGCCTACTCATGGTCACTGCCTACGGATCTGGCCCAGTTAGCCTGGATTGCTCGGTTACCCGTTCGAGTGCCGCTCATCCTTCTGAGGAGTCGGTACGATGAAAAGATTAAGAGCGGCACTTATGCCATTACAAAATATTCGCGTTCGCCCGTTGACCTAGTACTGCTTGCTCGAAATTAGCTATGACCTTCGGCGAAAGCGATCGCTACTATGTGGCGCTCATACAGCGGCAGCAAAGAACGCGGCGAGAGCTTTTGCGAGGACTGTTTGCGCTGGGGGGTATCGTAACGGCAGGCACCTTTTGGTACTGGCTTGTAGAAGGCTGGCACTTTACAGATGCGCTGTACATGACGGTGATTACCCTGGCTACCGTTGGGTTTAGTGAGGTTCAGCCGCTGGGCGATCGTGGCAGATTATTCACTACGCTGCTCATCTTCATGGGCATATTCACCGTTGGCTACATCGCTAATCGATTTACAGAAGCCGTCGTCAGGGGCTACTTTCAAGACGGCGCCCGACTCAATCAACGCCGCAAGCTTATGGAAGGACTGTCGGATCATTACATTGTGTGTGGGTTTGGGCGAACGGGTCGCCAAATTGCAGAAGAGTTTTCACAGCAAAATATTCGGTTTGTAGTGGTCGATGCCAGCGAAGAGGCCGTACAACAGGCACAAGAACTCGGGTTCATGGCTGTGCAGGGGGATGCCACCCTTGATGATACGCTTCATCTCCTAAGAGTTGAGTTAGCAACTTGCCTGGTCTCGGCATTAACCTCTGATGCGGAGAATTTGTACACCGTACTCTCGGCGAGAACCTTGAACAAAACGGTGCGGATTGTAGCGCGGGCAAGCAGCGAAGAAGCGATTCAAAAGCTGCAAAGGGTGGGCGCAGACGCGGTGATTTCGCCATACATTACTGGTGGAAAGCGAATGGCTGCTGCGGCGCTGCGTCCTCAGGTGATGGACTTCATGGATGGTATTTTTTCGGGCGGCGATCGCACCTATTACGTAGAAGAGTTTTTGCTTGACCCAGCGGTGTGTACTCAAATTGGCCAAACGCTCAGAGAGTCTGAGCTAAGGCGGCGAACAGGCGTTTTGATTATGGCCATTCGACGGAATGAAGGGGAACTGATTGTGGGTCCTACTGCAGATGTAGTGTTGCACCCGCAAGATTTTCTGATTTGCTTGGGCACCGCCGAACAATTGCAAAACATGAATCGAATTCTCTCTCCCATTAACGCAGAACCGTTGCAACGACCGAACCGGGAGTAGCCCACTGTTACGCAAAGTACAGACTCGACTTTCTTAATCTCGTTCATTATGACGTCACACACGCAAAACTCTACGACAGATACACAGCAAGCTAAAAACGGCTGGCAGTTTTGGATTGACCGTGGTGGTACGTTTACCGACATTGTGGCCCAGCGTCCGGATGGAACAACGATAGTTCACAAGCTACTCTCTGAAAATCCTGAGCGCTATGAAGATGCACCAATTCAGGGCATTCGTGAGCTAATGGGAGTAGCCGATGGTGAATCGCTGCCGTCAACGCAGATTGCCAGCATCAAAATGGGGACGACAGTGGCGACGAATGCGCTGTTGGAGCGGAAGGGCGATCGCACTCTATTCATCACCACAAAAGGCTTCCGAGACGGCCTCCGCATTGGCTACCAAAACAGACCTGACATATTCGCCCGGCACATTGTGTTGCCAGAGATGCTATACGAACAGGTGGTAGAAGTCGATGAGCGTGTGAATGCAAAAGGAGAAATCTTGCAGGCATTGACAGATGAAGGCGCAGAGTCGGTCCGTCGTGAGCTGAGGGCTGCCTACGAGCAAGGCATTAGGGCCTGTGCGATCGCCTTTATCCACGGCTATCGATGCCCCAAGCACGAACAGCAGGTAGCTAACATTGCCCAAGCAGTCGGCTTCACACAAATTTCCACTTCCCACGAGGTAAGTCCGCTAGTGAAGTGGGTCAGCCGTAGTGACACTACTGTCGTTGACGCCTATCTCTCTCCCATTTTGCGCCGCTACGTTGACCGCATTGAAAAGGCCCTGGGACAGAATAACGACACTCAGCTGTTGTTTATGCAGTCGAACGGAGGGCTAACGCCTGCGAAATATTTTCAGGGCAAAGACAGTATTTTGTCAGGTCCGGCGGGGGGAATCGTGGGTGCGGTACAGGCTAGCCGAAGGGCAGGATTCGAGCAGATTATCACGTTCGATATGGGCGGGACATCAACAGATGTGGCTCATTACAAGCAAGCCGAAGGAAATGACAGCTCTAATTATGAGCGAGCTTATGAAACAGAAGTGGCTGGGGTTAGATTGAGGTCGCCGATGATGGCGATTCATACCGTAGCAGCGGGCGGGGGATCTGTTTTGGCCTTTGAGGGCGATCGCTATAGGGTCGGCCCTGAATCAGCAGGAGCCTATCCAGGACCTGCCTGCTATCGCAATGGTGGACCGCTAACAGTAACAGACTGCAACGTGATGGTAGGCAAAATTCAGCCGCAGTTTTTCCCCAAGGTATTTGGAGCGGACGGGCAGCAGGCGCTGGACCGAGATCGGGTGCAAGTGAAGTTTTTGAAGCTGGCGGAAGAGATTTCGTCAGGCACGGGCGATACGCGCAGGCCAGAGCAGGTGGCTGAGGGATTTTTAGCGATCGCAACAGACAATATGGCCAACGCCATCAAAAAAATCTCTGTACAAAAAGGCTACGACATTAGCAAATACACCCTGTGTTGCTTTGGCGCAGCCGGTGGTCAACATGCCTGCCGACTAGCCGAATCACTGGGGATGACAACAGTCTTTATTCATCCCTACGCAGGTGTGTTATCTGCCTATGGGATGGGCCTAGCCGACCGCCGTGTCCTGCAGGAAAAAACAATAGAGAGAGAGCTTACGCCTAAAATTATGGACGAGCTGAGCCAAGAGGTATCCGCACTGTCTGAAGCTGCAACCGCCGAGCTAAAAGAACAAGGTGACGATGATATAGATACGCTCGTCACCTCGCAAAAGCTACAGATGCGATACGCCGGGACGGATTCCACGCTGACCGTTGAGTTTGGAGATTTGGACACTATTCAGCAGCAGTTTGAACAGAGCTACCGGCAGCAATACGGCATTACGCTGCCAAGTAAGGGGCTGGTCATTTCGGCCATGGTTGCAGAGGCGATTGGAAAAATGGCGGTTGGGCGCGCGCAGGTAAGGGATGAGAAGGAAAAGGGAAAGTCTGTTGGGGATGCGATCGCGACCGTACCACTGTTCTCTGCTGACCAGTGGCATCAAACTCCAGTCTTTCAGCGTGAAAACTTGCGTACAGACACTCAGCTCAGCGGCCCAGCCATCATTTTAGAACAAACAGGCACCAACATTATCGAACCGCAATGGACCGCTACAGTTGATGCTGAAGGCGCTTTGATTCTAACTCATCAGCCTGCGCCAGCAAGCGACACTGTAGCCGAAACAAACAACGCCAATCATTTAGCACCCGATCCGGTTCGGCTAGAAATCTTCAACAGTCTTTTTCAAACCATCGCCGAGCAAATGGGTTTTACGCTTCAAAACACCAGTTCCTCAGTCAACATCAAAGAACGGTTGGACTTTTCCTGCGCTATTTTCGACAGTCAGGGACAGCTAGTCGCCAATGCACCCCATATTCCAGTACATCTGGGATCCATGGGCGAAAGCGTACAGGCCCTAATCGCATCTAGCAGTGACCCGTTCCGGCCCGGTGATACATTTATCTCCAACAATCCCTACAACGGCGGCACCCATCTTCCTGATGTGACAGCCATTACCCCTGTCTTTGTCACTGATGGCGGGGCTAAGAATCAAGCAAACAATCAGCCTTTATTCTTCGTGGCCTCTAGAGGTCACCATGCTGACATTGGCGGCATTACCCCCGGCTCTATGCCACCGGGCAGCACACACTTAGAACAGGAAGGTGTTTTACTCGATAACTTCAAACTCATAGAGCAGGGCGTAATCCAATCGGAGGCGCTGAAAACAAAGCTCACTACAGCAGTGCATCCTGTTCGCAATCTCGACCAAAACATAGCCGACTTGCAGGCTCAGGTTGCCGCTAATAACAAAGGCGCTCAAGAGCTGCGTCGCATGGTTCAGCAGTTTGGGCTAGGCACTGTGCAGGCCTACATGCAGCACGTCCAGGATAATGCGGAGCAGGCCGTGCGCCGGGTTATTCAACAGCTTTATGAGGAGAAGGGGCGTTCGCCACTCACCTGCTGTGTACCCATGGACTGCGGCGCGACTATTCAGGTCTCTATTACGATAGAACCGGGTAGCCCGCACCTGCCTAAAACAACAAATCAAGCACTCACCGCCACCATCGATTTCACAGGGACATCTGCTCAGCAACCTAACAACTTCAACGCGCCCCTCGCCGTTTGCAAAGCAGCCGTACTCTATGTCTTTAGAACGCTAGTAGATACGCCTATCCCTCTAAATGCCGGTTGTCTTAAGCCTTTAAATATTGTTGTTCCTGACGGCTGCTTATTAAATCCTATTTATCCTGCGGCTGTAGTTGCCGGGAATGTCGAAACCTCTCAGGCAGTCACGGACGCTCTCTATGGCGCGTTGGGCGTATTGGCTGCGTCTCAGGGAACTATGAACAACTTCACCTTTGGCAATCAGCAGTATCAATACTACGAAACCATCTGTGGTGGCTCTGGAGCAGGTCCTACCTTCCCCGGGACCGACGCGGTACAAACTCACATGACCAACTCTCGCCTCACCGATCCAGAAATTTTAGAAATGCGGTTTCCCGTACTGCTAGAGGCTTTCGCGATTCGAGAGAACAGTGGTGGCTCTGGGAAATATGCTGGCGGTAACGGCGTGATCAGGCAGCTACGCTTTCTAGAACCCATGACGGCCAGCTTACTATCGGGGCGACGACAGACGTCGCCGTTTGGGCTGAACGATGGCCGAGCAGGGCAAACGGGCTATACGTATGTGAGGCGGCAAAATGGCAGTACCCAAACGCTGGCAGCAACGGATAGTGTGGAGATGCAGGCGGGGGATTTGATTGCGATCGTTACACCCGGAGGAGGAGGCTATGGCTAGGCAATGACAATATCTTGCGTGGCTGCCCACTGCTCAATGTCTTGGCGGCTAATCGCAGCGGCCATCAGATCTGGAAACTGGTCAGGAGTACAGGCAAAGGAAGAAACGCCGAGCGCAGCAAAGGCAGCTGCATTGCTGTAGTCAAAGAAGGGTGCACCTTCATCGTTGAGGGCTAGCAGCGTAATAACCTGAACGCCCGAAGAGACCAAGCTAGCAACTCGCTTGAGCAGTGCTTGGTTATTGCCGCCTTCGTACAGGTCACTAATGAGGACCAGGATTGTTTCTTGGGGGCGGCGAATGTTGCTTTGGCAGTAGGCGATCGCCTGATTAATATCCGTCCCACCCCCCAGCTGCGTTCCAAACAACACATCCACCGGATCTTCCAACAGCTCAGTGAGGTCAACAACTGCTGTATCAAACATAACTAGCTGCGTTTTTACCGCTGGGATAGAAGCCAGGACAGCAGCAAAAATACTGGAATAAACAACAGACGTGGCCATAGAGCCGCTTTGATCCACGCATAAAATAATGTCTTTGAGCGCTGAGCGTTTGCGGCTATAGCCGATGCGGCGCTCTGGAATAATTGTTTTGTAGGCAGGTTGATAGTGCTTTAGATTGGCACGAATGGTGCGGTTCCAATCTATCTCATTATGACGAGGACGGTTGTTACGTGCGGCACGATTCAGGCTGCCCGTCACAGCCTGCTGCATAGGGCTTTGCAGCTTGCGCATCAGCTCATCAACAACGTTGCCCACCACAATGCGGGCAGTCTCTTTTGTTGTTTCAGGAATCACTCCGTTTAGAGCCATCAGGTTCGCAACTAAATGAACGTCAGCCTCTACAGCTTCAAGCATCTCGGGCTCTAGCAGCATCTGGTGCAAGTTCAATCGTTCTAGCGCGTCCTGCTGCATCACCCGAACAACAGAACTTGGAAAATACTTGCGAATATCGCCCAGCCAACGAGCGACATTTGGCGCAGACTTTTGCAAGCCACCGCGTCGCTTTTTTCCGCCGTCATACAGTGCAGAAAGGGCCTGGTCCATTGCGCGATCGCCAGTACCCAGATTCAAAGCCTGGCCTTGTCCGCCCGGCTGATCCACCGAACCTTCTATGCCTTCATTTTGAGTGCAGTTACCTTCTATGCCATCGGCTTCACCACCGCCTAACACTAGCCGCCAGCGGCGCAGTCGTTCTTGGTCTTTCATGAGTTGCTTATACTATTAGTGGTGGACTTGAGCCAGTTAATTTCTTCACTAGAAAGTGTTGGCGGCGGTGGCGTTTGGCTGTAGTCGAGCGTGAGGTCATAGGCCGCTTCATCGTAGATTGCAGCCAGAACAGATTGCAGATCTAGCGGTGCGTCGGCGTCAGGCAATAATAGCGGCACAGGGACGACAGGGAGCGAATTCGGCAGTTCAACAGGCCACACTTCGATCTGCTTTGATTGAGCACGGGTTAGCGCAATACAGTAAGGTACCTCCGGCAGGCGCGGCTGAGCGAAGGGGCGGGTGCCCCGCCGAAGCAAGTCAAGTTCTAGGAGATGTACATTAGCCTGATAGAGGCGCTGTCGCTTTTTGCGATAGGCTGTCAAGCCTGGCTCACGCTTGTTGACAGGAGAGAGAATTTCGATGCTGGTAATAAGCTTATTGTTGGCCGTGTCGCGAATTTCGACGCTGGTCAAACGGATTTGTACAGCTTGGGTAACCGGAAGTGCCAATGATGGCGGCGTAATGGTTAGCGTACTGCCTTTTTTGTTTTGGTCAGGATGCTCTCGCTGAGGGGTTTCTACAACCTCAACATCAGGATATAGGATGCCAATCTCGCCTTCTGGGAAGGGATCTTCAGCCAGGTAAACCTCTAAGCGGGCTGCATATTTGGGACGCAATAATGGAGTGAGAAACTGCCTGATCTTGCTCGCCAAGGCACTGTGTACGTCAGGCCATAGGTAACCTTCGAGGTAGGGATCCATACCGGGGAACGGAGAAGGCATTACACACAGTCCTTGTTAGAACAATCGCCAGATTGGCTTTGCAGGTCAATTATCGTACAGCTAAATCATTGGTACCGTTTTAATTGTAAGGCTTATGGCCGGGAAGAAAGTGTTTGCGGCCTACGGTGGCAGACTAGTAGCGCTTCCTGATGTCGGCAAGCCGAGTAGCTGAGACATGAGCGGCAAGCTGCTATCAGCGCGATCGCTATCAAAATCCTCATCGTTAAAGGATTCCTGACCTCGCCCTCCTCCTGATCTCACCCGCTCCCCCATCTGTCGTCGCTCTGGCGCAGGAAAATTTGAAAACGTACGGCGCAGTAAGGGCAACAGCGCAGTAAAGGCCTCATCACTGAGGCCAGTAACCCAGTCATCTAGCACCTGCCAAATGCTATCATCGTGCAACAACAACAAACCACTCCCCTGCAAGAAGCCTTCTACCCAGGCAGCAGCCTGAGCCGGTTCGACAGCCAGGGACAACGCCAATCCGAACCGCCTAGCCGCCTCTTCTGTTGGCAGTGTGCCTTCGTCTAGCAATAGCCGACAGCTATGGCCCGCCAACAGTCCATGCATGTTTGCTCGCTCGCACAGCTGCATCAGGACGATAGACCACTGCGCTGAGTGTTCTTTGTTTGGCAATAGTTTGATGGCGCTATGGGTATCGGCGATCGCATCCAGCATTTTCGCCGCCGCCTCATCATCTAGCGACGCACAGGCTCCCGGCAACCCAATGCAAATTCTGACCACCAGGCCATCCACAACATGCTCCACCATAGTGCTGTCGGTTTTACGAACATCGCGATAGCGCAGAACATTCACTAGCGGCGGCAGTGCAGCCATTAGGTGATTCACGTCGCTGTCGGTAGCGGCGGCATTTTGCAGCTGTTGCATCAGGTAAGCGATCGCTCCTGGTAAATCAGCCAGCAGCACCCGGTCTAGCAGATGTGTCAAGCGCTGAAGTTCTGTTGTTGTTTCTGCCGTATGGCGAACATAGGCATTCGCGGCATCTTCTAATGTGTTTCCCCAGCGCCCCGCTTCAATAATCGCCAGGCTCAGCTCGGGCTGCCATTCTAGCTTCCACGCCTCCTTAAAAGTACCTTTTCCGCTGGTTTGCTGCGGGGTTCCCCAGTAAATATTCAGCAGGCGCAGACGGTGCAGCAAGTGCGATCGTGCCAAGTCTGTCGGCTTACGCAGATCAAACGTCACCAGTTTCTCAGTGGCTTCGGGCTTCATTCGCAGACGCTTCTGCAAACGCTGAAGGTCTTGTTGTAAGGGAATTAGCGGCGTATTCTCAGGGACCTGACCAATGCGATCGCTCACAATCAGCTGGCGATGAATCAGCTTCAGCGGCGTACTATCCCCAAAGCACAATACCGTCCGCGTTGCCTCATTCAGCTCGGCGAGTCCTGGCATCGCCGCATCGCGCACCGCCGCCAGCGCCTCGGCCAACCGCACCGACTCAATCACACTAGCCGAAGAAGCGTCCAGGTCTTCACCTCTGAGCAGGCGAGCCACTCGGGTCAGCCAGTGAATCGCACTTTCAATGGGAGACCTGTCTTGCAGAGAAGACTGCCATAAATGGTGATACCAGCCCGGTGAGGTAATGCCCGCGCCGTAGCCACTACCAGTCGCCAGCCGCGCATAGGTCCACGGAATCCAAGTCGCCCTTACCTTCAGCTTTGGCAAGCCCTTCAGCACCGCATTGTCTTCCTTTTGGCTTGGGAATGGCTCCACCAGTGCTGGAGTATGCCACGCCCCACAGACAACCGCAATCTTCTCAAACCCATCCTTCTGGGCCTGGCGAATGGTCTTTCGCATGTAGGCTTCTCGCTGCATCTCCCGACGATAGGCAGGATGTTTCGGGTCTGGCGGATGCAGCTGTTCAATCTCTCGGCGCAGTGCCGTCATCGCCTCCAAAATTCCTTCAAAGATAGCAGTGCTATGCTGCCGCTGTTCTACCAGGTGCTCCCACCAGCGCTCGCTATCGCTATACCCTGCGGCCTCGGCGAGTAAGGAGAGAGGATCGAGCAGCGCCCTTTGTGTCGCCTCGTCAGGCATGCTATCTGGCAGATTGTTAGCTATTGGACCATCATCCACTTCAGCAGTATCAGCAGTCTGTTCATCATCTCCAGTAGCGAATTGACGTTTGTAGGACTCCACTCTCTCTGCCAGCCGATGCGTCTGCGGTAAGTCCATAAACCGGACAGGAATGTTACGCGACAGGCCGTGCTGAATTGCCTGCCACTCGGGAGAGAATTCGGCAAACGGATAGTAGGCACTTTGTTGCAAGTGCTCAGGTGGATAAATTAATAGCGCAACGGGCGGCTGCATGTCGGGCTCTAACAAAAGCGGGAGACTGTCATTTGCCTCTGGCGGGCCTTCTACCAGGATGATGTCAGGCCCGCCTGTAGACTGGAGGGAATGAAGCGATCGCACCAAACTCCGCGCCGACCCTGGCCCATGGTGCCGAATACCAAAAACAGTAATCGCCATTACGCCAGCTCCCGACAGGCTCGGTAAATATCCTGCCACCCGGGTCTCTCTTTCACCACCGTCTCCAGATACTCTTTCCACACCACCGCATCTTGTACAGGGTCTTTTACGACTGCGCCCTGCACCCCAGCCGCCACATCTTCCGCGCTCAGGCTACCATCGCCAAAGTGCGCCGCCAGCGCCATCCCACTACTCACCACCGAAATCGCCTCTGCCGGGCTCAGCGTGCCACTCGGAGACTTCACTTTTGTTTTGCCGTCCTCAGTTACACCGCTACGCAGCTCACGGAAAATCGTCACCACCCGACGAATCTCTTCTAGTGCCGGTGGCTCTGCCGGTAGTTCCAGCACCCGGCCCAAACTCTCCACCCGCCTTTGAACAATCTGCACCTCTTCATCCGCATCTCCCGGCACCGGCAAAATCACCGTATTAAACCGGCGCTTTAGTGCACTCGACAGCTCATTCACACCTTTGTCTCGATTATTTGCCGTCGCAATCAAATTAAAGCCTTTTGTCGCCTGGACTTCTTCACCCAGCTCTGCAATGGGCAACAGCTTTTCCGAGAGCACTGTAATCAGCGTGTCCTGTACGTCCGCAGGCATTCTGGTCAACTCTTCTACCCGCGCAATTTTCCCACTTGTCATCGCCTGCATCAGCGGACTCTTTACAATCGCCGCCATCGACGGGCCTTTCGCTAACAGCTCTGCGTAGTTCCAGCCATAGCGAATCGCTTCTTCACTGGTGCCCGCTGTCCCCTGAATCAGCAGTGTAGAATTGCCAGAAATTGCTGCGGCTAAATGTTCAGAAACCCAGGATTTGCCAGTGCCAGGGATGCCGTAGAGGAGCAAAGCACGGTCGGTAGCAAGGGTGGCGATCGCAATTTCCATCAATCGGCGATCGCCAATATACTTTGGCGCAATCTCGACATCATTCTCTAGCTTGCCGCCCATCAGGTATGTTGCTACCGCCCAAGGCGAAAGCCGCCAGTTCGGCGGACGTTGCCGATCATCGACTTCAGCAAGGGCTGAAAGTTCTGTTGCAAACTGCGTCTCGACATGCTGTCGAAGAATGGTCGATACAGTCTCATTTTTGTCAGAAGAGAAAGTCTTCTTTTCTGTTTTAGTAGTCGCCATAGGAGATTCCATTTAACAGGGATGAGATGAGTAATGCATGGGGCTATTGGCACTCTGGGCCGACCCTAACTACTATCCGCATACGCCTGATAAATCTCCCACCTTAAACTCAACAACCCCAAAAAGCGGTCCAAAAACTTCTGCCAGGCCCTGGTCGGATACTGATTTTGCGTCAAATTATTTACCGTCTGAGCAGCCTGAGCAGCCAGGCCTGGATGCAAGCTCAGCGCCAGGCTAATCGGTGGGCTAAACAAATCGCCGTACTTAGCCTTGCCTTTCAGCAATTTCATCAGCTGAGTTAGCACCAGCTGACTAAATGCAAAATCCCACCGCTGCGAGATTGCAGAGACTAGTCGTAACCAGTGAGCAATGTTGTGATGATTCGCATCTTTGGGTAATTGCGATCGCAAATAAGCCTCCCGCCTATCCACAGGTAATAACAACAACAACTCACACGCCATCGCCTCATCCAAATCATAGACACCCAGCTCACTTAGCCACGCGATTGCCCATTCTACCGCCTCGCCTGTAGCCGCCACAGCAGACCGCTGTCGCTGAATCGCCGCTGCCCAGCCATTGATCAACACATCTCTCCATTCGTGAGCAGCAGCAGTCTTTGCCAGCTGCATCGGCTCAGCCATCCACACGCTCAACGGTGTTTTGGCCAGCATTTGCCGAACCCAACCTGCTCGCTCGCCTTCACCAGAAAGCGGCTTTTTTACAATGCCATCGCGTCCCCAGTCTGGTTCAAACTGTTCTGGAAGGGCAACGTCTATACACAGCTGCCGCCCGTCACCATATACTCGAACAAACGCACGCGACCGTTCGGCCATTCGCTGGCATAGCCCAGATTCTGGCAAGGTCGCTAGCAGCTGAGCAGCACTGGCCCGTACCGACTTGGCGCGATCGCTCAAAGCCGATTCCAAAAAGTCTTCATCGTAAAGAGAAAGGCCTGTAGCGAGCGCACTCAAAAAAGCCTCGCGATCGCGCCATGATTCTGCCTTCCAACTTTCGCACAGCGCTTCTCTAGCTGTTTCTGAATCTACCTTCCGCCACTGTTGCAACGCTAGGCACCGTTCCCGAGCGGTGCCTAGCTGCCATTGCTTTTGCAACCGCTGAATCTCAGCGACACTATCTGTTGCATCATCCGCTTGCATATCGTTATTCTGAACCACGCATCCATATCGCCAGTCCGGATTGCGCGCAGCTAGCCATCGACCACGATAACCTAGCACTGCACCGATCTGTGTTTGCAAGTCCAGTTGCCTGCAACCAAAGCTCAACAGCTTGGGTAGCCACTTAGGCGGCACCCGCTGCCCCATAGAGGCCATCAAACCCAACAGTTCGGGAACTGCTTCAGGATACTCTTGCATAGCAACGCCTAAATACTGCGCGATGCGGTCGCTACAACAAGGCTGCGTATCTGGCTCACAGGGTGCTATAGAAGAACCAACAGATTCATTTTGCTTTGCACATCTTCCAACTTGTTGATATTGACCCACCACACCTGCCACACTCAGCAAAGCGGCTTCAGGCTGAGACCAATCCAGGTCACGGACCAGACTGATCAAATCATCAGACTCATTCGTTTCTTTCGGCGGGGCTGGCCGTCTTCGATCTGTCCCCAACAGCGCCGCATCTACATAGCCTTGCCACCAGTCCATTCGCTAATTCTCCAATGGCATAAATTTACGGTCGCTCCACACGCTCAATGGCAGCAGCGTTTCTCCGGTCCACTCACCAAACACACTGAGCCTACGTCCACCACTCATCGCCAGCAGCTCCCAACCCTGACTAAACTTATTGGCAATGGGGAGCTGCCGATGGGAGTCATCTTCTAGCCACCACTGCTGATTCCCGTAGCACAGCAGCATATCCCGCAAAACAAAAGGAACCTGAAACTGCCAGGGGTTTTGGCGCAGTGAGTGGGCATAGTGAGCGATCGCTTTATCTATGTGTGCGAAGCCGGCTGTGAAAACGAGCTGCGATCGCGCCTCAACGGCCTGCTTTTCGCTGACCGCTTCACCCCGCTCAGCCACCAAAGCCCTAAACCCTGCGTCCCGCTGCCCCGTCCCTGGATAAAAAATTAGCCGCCCAACAAAGCCGCTCCCTGGCACCAAACTCACGTCCAGCGGCTGCCTGCGACCATGGGCAAAGCTCAGCACCAGTCCAGCTCGCCCAGACTTCGCCCCCCACAGCCACAGCCGCTGAGTTTTCAGCGACGCTTCTTCTGTAATTTCCCTGCTCAGCACCTGCCAGGTATCCGTCACTGCAACAACCGGAACCTCCCCTTCTAGCGGCTGTTCTAACGTCTGTTTATCCGCTCGTTGCAACAAAGTCTCCTTCGTTAACGAAAAGCCAATTTGCGAGCGAATCTCTGCTTGCATAGCAGGCGATAGCTGAGACAGCTGGGCGTATCCTTTAACCAATAAATACAGCTGACCCAGCGCTTTCAACAACCGCTCTGGCCAACCTTGTCCGGAATGTGGAATACTGGCCATTGCCCTGACTCGTCCGGCGAGCCCAGGCGCCTGAGCGTCTATCAGTCTGGCAGCAGCCTGGTCCCAAAAGCTATAGGGCATATTAGGCAAATCAGCCAAACCCCGGCGCATGATATCTTGTAGCCACTGGTCCAAATCGGCCAGCCCTTCAGCGACCTTTTTCTCTCTTCTTTCTATCCTTTTCTGTGCCTGCTGTGCTTTCTTCTCACGGGCCTGTTCGCTCTCTTCTTTTGGTGCTTGTTGCTCTTTTTTCTTGGCCGCTGTCTCAGCTCTTTTCTGCAACCATTGCACAACCCACTCAGGCGGCGCAGATGGCGAAAACCCTCCCTGCCGAACCCACAGCAACAGCAGTCCCAACACATGCTTGCAGGGAAACTTACGACTGGGACAGCTGCAATAAAAAGCAGGCGCTTCACCGGCCAGTCCTGCCCCAAAATCTACGCTACTGCGATAAGGCCTTTTACCACTACCCTGGCACTCACCCCACAAGGCAAGGTAACCCGTAGGGGTGGCCTTGCCATCATCGCACTGGCCCAGCACTGGCCATACAGAAACACTCGCCAGCGCTCTCCCTCGCTTCACCGAGCCCGCATCCGGAGCCAACGCCAAAACTTGATCAGGGGTCCACAGAATTTCCGTCACCTCCCTTGCCTGAACAGTCATTTGACGTTCTCCATTCTTCGACCAATCAAGAGAAATAGTTTATGCGTACTACTAAGCTAGTATGAATGCTAAAGGGCCAAAACACAAGCATTATTGAGCGGTCATGCCTCCGTCTGCGCTAACAATCGACCCTGTCATAAACGAAGACTCATCAGACGCCAAAAATAGAACCAAATTGGCAATTTCTCTGGGCTCGCCCGGACGACCAATCGGCTGCACAGAATCAATCGATGCGTACACTTTATCTAGACCACCTAGCAGATCTGCGTGGGCGTAGTTAATCGGCGTATCGACCCAGCCAGGACAAATGCAGTTGCACCGGATATTTTGCTTGGCGTAGTCTAGCGCGATGCCTTTGGTCAGCATGACGATCGCCCCTTTCGAGGCCGAATAAATCGTCAAAAACGGCTCGGAAACCAGGCCGTTAACGCTAGACATATTCACAATCGAGCCTTTCCCCTGCTTCAGCATGTGAGGAATTGCCGCTCTGCTAGCGTAAATTGCACCTTTTACATTCACATTCAGCGTTCTATCGATCGTCTCATCATCTACTTCGTGAAACACGCCTGGCAAATTGACGCCTGCATTGTTCACCAGCACGTCAATACTGCCGTAGCGCTCAACACAGTTGTTGATAAATCTCTCAGTTTGCGCCGGGTCGCTAATATCGGCAGCAAACACTTCAGCAACACCACCCGTCGATTGAATATGCTGAACGGTCGTAAAAACGGCTTCTGCGTTGATATCGACACATAACACTTTGGCACCTTCTGCTGCCAACCGCTCAGCGCTGGCCTTCCCAATACCAGAGCCCGCTCCTGTAATCACACAAGCCTTATCCTGTAGTCGACCAGTCATAGATGAGTCCTTAGTTACGTCTTTTTTCTGCTCTATTTTTCTACCATGAAACAATGCAGCAAAAATCTTCAATGCGTTGTGCTACAGCGCTTACAGCGATCAAACCGTGATAGATTAGTCACCTGTAATTGTACCGATAGATTCCCTTCCTAAGAACATGCGTAGAAGAACCATTCTCAAGTCATCTGCCTTCATTGTCCTGGGTGCTACAGCAACTACAGTACTGGGTAGCTGCAATCAAAATAGTACGGAATCATCAGATTCAGAGAACACAGCACCTGCGAGTGACGCAGTGACAATGCGGGTTGGGCTAGTGCCATGGCTAGGCTGGGGCGAAACCAAAATTGCTGAAGAAAAGGGATTTTTTGAGGAAGAAGGGATCGCCATCGAACAGATTGTTTTTCAGTCTGTGACTGAAGTAAACACCGCGCTGCTATCTGGGCAGATCGATTTAGTATGGCTGGTGGCAGGTGACTTAGTGGTCCTATCAGAGTCCACTCCCGGACTGAAGTTTATCTACGCGTCTGACTATTCTGGAGAGGTGGACGCCATTGTGGGTCGCAATGTTGCAACGCCTGCCGAGCTAGTCGGGAAGACACTTGCCCGTGAGGAAGTTCCTTACGAGATTGTTTTTGTTGAAAAGTTTCTAGAATCTGCGGGCCTCACTAAAGAGGATGTAAACATTGTTCCGCTGACAGCAGCAGATGGTTCGGTCGCGCTCGTGGCAGAAAACCTGGACGCAGTGGCAACCTATGAGCCGTTCGTTAGTAATGCCCTTAATGCAAGCGAAGACAACACGATTCTCTTTACCGCTGCTGGCACCAATATCATCGTCAATGGATTAGCTGGGCAAGAAGACTTTTTGGCTGAGCGCAAAGATGATGTTACGGCCTATCTACGGGCGTTAGAAAAAGCCAATCAGTTCAGAGACGAAAATCCGGATGAGGCGAACCAAATTATTGCTGACTGGATTGAGGTGACCCCAGAGGAAGTCGCTGACCTGATGGGCAAAATCACCCAAATGGATATTGCAGATAATCAGGCGATCGCTTTCGCAGAAGACAACGAACTCAACGTCGCCGACAGCATCAGCGATGCAGGCCCTATTTTAGTAGAAGCAGGCGTCGTCGCATCAGCCACCCCTGGCGAAGAGCTGGTGGATGGTTCCTTTATAAACGCGCTGTAGCAATCTCCAATAGCTGTCTTTCTCGCTATGAAGTAGCGTTTTCCTCACAAAATCGCCCTCGCGCGATGATCTCATGGCATGATTGCAGGGCTCTCCCTTAGCAACCGCCCTGCCCATGCAACCGATCGACTGGCTCATTGTCATTGGCTATCTTGTCTTGACAATGGGACTTGGCTTATACACATCGCGTCAGACGCTCAGTGGAAGAACCGATTTGTTTGTTGGGGTCCGGTCGCTTTCCTGGTGGCTAGTGGGCACCAGCATGGCGGCCACCACTTTTTCGGTCGATACACCACTGTATATAGCCGGGGTTGTGGGCAGTCGTGGGATTTCGGGCAACTGGGAGTGGTGGTGCTTTGGCTTTGCCCATGTGCTGATGATTGCGGTGTTTGCGCGGCTGTGGCGACGGGCAGAGATTGTCACCGATGCGGAACTCACAGAGCTGCGCTACGGCGGTCAGGCGGCGGCTGTTTTGCGGGGGACAAAGGCATTTTTGTTTGCGGTGCCGATGAACTGCATTGGCATTGGCTACGTGGTCTTGGCCATGACAAAGGTGATTGATGTCCTGCAAATGTGGCAGGGATTTGGGCTAGACCCTGCAATTGACAATCTGAAGCTGTGGAGCGTGCTATCTATCGGAGCGCTGGTGCTGCTATATGCGGGCTTTTCTAGCCTGTGGAATGTGGTGGTGACCGACTTTTTTCAGTTTTTTTTGGCGCTGTTTGGTTCGCTGATGGTGGCGATCGCTTCTGTAAACGCCACCGGGGGCATGCGATCGCTCCTCGCCCAGTTTACCGACCGCCCTGAAATGCTCAGCTTTATTCCAGCAGGCAATAGCAGCGGATTGGGAGTAGGGGGCGCGATCGCAGCTATCTCCTCCAGCACATTCCTGGGCTACATGCTGCTGCAATGGTGGTCATTTCGTCGCAGTGACGGTGGTGGCGAATTTATCCAGCAGCTCGCGGCGACCAAAACCGAAGCCGAAGCCGAAAAAGCGGCCTGGCTTTTTAGCTTTTTGCACTACGGGGTGCGGACCTGGCCCTGGATTATCTCAGCGCTGGCAGCCTTTGTGCTGTACCCCATACTGCCTGATCGCGAGCTAGGCTATCCGCTGCTCATGGTCGATACGCTGCCACCTATCTTGCTAGGCATCGCAGTCGTCTCCCTGCTAGCAGCTTTTCTCAGCACAGTCTCTACCCTGGTGAACTGGGGTGCGACTTACCTGGCCAACGACCTCTACAAAAGGTTTGTGTCGCCTCGGGCCACGCCTGGGGAGCTAGTTTTTATCGGTCGGCTAGCGTCACTACTAATTGTGCTAATAGGTGGGGTGGCTGCTTTTGTATCGCCGGATATTGCAACGCTATTTCGACTGGCGATCGCCGTCGGCACAGGCCCAGGTTTAGTCCTGATTCTGCGCTGGTTCTGGTGGCGCATTAACGCGGCTTCAGAGCTAGCAGCCATCATCAGCGGCTTTGTCATTGGCGCACTGACCAGCATTAGTCCTGCGTTTATCATTCCGGACTTTGGGCAAAGGCTGCTCGTCATCACGCTGGCTACAGCGCTCGTATGGGTGAGTGTTCTACTCATTACACCCCCCGAAAGTGAGGAAACCCTCGACCGCTTCTATGCCAAAATTCGTCCGGCTGGCTGGGGATGGCGATCGCAAAGGCAACGCACAGGCTTGCGACCCTTGCAGAATTTGGCACTAGACGGGCAAAGGCTAGTAGCTGCGCTACTGCTGCTGTTTGGTGGGATGTTTTCGATTGGGGGCTTTTTGTTGATGCGATCACTCATCGGATGGATTGCCCTTGTGCTAGCAGTTGGCGGTGGTGCGTGGCTCCGACACTTAAACAAGCAGCCCCTGTTCCCAATTAGCCGCCCCGGCACAGAAGATGGCTAAAACTGCTCAATATGAACGCTGTATAAATTGCTGGTTTAGAGGTTATGAGCCGTTTTGAAAAATGGTTAATACTCAAGCTAATTGTGGGTGCATCGGATATAAATGTATAAGTCTGGCTCTATCTGACCCAGGCCCACTTCCTAACTGCGAGTCACCGGTCCTATGGCAAAACAAGGGGTTTATATCCTAGCGAATGACGTCGTCATCGATCAGATGATTGCCCTCATCAATAGCCTGGAAGTAAATGTAGGCACTGACTTACCCGTCTGCATCGTGCCCTATGACGACAATACGCAGCAGTCTCGTCAGGCCACCAAGCACTATCCGCAGGTGCAATGGTTTGACGACCGGGCCCTGCTCGATAAATGGGAAGCGTTTGCCACCAGAATTTGGAACGCTCACCCTGGCGCACTCGCAGACTGGGCCAAACGTGGCCTAACTGGCGTCAGCCGCATGGGCATGCACCGCCGGTTCTGTTGCTTCGATGGTCCATTCGAGAAGTTTATCTATCTCGATGCTGACATCCTGGCCATGAACTCGCTGGATCTTTTGTTCAATAGTTTGGATGATCATGACTTTGTCACTTACGACTTTCAGTACAAAGATCTCAGCCATGTGTACGACGTGACTGAGCCTAAGCTCACTGAAGTATTTGATCGCGATCGCCTGGAAACCGAAATCTTTTGCGCGGGTATGTTTGCCTCCAAGCAAGGCACCTTCACCGACGCCATGCTCGATGAGCTGCTGAGTCATCTAGAAGGCGGCGAAGCCGAAATTCTGTATTTCAACGGCCCTGACCAGGCGATTTTGAACTACATGGTCATGAAGTCGGGCATAGACGCCATCAACCTGGCCAGAACGCTGCCACAGCCGCAAAGAACCGGCTGCTGTGTCACCTCCCCTCACTTTGAGCAAAAAGGAAACGTTCTCTTCGACAAGGGACAACAGCTCATTTATCTACACTACATCGGCATTAGCTCTCGCTTTTTCAAGCAAGTTTGCAGCGGGGAAAACATTCTCTTTCCCTATCGCGATCTGTTCATGCACTACCGGTACCTGCACGAAGCTGAGCAGCAGCCTGTACTAACAGGTGAGGCAATTCCTTACAAACAGCCTCCGCTGACTAACCGTCAAAAAATTATGCGCAAGGCAGGGCAGCTAGTCGGCGCGTTTAGCAAAAAAGCGCCGACATTGTAGTCATCAATGCTGTCATTAGCGCTGCCCGAACAGAGCCTACCAGGGTAAGCGACTACCATCCCACGAGAAAAACTCACCGCTGTCTTCAGGCTTAACCGCTGCCAGCACAGCCAACAGCTGAGACACTGTCCGCTCCGTAGAGAACAATTTCTCTGGCGGAACGCCTCGCTGAAAGGGTTTAGAGAGTGCCGTATCGGTTGTGCCCGGATGCAGCATCACAATTGTCGTTTTGGGACTGCGACGGCGATACTCAATTGACGAGGTTTTCAGAAACATATTCAGCGCAGCCTTTGAGGCCCGGTAGCCGTACCAGCCGCCGATACGATTGTCACCGATGCTACCAATTTTGGCAGAGATAGTGGCGAACAGGCTGGGTTCTGAGTGCTTGAGTGGGGCAAGCAGATGCTTTGCCAGGAGCGCTGGGCCAATGCTGTTTACCTGAAAGTAATTCAGCAGGTTCTGGGGATCAAGCTGACGCAGGGCTTTTTCGGGCTGTTGTTGTTCGTTGTGTAGTAGGCCTACGCAGTTGATCGTCAGGTGAAGGATAGGTGCAATCGCTTGAATCTGTTCTATCCCACTAGCAATCTGTTCTTCTTTGGTCAGGTCCATGGGGATGCAGTGCAGCCTTTTTGGGTGCTGCTGTGCAAGTGCCAAGAGTGACGCAGCGGATTGCGTCGAGCGATAAGTCGCGAACAAATGGGTAATGCGGTTGTCTTGTAATAGCTGACGGACGAACTCTAGGCCAATACCCTGAGTCGCACCAACGACGAGGGCATTTATAGCAGAAAGTGTAGGAAGAATAGACACAGGGGCAAAAAGGAATGTGAAAAAGGCTAGTTTTGAGCCTAACATCTCCCGCTGGCTATCTCCGATAGATCATCGTAAAACGCGGCGTCTATTGAATAGCCTACTGTGGTCCAGACAGGGTTTCAATCTGTTGCTGTTGGTGTTGAATAATTGCCTGCTGAGCCTGTAGCTGTAGGGCCTGCTGCCGAATCCTGATCTGATTTTTCACCCGTGCGATCACTTCCGCCGGATGAAATGGCTTATTGATATAGTCTGCCGCACCGACCTCAAAGGCCTTGATTTTATCGAAGGTCAGATCTAACGCGCTGAGAAAAATGACGGGAATATCTGCCGTGTTTGGATTCGCCTTCAGCTGTTTGCACACGGCGTAGCCATCCATCTCTGGCATCATAATATCGAGCAAAATTAGATCGGGCTGAAAGCGGGGGACGTTGCTGAGCGCCATGGGGCCGTCGGGCGATCGCTTCACGTCGTAGCCCTCTTCTACGAGCAGCGTAGAGAGCAGGCGCAGGTTTTCGAGCAGGTCATCTACCACCAGGATTTTGGACTTGCTTTCATTAGCCTGCTCGCCGATGGCGCTATCAGCTTCCTGGATACTAACCGGTAGGGCCGTCGGGGGCGCTTCAATATGCACCGTAGCGTTGTCCATAATCGATAAATGCCTGTGGCAAGCAAACGTAGTGACTAGGGCTATTATTCCCTCTCATTCCTAATTTCCTTGATACGAGTCAGGAAAACGTGCCGATTCAACCCTGACTCGTTCATGGGCTGGTTTTTGGTATCAGCACGTTTGTATCAATTATTTTTGATATTCAAGACGGATAGATGGGCATCCTGCTGTGTAAGGATCAGCGGACATCAACAGCATTGATAGCGAATCAATTATTCCTTTGAATCATTAGGTAAAGAAACGTTAAGTGAACATTTTACTGGTTGAAGATGATTACCTGTTAGGTCGTAGCACGGCTCGCCTGATTGAGAAGGCCGGAGAAAAAGTCGGAGAAAAAACTGGAGAGCATCGTGTACGACTCACACACAAGGCCGCAGATATTCTGAAGCACTGCCAATCAGGCTGGACTGAAGTGGTGCTGATGGATATAGACCTGCCTGGTACCTTCTGGAAAGAGGAAGAAGTCACTGGCGTCAGCCTTGCTCGTTTGCTGAAATCGCAGCCCCAGACGGTCCATATTCCCATTCTGTTGCTAAGCGCCTATGCAACAGAAACTGAGAAAAGACGACTGTTAAGCGAGTCAGCAGCAGACGGGATATATACCAAGCCAATTACAGATACCGACAGCTTTTTGAGACTACTCATGCAAGTTTGTCACGGAAAGGGACCCTCGTGGAAAGGTCACGGAGAGGGTCCCTCTTGGGGAGGTCACGGACTCACCGCATCGGCTTCTTGAAGTAGGGCAAGTATTTTTTGATAGGCCATCTCTTCTATTTGTCTGGAGATGGCATCGGCTAACTCCCTTTGCGATGCTGGCAGCTCGGCTACTAACGCCAGCATTTTGTCTTCATCCAGGTCGAGGGCGGCCTGGGCAAGTGCATATCGCCAGCCGGGCGCTGTCGCCCTCAGGAAACGACAGGTCAGCGGCGCACTAGGCGCAGTCGGCTGGCGTTTCTCTTCGTACTGATAGGTCGCGCCCAGGTGCTGGGCCATCCGTTCAAAGATTTCCGCCGCCTGAATCGGCTTGCTCACAAAATCATCACAGCCACTGGCGAGAGCCTGGGTCCGATCTTCTGTAAAGGCATTGGCGGTGAGCGCAATAATGCAGGTACGATTGCCGTCCTCCAGCGATCGAATCCGCATAGCCGCGTCCTCTCCATTCATCACGGGCATATGCACATCCATCCAAATCAGCTGCGGTCGCCAGGACTGCCATAGGGCGATCGCTTCTTTACCATCACTGGCCTCTTTCACCTCAAAGCCGACATTGCCTAGCAAATGCACCAGCAACCGACGGTTCAAAGCCACATCATCAACCACCAGAACTCGGTACGATGGCTGCCCCGGCGCGAGGCCCACAATCTGCCCTTTGGGAACCACTTCACTCTCCAAAGCCAGTGCATTTTCCACAGGCTGAACCTCAATCATAAAGCTGAACTCAGCCCCTTTACCCACCGCTGAGTTCACGCTTAGCTCACCGCCTAGCAGCTGAATATATTCATGAGAAATCGTGAGCCCCAGTCCTGTGCCTTCATGGGCACTCAGCCCTGAGCGCGTTTGCACAAAAGCTTCAAACAGCCGCTCCTGATCTTCGGGCGCAATGCCCGTACCGGTGTCTGCAACTGTAAAGGACAGACCGATTTTGTTATCTGAGTCATCAGCTGCTGTCGTCCCCGCCACTGCTTCTACGGCCACCACGACCACAGACAAGGTAATCGAGCCAATGGAGGTAAATTTGACGGCGTTGCTCATCAGGTTGATGAGTATCTGCCGCAGCTTGAGGCGATCGCTATAAACAATCCTGGGTAGCTGTGGCGACCTTTCCACCGTTAAGATGAGGCCCTTCTCTGCCACGACCCCGCTAAACATCTGCTGCAGCTCATCGATCAGCCGGTACAGATCGAACTCACTGTGGGTCAGCACCACCTGCCCGGCTTCAATTTTTGAAATGTCGAGCACGTCGTTAATCAGCGCTAGCAAATGCTCGCTGCTGCGATAGATAATATCCAGGTGCTCCTTCTGCTCGGCCCGAGGAGAATCTGTTTGCAGAATGTGGGTAAAGCCCAAGATGGCGTTGAGTGGCGATCGCAGTTCATGGCTCATGTTCGCCAAAAATTCGCTCTTAGCCCGGTTCGCGGCCTCTGCGGCTTCAGTGGCTAATGCTAGCTCTTGCACTGCCTGCTTGCGCTCTGTAATATCTTCAAACATATACAGATAGGCAAACGTGACACTGTTCTCTTGAATAGGCCCATAGATTCGGCGCAGAGTGCGTCCATCTAGCAGCGGGACTTCATCTTCAATAATCTTGTTGCCATGGGCAAAATCCTGGGCTGTAGCAGTTGCAACAAACTGACCCAGGTCTATGTTGCTCAGACACTCTGTCAGTAGCTGCTCGCCATTGATATGACCCACTACTACTTTTTCTTTCAAATGCTCTAGCTGCCAAATGCGATAAAACTCTGAGTTCACAAACAGCGCTTCGTTCGTATGGCAATCCATCACGAAAATACCGGTAGGCGGCAGGTTATTGATCGCTCGCAGCAGGGCCGCATTGCGCCTGAGCTTTTCCTTGGCTTTTTTCCGTTCGGTAATATCCACCAGTACCCCTAGGGTGTTGCCCTCCTGCGGGTTCAAGCTATGGGCTCCGGGTGCTCTGGCCATAGAAGAGAGCAGGACATCCATGATCGTGCCGTCTTTTTTGATGAACTGACAGAGGCGATCGCGATCCACGGTTTCTGTTTTCAGCGCTGCAAAAATTTCGCTTACCTTTTGCCGAGATCCCGGTGCAACAAAAGCAGACAGTGGCTGATCAATAACATCTGATTTCTCGTAGCCCAGCTTTTCTAGCCAGTAGCGGCTGGTGCTGGTAATGCGGCCTTGGCCATCTACAGAATGCAGCATAGCGGGCGTTTCTTCGTACAAATGGCGGTAGCGGGCCTCGCTTTGCTGCAAGGCTTTAAACGTTTCTAGATAGTGGGAAATGTCTACCTGGGAGCCCACGTAATGAGTCACCTCACCTGCTTCGTTCACAATCGGCGAGAGCGTGAGCTCGTTCCAAAAGGGCTGACCGCTTTTTCGATAGTTTTGCAGTAGGACCTTGCAGCCTTTCCCAGCCGCGATCGCCTGGCGAATCTCCCGCAGTCCCAGCTGCTGCGTCTTATTCCCTTGCAAAAACCGGCAGTTCTGACCAATCGCTTCCTCTGCCGGGTATCCTGTCAGATTTTCAAAGCTTGGGCTCACGTACAAAATGGGCATATCAGACTGCTGCGCGTCGCAAATCACCAGTCCACCTGCGGCATGTTCTATCGCCTGCTGAAAGACGCCATCGGGCAACCGTCTTAGCGCTTGTTCAGCAACGCTAGTAGCCGCCTGGTTAGAAGCACTTGAAGCCGCTGCGACTGACGCCTTCAGCACAGACGACTTCTTTGCCCTCTCATCAGCTCGGCTAGCTTCACAACCGCCCTGTTGACGCCTTCGGCTGGCCCTCTGCTGGTAAGCACCTGCGGCACCGCCACAGAATAAGAGCACGACTAGAAAATTCAAGGGCGTTTCTACTGACCACAGCACCATGCAATGAGATCTCTACAGCGTATTGAGCAACGATTTATCAGGTTGTATTGATTTTTCCCAATACCTGACAAAATCGTCCCGTTCCCTGCATTGTTTCGTCGAATTCTGCTTTTGATAGCGGATTATGGTGGCACAATCAAATCAACAAGGGTAGAAATGAGGCGATCGCCTTCCATCGGCATCAGCTCAGCCCCGCCTAGCACCCGCTGCACCATCACAAAGTAAATCAACGTCCCCATGAACGTACGCGCTGACGCTTCAGGGTCACGCAGCTCAAGCTCATGACAGGATGACAGGTAGCGAGTGAGTCCATCAATTAAAGGCTTGGCCACATTTTCTATATAGGGCTTCGATAGCTCGGGGAAGCGTCCCGATTCTCCGATAATTAGCCGCATGAATTCACAAAAGTGTGGATCGCAGGCAGCTTCGTCCAGCACCTCTGCTGCAAGCTGGCCTAGTACATCCCTCGGATTGCCTTTCATCGTCCTTTCATCACGCGGGTCGAAGGACGTAGCTTTGAATTTATCCTCAGCTAATTGCTGTACCAGCGCTGCAAACAGGCTGGCCTTATCTTGAAAATGGCTGTACACCGTCGCCTTAGAAACCCCTGCGGTGGCTGCAACCCGGTCCATACTGGTCGCAGCATAGCCGTTGGCCAAAAACTCCTGCATGGCACCGTCAAGGATTGCAGCATTTTTAACGGCTGATTTTTTACGTTCAATCGGTGGCTTGACAGTCAACTTTGACGCCGCGTCAACTGAAAAATTAGTAGAGGGCTTGGAAGGGCTCACAGGAAGGGATTGCAGCGATCGCAACAAGCGAAAGGGCCAGGTGTGGCAGAAGCTGTCTTCTAGCTTATTACATTCCCCGACGACGCCCTATTTATGGTCCTATCTCACGACCAGCTCAGCAAAGTGCGAATATTTAGCCAGTTGTAGCGACATAGCAGCAACGGCATGCCGACAAATAGCAGCACAAACATCCCGCCTAACACCAATGTGGCAGATGCAGTGAAGTGAATGCGATCGCCCATATAAGTCAGCAGAAAAGTAGAAGGCACCATGCCAAATAGCGTCGCCCCCGCATACGTCGGCATCGACAACCGGGCTATCCCCGCGCCATAGCTCACCAGGTCAAACGACACCACAGGCAACAGCCGCGTCACAAACACTAGCCAACCTAACGCCTGGCCAGACTGCTCATTATCAAAGCTCAGCGTTTTGCCCGTCAGCGCCTTTACCAAGGGCTGACCCACCCAGCGCCCTAATCCATACGCAATCAGCGCACCACTGAACCCACCGATCACCGTATACACTCCGGCCATCAGCGGTGACCATAGCGTCCCAGCCACCACCGCCAGCGGCGCACCCGGAATTTGGCTAACCACGACAGAAACTGCAATGACCACCATATAGAGCATTGGCCCCCATGGCCCTGCGTGGTGAATAGTCGCCGACAGATGCGAAGGGTGCAAGAACTCGATCATGGGCCGTTTGCCAGTTGCTGTGTTCAATCTCAATATGAATGCGCTCCTTGAAGCTCAGCCAAGAGAATAATGAGAATGCCATAAGAAATCAAAAACTATGCCTGTTCCATTCCACATAACGGTTTTCCATGTTGTCGTTTTTTATAGATTATGAAACAATTATGAAAAGTGAAACGATTATGAAATCGAAACTCACTGTTGATTTTTGACCCAGGCATTCATGAGCCGTTTTTCTGCTTTCACAAGTTCTTCTGCTTTCACAGTTAGTGTGCTGGCGCTCTCGACGACACTGCTGCTAGGCAGTTGTAGTACACCCACACCCGAGGCTGATGCCAGCAACACCGGCCAAAAGAAGGTACTCACGACATTCACCATCCTTGCGGATATGGCTCAGAACGTTGCAGGAGATGAGCTTACTGTCGAGTCAATTACCCGCGTTGGCACTGAAATTCATGGCTATGAACCCGTGCCTAGTGACATTGCAAAAGCGCAGGACGCTGATCTGATCCTGGCAAACGGCATGAATTTAGAGCGCTGGTTTGAGCAGTTCATGGGGAACTTGGATGATGTGCCGACGGTAGTGCTGACAGAAGGGATAGAGCCGGTGGCCATTTCTGAAGGCCCTTACGAAAATAAGCCCAACCCCCACGCCTGGATGTCACCCCAAAACGCGCTGATATATGTAGAGAACATTCGCCAGGCCTTTGTAGACCTAGATCCTGACAACGCAGATACTTACAACGCCAATGCCGCTGCCTACACCGAGCAGTTACTAGCACTGGATACTCAGCTGAAAAGTGACTTGGCCAACGTCCCCGAAGAGCAGCGCTATCTGGTCAGCTGCGAGGGCGCGTTCTCTTACCTGGCCCGTGACTATGGCCTAAAGGAAATCTACATATGGCCTATCAATGCCGAGCAGCAGTCTACCCCAAAACAGCTAAAAGCCGTCATCGACAAAATTGAGAGCAACGATATTCCCACCATCTTTTGCGAAAGTACCGTTAGCGACGAATCGCAAAAAGAAGTGGCTAAGGCAACGGGCGCAGCCTTCGGCGGCAGCCTGTATGTCGATTCGCTTTCTACCGCAGATGGACCAGTGCCTACTTTTTTGGATCTGTTGGAATATGACGCAGAACTGATTACCGATGGACTCTTAGGAAGAAGTCCCTAAATAGATTGCCGTAGAGTGTCTGACCACTCTACTAACGGATACGATTTTTACTGCCTACTTTTTACTGCTTACAGTGTTCTTTCTTGCAGCTGTCCTCGGAATCTGCCCTTTGCTATGGCTTTCACAACCGCACACCCTTCTGATACTGCGACCTACGGCATTGCAGTCGATAACATCAGCGTCACCTACAGCAACGCCCGCCTGGCGCTGTACAATGCCAGCTGCTACGTAGAACCTGGCACCATCACTGGCCTAGTTGGCCCTAACGGTGGCGGCAAATCTACGCTGTTCAAGTCCATTATGGGCTTTCTTTCACCGACCGAAGGGCAGGTCAGTATCGACGGCATATCGATTACCAAAGCGCAAAAGCGTCAGCTAATGGCCTATGTGCCCCAGGCTGAGGAGGTGGACTGGAATTTTCCGGTGAGTGTGTTCGATGTGGTGATGATGGGCCGCTACGGGTACATGAATTTGTTTCGCATTCCTAGCAAAAAAGACCGCCGCATTGTGATCGAAAGCCTGGAGCGGGTCGGCATGAGCGAGTTCCGCAATCGGCAGATTGGAGAGCTATCTGGCGGGCAAAAAAAGAGAGCGTTTTTGGCTCGTGCGCTGGCTCAGGAAGGCAAAGTAATTTTGCTAGACGAGCCGTTTACTGGCGTAGATGTCAAAACAGAAAAAAGTATCATTACCTTGCTAATGGAGCTGCGTGATGAAGGGCATACCATTTTGGTGTCGACCCACGATTTGTCGTCTATTTCAACCTTTTGCGATCGCGTCATTCTCCTCAACCAAACCATCCTCGCCGCAGGCACCACAGAAGACACCTTTACTGAAGACAACCTCGCCATGACCTTTGGCGGTCTTCCGCTCAGCAGCCTGCCAGGCAAAGCAAATCAATCACCTGATTCACAGCTAGCGAATCAGCCTGGACATTCGTTCATTCAGCCCCAAAAGAGAGAATCTAAAGGCGTAGATGCATGAGTGTAAATGCGTTGCTAACGCTCACACCAGAATCCGCCTGGGACTGGCTGGTGGAGCCTTTTCAGCTCGGCTTTATGATTAAAGCGCTGTGGGTGAGTGCTTTTGTCGGGACGGTTTGTGCGGTACTCTCTTGCTATATCACGCTAAAGGGCTGGTCGCTAATGGGGGACGCGGTCTCTCACGCAGTCGTGCCAGGCGTGGTAGTCGCCTATGCGCTGAACTTACCCTTTTCTCTGGGTGCTTTTGTCTTTGGTTTCGGGGCGACGGTGCTCATCGGCTATGTCAAGTCGCAAACACGGCTGAAAGAAGATGCCGTCATCGGCGTTATCTTCACTGGATTCTTTGCCTTCGGGCTGGTGCTAGCGACCAAGGTTTCGAGCACGATTGACCTGTTTCATATTTTGTTTGGTAATGTGTTGGGTATCTCGCAGCAGGACATTATCCAAACTCTGATTGCTGGCTGTTTGACCCTGGCAATTATTTTATTTCGTCGTAAGGATCTGTTGCTCTTTTGTTTCGATCCTAACCATGCAAAAGCGATTGGGTTGAATACTCAGCTGATGTACTACACGTTGCTAAGCGTGCTAGCGCTAACGATTGTAACGGCGCTGCAAACTGCGGGTATTGTGCTGGTTGTAGCGATGTTGATTACGCCAGGGGCGACAGCTTATTTGTTGAGCGACAGATTCGATCATATGCTCATCATCTCAGTCGCGATGAGTGTACTCTCCTGTCTGTTGGGTACCTACACCAGCTATCACCTGGACGCGTCTACAGGCGGGTGCATCGTCGTACTCATGACTATATTCTTCCTGACAGCGATGCTATTTGGACCCCAATACGGTATCGTGTCGCAGCAGAGATTGCGAAAGGCCAGTGCTTCTGTCACCAAACAACCCTAATGAACTCGATAGAATGAACTCGTTGCAGCAGCTGATAGACCGCGATCGCCAGCATGTATGGCACCCTTACGCTGCTATGCCGAATCCATTGCCAGTATTTCCAGTAAGGTCTGCTAGCGGTGTGCGTATTGAATTGGAAGATGGGCGATCGCTTATCGACGGCATCTCCTCCTGGTGGACCTGCATCCACGGCTACAACCATCCTCAGCTAAATGCAGCCGCCAAGGCTCAGATGGAAAAGATGTCCCACGTAATGTTCGGCGGACTTACCCACCAGCCCGCTGTGGACCTGGCCAAAAAGCTGATCGATATTACACCAGCCGACTTGCAGCACGTGTTCTTTAGTGACTCGGGCTCGGTCGCTGTAGAAGTTGCGATGAAGATGGCCGTACAGTATTGGCACAATCGCGGCAAACCAGACAAGACTCAGTTTCTCACTATTCGTAATGGTTACCACGGCGATACCTTTGCAGCGATGTCGGCATGCGATCCGGTCAATGGTATGCATCATCTGTTTAGCGGATTATTGCAGAAACAGTATTTTGCCGATGCGCCGCAGGTACAGTTTGGAGAGGACTGGCAGGAAAAGGATATTGAGAGCTTTGCGGCTTTGTTGGAGGGGAATCGCGATCGCATTGCCGCCGCCATCTTTGAACCCGTTGTGCAGAACGCAGGCGGCGTCAGATTTTACCATCCTGACTATGTGCGCCGTGCCAGCGAACTGTGCAAACAGCACGATGTTCTGTTGATTTTAGATGAAATTGCTACCGGATTTGGCCGTTCTGGAAAGCTGTTTGCCTGTGAATATGCCGATATTTGTCCAGACATTATGTGTGTAGGGAAGGCACTGTCGGGCGGATTTATGTCTTTGGCCGCGACCTTAACAACAACTCACATCAGCGAGACTTTCTCCCAAGGCGAAGCAGGTGTGTTTATGCACGGTCCCACATTTATGGGAAATCCGTTGGCCTGTGCGGTGTCACTTGCAAACTTAGAACTGTTGGAAAGCTATGACTGGCAACAGAAAATAGGACAGATTGAGGCGCAGTTGCGAGAGGACTTGGAGCCTTGCCGAAAATTAGGGGCGGTAAAAGACGTGCGGGTATTGGGTGCGATCGCTGCCGTAGAACTTCACAACCCCGTAGACATGGCCATCGTACAACCCATGTTTGTAGATCAGGGCGTCTGGCTTAGACCCTTTGGGAAATTGCTATACACCATGCCGCCGTACATCATCGAACCTCAAGAGCTACGAGCGGTGACGTCTGCTATCTACTCAGTAGCCGCGACATTGTGATTGACTATGTATTGTCTAGAATAGACTGCACTGCTGTTAGCTCCATTCCTAGCTGTGTAGCAATGTCTTCAGGTGTTTTCCCTAAGATTGTGAGAGATGCGCTCGCCATCTTCTGAACCTCAGCAAGCGACAATTCCCAGCATTCTGCCAGCTGACCCAGCTGATTTTCAGTATCTAGCAAGTAAGGAATCGCCGCACGACGAGCAACCATCAAATCTAGATCTAACAGCTCCGCAACGTTATCCAGAGCAAGATCAGATTTGAGCAAGGCACTAACCGCCGAGATTCGGCCCTTTTCAATGCCCTTTTCAATGCCCTCTTCTATGCCTTTTTCCTTCACCACCTGATAGAACCGAGATTGACGGATTTCAGGGATCATAATCATAGCTTCAATCTCCGCTCTATCTACATTTCCTAACTTGTAGACCAGTATGGTCACTACTAATTCTACAAAACTTTGCTGGTTACGGGCATCTGCTAATTCCACGCGGCTTCGCGCGACTAACTGCGGAAATACACCACAGAGGACTGCAAGCAGAAGCACATACCTTCATATTGGCAGTAGCTCTTACTCTATTTGTGACTCAGTATACTATCTTCTTCAGCCATATAAAAATAGCCGAACCTCAATGAAACAGATGGATTGAATCTCATGGAGGTTCAACATTTTCAAGGAATCAACCAAAAATTTAATCAAGAATCATTGTCATTAGCATTAATCTGAATTATTGTTGTTCCAGACACCAGTAAGCGGAATTCAATCACTGCGTGTCTTCTTAAACACATTCACAAATACATAACAATAACTGGCTGAATGTGTTGAGCATATCATCCAGTACTTTGCCGTATTCGAGAGGGATCGTAGCCTTCGCGAACACCACAAAGTGCACACCACTAAATGAGGCATTGCAGCTATGCAAGCATATGGAAAACCAAGCGTGACATACGACTGGTGGGCAGGAAACGCCCGATTTGCCGACAATCCTGGGCTGTTTATTTCAGCGCATGTCGCCCAGGCCGCGCTAATTACCTTTTGGGCAGGGGCCTTTACTTTGTTCGAGATTTCATGGTTCGATCCGGCTTTGCCGATGGGCGAGCAAGGCCTAATTTTACTGCCACATCTGGCTACGTTGGGGATTGGGGTCGGCAGCGGCGGAGAAGTAACCGATACCTATCCTTACTTTGTCATTGGATCTATTCACCTTATTTCATCAGCGGTACTAGGCGCTGGCGCACTTTTTCACACTGTCAACAACAAAGATTTGGCGAATGCCGAAGGCCCTGCCAAACGCTTTTATTTTGAGTGGAGCGATCCGGCAAAGCTAGGCATTATTCTAGGCCATCATCTTTTGTTTTTAGGGGCGGGCGCTTTAGCTCTAGTGGCTAAGGCTACACAGTGGGGTGGACTGTACGATGCCACCATCGGGGAAGTGCGAACCATGACAAATATTACCCTTGACCCAGCAGTTATTTACGGTTACCAAGCTCACTTTGCCGGTGTGAATAATTTGGAAGACTTAGTTGGTGGGCATGTGTATGTTGGCGTACTGCTAATTGCTGGAGGAATTTGGCACATACTGGTACCCCCGTTGCCCTGGGCTAAGAAGGTACTAGACTTAATCGGAAATTAGGAAACTCGCTAGGATAATACGGTGTGTCGAAGCGCGTCATCGAGGTAGCTATGAGAA
>JBCBBK010000024.1:0-63667 GCA_038531675.1 Cyanobacteria bacterium J06581_3
ACTATGCCTAACACCTTAACGGCTCTATCTCTAGAGCACTTTTAATCAACTTAAAGATTTAAGCCTGAGTAGTTACCTTAATTTTACTATCAAAAATTATTAATTTTGAGTAGAAGGCTACACTCCTCAAGGTTCGCGGATAAAAAAGGGAGTTCGCAACAATTAGCCCGTCAGCGAGAGATAGACATCATCAGCGACGTTGAGCAACTGTAGTATGCGCTGTTGAGTCTGCACTACTCGACGGCTGGAAGCTCATCAAGCAGGTCCTCTTTTCTTCTAATACTGACCCCGACCCGGCTATGGCATCTCGCATACAACACGAAAACCGCTCCTATCGATTGGAATTTCAGGTCTTTACCGCTCAGTTAAAACCGGATTAAACTTTTGTCAGTCAATCAGGTTCTATACTGTCCCCAATGAAGTTTAGTATTCAAATCTAGAACAATTTCGGAGTTGCCTCTGTGGCGCGGTATCTTATCAGTGAGCCCTGGATCTTTGGTTCTGTAGCGGCCTCAGTACTTTCTTTGTGACTTTCAACACCTTGAAAGAGAGAGCTGCCTTCTATCTAAACCTCTCTCTTCTCAATCTGACTTGCTTTCGTTAGAAGAGATGAAATTCATATGGAACAGATGTGAAGAAAATATAACTATACAAGCCAGTTGTTTCTTTTCTTTTACGATTACGGTAGATTATAGAGGTAAAAATGGGGCCTTGCGTTGGCTCCCTGATAGGGTTCTCTACCTTACTCTGACGATATCTTCTGCAGGTGATTTTTTAGAAATAAAGCATATTTCGGGAATCTCCTGAGATGATGCTGAGAGTCGAATATAGATACGCATCTACATATTATTTTGTCAAATTCTAATAACTGCGTTTGACTTCTATCCTATAGAGAAAGTAGATAAAGATATGAAGGCCACTACACCTGTCAACAATATTTCCGTTAATTCTAACGACGTTACATCGAGAGCATCTCAACCTCACAAACAGGTTATTCACATAGCAGCTGAGAAGCCTGATTTCGAAGGTTTTCTAGATCCTGATTCCTTTGTAACTTATGAAGATGGGATGCATACTGTAGAGCTACCTGACACTCCCGAAATTCGCGCGAATCAAAGATATTTTGACAAGCCAGCGTGGGCTAAAACATACCTGAAGTATTGCCACAGGGACAACTTCTTTAAGGAGAGATGGCGGGCTGCTGCCGGTAGCTGGGATAACCAGATCGTAGTAGATGTTGGATGCGGGCCAGGCAACCTTTATGCAACGCTGGGAGGAATTCCCAAACTGCTGATCGGAGTGGATGTTTCTAAGGGGTCTTTGAAAATAGCACAGAAGGCTGGCTATACCCCATTACTGGCGGATGCTCATCAGATACCGCTTGTGTCAGCATTTGCAGACTTAGTTGTTGTTAACGCAACCCTTCATCACTGTGCTGATATGGCGGCAGTCTTAATCGAATCAGCGCGGCTAGTCCGACCTGGTGGCCTCCTGATCGTTGATCACGACCCGCAGCTAAGTGCGTGGAATTACAAAGGGTTGGGATTGGCGCTGTATAAAATTAGGCTAAGCATAATCTACAGATTCTTCCTTAGAAAGCTGCATATCCCTTTAGAGGAGAGAATTGCAGCCTTAGAAACAGAAATACATCACCGCCCAGGACATGGGATAACAACAGAACTATTTTCTGGCACCTTACCACAGTTGGGTTTTGATATTGATATCTATCCACACAACAACGCGATTGGAGCAGCAGCCTTAGAAGGTAATTGGGGACCACAACCTCATTGGCGCTATCGATTCGGACAGATTCTGTCCGGAATTAATCCTTTCGTCTCGACTTCAACGCTATCCCTTATGTGCATCGGTACTAAGCAACCGTATCTGCAATAATTCTGATGTAGAAAATGAATCAGTGGTATTGTCCTACTGTCGAAGGGTACATTCATCTGAGGATGCACAGTTAGGATAAGTCTAGAGGTGAACGCCTGGTTTTCGCCTGTCTCTATTTTGGTGCATGCTAACTAAGCATTGAACAATTACAGACGGGTCTGAGTAAATCTGTATAACCTTTAGCTGCTTAAGTTGTCATAAAATCGCAAAGAGAACGAAATGTTTTTTAGAGTAGTGCATCTCGATGTGGTGAACTACTCTAGATAATCTCAGAATAAAGCATGATAGTTATGTGTTATTGGCTACCTTCATTGAAATTTGAGGAATCTTTCAAAGGTATCTTTCTTCTAAGCCATGTCCGTAGTGAGATGATTACTTATCGTGCATCTACTTCTGTTCTGGCTACACTTTATACTTTCATGAGTCCACATCTCAGCGGATTTACCTTCTAATCCTGAACAATAGCAGATTTGAAATATAGATAGGCTCTGTCCCTGTTTGCCTATGTTTTATTAGTGACTCTGTTTCCCAGCATCTACTTTTTAGAAAATCGAAGCAGCGGTATTTCTTACCTATGTTGTTTTAGATGTACCAGGCTTCGCAAGATAGCAACTCAGGGTAATTTTTTCTACACCATGCATACCTATAAAAACTATACTTGCTATGGCTATTATTACTGTTAATTCAATTGCCGATAAGGGAGCTGGTTCCCTTAGAGCAGCGGTCGCTGCAGCACAATCTGGAGATACTATTACATTCTCGAAGAGTTTAGCGAAGAAAACTATCCGCTTGACCTCAGGTGATATCAGCATTACTAAAGACATTACGATAGACGGCTCTAAGGTCCCTCACTTACGATTAGATGGTAGTGGTCGAAGCCGTATCTTCAGTGTTGGTAAAAATAGATCTGTGACGGTCAAAGGGTTGACTTTCACAAATGGTAGAGCTGTAGTACCTGGAAAAGGAATTGGTAAGGGGGGAGCCATCTGGGTGAAAAATTTTGGTTCTATTACTATCGAGAACAGCATTTTTACAGGCAACATCGCTGAACGCGGAGGTGCTGTTCAGGTGGACTATGGCGGAAATTCAACAGTCAAAAACAGCCAGTTTTACCACAATAATGGAGCCGTCAGTAATGATGGATTTAGCGGTGGCGCGATCGCAACAGCAGGTTCGGGACCTCGCGGTGAGAATCAGGGCTTTCTAAGGATCGAAGGCTCTAAATTCATCAATAATCGGGGTACCAACGGCGGAGCCATCTATGTACTTCAAGGACCACTCACTCTCACGAACTCTATAGTTAAGGGAAATAGAGCAACGTCCGGTGGCGGCGTTTTCACAGATGGCGGGCTCGTAAAAATTGTAGGAAGCAAGTTGATAAACAATACCAGTAGAGGTCCTGGAGGAGGTGCTCTACTATGGGGATATCAACGAGCTGATACGTTGATTGAAGACAGTGTATTAAGTGGGAATAGGTCAACCAACAACCGAGGCGGTGGCGCAATAGTTGGACCGGATGGAAAGTTTACAATTCGAAATTCAACCGTACGCAATAACTCAGCCTTCAAGAAAGGAGGTGGGCTCTGGACGGATAGTAAGCAAGGCGTCACTGTTGAAGGGACTACGTTTTCCCAAAATAAATCAACGGCAGATGCTGGGGGAGCGCTTTCGTTGAACACGCCTTCTGGAACGATTGTACAGATCTCGCACTCTACGTTTGTTGACAACGCATCTGAGCGCGACGCCGCAACAATCTGGCTCAATCGTAAAAATAGGAATGATATTATTCTAAGCAATTCGGTTCTGGCTGGTAAAGGAAGCGTAAATTACTCTATGTCCGACGGTGGTAATAACTACGCCTCTACCAGTATTCTTGGGCCAAAGATTTCAGCGAATGCGACCTATTTAGAAGATTTGCATCTTAGCACAGCACAACAAGTCGGCAGTCATATTGTATACGTGCCACAATCGAATTCGCCACTGATCAGAAAAGGGAAAGACATCGGTGCGTTCGATACGCTTTTACCCATATTGCCGAACAATCAGTCTGGAAGTAACAACTTGGACTCTGACCCTTCACCACTAATCGAAAGTGAAGCTTCTAGGATACTGCAGGCTTCAGCACTTTCTATCAACGGTACAAAAGGCACTCAGTATTGGGGTGACGGCGTCACGATAAGAGGATACGGAATCAATGGAGATGCCGCTAAAATCAGCCGTTCTAAAGATGCGATAGGGATTTCCGGTGGACGCTATGACAAGCAAATAGATTACGACAGCGTTAGCGATCGTAGCGAAAAGATAGTTATTGACTTTGGCAGCAGCGTAGACAGAGCCTCTGTAGAGCTTGGATTGATGTTGAAATCGGCCTGGAGAAAGCTACCAGAAACGGGTATATGGACAGCCTACAACGACAACGCAGTTCTGATTGGCCAAGGTGTGTTCGATCCGAGCTTGGGTGTAGAAATTGATACAAGAAGCTTTCGCTTTGAGATCGACGTCAATACCTCATTCAAACAGCTTGTCATTCAAGCAAGTGCCTACGGCAACGGTGAAGGGAAAGCTCGTAAAAACAACAACTCTGATTTCAATATTCGCAACGTGACCTATATCCGTGGGGCCGCAGAGGAAAGACCTACTGTATCTACAAAGTTGAAAGGTCAAGACACAGAGAGAGATCCTCTCACAGGTCAGTCGCTCATTCAAGCCCAAGAATCGGCTTCCAACACTTTGAGTAGGAGCATCATATCTAGATCCCTAACTGAACCTTTTTCAGTACAAGCACCTGTCGCAATCGTATCGACACAGGCCGAAGACTTTGTAGCATACTCAGAAAATAACGATAGTCAGATTGGAGAGTCTTCTATTGGGAAAAACCTGGGTAACATAGAGACCAAACAAATCGCAGGCATGACAGATGACAGTGCGATCAAAACCACCTTATACGGTGATGATGACTACAACATCCTAAATGTTAGTCATCATTTTATCACAAGGGACTTCCTATCTTCTACAAGCAAAAACACATTTATAGAGCCCATTTAGTGTCTTTACGAAAAAGCGATAAACTATAAATAGGCGTCTATCGCAGTATTCATGGCTTATTTAAGCAGTCTGACCGATTTAGAGTGGGAAGTTCTGGAGCCGCTGTTGCCAAGCGTGTTGCCTCAGAAGAAAGTCACGGCACCGACAAAGTGAAGTAAACACTACATCATTGTGGTATCTTTTATCAGCTAAAGAATGGCTGCAACTGGGAAGATCTGCAAAAAGACCTGCGGTAGTCCTAAACAAGTAAGGATTCGTTGTAATGATGGATAAAGTACCAGATAGCACCAATATGGTTCTCTAATTTCTTAGAAAACGATAGCGTCTTTCTCACCAAACGTGACACACGCTGTCTTGGTGAGCATTCCTTAGCGCCGCAAAGCGACGCAGGGTCTCACCGCTGACGTAGCGTACAGTTGAAGCGCTCAATTCGATTGGTTTGACCACTCTTTTTTCTAACTGCACGATGTCGTTTGCTTGGTATCACTTGCTCATACGCCTCCCAGAAGTCGGTGTAGGCCACCGCACATTGCCGGTAGACGGGCGGCAGAGACTGTCACAGTCCTCGAGCACCAATGCGACTGCGTGGTCCGATGAAAACACCGACAATTTCCCCTGTGTCTTCATCTATGGCTAGCCAAATCCATTACTTATTACCTTTGTTGCCGACGAATGACCAAACTTCGTCACACTGAATCGTCAAGCGCCCCTTTTTTTGGCCCGAACACTCACCTGGCGCGATACCTCATCATATTTTTGATTCACATAGCCTTGTAGCCACACTTCTGAGACCTCAACGACTCTAGCAATCCCCGCCAGTGGAATCTTCTCCAAGAGTAGCTTGTCAATCAAGGCTTTAGTCTCGTCGCTGATGACTTTGTTCTGTGGATTTTCAACAAATTGTCTACCGCAGTCATTGCAGCGATGATTCTGTTCACCGTTGTGAATAAAGCCATTTTTGACAATGTTTTCAGAGTCACAACTCGGACAATTAGGGAGCGCAGAGGTCATTCAAGTCGATGAGCGATCGCATCCCCACGCCGGTAGAAAATCCTTACCTTTTAGGGACTACCCCTTTTTGACCTTTTTATCGGAAACAAGTCTTCGAGTTGTTAGCACTCGACCGCAATAAACGCCCCTATTATCGCAAAGGGCTCAAGGCTATGAACGCTGTACGCTTTGCTTTCTAGCCGTTGTATCACCCTCTCAGGTAATCAGCACAAACTCGATGCGTTCATTTCTTCATTCACGTCAGGTATGTCTTGCTCAACTACCGTATTTTTTCTCTGGTCCATTTAGTCATCATCCAGACACAAATAAACAGAATAGTCGAGATGACAGCGCCCAAACTCCGTTTCACACTATACCCTGATGAGATCGCGTCTTTGCGTCTGTTTTACAATGACGCAGGATAGCTATAAGTAGCTAGGCAGGATTAAATATAAAACGGTCTAGCTCATATTTTCCTTGCTCACTGCGGTCAATCATGCCATCGACAATCGCCTCAGTTAACTCGTCTTCGTACTCGAACATCCGACCAGCCAACTCGTGATTTTTCAGCTGATGCCACTGACCTTCAATCGGATTGAGCTCAGGACAATGGGGTGGAATAAACAGCAAAATCAGTCCTTGTGCGCGCCACTTCGGCCACCGCTGCTGGACGGCTTTACTTCGATGAATGGAGCAGTTGTCTTGGACAATAAAAGTCAGCTGTCCGGTCTTGGCAAACGTCGCGTCAGCTTTCGCGGCTAGCCAGTCCATCACCTCAATGTAGCGCTCTCCATTGAATCCACCGAGGACTAAAGCATAATCAAAGCTTTCATCCGGGTCCCATATCCCCAAAATGCTCACGCGCTGTCCCCGACGGCTCGTTTGTTCGAAGCGCTTTTGCACGCCGACACGACTGTAGCTGTAGCTCACGGGTGTCCACTGACTACAGCCTGTTTCATCAAGGTACTTGAGTAGAATCTGACCCGTTGCTGCGAGCGTTTCCAGTTGAACTAGCTGAGCTTGAGCGGTGGCTCTAGCGACTAGGTCTTGACGGTTTCGATGACTGTGCCGAGTGCGTTTCCACCGATAGTTCTTTTTTTTAAGGAGTTTGCGAATTCGGTCTGGACTCAGTTTTACCTGGCGTTCTTCTTCTAGTTTGACAGCTAGCTGGCGACTATTGTAAGTCTGTAAGTCCGCTCTTCCTCCTCCAAACACTGCGCTAGATAGTCTAGGTCTGACGGTTGCCAAGTTGGCTTCTGACCACGTCCACCCTTTTCCCATAGGCCGTACAGACCTTCTTGTTGCCAGCGTTTAATCGCTGCTCTCACCGTATGCTCATGGCACTTGAAGATGTTAGCGATGCTCGCAACACTCCAGCCATCTGCGTTCAATAGCAACATGTGGGCTCTGTCTCGCACCCGATGACAGACTCGACTTTACAGATTAATTGGCTGACCTACTTAGCAGCGCTCTTCAGATTCTTTTTACGAATCAACTCTTAAACCGGACTAAATCTAGTTAATCAATCAGTCAGTCTTCTTGTGTGGTGCGTCTGATGCAAATCGTAGCCAGGCGTACACCACTTGCTTAGCTGCTAACATTACAAAGGGAGGAATAGTAACAGCATATCGTTTCCACAGCCTTCTAGGCTCCTGTTTTAACCGATACAGCCATTCCAGTCCATTATCCCTGACCCATTTGGGTGCCCACTTTTGTACGCCAGCATATACCGAAAATGCACCACCTAATCCCACCATCACCGCCTGCACCTTATCACGATGCATATTCATCCAAACTTCCTGCTTCGGACAGCCAAGCGACACAAACACTAACCCTGCTCCGCTTAGGTTGATCTGATATACGATAGCAGCATTTTCTTCTTCACTTAGTGGCCGAAACGGCGGAGAAATCATACCTGCTACCTTTAGCCTAGGGAACTCCTGCATCAGCTTAGCTCGAATCCTTGCTAAGATTTCATCCTCTGAGCCCAAAAAGAAGATACCAACGCCTGCATCCTGAGCCTCCTGGCACAGCGCAAGCATAAGCTCCATACCAGCGACCCGTTCTTGCTGCTTCCCTCTAAGCAAACGGGTCACCCAGACTATTGGCATACCATCTGGAGTCAGTAAGTCGGCTCGAATAAGCACCTGTGCGAATTCAGAGTGCCATCGTCCTTCCATTAGCATGTGCACATTAGATACACATACGACCTTACTTTGACGCGATCGCGCCCAAGCTAATACAGTTTCTACCTGCTGACTAAAAGACAACGTAGACACTGGAAACCCTACTACATCTTGAACAGGCAAAATCTCTATCTTTTGACGAACAGAACTAGATGTGGCAGATGAATAAACCATTAGTCGAGTATCTCTAAAGGACAAATATTCTTTGAACGCATTGCACCAGTCGCAAAGCAAATTCTGGTGTAATCGCCAAAAACTGCGCGATGTATCCAATAAAATTGAATCGATAGTCGTTGAAGGGAAAGCGGCTGGTTCCCAACAAATCAGATAGCAGCAAACGTTTAGAGTGATGCTAAGAGATTGTTCTAAAGCATACTTGCACTTACCTCCACACTATGGAACAGATGGCTATCAAACAGACGCGTTTAGCAAAACATCATCTGGACAGTGATTAAGAACGTCTAGAACAACTAGGAACTACAGCGTGAATAAATCACAGCGACCCTTCAAAATCAACTTTGAGCGACAATACCTGTAAACAAGTAACTTCACAGAGAGAAAAGTCAAAAGCTAGCATCATTGCATTATCAATTTGATAATCAAGTCTCTGGCAGACTTGGAAACACATTTAAGCAAGCTCCGCATGTAGACGAAAACCCTATAAACCAAGACAGCCTTAACCATGCTTCGACCAGCACCTAACCAGTAGTTTCTGGTCGCGATTACTGATACAAATATAGACAGTTTGAAACGTGACACTCTACAAACCAATGCCCTGAACCAACAGCACAAGGCTTAAAGTTTAAGCAAACATATTTGATGCCACAAAAATACAGTACTCATAGCGGTTTCAGCTTTGCAAGTGCCAGAGGCTACCATATCATCAACATTCATCAATTCTTTAATAACTAACGCTGTTCTCCAACAAGAAAACTCATTATGAACGCATCAGTCGCGCTAATATTTCATTAACAGCAAGTATCTCAACTTATATCCTTCGGGGCGAACTGCTATACAATCCGCAAGATTCCTTTGCTGTAAAACAATGCAATCATCCTAAAAAATAAATCATCGCTCAATAAATATTTCGTAAACTTGGATGCATTCATTAAAAAGATAGCGGATTCCATATCCTTAGCCATGCAAGTAGTCGTAACAGATAAAAAATTAGAATGTGTCAGCCAACTCTCACAAAATCTACAGAACGACTGCAGCCAACCTGTTTGGAAATTTCTTGCTGCAAATTCTCTCAATATATAGGCATAATCATTACCAGCGGATTTCTCTTTGTAGGTATCGGCTCAGTCGCAAATGCTCGAGCCGCAGAGAGCACTCCAGCGAGAGTCCAAAAGGTGACACATCAAGTGATCACAGGTGAAGAAGAAAAAAAGGTGCGCGCGGGGCAAGCTTCAGCCCTCAACCTTGCAGATGCTCAGGCTACCCAAGCTCAGCGGTCTCAACCTGAAGAAGCACAGCTTAAAGAGATAGAGATGACGCAAGCACCTGCTTCCAGTATCAGTCCTTCTTTGCCAGAACTATCACCACCAGCTGCTATTACTACGCCATCGCCAGAGCCGCTACTACCACCTACTGTCCTTACAGGAGAACCGGCCTACACCCTGGGTCCAGGTGATGTCGTTAACATCGATATATTTAGAGTTTCGCAGTACAGCGGTGAAAGTCAAGTCCTCGTCGACGGCACACTCAATTTGCCGCTGGTAGGGAAAGTCGCTGTCAATGGCCTGACGATAGCCGCCGCCTCTGAGATAATTTCTAGCCAGTACGCGCAGTACCTGAGGCGACCACTAGTCACCCTCAGCCTTTTATCTCGCAGACCGCTTCAAATTAGCATTGCAGGTGAAATAAATCGTCCAGGCTCATACACAATCGACCAGGGCAGTAATCAAACATCTCGACTAAGTCGGCTGATAGAGACTTCAGGCGGCGTTACCCAATCAGCCGATCTTTCCCAGGTCCAAGTTCAACGCTTACGCGCGAATAACGGCCAGCAGATGATTGTTTTGAACCTGGTTGATCTCATTGCCAATGGCAACCTAGCGCAAGACATCACTTTGAGGGACGGCGATGAAGTTTTTATTCCAACCGCGTCTGCGCCTACAGAAAATGCGGCTTTGCTGGCAGATTCTAATCTAGCTGCCGATAGTAATCAGCCGATAAACATTGCAATCGTCGGTGAAGTCTATAGGCCAGGACCCTATACCCTTCAGGGCGGCATTGCCCGAACGGGAGATGCCGGTACGCCTGGTACCGATTCAGCCAATAGCCCAACTACGGTAACGAGAGCCATTCAGGTTGCCGGTGGAATCAAGCCAGAGGCCGATATCCGTAAAGTTCAGATCGTTCGTCCTACAAGAACAGGTATTCCTCAGCTTTTTGAAGTGGATCTCTGGTCATTGCTGACAGATGGGGATCTGGCACAAGACGCAGCCCTGCAAGAAGGCGATACGATTATTGTGCCTGTGGCGACAGCGCTAACAGCTCAAGAAATAAGTGAACTGGCATCGGCAAGTTTTTCCCCTGATACTATCCGCGTCAATGTGGTAGGCGAGGTAAAGCGGCCCGGCACAGTCGAGCTGCCACCGAATACGCCGCTTAGTCAGGCAATTTTGGCGGTGGGTGGATTCAACCAAACTAGGGCCAGCCAAGGGTCTGCTGACCTAGTTCGCCTCAACGAAAATGGCACCGTTACTCGCTCCGAAATCCCTGTGGACTTTTCCCAGGGTATCAGCGAAGAGAATAATCCTTTGCTCAGGAATAATGATGTTGTTATCGTTGACCGAAATGGTCTTGCAGGATTTTCTGATACGTTAGGAACTGTGCTCAATCCGCTCAGCGGAGTATTCTCTCTCTTCCGACTTTTCGACATTTTTAACTAAGTTCATTGATGTGTGCTTGCTAATTCAAATGCCTTTGACGAGCTGCTTCACTAGTTCACTCAAGTCCGTAACGCCCCATTAATACGACTCTAACTTTCATTAATACAACTCTAACTTTAAAGAGAAAGATGAAATCTGACGCTGTTCTGCCACTCTCAATCAACCCAACTAATTTAGAGACTGCGCCCGAAGATTTAGAAAGTGGCTTGAACCTGGGCCAACTCTTGCGTACCTTACAGCGGAAATGGTTGATTATTGCAGGGATCACAATTGCGACAACAGCTGCCTCTGGTTTTAGAACGGTTACCGAAACACCTAGTTACACCAGCTATCTAGAGATTTTGGTTCAGCCACTAACCACCGAGAATGAAATTGTTTCTAATATTCCAGAGGCTCTGACAAATGGAGAATCTCCTGTCTCTACACTAGATGCGGACTTGCTAAGAATCTTGAAAAGCCAGAATATTCTGCTACCTCTAGTAGAGGAAGTGAAAACGCAACACATAGAGTCCTGCAATATATCACCTGACGACGATATTAGCGGAGCTATTGTTAACGAACTATGCTACCGGAGCATTACGCGATCACTAAACCTAAATGCCTTATCAAAAGACTCTGACATTCTCCGGGTAAAATACACAGATCCAGATCCGCAAAAAGTATCGACGGCCCTTAGAACAATATCAGACGTATATTTGGAATACAGCTTAAGCTCCAGGCAGGCAGACATTGATCGAGGCATTAAGTTTGTTGAGCAGAAATTACCGGATTTGAGAGCAAAGGTAGATACGCTTCAAGGTCAACTCGAAGCGCTACGTTCAGATAATAACTTAATTGATCCAATGTTACGCAGCAGTCAGCTGTCTTCTCAGATAAGTGCTTTTACACAAACTCAGCTTGAAATTAGCGTAGAACTTGAGCAAGCGAGGGAAGTTTACGAAGACCTTGTCGCGCAGCAACAGCGCCCAGCAGAGACAAATGCCTCTCCTGCACTGACCCAAAATCCTCGCTATCAATCCCTACTAGATTCGCTGCTAGCAATAGATGCTCAAATCGCAGAGGCCTCAACAATCTACTTGGACTCTAGCCCTGACATGCAGCTGCTAAGAGAACAACGACAGAATGTGCTTTTGCTATTAGTACAGCAGGGACAGCAATCTGAACAAGAGCTCTTAAGTAACATTCGTGAATTGGAATCTCGTCAGCAAGCTATCGAGCAAATCATTCAAGGCTTGAATACCAATGTCGATCAGCTCTCGAACATTTCTAGACGCTATACAGATATCCAAAGAGAACTTGGTGTTGCAACGGAGAACTTAACGCAGTTTTTAGCCCAGCGAGAAGCTTTAGAAATTGATGCTGCCCGGCGAGAAATTCCTTGGGAAGTGATTACTCCACCAACAGAGCCTCAGCCCCAAAGAGGTAGTTTGACTCAGAGCCTCTTACTAGGCAGTTTATTGGGCGTGCTGCTAGGCTCTGCCGCTGCGCTGCTATTGGATAAATCCGGTGGCATTGTTTACAGCGATGTAGAGATTCGCCGTTTGACAAGGCTTGCTGTGCTGGGTAGAATTCCATATCGAGATTTTTCTGAAGTATCTACTGATAACGACAGCACATCGGAGATGCCTAGTATGGCCGAGTCGCTCCAGGTTGTAGGCGCGTCTATTCGAGCTGGTACAAATGGCTCAACTAAATCGATTACCTCTTTTGAAGAGAAGCCTTCTCGTACTTATAAGAGCGATCCATTTTCAGAAGCATTCCGTCTGCTTTACACAAATATCCGCTCAACTAGCTATAGGGATTTCATTCGCTCTATTGCCGTTAGCTCTACGATGTCGGGTGAAGGCAAGTCGACGGTTTCACTACATCTAGCGGAGGCCGCCGCTGCTATGGGGCAGCGCGTATTGCTCGTTGATGCTGATTTGCGAAACCCACAGCTACATTACTCGCTGGAACTTTCTAACGAGAAGGGCCTAACCAACTTCTTTTCAGGCGAATCTAATCCAGCGCCGATTCAAGAGTTTGCACCAGAGCCAAACCTTTACTTCATTGCAGCTGGTTCAGCTGTTTTTGAACCAACTCGTCTCTTCTCTTCTCGAGATATGCAGCTGTTCGTCGAGAAAATCAAGTCAGAATTTGACCTCATCATTTTTGATACCCCTCCTTTGATAGGTCAGTCAGATGCTTACCTGGTTGCCGAGCATTCTGATGGCATGCTTTTGGTTACTCAGCCTGGCAGGATTAAACAAGACCTATTAGAAAGAGCAATGGAACAGCTTCAAGTAGCAGGCGTTGACATGCTTGGCATGGTTATTAGAGAAGGAGACTAAAAAACTGTCATGACGTTACGCTCACTGATCACTACGAACCTTGGATGGAAGACGCCGTCGCTAATATCTCAGCGCCCTTATGCATTTGCTCTATATCTTGCGCGCTCCACCGTCTTGAGCTCTGACAATGGTGAGCGACTAGCAGTCCCCACAGGGTATCGCTTGGGTCGACTTGCGTTCCCTGTGGCAAAATAGGCACCACCAAATTGGCTCGAACCTTCAGGCCACGCAAAAAGTCTCGGTGGCAAGGGGCGATGTCTGCGTCTTCGATGTCAGCGATCGCACTCACCCGACCCCGCGAATACATCCCTGCATACTCCCCGTTAAAGCATTCATCCGGCCCCGTAGACCCCAGGATAGAAAATTTTTGATCGCTCAGCGACTCAAATGTAACCCGCCCTTCCCACTCAGCATAGAAGTGGTAAAGCACTACCCGATCAACCTTCAAAAAATTAATAAGATCGTTAGTTGTATCTTGCACTACGGTATCTAGCTGCATTTTGCGATGCAGGCGTTGCAAAATGCTGTTAATTTCTGATACTTCAGACGTATTGGATTTACCGTGAACACTTGGGTCGAAAGCATCAGGCATGGGAAGCGCTAAGTAGACAACGAAATAGACAACAACGTTATTAAAGACTTGGTCATTTTGGCTGAATTGTCTTTAAATGCTGACACTCTTATAACAATCAGTTATTAAACAGTATAAAAGACTAAATACAAAAACTAGCTGGACGCCGATTTGCCACTTACAAACTGCAACAACTGCATCGGTCCGACAGATTGCAACTGCGCGAGCTGCTCACGGTCTTTAACCAGCAGCGTTCCAGCAAACCCCAAAGAGTTCACGGAAATTTGCTCGTGCTTCTCGCGGATACGGGGCACTATCATCATCCACTGCCGGGTGCACAGGAAATTATAGACTGCTGTTTGTCCATGCCTGTAGCCATTGTCAGATTCTATGCCAACAGACGAGAGAAGCTGGTGATAGGTCTTTTGCAAGTAGCCTGCACTTTCTAAAGCTTTCGCTTCGGGCGTATTTTTTAGAGACGAAATTGCACTGGGAAATGGTAGCTGACTGCCATGACCAGACGCTGCTGTAATGAGCTGTGCTTCCATCGGAAAATCTATTGCTTTTTCCTGTCTGCTACTGGTACGTGGCACTACCTGCATATGCTTGTGGGGCTGACTGGCCCCGGCAACCTCCCCACCGTTGAAGAATGCGAGTCCATCTACTTCGCGCAGACATTTTGCTAGCGCTTCAAAGTCGGTTAGTGTCAGCCAGTTTTCCTGTGGCTCGTACTCACGGGTCACAATCAAAAAATGATGATCTACTACATTGAACTTGTTAAGCAGACATAGGTGAGTAGACGATACATCACAGACGTATAGGTCGTCTTCGTAGGGTAAAAAAGGATTTTTTGGGGCTGTCTTGCCTTGCTGCTTTCGGGCTTTTTCCTTGCGCGATAGGTTGGCAAGCACATATACCCGAAAGCGGACGCCCCTATCTTCTACATAGGTAATATCTGTTTCAATAGATTGCAAAGCGCCGACTGCCAAGCCGTGGGCACTCTGTGCCTTTAGCTTTTGCCAAAGGCTACCCGCTTCCCAGGGCACTTGCCGAGCCATCAAGGATTTGCGACGGGCAATGTCCCACACTGCGCCTGCTGCCGTAGCAGATGGTCACATAGTACAAGTGCAACCATCGCTTCTACCATGGGTACTGCCCGAGGCAGTACGCATGGGTCGTGACGGCCTTTGCCTGCCAGGGTGGTTTCCTGTCCGGTGTTATCTACGGTTTTTTGTTCTTTGCGGATAGTGGCTGTGGGCTTGAACGCTACGCGCAGCACAATGTTCTCCCCGTTGGAGATACCGCCCTGGGTGCCGCCTGCCCGGTTGGTGCGATTGCGAAAGGCGCCGTCCGCGCCGCGATACATTTCGTCGTTGTGCTGACTGCCGGTAAGCAGGGTTCCGGCAAAGCCAGAGCCCATCTCGAAGCCTTTGGTTGCAGGTAAAGACATGGCGCCTTTTGCCAAATCTGCCGTGAGCTTGTCAAAAACGGGGGAGCCCAGTCCCTTTGGCATGTTGCGGGCAACGCATTCTACGACGCCGCCGATGGAGTCTCCCTCTTTGCGAATAAGATCGATGCGCTCCACCATTTGCTCGGCTACGTCCTGATTCGGGCAGCGGACGATATTGCTTTCTACTTCAGCGAGGGTAACGGTGTTGGGGTCTATGGTGGCTTCGATGTCTTGAATGCGCTTTACGTAGCCGATGATATCGACACCGCAGGCCTGTTTGAGGATTTTTTTGGCGATCGCCCCCGCTGCAACTCGACCAATCGTCTCCCTGGCCGAAGAGCGCCCACCCCCCTGCCAGTTACGAATGCCATACTTTGCATCGTAGGTCGCATCCGCATGGGAAGGCCGATACTTCTTCGCCATCTCGTCATAGTCTTGCGATCTGGCATCTTTATTGCGTACCAAAATCGAAATGGGTGTGCCCAGGGTTTTTCCCTCAAATACTCCCGAGACAATCTCACAGGTGTCGGTCTCTTTTCGAGGCGTGGTGATTCGGCTTTGGCCTGGGCGGCGACGGTCCAAATCCACCTGAATCTCTTCTGCCGAAATTTCTAGCAGCGGTGGGCAGCCATCAATGACCACGCCCACACCACCACCATGAGATTCGCCAAACGTCGTAATCCGAAAGAGCTGTCCGAAAGTGTTGCCCATAAACTGATGCGGGATGTCCGCTCAATACGCGTCAAAGAACCCTACCGATCCTACCGTATTGAAGCGCGTATCCTCTTACCTTGGCCCCTGGGCCAAATTATTCTCAGGCAGCTTTAGTAACATGCGTGGATTAATCGCCTTTTCGTCTTTATAAAGGCTGTAGTGCAGGTGCGGCCCCGAAGACCGGCCTGTGCTGCCGACATATCCCACAATTTGACCACGCTTGACCGTGTCACCTGCTTTGACCTTCACTTCAGACAGGTGGGCATATAGCGTTTCGTAGCCATAGTCATGGTCGATAGTGACTGTGTTGCCATAGCCCCCATTAGGACCTACCAGCGTCACGACGCCGTCGCCCGTTGCGGCCACGATATCGCCGTACTCACCAACAAAATCTATGCCTTCATGCATTTCGTAGCCGCCAGCCCCGAAGGGATTACTCCGCAGTCCAAATTCAGAAGATACCTGAACGGCCCCAACCATGGGGGTACCGTCCGGGTAGGCGGCTTCTTCGGCCAGTGCTTCTTCCAGGGCGGGCTTGACACTGACATCTAGCGTTTGGTTTAGCTTGGGGACCTGCTGCTGAACGTCTTTGAGAAGCTCAACCGGGTCAACTGCTCTAGACGGGCCCCCTCTAGGAAGGAGGGCGTTGGCAAAGAGTTCCTTTATTTCAGGCTTGCCTTCCACCGACTGAGTGCTGGACTGAGCGCCGGACTGAGTGCTGCTGCGCTGAATGCTATCCGACCAAACAGATCCCTTTGCAGCGCCCTTTGCACTGGAGGTAAGCTCGCTGTCTTCGTCACTCGTTGCCTGGGGCTCTTCTTTGGAGACGCCTGCACGCTCTTGCAAGGTCTCGATTTCATCACCCAAAGAATCGACTTCTGCTTTTACTTCGGAGGCGATCGCCTCTAGCTCTTCATTCTTTTCGCTCAGGCGCAGGTTGTTCTGAATTAAAGACAAACATACCGTACCCAGAGAGACTGTTGGTACACCCAGAAACAGGAGGGTTAAAAAGAACCCTCGAAGCGGCGTAATCGTAATCCCCGTTCCCCGTCTAGCAGATTTGCGTCTGGTACGAGTACTCGTCTCAACGGCATAGCTATTAAGTGACTTGTGTCGCATGAATTATTAATGACGCTTGCTTGCGCAGCGCTTTAAAGAAATCCGGTAAACTTATCTCTTCTTAACAATTAAAAAATTATACGGGGATCGCTGACCAAAATACCTAATACTTCCGAATATCCGTATAAACGGTTGAGAAGCATAAGAAATACTTAAGAGAATATGAAGAAAGTTTTACAGGCTTACCCACGGTTTGCCGTCGCGAAGTGACTGACTGGAAAGGAGTCTGTAGAAATGCACAAACAGGTAAAAAAGGGAAGCTACCCTACAGCTGACTTTTGACACCCTATTTATTCGATGACGGCGCAATCCTATCCATAAGGCAATAGCCTGCTTTGGGCCAGGGTCATACGTCTGCCCTGCTGATCCTTTGTGAAGCGACTGATAACGTTGCCGATATTGTCAGGATTCGTCAGAGTAAATACAGAGCGAACACATCTTAAAGCTCTAGTCTTGCGTCGGCAGATTCACTGAACCTGGATTGTCCACGGCCCCTTCGTCAAACTACCTCACAAAAGTATCTATGAAACTTACCTGGTTCGATGCAAATTCCTGGCTTGTAGAAGCCGCAAACATGCGAATTCTAGTCGATCCCTGGCTGATCGGTGATCTGGTATTTGGCAATACTTCCTGGCTTGTTCGCGGTTACCGCCCCGATGCGATTACGCCACCAGGCAACATCGATCTTATTTTGCTGTCACAGGGACTAGCCGATCACGCCCATCCCGAAACCCTTGATGCCCTCGACAAATCCATTCCGGTGATTGCTTCACCTGACGGTGCAAGCGTTGCCCAGTCCCACGGGTACACAACCGTTACAGCAGTAGACCACGGCGGCACTATTTACCTGGGGCCGCTGGGTGATGGACTCGGAGAAACGTCTGCAGATACTGCAACCCTCAAGCTCCAAACATTCATTGGTGCCCCGGTGGGTGTGACCAAAAAAGAAAACGCCTATGTCCTTACCTTTTTGGAGACGGGCAATAGCTTGTACTACGAGCCTCACGGCTATCCCGATGCGGATCATCTCAAAGCGTTGGGCGCTGTAGATGTTGTGATTACGCCTATGGCTGATATTACGCTGATGGGGATTGCGCCGGTTGTGAATGGCAAACGTGTGGCACCGAAGCTAGCTGAACTGCTAACGCCGCAGGTGATGCTGCCGACTGCCGAAGCAGGCAGTGCCCAGTACGATGGCCTGATGGCAGGTGCGATTAAGTCTAGTGGGTCGGCAGAGGATGTGCGATCGCAGCTTAGGCAAAAAGGCCTAGACACGAGGGTAATTAACCCCAAGCCACGAGAAACCATTCAGCTCGATTTAAAGGCAGCAGCACCTATTTCTTCTTAGACTGTCTTCCCAAATTTATCAATCAACAGAAACTTCAGTTGGCGATCGCTTTGCCTGCGTTCTCTTCTGCAGTCTCTGGGGCTGTAGTTTCTGAAGCTGCAGTCTCTGGAGCAGTCTTACTCACAAGCCCTTTTAACTCTGCCAGCACAGTTGCTTCTTCTGCGCGTAGCTGGTCTAGGCGGTTTAGTAAAACGCTCACCCGCTGCTGCTTAGACTCGGTTCCTGCTGATAGCCGCGTCCATACCCACCGGCTTATGCCCAGCGGGAGCCTCACCATAAACCCTAACCCGGCCTGAAGCCCTCGCTTTACCAAATCCACCAGTACTTGCAGGGTCACAATGCTTAACAGCACTGCTACGACTGACCATAGGGGATGGGCGATCGCGATGCCTGTTAGCCACTGAAGCTGACTGGCAAACGTCGTTAGCGAGTCTAGCGAGTCTGGCAGTGAGGTAAAAATATCCATATCTGTGTCAGGCTAGAAAGCGATCGCATATCAATCCACATCCAACACTATATACAGCCAACACTATATAAGGAGAGTCCCAGCCCCATGAGAACCCTTGTCTCTAGATTTTTGACAGTTGCCTTAGCGATCGCCCTCATTTTTACCAGTCCTTTGCCCGCAGTTGCCCAGCCATTGCCCGCTGTACGCCCTGTCGTCGTATTACCTGGATTAAAAGGTGCTTTCACTGGACAAAAGCCCGACAACATTGGTGTTCAAGCAGGCCACCTGGCGAGCTGTCCGGCGTCGCCGAACTGCGTTGTTAGTCAGGGCGCAGATGCGGACCATGCGATCGCGCCTTTGCAATACACCACTGATCTGGCGACTGCCCGCGCCAACCTGCTCGATATTCTCAGCGTTGTCCCCCGCACCAAAGTGGTCAGCCAAAGCGATCACTATATTCTCGCCGAATCTGAAAGCCGACTCATGGGCTTTGTGGACGATAGTGAGTTTTACTTTCCCGAAGATGAAAAAGTTATTCAGGTGCGTGCGGCGGCTCGCATGGGTGAATCCGACTTGGGGGTGAATCGTCGTCGTATCGAGCAGATTCGGCTTGCCTTTTTGGATTTGGAGAAAAGAGCTGCAGCTGGTGGGCAAAGCAGCAATGCCGAAAGCTAAAGGCTTAGCTGCCTAATTGCTTGTTGCGCAGCGCTGGTTTCTGTTTGGCGTTCCTGGTCTGCTAGTACGATGCTTAGGTACTGATAAGCATTTTCATACTCTGGATCGATCAAGACGACTCGTCGAAACACGACTTCTGCCTCTGAAAACTGCCGCTGGGTGTGTAGCAAAATGCCTAGATTATAATAGGCATCTGTATCGAAGGGACTGAGCTGGATGGCGCGTCTGTAGGCGGCGATCGCCTGTTCTGTCTGCCCTTGCTGTGCTAGCCAGTATCCTAAGTTGTAGTGAGCATCTGCGTTATCAGGATGCAGGCGTACCGCTTCCTGGTAGGACGATACTTTTAGGAATGGGCCTTCTGCAGCTGGTGAGTTTTGAGCGATCGCAGGCGATACAGACAGCAATAGGATAGGTGCGATCGCCCACACCGTATATCTATTGATTGACTTGTGACTTATTAACAGACGCATAGTAGTGAAATTACGGAACTCATTCCACTCTATTCAGCCCAGTCATCTGTTCGCAGGCTTTAAGCAGTGTGATCAATATCACTTTAAGCACGGTTTATCGTTGCTTCACTGCTGAGTTGTCCCTCGACTCATAAAGCAGGCACACAAAACCCCGCTATTCATGCGCGACTTTACATGAATAGCGGGGCTGGTTGTTTATTGTGAGATTTATTGCGAGACGCCAAGCCTACTTTTTGGCTTTACTGCGGCTCTTAGCCTTTGTGGCTTTAGTGACGGCTTCGGCAACGGCTTCTTTGGCATCTAGATCTACTTCTACCGGCGGCTCAAACTTGCTTTCTGTCTCTGGCTCAATGGGAATCGCCTCTGGCTTAATTTTGGCCATCACTAGCTGCTTTACCTTCGCCGCAAATTCGGGATCTTCCTTCATCCGAATAATCGTATTGTCGCGGCCTTGGGCTACGTTCGCGCCTTCAAAGCTGTACCAGGCACCTTTTCGCACCACAATATCGTGCTGTTCGGCAATGTCCAGCAGACAGCCCAGTATGGAAATACCTTCGCCAAAGATAATGTCAAACTCGGCGATTCTAAACGGCGGCGCTACCTTGTTCTTGGCGACTTTTACCTTCACGCGAATGCCGAACTGGTCGTTGCCTTTTTTCAGGGTTTGGATGCGGCGAATATCTAGGCGCACTGAAGCGTAGAACTTCAGGGCATTACCGCCTGTTGTGGTTTCGGGGTTGCCGTAGGTGACGCCGATTTTGAGTCGTAGCTGGTTCAGGAAAATGACCGTACATTGCGATTTGCCAATGTTGCCGGTGATTTTTCGCAGGGCCTGACTCATCAGGCGGGCCTGCAAGCCCATATGAGAGTCACCCATTTCACCTTCGATTTCGGCGCGAGGTGTGAGGGCGGCGACCGAGTCCACCACAATTAGGTCAACAGCGGAGGAGCGCACGAGCTGGTCGCAAATTTCCAGACCCATTTCGCCCGTATCTGGCTGAGAGATCAGCAGATTCTCGATGTCTACGCCTAGGTTTGCGGCATAGTAAGGGTCCAGCGCATGCTCAGCATCAACGAAGGCAGCGACGCCACCCTGCCGCTGAACTTCAGCGATCGCATGTAGTGCCAGTGTCGTTTTACCCGAACTCTCAGGGCCATATATTTCAATCACACGGCCTTTTGGCAGGCCGCCACCTAGCGCCATGTCTAGCGTGAGTGCGCCTGTGGGAATGGTTTCCACCTGCATGCGGTTTGCTTCGCCCAACCGCATAATGGATCCCTTACCAAAGTTACGCTCAATTTGAGTGAGCACCGAATCTAGCGCTTTTTGCTTTTCAGAAGAGGCGTTGGCTGCCATAGGTATTTCCGCAGATATGTTGGATGACGTTAAACAGACGTTGAAATTAATTCAGTAAAATTCGCTATACTAATTTTAGTACACATGCACTAAATTGACACCTCTAAAATATCAGCCTGGCTTAATTTTTTTATTAGCTCTGTAATCTTCGTTCTACAGATAGCGCGTTTGATGCACATGCTTATGCAAATGTGTCTTAGCGTAGCGCAATCTATATCATTCTCCAATGACGACGGTATGCAGATAAATAAAAGATGAACATTGGCTTGAAACTAGGCCAGTTCGCAGAACCTGCTGACATATTGAAAGAGAACGTCAAGCCTAGCGCGTTAGCCTCTGGCGCGGGTTCATTCGACCCTAGCGCCACCGTAATCATCCCCTATGCAAAACTGTGAACTCGTTGATGTGTTAACTCAGCCCGGTTGGGCGATCGCCATTGGCCGCGTGGCCATAGAGCATCTTGCTGGCGGCCCAGTGGAATACGACATCGCGAATTACTACGCGCACAGCAAGCCCCAGCCTAGCGGCAGTCCAGAATATGGCTATCGCTGCTGGGTGTTCACCCCAGACTTTACCGTGCTAGACGATGGTGAAGTTCACCACTCCCCAGAAGCCGCTGCTGACAGCGCTCGCCGCCTGGTACTCGACTCTAGAGAGTATTAAGCTTGCCAGGTGCCATGGAAGCCAATCAGGACAACGCTGGGCAATGCTAACCGGCACACAGGCTCTCCCATAGTCTCGGCGTCTACAATTTGCAGCAGTGACCCTGACTCATAGTCAAAGCGACCAACCGCACCAAACCAGTCTTCTCCTGTGCTCACGCCATCGCGATGCATTAGCAAATAGGTATGCTGCCAGGGCTGAGCGACCTGCGCGGCTGGCACTTGCGGAAACTCACAGTCTCGCTCCAATACACACTCGTTACTCATAACTTTGCCAGTCATCGGGTTCAAGCGTTTTCTAACAAACGACGCTAGGTCTTTCTTACCGTCAGCTTGCGAGTATTCTTCTGCCCGGAACTAGGCAATGCAGGCAATGCAGGCAATGTCAGTGTAAAGGCGGTTTCGCCTGCGGCTGTGTTATCTAGCTGCAGGTTGCCTTTGTGGGCGCGGGCAATTTCCCTCGATAGGCTCAGGCCCAAGCCAAAGCCTTCTCGCTTGCGGTTACGAGACAGATCCCCCCGATAAAATCGGTCAAAAATGCGATCGCGATCTTCTGCTGACAGCTTGCGAGATGCGTTAGCGACCGTAATCTTTACCTGGTCATTATCTAGCCGTCCGGTTACCGATAGCCATCGGTCTGCTGAGCCCTCTGGCAAGTTGTATTTGATTGCATTGTCGATCAAATTTTGCAGGACCTGGGTGAATAAATCGCCATCGCCCTTTAGCTTCAGGCCCTTTTCAACATCCACTTTTACAGGTAAATCAGGCGCTAGTAGCTCAATATCTTCTACGAGTACGGTCAAAATTTCTCCCACATTAACGGACTCTTGCCTTAGGCTCATTTGCCCAGCGTCTGCCAGTGATAGCAGCAGCAGCTTACGCACAATCGTACTCAGGCGCGACACTTCATCCATCAGATGGCTCAGGCTTTGCTGCAAGGCTGAGCCAGGTTCGGCCTGTTGCATGGCTAGCTCTAGCTCGCCGCGTAAAATTGCCAGGGGCGTTTTTAGCTCGTGGGCGGCATCGCCGCTGAAGCGAGAAGACTGCTTAAAGCTACGCTCCAGGCGAACGAGCATTTCGTTGAAGACTTCGATGAGTTCTACAAATTCCACATCGGCACTGCCGATCGGCACCTGCTGGTCGAGCCCAGTGGCAGTCACTTGCTGAATAACCCGCGTCAGCTTACGCACTGGCTTTAGTGCGCTGCCGGAGAGCACCCACGCACCGGCAGCAATCATCAACAGGGTGCTGGGTATCGCCAGCAAGAAGATGTTGCGAATTACCGCCATGTCTTGATCGATGGTTTGCAGACTGACGGCGATCGCCCCTTGCCCCAGCGTGTCGGAAACGACGCCTATTCGCCAGTTACCCGCCTCCTGGTTATTGGGTGAAAAAACCTGCCGGGCATTTTTTCGCAGCGTGCCGCGACTGGCTTCTTCGGCGATCGCCTTCGCCTGCCTGTCGGCAATCTCTTCAGCCTTTGTGCGCAGCAGCGACCGAATATCTAGCGTGACGGTTCCTAGCTGAGCCTCTTCCACCAAATAGTGCTGCGTTTGCCCGTCGCTATCAACTAACAGCACAATCATAGGCGTGTTGATCTGAGCTTCTAGCTCGCGGGGCAGCTCGCGGGCAAAATCCTGCCAGCCGTCGGGCGATCGCGCCAGCGCCAGCCGCTGCAACTGACCATCTAGTTTGGCATCCAGGCTACTCACCTTGGCCACATAAATCAGCCGCCAGGCCACCAGCCCAAAGCCCACCAGCGCACCGCCCGCCAGCGCTACCGACAACAGTGCAATCCGTAAGCGAAACGAGGCTAGCTTCACCTAAAAATCCTCCACAATTAGGCTAGGGCAGCTGTTTCCTATCTTCATTGGGTGTATCGGGGAAGAAGTTTTGATTCTTTTCAGACAGCATTTTCTCAAAGACTTGTAGCGCTGCCTCTTTCGCCGTTGCATGCAAAGCCTGTTCGCTAAGCGCCTCTAGTCTCGCCTCTTAAAGCGTTAATTTTGGATACCAGCTCAGTTTCTCTACGTATTCTGTCTCTCTCTGAAGCTTCCAACTTATCGCCAAGACGCTCTAGCAGGCGCTTAAATTCGTCCAGCGTTTCCTTGGTATAGCTTCGTAGCTCTTTGAACTGGACTGTATTAGTTACCAGCTCTCTGTACAGCTCAGTGACTCTCGCTGTCAGCTCGGCAACCGTTTCTTTCACACCACCTACCATGATTGCCTACCTTAGCGACTCAAAACCTAGCAACTCAAACAGGCTGAAAATTAGTCGCCCAATTCCGATACCCTCGTAGCTCCTCTACGTAGTCTGAGATAGACTGTCTGGCAGCTGATTCCTCGCTTTTAATCTCGTTGATAGCCGCGCCCATCTTCTCTAGCGCATCATCAATATTAGAGAGTGCCTTGAAGCTACCTGCTTCGTAACTGGCTCTAAGAAACTCCCTAAATTCTGGCGTTGAACGAGAAGCAAAAGAAAACGCTTTAAGAAACTCTTCCCAGGCGTCAAATATCTGAGTCTCGCTTAAACCGTCAAAGCTTTTTGACAAGACCTCATGGCCAATTTGAGTTAACTTGCCTCGGTCGAAGTATTCTGCGCCTGGATCAAGTAAATGCCAAACCTCTTCGGATACAGAGGTGCTTAACAAATAATCTTGAACATTTTGAGTTTGGGCCTTACTGTCAGCGATATCTTCGTTTATAAAGCTGATGAATGCCTTCAAGGCGATATCAAGGCAGCGCTTAAAGTCGTCTTGAATCTGACTATTAATGATGTATTCAACGTCTTGTATGTCAACGGAGTATTTCTTTCCAATGCCCTTGAATGCCCGGTTCGCTAGCTCTTGTGCTGCAGCGGCAACGATAGATTCAACCAGCATATGCTACCTGTGAGAGAAGAAATTATAAGCTCGGATGCTGGTTGGAGTATAGCAAATTTGCCCGTTGAGCATGATACCTATTCACAAAGCTGTATGTGCTTACTCCGCCTGGCGAAACCGATAGCCAACGCCTCGTACACTTTCAATCCAGCGGTCCTGTCCTTTTATATCTATTTTTTTGCGTAGGCGTTGTATGCATACGTCCACGACGTTGGTGCTGGGGTTGAAGTCGTAGCCCCATACGTGCTCTAGCATTTGGGTACGGGTGAATACGCGGCCCGGCGATCGCATTAAATATTCCAGCAGGTTAAACTCCCGAGTCGTAAGCTCTACAAGCTGTGGGCTGTCTTCTCGCTCGCAGGTCACTGTGCGCGTGATTCGATCCAGCTTAAAGGGGCCCACCGTTACCAGGTTTTGCCGCTCGCCTGTGCTTCTGCGAGCCACCGCATTCATGCGGGCCACCAGCTCTTCTACAAAAAAAGGCTTGGCAATGTAGTCATCTGCGCCCAGGTTCAGGCCGTGAAGCCGGTCGTCTAGCTCATTACGTGCGGTCAACAAAATCACAGGCGTATTGCGTCCGGCCTGTCGCAGGTGTTTCAAAATGAACAATCCATCTTTCCCCGGCATCATAATGTCAAGCAAAATGACGTCGTACTCGTTGCCGAGTGCTTTTTCATAGGCGATATCGCCGTGATCACAATAGTCCACGACAAAGCCCTGTTCCTTTAGCCCTACCTGCACAAAGCTAGCGATTTTCGGCTCATCTTCTACAAACAAAACGTGCATTTATTCCCCTCAAGCCACAACCAGTCGGACACATATCGCCGAAAGCACACCTCAACTAATCATCTGTGTTTTGTATCTTATAGCGACTATCTATTTGTCTCTTTGTTTCTATCAGCCAAAACCCAGCCAAAACATGACCCCTAAAAGCTGACTACGTGCTAATTCAGCCTGTCGCTGTAACATTCCAAACCCCAACGAATATCTACGACAACTAAATTTTTGTTAAATAGAGATTCGCATAGGTCAGTCGCACAGCAGCATTTGGCGATTTTTGCCGAAAGTATTACAAGGTTGTAATGAAAATTCAGGAAAACTGATAACTTTTCTTTTCTTTAATTCAGTCATCGGAAAGTTACATCGTTTTGACGCAGTGCTTACAGCCTGTTGCTGTAGATAACAAAGCTCACGTCAAGCCTTCCGATCTGTTCACTTAATTCGAAACAAATATGCGTTTTTCAATCTCTTCTTTCAAGTCTGTCAATAAGCTCGCTGGTGTTGCTGCTGCGCTGATGATCTTGCCAGTAGCGGTTTCTTGTACAAGCGAGCCCACTGCGGATACAGAAGCAGATGTTACCTCTGAACTGCCTGAACCCATCGAAGGTGACATCACTGCTGAAGCCGAAGCCCCTACAGAAGACCCCACTGATATCGCTGCTGGCGAGAGCATCGTAGACGTTGCAAGTGCAGATGGTTCTTTCGACACCTTGGTAGCCGCGCTACAAGCAGCAGGCATGGAAGAAACGCTTGACTCAGAGGGCCCTTACACCGTATTTGCCCCCACAGATGAGGCTTTTGCAGCACTTCCTGAAGGCACTGTAGAAAAGCTCGTGAAGCCGGAGAACCAGGAAGCGCTCAGCGAAATCCTGGCTTACCACGTTGTTGCAGGCGCGGTTGCTTCCAACGAAATCGAGCCGGGCGCGGTTAGCACAGTTGAAGGTAGCGACATGGAATTGGCCGTAGACCCTTCAGGCGTCAGCATCAATGGCGAAGCCAGCGTTGTTCAGCCTGATGTGACGGCTGAAAATGGCATTATCCACGTTGTTGACACTGTACTGGTCCCCCCTACTGTTGACCTGTCCACATTGCTTTAATAGTTAGCTTTGCAAACAGAATATGTTTGACTTAGGGTCATCCAATTCTGGCGCTTAAGGCCTTACAAAGCCCTCGAGAGTTTCTCTCTCGAGGGCTTTGTTCGTGCATAGTTTTGTCGAGACTTTATATCGTCAATAAGTGACGATTGTCCGTAAGCAAATATGCATACTCAGAAGCTTCTAGACCTGCTCGCACCTCTTCATAGTTTTCTACGATGTTGCACAGGCGTTGATGCACCAGCTTTAGCGAACTACCTACTGGCTTGATATCTTCGATATTCAAGAAGGCTGAGAGCCTATCAGCTGTTTGAGCGTAGGTATTGGGATCCATAAGGTCGTCTTCGTACACAAGCTCTAAACAAGGAATATCATGCAAAATGGCGCTGGCTTCTACACGCTGATTATCCAAATACTTTAGACAGGCCAGCAGCTCGCTAACATCTATCGTTAGCTGGTTCGAGCGAGTCGTGTCTTTGCCATCAAAGCGGCAGTTGACACTGTAGGTGCGAAGAGTTGCGATCGCATGCCGAAGCACATCGCGCCGGTTCAAATACACCACTCGGCACCCCCCTCGATTCAAATCCTGTAAAAACTGGTTGGGGTCGGCGAGCCTTTGCACCTGACGAAGCTGTTCTACCGTCAGGCTAAATCCGTACACGTCGGTATTGCTCTGCCGAATCCGCTGATACACACTCAGCCTGGGAAACCGTACCGTCTCACTCAAAATATCCTCTTGAAACGTGATAGCCGGGTGCGCTTCAAACCACTTGGCTAGCGTAATGCAGCCACTTTGACCAATATCGAACAGGACAAAGCTAGGCTTGTGTGAGCGAGTGCCCATCAGTGACTGCACGGTCTGTAGCCAGCTACCGGCGATGTTTTGCTGCGGTGGCCTGCGCCCTACCAGGCTTAGTTCACTAACCTCTGAGCCACCTGTCACCTCATCCGAAAAAGAGTCTTCGCCTGTCACAGTATTTCCGTAGTTCCCCGAGTCCATAGGTAAAAATAATTACGTATTACGCCTATATTTACTGAAGCCACCGCCTAAGCGAGAAGACCATAGCTGTATCCTTCAGTTAAAAAATACAGAATAGGAACTTTGTATAAGTCCCTAGTAAACTTTGGCTAGAACCTGTTTTTTCTCTGGTGGTCTAGCACCTTTGACCTAACGTTCCCATCGGTATGTCTGATACATCTGAATGTCTGATACATCTGAGCTTCCTTTTATGACTAATCTGCTTCGTACGCCGCTGTATTCTGCCTGCCTTCAGCAAAACGCCAGGATGACCCCCTTTTCGGGTTGGGAGATGCCCGTTCAGTTTCAGGGCATTCGTCAGGAGCATGAGGCTGTGCGAACAGCGGCAGGTGCTTTTGATATTTCGCACATGGGCAAGTTCATCCTTACGGGCGCAGATGTGATTGCTCAGCTACAGCGGCTAGTGCCTTCTGACCTATCGCGGCTAGTCCCTGGGAAGGCCCAGTACACCGTACTGCTGAATGAGCAGGGGGGCATTATTGACGACTTGATCGTCTATCACCAGGGGAAGGTAGGAACAGACGAAAAAATTACGCTGATTGTGAATGCAGGAACCACCGATAAGGACAAGTCCTGGCTTCAGCAGCACTTGACAAAGGCGATTGATTTTCAAGATCTCTCTACAGATCAGGCGTTGATTGCTGTGCAGGGGCCTGATGCCGTCGCGCAATTACAAAAGCTTTGTCCCGACGAAACGTTGCGAGATATCTCGCGCTACGGGCACCACACCGGACAAGTGTTAGGACATACTGCCTTCTTGGCGCGTACCGGATACACCGGGGAGGATGGCTTTGAGGTAATGGTGGCGGCTGAGGCTGCATTAGAAGTATGGCAGGCATTGATGGATTTGGGGGTAACGTCATGTGGATTGGGTGCCAGAGATACCCTCAGGTTAGAAGCTTCTATGGCGCTGTACGGACAGGACATCAATGACGACATTAGCCCGATAGAAGCGGGTCTGAGCTGGCTGGTACATCTTGATAAGTCTGAAGACTTTGTAGGACGTGAGGTGTTGGAAAAGCAAAAAGCTGAAGGACCGTCTAGACGGTTCGTTGGGCTTACGCTGGAGGGGCGCAATATTGCCCGGCACGACTACCCAATTTTGTCTGGAGATGAGTCTGTTGGGATTGTCACCAGTGGGACTTTGTCGCCTACGCTGGGGTATCCGGTGGCGTTGGGCTATGTACCGCCTGAGCTAGCAAAAGTTGGGCAGCAGGTAGAGGTGGCTATTCGCAATAAGGTGTTTCCGGCTACGGTGGTCAAGCGGCCTTTTTATAAGGCAGCACCTGCGCCAAAGCCTGCGTAGCGGGTCCACTTTTGTCGCTTCGCTGAAGAGCCTCAGCGAAAGCGGCCAAGTCATCCTAGAATTAGTCTCAGCTAGAGCACCTTTCACTAAAACATTTTTCACCGAAATATCATGGCCTTTGAATATCCCAGCGATCTTAAGTACCTCGATAGCCACGAGTATGCTCGCGTGGATGCGGACCAGCAGACGGTCACAGTTGGCATTACTTCATTCGCGGTCGATCAGATGGGCGATGTTGTTTTTTTGGAGCTGCCTGAAGTGGGTGCGTCTGTAGACGTGGGGGAGAACTTCGGCACTATCGAGTCGGTGAAGGCTGTAGAAGATTTGAAAGCGCCGGTTTCGGGCGAGGTTTTGGAAATTAACGAGGCGCTGGTGGATACGCCTGAAGATATTTCGGCAGAGGCTGCCTATGACACGGGCTGGCTAATTAAGGTAAAGGCGGGCGATTTGTCTGATTTGGATGATGCAATGTCGGCTGAGGACTATCAGAAACAGGTTGAGGGGGCTTAGGCTTCGACTACGCTCAGCCACCGGGCTTCGGCTATCTCGGCTCCCAGGCTTCGGTTACGCTCAGCCACTGGGCTTCGGCTATCTCGGCTACCAATTTGATCACAAGAAGTCTAGTCACAATAAGTCTAGTCGCAAGAAGTAGTGAAGCACTGTGGATGGGTCATTGTGAAGGCTGCTGCTGAAAAGCTATCAATAGCAGTCATGGAAGACCCTGCGGGCGATTGATGGGCTGGTGAGAGCAACTTATCTTAAGATTGTTACGCACGCTGCTTAATACTTGTTTGTAAAGTTCAGGCATAACAGTCTGTTTTAGCTGCCTGGCGTAGCGTGATGTAAATTGCCCAGTAATCGCACTTTTGATCGCACATTTTCTTATGTCTTACGAGTCAACTCCGTCTGCTGCTGAGGCTATGGCCGCACCCGCTGACACTACGCCAACTGTAGCGACTCAGATGGGGGCTGACTGGATAGGAAAGCTTAAGCGCGATCGCTTCTCGTCACGCCATCTTGGCCCCACAGAGCAAGACATTGCTCAAATGCTCGAGGTTCTGGGGTTTGATTCTATTGAAGCGCTGATAGCGACTGCTGTCCCTGCTGAAATTCGCTCCAAGCAGCCTTTGAGCGTAGACGCTGCGCTGAGTGAGACAGAAGCGCTAGCTAAAATCGCCAGTATCGCCGCGCAAAATCAGGTTTACCGGAGCTACATTGGTCAGGGCTATTACGGCTGTGTTACGCCAGCGGTGATTCAGCGAAATATTTTAGAAAATCCTGGTTGGTATACGCAGTACACGCCTTATCAACCGGAGATTTCTCAGGGCCGTTTAGAAGCGCTGCTGAACTATCAGACAATGGTAACCGACCTCACGGGGCTGGAAATTGCCAATGCTTCTTTGCTCGATGAAGGCACGGCGGCGGCTGAGGCGATGAGCATGAGCTTTGGGGTGTGTAAGAACAAAGCTGCGAAGGCTGCGAAGCGCTATTGGGTGTCGGCGAGCTGCCATCCGCAGACAATTGAGGTGATTAAGACGCGATCGCGTCCACTAGGTATCGAAGTGGTTATAGGCGATCACCGCAGCGCTACTTTTGATGAGTCGGAGCCTTTTTTCGGTGCATTGTTACAGTATCCAGCGACCGATGGCTCAATTTACGACTACACCTCATTTATTGAACAGGCTCACGAGGCGGGTGCGATTGTCGCTGTTGCCGCTGACCTGCTGAGCCTGACGCTGCTGAAAGCACCCGGCGAATTTGGTGCGGATATCGCTGTGGGTAATACGCAGCGGTTCGGCGTTCCCTTGGGCTATGGTGGCCCCCATGCAGCTTACTTTGCGACGAAGCAAGCCTATGCTCGCAAGCTGCCTGGACGACTGGTCGGTTTATCTAAGGATGCAAAAGGTGCGCCTGCGCTGCGGCTGGCGTTGCAAACTCGCGAGCAGCATATTCGTCGCGATTCTGCGACCAGCAATATCTGTACCGCGCAGGTTCTGTTGGCCATTATTGCCAGTAGCTATGCGGTGTATCACGGACCTACTGGGCTCAAGGATATTGCAACCCGTATTCAGCAGCTGACGTCGGCGTTGGCGGATGGATTAAAAAAGCTGGGCTACCGTTTGGGCGAAGCTCCCGTATTCGACACGCTAACTGTGGAGACGGGTGAGCAGACTGCCGATGTCATTGCGCGGGCAGCCGAGCAGCAGATTAACCTACGGCTAGATGCTGGAGAGTCTGGCAAGCTACAGACGTTGGGTATTTCTGTAGACGAGACGACAACTCCAGAACACGTTAGTCAGCTGTTGGAAATTTTTGCGGGTAAGAAACGTGCGCCTGAGCTACGATCGCTCACCCCCAGCCCCATTCCTGCCAGCTTCCAGCGCCAGTCCGACTACCTCACTCACCTGGTATTCAATCAGTACCACAGCGAAACGGAGCTACTGCGCTATCTCTACAGCCTGCAAAAGAAAGACCTGTCCTTAGCAGACGCGATGATTCCCCTGGGGTCATGCACCATGAAGCTGAACGCCACTGCCGAGATGATTCCGATTACCTGGCCAGAATTTGGGCAGATTCATCCCTTCGCTCCGCTCTCACAAACTAAAGGCTATCAAACCCTCTTCACTCAGCTAGAAGACTGGCTGGCCAATATTACTGGCTTTGCAGGCATCTCCCTGCAGCCGAATGCAGGCTCACAAGGCGAGTACACTGGCCTATTGGTAATCCGTCAGTATCACCAGCAACGGGGCGAATCGCACCGTAACATTTGCCTAATTCCACAGTCGGCTCACGGTACGAATCCGGCTAGCGCGGTAATGGCTGGGATGAAGGTGGTCGCTGTGAAATGTGACGATGATGGCAATATCGACGTGGCAGACCTCAGTGCAAAAGCAGAGAAGCATAAGGATAATCTTGCTGCACTGATGGTGACCTATCCTTCTACCCACGGCGTGTTCGAGGAAAGCATCAAAGCCGTGTGCAAGATTGTGCACAGCCATGGCGGCCAGGTGTACATGGATGGGGCGAACATGAATGCTCAAGTGGGGCTGTGTAGCCCTGGTGATATTGGCGCAGATGTATGCCATCTGAATTTGCACAAAACGTTCTGTATTCCCCACGGGGGTGGCGGTCCTGGCGTCGGTCCGATTGGCGTTGCCGCACATTTGGTGCCATTCCTACCTGGCCACTCACTGGTAGCAATGGGTAACGAAGGCGATGACAAAAACGCTATCGGTGCGGTCTCTGCTGCACCCTGGGGCAGCGCTAGCATTTTGCCTATTTCCTGGATGTATATCCAAATGATGGGGCCGAAAGGACTGAAGCTGGCGAGTGAGCTGGCGATTTTGAGCGCAAACTACCTGGCTAAAAAGCTAGAAGGTCACTACGACATTTTGTACAAGGGGAGCAGCGGCCTGGTTGCCCATGAGTGCATTATTGACCTGCGCGCATTTAAGAAGACTGCTCAGGTCAATGTCGATGACATTGCCAAAAGATTGATTGACTATGGGTTTCACCCCCCAACGATGTCGTGGCCCGTGGCTGGTACCATCATGGTGGAACCGACTGAGAGCGAGTCGCTCAGCGAGCTAGATCGCTTTTGTGACGCGATGATTGCGATTCGCGAAGAAGTCAGGCAAATTGAGTCAGAGGCGATCGCCCCTACAGACAGTCCGCTCCTTCACGCGCCTCACACGACGGCTGATTTGGTAGATGACTGGACCCGGCCTTACTCGCGTGAGACGGGCGTATTCCCCACTGAGTGGACTCGCGATCGCAAATTTTGGCCTACCGTGAACCGTATTGACCAAGCTTATGGCGATCGCAACCTGGTTTGTACCTGCCCTTCTATGGATGAATTTGTATGATCCCTCCCGCTCAGGCTACCTGGCAAACTCCCCCTGAGCCTATTGCCGCCATGCTTGACGCCAAAAGGCTTCCAAGTATTGGCTTTTCCCCCGACGCTGAGTGGATTATTGAGCTGGAGCCCTCTACGCTGCCCCCGATTGTTGAGCTAGCTGTGCCCAAAGTGGCGCTCGCTGGCCTGCAGCTCAATCCACAAACCTGGGGACCCGCTAAGCCTAGCTACTATCAGGCGATCGCCATTCGTCGCCGCAGCGAGACAATCGCTCGCCCGATTACACTCCCCAAGCAGCCACGTATTCGTAACCTCAACTGGTCTAGGTGTAACCGCTATCTAGCTTTTACCCACACATATTTTCCCAGTGAGCAAACCAGTGATCAGGCCGAAGCAGATAAAACCGGCATCAGTCTTTGGGTGATTGACCTGGAAAAAGAGGAAGCACGGGCGCTGAGTGGGCCTATACTAAATGGCGTGGTTGGCAGTCCCTTTCGCTGGCTACCTGACAATACGCTGCTATGCAAAATCCGGACGGATGTGGGTGCGCCACCTGCTAAGCCAATTGACCCGGTAGGGCCGATTGTAGAAGAGAGTTTGGGCCGCGTTGCACCCGCGAGAACCTACACAAATCTGTTGGAAACGCCGCACGATGAGCAGCTGTTAGAGCACTATTTAACGTCACAGCTGACGACTATATCGCTGAATGGAGAACAGAGGGCTGTGGCAAAGCCTGATTTGTTTCAGAGTTTTTCGCCGTCCCCTAACGGCAAATGGGTGAAAGCCATTCTTACCCGTCGGCCTTTTTCGTACACGGTACCGCTCTCTCGTTTTCCAAAAGATACCGTTGTTTTTAGTCTGAGTGATGAACGTGGACCCTACATTGTTTCTCAGCTACCGCTTGCTGAAGAGATTCCGATTGACTTTGACTCGGTAAGAGCCGGTAAAAGAGCCTCTGGCTGGCGGGCTGATACGCCTGCGACACTGTACTGGGTAGAGGCGCTAGATGGAGGTGATGCACGAGCGGAAGCGGAATATCGCGATCGCATTCTTACGTTGGAAGCGCCTTTTACCGGGGAACCGCAGCTGTTGTGGCAGTCCAAATTGCGCTACAACTCGATTGTGTGGGGAAATGGGGATGTTGCGATCGCCTACGAAGCGATGTACAACACACGCCAGGTACAGATGTGGCGACTCTGGCCAGATCAAGGACCCAATAAAGAACACTCTTCCCCCGTCCTACTAAAGACCCGCAATTTTCAAGATGCTTACAGCAGTCCTGGCGAGCCGGTAACCACCGCTGGATCCTACGGCTGGCAGGTTTTACTCCGCTCGGAACAAGGTGATATTTACTTCAACGGGAGAGGGGCGAGTCCTGATGGGGTCTATCCCTTCTTGGATCGGTTTAACCTAGAGACAAAAGAGAAAAAGAGACTCTGGCAATCTCCTGAGGACAGCTTTTCTCGGGTGAGTCGGGTGCTTACACCAGATGCCAGTGAGTTTATTGTGCGCCGATCGACCAAGACAGAACCTGGCAATTACGCTCTGTACACCGCTAGCCCAGCAGGTGAAGAACACAACAAAGTTGACCTTACGGACTTTAGCGACCCGCTGCCCTGGTACAAGGATGTACACAAGGAGATTGTTCGATATACCCGCAGCGATGGGCTAGAACTCTCTGGGACGCTGTATTTACCCCCTGGCTACGACCCAGAGAAGCAGGGCCCTTTGCCGACGCTGCTGTGGGTGTATCCAGAAGAACACAAGAGCCGAGAAACGGCTAGCCAGGTTACCACCTCCGAGAATTCTTTTGGGCGGCCTAGCCGAGCTTCGGTGATGTTTTTGCTGACTCAGGGCTATGGCCTACTGCTGGGAGCCAGCATGCCGATCATTGGCGAGGCGAATGCTGAACCCAACGATACCTATATAGAACAGCTGATAGACAGTGCTGAGGCGGCGGTGAACTATCTGGTAGAACGTGGGGTCAGTGACCCAGAGCGGATCGCGATTGGGGGCCATTCTTACGGCGCATTTACGACGGCTAATTTGCTGGCGCATACCGATCTTTTTGCTGCGGGAATTGCCCGTAGTGGCGCGTATAACCGTAGCCTTACGCCCTTTGGCTTTCAGGGCGAACAGCGCAGCTACTGGGAAGCAACAGATACCTACAATCGGATGTCACCTTTTACCTATGCAGACAAAATTAATCATCCGCTGTTGCTGATCCATGGTGCGGCGGATAACAATTCGGGGACGTATCCTATGCAAAGCGACCGCCTATATGAAGCGATGAAGGGCTTGGGTGGAACGGTGCGCTATGTGAGCCTGCCCTACGAGGAACATGGGTATCGCTCTAGGGAAGCAATTGGCCATGTGTTGTGGGAAATGGTGCAGTGGCTGAATACTTACGTCCGTAAATAGAACGCTGTGCCAGTGTGGTGAGTGGTCCAGGAATGAAAACTGAGGCGATCGCGCCTGATGTATGTTCAGGTTTGATCGGTTTGGTGTGAGGAGTTCTGTTGTGGAAAATATCAGGTTATTGAAGCGGAGTTTGAGAACAGCAGGGCTAGTGCTGGGGATTGCTGGGCTGGCGTTGGTATCGGGTGAGGGTGCGATCGCAGGACTACAGCAGACCAGATTAGTCAGCCGCAATGCAGACGGCAGCTTTTTGGTGGTGTGCACCAATGGCGACACTGAAACCGCGACTCGACAAGAAATACTATCTGACGACATTTGTGAAGGTAGTGCTAGTGCGGAGCGTGCTGATCGGCCCGATTCTGAGCAGCCCAACGCTGAAGATGAGCTTCAATTCGATCAACTAACTTGCGCAGGTGATGAATCCCTCGATCGGTATTACATCACCCGCGTAGACGACGACACGCAGCTAGGCACGGCCCTACCACTACAGACCTGTCGCAGTTTGGTTGCTAACGCGACAGATGAGCACGTTTGCTCGGGTAATACGCTGTTTGATCGGTTTTATATCACCCGAATTGAAGACGGCACTCGTGTTAGCGATGTGATGCCTATGGAAACCTGCCGCGAGCAAATTCAAGAGATTTAGGAAATAGCAGTCAGCATATTCCTAACCTTTCTCTATGGCATAAACCGCTTTTAGCGTGTACTCGCTGCCGGGTGCTACGCCGATCACGTCGTCTGCTGCATTGACCGTCTCTACACACACAAACTCCTGATAGGCATCGTCTGTAAGGTCGCCAGACTTTATAGAGATATCCGTCCACGGATTCCACACCACTGCGGTACGGCTACCGGCAGAAGAAATGCGAATACGACGTCCCAACCCACCATCTTGAACGCTGAGTTCAGGCTTGACGTTGGTATAAATGCGATCCACTTCCTGAGTGATATTGATGATGCCGGTCTGTGTTTTTTCAGCGCCATTATCGACCTTATCAATGTAGCCAGCATTTTCCAGACCCAGTACTTCGACTTTGCCAATATCGCCCGTCTGGAAGTAAGTGTGCAGTGCCTGGGTTATTTCAAATGCTTTGTCACCTGTGTTCTGTGTGATCAAAGAAATGCTTAGCTGATCGGCTACGACAATCTCAATTACCAGCTCAAAGCTGTAGGGCCAGATTGCCTTAGTCTCTTCGTTGGCGCTAACGCCCAGCCGCACTTTTGTCTCCCCAGCAGAGACGGCCTCGGTACTTAGCAACGTCCACATGCGATTGCGCACAAAGCCGTGGCTGGCTCGGCCTTTGCCTTCCGGGTCGGGGCCAAACCAGGGCCAGCAAACAGGAGTGCCGCCTTTTATAGCTTTACCGGGCTGATAGTAAGCCTTTTCGCTGACGAATAGCAGATCGCTGGATTCGCCTGCGGGCTTGAACGACAGAACCTGTCCTCCATACACTGAAATCCGAGCGCTGGCCTGCTCATTGGTAATTTCAATCATAGGAAACAGGCTTTTGCCTTCTACGATCTGAAGCTGGTCGGCAATTCCAAATTCCTGGTTAAGTTGAGCAGCAGTCATACAATTCGCCTGTAGAATTTGTCTTTCTATTCAATCAGTCCGTGGCTATCTTGCGCCTATTTTAAGATTACTTTGTACCTCAGTTGACAAATAGTGACGGAACAATAGCAATTGATGAGACCGGCTGGGGTAATATTCGTACGGAAAAGATTGTTAAGGGGCTCTTTACATTGCGTTACATAGTGTTAGCATTGTGAAATGTGTAGTGCTTGACGCAAAAAAGCGGAATGTTTCTTGCGGGAAATCAACGTTAGAAGCTGGGCTAATACCAGGCAGCCTGGGCTTTCCAGTCGGGAAATCGTCCTTTCTGACAAGCCGCAATGCTAACGCTGAAATATACTGGCTAGAACGTTTGGATATCTTTCGTCGCTCTCGATTGCCAGTTTTTGTTTGAAAAAAGGAAAAATACAGTACTAATGGTTCAAACTAAAGCACATAACTCAGTCGATATCGACGCTGCTGATATTAGTACTGCCAAGAGTTTTGATGAGTCATCAGCGCCTGAGTTTCGTCGGGAAGTAATGCTGGAAACGCTTGCGCTACACGTGCTGGCTTTGTTGGGATTATTCCCTCAGTTTTTCAGCTGGCAGGCTGTGGGGGTTGCTGCATTTTTGTATACGCTCACAATCGGCCTGGGTATATCGCTAGGGTTTCACCGATTGGCCAGTCACCGTAGCTTTCAGGTGCCAAAGGCCCTGGAGTATTTCTTCATTTTGTGTGGCACGCTAGCGGCTCAGGGTTCGGTCAAGGGCTGGGTGGGCTACCACCGTATGCACCACCGTTACACCGATCAGGTGAAGGATCCTCACGATTCTACGAAAGGATTTTGGTGGAGTCATTTGACCTGGGTGATGCACCGCATTCCCAATGAACCTGAGCGATTGAGACTGACACAAGATATTGCGAACGATCCTTTCTATACGTTTTGCCACAAGTACCACACGTGGCTTCAGGTGGCTTTGGGCTTTGTTCTATATGCCCTGGGCGGCTGGCCGTTTGTAGTGTGGGGCGTGTTTGTACGGGTGGTGGTGGGCTATCACAGCACGTTTTTTGTGAATAGTGCGTGCCATATGGTGGGCTATCGCAACCATGAGACGCCGGATACGTCGACTAACTGCTGGTGGGTGGCGTTGCTAACGTTTGGCGAAGGCTGGCACAACAATCATCATGCGTCGCAGTTTTCGGCTCGCTTTGGTGGCCGATGGTGGGAAATGGATATGGTGTGGTGGGTGATTAGTGGCCTGGAGTCGCTGGGCCTGGCTACAAATGTGAAAAGAGCGAGATAGTTTTCTTTTTACTGCTATGCCTGAGCAAAGAAACGTTGCGGTTCTAGTTTTTGACGATGTTGAGGTTCTGGATTTTGCAGGGCCTTTTGAAGTGTTTTCTGTTACGGGTAAGCGGGACGGTAGCGACCCGTTTAATGTGTATACCGTTGCTGAGGCTTCAACGGTTTCGGCTCGCAATCAGCTGAGTGTGAATCCCGCCTATCAGTTGGGTAACTGCCCTCAGCCAGATATTTTGATTGTGCCGGGTGGCGGTGGCTATCGTGCGGATGGAGCGCCCTACGGCACGCGCAAGGAGATTGACAATCCGGTTTTGCTGAACTGGATTGAGCGGCAGGCCCCGGGGACAGAGAAGCTGCTGTCCGTGTGTACGGGGGCGCTGCTGTTGGCGAAGATTGGTTTGTTAGCAGGGAAAGTGGCAACGACGCACCAGGGAGCGATCGCTCAACTTACAGAAATGCTGTCGCCTGAGCAGGTCCACGCCGAGGCGCGCATTGCTGACAATGGCAACGTTGTTCTTTCCGGTGGAATTTCGGCGGGGATTGATATGTCACTGTATGTGGTGGCTCAGCTGTTGGGGATAGAGACAGCTAAAGAGACAGCAAAATATATGGAATACGATTGGATGGCTGAGCAGCTGGCGGTTGTTAAGGGCGAGTAAGCTATCGGCAGTGTTTGTAGAAGATTGGTGGAACGATGGCTGCGCAGAAAAAGCACTTGTATCGGGTAACGATGCAGTGGACAGGCAATACCGGACAGGGGACGGCGAGCTATCGGGAGTATGAGCGATCGCACACCATAGCAGCCGAGGGAAAGCCAACTATCTTGGGGTCTTCGGATCCTGCTTTTCGGGGCGATACTCCACAGGAGTGGCCTTGCCGTCGCACCAAAACAACCCAGAAGAGCTATTGGTTGCCTCCCTGTCTTCGTGCCATATACTGTGGTACTTGCACCTGTGCACTACGAAAAAGATTGTTGTACTAGACTATGTGGACGAGCCCACAGGCACCATGCTGGAAACGGCGGAGGGTAGTGGCCAATTTGCTGAAGTTATTCTCAGCCCAGTTGTAACTATTCAGCAGGGCTGTAGCGAGGCAGTGGCCAAAAGCTTACACACAGAAGCTCACAAGTATTGTTTCATTGCAAACTCAGTGAATTTTCCAGTGAGGTGCGAGTCTTCTATTCAGTCTGCCTAAGGAACATAGACTGATCAGGAACGATTCCTTTGCGAGATTGTTTGCATCCAGCTAGTAAGCCTTTGCTTCCACTGACGAGGACTGTCCTTTGGGCGCACACGCGTTTCAAAGGCAGACATGAGGAGTGGGACACCCCCCACCTTGAGCCCAAGAGCGATATGCACTAGCACCAGTACAACCATTGAAGCCCAGGCAAATAGATGCAGGCTATACCAAACGTCATCCCATTCGCCGTTCACAAGCACGCGAGCGCCACCGAACTGTCTGGCAGAGATCATCGACAGTATCAGCATGCCGAGTAGACCTGTGTTGATCAGGCGATAGAGCGCGTGTTGACCAGAAGGTTTGTTGAGATGGGGAAGCTGTTTAAGCGATTTGGCTTGAATCAGGCGTCTTCGGCCTGCGATTAGGCTATAGAGCAGGAACACCCCAAAGCAGACAGTGACGACTGTGCCGATATTGTGGTGAATCTTGAACCATTGACTGTCGGCGTCAGGAAGGGGAAGCTTGCCGAAGCGCTGATCCCAGGTGTTGTATAACCAGAAGCCCGTGCCGATGGAGCCCAAAACAGCGATGCCGTTCGCTGCATGGAGTAGGCGAAAGAACAGTGGTTGATAGGGTCGTGATTTTGGCATGGTGTTTCTGAATGGATGTGTCTACCCTTAAGCACAAGCGCAGACACCTGGCAGGTTTTAATCTACGTAATCGATGACTTTCTCGGTTTCGTAGCGAACTTTGGCTTTTTTCGCGTTTGCGTCGTCTTCGGCACGGTAGCCCGCTGGACAGACGACTACAGCAGAGTAGCCTTGCTCGGGAAGCCCTAGGATTTCATCATACTTGGCGGGGATGAATCCTTCCATAGGGCAGGTATCGATGCCCAGTACAGCAGCGCTGGACATAAAGAAGCCCAGAGCCAGGTAAACCTGCTTGGCGGACCACTTGTCTGGCTGGAGGGGGAAGGGGGGCTCTTTAAAGTAGCCTTTGATTACATTCGCAAAGCCTTCTAGCTTTTCGGTGGGGACGCCTTGGACTTCGCTGACTCGCTCAATGTAGGGCGCTACATCGTCGGGCCCCATGTCGGTTTTGATCGCCATGACGACTAGGTGAGAGGCATCGGTGACTTGGGACTGCCCCCAGGAATGTTCTCGCAACTGTTTGCGAATGTCGTCGTTGCGAACGACGATGAATTTCCAGGGCTGCAGGCCGAAGGAAGAGGGAGAGAGCACCAGACTCTGCTCAAGGGCTTTCCAGTCGGCGTCAGAGATTTTTTGATCGCGGTTGAACTTTTTGGTGGCATAGCGCCAGTTGAGCGTGTCGATAACCTGATCGGGCGTGAGGCTAGCTTTGGTCATGATGATGATTGTGGGGTTGTTTGTAAATTATGGCAGGGTTGTTTGTTTTGTAAGCTCTCGTGGGAACAGCATATCGTCACATGCCAGCCGGGGGACTTGAATTGGTGTGCTTATCTGCACGGAGACTGGCAGTGGGAAGCTTTGTGACCGGGAGAGCTTGCCTGCTGACCGATGAGTACGCTGGCAAGTACAACCACAACACCTGCCAGTTGAACAGTGGAGAGGGTTTCTTGCAAAAATAAGTAGCCGATGAGGGTGGCAACAACGGGGCTGAGTAACCCTAGGTAGGAGGCCGCGCTGGGACTGAGCCGATCGATGCCGCGAAACCAGAGGGCATAGGCCAGGCCGGTACCGATAAGGCCCAGGTAAATGAAGCCCCACAGATTGGTGCGAGACATTTCGGAGAAAGGACCTTCTGTAATGAGGGCGATGGGCAACAGCATGAGCCCGCCGATGGTGAGCTGCCAGGCGGTGAATACGATAAGTGAAACGGGGGAATGCCAACGTTTTACCAGGACGGTGCCCAGGCCCATAGTGCCTGCACCGCCCAGGGCAGCGATGATGCCGATGGTATCGAGCTGTGCGCCAGGACCCAAGACGAGTAGGCCAACGCCAATGAAGCCGGCGATCGCTGCCAAAACAGACAGCTTAGAAGGCTTATCACCCAAAATACTCCAGGCAAATAGCCCTACCAGTAATGGCTGAATTGCCCCTGTGGTCGCCGCAACACCACCCGGCAGTCGATAAGCCGCGACGAAAAGCAGTGCCTGAAATACACCGATGTTTAGCCCACCAAGGATCAGCATTCTGACCCACCAAATGCCCTTGGGGAGTTTGCGTAGGCCAATGGTGAGCAAAAGGCCAATGGGAAGCGATCGCATGGACGCGACCAAAAGGGGATGCCCTGCTGGCAAAAACTCAGTCGCCACAATGTAGGTGGTCCCCCAAGAAATGGGAGCTAGGGCCGTCAGCAAAATATCTGACACACGCAGTTGAGATTGACTCATAATTTATTTCGACCTCAAGATACTTGATGTCAAGACTATAGCATTTTATCTTGACATTGAGATATTTAATGTCGAGACAGAATGTTAAAATCTGGGTCAGCTCGTTCTATCCAGCAGATGCAATCATTTTTATGACCTCGAACCCAGCTGAGAAAGATCCGGTCGATAAAATTTTGGCGCAGTGGCAGGAGACTCGCCCCGACCTTGATGTGTCGCCGATGGGGCTGATCGGGCGTACGACGCGGCTGGCGAATTACTTGCGGAAGGCAATTGGTAAAACGTTTGCGGAGTTTGGCCTAAATCCGGGGGAGTTTGATGTGCTGGCGACGCTGCGCCGGGCGAAGGCGCCCCATCGGCTGTCGCCGACTGAGCTATTTAAGTCGATGATGGTGTCGTCTGGAACGATGACGAATCGGATTGATGGGCTAGAGAAGGCAGGGCTAGTGGCGCGGATACCAGATGAGCGCGATCGCCGAGGCACTCTAATTCAGCTTACAGACAAGGGCTTTGAGGTAATTGAAGCGGCAGTGACGGCCCATGTAGCCAATGAGCATCGTATTGTAAGTGTGCTGGAGCCGGATGAACGTGAGGCGTTAATAACACTGTTGCGGAAGATGCTGGTATCTCTAGAAGAGTAGATTATTCGTGACAGCACTTCTGTGGGTGGTCTGAAAATAGAAGTGGCCCTTGCGCAGAGTCATCCATCACTCATTCACCTCTAAAGTTGCGGCTGTAGTACGCCCAAACGCTTCGGGGGCGTATTGCAGGCTGGCTGTGGCACCGGGCCAGCTGAAGGTGCCTGGGGTGACGGAGCGCACGAGGTAGTGGAGGCTGTAGACGCCTGGGTCGAGGTGGTTGGCGTAGGCCTGGATGCGATCGCGATAAATCGTCTGAGCATCAATCTCCCAGCGATCGCGCCGTGCCTGCACCGCATCCGTCGCTATCTGGAATGTCGTATCCACTGCTTCGAGCCCAGCAGGTAGTGGGTCGGTAATAATTACATGGTCCACAGGGCGGTCAGTGATAATTTCCAGGCCGATATCGAAAACTTGACCCGCTGGCAGCGAGACAGGTGTGTCTATCCCTTGCAAGCCAAACTGATACAGCGCCTCAGACTGATTGGCTTCATGAAGCTGACGGGTTACGCGTAGGCCATTCAGACGACCGGGCGGATTGCCCTTAGGGCGGTAACGATAGGCACTGACGTAGTGAAGCTCGCCTGTACCGTCTTTTTGTAGCTGTAGTTCTGAAGTGCCTTGGGGCAGATTGCTCATGGGAATAGTGACATCTGTGCTGGTGGCGCTGTAGCCCTCAAAGGCCGCTGTTGTAATTGCTCTGTTTGCAAGTTCGATTGTTGTTTCAAAGTTTGGCGGCTCAGGCAAGCGCTGGGCATAGCTGACTAGGGCCGTTAGCGCCTGAGCGTTGTCGTAACTATTTTGCCAGGTACCGTCTCGGCGCTGAGAGAGTAGACCTTGCACCAATCGGCTGAGTAGCTCGGGGCTGGCCTCTCGGGCGAGGAAGAGCCGTAGGGCCTGAGATTGGGCAGCGGTTTGCGAATTGAGCCAGAACCAGCTTCTGAAAAAGCTGTTGGCGTCGTTGATGGTGGCGCTACGGCCAGTTTCGTACAGGCTTTCTTGAATTTGAGTGGATAGGGTGTCGGCTTCAGCTTGCCAGTCGGGAAAGAGAGAAAGCTGGCGTGCGAGTTTGATTTGTTCTGTGAGCTGGAAGGTATCACGCTGCTCGTACAGCCAGGAGAGGTATTGGTTTCGGTTGTCACCCAGTTCTGCCAGGGCGTTGAGGGTTTCTAGTCGCACCCGATTTTTACAGGTGGCGCTTTGACAGTAGTCGTACTGGCCAGGGTCAGCGAGTAGGTTGTTTAGGTAGGTTTTGTTTTGGTTTATAAAGGTTTCGCTGACAGAAAAGCCTGCTGTTTGGGCTTGGGCTAGTGCACTTGCGGCATAGGGGGTTGTAAATGGATCGGAGCGGTTACTGCCGGGCCAGCCTGCAAATCCGCCGTCTGGCTGCTGAAGATTTTGAATTTCTTCTATTGCAGAAGACACGACGGCGTCAAGATCAGCGTCGGTGAGGGGCTGGGCGTATTTTTGAGAAAGGATTTTGAGCTGGGAGGCGATCGCAATCCGACTCGCCAGCGTCTGCAAGGAGGGAAAGTAATCATCGTGCAGAGTCTGCTCGGCAGGCATCTTAAGATTGCTCAACAGATTGCTGGCCAAAGAGATTTGCAGACCACCCACGTCCGAGGCGACATTTTCAGTCACGCTCAAGGGAATTTTCACTAGGCCAGTTGTCGTCCCCGCTTCTACAACCTGTTCTGTCACTTCCAAAGTTTTCACTTCGAGCGGCACTTTGAAGGCATCGGCTGTGTCGCCTAGCTGAGAACGAAACTCTACACTGCTTTCACCTGGCTGGTCGGCCACCATGGTGAATCGGTAGGCGGCTGTTGCGGCAGGTGCGTTTACTCGCTCATTCACACTGTCGGGGTCGGTAAAACGGAGGGCGTTACCCAGGGAGCTTCGTAGGCTCAGGTTGCCGTTGTTGCCTGTGGTGTTAGTAACGGATAGGCCGATTTGAGCGCGATCGCCCTGCCGCATAAACTGTGGCAGCAACGGATTGGTAATCAGCGGCTGAGTCGTCATAAAGGTCGCCTCACCATTACCAAAGTTCAGCGAACCATCTGTTGCCACGGCCATGACACGCCAGGTTGTCAGGTCATCTGGTAGCTCAAAGGTCACTTGGGCTTCGCCTTTGTCATCGGTAAGCACAGAACCGTTGTAGTAGGCTAGCGCCTGGAAATTCTCCCGCAGTCGAGTACTCGCCGCGCCTGCGGACTGCCCACCACCATAGCCCCAGCCCTTCGCCAAGGGTGAGGATAATGGAGAGATTTCAACATTGTCGCGATTGTCTGCAAAGCGAGTAGAAATCGGCTGCTCGGCGTAGACCATTTCTACTAGGTCAGGCACCCGGTAACCGCTGAGCTGTAGGACTGCCTCATTGACAACCATGACAGTGAATTGCCCGGTTGCAGGTTTGTTGTCAGCGCCTTTCAAGCTCAGTGAAAGCATTTCTGTTTCAGCCGGTTTCAGTTCTTCTTGTTCAGGAGTTACCTGAACGGTCAAGTATTTATCTTTTAGGCTGGTGGTAAACGGCGCGAAGCCCACGCTAGAAAGGTCTTCTAAATTGCCTAACCCGTCTTCGGCGTCTTTTAGCGTCTCCAACGACTGTCCTCTGCGGACCAGCACGGCTTCTACTGCTGCGTTTGGCAGCATCTCTGGGGTAACCGTGAACTGAATCTGTGGTGCGCCGCCTTCTACGCGGGCCAGGGTTTGGTATAGCACGTCGTGACGAATCACTGAGAAGAAGAGATCGGCTTCGGGGTAGGGTGATTGAATTAGCGCGGTTGCCGTTTCGCCCACTTCATAGCTGTCTTTGTCGAGCTGGACGCTAAGTCGGTTGTTGTTATACCGGGAGCCCCAGTAAACAGGTGTGCCGCCAGTGGCCCATAGTCGTAAGTCTGTTGCCGCGATGGGACTATCGGCGTTGGCAAAGTTTGCTCTCAGGCGGTAGCTACCGGATTCTGGCGGCGTTAGTTTTACGGTTTGAGCGGTCTTTTTGGTGCGGACGGTGGCTTCGGCGACGGTTTCGTATTCGACCTGGTTTTTGGGAATGCGGCTGCCTTCAATGACTTCGGTGACGCGGCTGTAGGTAGCTTTTTGTAGCTCTACACGGACTTGTTGATTGGCGATCGCACTTCCCTGCGGATCGCTCACAATCACCTGTACTGGAAACGCTTCCCCAGCAGTCGCGACGAAATCAGCCTGCAAGCCGATGAGGCGATCGCTCGGCAGCGCCGTAAAGCTCTGCGACGCCGACACCGACAGATTCGACACATCAGAGACTTCCGCATCTGCCTGGTAGCGCATCGGGTAGGGCAAGTCATCGCTAATAGAAATGCTGAGCTGATCGGCCCCTTCTACGTTCAGCTTCTCGCTTTGTTGCAGCACATCTGCCGAGACTTCTGGCTGTTCTTCTGGCCAGTCCCACCGACGGCCAAAGCTGAACTTATCCCAGCCCTCAGGCACAAAGTCAGTCGGTGTGCGAGTAACGTAGTAGGCCACGTTGGCGTCTTGAACCGGCGGACCAAAGAGATAATTACTTTGCGTAGCGGCCTCAATCGTTTGACCAGGTTCTACAATCTCTTCTTCTACGGTTAGATCAACCTTGAAGTTGGGTGGCTTGAATTCAGCGACCCGAAAATCGCCACGGATTTCTACACCACGATCGCTTTTTGCCACAATCACATAGTTGCCCAAAGCCTGCTTTTTACCAACGTCCCAGGAAACTGAAAACGTACCAAAGTCGTTGGTTGTCTGTTTGCCTAAGTCAATCTTGTTCCCGTCTGGGTCTTCCAGCGTGACAGTGTAGGGAACTTGCTTGTCCTGAGTGAGAACGCCGCCCTGAAGATAATCGGCGATGCCTGTGAACCAGGCTTTTTCACCAGGTTGATACAGCTGTCTATCAGAAAATACCGTTCCGCGAGACTGAGGCTTGTTGCCTTCCCAGTCGGCATAGATGCCATAGCCGTAGCTACCGCTGTAGGACTGCGTGCGAACAAAGGCCCAGTCTTGATTTTCACGGGCGATCGCCAGTAGTTTCGGCGGTTCTGTAAACTGACTGGCCCCTGACATGCACTGCCTGAGCGCCGCTGCATTTAAGCGTAAAACACCGTCTTGGTCTGTTTTTCCAGTAGCGCAGGGGGTTGGATTGCTGGTGCGATCGCTATCCAACCGAGACAGATAAATATCGATATCAGCGCCACTGGCTGCCGACCCATCAGAGAGATGGTTCACTCTCACCACTCCTGATTCGGGAAACCACTGAGCGAATACGCCCAGGTTTGTAAGCTGCACTAAACCGTAGTAAGCAGGCGTCTGCCACTGGCCGTCAATCTGCACCGTCTTCGCCTGGACACCGTAGGCTAGCATTCCACTACGACCCGAGAGTCTTTCAGAAAGCGGAATAGCGTTTTCTTTAACAACGTTCTGTTCCTTTTGGGCAGTGATCGTTTGCCACTGCCCCACATCCGGCAACAGACTCACTTTGTCACTGGGGTAGGCCGACTCTGTATAGACCAAATCGGTTGGCTCTACAGTCGCAAATGCCGCCTGGTAATTTTCGGGCAGGTTTACCGTCGAAACGTTTAGCTGTAAGTCCTGATTTGTCGGGAAAATGTTTAGCCCTGACGGTGCCCAAAGGCTGGGAGACAAGTCACCTGTCTTGTACTTTACGCTAACCGGCTTATCCAGCGTTTGGCCGTAGCTATCAGTCAATTCCGTACCAATGGTGAATGTATATTCGGTTGCGGGCTCTAGCGCCCAGGGGTTCAGGCTAATCGTACGCCCCTCATCATAAGCGCGTAACAGCTGAGGAGACTCTTTGGGTGCGGGCTCTACAGTGATCGAATCTAGCGCAGAAGAGGCAACCAAACCGTTGTTGAAAACGAGTTCACCAATGCCATTAGTGAAGCGGCCATAGGCACTGCCCTGTCCTGGGCCACCGACAAACGTTAGCTCGTCAAAGGCCAGCGGTGAGTAGGTTTGAAACTTTTGGGTGTAGTCTTCTTCGCTTTCCAGGTTGCCCTGGGCGGGGCGGATACCGGGTGTGAAGCTGAGGGTGTAAGGGGTGGATTTGTTGAGCGATCGCTTTGGCACAATGCTGTATCGCTGCGTTGTACTATCCGGGTTAAACCGCTCTCGTGAGCTCGTATTATCTTCAGTGTCATCTTCTACAACAGAAGCCTCAACGGCAACCGCCCGGTTCGAGCCTTCTGGAACAAGCCGCACATGATCTTCGATAGAGTCTAAGTCAAGAGGCGTATTAGCGCTAAATTCCAGCACTGGATCTAAATCAACAGAAGGCAGCTCTCTCTCTTCAGAGTCTTTGATTCCGGGCAGGTTGGTAAGGGTAAGGGGCGCGGTGTTGAAGGTCCAGGCGAGGTCTTGTGTGAGCTGGTGATCGGCCAAGTCGCCAAGGCCTGATTTGAGGGTGACGCGAAAGCGGGTGGCGGCAGGGAGGGCGCGATCGCCCTGAAAGCCCACCATACGCGGTGTCAAAAAGCGAAACTTGCCCGGCAATTCTGGCACTAGCTGAAACTTATCGAGCACAGCTTGCTGATTCAGGCTCTCTAAGTCTTCTAACGGAATCAGCGGGTCCTGAAAGCGAATGCGGACCTGAGAGAGCGAGTCGGCTTCATCGGTAGGGCTAATTTGCTCAATCCAGTCGGGCAGCTGTGGATTATCGAGCCGTACGACTTCGGGAAAAGGCTTTAGTGGGGGAAGGCCATCGCCGGTTTGTGATGTGGGAGTGGAATCGTTGCGACTGAAGGGATTGCAGGCGGCAAATATGAATGCGATCGCCAGTCCAAATAATCCATATGCCAATCTTCGCCAACCGTATCGCATTCGTGTCGCCTTCCAAGAAACTGTAGCGTGGGATACCCTTTCATTAGCAATCAATTCGGATGGATGAAGGCAAATAGCTACAATTCTTAAACCTAAGGCTGGCAAGAATAGGTTATCTGTAAAACCGTTGAAGCTTTGTGAATGAAGTTGTAGCGTGCACCTACCGTCAGAATCAATGCAATTATCTACAAGGACAAAAACATGACAATGCAAAAAAATCGCCACGGCTGCCTTACCGCCTGGCTGATCTTCATGATGATAGGAAATGCTTTGGGGCTATTGGTCTACCTTACGAGTGGACGTGCCATTCAACAGGCACTGCCTGGAGCCCCTGATTGGATTATTCCAGTGCTGACCGTTTTAGTCATTTTGAACATTATCTTTACAATCGCTCTTTTCCTTTGGAAAAAGTGGGGCTTTTGGGGTGTGGTTGCAACCAGTGTTGCAGCGCTTGTGGTTAATCTCGCCATTGGCATTAGTCCCGGACAGTCTATTTTAGGACTGGTGGGTATCGCTATCTTGTATGGCGTTCTCAATATCGGAGAGGACAATAAAGGCTGGTCACAGTTGGAATAGCACGGATGATGTGAGCGGGTGTTTTGTTGTTCTTTATTGAGCTGGCTTAGCGACTGAAAAGCCTCTATTAGCAGGAGAGTTTTCGGGCGATCGCACCTGAAACCTGACGCGATCGCTCTGCTCCCCACGCGTCACCTCCAGCACCCACTCCCCTAACTGCATCGGCCAAAACACCTGCCGCTCCGTCGTCGTCGCCAAAAGCTCACCATTTAACCGCCACTCTACAGTCTCGGCTGAATTCTCTCCCACAGGCGAAGCAATTTGCAGCGCTAACCGTGACCCCTCTCCACCCACAAAGTAGGCATCTTCACGCGGTGTCAAAATTCGCAAATCATTACCGACCAGAGCCGAATCGGGCTGACTGGCCAACCATTCGTCATAAACAGGCGGCAGCTGAAACGGGCTATCTGCCGAGCGCTCGTACGCAGCCAAATCATCTGGTGACAAGTATTCTTCGACAACAATAGGACAGTCTGCACTAGGCTTGTATCCTGATGCCGCACAGATAGGTCGCTTCACCCAGTCTGTTAGCTCAGAGAAATTTTCAGGTTCTTTTTCCTCGTGCAAATGCAACAGAATTCGCTGCCATAGCGGAGCCGCACCGCTAGCACCTGAGATTTTTCGCATCGGCTCGCCAGAAAAGTTACCCACCCAGGTGGCAACGGTGTAGTCCGTCGTGAATCCGACTGTCCAGGTATCGCGAAAATCTGAGGACGTTCCTGTTTTGACCGCAGAAGGGAAAGGAAGGTTTAGAACAGAATTGACGCCGAAGGAAAGGGCGCGAGCATGAGGATCGCTGAGTATATCGCGAACTAAATCCCACGTAGGATGAGCATCCTGGCTGTCAGAAAAGGAGAGATAGGCATGAGCGAGCTCCCACAGACTGACTTCGCCACTGCCCAGTGCCAGACCTAAACCATAATGGTCAGAAGATTCTGTTAAATGCTCGAATCCCAGCGTCCTTAGGCGCTCTAGAAAATTTGAGACGCCCACCTTTTCCAAAATACGAACGGCAGGAATATTGAGAGAATTAGCAAGAGCAGTGCGAACGCGAACTGGTCCGTGGAAGGTTTCGCTGTAGTCTACGGGGCTATATGTTTTCGCCCCAGGAATGGCGTAGCGAGTAGGAACGTCAGCCAGAATTGTGTTGGACGCTATAACGTTGTTTTCTAGGGCTAGCTGGTAGAGAAAAGGTTTGAGCGTAGAGCCGGGCTGACGTAGAGCCTGAACACCGTCATTACGGCCTGCTTCGGAGGCGAAATAGTCTGGTGAACCTACGTATGCAAGGACTTCGCCGGTTTTGTTGTCGATAACGAGGGCAGCGGCGTGATGGACATTTTTGTCGGTGAGCGATCGCACCACCTGCCGTACCTGAGTTTCCACAAACCGCTGTAAGGGCAAATCCAACGTTGTTTTCACCTTTGCTGCATGATCTTCCGGTAGCTGCTTCGCGAGCCAAAACAAAAAATGTGGCGCGGCCTCAATGCCTTGCTGCCGCGACTGTATAACAACTTTTTCAGCTAAGACCTGTGACACTTGCTGCGAGCTGATGTGCTCGTCTTCGGCCATACGGTCGAGAACATAAGCCTGCCGTTGCTTTAGCGCATCGAAGTGAAAATAGGGGTCTAGGTCTATGGGATCGTTAGGCAGGGCCGCTAACAGGCTAGATTGAGCAACCGTCAAGTCTGATGCGGGAATGCCAAAGTACACCTGGGCAGCAGCTTCTACGCCATAGATATTGCTACCCATGGGTAAGCGGTTGACGTAAGCAGCCAGAATTTCGTCTTTGTTCATGCCTGCAGCTAAGCGCCAGGAGAGCCACACTTCGCGGCCTTTTTGGGTGAGCGTTGGCAAAGCCCTTCCACGGGAAGATCGCGACTCAGCCTGGTCTAGCATTCTCGCTAGCTGCATAGTAATAGTGGACGCGCCACTGACGACCCGACGGGCCTCGGCAGCTTCTAGCAGCGATCGCCCCACGGCTCGCAAGTCTAACGGACCGTGCTGATAAAATCGCTGGTCTTCAGCAGACAATATGGCCTGAAGAAAGGTAGAGGAAACCTGCTCCAGAGGAACAACAGCCGTATGTTCTTGCGCCTGGGTGAGCAAAGTGCCTAAGAACAGGCCGTTACGATCGAGAAATTCTACAGCGAACTGATCTTGGGCAATATCTTCGGCATGGATAGGTATCGCGTAGGGGAGCGATCGCACACACAGCAAAATCAAGAGAATAATTAGGAGCGATCGCTGCCACCAGTAACGCCACAAGAAATGCGAAAAAACATGTGAGGGCCTTTCCCAGAAGCCGTTAAACCCCTGACCAGTAGAAGCTCTCCGCCATGCTTTGCACTTCACAACAGCCTCCTTGTAAAATCTAACTGCCGACTTCTCTGTTATAAACAATCACTGCCCTCAGCTTTCCGTGAATTTGACTCAAAGCAAACCAGTCATTTGCATGGCGTCTTGTCATATTGGCGATCGCAATAAAGGGTGACCCCAGCTAGAGTAACTGTCACTGTGTCAATTCCAACAATCAAAACGAGTGATATAAGTGAAAACGCGGAAAACAGCCAAAAACTTATGACCTTTCCTAAAAAGACAACGATTGTTCTGAGCACAGTCCTGACTTGGGCAGCCATTAACGCATCAGGCGATCGCGCACTCTTGCCTGTAGCGATTGCACCGTCAGCAGCGATCGCTCAAATGGAAGAAGCACCACCCGAAACCACACTCCCTGAGGCTGCGCCCGCTGATTTTCAGCCAGCTTCTCGTGAGCGCATCGAAGAACTACTCGCCCTCATTGAAGCTGACACCATGAGCGATCAAATTTTGGGACAGCTTGTAGGCCAGTTCAGACAGCTGGCGCCAGAAGTGCCCGATGAATGGTGGGACAGATTTATCGCCAAAGCATTAGAAAGTGACATTAACAGTCTTCTGATTCCTATTTATGAGAGAAACTACAGCGCAGAAGAAGTAGACGGACTGATTGAGTTTTATGAATCGCCGGTCGGTCAGTCGCTGCTGGCCAAGACACCCACCGTCACGCAGGAAAGCATCGTAGCCGGTCAGGCCTGGGGCATGGAAATAGCAGAAGAGCTAATAACAGAGCTAGAAGCTGATGGCTACGAGTTTCCAGCAGGCCCGTCGGCCAGCCCTGAAGCACCAGAGCCAGAACCGACAGAAGCGCCCGCTCAGGAAACAATGCCAGAAAGTAGCCCCGAAGAATAAGCCAGGGGAATAAACCACAAGGAATAAAATGCTAGCCTGAGGGGAGTATTTTATAGTCAGCGAATCGGCAGGTAATTTCATAAAAGCCTGCCCTTCATCATCCATCCCATGAGCAAAATTGTCGTTGGTTTATCCGGCGGAGTCGACAGCTCCGTCGCCGCAGCTACCCTTCACAACCAGGGCCACGAAGTGATTGGCCTCACCCTTTGGCTAATGAAAGGCAAGGGTCAGTGCTGCTCGGAAGGGATGACCGACGCTGCTCAGCTGTGCGAGGAGCTGGGCATACAGTACGAAGTCGTAGACTCTCGCGACGTCTTTGAAAAGCACATCATCAACTATGTAGTCGATGGCTACGCCCAAGGGGTTACACCTTTGCCTTGCTCCCAGTGCAACAGCACCGTGAAGTTTGGGCCAATGCTTAGCTACGCCATTAACGAAATGGGTGCAGACTACATTGCTACTGGCCACTACGCTCGCATTACCCACAATGCGCAAACGGGGCGCTACGAACTGCGCCGCGCGGTAGATCGCAACAAAGATCAGTCTTACTTTCTATACGACCTGAGCCAAGAACAGTTAGCAGCCACCCAGTTCCCCCTGGGTGAAAAGACCAAACCAGAAACCCGTAAAATCGCCGCAGAGCTAGGACTACACACCGCTGAAAAGCCAGAAAGTCAAGATCTGTGCCTGGTAGAGCAACACGGCTCTATGAAAACTTTTTTGGAAAAGTACTTAGCGCCCAAGCCCGGCAACATTATCGACACCGCCGGTAAAATTGTGGGCCAGCACGAAGGCATTCATAACTACACCATCGGCCAGCGGAAAGGACTGGGAATTGCCGCCCCCAACCCACTGTACGTGGTGAGCTTGGATGTAGGACGCAATCAGGTGATTGTTGGTGAGCGCGACAGCGTTACGAATACGGAATGCATGGTTCACCGGGTGAACTGGGTGTCGATTGCTGCGCCCACCGGACCGATTGCTACAGACGTGCAAATTCGCTATCGGTCCCAGGCCGTCAGAGCAACAATTATCCCGACAGAGAACGCTCAACGGGTGAAAATAATTTTTGATGAACCTCAATTTGGCGTAACGCCCGGACAAGCCGCTGTCTGGTACGAAGAGAGTGGACGTGTACTAGGGGGCGGTATTATTGAGCCCATATGCTCCTAAACCCTATTGAACCTGTTAAAGGCTCTAACCCTAGGCCTGCCCCGGCTGAATCCTTGCAGCTACAAAGCAGAGATGAAGATATCTTTGTGGGTTTGGTGTTGTAAGAATGCAGCTTTACAATCTGAAACGAATTGCTACACGCAGATAAACGAGGAGAGATCTCTTGAGCGATAACAAAGATACCATCGCAGCTCATGGCGGCACACTTATCAACCGCCTGGCGAGTGCAGAACAAAAGAAAGAATTTGAAAGTAAAGCAGATAGCCTGCCCCGCGTCACCTTGGACAAACGGGCCGCTTCCGACCTGGTAATGATTGCCATTGGTGGCTTCAGCCCCCTGACTGGCTTCATGAAAGAGGCTGACTACAACCCTGTGGTAACCGACATGCGCCTCGCCAGCGGTGTGCCCTGGTCCGTGCCGGTTACTCTCTCTGTGACCGAAGAAATCGCTGAACCGCTAAAAATTGGCGAACTAGTCCGCCTGGATGACGAAAGCGGTCGCTTTATTGGTGTACTAGAGCTGAGCGAGAAGTACACCTACGACAAGAAAAAAGAAGCGATTAACGTTTACCGTACCGAGGAAGACGCACACCCCGGCGTAAAAGTTGTGTACGACCAAGGCAACATCAACCTCGCAGGTGATGTATGGCTACTAGAGCGCGACGCACATCCGCTGTTCCCCAAGTATCAGATCGACCCAGCTGAATCTCGTAAGCAGTTTGCTGAGCGTGGCTGGAAAACGGTGGTTGGGTTTCAAACCCGTAACCCCATTCACCGCGCTCACGAGTACATTCAAAAATGTGCCCTAGAAACCGTAGATGGCCTGTTCCTACATCCTTTGGTTGGGGCAACCAAAAGCGACGATATCCCTGCGGATGTGCGGATGCGCTGCTACGAGATTATGATGGAAAACTATTTCCCTCAAGACCGGGTTATCCTGGCAATCAATCCTTCTGCGATGCGCTATGCCGGTCCTCGCGAGGCAATTTTCCATGCGCTAATTCGGAAGAACTACGGCTGTACGCACTTCATCGTAGGCCGTGACCATGCGGGCGTAGGCGACTACTACGGGACCTACGATGCGCAGGCTATTTTCGATGAGTTTGAGCCTGGTGAGCTGGGTATTACGCCCATGAAGTTTGAGCATGCCTTCTATTGCACGCGCACAACAACCATGGCGACATCTAAAACCAGTCCGGCAAAGCCTGAGGAGCGGATTCATCTGTCGGGTACAAAGGTGCGAGCGATGCTGCGTGAAGGCAAGCAGCCACCGCCGGAGTTCTCTCGCCCTGAAGTTGCCGCTGAGCTGATCAAGGCCATGAAAGCGTAAAATACGAGCTGATCTCAGCAATCAATAACCTTCAAGTGCCCAAGGATGCAAAAACTTGGGCACTTGAAGGTTTAAGCTACATTAAGAGCAGTGTTTAAGCGCTACATTTATTTCAAGCAGTCGGGGGTGCGGTTATATGGGTTCTCTGGGAGAATTTACAGCAGGTGACAACCCTGCTCACCAGAGCAGCCAGAAAGGCGAAAGCAAGGCAGGCCTAAGCCGACGCGCCTTTATTCAGCGAGCAGGGCTATTTGCCTGCGCCCTGGGACTAGCAGAGCTAACTACTGACCTCCCCTTTGACAGCACACTTGCTAAGGACTACGCTCAGGCATTAGCAGCAAAAACGGGTGCGCGTAAGCTAGCGCTGCTAATAGGCATTGACAACTATCCAGAGAATACGCTGCCAGACGAACGACCAGATGAGCGGCGACTAGCCGGATCGAAGACGGATGTAGCGCTGCAAAAAGAGCTGCTAATTCACCGGTTTGGATTTGCGCCCGCAGATATTGTGTGCCTGACGGATAAACAGGCAACTCGGGAAGGCATTTATGAAGCATTTGTGAGTCACTTGCTGGCGCAGGCAGCCGCCAACGATGTGGTGGTGTTTCACTTTAGTGGTTATGGCTCGCGGGTACAGGTGCCAGATTTGTCGGGGCAAGTGACGACGTTACGGTCGCTGGTTCCCTACGATGGCCGACTTCCCACCGACAGTCGCCCTGCTGTCAACGACATTTTAGAAATAGAGCTAAAAGCGCTGTTGAAGCAGCTGAAGACGAAAAATGTGACCAGCGTGATTGATGCAGGGTTTGTGGATATTCCCCTACCGCTATCCGGTGGCTTGCGATCGCGCGCACGCCCTCAACCCATTACCGGACAGCAGCCTGCCCCCTTTGACCTGCTCAGCACCCAAAAGCCCGCCACCGAAAGTGAGGAATTTCCAGGCATTTTGCTGCGGGGAGCGAGCGTGAATGACGTGGTGCTCGAACGTCAGTGGAATGATTTCAACGCAGGCGCGTTTACCTATGTACTGACTCAGTATCTATGGACTGCGCCCGCGCCAGTGGTCACAAAGCTTAGCCTGGCGCGGGCGCAGGAAACGCTATTTCGCTGGGGCGGCAGCAATCAACAGCCGGTGAGCAGTGGTAAGGGTGATCGCACCAAAGACAGTCCAATTTATAGTACACCGCTGATGGATGGCACCCGAGGCGAAGGGGTGATTACCGCGCTTAGCGGCGACGGGAAGACAGCAACCCTGTGGCTGGGGGGCCTACCACCCAGGGTACTGGAGTATTTGGACTCGCCTGCGGTGATGAGCTGTGGGGGCAGGCGACTGGAAGTGCGATCGCACAACGGCCTCACTGGCAAAGCAAAGTTAGTAGAAGACAAGGGCAATGATGGCGCTCCCCTAAAAGTGGGTCAGCCACTATTTGAGTCGGTGCGGGCGTTACCCAAAAATCCAAACCTGGTCGTTGCCCTCGACAGTCGGTTGGAACGCATTGAACGAGTAGATGCAACCAGCGCGCTGTCGGCACTTTCTTTTGTGAGTTCTACATCGGATACCGGTATGCCTGCCGACTGCTTGCTGGCAAGGCCAGCAGATGTTGTTTCTGGAACGCTCAATGCCAGCCTCAGGCCGATTCGCCTAGCGCAAAGCAGTAGAGCTGCTAGTGAGGGCGCTGGGTCAGAAACATCACCAGAAACATTAGGCAATGCGGGGTATGGATTGTTTTCTTTGACGCGATCGCTCATTCCCGGCACCCTTGCCCTACAGGAAGAAGCCATCAAGCCTGCCATTAGCCGATTGAGCAGTAAGTTGCGATCGCTCATGGCACTAAAGCTGCTGCGGCTCACCGAAAACAGAGCAACCTCGACACTGCCCATTCGCGTCAAACTAGAACAGATTGGGACAAAAGAGAATAAGCTGCTGATCGCCCGGCAAACCTTTAAGCGTAACCAGCTCGGTAAAAGAGAGATTGAAGGATTCACCCCCGAGGTACCGATCGGCAATCGGGTGCGCTATAAGCTGTTTAATGATGGCGACAAGCCGCTTTACTACACCCTCATTAACGTTGATCCACGAGAGAGATTATCAGCATTTTGTCCCGCAGCCGTTGACGATACGGCGATAGTCTCTGAAACCAATAATCCTGACGCTTCAATGTCAGCGATATCGGCAGCTAGCATTGCCCCGGGCAAGTCGGTAGCGATACCTGGTGCAGGCATGGACTGGGCCGTAGAAATGCCTGCAGGCCCGGTAGAAACCTATGTCGTATGCACAACCCGGCCACTGGACAACACGTTTAATCTATTGCTTTCTGAAATTAACAATGGGGGCGAGCGCGTCAACCCCCTGCCAAATCCGTTAGATGTCGTGAGGTCAATTCTCTCGGATATGAGTCGAGGCGACAGCAATGATAGCTACATGCTAGACGTCTCTGAATGGGCAACCCTGAACTTTACCTATCAAGCAGTTTAGTCGGGCTGTATAGATAGCTTGACTGTAAAGAGGTATCGCCATGGTTTTGATCCGCCCGATCAAAGAAACAGATTGGCCTAGCGTATGGGCCATGATTGAACCGGTCTTTCGAGCCGGGGAGACCTACGCTTTTTCGCCAACCATTAGCGAGGCAGAAGCGCAAAAAGTGTGGATAGAGGCCCCGCGCGCTACTTACGTTGCGCAAAGTGAGCAGGGCAGTGTTGTGGGCACCTACTACATCAAGCCAAATCAGCCAGCGCTGGGTAGCCATGTGTGTAACTGCGGCTATATTGTTAGCCCAGCCGCCAGAGGACAAGGCCTCGCGACGCTGATGTGTGAGCATTCCCAGCAAGAGGCCAAACAGTTGGGCTTTCGGGCCATGCAGTTCAACTTGGTAGTAGCTACCAACAAAGGAGCCATTCACCTTTGGCAAAAGCTAGGATTCGAGACTATCGGCATACTGCCCGGCGCCTTTCAGCACAAAAGTCAGGGGTTTGTGGATGCTCTGGTTATGTTTAAACCCTTGGGCATGCTATGAGTAATGGCTAGACTATCCCACCTCCCAATCCTGGCGAAAGCACTTCCGCGCCAAGCTATCGGGCGAAATTGGCTTACTCTCAACCATTGGAGGCCAAATTGGCATCCACGGCGTTCCTGACAATGCAGATGGCTTCGTCGATACCCGCTCTAACTGGACCTGGGGCTGTGTTTCTCTTAAAAACGCAGATGTTGATGAGATATATTCAGTAGCATCCCACAATACAGTGGTGGAAATTTTGCCTTGAGCTAGCAGTCACAAATGAATATAAAAGTAGTACCGCCGATGTTGACCTGCGAAGCGGTCATTTCTGAGGCCTGGTTTCTGCTGCAGCGTGCTAACCATGGAATCGCACTCAATCCATCAGCCCGGCCTATCGCATGGCAAATAATAGGTGCCCACAACAGAAGTCAGTAATCACTCAGGGCAACACAAGAAAAATCATGCAACCCGCCTAAAACCCAGCAAAACCGGCTGAAGTTTACATAACACAATATTTTTTTCGCTAGATTACTGATTCACTACATATTTGCTAGAACCATTGCAGGATAAAGGCGCTACCGCACGCCATTGCTGAGATACAGTGCAAAATGAGGCAATTATCCCCTACTAGTATTTGTGATCTACTACCTCTTGTGCTAAAACTACTATCGATGTTTTAAGGCACCCGGTTTATGAACAAAGCTGAGCTAATTGACGTGGTTTCAGAGAAAGCAGATGTCTCTAAAAAAGATGCAGATGCTGTTCTGTCAGCTGTAATTGAGTCCATTATGGAATCTGTTGCAGGTGGCGATAAGGTAAGTCTGGTTGGGTTTGGTAGCTTCGAGCCGCGCGATCGCAAAGCTCGTGATGGCCGTAACCCTCAAACTGGCGAGACTATCAAGATTCCTGCGACCACTGTTCCTGCATTTTCCGCAGGTAAAGGCTTCAAAGAAAAAGTCGCTTCAGCTTAAGGCGTCTTAATAATTCCTTTCGATAGAAACACCGGGATGCAGTTGTTGTATTTCGGTGTTTTTTATCGGCGAGCAAGCAGTCATCCAGACAAGCAATTATCCAGGTAAACAATCTATACAAACCACCTGGGTGACCGTCCGCTCCATCCATTTCGAGCGACAGTAGGAGAAGAGGGAGCGCGAGCTTTAGTTTTCTCGATCTCCTCTTATAGCAATATGTTTCGCCCATTAGCTCAGGTCAGCATTTGGCCGAGGAGGGACCTATGGGAATTGCCAGTATTAACCCGGCAACCGGGCAAACGCTCAAAACCTACGCAGCATTAGAGCCCAAAGACATAGAATCGGCACTTGCGCTGGGCCAGCGCTGCTTTGAAACCTATCGCAATACCGATTTTCCTCAGCGCAGCCAGTGGATGCACAAAGCCGCTGACACGCTAGAAGCGCAAAAAGAAGCGCTAGGCAAAACCATGACCCTGGAAATGGGAAAAACGATTGGAAGCGCGATCGCCGAAGTAGAAAAGTGCGCCTGGGTATGCCGCTACTACGCCGACCACACCGAAACCTTCTTGCAAGACGAACCGGCCAGCACCGACGCCAGCAGCAGCTATGTTCGCTTTTTGCCCCTGGGCATGGTGCTAGCAGTGATGCCCTGGAACTATCCCCTGTGGCAGGTATTTCGCGCAGCGGCTCCGGCCCTAATGGCAGGAAACACCATGCTGCTAAAGCATGCGTCAAACGTGCCGCAGTGCGCGCTGGCGATCGCCGACATTTTCACCACCGCAGGCTTTCCTGATGGCGCTTTTCAAACCCTGCTGATTGGCGCTAGCCAGGTAGCGCCAGTTCTAGCCGACCCTAGAGTCAAATCTGTTAGCCTTACTGGCAGCGGTCCCGCTGGCGCTGCCGTGGCCGCAACGGCGGCGAAGCATATCAAGAAGTCGGTGCTAGAGCTGGGCGGCAGCGACCCGTTTATTGTGCTGCCCAGTGCTGATGTGGAAAGTGCGATCGCCACGGCGACGACTGCCAGACTGATGAATAACGGCCAGTCTTGCATTGCTGCCAAGCGGTTCATCCTGGTCGGCGACGTTGCCGACGCCTTTGAACAGGGATTTGCCGATCGGTTCAAGGCTCAAAAAGTGGGCGATCCTATGGACGAAGATACGACCGTGGGTCCTCTGGCAACACCGGACATCCTCAAAGAGCTGGACGCGCAGGTAAAGGCCTGCGTTCAGCAAGGCGCAACTGTGCTGGTAGGCGCAGACCCGCAGGCCTTACAGAAGCAAATCTCGGCAGGTCAGGGAGCTGCGCTGAAGAACGGAAACTTTTATCCACCAACGATCTTGACCCATATTCCTCCTGATGCGCCCGCCGCGCAGGAAGAGTTTTTTGGGCCAGTGGCACTGGTCTTTAGGGTAGAGACGCTGGATGAGGCGATCGCCCTGGCCAATTCCACTGACTTTGGTTTAGGTGCCAGCGCTTGGACCACCGATAAACAGGAACAGCAGCAATTGATTAATACCCTGGAGGCAGGTGCAGTCTTTATCAATGGTCTGGTAAAATCTGACCCGCGCTTGCCCTTTGGTGGCATCAAAACATCTGGCTATGGCCGTGAGCTAGGTCGCTACGGGTTGCTGGAATTTGTCAATGCCAAAACTGTCTGGGTGAAGTAACACCCAAGCAATGTCTATGAATACCGCTGAACTCTTAGTCCGCTGCCTCGAAAACGAAAGCGTCGAATATATATTTGGCCTACCAGGCGAGGAAAATTTGGATCTGCTCCAGGCACTCAAACGATCGTCTATTCAGTTCATCACCACCCGTCATGAGCAGGGCGCGGCCTTTATGGCCGATGTGTACGGACGGCTAACGGGCAAAGCGGGCGTGTGCCTGTCTACCCTGGGGCCAGGCGCTACAAACCTGATGACCGGCGTTGCCGATGCCAACCTGGACCGGGCACCGCTGGTTGCTATTACCGGCCAGGTGGGCACCGACCGCATGCACATCGAATCGCACCAGTACCTGGACATCGTGGCGATGTTTGACCCGGTCACCCAGTGGAACAAGCAGATTGTGCGCCCCGACACCACCCCAGAAATTGTGCGTAAGGCCTTTAAGACTGCCCAGAGTGAGCCACCCGGTGCGGTCCACATCGACCTGCCCGAAAATATTGCTGAGATGCCCGTAGAAGGTGTGCCCATACGGACCACTACGGTACCGCTACCCGTGGCCTCTTATGAGAATTTGCAGCGAGCGGCAGTGGCGATCTCTCAGGCGAGCCACCCCATGATTTTGGCAGGCAATGGCGCGATTCGTAACCGGGCTAGCGACGCGATTACCAAATTTGCCAGAAAGCACAATATTCCAGTAACAAATACCTTTATGGGTAAGGGCCTGCTGGACTATACCGACGAGCGATCGCTATGGACAGTAGGGTTGCAGCAGCGGGACTATGTGGCCTGCGCGATAGATGAAAGTGATCTGATTATTGCCATTGGCTACGACCTGATTGAGTACGGGCCCAAAAAGTGGAACCCGAAGGGCGATCGCCCTGTTGTGCACATTGCAGTTACCCCGGCTGAAATTGACAGTAATTACATGCCAACGGTAGAGGTAGTGGGTGATATATCAGATGCGCTAAATGAGATTAGCGATCGTATGCACCGCCCGCAAAGCCCCTCACAGAAAAATCAAAGCGAGCAACCCGCCGGACGCTTTGCGAGCTTGCGCGCTGAGATGGTTGAGAACTACCAGCAATACGCCGACGATACCGGCTTCCCAATTAAGCCACAGAAGCTACTGTACGATTTGCGGCAGGTACTAGACCCAGAAGACATTGTTATCTCTGACGTGGGGGCTCACAAAATGTGGATTGCCCGTCACTATCACTGCGCCAGACCCAACACCTGCCTAATTTCCAACGGTTTTGCGTCTATGGGAATTGCGATTCCGGGCGGCGTTGCAGCCAAACTGGTTCACCCTAATCGAAAAGTTGTGGCCGTGACCGGTGACGGCGGCTTCATGATGAACTGCCAGGAGCTAGAAACCGCCCACCGCCTGGGCACTGCCTTTGTCACCATTATCTTCAACGATGGCGGCTATGGCCTGATCGAATGGAAGCAAGAGAACCAGTTTGACGAATCTTCCTACATTAAGTTCAACAATCCTGACTTTGTAAAATTTGCCGAGAGCATGAGCTTGAAAGGCTATCGAATTGAATCCGCAGAAGACTTTGTGCCGACGCTCAAAGACGCCCTGGCGCAAAACGTTCCCACCATCATCGACTGCCCTATCGACTATAGGGAAAATCTGTTGTTTAGCAAGCAAGCTCAGGCCCTCAGCTGCCCTCTACCGGGATAGCGGAACGGCCGTGCCCGTTACGACAATCCCACCCGTTACAGGAATCTCGACGTTAAGTCGACTCGGACGGCCCATTGCTTCTCCTTGACGAATTAGAAGGGTAGTAGGCACAGCAACAAGTTTAGCTGCTCGGAGATATCCTCCAAGAGCGGCAGCGGCAGCACCTGTGGCAGGATCTTCGACAACGCCACCGACCGGAAACGGATTGCGTGAGTGGAATACATCAGGATGCTCCCACCACACGAGTTGCAGTGTCGTGAGACCGTCTTTCAGCATCACTGCCTTTAGTCGGTCAAAGTCATAATCCAGCTTTGCCAACCGAAGCGGATCAGCCACAGCGAGTACCAAGTGCCAAGCCCCAGCGTAGGCTCTGGCGGGCGGAATTGAGCTGTCGAGATCGCTCAGTTCCCATCCCAGTGCGGCGAGTACTTCGTGAATGAGCGTCTGGGGTGCAGAGGTATGTGTCGGCTCTACCGAGGTCAGCGAAGCCTCACGAATTCCGTTTCGAGTGCGGACAGTGACAGGCACTTCGCCAACCGCTGTTGTCAATTTGTAGGTTCCATCTTTATCGGTATCGCCGAGCACCACGCCAGTAGCAATGGTGGCATGACCGCAGAATGAAACCTCTGCCGCTGGACTGTAATAACGAACGGTGCGCTCCCACCCGCTGGCCGGAGCGATAAAGGCAGTTTCAGAGAATCCTACTTCAGTCGCGATTTGCTGCATAGCGCTTTGGTCTGGAAGTGTTTCCCCAATCCAAACACCAGCAGGGTTGCCGCCTTCAGGATTTTGAGTGAAGGCCGAGTAGCGATAAAGTGCTCTAGAAGTCATACAATCCTCTTATGAGTATTCAGGATGTTGCCGAATTATTTCTTAGAGAAGAAGATTCTATCCAGTCAACCTAAACGGCCAACTAGGTGGAAAGTTTCTGCCTAAATATAGCTGATCATAGGCTGTCGTCCCGAAAAGTCGTTGGCTGCGATCGCGTCCTATACCGGCGTGCTTTAAGCGACCGTAAATCGTCAATCGTCTTATCATCGCAAACTCTGTTGGCTACGACCGATTCGACGATGACATAATCGACTTTGGCCATCCACTGCGCTGGAAAGCTCGCCCTATTTCTGAGCTGGTAGATACAAATGCCATACTTGAGTTTCTAGCAAAGTGACGCTGCCTGAAACCAGCCTTATCTGCAACGATTTCTCATGTCTAAATAATCTATGACTCTGTCAGTTTATCCCTATCGTCGCGATGCCAATGGAGATATCGAGTGGTTAGAGACGCCTTCTGATTTCACCGACTTGGCCGGTTTAGAAAGTACGCGACAGTCCTTTTGGGGGTCTGATGAACTAAAATCGCTTGGGATGTCACTAATAACGACGCTTGCTAACACTGATATTTATGCCGAAGGATGTGAGCTCATACGTTTAGAGGAAGAGATTAAGACTGTTGAAGACTATTTGTTTACTCTATCGGAGAGTGGGTCTGCCAGCATTACAGACAAAGAAATCACCTACAGAATAGAGAGACTTTCTAACGTATCGGCAGCTATTAGACTTAATCGGAAATTAGGAAACTCGCTAGGATAATACGGTGTGTCGAAGCGCGTCATCGAGGTAGCTATG
>JBCBBK010000025.1:0-60359 GCA_038531675.1 Cyanobacteria bacterium J06581_3
CTGTTTCTTCGTAGAGTTTTAGCCAGGCATTGATAGTCATACGGCTCACATTGAAGTGCTCGTGGGCTTCACAGCGTCTCATGCCATTCAGCGTAATTGCTTCTACCACCTTGCGTCGTAGGTCATTGCTATAGGGCTTTGGCATGAGTTTCTAAAAATAGGCTGACCTCTCACATGACGTATAAACCTATCTGGCGGTTGCTGTATCAGCAGGTCAAGTGACCCGCGTTCCTCGAATGCATCCGAGAAACGCTATATCTTGCCTGTCAAACGACGATGCTATAGCTCTTCTAAAGTGTTCTTCGCAGGTAATATTTCAGGAATTACAATCTCCGTCTGCTCAGGTTCTTTGCCTTCAGGTCCTTTGCCTTCAGGTTCTTTGTCCTCAGGTTCTTTGTCCTCAGGTTCTTTGTCCTCAGGTTCTAGTTGCTCAAGCTTTTCTTGCTCAATCTCTGGTCTATTTTCTGCGGCTACTGGTAATTTCATGTCGTCAGAGTCATCAACAGTTTCTACCTCATCTTGAGCTGGTAAGGTTTCTTTCTCTAGCGACTCGGCGGCTCTAGCCACCTGGACTGCCTCATCAGGTCTAGTCTTCTCTGACCCTGTATCTAGCTTGCTGGACCTGGTACTTACGGGAGCAGGCTCATCACGTTCGGCTCCATTAGGCTTAGCGTCATCCGGTTGCGACGCTTCAGGGAGCAGTTTTTTCACTGGAATGCCCAGAATAAGGAAGTCGGATGCGATCGCCCTCTCCTCTACCATTTGCACCCGCTTCAAAGCCTCTGGCCCAATCAACAAGGCCCTAATCGCACTTACCGAAATTTGCATAAACGTCGCCGCAAAGAAAAATGCGATCGCCGCGCAAATCAACCCGGCCTTCGGCGTCAGCAGTGGACTCACCTGCGGCAGCATCCCATACACCTTCCCCAGTACCCACACCGAAAAAAACGCCACCACCACCGCTAGCGCCTTAATCTGCCAGGACTTGAAAATGGTCAGGCATCGCTGCTGATCTTCACTCAGTGCAGCGGGCTTTAGCGCCAGTGGTGGAATGCTGAAGACGTAAAAGGGTTTGAGCCACTGCATGGCCAGGGCAGGGACAACGCCTAAGAGTGCGATCGCCCAAAACTGGCCCCCAAATGCCAAAGCAGGCCCCGCCGAAGCGAGCCCTGCTAAGCAAACATCTAACAGCAGTGGTACAGCCGCCAAACTGACGACATGCACCCACAAATAACGGTTCTGCTGCAGCTGAATCATCCCGGCATACTAGACCTTAGCTAACGTCCGACGCTGCGAGATCATCTTGAAGGCATCAATGGTGTCACCTTCCTTCCAGTCATTGAAACCACCGACGGCAATACCACACTCAAAGCCAGCAGCGACTTCTTTGGCATCGTCCTTCATGCGCTTCAGCGAATCGAGATTGCCCTCGTACACGACTTCCTCGCCACGCTTCACCCGCACCTTGCAGTTGCGAGTTACCTTGCCCGAGAGCACATAACAGCCAGCAACGCTGCCCTTGCGGACGGGGAACACTGCACGAACTTCCACCTTACCCAGCGGTTCTTCCACCAGCTCGGGCTCCAGCAGACCTTCCATCGCGCCCTCGATATCCTCAAGGAGCTTGTAGATGATGTCGTAATCCTGAATGTCGACACCCAGGTTATCGGCTTCGAGCCGGGCTGCGTTAGAAACCGTAGTATTAAAGCCAATGATAACCGCGCCACTGGCCGCTGCCAGGTCAACATCTGTCTCACTGATTTCACCCGGTGCAGCCATTAGCACACGAATTTGCACCTCACTTTGTGGCAGCTGCTGCAAAGAACCCAGAATGGCTTCCAAAGAGCCCTGCACGTCTGCTTTCAAGATCAGGTTTAGCTCTTTCAGCTCGCCTTCTTTGGCCTGCTCGGACAAAGAGTTCAGCGTGACTCGACGAGAGGCCATGGTCTGCGCCAGACGGGACTGACGCTGCTCAATAGCTTTCTCATCGGCAGCGGCTCTAGCATCGCGCTCTTCGGCATACACCTCAAACTCTTCACCCGCCGGGGGCACGTCGTTCAGGCCTAGCACCTCTACCGCAAAGGATGGCTTCACCTCGCGCGACTCGTGGCCACGGTCGTCCCGCATGGCTTTTACCCGGCCAAATACAGGACCAGCCGCAAAAGCATCACCCACTTTCAATGTACCGTTCTGCACCAGCAGGGTCGCAACGGGGCCTCTGGCTTTATCCAGATGTGCTTCAATCACGGTGCCTTTTGCCAAACGATCTGGGTTTGCCTGCAGGTCTTCTACTTCTGCAACCAGCAGCAGCATATCCAAGATAGTCTCTACGTTTTCGCCCGTGATCGCACTTACCGGCACCATAATGGTGTCGCCGCCGTACTCTTCAGGGACGAGTTCGTATTCCATCAGCTCCTGTTTTACCCGGTCGGGGTTGGCTGCTTCTTTGTCGATTTTGTTGATGGCAACCACAATCGGGACGCCTGCAGCCTTCGCATGGCTAATAGCCTCAATGGTCTGAGGGCGTACGCCGTCATCGGCAGCCACCACCAAAATGGCGATGTCTGTCACCCTAGTGCCTCGCGCTCGCATAGCGGTAAAGGCTTCGTGGCCCGGCGTGTCTAGGAACACGATTTGACCGGACTTGTGATCGCTGTTCGGATTCGACTTCAGGTCGACGTGATAGGCCCCAATGTGCTGAGTAATTCCCCCAGCTTCACCCTCGGTAACCTTCGCCTCACGAATGTAGTCTAGCAGGCTGGTTTTACCGTGGTCTACGTGGCCCATGATGGTAACCACAGGCGGACGGTCGATCAGATCTTCGGCATCTTCTGCTTCGATCATGTCGGTGACCTTACGCGCCTCGGGCGCTTCTTCTGCGGTAATTGCTTCTACCCCAAACTCGGTTGCCACCATTTCGGCGGTCTCTACGTCCAGGGTTTGGTTGACATTGGTCGCAATCCCCTTAAAGAACAGCAGCTTGATAATGTCCGTTTGCGGAACGACGAGCTGCTCGGCCAGATCGTGTACGCTAATGCCGCCTGTGAGTACGACCATTTCGGGTCTTTCTGGTGGGGCCTCTTGCTTGCGCTCACGGCGCTCACGGCGAGATGGCGTACGCTGCTTGGCTTTTTTGGTGGTTGGCGCGGGGCGAGACTGCCGTTGGCCCTTGGGCTTGGGCGGACGCATCAGCGATAGGCTGATTTGAGCGGGTGTGACATCGCTGCTCGAAGAGGTAAGGTCCTCAAACTCATCGTCGTCGTCTACAATGACGCGCTGACGCTTGGTCTTGGTGACCTTCTTAGGCCGCATTTCCTGCTCGTCATCATCGTCGACTGCCGATCTGTCGCGCCGCTTGGGGGGACGAGGCGGAGTTGGCCGACGCAGCTCAAGCGTCGGATCTACAAATGTCGAATCATCATCGTTGTCATCGTTGTCGTCGGTATCGGTGCTGTCTGCAACTGTAGCCTTGCGAGAGACCGGACGGCGCAGTTCTACAACGGGTTTTTTGGGTGCAGGGGGGGCGCTGCCGCCACCGCTGCTACTGCCGCTGTCGATAGTGGGTCTGGGGCGATCGCTGCGGCCACTACCGGCTGCTGGGCGATCGCGCTTCAGCACAGGCCGTGCAACCCGGCCTACTGGTTCAGAGTCATCGCTGCTGCTGCCACCACCCGCTGGAGACTTACTGGCAGGACGGGACGGTGGCGAGACTAGCTTTGGTTTCAGCTGGCCCGGACGCGTTGCGCCAGAGGTAGTTACCAGCCGCTCAGGTGTGGCTTTGGCGGGCTGTGCCGGTTCACGGGGTGGCGCGGACGGTGCAACGGGCTTATTCTCCGCTGCTGCTGGTGGCTTGACACTGCCATTGGACGCAGGTGACCCAGGACTACTTGTGGGGGCAGCAGGCCGACTACCCGGCCTCGGCGGCGGTGCCGATAAGGTCGGTGTCGGTGGCGTTGGTTTTTGTGTCGTGCCTTTAACGTTCGGTGGCTCAAGCGAAGCCGGTTTAGCTGCTACGGCTTCTTCAGGGCGAGGCGGCTTAGCTGGCTTAGGATAGCGGCGAATTTCCAGGATTTGCTGCTGGCGAGGACGCTTGGGCTTGGCAACGGGTGACTGGGCTCCAGACGAACTGCCTTTCGAGGCGCTACTGGCTTTGGGACGCTTGGGTTTGCTAACGGGCTTGTAACCAGGGGCCGTCGCAACCGCCTTAATTTTGGCTGCTTCTTCTTCTGAGATTGTACTGCTGTGACTCTTAACCGCAATACCTTCCTGCTCGCAGATCGCCAAAATGTCCTTATTTTCCAGATTTAGCTCCTTCGATAGCTCGTAAATCCTTACTTTGCCTGTGTTCATCCTTATCCTCTTCAAACCTGACTAATGACTGTGTTTTACATAAGACCAATTGCCCTTATCGAACTAACACGCTTGACTCTCAAGCATAGGGTAAAGCGGTTGCTATTTTCTAGCTAGAGATATCTACCCAGCATGTGCTTGTACTCTCACTGTAAACGAGTGAGAACACATTCTAGTCAAAACAATTGTCAATGTGCACGGGTTAATGAGTATTTTGTGAGACTTTAGACAAAGTTTGTTTACCTGTACCTTACAGTCCTGGTTTACATAGAAGCTGTCTGCCGGACGATTTTGGCTGATAGCTGGGCGTAAATGTCATCGGGTACATTTGTCCGAAGTGCCCGGTTCAGCCGTTTTTTCTTTTGCGCTGATTGCAGGCAGCTGGCTTGGTGGCAGAGGTACGCAGATCGGCCCATGCCCGTATCAAGCTGAATTTGACCACTAGGATGTGTGCGTACAACGCGCCAGAGCTGATCCTTATGAAAGCTCTGGCGACAGCTAACGCATATGCGGTAATTCTTCTGAGCCACTATGAACCTCCCTGGGAAACTCCCATTCAAACCACCAAATTCGCAGCAGCTCTACTCTTCTTCGCCAGCCTCAACTGCTGTTTCTACAGTGGCTTCAAGCCTATCAGCCTCAGGCTCACTAGCTGCTTCTACTGTCTCGGCTTCCGGCTCAGCTGTTTCTGTCGTCGCACTTGTTTCTAAACCAGCAGAATCTGCATTTTCCCCGTACGTGGCTAACTCTTCTTCGCTTGGCTCTTCGTATTCAGCCAGCGCTGCTGCCTCTCTTTCAGCAGCTTCAGCGGCTTCTTTTGCCGCTTCGGCTTCGCGGATTGCGGTCAGCTCTTCTACGCTGATACCCATTTCTTCGGCATCTTTTGCTAACTGCTTAGCTTCGGCAACGGCTCTTGCTTTAGCTCGCCACTCTTCTGCTTCTGCAATTTCAGCGGCTTCTTCAGCGGCCAATCTTTCGGCTTCTTCGGCGGCGAGTCGGCGGGCCTCGGCGATCGCCTCCATCTTGGCATTTTCAGCCTCGTAGTCGTACTTATCCGAGTCCTTAATATCGATTTTCCAACCCGTCAGCCTGGCTGCTAATCGCACATTCTGGCCTTCTTTACCAATGGCCAAGCTCAGCTGATCTTCTGGTACCAGTACATGGGCCTGCCTGCCTTCAGAATCCATCAGGCGTACTTCATCCACCCGCGCCGGGCTGAGCGCGTTCGATATATAAGTAGAGGGATCAGGCGACCAGCGAATGACGTCAATTTTCTCACCGCGCAGCTCATTGACGACCACCTGAATGCGCGAGCCTCTTGCGCCAATGCAGGCACCTACCGGGTCCACGTCGCTTTCCAGCGTGTCTACCGCGATTTTGGTGCGGGGTCCGACAGAGCGTGAGGGCGGATTGGCCTCCCGCGCCACTGCCACAATGCGAACCACCTCGTCCTCAATCTCGGGCACTTCGTTGGAAAATAGCTCGACCACCAGGCTGGCATCGGAGCGAGATACCAGCAGCTGTGGTCCCCGGTGCGACCCTTCCGATACGCGCTTGAGGGCGACCCGGAACGTGGCGTTGGCCCGGTAGTTATCGTTGGGTAGCTGGTCGCGCTTTAGCAATTCGGCTTCGGTATCGGGCTGGCCCAGGCCGCTACTGACGGCCATAATCACCGACTGCCGCTCAAAGCGTAGAACGCGGGCATTGAGGATGGAGCCTTCTAAATCCTGAAATTCTTCTTGGATCAGGCGGCGCTGCTGATCGCGCAGCTTCTGCGAGAGTACCTGCTTTGTCTGAATTGCGGCCATGCGGCCAAAGTCTTCTTTCTTTTCGGGGGTGACATCTAGCACCACCTGGTCGCCTGCTAGGGCCTCGGGTGCAACTTCCTGCACGGCTTTGAGGCCGATTTGATGATCGACGTTTTCGACTTCTTCAACGATGGTTTTTTCGGCCAGCACGCGGAAGCCTTCTTCTTCTACATCGAGCTGCACGTTGAAGTTGTTGAAGTATTCTTCATCGAACTGGGCGTTCATTTCTTGGGTACGGCGATAGCGCTCGTAACCCTTGAGTAGGGCCTCTTGAAGCGCCAGTTCTACTGCCGATTCTGGCAGGTTTCGCTGCTGACTAATGCCTGCGATCATGTCTTGCAGGCCGGGCAGTTCTACCATGGACATCGGGTTTACCTCTCTTTTTCTAAAAAAATAAATAGTGGATGGGTGACGTGGGCCCCAGTGGTGGTGAGCTTTAGGCTTCTTCGGTACTCAGCTGTACAGAGCGCACCAGCTGGCGTGGTAATTTCACCGGCCGCCCCTTTAAGTTCAGTGACACTTTCTCTTCATCGCGACCCATCAGGCTGCCTTTCCATACCTGCTTGTTTTTGTGGGGTTCGCTCAGCTGCACTTCTACTGGGAAGCCTTTGAAAACCGAGAAATCGCGATCGCTCGTCAGCACATCGGATACACCAGGGCTGGAAATTTCTAACACATAGGCGTCGGGAATAATGTCCGACTCGTCAAGGGCCTCTGCCAGTACAGAATTTAGCCGTTCGCAGTCGTCTAGCCCAGTGTCTTCTTGGTTAGGATTGCGAACCGTAATTTGCAATACAGGCGGGCTTTGATTGGTCATGAAGACGGCTTCTACAATCTCTAGGCCAACGCTTTTGGCTAAAGGTGAGGCCAGCTCAACGACCTGTGGTATCAGGGGATGCGTCATGGAAGAAGATGAATCGACAGGCAATAAAAAAAGCGGGCTCTGCAATGAGCTCCCACTTTTCGTTTCAGCCCAACTGGGCTATACGAATTTAGGTCAGGCAGGTTTCTGTTCAGAATCTTTCTGAAATGAGGGTTGCCTGCAACAGCAGCTATGACTTGCCTGACGGCTAATCAAACATACTGCTCTAGGTCAGTTTAGCGCATGGCATCCGGTTCAGGGGAATTGAGAAGTGCAACGTTTTGTGGCTAGCTGCTCAATTCACCCTACCGGGCCTGCCCTGTCACGCTATACAGCCGATAACGAGCGGCCTGAGCCTGTTCTATATCTTCTGCGGCGATGCCTTCAACGTAGTTCAGCTTAATCTCTTCGAGCAGGTCATACACCAGCGATCGCACCTCAAACAACGTCTCTTCCTTTTGCACCTCCAGCGCCAGCGTATTCCCAAACTGACTAATCAGCGCACCTGTCAACCTAGCCCCTTCTTCATCCGCAAAGACATTTTGCAAGGCCTGATTCAGCGTTTTAGACAGCTCTGACACCACCTGCCGGGAAATTTGCGCAGAAATTTCATTGAATCCGGGCAGCAGACTCAAGCCCTGATAGGCTGGGGCCTGGTTGAGTGCGCCTACCACGCTGTGCTGTAGCAGTGCGTCCAGCTCGGGCTTTACCTTGGGCAGCACCTGGTACACCACCACGTCCGAAAGTCGCTTGGCGATGGTTTGTACTTCATCGACGCCGTTAATGTCGATGTACTGTCCGCGATCGGTGGCTCTGGCAATTAGCCGGGCAATGTCCCCCTCACGCACGAAGCTCTGGGCCTGGTCAATTACGCGCAGCAGGACGATTTCGGTCAGCTCTACCGCAAACTGACTGACTAATGCTCGGCTGAGCCGATTACGAGCAGGCTCCAAATTAATCCAGCAGGCCTGATGCAGGCGAAGGGTAACCGGAATGATCCGCAGCCAGCGCCAGAACCCCAGGAACAAGGGCACATCGTAAGCCCGCCATAGCATTGCATCTATCCAGGTTGTCCCCTTGTGACGGCGGCTAAGTACTAACGTACGGACCAAAAATTCGGCGGCAAATAGCAGCATAAAGGGTAGATCTATCCGCCAGAATAAGTCGGTTGGATTGCCCCTTTCATTGATGCTGCGAAAGTAGTTAGTTTTCATTAGCGGGCGAATTTCATCGTCAAAGAAGTCGAGGGATTCGCGTGCCTCCTCGGCGTTATCAAAGTTTGCATCGGCCCAGAATTCTCTAAAGGCAGCTTTGGACGAGTCTTCATCCTGGCGATCGCGCACAATGTTTTTAATTCGCTCTAGCGTCCCCGTTTTATCAGCGATCTCAAACGGATTTTCGTCTACAATCACCGCGCTCTGTTCTGTCAGCTGTGCCAAAATGCGCTCGCGGGTTTGCTCGTCTGCTGACCCGTCGCTAACCTGCGCGTCTAGCTCATCGACCAGTGCCAGATACCCGGTTGTTGTCCGCTCTGGTTCTATCCCCTTAAACTGCTCGCCGTACCAGATGGTGGGCTCGGGCAACAGGCGCAGGTACAGGTCGCGAAAGCGAATGTAGCTAAGGTCAAACAGGACAATGACAAGGTTGATGAGGGCGATCGCGGCCATTACCTTTTCAAACCAGGTGGACGGCGATCGCCGCCTGCGCGTTTTCATTCGAGCTAATGTCATACCCTTGCTCCTCCTTCAATTCCAGCCTCGAGCCTCAGCCAGCATCCAAAGACAGATACCACTACGCTGTCACCCACGATAGACTAAAGACAGGTCTTTACTTTTCTTTACAGGCCTTTTTCGCAGGCGTTCTTTTTTAGTCCTTATGGTTGTTACCGCTCCCGGCCCCAACTCATCTAGCGCTAGCCCCAATACAGAGATGCCGACACCTGTTTTGCCACCGGCTCATAACGGCCACTACTGGAGCTGGGCTGGCTATCGGGTTCATTACACCCAGGTAGGGGAATCGGCGCGATCGCAACACCCAGAGCGTCCACCGCTGCTACTCATCCACGGCTTTGGCGCATCAACCGACCACTGGCGCAAGAATGCGGAGGGATTAAAGGCCGATTTTGAAGTGTACGCGCTAGACCTGATTGGCTTTGGCCGTTCCTCAAAGCCCAGCAGTGGCTATAGCCCACAGCTATGGCGCGATCAAATTGACACCTTTATCAGAGACGTCATTGGACGCCCGTCAGTAGTCGCCGGCAACTCTATCGGCGGCTACAGCAGTCTGTACACAGGTGCGACCTGCCCCAGCGACGTGGTGGGCGTGTGTATGCTCAATGGCGTTGGCTCCTTTAGTGAACAGCAGCCAGCAGCCGAACCCAACCCCTTTCAAAAAGCCATTGGCGAGCTGGTCAAAACCGTTGTTCTCTCGCCGTTTCCCAGCTGGGTTATTTTCCAGTTCGTTCGCAAAAAGTCCTACATTCGCAAGACGCTAGAGCAGGTATATGTAAATAAGGAAGAAGTTACCGAGCAGCTGGTAGAAGATGTATTTCGGCCAGCAACCGACCCAGAAGCACCAGCTGCTTTTGCTGCACTTTTCAAAGCCGAGCGCGGTGAGTATGTAGACAAGCTGCTGAGCGAGATGACGTGTCCGCTATTGCTGATTTGGGGCGATGAAGATCCGTGGATGGATACCTACAGCCGGGGTGCTTTGTTTCAAAAGTACTACACCCAGCTAGAAGAGCATCACATCAATGCGGGCCACTGCCCTCACGACGATGCACCTGTTGAGGTCAATGCACTACTTCGCGAGTGGGTGCTAGATACGGTGGTTGCTGCGGGTGGTGAACCGACGCAGACTGCGACGAGTCGGTGGGTGCCGCTGGCATAACACTAATTGAATACAAACGGCGTAATCGGCTGTTCTCTCTTTACATACAGCGGATGCCTGGGCTGACCACCTTTGTTCTGCTGCAAACACACCAGCTTGTGAGCATAAGGACTGAGCTGCTGAAGAATCGCGTGATCGCGTCCCATCCACACACCATGATTGCCCCAAGCCAGCACCACCTTGTCTGCCTGCTCCACCGCCTGCAAAACATAGGCATCATTCTCTGGCCCAATCGGATCTGTCGCCTGCTTCAGTTCAGCAGGGTGAGGCGTACGATAGCCAAACAAATTCACCACCGATAGCGACGCATACTGCCACCGCTGCGCGAACTGAATGCAGGCCCGCAACGTCGGATCGTCTATAGCTTCATCGGCGCGGCTAGGATTAAGCATCACAAAAGCGACCTCCGCACCGTCCGACTGCCACCGCCTACCCAGTCGATATCGATAATCGCCTGTCTTATCGAAGACAGCGTTTCTTGAGAGGTGTCTTTCAATAGGCTGAGCTGGAATCATTTACATTGCAGTCGATAGATAGAGAAAGCTGCGAATAGTCCCACAAGCGTCTTTACAATTGTTAATATCTTGAGTGGCTCATGCTTCGGACAGGAGCATTGTTCGGAGCATGAGTTTTTATCCAGACCGCCTTCGCCCAGGAGTCTACTTGAAACTTTTTGCAGATCTTGAACCTTCACTCAGACGCAATCTGATTATCTTCTTTTGCGCGTCTTTGTGCTTTTGGGCAGGCCTGGCAGGAATGCTGCCAAATTTGTCGCTGTACATAGAAAGCTTTGGGGCTAGCAATCAAGAAATTGGCTGGGTGATGGCGGCTTTTGCGATCGGCCTATTGGGTCTGCGCCCACGCATGTCGCAGTTTATCGATAGCAAAGGGCGTAAGCCTGCGCTGCTGATTGGGATATTGGTAATTGCGATCGCGCCCCTACTGTACCTAGCTGTCAGCCTCGCACCCAGCACCGTCATCGACATCCCGACCGACTGGCTTCCCGAACGCTGGCATCTCGACTGGCAGGTAAAGCTCCCAATTTTGCTGCTAGCCATGACCAGGGCCTTTCACGGTATCAGCATTGCCGCTTTTGCCACTGCGTACACTGCTTCTATTGCGGACATGGCTCCGCCTCATCAGCGGGGAGAACTGATTGGCTACATGAGCCTGGCGAGTCCTGTCGGTATGGCCCTAGGCCCTGCGCTGGGTGGCTATTTAGAAGGTAGCTTTACCTTTGCGTTCCTCACGATGACGACGCTAGGCGTGATTGGCACGCTGTGCGTACTGATTACAAAGGAACCTGCGCGATCATCGGCTGAAAATGCTTCCAGCAAACTCCCAACAGACAAAAGCAACAAGGTCAAAAAGAAGCCTGCTTTCTGGGCTTTGCTATTCACGCCTCGCATCCGAATCCCGGCGGTCATTTTGTTCATGGTGGGCACCGCGTTTGGTTCTATGGTGGCGTTTGTGCCCTTGCAGGTACGTGAGCTGGGAATTGTGGTGAATATCGGGCTGATTTATACCGTAAGTGCGATCGCCTCTTTCTCTGTCCGTGCCTTGGCAGGTAAGGCCAGCGATCAGCTGGGCCGAGGCCGCTTCATCAGCATGGGGCTTTTGTCTTACTCTCTGGCGATGATCACCCTTAGCCAAAGCACAAACGCTCAAATGTTCCTACTTGCCGGAGCCTTTCAAGGCGCAGGCAGTGGCACCCTCATTCCCATCATTGCTGCGCTGATGGCCGATCGTTCTAGTCCCGGCGAGCGAGGCATTACCTTTGGCCTATGCCTGACCGGATTTGACCTGGGCATTGCACTGGCGGGACCTGTCATGGGACGAGTTGCCGATGCCAGTAGCTATTCCCTAGTATTTTTGCTCTCGGGCCTGATGACCCTGACCGGGCTGGCGATATTTATCACCGCATCTAGTAAAGACCTGACCCATTCCATTCGCTTTGCCTTGAATGGTGGGCGAGATGTCTATGCCGTGAAAAGCTCATGAAACGACAGCTCTCTTGAGCTGCAAGCGCAAAAAAAGAAGGCGTCAAGTCCAAAAGTACCCGACGCCCTATCTGCTTGAACGAGCCTGGAGAGATTCGAACTCCCGACACCGTAGTCCGTAGCCACGTGCTCTAGTCCACTGAGCTACAGGCCCATTTGTTTGTCCCACCAGATTGCCTTTCGGCGCTCCCGTTTGGGGCTTTAATACTAACACATAGTCCGTGCACCCCAATCAAGAAAAATATCACCCCAATATCATCATGACTCGCGACGAATCTGCGCCGACACCCATTGCTCCACTGACTCATTTGGACAGTGTCGGACAGGCGCAAATGGTCGATGTTTCTACCAAAGAGGCAACGCTACGACAGGCAACGGCCATTGGCATCATCACCATGCAGCCCGACACCCTATCCACCATTCAGCAAGGCAACGCCCCAAAAGGTGATGTCATAGGTACCGCCCGCCTTGCCGGCATTATGGCTGCCAAGCAAACCTCAACTCTGATTCCCCTTTGCCATCCGCTACCGCTGAAGAAAATTGAGGTCACCATAGTGCCTGACGACGCGATACCCGGCTATTGTATTACCGCTACCGTCAAAACAAAGTCGGAAACAGGGGTAGAAATGGAAGCGCTCACCGCCGTGTCTGTCGCGGCCCTAACGCTGTATGACATGGCCAAAGCCCTCGAAAAGAACATGCGAATTTGCAATATTCACCTCGTCGAAAAAATCGGTGGCAAATCAGGCCATTGGCAGAACCCTGGATAGCCCCTTATTCTCTACAATAGTCACTGACAACAACCGTGAGTTTCTATGCCTCCCCGCTGGCCCCGAAAACCCGATCCTGCCAACGATCCACCCTTACGCAGATTAGAAGATCGCATTAACTTTGCGGTGCATGTGGCTGGGTTTGCCTGTGTAAATTCGGGTATTTGGTTCTTTAACACCGTCAATCCTGGCTCTTTGCCACAGGCTAAGCTAGTGACCTTTACTATGCTCGGCATTTTGTTTGTGCATGGACTGTATGTGTTTGCGATCGCCGATTACTCTCCCAAGCAGCCAGACGTCGGGAAGTAGCGATCGCGCTATCCACCAACCGTCTTCTTAAAAAATCTGAATACAAAGGAATGATCATGGCTAACTCCAGCGAAGCTTTAGAAAAACTCGCCGCCGAAATTGGCGAAAATATCTATATAGATATCGCCAAATGGCATCTGTACCTGGGCGTTGCCAAGCTACACACGCCGCTAGCCGAAAAGCTACTGCCCATGGTCACCGAGAACAACATCTCTGAAGACGGCGTTGTCAAAATCTTGCAAGACATCCCTATCAAACTAGGCGGCGGACGTCGCACAGTCCCTCTCGTCGAGCTACTGCCCATGCAGTGCCAGGTTAACCTGATTGACCTGCTAGAGGAGTATCAGCGCAGCCTGTAGGAACGACTTAATCAGACTTTTACTAAAATCCCCTTTCTAAGAAAGTAAATAAAAGTTAATATGTATAAACGTAGCTTTTCATTCTAATTAGTTCAGGAGAACAATGGGTCTTTTCGAATTTGTGTTTGGCAAAGGTGCACCTAAGGATGACACCGCACCCAAGCAGTCTTTTTATCTCAGCGACGACGACGCCAAGAGCTTTGGCAACATTGATTACATGCGTTCTACGAAAGTAGTTCGCCGTACCTTCGCCAAAAAGAAAGGTCAAACAGAGCATATGGAGAGCGTTCGCTCTATCTCTGCTACCAAGATGACTGATCTAGACGGCAACCCTAGCAGTGCGCCTGTGTCTGCACCGACTACATTCGGCAATACAGATTTCTTGGGCGACAAAAAGCAATCCGAACCTAAAGCTGCTGAGCCAGCTCCTAGTGATAGCGTACCAAAAGCTGAGCGACCAAAGGTCAATGTTGACAGCAGCATGGACATGTTCCGCAACATGGCAAAAGATATCCGTAAGTAGGATGGTTGCTCTGTGTAATGTGCTTTTGAGGAGTGTGCTTTTGAGAGTTTCATAGCCGTTCCATCGCACATCTTTGCCGCTAAAAAGGGGATGGTTAACTTCGGTTGACCATCCCCTTTTTACTGTTTATTTTTCAACTATCTTCTGGCGACTGGCGATATCCTCTTATGCCTTACCGAAAGGCTGATGCGATATCGCGATAGCAGAGCCTAATCAAGAAAGCTGCACCCAGCAACTTCACAGTCTCAAGGCCCCAGTAAGCCAGATGCAGCACACTCATTTCAGGGGGCGCAGGCTCAGAGAAGCCGCCGCTGAGGTTGAGCCCAAGTGCGCTGAGCTGCGGGGTGAAAAAGTACGTGTAGGTGAATGCGATCGCCAGCAAAGCGCCACTAGTGAGCAACGCCCATCGACTGCGCGAACCGCTAGTCACAATTTCGAACTGACTGCGCCGCTCACGCAGCACCAGCAGCCCGGTCAAAATCGCCGCTGCGCACAGTACCTCCACCCGGTTAAACACCCAAAACAGGCTGTAGCTACCGGTCGCAAACCCAGGCTCGTTCATCATGCCGGACTCGTACATCATCGGCATCATAAAAAAGTCTAGTAATACACTGCTACTGAGCCAGAAGGTCGCTATTAGCAGTACCAGAGCATCCCAGCGAAACTGGCGAGAAGAAATTTTAGAAGCAGACTCTGAAGCGGAATTCGAAATATTCACCATAGGAACGCTCCCACGTCGCTTGAACGTATGTGTCGAGACAATATTTAGCTACCTCTACCCTAACCAACCTGCTTCCCTTTACCCGTGAATATTTCTTACAGGCAAACTAATCACTGAAACAATCCTTTACAGGGCAAAACATTGCTTCAGACTTCAGACTCCTTTCGTAATTAGTGGCTATAACAATTCAAATGCATTACCATGTGAGAGATGACTATCTCGGAAGCAGTTTGAAATAGCCATGGCAGAATCACAGTTTCTGGTTGCAGAATCAACGTTGACTGACCGATATCAAACGACTGTACCCGCACCCATCAGAAAAGCATTGGGCTTAGAAAAGCAGGACAAGATCTCTTATCTTGTTACTGCTGACGGAAGTGTTCAGCTTATTAGAGCTGAAGAAGGTAAAGACCCAGTTATTGAGAAGTTCCTAGCTTTCTTATCAGAAGATGCAGAAAACAATCCAGAAAATATCAAACCAGTTCCGGCTAGCTTGGTAGCACATGCTAGGGAACTAACCGCAGGAATGGATAGTGATTTAAATGCACCCCTCAATGCTGAGGATGACTAATTCGGGAAGGAGGACTAATTCACAGTGATTCCACCTTTAAAGACTTCAAAAATTCCATAATGGAAGGACTAAATATTCACGGATGGACTGTCTTAGCTCACGACTGTTTTCTAACGCAGTTTGAAGAACTCGTAGAAGCTGTTGATTGGCTCAGACAGGAAAGTCCAGATGCTTATCAGAGAAAGAATGTCACGAAACGATTAGAAGCTGTGACCAAGCTTGCATTCAATATTATTCCTCAGGATCCAACCCGTGAGATTTACCGGCAGGGTGGAACCCTGGGAGCAGAGAATAAGCACTGGTTCAGATCCAAGTTCTATCAGCAGTATCGGCTGTTCTTTCGCTATCACATGGAGAGCAAAATTATTGTCCTTGGATGGGTAAATGACCCTACGACAAAGCGAGCATATAACAGTAAGAAAGACGCTTACAAAGTATTCGAGAAAATGTTAGAGGGCGGGCATCCACCCAGTGAGTGGAAGAAGCTATTGGCGGAGGCACAAGCTGAGAATGAACGTTTCAAAAACACTGTAGAAGGGCTTTAGTTTGAGCATTCTGTGTCGTTTCGATTTAGCGTGTAGTAGTGAACATATAGGACTTTCAAACACGCTATGCAGAATGCACCTAAACAAAGCGCGATCGCTGAGATCGTTCGGCAGTGGCTGACGGTGGTGATGGTGCTAATGGCGATCGCAATCAACGGCTACTCCAATATTTTTCCGCCCGCAGGCAAAAATACAGGCGAAGTTTCTAACATAGTGCTGGGCGGCGTTCTGATCACGCCCGCAGGCTATGCGTTTGCCATTTGGGGCCTCATTTACATCGGGCTGATTGCCTACAGTATTTATCAGGCCTTACCGGCACAGAGACACGAGCCCGCCTTTAAGGCAGCTTCTTGGGGTATTATCGGCGCTTGCGTACTACAAATGATTTGGATATACGTCTTTTTGACCTATCACTTCTGGTGGTCTTCACTGCTGATATTGGGGATTGTAGCCTGCTTGATTTACAGCTATTTGAGGTCGCGCTCGGTAAAGCCTACTCGCAAAGTGCGCTGGCTGTTTCAGGCGCCGATTAGCATTTACTTTGGTTGGATTACCCTGGCAACGGTGCTGAATATTGCGGGTGCCATCTACGCGATGGCTATTCCTACGGAAAATGTGGGTGAGTTCTCTGGGATTATTGAGGCGTCGGCTGGCAGTGTGACTGCAACGGTGGCCATGATGTGTGTGTGCGCAGGCCTGGCAGCGGTGATTGCATTGCAGTACCAGGATGCTTCGTATCCGGCGGTGGCGGTTTGGGCATTGTGTGCGATCGCTATCCGACAAACCGCTATCCTCCCGATTGCCTTGGCTGGCGTGGCACTGGCCGTTGGGCTTTGCATCGTGATTGTGCACATCAAATTTCCCAGGCGCTCATCAGCAAGCTAGCCTGCGCTATCTCGCCGAGCGGTAGAGTCACTCATAAATCCCTTCACAACGCCATCTACACAGTGCCGTGTACAGTCTTTACCCATTTCAATCGCTTTTGCCGCAGCGCAATCCGAATAGACATAGAGCCAATCACCACTAGCCAGTGCAGCATATAAAGCGATCCTCGAACCGTCTGTATCGCCGCGCTCCAGGCAGACATCTTTTCTGCCTGTCGCAGGGTCGTAAACATACCAATTGCAGACATCGCCACAGCCATCATCGTAATCGGTCCATACACCGGCATCTGATGACGCACAAGGGCCAGCAGCAAGTCGGGCATTGCTACCAGGGGCATCATGTACTGAATAATCCAGAAGCCGGTCATGTCCAGAGACTTTGCCCAGCCCAGGCGATTTTTGGCCAGCAGTCGCCAGTAGTCCAAATAGCGTTGAAAGCCCCCTTCTGCCCACCGATTACGTTGATGCCACAGGGCCTTCGCGTCAGTAACCCCTTCTTCACCCACTGAGGGTGTAAATAGCAAGCCAATGTTCCACTGGTTTAAATGCAGCTGAATGGTCAGATCCAGATCGTCGGTGATGGTTTCTTCGTTCCAGCCGCCGCATTGGGCGATCGCACTACGCCGCACAAACTGCCCGTTCCCACGTAGCTCACCAATGCCGCCAACGGCAATTCGCCTTTGCTGCATGTAGCAGTCCAGCGCCATCTCAGCCTTTTGTCCCCTGGTCCAAAAGTTGGCGCTGGCGTTGGCGATCGCCTTTCGCACCTGCACCGCTCCTGTTTTTTGCCCACCTTGCGCCGCATCAAACATCGGCACCACGTGCCGTAGCAAATCAGCATTCACCTGAGCATCCGCGTCAAATACCGCCAGCAAATCGCCCTTCGTCTGTGGCCACACCAGGTTTAGCGCACCCGACTTTCCCCCTGTCGCGTCGGGCCCACGATGAATCACATTTAGCCGAGGCTCTTTAGCTGCTAGCTCATCCAATATCTCAGGCGTCTCGTCTGTGCTGTAGTCATCAATGAACCAAAGGTCGTAGCGGTCTTTGGGGTAGTCGAGGTGTAGTAAGTTATCGACGAGTTTGCCGATCACGCCTTCCTCATTTTTGGCTGCAACCAGCAGTGACACATAGGGCCAGTTGGTAGTATCGACGGACTGAACCACTGCGGGCGAAGGGGCCGCTGCCTTCAAGGACTGAAACGATGGCAACGGTTCGGGCGCTGGATGAGGGGTCGCAAAAATTACTCGCAGCGCGTGAACAGCCATTATCGCGGTGATAACCAGGACAAACTCGTGGCCCCAGCTCACGAAGTGTAAAACAGCCGTGAGTATCCATAAAAAGGAGAGCGCGATCGCAGCTTTCAGTCGCCGTCTGGAATAGCCCTTAAAAAACTCAGGGTTGAAGACCCGGTCCGCATCGAGATCAAACGCAGAGAAGTCAAACTCTGGCAGATCGAATTCCGGTAGTTCAAACTCTGGTAGCTCAAACTCTAGTAGTTCAAACTCAGATGCATTGGACTCAGCAAAATCTGCCATGTGTCGTTTTGTTTAAATCCCTTAACAATTCATTTCACTATAAACATACCTCTCTAGAGATACCCAGTGATAGTCACCAGTGATAGTTAAAGCACAAACCTTTGCCCGAACAAACGCCGCACAAACGCCGAACAAACGCCGAAACCTAAGGCATAGCGAAACCCGAGGGATAAGCGGGAATTCTAAAACCAGGAATTAATCTATTTGCCGCCCCTTGCTGCTCGCAAATAGCATTTCACGCCCTGTCAGGTCGTCTTCACGTAGTCTTTCTTCTTACCCATGTCTCTTCAATCCATTACCCCTGCTTCCAAGCCAGAAGCCAGCGTTTACCTGCCCTACTACCAGGGTAAAAAACGCAACGCCCTACCTTACGCCATCGGCCTGTACAAGCAGGGCAATATCGAAGGCGAACGCAAGATTGAAGGCACTGGCAATATTCCATTCCTGGCTACCTGGAACGTTTCGATGCTGCCCGCCGACCTTACCCGCTGCCGAATGCAGTTTGACGGTGATGCCGATCTTACCTACGAAATCACCATGGCCAACTTCGAGTTCGTCGACTTTTTGATTAGCGTCGTAGTTGCCATGAATCAGAATAAGACGCCGGACTTTGATAAGGGCTTTTATCGGAAGCTCTTGCGGATTGATGACTAGTGCAGCGGCACAAACAAATAAAAAGGCCAGCCGTAACCCAAACCGGCTGGCCTTTTTCTTGTTTGTTTTCCGTTTTAAACGGCTACGCGTAAGCGAACGTGTCAAAATGACTGCATCACTTTGAGTTTTCTGTCTGGCAGTTGATTCACAAGGGATGGCCAAAGCGATTAATCGAAAGGAGTGAGGGCGTGCCCCAGTCGTCAAACCAATCATCGAACCAGACATCTAAAAATCTATTAATTGGATCTACAGAGCCCTTTAGCGGCAAGTCAGCGACCGTTTTAGGGCTGGCCCTGCAGCTGCGATCGCAAGGCCTAAATGTTGCCTATTCCAAACCTATCGGCACCTGCCTAAGCGAAGGCGACGACGAACTTGACGAGGACGTCCGCTTTATCGCGCAAACCCTGGGCCTTAGCCCCGAACACATTCGCCCCACTATATTCGTACTCGATGAAGCTACGATTCAAAAGCAGCTCTCTCAAGAGCAGTTAATATCTAGCCAGAGTGTAGAAAGTGCCCTGAGTAGCGGCGGTGAAGATATCCTATTGATCGAAGGGCCTGGCAACTTGGAAGAAGGCACTCTGTTTGGGCTGTCACTCCCGGACATTGCCGAAAAAAGTCAGGCTGCCGTTATCTTAGTGACTCGCTATCACTCCGCGCTGGTAGTCGATAAGCTGCTGGCAGCGAAAAATAAGCTGGGCGATCAGCTGTTAGGTGTTGTCATTAACGATGTCCCCGAAAATCTGCTAGAGATTGCTAAAACCTCGGTAACAGATTGCCTGGAGCGCCACGACATAAAAGTGTTTGGCATTTTGCCCCGTACAGCCATTATGCGCAGCGTCAGCGTAGAAGCCTTGGTAGACCATCTCCAGGCCGAAACGCTTAACAACACAGAGCGGATAGATCAGATGATGGTCGAAGAAATTTCCATTGGTGCCATGAATGCTAACTCTGCCCTGCGTTACTTCAACCGGGCACACAACATGGTTGTCGTGACAGGTGGAGACCGATTCGACATCCAGATGGCTGCGCTAGAAAGCTCTACTCAGTGCCTGGTGCTTACAGGTCGCCTCGCGCCCCGCAAGGATATTCTCGACCGTGCAAATGATCTGGAAGTCCCGATTTTGTCTGTAGATCTCGATACGTTGACAACGGTTGAAATCATTGAAAAGGCGTTTGATCAGGTACGGCTGCACGAGCCTATCAAAGTAGAGTGCATCAGGCATCTGATGCAACAGCATTTCGATACGCCGCGCATGATGGACGCGCTAGGGCTAAAGCCAGCAGTCCCTGCGTAAGGCATATCTATTGCAACGCACGCGCCGTAGAACTTCTGTACAGAACTACCTGTAAGGGACCATAAGCGGAATACCTGAACGTAAGTATGGACACTCACTGAATTGATTTACGAATCGCTTTTGAGAGATTCAAGGGTTTGGTACTATTGGTTAATTATTTCGTACCCATTCTTTCAAGCCCCCATTCTTTCGCCCCCAGGTAGCCATTGAGTCAGTCAGTCGAAAATCCACTTGATTCTGTAAAAGTAGACGACTTTTTGCAAGAGCTGGCTACTATTCAGGAGTCCGGCTCCAAGCGTATTGCAATTTTAGGATCGCGTCATGTTCCTATTACCCACCAGCGCCTGATTGAGCTAATGAGCTACGCATTAGTGTTGGGTGGCAATCGCCTCATTACTTCTGGCGCGGCAGGCACTAATTCCGCAGCTATTAAGGGCGCCATGAAGGCAGACCCAAATTTGCTTACGGTGATTTTGCCCCAGAGCTTGCGCAAGCAGCCTCGCGAGTCGCGCGAACAGCTAGAGGTGGTGACTAACCTGGTAGAAAATTCGGCAAATGACACGCTGCCGCTCGCGGATGCGAGTGCCATGTGCAATCAGGAAATTATTGGCCGCTGTCAGCAGCTAATCTGCTTTGCCTTTCACGATAGTAAGACGCTGCTACAGACCTGTAAGGACGCTGAAGACCAGCGCAAGATTGTGACGCTGTTTTACTTTGATTAATATTGATTTTGATTAATGGCCTGTTGATGGAAATTTTTTACACCATTCCATTTGTCTCTCCAGCCAACATTTTGCTGTGTAGCATCGTGGCCGCCGCTGGTTTGATCTATTTACCCTATCTGGCTGTCGCCTTTGGGCGCTTTCAGGTCGGTTACGAGATGGGTGCGCCTCGTGGGATGTTCGATAAGCTACCTGAGTACGCGCAGCGAGCCACTTGGGCACACGAAAATTCTTGGGAGTCTTTTGCGCTGTATGCGCCAGCAGCGCTGATGGCCTTTGTGACTAATTTGCCTGCCGAGCAGGTGGCGGGCAGTGCGCTGATTTATTTGGCGGCGCGGGTGAGTTATTCGCTGTTCTATATTCTGAATGCGCCGATTTTGCGATCGCTCTCTTGGGCAATCAGCATTAGCAGCATTGTGTCGCTGTACGTGGCGAGCTGTCAGGCAGCGCTAGTATAGCCACCGATCATTCCAGGGTAATTTTTGTTACTAGATGGGCAATTACATTGCAGGTCCGCCGGGTCTGTCGTTATTATTTAACGCGTTTGTTCCTTTCCGGCGTTCACATTATTAGAGTTCTATGGCTTCTACTTATTCCTTTGATGTTGTCAGCGATTTTGATCGTCAGGAGCTGGTCAACACCCTGGATCAGGCCCGTCGTGAAATAAAAAGTCGCTACGACTTGAAAGATACTAAAACAACGCTGGATTTAAAGGAAGACAGTATCGATGTAGAAACCGACAGCGATATGACACTGAGGGCTGTTCATACGGTGATTCAAACCAAGGCAGCAAAGCGAAATCTGTCGATGAAGATCTTTGACTTTGGTGAGATTGATTCGGCTAGCGGTAGTCGTATTCGGCAAGAGATCAAGCTGAAAAAGGGTATTGAGAAAGAAGATGCCAAGAAAATTTCCAAGCTAATTAAGGACAACTTGAAGAAGGTGCAGGCCTCTATTCAAGGTGATTCTGTGCGGGTGTCTGCGAAAAATAAGGATGATTTGCAAGCAGCGATCGCACTGATCAAAGCCGAAGACTGGCCCATGGCCCTACAGTTTCAAAACTACCGTTGATTCGACCATGTTAGGAGGTGCCCCTCTTTCTAGAATGCGGCCCGATTCATCAAGGCGATCAGAAACCTGAATCGTACAGTCGTCAGGCGTAGCATTGGCACCAACCGTAATGGTCATCTCCCCTAGCGGATTACGATACTCAATGCCCTCAGCCAGCGACTGCATCTCAACCGGCATGTTGTTCATCTTTGACACCGCGTTCCAGCATCATTTCCTCTAAGTCCCGGTAACTCAGGCCATAGCGAAGATATATCACCGCACTGTCAGCAAGATTAGGTCTGACCGAAAGTGACGCCATTTGAATGGGTTTGAGGAGGGCATTGCGAGGTTGCGAGCAGGGCATCTCAGAGTACCAAGGAAGAGCTACGCATTTTTTTCAACACAGCCACTATTCATCAGCTGCATTGTCATCGTAGCTAGCTTAAGCTGCTGGAGAATAGACACCTACGATCCTAATACTTCGCTGACAGAGCAGCAAAGTCAAAGTACTGTCCTCATATAACGGGATTATTAATCTGCACAGACTAACAGCAATGTTGGGCTCAATGAGGCTTGAACTGCTGTAAAAAGGCTATTTAAACAAAATCGCTTCCGTCACTGGGCTGAATGCTTCTCCAGAAGAGTTCTACAACAGAATCTACGTAATCTTCAACATCAGGGAGCGGTGCAGAAGTCTGCTTAAGAAACACATACTCTATCAGGCTACCGATAAACATCATTGCAAGCGTTTGAGAATTACTACGACGTATGCGCTCCAGGGCAATTTCTTTTTCAAAGAAATCGGTCAATAATTTCATCAGCTGAACTGGAGGGGCAGTACCCGGTTTCATGAGCATCGCCGGGATGGGTAATCCTTTTGACTTTAGCATCATCATTTTGGGCAAAAGCTCTTGAAAGATGCCTATCATTTCTACCCCTATTTTCTTGAGGTTCTCCTCTAGGTCGCCTTGTCCTGCGATCGCTTCTACAAACGAGGAAAAAGAAGAGCGCTTTGACATGCCCATCGCGGCAACAAACAACTCTTCCTTGGTAGGAAATCGTTTGAATATAGACCCTTCGGAAATCCCTGCCTCACTAGCAATTTCCTGAGTCGAAGCGCCAAACCCTTTCTCTAAGAAAATTGCCTGAGCCGCTTTTAAAATTTGCTCAGTGGTAATTTTGCGTGGCCTAGCCATATTGACGACGTATTAACGGGGAAAAGGTGACAGAGAATAGGAATCACTCTCACGAGTGGTACGTGCTTAACGTAAGAAGTTGACTGATAGCCTAGGTTTCCGACCCACCCCGTCGCTGCGCGCCACCCCTCCCAAGAGGGGATCTGTCTCGGCTGGGAAGCTTAAATGTATGCCTCGTAGCCAGCCCTCTTGGGAGGGGTGCCCGATAGGGTGGGGTGGGTCAGCTAGCCAATTTGACGCTAAATACCACTGCAAGCGATACCTACGTTCACCATACAGCTTGAGGCCAGCATTTGTAGCACCTGGTAGGCAACACTGTACTTTGGCCTTATCGGGTAGCTGCCGTCTAAACGCTGACTTTTAGTATTGAACTTTTAGCATTAATTGACGACTAAGCCATCTTGAAGCCGAATCTGTCGCTTGGCTTGCTCGGCGACTTCGGTTTCGTGCGTAATGATTACAATGGTGATGTTTTGGCTGTTCAGCTCATTGAAGAGCGTCATCACTTCTTGAGAGGTGTGGCTATCGAGGGCTCCGGTGGGTTCGTCTGCCAGCAGTAGGGCGGGTTCGTTGACCAGAGCGCGGGCAATGGCAACTCGCTGCTGTTGGCCACCTGATAGTTGGCTAGGTCGATTGGTCAGGCGATCGCCCAGCCCTACCTTGGTCAACGCAACTTCAGCGCGATCGCGTCTTTCTCCCTTTGGCACCCCCGCATACACCATCGGCAGCATAACATTTTCCACCGCTGTAGACCGTGGCAGCAAATTGAACTGCTGAAAAATAAAGCCAATTTTTTGATTACGAATAAAGGCAAGCTCATCCTTATCAAGCGTCGTCAAATTACGCCCTTCTAGGAAATAGCGTCCCTGTGTAGGCTGATCCAGACAGCCAATAATGTTCATCAGGGTTGATTTTCCTGATCCAGATGCACCCATAATCGAAACATATTCGCTGGCATCAATCGTCAGGTCAATACCTTTTAGAATGGGAACATCGACATCGCCTAGCTGGTAAACCTTTGTAATGTCTGTTAGCTCAATCATAGGCTTATTCACTTCCCGCTATTTACTTCGCCTTACTCGCTTCGCCTTACTCACTTCGCCTTACTCACTTCGCCTTACTCACTTCTTAGAGCCACAATCGGATCGAGCTTAGACGCATTTCTAGCAGGCACAACCCCCGCAACTAGGCCCACTGCTGTTGAAAGCCCAAAGCCTGCAAATACAGCGCCGCTAGACACCACGAACGAAAACTTGAAGGCAGTTGCAGAGACAAAGGTGATGACAACGCCAAGGGTAATGCCTACGCCACCACCGACTAAAGAGATCACAATAGACTCTGTTAGAAACTGACTCAGAATCGTTCGCTCGGTGGCTCCCAACGCTTTGCGAATGCCGATTTCGCGGGTGCGTTCCACGACTGATACGAGCATGATATTAGCAATACCGATGCCGCCGACAACCAGAGAGATACCTGCGATCGCCACAATCATCGTCGTCAGCAAACCCAACACTGTGGTGAGGGTCTCCAAAATATCCGCCTGATTAATAATTCTAAAATCGTCATCCTCAGGCTGTTCAATATCATGACGCAGTCGTAAGATATTTTCTAGCTGAAATTTCACCGCCTCTAGCTGACTCTCATCTCCTCCTTTCACATAAATGCCATTGACAGAAACCCCCATCAGCGAGTTGTTCCCAATCATTCGAGCCGACATCGTCGTCAGTGGAATATAGGCCGCATCATCGCGATCTTGTGGCCCTTGAGACCCCTTAGCTTCCATAACACCAATCACATCGTAAATTTCGCCCTGAATGCGAATTTTTTCTCCGATTGGACTGGCACCGGGCGAGAATAAGTTGGCCTGAACCGTCGGTGCAATCACAGCAACCGATGCTGAATTGGCTAGCTCTTCTTCAGTAAAAAAGCGTCCTTGTGCAGGGTAAGTATTGCGAGCATCAGGGTGTGCCAAATCGGTGCCATACACCGTTGTTGACGTGTTGTTTTCACCATAAACAACCTGAGCGCTGCGCTGTAAATAGGCTGACACCACTGTTGCCGAAGGTGCCTGCTGCTCTATGGCCAGTGCGTCTTCCCAGGTCAGCGTGGTCACTGCGCCTTGGCTAATGCCCCCACTTTCAGCCTGCCCTGCAATCACCTGCAACACATCTGTTCCCAGCCCTCGAATACTCTCTTCTGTTGATTTTTGAATGCCTTGCCCAATAGAGGTGATTGAAATAACAGAGCCAATGCCAATAATCACGCCTAACATCGTGAGGGCGCTCCGAAGCTTATTGCTCCACAGCGCCTCCAACGACATTTCCACAATCTCTATTTGAGAGACGTGATGAGCCTGCTTTTCTGGTCGTAAGGCTATTGGCGATGAAGTTTGGGGAGCGTTTTGGGAAGAGTTATTGCTAAATAAAGCCATCACTGTCGCTCAGTAGTGTTTGTATAAAATTGGCGTACGTTGCACTAGCCGGGTGGAAATTGAAAGCCTTCCGAATCGGTATCCGCAGCAGGGGGAGAAATCAGCACTTGTTCATCGCCATCGAGTCCAGCGGTGACCTCTGTTTTCCCCTGAGCGGTATCGCCCGTTTGAATGGGTTGAAATACGGGTTCATCGCCTTCTAAAACGTACACACCCTCACCCTCTGCGCCCCTGACTACGGCTGCATTGGGCACCAGCAGCGCATTCTCCAAACGGCCCACTTCAAACTGCGTTTCTACGTTCATGCCCACTCTCAGCTTTTCAGCTTCGGGTAAGTCGAGTGATAGCCGGACTTCAAAACTGGTGACGTTTTGACTAATCGTCGCCTGAGCTGCAATTCGCTCCACCTGACCGGTGAAGGTTTCACCCGGAAAGGCATCCGCTTTTATCACAACGGGCTGAGCAATTTCAACCTTAGATATTTGAGATTCTGGCAGATTAACAACGACTTCATTGCGAACGCTCGAAAGCTGCAAAATAGAAGAAGAGGAAGAAGACTCTGTACTACCGCCTGAAACGGAAGGACTGACAAACGCGCCCAGCTCAGCATAGATTTGATTGACAACACCATTGAAAGGAGCCTTAATTTCAGTATCTTCAAGTCTGGCTTCTGTGGTTTGTAGCGTGCCTTGTGCGGAGCGTACCTGAGCCTGGGCCTGGGCAATGTCTTCTGCGCGATTGCCTGCTCTGAGCGCGGCAACGCTCTGCCTTTGTTGTTCAGCGCGGGCTTCAGCCTGGGCAATTTGTTCAGTGCGAGTGCCCGCATTCTGTAGCGCTAAAGATTCTTGCGCTTCTCTGACTTCGGCCCTGGCAACATCTCGATCAGCCCGCTTTTGCTCAACTTCCTCTCGGGAAATAGCACCCGCACTAAAAAGAGACTCGTAGCGCTGTAGGTTAGCCTCACGCTGTTGTAGGGTGGTCTGTACCCGCTGCAAACGAGCCTCTGCCTGGGCAATTTCTTGATTGCGATTGCCTGAGCGAAGTTCTCGAAGATTAGCTTCCGCCTCGGCTAGCTGCGCTTCAGCTCTGGCAATATCTTCTGGGCGATCGCCTGCAATTAGCCGGTCTAAGTTAGCTTCTTGCTGCGCCAGCTGCCCTTGCACCTGAAGGAGTTCTCCGCGCAGATTAGAATCATCCATCAAAGCGACCACCTGGCCTTGATTGACGCGATCTCCCTCCTCCACCAGCAGCGTGTCTACCACCCCCGAGTTTTTAGGACTCAGATTAATAAATCGCTCAGCCTCCACCGTGCCATTTGCCGTAATTACAACAGGTAGGGTTTCTCGCTCAACTCTCTGAGTAAGCAGATCTGACTCTGAAGCTCGACTGTTAGGCAACAGGCTCCTACCCAAGACAAGGGCCAATAGCACTAGCACAGGCAACAAAGCCCACAGCCACCGCCGCGAGAAAGGCACCTTAGGAAAAGCAGCCCGCACGCTCAAAACATCTGACAGTTGATTTTCTTTCATCCAACGACCTTTAGATAGTCAGCAACTTTTAGAACAAATCTAAAAAACTGAAGTTGTAACCTACACCCACCACTACATCGACGTCAGTATCCGCATCATTTTCCTCGATTGTCGTTGCTCTCAATGAACATGATTATTCCTCGGACTGCTGTAGAAGAAAGACATGGGAACGCAAGAAAGAAACGCCCCATGTCCAAAAATGAGGATATGCTCGAGTTGATTAGTTTCGATCTCTAGGACGACTGCCTTCAATTTGAGCCCGCTGCTCGGCTGTCAGTACATCCATCATGTCGGACTGTGCGGAGTGCAATACCCATCACGGATGATCGCTGAGAGCGGTCCAGGCTCATCATCATGCTGCGCATGCTGCCTCTATCTCCACCGTTATGCGCCTCTGCTAAGGCTTCAATCTGTTCTGGGGTCAACACCTCAGACATTTGTTCGACAATGCCTGCCTGGATGGCCTCCATCTTTACTGCCTGCTCATCTGTCAAGTCCAGCTCCTCAAAAGCTGAAAAATTACCCCCTGGGCCACCTTTTGCCATAGCTGAAACTTCTGAGTGAGCTTTCACAAATGGATGAGAGGAACGAGTTACTTGTGCGGCTGCAACTGCAGTCGTTGCTATTACAAACGCTGCACTAGAGAGCAATAAACCAAATTGACGTTTCATAATAATTACGCGAGGTAAAAGGTAGTTTGCACAAGCAAATTAATGAGTGATCACTCACTTATTAATAGCCCACGTATTCTGTATTTGTCAACTGTTCTCTTGCGAACTCATTGACGATGCCTAATTTCAATGGTGGACGCGGCATCGACGTCCACCTATTGTTACTTACTGAAGTTGGTTGACCATCGGGATGAAGATACCTGGGGCTATCATCTGCTGGACGTCATAGAGCAAGGCTTCGACCCAGACTACACCATTGCCGATGGCGGTACCAGCGCGACCAGCTGCTGGCCTTTGCCGGTGTTCTTGCTCAGAAGCTGGCAGACTCTGATAGCCTTGCCTTTGAACCAATCGTTCGAAAAATCCATCTTATTCATAGTCAAATATCCAAAGACATCCACCGCGCCTGCGGCTGATAGCCCAGCTTCTGATACAGATTCATAGCAGAGACATTGTTTTCAAATACTTGCAGGCTGATTTGCTGATAGCCTTGCTGCCTTGCCCACTGATGTGCGTGTGCCATTAGTGCACTGCCTAATCCCTGTCGCCGATGGGCTTTGTCTACATATAGTAAAAAAACATAGGCTTGCTTTTGCCCGTTTCGCTGGTCGATTGACTCGCCTAGCCACAGACAACCCATAGGCTCATGCCTCTGCTGTAAGCCAGGTAGCCCACCGATAATCGCTGCCGACTGCGGCCCAATTAGCCACCATAGATTCGACTGGCTATTGAAATGTCGACCTACCGTATCTGCTAGATGCTTTCCGGTCTCCGTCGCACCCAAGTCTCGATAGGCTCGCTGCATAAACTTCACTAGCCTGGCTCGGTCGAGGGTAGAGCCTTTTTCTAGGCGATAGTTGGCAATGGGGAAAGGCGTGGTCACTATGCCAAGAATGCTGCTGTATCAGGTGCGTAGGATACTGGCTGCGCGGAAACAGGTTGTGAGCCAGGGGCGGGGGCCATCATGTCGCTAGGAAGGAAAATGCGGGCGCTAGTGGCGAGGAGTGCAATCGCAAAAATAAGCACAATAAAAAGCGGCGCGATGTACTGACGAAAGAAACCCATAATTACCTGTTCTGTTAATGGCGTGCAGTACAAACGCTGCGATAAATCCTTATCTTTATATTACCGGGCCAGCCACCTCAGGGCTAGCCACCTACTCTGCTTTATGCATCATTTTTGACGACGTCCGGAATTGGTAATTGGCCTACTGTAGCTCCCCCCACAGCTTGACCGCGTTAAAAAGGGCTTAAATCCACTGGACTAATGCTCACAGCATCTTTCTAAAACACAGCCGAATCCCGGACGTCCCGTTACCGTCATCCCCATGAAAAGATTCATCGCGATCGCCTCCCACCTCATCTTCTGGAGCTGGAACCTCGTCTTTATCGGCCTGATCAACATCTGGCTACTCCCCGAAATTGGCATTGCCCTGCTGCAAGATGCTCGCACTGGCCTCATAGACCCTACCCTTACCGTCAGCCTGCTGGCGCTGCTGATTATTCCGCCACTGTGCACCATTTTGGGCGTTTGGAAACTACGCAGCCGCCCCACTTTACTAATGCGGCTGTTCTTCGGCGTAGAAGCGCCCTTGTTTACCCTATGCCTGCTGCGGTTGTTTCTAATTCGGCAGCTCACGCCTGCTACTGCCTTCACCCTGGGTCTGCTTGCCTTCGCAATGTTCATGTTTACCATAGAGCTGCTGTCAGGATACGCCGCCCGCAACAGCAAGCTCTCATGGTTTCAAATGGTCGGCCATGGCGTCATTTTGCTAGTTGGTGCATGGGCAGGCACTTTGCTATTGCTATATACCGTGCCCGCATCAGTATCCGTCCTCTCTGGGTTGGGCCAGTCAATTTCATGGTTTTTTCAAAACGCCACACTGAGCGGACTATTTGACGGCTTTATAGACATCCTCTCCCATCCTGCTCAAAGCCTGATGGGGCTCATGATGGCCTTTTTGGTCTTCTCTAGCATTGCGATATTTCTATCCATGCCATATGCCTTTGTGCACTGCTATCTGCAAGCATGGAAGCGCATTCGCCGCGCCTTTGGCCAACAGCATGGACACAACAACAGCTGGATTACCACAGGCATTACCGTCGCTATTAGCTGCGCTTTGTTTATTGGCCTGCAAGCCAAGCAACCTCAAGTCAAAGCTTTTTCTCTACTAGAAACTACACCCTCCACAGAAGTCTCTAGCGGACCGCTTTCTTCAGAAACTATCGAACTTCGTCAGCAACAGCTTCAAAATACCGATGCCATCCGCGACGGTCTGGTAAATGCCTACCTTCATCGCTATCGCTATCTCAGTCCGTGGAGAAGTAGCAACCGTCTCAGCGAAATGTACAGGTCACTGGGCCTACGTGAAGGGGGCCGAGACTTCCTCCAAACTGTTCATAATGGATTGTTATCTCCTTTTCTGTACCAAGGGAAAGACAACGATGTTCAAAAGGCAGAACAGCTATATGAACAGTTTTTTGATGCGCCTATTCAACAGCTAGAACGCGTTGATATTCGCGAAGCCTTGCAAGCCACTTCTAACCGTGATGAAACTCAGGCAGGACTGCTTGACCTCGATCAAAAGGTCGTTTACCTTGCCAGTCAGGAAGTTAGCGTGCAGTCTAAAAATGACTGGGGAACAATTACCATTCACGAGCATTACGAGAACACGACACCAGACGATCAAGAGATTTTCTACGCATTCTCTTTACCCGAAAGCGCAGCCATCACCGGCCTATGGCTGGGCACTGCGGAAAACCCACTATTGTTTCCCCACGTAGTGTCTCCTCGTGGCGCGGCTCAGCAGGTATACAACGGCGAAGTGGAACGCGCCCAGTTTCAGCAAGCCGTTGACCCCGCGCTGCTAGAACAAGTTGGTCCGCAGCAGTATCGTCTGCGCGTATTTCCAATTCCTGGCTCCACCGCTATTCCTGATAATCGCAACGTTCGCGAACCCGGCACGCTGGACCTAACGCTCACTTACCAGGAAATGGAACAGGCTGATGTCGGCTGGGCGCTACCTCAGCTCAGTGAAAAGCGGAATATCTATTGGACAGAAGATACGGTCCGAGCGCGAGGTAACCGATTTGCACAAGTAGACGAAGAAGACTGGATGGAACGGGCGATCGCCCCTCGCACCGGCAAATCTGTCACCCCAAAAGAGCACACCGTCACCTTCCCCGAAGGCTACCAGATTACCGCCACTCCGCTGAGCGCTGCCCAGCAACAGCTCCCCACCGACAGGCGCATCGCTGTTGTTATCGATAGCTCCTACAGCATGGGTGAGCACGCTAAAGAGCTACAGCAAGCCGCTAGTCAGCTCAAAGAAGCCGCTCAGCAAAACCTGATTGACTTCTACACAGCCGTCGACGGGCAAGGGGCCGCCACCTTTAACGAAAATGCGTCGATAGAAGAGTCTATCGACGTCAGCGATCTTCAGTTCTATGGCAGCTTGCAGCCTGCGGATATGCTCAACCAGTTCGCACAGGCAAAATCGGACACAAACTACGAAGCCGTTCTGCTGCTCACAGACAAAGGCAGCTACGAACTGAACACCGATGATGCTGAGTATCCAGCGCTTGATGCATCCCTGTGGATCGTGCACCTCGATGAGCAAATGCCCACTGCCTACGCGGACAATCTGCTGCAACTGCTGGAATCTAGCCAGGGCGGTGTTGACACCACCGTACTACCTGTCCTGCAGAAAATTGCCCTGCCCGAAGCAGAGGGAACTATTCTCGATGGCTATAAATGGAAAGTCACATCGGTATCACCAGAAGCATCCACAACGGATGTAGATGGCGAAGATGATGCCTTTACACCCATAGCCGCTCGTCAATTGATTCGTCAGCAAGGGCGTGTCTTGGATACGTCGCAGGTGAGTGCTTTGGATGCGGTTCATGCGATCGCTAAACGCACCAGCATCGTTACCCCCTACTCCTCCATGCTAGTGCTGGTCGACGAACGTCAGCGCCAGCTACTCGCCGAGGCCGAGGCTAGTGAAGATCGCTTTGATCGTGAAGTCGAAGACGGCAAAAACGACCTTACCGATCCTGGCAGTCCGCTAACGACCGCCTCCGTCCCTGAACCTAGCCAGCTACTCGGTGTATTTATCGCGGCGATCGCCCTCATCACCCTCAAGCGCAAATCCGCACGTACGCAACCTCCGCAGATTTAATCCATACACGTGCTTGCCAACGGCATATTTGCTAAGCCTTTACCTAAATCGGGTAAAGGCTTTTTGGTTACAACCGTTGCACACACTGACAGTGGTCAAAACCACCGAGGGCACCCTAACCACAACACCGCTCTCGTATGGAAATCGCCATGAAAACACTAACCCTGACACAACGCCTCCGCTACTTTCCCATCAGCCTCTTAGCCCTGCTGACTGTAGGCACAGCCAGCATCCCCGCCGCCCAGGCAGAACCCTGCACCTATCAGTGCGATACCAACCAGATTCGCTTCATGCCCGGTCAGCCCATCACCATCGAATTTATTAACAACACCGACGGCACCGTTAACCTGGAGCGCGTGCTCGATATCGACATGCACTGGCTACGCCCGCATACAGACTTTTCTATTCAAACCCTCGTCGGCGCAGACGCTGAGATGTCCCTTGTATTTTGGGATCAGAACAATCAGGCCGTAAACGCGGTATTGCATCGGCCCGATTCAGAGACGCTGCAGGTGGAGCTGTTGCCCAGTGGACAAGAGAGCGATCGCGCCGTCCACGTTCAAAATGACGGTCGCGTTCTGGTTTATTAGAGCCTCGGGTTAAGAGGTGGTGGCAGATTCACACGCCTATCTACTATCATTAGTTCAAACGATCTATAAGCGCTACTCTACCGAAACTACGTCAGCATGAAATCCATTCTGGATACACGGGTTTAGAGTAGATTGGCTAGTTGCGACATGGGCCGACCCACCTCGCCCTACGGGCACTCCTCCCAGGAGGAGATCTTTACTAGGTTGAGAGGCTTAAATATTTGTCTCGTAGCCTAAAGTAAATCCCCTCTCGGGAGGGGTGCCCCGTAGGGGTGGGGTGGGTCAGCACCATAAGCAACTAACCAACCACTACACTGCACACGGACTTCTGGATTTCATGCTGACATGTTCAATCGGTGGGGTCAGCGCTATAGTGCTTTGTGCGAGCATCGATTGATCTAACGTGTCAGAAGACATTACCGAAGACCCAGTCCTAACCACCGAGCGCCCCGACGACAGCTCACCTGACCTTGCGTCTACCCCATCACCAGAGCAACCGTCACCGCCCCCAGCCATCCCCGCCAAGCGACAAATCCCAGCGCAGCGATGGCAAATTTTTCCTGCCCAAAAATCTCAGGCCTATCACATTGCCGAGGCCACAGGCCTCTCTCCCTTGCTCGCACAGGTTCTGATCAATCGCGGCATCCACACCCCCGAACAAGCCCAGGCATTCCTCGATCCCGAAACCTTACTGCTCCCTTCTCCCCTGGACGATTTTCCAGATCTCACAAAAAGTCTGGACATCCTTACCTACGCCATTGATATCAAGCAAAAGGTTCTCATCTGTGGAGACTATGACGCCGATGGAATGACCAGTACCGCGTTGTTAATGCGATCGCTGCGCTACTTAGGCGGCCAGGTCAACTACGCCATCCCCAGTCGTATGGACGAAGGCTATGGCATTAACCTCCGCATGGTCGAAGACTTTCACGCCGCTGGTGGCAGCATTATTATCACCGTAGATAACGGCATTGCGGCTTACGATGCGATCGCCCGCGCCAAAGAACTCGGCCTCATCGTCATCCTCACCGACCACCACGATGTCCCCGAGCAAATCCCCCCAGCCGACGCCATCCTCAACCCCAAGCTGATTCGCGAGTCCTCCCCCTATCGCGGCATTGCAGGCGTCGGCGTTGCCTACATCCTGGCCGTCTGCCTCGCCCAGCGACTAGACAAAATGCAGGACCTGACCGCCACCCTGCTTGCCCTGTTCACCCTGGGAACCATTGCCGACCTTGCGCCCCTTACCGGCGTCAATCGCCGCTGGGTAAAACGCGGTCTTCAGCTTCTTCCTACCTCTCGCATTCCTGGTATTCAAGCGCTAATCGAAGTCGCCGGGCTGAGCGACGAGACTGACCTGCGCCCCGAAGCCATTGGCTTTCGCCTGGGGCCACGTATCAATGCAGTCGGTCGCATTGCCGACCCGCAAATCGTCATCGATCTGCTCACTACAGATGACATTGGCGTCGCCCTACAGCGGGCTATGCAGTGCGAAGAAACCAACCAGCTACGCCGTCAGATGTGCGAAATCATTGAAACCCAGGCCGTAGAGTGGTGCGAAGAACAAATTGAATCCGGCCAGCTGGACCTTGCCAAAGAGCGCGTGCTGGTCGTGATTCAGCCCGAATGGCACCATGGCGTAATTGGCATCGTCGCCTCTCGCCTAGTAGAGCGCTACGGCGTCCCGGTCTTTATCGGCACCTACGAAGACAAGTCCAAAAAAGAAATTCGCGGATCCGCCCGCAGCATCCCAGAATTCAACGTTTTTGAAGCCCTACAGTTCTGCGACGACCTGCTAGACAAATATGGCGGTCATCGCGCTGCTGGTGGCTTTTCCTTCCATGCGAATAAGCTGCGCCAGGTAAAATCTCGTCTCAGCAATTTTGCCCGTCAACACCTACAGCCCGAACACCTCAAACCCCTAGTCACCGTCGACGTCCAGGCCCCCTTCACTGAACTGGGCCTGGACCTGTACACCCAAATTGACCAGCTCCATCCCTGTGGCATCGAAAATCCGGACCCCATCTTCTGGAGCGCTAACACCACCGTCGTAGACCAAAAAGTCATTGGCAAAACCAGCGACCACCTCAAGCTGACGCTGGCGCATACCACCCCCGGAGATGATAAGCAGGTTGTCATAAAAGCGATCGCCTGGCGCTGGGGCCGCTACCACCCCCTTCCCCGCACCCTCGACATCGCCTACAAGCTCCGTCTCAACGAATGGCGCGGCCGCCGCACCGTAGAGCTAGAACTTGTCGGCGTTCGCCTTGCTAAATCGGCACAAACATCGCCTTCTAGCTATTCTGTCCCCTCTGCAAGAGAAGTCGCTCGCAACCTACAACACGAAATCAGCGGCACATCGCAAACAAACTCATCACTAGTCTCAGCGCCGGAAGCCCCAAAAATAGAGATTCCCCAACTAGAGGTCCTAGAACCAAAGACTCTAGACGTAACCACTCCAGAGGCGAACGCCAGCCTAGACTCCCCTCTCCTCTTTAATCTTCCACCCAAACTCCCAAAAATTAATCCAGACACAGCTGTCCGGGTACCAACGCTAACGCCCCCAACTACTCAATCTGGCGTCAACTCTCTGCACGTTGAGTTCTACTACAGTAAGCGCCGCTACAAGGGCACGTTGGAAAATGCTGAAAGCGATCGCCACCTCACCATCGAAAATAGCGATGGCCACCTGCTGATTGTGCAGCTTCAGCAGCGACAGGGATTTTTGTACCTGCCAGACAAACCGGCTCAGGTTATCGATATCTCCGAGCTGCGCTACTTCAATCTGATTCGCGCCGGGCTGAGTGCGCTGGAAGTCAAGCAGAAGACACAGACGTTAATTAGGCAAGAAGAGCTGCTCAATCACCAGGAGAAGCTGATTACTGACAAAGACAGACAAATCAGTACGCTGAAGGCTCAAATTGAGCTACTCGAGGAGAAAATTACACAGCTATCGAGTGAGCAGCAGCAACAGTTTGAGGAACTGAAAAGCGAGATTCGCGAGCAGGAAAGCGCTATTCAGGGGCAAGAAGCTCACATAGAGCAGCTTCAGGTGCAGGTGAGCACCGTTCCACCGCAGACAGGGCCAATGCCTACCCCCGAAGAAATTAAGCAACAGGTCCGCGACGCTATTGGCGATGGCGTTTGGTTCTGCCTGCAAACGGCCAGCCAAAACGACCTGCTCACCGCCTACAAAAATGAGCAAATCATCTACGCAAGCAGCCCAGATGCTAACATCGCCGACTATTCCGAAGCGGGCATTCGGCTCAGCGCCACCATTGAGCGAGAGGTGCTAACCCCATTCTTCCAGTCGCTCTCGCCGTTTTTGCAGCGCCAGAGCATTAGCCAAATTGGTGACATCGCTTTGGGGGCAACCCATCAGTACACCCTATCTATGCTGCCACCGCTGCTGGCAGACCAATGGCGCTCTGTACGCGCTGGCCAGCTCTCTGCGCGAGAACTTCCAGAAGGCGGTGTAAAGATGGTAAAAGCAAAAGCCGCTAAAAAGCTTTCTGAGCGCGATCGCACCTTACTCAATCAATTCTTCAGTCAGTGGGAGCATCCTATGGCCAACTGCCTGAGCCAGAAAGGTCGCCAAGCCGCCTCTAGCCTGGACCAGATTAGCAAGCTCCGTAACATTGCCACTCATTCAGAAAGCTTTTTATACCGCTGGCAGTACGAACTGCTTCGCAAGCTGATTGCTGGAGAGCATGGTAAGGGCGGTCTTCTCAGACAGCTATTTGTCCTTTCGTAATGCTGTGACAGCGTTACCCTATGGTCATGGCCAAAATTAGCTCTAATCCACCACTACTGACATCTTCTAATTATGCCAGTTGGTGATGATTCGGACTCACCGCTGGTTTTAATTCTCAAAAATAATTAAAACTTTTTCTTGGTTTTGTCCTGATCTGTGGAAAACACCTTGGTAATTACATCTATGTGTTTGTACGGAGCTTTATAGCAGGGTCTACATTCCTTAGTTCGTTGTTGACAAAGGGCTGTGGTATGAGCTGCATTGTTTGAATACAGCCCATACGGCTTTGTGCTTAGCCACGTTTTCCACAAAGCTTACAAAGTTTTCCACAAAGTTTTCCACAGGCCTTATCCACAGCACAAAATGCTCCCTTTGGCTGTGACACCTGGCTACTAAAGTTTCAGGAATAACATGAAAATCGGTCATAAACGTTTGACTAGCCTGGGTCTGATGGGTCTAAAAATCAGCGTGTTCACGCTGTGGAATGGGCAATCTGAGTGCTGTAGAACCTACAAAGGTTTTTCAAAGGTTGTCTGATGGATGGCGTAGCGGACTGTATCAATCACAAGCAGGGCTACCAAACATCTTCTAAAGTTATGGATTACGTCGACGTTTCACCGCATACGACTTGGGAAGCGCCACGCTTTTTCGGTCACAGTAACCGTCCTAACCGTCGCAGCGTTTTCTCTGTATCGACGACTGTTGACTTTGAGCAAAAAATTCAAACTTACCGCCGTATTACGCAGGCTGCGCCCCAAAGTACCCAGGCTTGGAATCAACTCGGCTATTACCTGGCCCGCGCTGGGCAATATCAGGCGGCGATCGCCGCCTACGCTCGCTCCTTGCATCTCTACAGCTGGGCACCGCGCATTTGGCATAACTACGCTGCTCTGCAAGAAAAGCAGGGGCACTATGGTGAAGCAGTGTTAAGCTATCAACAAGCCTTGGTGATTTCGCCCGACTACTTCAAAGCGATGTACGGTAAAAGCAAGAATTTGTATAGAGACGGACGCTACAAAGCAGCTATAGATAGTTACGATAAAGCGCTTGTAAACCCCTTAGCTACGGGTCAGCAGGCCTGTGAGCTTTGGTATGGGCGAGGTAAAGCGCTAGCAAAGCTGAAGCGGCTCGATGAAGCGGTAGATAGCTTTGAAAAGGCGCTGGCGATCGCCCCTCAATCCCACAAAATTTGGGCCAGTCTGGGCCAAGCGCTAATGCACCTGCACCAGGACATAGCCGCCCTAGGTAAGTTCAACAAAGCCCTTAGGCTTAAGCCTGGGTCTGCCCTGTACTGGACACATCAGGGATTTTTGCTGAAGCGCTTGGGCCGCTACGAAGAAGCCCTATCTGCCTTCGATACAGCTATTGATCTAGAGCCCGGCGTTGCCAGAACCTGGCATCATCGCGGTCTGACACTGATGAATATGCATCAGTATCAGGATGCGCACGATAGCTTTGAGCAGGCGCTGAAGTATCAAGCCTACGATCATAAGAGCTGGCTGCGGCTAGGCTGGGCGCTCGAAAAGATGGGCAACTATGCAAAGGCCATTGAAGCCTACAACAAGTCGCTGTCTATTGAGCCTGATCAGTCATTTGCCTTTTATCGGCAGGCCCGGTGCTACGCGGTGCTACGTGAGACGAATGCGGCGGTGGAACATTTGAGACGAGCGATTACCCTTCGCCCAGAAGATTACATTGCCAGGTCGCAGGCGGACCCGGTTCTTCGCAGTGTACAAACCAAAGCGCTACTACCCGCTAAGCCAAGAAGAAAACCTGTTTCTGTATAAAAACTATCTACAACAAACAGCGCTAACGACGTCGAGGAAACATATCGTCAGTGCTGTCTGTTGGTTCTTTTGTTTTTCGGTTTTGCAGCCCACAGACATCGAACAGCTAACTTTGCCTGTCACGTGGACTATTGCGGTTGGCTCTGCGCATGCGGTTCAACAATACCCCGCCACAGGCTAGCACCGCTAGATAAGGGCTGTATGCCAGCAGCCACAAGCCTAACTGAAGCAAGTCAGTTGTGAAGTCTCCTACAGAGCTAGTGGCCGCACCCCAAGAGTTAGAAAGCTGACGAGAGAACGCGGGCTTGCTAGGAGAGAGGGCGATCGCACTCTCCAAATTTACCGTTACTGTCGAATACCGTACCTGTGTTTGCAAGCTCTTTTGCTGCGCCGCCATCTGTTCGATGCTTTGTCGCACGTTACTTAGCTCACGGGATACGTCCAACACATCACTGATATCACCCGAGCGGGACATAATCTCTTGCAGCGCTTCCTCCGACTTTCTGGCATTTGCCAATCGCGCTTGCAAATCTACCAGCTGACCTGATACGTCATCTGTCGTAATGGATCGCGATTCTACTTTCCCTAATTCTGTCAACGCATCTAGGGTTGCATCCAGTCGCTCCTGCGGCACGCGCAATGTAAACCTGACGCTTCGATTGCGATCGCCCGTATCCTGCATCGACAGCACATCGCCCTGCTGCTGAGCGATTACCCCTCTCACCTGCTCAAAGCTATCTTCTACAGAGTCTACACTCAGTGATATGTGGGCCTTTTTGATCAGCTGTGGACGCTGGGTTGCACTCGTTTCAGCAGGTGCTGATTCTGCATCGGCTGAAACATTTTGCGCCACCGCACCCGACTCCTGCACATCCGCTGCCGCAGTCTCTGGCGCCGCGCCATCGTAAGCCGCTCCGCAACTGGTCAGCCCAGACATTGCAACAACAGAACCCGTTAAAAGTGCAAACCAAAGCCGCTTCATGATATTTCCTCAGAAATAATAGTCGTGATTTTTGAAAGAGAATCGTAAGTAATTTCTTGTTGCTTATAGTGTGGCAACACAAAGAGCCAGGACGCACTGGGTTTCAGAAATTGAAACTACTCACGATTCTTGATATAGCTATCATCACAACTATTTGTCACGGTTTCGCGCGATCGCTCATGACATTTTTGTAATGACATGCTTGTAATTCTCTTAAAAAGTGCTGTTTTATTGAGCGCAGAAGCCTCTCTATTCTCACAGACTGCTCAAACACCTCTATCAGCCACGATTGATTAGTTTCGCATATTAATTAATACGTTTCACGGAGCAATATTTCTTGACTCGGGCACTCTAAAGCCAAGTTAAATGCGGATAGCAGAGTCATGAAACGACGCTCATTTCTACAAAACTCAGCCAAAAAAGTAGCCCTAGGAACCACCAGCGCGGCTCTACTCGGGGCCTGTAGTCAAACTCAGGCTGTCGTTACCCCTCCAACGACCGGCACCTCAAGCCTGCCAACGCTCCAGTGGAAAATGGCTACCAGCTGGCCCAAAAAGCTAGACATTCTCTTCGGCGGTGCCGAAAGACTGTGTCGGCGCGTACGGGAAATGACCGATGGCCGATTTTCTATCACACCCTATGCCTCAGGCGAGCTAGCGCCTGGTCTCAACGTACTCGACGTCGTCTCTGCTGGCACCGTAGAATGCGGCCACACCGCCAGCTACTACTACGTCGACAAAAATCCCGCCCTCGCCTTTGGCACCACCCTCCCCTTCGGTCTCAACGCCGCACAGCAAAACGCATGGCTTTACTATGGTGGCGGGCTAAAAGCCATACAAGAACTCTACAAGCCCTTCGGCATCATCAACTTCCCTGCGGGCAACACAGGCGTGCAAATGGGCGGCTGGTTTCGCAAACAAATAGACCAGCCGGGTGACCTGACTGGCCTCAAAATGAGAATCCCTGGCCTGGGTGGCAAAGTCATGAAGCGCTTAGGTGTTGACGTGCAAGTTCTCTCCGCTGACGAAATTGCCCCTGCGCTTCTCGCTGGCACTATCGACGCTGCCGAATGGAACAACCCCTACGATGACGACAAAATTGGCATCACCAAAGCCGCCCCCTACTACTATTACCCAGGCTGGTGGGAGCCCGGTGCCACCTACGAACTCCAAATAAACCAGGCCCAGTGGGACGCCCTACCCATTGCCTATAAAGAGGCTCTCAAAGCCGCCGCCGCCGAAATCAACACCACCATGCCTGCTGAATACAACGCTAAGAACGGAAACAGCCTCAAGCGCTTAAAGCAAGGTGGCACCCAGATAGTTCCATTTAACCAGGCAATCTTAACAGCCGCCTACACCGAAACCACCAGACTCTACGAAGAGTACGCCAACAGCTCAGCCGACTTTCGTAGACTCTATCACCAGTGGAAAGCTTTTCGGGCCCAGGTATACAGTTGGAACCGAATTAATGAACTCAGTTTCGATCAGTTTGTCATGGCCGCTGACGACTGATTCACTGATTGCTTTCGCGCTTCAGTAAAGACATCGCACAACAAACTACTCTATATTTAGACAACACACCATGAAAAGAAGAAACCTCTTAACCAATACCGCTCTAGGACTTACCAGCGCTGCTGCACTAAGTGCCTGCGGTGCCAAAACACAACAAACCGCACCAACCACCGCACAAGCTAGCATCTCCGATAGTTCACCCGTTATCCAGTGGCAAATGGCCACCAGCTGGCCCAAGTCTCTTCAAATTCTGTTTGATAGCGCCGATCTCTTTTGCAAGCAGGTCAGTAAAATGACCAACGGTAACTTCGTGATTACCCCCTACCCAGCTGGAGAGCTAGCTGGCGGGCTAGAAGTCCTCTCTGCTGTCCAAGATGGGACCGTTGCTTGCGGCCATACCGCCAGCTACTACTACCTGGGCAAAAGCAACGCACTCGCTTTTGGCACCACGCTACCCTTTGGACTCAACGCCGCGCAGCAAAACGCCTGGCTCTACTACGGTGGTGGGCTAGAAGCTATGCAGGCAGTGTATGCCGGCATGGGTGTGATCAATTTCCCCGGCGGAAATACAGGCGGCCAAATGGGTGGATGGTTTAAGCGTGAAGTCAACACCATTGAAGACTTTAAAGGGATGAACATGCGAGTGCCAGGCCTCGGTGGCAAAATCTTGGAAAGGCTCGGCGTAACGATTCATAATCTCTCCGGAGGGCAAATCTTCGAAGCTTTAGAAAAAGGCACTATTGAAGCGGCTGAATGGAAAAATCCTCACGCAGACGAAACTCTGGGACTCAATCAGGTGGCTCCTTACTACTACTATCCTGGCTGGTGGGAACCCGGCACCAGCTACGAGTTTCAAATCAACCTCGATGAGTGGAACAAGCTGCCTGCTCATTACCAAGAAATCTTTAAATCTGCCGCTGCTGATACTAACAACAAAATGCTGGCTCAATTTAACGCTGTTAACGGAGACGTGCTGAACCGCTTAGTCATCGGAGGAACCAAGCTTCTACCCTTTTCTAAGGAGATTTTGACCGCTAGCTACCAGGCTGCGTTTGATCTGTACGATGAAATCGCCAGCGAAGACAGTCAGTTCGACACCATTTACCAGTCATGGAAAACCTTTCGCTCAGATATTTATCAATGGAACCGCGTCAACGAACTGAGCTTCGCGGACTTTGTGATGAACCAGGCCAGTAGCGAATAAACACGCCTCTCAGGCTTTAGCAAAGCCCTTCCCGTAGCGCTTATTCAACCACCCGTCAGACGTATGGCTTACCACAATCACATCGTTAGTCAGCTCAAGCGTCAGGCTCAGCGACGGGTAAAGTCGGCTCAGCCTACGTTCTTGAACGTCAATTTTTTCAGCCGGCTCAGCATCAGTCACAAGCTTAATGTTGGATTTGGCCTGCTGGTATTCCTCACGTTTTTGTTGGTCGGCCGCAATGCATGGGGCAGTCTCTTTGCGGCTCAAAATATTCAACAAACTCAGCAGCTCAGAGTACCTACCGCGCTCGCCTCTAGCCAGGCACAACAAGAACTGCTCAAAATGTCTGCCCACATTCGAGGCTATTTGGTCACCGGTAGCTCGGAATATCGAAACCAGTACTACCTTTCTAGACAAACGTTTGAGCAGGAACTGGCGACAATGATTCGGCTGCTTGCTACTAGCTCAGCTATCGATAACAGTGAACAGCTCAACGAATTAGAATCCCTATACACACAGTGGCGACAAATCCCTGAGGAACTGTTTTTTCTGAGCGACCAGCTCTTAGACAACCAGCCTGCGCTCAAGCTCTTTCAAGAAAAGGGAGAGCTTAGCCTGCTCAAGATTCAATCAGAAACACAAGCGCTGATTAACCTACAAGCAGCGCGATCGCCTTCTACTGAAAATGTGGCAATGCTCAAGGAGATTGCCAACTTTCAAACGTCATCGGCTTTGGTAGGGTCGTCGCTAAGAGCTTACATCATTACCAGAACCCCAGATTTTCGGTTTGAATATGCTGGCAAGCTAAGAATAGCCAATCAGCATTGGGAAGAGATTAACGCTAACTTAGAACAACTGACACTCGAGCAGCAAAATACCGTACAGAAAATCCAGAGTCACAGACAGCAGCTCTTAGCAATTGTGCCAGAGCTGTTGACTATTGTAGAGGGCGATCACTATCGAGAAGATCTCTTTATTTTTAGCACTCAGGCAGAACCCCTTGCCGCTGAAATGGCGACCCTACTAAACGACATTGTACTAAAACAACAACAGCGCTTAGAAGATGAGCTAGAACGGAGCCGAGCCGGGCTAAGCCGGGCCCAACTGCACACTCTGCTAGGTAGCTTTATTGCACTGGCTATTGCTTTCAAGCTAGCCCTGCTACTTCGCCATAAAATTGCCGACCCGATCGTACGCCTTACACGGGCAACCGCGCAGGTGATAGAAGGCAACTTAGATGCCAAAACAGCCGTAGAGTCTGAAGACGAAATTGGCTTACTGGCCAAAACGTTCAACCAAATGACCGACTACCTTAAAGCTTCTCACGAAGATCTACAACACAATAACAGCAAGCTCGCATCAAAAAAGAAAGAGCTCGAATCAAAAAACATTCAAATCAACCAGGCACTATCCGCGCTGCAAGAGACCCAAACACAGCTGATTCAAACCGAGAAAATGTCTAGCCTGGGCCAAATGGTGGCAGGAATCGCCCATGAAATCAACAATCCGGTCAGCTTCATTCACGGTAACTTACCTTGCCTACAGGAGTATACTACCGACTTAATCGAGCTAATCGACCTCTATAAGCGTTGCTATACCGAAGAAAAAGTAGAAATTTCAGAAAGGAAAGAAGATATTGATTTGGACTTTCTACTAACAGACATACCCCGAACAATTACCTCTATGCAAACAGGAACGCAGCGGATTCGAGACATTGTACTGTCACTGCGAAACTTCTCTCGGCTAGACGAATCCGATATGAAGCAAACCACAGTAACAGAAGGGTTAGAAAGTACGCTGCTAATCTTACAGAGTAGATTGAGTATGCAGGCATTTCGACCGGCCATTAACTTGGTCAAGCAGTATGGAGAACTTCCTAAGATTGAATGTTATCCAGGGCAGCTAAATCAGGTCTTTTTGAACATATTAGCCAACGCAATCGATGCGATAGATAGCGTTAGTCACACTCGCAAGCAAAATAACAGCAACGACCACAGCTGGATTCCGACCATTACCATCACAACAGATACTCGGCTATTAGAAAAAGACGAGCAGCAAGTTGTCATCGAAATCAGCGACAATGGTGGGGGGATGGACACTCCAGTTCAGCAGCGTATTTTTGATCCTTTCTTTACAACAAAGCCAGTAGGCTCTGGTACAGGAATGGGGCTTTCAGTTAGCCACAAAATTGTTGTTGACGGCCATCATGGGACCCTGGAATGCACCTCCAGAAAAGGTACAGGTACCACCTTGCAAATCGTTCTCCCCTGCAAGCAAGCGGTCTCGTAATGAACTTTTGTTTGTCCTGCTGGCAGCTCATTGTGTAGTCCTTCCACAAGATGGGACAAAATCTAAACCACACTGGCGATCACGCCAGTGTTCTACTGGGGATGGTCAAACACAATATATAAAAAGCTCAGTGATCGCGCGATCACTGAGCTTCTCGATTCATTTAGTTTCTATCACTACGCCAGCTTCTTCTTAATGAAGGCGAGGATCTTGTTGTTTTGTGATTTTAGAGCAGCCACTTCTTTTTGCAGAGTCGCCACTTGCTTTTGTAAGGTGACAATTTCTGTGGAAGCGTTACCACCACCAGCCGCCTCAGCGCTGTCGCTTGCGGTCTGTGGGCGAGGCTTGCGTGCCTTTGCCATAGCGCCTTTTATGGCACCAATTAGCTCTTTTTGCTCAAAGGGTTTTTCAATGAATTCAAAGAACTCGAAGGGCTCTTGAATCTTTTCGGTGAGTTCTTCTTTCCGGCCCGACATCATTACTAGCGGGATAGACTGAAACTCTGCCTTTGCCTGAATTTCTTGATAAACTTCGTAGCCGCTCATGCGGGGCAGCAAAAAGTCCAACATGATCAGATTAGGCTTTTGGGCGCGGATGGCCTCAATCCCTTCGATGCCGTCTTTGGCCTCGATGACTTCAAAGTTGCCGTTAGGTAGCATGTCGCGTACGTGTGCGCGGATGACCCTACTATCGTCGATTACTAAAATTTTGTGGCTGGCCACGACGGACTCCTTTGACTGGCGAAATGTATAACAGCGTATGGATGCATTTCTCGAAGCGAGAGGCTACGCCAACGCACCCTTGCAAAAACTCTAAGAAACCTGCGCCTTTGCTATCGCACATGCTTGGTTTAAAGTTGCCCACATTAGAGGGATGAGAGAACAGGCAAATATGATGAATGCTCTAAGAAAGCCTGTATTGAGTGATGGATACTGAACGTGATGAATGCTGAGTGCGGCTGTAAAATACTGATAACTACTGATGGCTGCTTCATGTCTATATCACCCAAAGCTTCTGCTGCGCCTGCTCGTTCTCGGCCTGAGATTATTGCCATGCCAGATTGGCTGCGCCGACCTATTGGCAAGGCCAGCGAGCTATCGACCGTGCAAAAAATAATCAAGCAGCGGAATATTCACACTATCTGCGAGGAGGGCCGCTGCCCTAATCGCGGGGAGTGCTATGCCAATAAGACGGCGACCTTTTTGCTGATGGGGCCTACCTGTACGCGTAGCTGTGCTTTTTGCCAGGTGGATAAAGGGCACTCGCCAATGCCATTAGACCCAGAAGAACCCGCGAAGGTCGCAGAATCAGTGCAGCTGCTGAACCTGAAGTATGTGGTGCTGACGGCTGTGGCCAGGGATGATCTGCCGGATGGGGGGGCCGGGTGGTTTGTAAAAACGATGGACGCAGTGCGGGCGGTGAGCCCAGAGACTGAGATTGAGGTGCTAACCCCTGACTTTTGGAGCGGGGTAAATGCTGAGACAACGCAGCGCAAAAGAGTGGAGACAGTAGTGAATGCGCGGCCTGCTTGCTTTAATCACAATGTGGAAACGGTGAAGCGGTTGCAGGGGCCCGTGAGGCGTGGGGCAAAGTACGCGCGATCGCTCGACGTACTCCGCTATGTAAAAGAAATCGACCCTACAATTCCGACCAAGTCCGGGCTAATGGTGGGGCATGGGGAAACCGAGGCCGAACTGATTGAGGCGATGGAAGACTTACGTGAGGTGCAGTGCGATCGCCTTACCATCGGCCAATACATGCGCCCCTCATTGGACCACCTGCCTGTGCAGAAGTATTGGACCCCAGCGGAGTTTGATGAGCTAGGCCAGATTGCCAGAGAAATGGGGTTTGCCCACGTTCGATCAGGCCCACTCGTGCGTAGCTCCTATCACGCAGGCGAGCAGCCATAGTCGATTACAATCACCAAATCTGGCAGAGCCTGGTGAGCAAACGTCTAGGATGCTGGAGCTTGAGTAACTAGCTCTCGCCATTCGTGGACGGCAAAGGGGGGCACCACCAGTTCAGCAATGCTGCCGCCCGCGAGTGGAATGTCTATCTGTAATGGAATATCGCCCTCTAGTGCGTTCAGTGGCGTTGCCATGTTGTATTGAGCGGCGTTTTCTGGGAGGTCTGATGTCTGAGGGTCTAGCTCGGGGGGTGCTTGCCATTGAAGGCTGGAGCCTGTGGCCACTGAAATAGGCTTTTGGGCATCGAGGGTCACTAGGCCAGGGAACCCAACTAGACGGAGATATAGCCCCTGTAGCTCATCTTTTTGATAGCGTTTGAAGAGAATGACCTGCCAGGATCTGTCGCTTCTGTCGCGCAGGCTTTGCTTGGAACGGAAGGTGGTTTGTCCGGGTCGCTCTTGATAGGTGTGCAAAGAAGCAACAGAAGGTGGTGAAACAGGTGCTATCGAATAAGCAACAGCTTTTTCAGGCAACGTAACAAATAGCAGCCCGCTCAGTAGGCAGGCAAGTAGACCAGAGAAGAGTCTTTGAAAAAGACTGCGAGTAAACAATATGCCGGCAGCCCTCATCCCCTGGCTCCTTCTCCCAAGCCTAGGAGAAGGGGAATCAGCCTCCGGAGCCCCTCTCCCAAGATTGGGAGAGGGGTTGGGGTGAGGGCAGGCAAGAACTGTATCAACTTGTAATCCTTTAAAGTGCCACTGACGCATCTGCCGACGGACCATTATCAACCAAAAGAAAAGAGCTGTACTTAGTGTACAGCCCCTGAAAAAATGAGGTCTTGAGTAGCGTGGGCTATCCGAATCTATGCCAGAGACTTACAGCTGACTCATGCTTTCTAGCACCGCGCGGTATCCATTAGCTTCACCGTCGGCCAGGTAGCGCTCGGCGGCAGCTTGCAGGTCACTCTGGGCTGCTACACTGTCACCCATAGCTATCAGGGCAAGGCCTCTGTAGAAGTAAATGTCGGCACTGGCGGCGGCAGAGTCCTGGGTGATGATGTAGGAGAAGTCTTCGTAGGCGCTTTCTGGATTGCCTGCTTCGTAGAAGGCACGGCCACGGGAGGCGTAGGCTTCTGAGTAGCTGTTATCTAAATTGATGGCGTAGCTGTAGTCGGCGATCGCACTTGGTAAATCACCATAAATGGCATAGGCATCCGCTCGCCCTTTGTACACGCCGCCATCGACAGGGCTAAAGGAAATGGCACTTTCGTAGTCAGCGATCGCTTCAGGAATGTTGTTGCTAGCCATACGTGACAAGGCTCGCTGATGGTAGGCCTCACCGGCATATTCATCTAGCTCGATGACGCGGTTAAAGTCGGCGATCGCAGCCGCATGCTGCCCCTGTGAGCTGTACAGCGTTCCTCTGGCCATGTAAGCCTCTACCGAATTCGGCTGACGCGATAGCACTTCGTTGATATCCGCTAGCGCCTCGGTCGGGCGACCCATAGAGGCCTTCACATAGCTGCGATTGTAGTAGGCTTCGGTGTTCTCGCCATCTAGCCGAATCGCCCGGTTAAAGTCGTCTAGCGCGGCAGAAAAGTCGGCCACGTGATAATAGGCTACGCCCCGATTTAGATAGGCTTCTGTATAGTCAGGGTATAGGTCGATAGCGACAGAAAGCGGAATCACTGCGCTTTCGTATTCGCGTAGCTTGATGAGTGACGTGCCTCGGTGCATATGGGCCAGCTCGTACTCAGGGTCTATGCTAATGGCACTTTCAAAATCTACTAGAGCTTCTTCGTGAGCGCCGACGGTTGCCTTTGCCAGGCCCAAGAAGTCATAGGCTTCTACATATGTAGGGTCGAGTGCGATCGCCTGGCCAAAATCATCCATTGCGGAGGCAACTTCACCCATTTCGTAAAACAGTGCCCCCCGTGAAAAGTATGCCAGTGCGTAGTCGGGCCTGACATAGATAGCTGTTGAATAGTCGGCCATGGCCGCTGTTGGGTCTGCTAGTGCCAGTTTGGCAGCTGCCCGGAAGAGGTAAGCTTCTGCGTATTCACCATCTGAGGTAATTGCCTCATTCAGGCTCGCAACGGCTAGCGCATAATTGTCTTTGTTATATTCGCGAACGCCCTGATTGTAATGTTCTATGGCAGTCATTTCTGCCGCAGAGTATTCCATATCTTCTACAGATTCGGCGTCTAGCGATTCAGGAAGCTGCAGATTCGGCGTCATGGGCTCAGCAGGGCTATCGACCTCCATTTGCACAGACTCTTCTAGGACTGGCAGCGCCCGCTGGCGGTGCATTTGCAAGGCTGTCTCGTCCGCGCGGCTGAGGGTACTTGGACTATCTTCGGGGCCATTTACATTGAAGACAGGTAGGAACACAGCATCGGATGACGCTTCAATATTGGTGTCGTTTGCTTTTACCGGCGAAGTTAGGGCGATGCTGCCAATCAAGCTGGCCAATAAGGAAATGCTAAGAACTGTGAGACCGCTGCGTTTCATGGTGTTTCTCTGCAAGAGCAAGATAGTGTTTAGCTATAAGCGTTTAGCTATATAGATAGGGAATGTAAAGAAAAGGCTGTGGGCGCTTATTATTTTGAGTGTGGAATGTGTAGGTGCTATCAGCGAGCCGAAAGATTACGTAACTTTTCGATAAAGTCACTTTTCCTACAATGGTTCCAGGACGAATATAAGGCGCTACTAGCAAGCGTAGATTGCCCAAGCTGATGGGAAAACCGTAGGCGTGAACCACTTTCAGACCAAGTTTTGTTTCTACAGGTGAAAATGTCAGCAGATACACTGAGCGCTGATGTTTACAGATAACGTTTGCTTGTTTGAGCCCTTACAGTAGGGATTGCTGACCCTTCGAGAATCATCCTTGTCATACCCTCTATCTTCCGCGCAATCCTTGGCAGGAACCGCGCTCAAAAAGCTGCTGCCACCACCCAGAACGCCTGGCTGGACATGGCCTTTTTGTAAGCTAGCGATCGCCAACACCACGTCTAATATCATGGTGCCGCTCGCGGGCCTAATCGATACCGCTTTTTTGGGTCATCTTGACGACGTGAAGTTCCTTAACGGTGTTGCGCTAGCAACGGTAGTTTTCAATGTGATCTACTGGGGATTTAACTTTTTTCGCATGGGCACGACCGGGCCGGTAGCACAAGCAGCAGGCCAGGCGGACGAGCTATCGGTGTGGCTAATTGGGGTGCGTAATTCGCTGCTGGCGCTGGCGGCTGGTGTGGGGGTTTGTGTGCTGCAAAAGCCGATTGCGGCGGTGGGCTTTTCGCTGCTGAGTGCCGGGCCAGGGGTAAGGGAAGCTGCGATCTCCTTCTTCAACGGACGAATACTGGGCGCGCCTGCGGTACTTGTTAACTTTGTGCTGCTAGGCTGGCTGCTGGGCCGCAGTCGGGGCCGGGCGGTGATGGTGCTGGCGGTGATTGGCAACAGCAGCAATATCTTGCTGGATTACTGGTTTATTCGGCGGTTGGGATGGGGTAGCTATGGGGCTGGGCTAGCGACTGCCCTGAGTCAGTACATTATGCTGACAGCCGGTTTGTGGATTGTTTTCAGTACGCCTATACCCTGGCACCTGTGGTTACCAATCAAAAATCGGCTATGGCAAGCCTCAGCGCTGCGATCTTTGTTCGGGCTCAATCGAGATATTCTGATTCGCACGTTTGCGCTAGTAATGGCTATTTCCCTATTTACTAACCTCAGCTCTGAGCTGGGAGAAACCGTGCTGGGGGTTAATACCCTGCTAATGCAAGTATTTTTGATGGCGTCTTACTTTATTGATGGGGTTGCGCTGGCGGTAGAAAGCTATGCTGGGCGGTTTTATGGGCAGCGGGCAATGGCGGATTTGCACTGGCTGCTGCTGTTGGGAATAGGGGGAAGTGTGGGCTTGGGCCTGGCGATCGCGCTGACGTTGCTGATATGGCCGATGCCTTTCTTTAGTTTGCTCACTATCCACAGCAGTCTCCTGACGCGTCTGCCTGATTATGTGGTGTGGCTGATTCCTGTGTTGGGTTTGGGTGCGATCGCCTTCACGCTAGATGGGTACTTTTTGGGACTGACTGCTGGCCGCATACTCCGCAACAGCACCCTAGTTGCCTCATTGTTAGGCTTTTTACCGCTGGCGCTGGTGGCTAGCTGGCTACAGAATCCTCATGTGCTGTGGCTGGCGTTAGCCGCGCTGATGTTAACCAGAGCCGGTACGCTGCTACGTCAGGTGCCTGGCACCCTCGAGCCTACTTCCACGTAAAGTTGCTTTACTCACTTTCAGGATCTAGCCACAGGAGGCGAATTGCGAGCAGGCCAAATCCGATAGCGGCCAGGCCTTTGACGAGTTTTTCAGGAAGAAAGAAGGCGCTGCTGCCACCGATGATGACGCTGATGAATGAGGCCAGCAACAGGGCGCAGGCAGTGCCAAAAAAGACCGCGCGGGGGGAAGGCGATGAACCGCCTAGGGCGATCGCTGCCAGCTGACTTTTGTCACCCAGTTCTGAGATAAATACCGCCGCAAAGCTCACAAAAAACAGCTTTAAATCCATAGTTTTCTTTTAGTTTCTCAATGACCCACGATGTCGCCCACTAAACCGATGCTAATGAGCAATAGCAAGATACCTGCACACAGATCTAGCGTCTCTTCTGATACGCGGGTAGACATCCATTGACCGAGTAAAACGCCGATTAGGCTAGTTGCAATCAGTGCCGAGCCTGCCCCCAGGAAAACAATGACAGGGGCTTGTGATTCTGCGCTAATCAGTAGTGTGGTGACCTGAGTTTTGTCGCCCAGTTCCGCCAGGAAAATGGTGATAAAGGTAGAGAGAAAAACAGGCCAGAAGCCGCTGCCTTTTTCCAGGACAGTGACGTCCTCCATCTGCTCTGTCGTATCTGGAGTAGATGAGGCGTCTGACGTAGAAGGAGGCTGCTCGGAAGAGGTCACAGGCACATTGGTTTTAGCGTGGGCCTATTATGTGCGATCGCTACCTACAAATGCAATCGAGACCGCAATCAATTGACTTCAATCACCACCGATTTCAATCACCACCGATTTCAATCACCACATTGTCGAGCTCAATCGCGTCGTAAAAGCGATCCATCTCGGCGCTTTTGTTGCCATAGATGCCAGAGATTTGCTGCTCACAGCAGTCGATAGCAAACTCGTTGAGCTCGTTGGGAGGGATGTTGTACAACTGCTTGAAGGTTGCGGGTTCTACGCGGCAAAAGTCAGGGCGCTCGTCATAGATGGTGCATTCGCGTTTGGCCTTGTCGTAGTGGATGCACCAGCCATCTTCTCCAACCAGACTCATGTACAAGGCGAGCTGCTCGGTGGATAGATAGTCCGATAGGTCGGGGCGATCGGCTGGGTCAAGTTGGCAGCAAGCGCCACAGTTTTTTACGCACTGCCAGGTGGCCATGGCGATCTTTCCTCCAACATTGCGGTCATTCTGCCATCATTAACCTACCGCACCTGGATGTGCCTTGGCTACGGGACTTGGCTAATGTTAAGCAAACAGCGTCAAAAGGCTATAGATATTGTCGAAATCAACTGTCGAAATCACTTTAGAGCGTAATCGGCGTAAAACGCTATAACATTGAGGGCCCAGGCTTCTGGGCAACCTTAGAATTTTGTAAACAAACCTTAACCTGAGTTCCCTAAAGCAGGTACAATGCTGTGAAGTGAAATTGCTTAACGTGGTTCGGCTTAAACTGTTCGGAGGATAATAAAGCCTTGTTAGATAGCGCTCTCAATACCGTAAATAGCATCGATTTTGTACTCATTGCCCAGCTCGTTATGCTGGCTTTGGTGGTGATTGCTGGCCCTGCGATTGTGTTTTTGCTCGCTGTAGGAGGCGGCGATCTCTAAAGGCGACCGAGAAAAGGCGACAGAACGAGTTCAACTTCGGAAAAGACTCATCAAGAATAAATAGAAAGCTTCTTTACCTGCGTTTCATCGGTAAAGAAGCTTTCTATTTGTTATCTACTCTTTGTTGGAGAATAAACTGTGCGATGGTCAGATCAATCGGCGTTGTTACCTTTAAATTTGTTTCTTCACCGTCCACAATGCTCACAGGGATCTGACATTTTTCTAGCAGCGCGGCATCGTCGGTAACTGACCAGCCCTGCTGCTGCCCCTTGTCGTGGCACTGCTTTAGCAGAGCTACCTCGAACCCTTGTGGGGTTTGGGCTGCCCACAGGTGCGATCGCGCTGGCGTATTGACAACGACGCGCTGATCGTCCACTTGCTTAATCGTGTCCTTCACAGGCACGGCTGCAACAAGTCCTGGTACCTTCAGTGCTGCCTGTGCACAGCGGTCAAATAGTTCCGGGGTTGCCAGGCACCGGGCACCGTCATGAATGAGCACATGGGTCGCCTCGGCTGGTAAGGCCTGTAATCCGTTGTACACCGATGCTTGCCGGGTGTCGCCGCCCTGAATAAATGCGATTGGGATTTGTAAATTGCACTGATCGATCATCTGCTCCATGTCCGGGCGATCCACTGGCTGACAGATGATGCCAACCCACTCCAGGTGGCTGGCTGCGGCTGCGGCTTGTAGTGTCCAGGCGAGGATAGGCTGGCCCAGTAGAGGGAGGAGTAGCTTGTTGCGGTCGCTACCCATACGGCGGCCCACCCCGGCGGCTGGAATCAGTAAATGCATAGACAAAGAAAATAGGCTGCTCAAACATTCTATGGGGCATCACGCTACGGGGCATCACGTGCTTCACGTGTCGTAGAACACCGAAAAGCGCTCAATTTGAGTTTTCTTGTGATGGAACTGCCCCAAGCTAACCACCTTCCCTTAAAATGTGAGCGGATAATTTAATCTTAACCGCATGCGCATACTGGCCCTACTTCCTGGTGGCATCAGCGATCAGCTTTTGTTTTTTCCGGCTTTAGACGATATTAAGCAGGCCTATCCAAACGCTGAGATTGGTGTTGTTGTTGAGCCGGAAGCAACCGTCGCTTACCGGGTATCTAAAATTGTTGACACCGTGATTCCGTTTGCTTTTTCGGCGGCTAACAGTCCGTCGGACTGGGCGAATTTGCTGGGGCTGGTGCGCGATCGCGAGTACGAAGTCGCTGTTACCACTGATCTGTCATGGAAAATGGGTCTGCTGTTATGGCTAAGCGGTGTGCCAACAAGAGTGACCTATGGCACGACCTCTGCACCTTACTTTTATACGGCGACCGTTCCTGACCAATCTGCATCTCAGTCCCGATACCAGGCACAGCGCTATCATGACTTGCTAAAGGCCATTGACATCACTGGGCCCACGCCGGAGATTGCGGTAAATGTGCCTGAGGGCGATATTGCTTGGGCGACTGCATTGCGCGATCGCCTGGATCTGAAAAGCGGCTATGTACTGATGTATCCCGGTCAGGATACGGGGCGCGTAGGCCTTTCTGGTCAGTATCCGCTTAGCGGCTGGCAAGCCCTGATTGCGGACTTTCGTGCCAAGCAGCCCAAAATGCCAATTGTGCTGCTGCGAACCGATAGCAGTGCTGCCCAGGTAAACGCACTCAAAAGCGCAGACACCGGACTGGTGATTGCCAGTGCCGAAAACCTAGGCCAGACCGCTGCTATTGTAGCGGGTGCGGACCTGGTGCTTACCCCTGATAGTTACGTTATGCAGCTATCAACAGCCCTGAAAGTATTTACACTAGCGCTGTTTGGCAAAAACACCCCCGACGAAATGCTGCCGCCTGTGACGGGTGACGAAACTCGATTTTTGGGGATTGCCTCAGGGACAGGTCAGGTTGCCGACATTCAGCCTGAAACCGTCTTGCAGAAAGTGTGGGGAGGGTAGGCCACGCTTCGCGGTAGGCACTATAGCGTTTGTCACTTGGCTGAAGTACAGTTTTCAGGCTAAAAGCCTTATATAACAACAGGCCAAGTGACCAGCGTTCCTCGAATGCATCCGAGAAACGCTATAAAGCCAGGGATAGAACATTAACCTATTACATATCGTAAAACCATGGACCTTATACAAAAACAAGCCTCTGAACTTTGGGAGCTCATTTTCTCTGAGGAAACAGGTAATACATACCAAGAAGCACTTAACTTGACCGGCAACATTATCAAAGAGACCGCTCAGCTGCTGTGGCTGATTATTTGCTCTGTGTTTGTGTTTGGGGCTTGGCTAGGCGACACCTCCATGAACGCAGGCAATAGCGTCCGCAGCTGGATCGATAGCCAGGGCAACCCGGCTGTTGCTGCCGAAAAAAAGCCCATTGCTGAAACGGGAAAGAGCCTTTTAGAAACTGGCCGCTCAGGGATTGCTTACCTGCTGGACCAGGCCCGCGATCAGCTCGGCCTAGAACCTGCACCGCCAGCTCCCGTACGGAAAGCTCCAAGCCCTAAGCCTGCTGCTACACCTGCCGAGTCTGCTTCTGAAAGCTTCACTGCTGCTGACGTCAGCACGCCCACACCCAGCGCAGGCATTTCCCCAGATCCCAAGCCTAGTGCTGGTACCCCTACGCCCGGCGCTTCTGTTTCTACATCGCCAGCGTCTAGCCCCGCTGACGATGTAGAGATTTCTCGTGAATCGGATGATGGTGGCTGGCCACCGCAGGAAGTCGATAGCTAAGCGTTAATTACTCGCTTTGCGTTGAACTCGCTTTGCCGAGCATGTCTAAAATCGCTCCTTTTAGCATTAGCAAATGTCTGTTACTAACGGGCAAGGCTTATGAGGGGCGATTTTTTGGTGTGCTTAGCTGCCGCTACCTAACAAAAACAGGCCAATCATGGTGACGCTATTCCAGGTACTGTGTAGCAGAATCGAAGACATCAGGTTTTGCGACTTGGTGTATACAAAGCCCAAGACTGCGCCCAGTACAGCCAATGGCAGCACCTCAGAGAAGCTAAGGTGCGCCGTTGCAAAGATGAGGCTGCTAAGACCGATGGCGGTCCAAGTGGACATGTAGCGCGTCAGGGAAGGCAGTAAGAAGCCCCGAAACAGAATTTCTTCAAAAATCGGTGCGGCAATGGCTGCGGTAAACAAGAAGAGACCCAGCACAACCGGATCGCGTTCTTCGAGCACGATTTGCAGAATGGGGTTGTTGCCGCCCTGCCCTTGCCAGATTTGCTGGTTGAGTAAGGAGACACCCAGCATCAGCGGTAGCGCGACCAAATAGCCGCCGAACCCCCAGACTGGCCAGCGACCGGCAGGGTTGATGCGGAACCAGTCTTTGGAGAGGGGTAAATGTTCTTTGATAGCCCAGTACAAAACGCCCAGAGTGCTGACGGACATCAGCACATACAGCGCAGATGAGGTAATCGCTCTGCCTCGGCTGGACTCGCCTATGACGAGGCTGATAAAACCGGCGATCGCTATGCCAGAATCCACAAGCTGAGGTGGTAAAATCACCGCCGCCTGTAGCGTGGCCGACTGCATCAGCCCACGGACAATCGCAATCGTGCCAGGCAGGGCCAGCTGACCGACAAAGAAAAAGCCACCCACCATCACCAGCCAGACTGTTTCCCAATCCCAGGGCACCTGCCAGGTGTTTTCTTCACCTAGCGTAAGGACGGCCTCCTTACCCCTGAGCAGACGTTGACCCACCAGCGCAATCAGTAGCCCTGAGCCAATGAGTCCGCCCAGGGAGGGCAAAATGCCGACCACGCTGAGCTGGATGAGGGTTTTTTCGGCGATCGCAACCTCATTCTGCTCTAGCTGGTCTCGCTGCTCTATTTCCTCTTCGAGGGTATACAGACGGTCTAGGGCGGTGTAGCGAAACCAGCCCCTGAGCTGGTTGTTGATTATGGTGGCTGCGTTGGGTGGCACCTCGGGTGGGGTTTGCCACAGATCGATGAGCGTGGTCGCGACGTTTGCGCTGGGTCCAGGACGTTGGGCAAGTGATTCCCAGGTGCTGAGTGCTTTGTTTTCCTGCTGCTGCTGGATCTGAACGAACCCCAGACGCAGATCGATCTGGTCGATTAGTAGCTGTTGCGAGCGGGCGATCGCCATCGTCGCCAGGTTGCTATTTTCTTCACTTTCTGGCGTATTTTCTAGCTGCTGTCGTAGTCTGGCCAGGCCTGTCGCTGCGTCCTTACGTACCTCCCGATACTGCTCGATAGCAGCGGTGAAAGCATCTTCTCCAAATACGGCCTTTCTGAACTGGGTGACTTCATTTTCTGGCAGGCCGCTGCCGTCCCATTCACTAGCCTGTACCAGCAAATCAGTTTGGTACAGCTGTAGCTGGTTACCGACCTGCGGTTCCCCCAGGCTTTTGATGAGTGAGCTGCCCATAACCCACACCACAAGGAGGGTCAAAACAGAAAGAACGATGCGCTTGAGGGTCATGCTAGTTGAAAGGCCATATTTTCTTGTATTTATTATTGCATCTTGCTTTACCTCGCTCCGCTATGGACAGGCTCTTCCGATAGAATTAGGACGCTTCTGGTACGATCTGTTTCCCTTTTTCGTACCGTCTTTTTTCATATCCTCCTTCCTCCTTTAATCACCTATGACAACTTCTGCCAGTTCAGCTTCGCCTGTGAATTCTTCGACTGCTGCTAGCGACGAGCAAGCTGCGCTTGACCAAGCCGCGACTCAGCTAGATGAAGAAGCGACCAAAAAGGGCCTGAGCGAGGCGCAGTACAAGCGTAAAATGGCCCGCCGCAAGGAGGTTCAAGACCAGCGCCTGGCTGAGCGGAAGATTGAGAAGGGTCTGGTGATTGTAAATACGGGCAACGGAAAGGGGAAGACGACGGCGGCGCTGGGGATGGTGCTGCGATCGCTTGGTCACGGCTTCAATGTGGCGATTGTGCAATTTATCAAAGGGGGCTGGGAGCCTGCGGAAAAAGCGGCGCTTAGCCACTGGCCACAGCAGCTGAAGTTTCATGCCATGGGGGAGGGCTTTACCTGGGAGACGCAGGACCGCGATCGCGATATTGAAATGGCCACTGCCGCCTGGGAAAAAGCGCTGACCTATATTCGCGACGACAGCTACAAAACAGTACTGCTAGATGAGGTGAACATTGCGCTGAAGCTGGGCTATCTTTCTGTAGAGCAAATTCTGGCAGGGTTAGCAGAGAAGCCAGAGATGAGCCACGTGATCCTTACCGGGCGAGGTGCGCCAAAGGAACTGATTGAGCGGGCTGACCTAGTGACAGAGATGACGCCGGTTAAGCATCCTTTCAAAGAGCAGGGCGTAAAAGCTCAGGCTGGCGTCGAGTTTTAGGTAGGTATTTGTGCGTAATAACTGTCCTACTGGCTGCTCAACATTTGTTGATATCGGGGCATGATAGCTTGGACCGCAACGCCAGACCTGTCAGAACCCTATGCTCAAAATTACTAGCCTTTCCAAGCAGTTTGGCGATCGAAAAGCCCTTAATCAGCTCTCGCTTTCGCTGAAGCCGGGCGAAATTTACGGTTTGCTAGGTCCGAATGGTGCAGGTAAAACCACCGCACTTAATTTGCTCTGCGGTCTGCTAAAGCCTGACAGTGGCGAAATTTTGGTGCAGGGTGAGTCGGTGTGTAAGGCGACAAAGCTGGTGGTGGGTGTAATGCCTCAGCAGAACTTGCTATATCAGAGCCTGACCTGTGCGGAGAATTTAGCGTTTATTGCTCGCATCTACGGTCTGGGTAAACGTAAGACCGCTGAGCGGGTGCAGGCTTGCCTGGCATCTGTGAACCTGGAAGATAGAGCGGGTAGCGTAGTCGGTGACCTGAGTGGTGGTATGCAAAGGCGGCTGAGCCTGGCGGCGGCGATTATTCATGAGCCGAAGCTGGTGGTGCTAGATGAGCCCTCGACAGGGCTAGATATTGAGGCGCGGTATGAAGTGTGGGATTTGATTCGGTCGCTGAAGCAGCAGGGGGTGACGGTGCTGCTGACGACGCATTTGCTGGATGAGGTGGAACGGTTGTGCGATCGCATTGGCGTAATTAAGCAAGGTCGGCTGCTGGCAGAAGGCACGATTGAAACCCTCAGAAAGCGAATTCCTGCCAAAGAGATCGTGATTATCGATACGAAGGATGAAACGGGCGCGATTGAGCAGGCTAAGGCCCACGGCTTTACCCCTCGCCGGTATGGGACTGACCTGGCGTTTTGGGTGCCAGAGCTGTTGGAGTTGCCGGAACTGCTCGCCCGATTTGATGGCTTGCCCATAGAGTCTATTTCGCGTCATGCCATTGGCCTAGAGCATATTTATCTGGAGGTGACTCAGGGAAAGCAACTGCCGACTGTAGCGCCTTGTCTGCATCAGTCACAGGGGACGGTGATCGCGGCTTAATGTTTGTACGGCTGTGAGCGTATTATTCTAGAGACAGTCGTTTAGCCAGTTGAGGCGCGTTGATGGTGAAGTTTTTGGTGGTGGCGATTCCGGCTGTTTTGGTGATTGCGATCGCCATTTTCTCTGTACAGAACGCAACCCCCGTATCGGTAACTTTCCTAAGTGCAACAACGGTTGGCTTGCCTGTGGGCATATGGGTTGCGCTAGCTATTGTCGTGGGGATGTTGGGCACGGCTATTCTGCTTAGTCTGTTTGGTAAAAAGAAATCAGCATAATACTCGCTATGCTGTAGTTGAGCTGTGCTCCTATTCTCTACATTCGGAGGTTAGCGATCTGTGACAGGTTTCGAGGTCCGAGAAAAGCTACATCAGCAGGTTGATCAGCTATTGCCTGACCAACTCAATTTACTATCCGATTTTTTAGACTTTTTACAGTTCAAGAAGGCGAAACCGCAAGCCTCTGATGGTTCGCCTATTGAGCGCAAGCCGGGCTTGCATCCTGGTGCTTTTGTTATTAGCGACGACTTTGACGATCCGCTTCCTGATAGCTTTTGGCTGGGTGAAGAATGAGGCTATTGCTAGATACGCATGCTTTTATGTGGTGGGACAGTACTCCAGAAAAAATTCCATCAGAAACTTCTGCGCTACTCAAGCAACCTGATAACGAGATCTTGCTAAGCATTGTCAGCATATGGGAGATGCAGATAAAAACTCAGTTGGGCAAGCTGACGTTGAGAGAGAATTTGGCAGATATTGTTCGTCAACAGCAGGCTACTAACAGTATCGAGCTGTTGTCTATTACGATGGCTCATGTTTTGGAAATCGATGAGCTGCCCTACCATCACAAGGATCCTTTTGATCGACTGTTAGTTGCCCAAAGCCGCGTTGAATCAGTTGCTATCGTGAGCTGCGACCACATCCTTCAACAGTATGACTGCACAGTTGTTTGGTAGATTGAGGCAGCTGCTTAGACACACAGCACCTGTAGAGTAGCTGCCTAACCACTACAGCGACTGCCTTACTTGCAGGAGGACATATGACGCTTAAGGAGAAACTGCTTCAGGAGTTGGAGACTTTGGAAGAGGCGGATTTGCAGAAGGTTTTAGAGTTGGTGCGTTCGCTTGGCGTCTCCAGGGGAGAATCGCTCAGCGCTTCCAAAGGAGAATCGCTGCAAGCTCAGCCGCCGACAGCGTGGGAAGCCTACACCGCTTCTAAGAAAGAAAGAGAGAGGGTATCATCGCCTTGCCGAGTCATAGATTTTTGTCGTTAGATGATGTGATGAACCTTATTTTTGATGTTGCTTATCAAGTTTACATAAAGAAAAATCGATGATTTGGCGTTTCTTCCCACGCATGGGTAGCTCTTTGGCTATCTTAGGAGAGAAATCTACCCTTTTCCTCTATGGCTAACCTTTTTCCTCCCGAAACCATACAATCTTTAGCGGATCGAATAGACGCTCAGATTTCTGCACTGAGTACGGGAGGACGTGAGTCTTACGGTGTGTCGACTAGCTCATCGGTGCAGCGGAGTTTGGAGCCAGATTCTGTATCGCCTTTGGCTGTGCAGGCGGCGGAGATTGAGCGCATTACTCAGGAAAAGCCGGTGCGCTTTTTGAAGAAGTTTCGGCGGGCAGCGAAGCAGGACATTTGCGAAGAGGGCGGCGTGTTAAACGCGCAGTGGAAGAAGTGAAAGGACTTGGCGAGTGAGGATGTGGTGAAAAGCTTTGGGCCCTATTTGGTGGCAATGGGCTTTTCGGGCGTGTTGCTAGAAAGCTTGGTTGTGGCGGTGGGTGTGACGGTGATTCATATTGGGCTAGTGGCCTTTTGTGAAGATTTGGAGGAGGAGGCTACGGAGACTACTGCGGGAGAGTCGATAGTTGTCAATTTCCCTCGTAGCTATCAAGCTCTTCTTCTTCTGCATTACCCAGTGAAGAGGTTTGCTGCTTGTTCAGCAAGTTTTGAATACGTGACCGAACAGCATTTGTAGCGAAAAACGAGTACTCCTTCTTCCAACTCAATCCGCACTGCACCATCAACTGGCAGAATATTAGGTAAGCTATCGAGTGTAGGTAGTGCCGAGCAAGTCATGAGGAGTCTATTTCGGAAAAACTACAGCATTCACACTAGCCCGATTATATAGAATTACAGTAACTACTCAGGCTGAAATGCTGGAAGAATTGGCGTACCGATAAAAGTGCTTTTCAAAGCATCGAGAACGGTTATC
>JBCBBK010000026.1:0-56113 GCA_038531675.1 Cyanobacteria bacterium J06581_3
GGGCCTTCGAGAATTTGGGAAATTGGAAATTATTTAATTTGCTCTCCTTAGCTGACTTATTTTGAGACTGCTTTCTATGCTTTTACTATCAATTCGCTTAAGCAGACTACGATTTTTAGCGGGTGTAATCACGCTATGTTTTGTGATGCTAGATGTGTTGAGCACAGCGGCTTTTGCCATCGATCAAGTGCTAACTGCCGAACGTACCATTTCTCTTGAGCAAGCCCTTCAAATTGCAAACAGATCCAATCGTGATATTGAACAGGCAACGTTGGCCGTACGACAGACCCAGGCCGCACTGCAAGAGCAGCAGGCTAGCTACAATCCAAACGTGACACTGTCCACAGGCGGAGACTATGATTTTCCGGTGACAAGCAATGACGACGATAGCAGCAGCCTAAGTGGTGGTGTTGATCTGAGCTATACGCTGCTGGACTTTGGGCGGCGACGAGCTGCTGTTGATATTTCATTTGCCGACCTTCAGATTGCTGAGCTAGAGTTGCGAGAGATTCAGCAAACAGTGCGCTTAAATATTGCCACGCTGTATTACGAATTGCAGAATGCTGTCGAGAATGTTCGCATTAATCAAGCAGCAGTTGCTAATTCTGAACAAAACCTGCGAGACACTCAAATTCGAGAAGAAGCCGGTGTAGGAACGCACTACGACAGCCTTCAGGCTCAAACCCAGCTTGCTGATGATCGCGTGAATTTGCTGAATGCCGAGAATGAGAGAGATGTAGTAGCCAGAGAACTGGTGCAAGCAATGGGCATCGGAGAAACGACACAGACGTTATCGGTTGAACCCATCGAGCAACGAGCCATCTGGGAACTCAGCCTGGAAGAAACCATCGAGAGAGCCTACCAAACCAGAGCTGAGATAGCGCAACAGCGGCTAGAACAAACCATTCAACAGAATCAGGCAAGGCTAGCTCGTGCGGAGCGCTCTCCAGAGATTAGCCTGTCAACCGGGTACGATTTTGCCAATAGCTTGCTGTACGATGCCGACTCGGCAAGTAGCTGGTCAGATGGCTTCAATATTAGTGTAGATATGGATTGGACGCTTTACGATGGTGGCGTGGCCAATGCTCAGGTGAGACAGGCGCAAGCAAACGAAGCGATCGCACTTAGTGAACTCGCCAACCAGCAGGCGCAAATTCGGCTAGAAGTCGAGAGTGCCTATCTCAGTCTCCAATCACAGGCAGAACAAATTAATGTCTCTGAAATAGGGATTGTCTCGGCGCAAGAAGGTCTGCGTTTGGCCCGTTTGCGCTTTCAGTCTGGTGTTGGTACACAGCTTGAAGTCTTAGAAGCTCAAAGCGATCTTACCAATGCTCAAAGCACGTTTGCACAGGCGATAACAGCTTACAACCAGTCAATTGCAGAACTTGAACGAGCCGTCAGTGACCTCTAAAAACACAATTTCTCTTCCGACTATGACTACTAACTATGACTACTAACTATGACTACCGACTGTGACCTTAGTCATGGGCACCCGTGACTAATAGCGGATGTTTTCTACGGTTTTTCCTCCTAACGTTTGTATGTAGTTTGGCCTGCTCAACTTCAACACACAAGCTGACTTGCTCTATTCTTATTTTCTCTTACGGGTACTTTGTCGATGAAAAAGATAGGATTATCTGTTGCTATATTGGGAGCTGCGATCGCATTGCTAGTATTTGGGCTGCGCAGTTTGTTGACCCAGCAAAGCTATGAGAGTGTTGCACAAAGCGGTTCAGAAGCTAGACCAGAAAGAAATGTGCGAGATGATGATTTAGGTGAGCCAATCGCCTCGACTAGCGCCGAGACGCAGGGCATTCTTTGCGATGCTAGTACCAATGTGTTGAATGAGCAGTTGAACTTGCAAAGCGAGGCGCAGTGGTCTTGCGCTGAAGGACAGCGACGGCTGGTTGCAAACGGTGTGCCGGATCACCAGACAGGTGAACAATTTGTAGCAGAGCGAAATCGTATTGCGGCTCATGAGGTGACTGTCGTCATGCCACTCACACCTGTTGCACGTACCGGTTCTGGTCAGCGAATTATCGAACCAGCCTATGCGCTCAATGGCGTAAAATTCAATCCTGGTACGGGCGGGCGATGTGCCTCCGATATTACTGATGTATCTGAATGTAGTTTGAGACCGGGCAGTAGCGGACAATGGACGATGGAGGCACTGGGTCAGGAGACTTTTGACTTTGGTGAAGATGACAATCACGCCCATGTGCAGCGAGGGAGCGTCTATCACTATCACGGCATTCCTAAAGGCATGCTGTCAGAACAGAATTTGGCCGGAGAATCGATGCAGCTCATTGGTTGGGCAGTCGATGGGTTCCCGCTCTATGCGCGGTTGGGGTACAGCGATGCCGACTCAGGGACGAGTTCCCTACGCCTCATGGAACCCAGTTATAGTCTAAAAGCTATGCCAGATGCGGATCGCCCAAGTGTAGACGTTGTCCCAATGGGGACCTTTTCTCAAGATTATGAGTATGTTGAAGGGGGTGGAGATCTCGACGAATGCAATGGTCGTTTTGCGGTCACGCCCGAATTTCCGCAGGGTATCTATCACTACTATGTAACGGAAGCGTATCCCTTTGTACAGCGCTGTGTGAAGGGAACGCCCGATCCTTCGACGCGATCAGGTCCTGGCGGGGGTGGCCCTGACGGCGGTCCCTCGGAGGGTAGACCCCCTGGTGGCGGTCGTGAAGGAGGGCCTGATGATAGACCCCCTGGCGGTCGTGAAGGAGGGCCTGATGGTAGACCTGGTGAGCCGCCACCTAGCTAGCATCGATGAAGGTGATATTTTCACCACACTGGAACAAAGATATTTGTTCCAGTGTGGTGAGCATGTTTCAACGCTGATTACAGATTTTGAGAAAGTTGAAGAGTGACAGATGCTACAGTGCCATCTGGCAGAGAAGTGGTAAGCCAATATAGTATAAATACACTCTGCTCTGTAGCCCCCGCTCTGTAGCCCCCTTGGTCACACACCAAAGCATGCAGAATCTACATATCAAATCTGTTGTCTGTTCACCGTCTTCTCAATTTACCGATGTGCCTGCCCTTTTGGGTGTACTGGTGGCGGAGTATCGCGTCAAAGCTGCCAGCGCGATCGCCTACCCGGTCAAAGCCGGACAGTACATTCAAATCATCGACGTTGAAGGCTCGCAATGTTCTGACTTTCTCGCATTTGCAGGCGACCAGTATCAAGAAGAACTCGATGGCACTGTCACTCGCACCTTGCTAGGCACAGCGATGCCTCAAGCCGGGCTGTACAGCAAATACTTTTCACAGACCATGCAACCGCTGGTTGAGATTGTTCAGGATACTTGCGATCGCCACGATAGCTTTATGCTGGCTTGTACCAACAAGACCTATGAAGATTCAGGCTATTTCGACCATCCTAGCTGTAGCGAAAACTTCAATCGGGCCTTGGCACCCTACGGCATTTCACCTCGCCCAGGATGGCCTGCTATAAATTTCTTTTTCAATACTGAAGTGGATGAGAGTGGCAGCATTGTCTCGGGAGAATCTTGGTCACGCCCAGGAGACTATGTATTACTCAAGGCTCATCAAGACCTGCTCTGTGCGAGTTCAGCCTGTCCTGACGATATTGATCCAGTCAATGGCTGGCATCCTACGGCGATTCATGTTCGTATCTACTCGGCTGAAGAGAACTTTCCACAGGCGATTGGGCGGCGCAGTGCGAGAGAGCTTCCCTTGCGGCTGACTCAAGAGAGTGCGTTTACTGGCCGTGTGCGATCGCTCACTCAAAACCTAGCGGAATACAACAGCTTTTGGGTGCCAATGAGTTATGCCCACCAAGGCGATCATGCTGAATATTGGGCGCTGCGGGAGCGTGTAGCACTCATGGACCTTTCGGCGCTGCGTAAGTTTGAGGTGACAGGCGCAGATGCGCTAGCGCTGCTGCAGTGGACGTTTTCTCGTAATGTCGCCAAGCTAGCTGTGGGCCAATCAGCCTACGGCTGTTTGCTGAATCCTCACGGCGGCATTATTGACGATGGTATTGTCTTTCGGTTAGGAGAGTTGGTCTATCGCTATGTGGGCAACTGCGATACGGATGGCCTTTGGCTACAGCAGGTGGCTAAGGAGAAAGGGTTTGCAGTTATGATTGAGAATAGTAGCGATCGCCTGCACAATTTGGCATTGCAAGGGCCTTACTCACGAGATATGTTGTCTTCGCTAGTGGAGATTGATGCTGAATGGGAGATGGCTGACCTGAGTGAGCTAAAGTTTTTTCGCTTTGTCACTGGCACCGTTGGGAAAATTCCTGTTTTGCTATCGCGCACAGGATACACCGGTGAGTTGGGATATGAGCTGTTTGTTCATCCTCACCACGGCGAAGCGCTATGGGATATTTTGATGCAGGCAGGCGTTGCTTATGATCTTTTGCCGTTGGGAATGCAGGCGCTAGATCGCGCTCGAATTGAGGCAGGCCTGCTGGCCTCTGGCCGAGAATTCAACGATTTGATTTCGCCTTATCAGGCGGGGATTGGCTGGACGGTGGGCCTAAAAACAAAGCCTGACTTTATCGGTCGCGCTGCCTTGGAAAAACTACGAGAGCGATCGCCGTTTGTAGGGGTTGGTTTGTTGCTTGAAGGCAACGAAGTGGCCTGTGGAGGACAGCGTGTGTATCCAGCGGGCACCTCAAAAGGCAGCTACTGGCGGGTGGGTCATGTCACCAGTGGCACATTCTCTCCTGTATTAAATCGCAGTATCGCGTTAGCGCAGGTCGCGCCAGAATACGCGCAAGTTGGCACAGAACTAGAGGTCGGGATGATGGACGGTATCAAGCGGCGGATTAGGGCAGAAGTCGGCTCGCTTTCACTCTATGATCCCACGAAAAGTCGAGTGCGGACTTAGATAATGGTGGTGGCGATGTCAGATTCTACAGCAGACTATATTCTCTGGGATTTTGCAGGTGTGGACGGACTGCAAGCGGCGATCGCGCTCTTTTCTCCAGCCATTAGCCACATTTCCCCTTTCCAATCGCTCACAGCGAACTTTAGCCATCAGCCCTGCTCTGTTTTGCGACTGTGCGAAAACAACTTCCGGGTAGCATTGCCCCAGACAATCTCTGGGGAGACAGCTTTTGAGAAAGCGATCGCCGATCTAAATCTGAAGGTCTGGGTCAAGCGCTGTCCGGCGGCGACCTTCATTGTCCCCGCAGATCTAGCCTTATCTCGTTTGCCGAAGATTGCGACGACAAAACCACTCTATAGCCTGACGCCGTTTCCTTGCGATCGCGCTGTTCCTGCTCGTATTAACGGCGTTGCAATTCTGGCATGGCATCATCTCTGGTACGAACAGCCCAGAGTCTACATCCAGACAGCTAGCGCCAATGTCAACGAAATTCGCAAGGCGTTTTCATTATAAAGAATCTCATCATTTGATGACGTGAAGTGAGAAAACTGTAGCTCGTTGGTTAAACCAGCAACAATTTTGCGGAGGCAGCATTGCTAAAATTTATCCAATCTACAAAAATTGTCCAAAAAAACCTGCATACATAGAGGAACAAGTTTAGTATGGCCGAACGTGTTGCAATTATTGGTGCCGGACCTTGTGGTCTTTCTCAACTTCATGCCTTCGAGCAAGCTCGACTAAAAGGCGCTGACATTCCCGAAATTGTCTGCTTTGAAAAGCAGGCTGGATGGGGCGGCTTGTGGAACTTCACCTGGCGCACAGGGCTCGATGAGTACGGTGAACCTGTTCATGGCAGCATGTATCGCTATCTGTGGTCCAACGGACCAAAGGAATGCCTGGAGTTTGCTGACTATACCTTCGACGAACACTTTGGCCAGCCCATTCCATCATTTCCACCGCGAGAAGTCCTTTACGACTACATCACAGGCCGCGCCAAAAAAGAAAACTTAGAACGCTACATTCGCTTTAGCACAGTGGTTCGCTATGTAGAGTTCCTTGAAGCAACAGATACCTTTCGGGTACGCACGTACAACTTTTCATCAGATCAAGAGCAAATAGAAGAGTTTGACTATGTGATCGTTTGTTCTGGGCACTTTTCTGTGCCGAACGTGCCCTTCATCCAAGGGCTCGATCGCTTTCCTGGGCGAGTACTTCACAGTCACGATTTTCGCGAGGCGAGAGAGTTCACGGGCAAGGATGTTCTCGTCGTCGGTAGCAGCTATTCCGCAGAAGACATTGCCCTGCAAAGCTATAAGTACGGAGCGAGATCGGTTACTATCAGCTATCGCACAGCGCCTATGGGCTTTGACTGGCCCGAAGGTATCAAAGAAGTTCCGCTAGTCACCCACCTAGATGGCAGAACAGCCCACTTTAAAGATGGCAGCGCTCAGGCTGTAGACGCGGTGGTTCTATGTGTCGGCTATCAGCACCACTTTCCTTTCCTGGCCGATAATCTCCGCCTCAGAACCAAAAATCGGCTTTACTCAGGCTCCCTTTACAAAGGAATTCTCTGGGAGACTAACCCAAAGTTAATGTATCTTGGGATGCAAGATCAGTTCTACACGTTTAGCATGTTTGACGTGCAGGCCTGGTATGCCCGCGATGTTGTCCTTGGTCGCATCGCGCTGCCGGACATCGCAGCGATGAAGCAGGATATCGCGATTTGGCAACAGCGAGAAGAAGCCCTCAAAGATGCTTTTGAACAGATCGACTATCAGAAGGACTACATCGTCGATCTAGTGGATGTTGTGGACTATGCACCCTGTGACTGGGACATGACCGTGTCGCTATTCAAAGAATGGGAACATGATAAAGAGCACAGCATTTTAGGCTATCGCGACAAGGCATTTACTTCTCCCTGTACAGGCACCAAAGCCCCTGTTCATCACACGCCGTGGATTGATGCCATGGATGACTCAATGGCCACCTTTTTGGCGAAGCCCGCATTGCAGAAGTAGTGCTTATTGAAATACTGCCCCTGTCTACTTCCATTTCTCTTGCAGTCAGAGCGAGCTTACCTTTTGTAATCGCCACCTGAACCATATTTGAGGGCATCTCGTCTACGATCGGCATAGTATTGCTTTTTGTCGGTAGTTCGACGAGTGTCTACGGTTTCTTCTATGTTGTTGAAAAAGTTGTAGCTGCCCAGCGAGAAAAAGTGTTTGGTCCAGGCGGCGATCACACCCACGCCTACCTGCGGCAGAATGCTCGCTACCAAAGCCGGATGCCGCGTTGACGTTCTTAGCATCGTCTTTGCCAACGCTGGAAACTGCACTACATCTTGTAGAAAAGGTCTTAGCACCTCATCCCCCAACGAATCCATATCCGCAAAAATAGTAGAAAGGATGTTGTTTATTTTGTTTGGCGGCAGCGTCTGATTGATGCCTACACTCATAGATTTTTGAAAGAGCCAGGTCACCGATAGATTTGGCTGATAAGGCTGCAAGCGCGCCAACGCCTTGCTATCTAGCAGATTGGCTCGTAGGGCATCATCAATACCTGTCGTGAGCCGATCTAAATGTCTGACCATTGCGCCAAAGCCACCGAAGCTAAGGGGAGATTGGCTGCCGCTCGAGTCTCCTATGGCTAACGTTCTGTTCCACTTGTACTGAAGCGGGCTATCTTTGTAGCATGGAAAAAAGCCGAATAAGGCCCTTTGAAAATCTAGCTGCTCAAGAGAGACCTTCTGATACTGTGGCAGGAGCTCAAAATAATCGTCAAATATTTCTGTAAGACTGGGCCTATTTGGATGTGCGTCCAGGTAGGTGAACATATAGGTGGTGCGACCATCGCGGGCAGGGAAGGCCTCCCAAAAGTATTGACACTGCTTTTGAATAGGCGTAAAAGAGACAATCAAGTCACCCGACTCATTCTGTTCGTAGCCTTTGGCGCAGGTGCCTACTACCAGACATACCGCATCTGGCTTTTTTCCTTCGCGGGCCTGTTGCACCATCGGAGAAAAGTGGCCCATCGCATCTATCAGCAGTCGCCCAGTAATCGTGTTTTCGTGAGTTTGTACGCTCGCCCCATTGGGATGAATGCTCACAGATTTAAATGGCGTATGTTCTAACAGGATGCCGCTTGATGAAAGGAACTTTTGCTTGAGCTGTTCAAGCAGACTGACCGGATCTACCCCAATGTTTAATACGTCTTCTACCCAGAGATCTGGCCCGCCGTTGAAGGAGACTCGGGCGGGGTTGTATTGGGAGGCGATCACTGCTTCCAACCCTTCTACACTTAGCAACTCCATTTCTACAAAGGTCTCTAGCTCTCGCCGCGAGATATTCCACTCCTGATCGCGCCCCCGCAGTTCACCGCGCTCTAGCAAGGCGACCTTCCAACCCTTAAGCGCTAGCGCCGCACCCAGCAAAATCCCAAGGGTGCCGCCGCAGATAATCACATCGTATTCAACCGCTTCCAGCGGCTGTGCCGTTTCAGATACAACGTCAGGAACGCTGCGCTGCCCCGCTTTGTAGCGTGTCCACAGCTCATCGACTTTCTGAAGGCCGACAAAAGGATTGCCTGGTATGGCGCTTAGTATTTGCTCAGTTTTGCTCATACCTTCAGTGTAGAAAAAAACGACGATTCTCGCTGACTGTTTTTCGGTGCCTGTTTCGTTGCCTTGGGTCTTCGGTGTAGGCTGTTATATAGATAATTAAGAAAATATGAAGGTCATGGCACAAATTGGCGTAGCAGTGGTGGGCACTGGATTTGGACAAAAGGTGCATATTCCTGGACTGGAGGCGCACCATCGAACGGAGGTTGTTGCTGTGTGGAATCGCGATCGCGCCAAAGCCCAACAGGTTGCAGCCAAACACAACATTGCGCTAGCAACCGACAGCCTTGCCGAAATCTTAGCTGCTGACACCGTTCAGGCAGTCACCCTGGCCACACCGCCCTTTGCCCACTACGACCTGGCAAGGGACATTATCACCGCAGGCAAACACCTCCTGCTCGAAAAGCCTGTGACACTCTCTGTCGAAGAAGCCGAGCATTTGCAACAGCTGGCGATAGGGCACAACGTGATTGTGATTCCTGATTTTGAGTTTCGCTTTATTCCTGCCTGGCAGCACTTTGCCGAGCTGATAGAACAAAACGTCGTTGGCAAAAAGCGTCTGATTAAAATCGACTGGCTCGCCTCTAGCCGGGCCAGCACCGAACGTGCCTGGAACTGGTACGCCCAAAAAGAACTTGGCGGCGGCGCGCTGGGCTCTATTGGTTCCCACACCTTCGACTATGTGAACTGGCTCTTTGGGCGGGCTGTTAGCATCAGCGCTACGCTTAGCACCTCTATTCCGCAGCGCCCAGATCCGGTCACGGGTGAACTGAAGCCAGTGGACTCTGATGATGTGTGTGCAATTATGCTGACGCTAGCAGACGATACGCTTTGCCAGATTACGCTAAGCGCCGTGAGCTATGCCGGACGGGGACACTTTGTGGAGGTTTACGGTGATAAGGGGACGCTGGTGATTGGCAACCCTAGCCAGAAAGACTATGTGAACGGATTTAAGGTGTACAAAAGTGAGTTAGGCGCTGAGCTACAAGAAGTCCCAGAACCTGAACGGCTGGCTTTTCCAAAACTGTATGCCGATGGCCGCATTGCGCCCTTTGTACGCGTGGTAGACCACTGGGTGAACTGCATTGACGCTGGGAAGGCCACTGCGCCTGCTATGGCAGAAGGCATCTACTCACAGCGACTAATGGACCTCACGCATCTATCGTCCGATAGCAAAACGCAAATTACAGTTCCGCCTGTATAGTTATGCTTCTTGTTTAACGCCTTCCACGGAGAACCTGCGCCGCTGTTAGCTTTATCTTTGGAAATGTCAAAGAGCCGATAAGCTGTTCTCCCTCAAATTCTGAGTAGTCGTACAGTCGATAGTCGAGTGTCGTGATAGTAACTTTCTGCTGTAGCGGGTCGACTATCCAATACTCAGGTATTTCTAGCAGCGCATATTCTGACGGTTTGGAGCGGTAGTCGTCTGCCCGCGTCGAAGGGCTGACCACTTCAACAACTAGAAAAGGCGGCGGCTCGTTTAGGGCAATGGCTGCTTCTCTGTCAGCCATTGCTTGCCACTGCTCTACATTCAGAACAGTGACGTCTGGAATCCGGCTAGTGTCCCACCTTGTACCTCTGGGGGATTGAATGCCTACGGTCATTTGCTTTGACGTCCAGGGCAGCTGAGCTTGCCGAATCTGCATACGAAATTCGTCGTGAACAAACTCGGCAATACTACCGTGAGTACCTGTTCCTAAACTTATAGGAATCAGTTCCCCTTCTACCAGTTCGTAACGCGTGTTTGTGCCATCCGAGTACTCAAGATACTCGGCAAAGGATAGTTTTTGCGTGGTAACAGTCATAGACTTTCAACCTACGGCGGACTATCTGTCGACAGAGCCCATGATGATATCAACACTGCCCAAAATCGGCATGATGTCGGCAAGCTTCACACCCTTGAGTAAGTTAGGAAGAATTTGCAGATTGTTGAAGTCAGCAGCGCGGATTTTCCAGCGCCATGGGAAAACGTTGTCTTCACCGATGATGTAGACGCCGACTTCGCCCTTACCCGTTTCAACACGTACGTAGTGCTCGCCTTCAGGAATTTTGAACGTAGGCGCGATTTTCTTACCCGCAAACTGATAGTCGAAGTCGTTCCATTCAGACTTGGGCCCACCGGCCATGCGCTTGGCTTCCAAGTTCTCGAAGGGGCCGCCGGGCAACTGCTTCATCGCCTGGCGAATGATTTTTACCGACTCGCGCATTTCATTAATGCGAACAATGTAGCGGGCAAAGCAGTCGCCTTCGGTGGCCCACTGCACATCCCAATCTAGCTCGTCGTAGCATTCGTAGTGGTCTACCTTACGCAGGTCCCACTTCACACCAGAGGCGCGGAGCATTGGGCCAGAACAGCCCCAGTTAATGGCGTCTTCGCGGGACATGGTGCCGACGCCTTCTACGCGGCGGCGGAAAATGGGGTTGTCAGTAATTAGCTTCTCGTATTCGTCTACTTTGGGCATAAAGTAGTCGCAGAAGTCTTCGCACTTGTCGATCCAACCGTAGGGCAGGTCTGCGGCAACACCACCGACGCGGAAATAGTTGTTATTAATCAGACGTGCACCGGAAGCTGCTTCCCACAGGTCGTAAATGAGCTCACGCTCACGGAAAATATAGAAAAAGGGTGTGGTAGCACCGCAGTCAGCCATAAAGGGGCCAAGCCATAGCAGGTGATTGGCAATGCGATTTAGCTCCAGCATAATCATGCGGATGTAGCTGGCCCGGCGTGGGACGGGAATGTCTGCAAGCTTTTCAGGGGCGTTGACGGTAATCGCTTCGTTGAACATGCCTGCGGCGTAGTCCCACCGGCTGACGTAGGGCACGAACATGACGTTAGTGCGGCTTTCAGCGATTTTTTCCATACCACGGTGCAGGTAGCCGATCACCGGCTCACAGTCGATGACGTTTTCGCCGTCGAGCGTGACAATGAGCCTTAGCACCCCGTGCATAGAGGGATGGTGTGGGCCCATGTTAATGACCATGGGTTCGGTTTTGGTTTGCAGCGTAGCCATTAGTTCGCAGGCGTCCTTATGCGGGTTTCCATCTGTGACTTTATTGTCGTACGTTTACTCTAAAGATTCAACGTCCAAAAGCACTCATTTGCCTTGATTATAAGGTAGTGCTTCTCACATATGCCTACCAATGGCTGAAGATATGCCCGAAGATAGTACGACCCAGACTTTTTTTCATATTCCGGTACTCAGCGAGCAGGTGTTGGAAGGCTTACAGATAAAGGCGGGTGGGTGCTATTTGGATGCGACGGTCGGTGGGGCCGGGCATAGTGAATTGATTTTGACGGCGGCAGAGAATGTGTCACTGGTTGCCCTTGATCAGGACTTGCAGGCATTGGCAGCGGCAAAGGACCGGCTGAAGGTGTGGGGTGATTGCGTTTCCTGTGTGCATACCAACTTCGCTCGCTATGAGCCAGGCGATCGCCGTTTCGACGGCATCCTGGCTGATATCGGTGTGAGTTCCACACAGCTAGACCAGGCCCAGCGTGGATTTAGCTTTCGCAATGAAGCGCCGCTAGATATGCGGATGGATAGCACCCAGGAATTGACAGCTGAGGAAATTGTGAACCACTGGGATGAAAAAACGATTGCCGACACCATTTATGAATATGGTGAGGAGCGGCTATCGCGGCGGATTGCGCGGAAGATAGTTGCCAATCGTCCTTTTAGTACAACGACGGAGTTGGCCTATGCCATTGGCGGTGCGTTTCCACCCAAAGCGCGTCATGGTCGCATTCATCCGGCGACTCGTACGTTTCAAGCGCTGCGCATTGCCGTGAATGGTGAGCTAGATGTACTGACTGACTTTTTAGCGAAGGCTCCCGACTGGCTGAATCCTGGTGGACGGCTGGCGATTATTAGCTTTCACAGCTTGGAAGATCGGATTGTGAAGTATGCGTACCGGGGGGATGAGCGATTGCAGATTATTACGAAGAAGCCGTTGGTGGCGGATCGCGAAGAGGTAAGGGGGAATAAGCGATCACGCTCCGCAAAGCTACGAGTTGCCGAACGGAAACTGTCATAACTGAAGGATTTGACGTTTATACATTGAGTATATACAGATGTGCCAAAATTGAAGACGTTTCAAGGTTCAATGAATAGCTTTCAGTTTTTCAATAGCTGACTAAGTTGCTGCTGCTTTAAAAGGGGCTCTGTACCAATGCTTGCGAATAGATTATTTGTTTGCCGGGCGGTGAGTTCAGCATTAGTAGCGCGTAAGGACTCAATTTGCCGATGCAGGTTGTTGATTAGCTCGTCTTGAGCGGCGATTTTGTTATTGAACTGCTTGAAAGTGCTGGTGGCTTCGGCTTCTAGCTCGGTGAGCATGTCGGTAGCCAGGGTCGTTTTTTCGGCCAAGGCAGTTTCCAGTTCTGCAATGCGAGCTTTAGATTGCTCAAGCTTGGCTTGTGAGGTCGCGTTTGACTGGGTGGTGCTGGCAAAGAGTGTTGACTCTGCGATCGCACTCTCATACAGCTCATCAATCAACCGCTGCTGCGATTCTCCCATGGCCTGTAGCCTAGCAAGCTGCTCTTCCTGTTCTGCTTGCAGCTCAAGCGCTAGCTGATCGAGCTTGGCGTCATCCTCTTTGTGAATGAGGGTAGCAACAACAGCGCCACCTGCGAGCAGTGCAACAGATTTGCCTGCCTGCTGAAGAAACCGATGGGTATTACTGAGCGATAGGAGAAGACCAAAAAGAGCGATCGCACTCCAGCACTTAAGATCCCAAACGCCATCATTATCGGAAGTCTTGGTATTGGCAAACAGGTTTAGCATTGCGGCGAATGAGATAACGACTTTGATTCATATGCATATGGTTTGCCTATTGGCCAGTCAGCTGAGCCCGGTAGCGAGCCGCTTTTTCGGCAAAGACATTCTGTGCCTGTTCAATTTCCAGCTCAAAGTTTTGATCTTTTAGCGCAATCAGCTGGTCGGTATAGCCACTCTCACGGGTAGCTGCCTGATGCTTAGCCGCCGCCTGTGCCAGATGCTGCGACTTTTCGCCATTCATCTCTAGCTGGGTGTGATAGTCAATGCCAGCGGCTGCAAGCTGCGCATTGCGAGTCTCATTATTTTTGGCACTGATGGCAATATCGATATTCTGCTGTTCCAACTGGTGCAGATTGTTCATATTTTGCAGGTTCAGGCTGGCGATTTCGATAGCACGGCGCTGGGCTTCGGCCTGTGCTTTTTGGGCAGCGTAGGTGGCCTCATCTAGGGTGGGGATGGCAGCGTTGGGTGCCCAAATGTTCTCGTTTATTAGCTGACTGGCTAGAAAAGGGCGATCGCGACCGGCCTCAGGTTCTGCTTTGCTAACAAACTCACGAGTGACCTCACCAGCATCCGTCTCTGAAGACATAGCTGAGGTTACGTTACTCTCGGCGGCGGCCTGCTTTTCCGTCGCCGTATTTGTTGCGGTCGTTGCAGGTGCTTGCTCTTCAGAAATTTCTAGCATCGTTTGTTGAGCTGCTTGCACAGCTTCGACCTGCTCTTTCGCCATTACCTGAGTAGACGCTTTTTTAGCAGAGGTTTTCTGCGCTGTCTTTCTCCGAGTGGTGGCTTTCTGCGGGGTAGATTTTTCTTTGGCCTGCTTGGTAGATTGCTTAGCGGTGGCGCGTTTTTTTGCGGTTGGCGTTTCCTTCGATTTGGTGGGCATAAGAGTTAGGTTCCTACGTCTGCAAAAGGCCTGTGTGCTCAACCAAACAGAGCTGGTTAAGTGCTACATTTCGAATACTATACCTGAATAATAGTTCAAGTGTACTCTATGTAGAAACAAATTTCTACACATACAGATGCCTTGGGCTAGAACCATTCGTTGGCAAAATGCAAAAGAGCGTACTCAGAAGGAACTAATCGATCTCGAGTAGTTTTGTGGAACTCAACAAACCTGATGGTTGAATATACTTTCATTTGCTAAGCTCTTATCACCCTAGAAAGCAAGTTGCAGATAAACTGCAAGCTGTTCATGATAGAAACTAACACGCTCATACCTACTGAATATCCCCATGTTGCCCTGACCTCCGAAGGTATACCAATCATTGCTGGGACAACAATGAAGGTGATAGAGATAGTTCTAGCTCAGCGAAGCTATGGCTGGACGGCGGAAGAAATTCAAATCAACCATCGGTATCTGAGCATGGGACAGGTGTATTCAGCACTAGCCTACTATTGGGATAATCGTCAGTCTTTGGATGAAGATATTGAACGCAGAGAAAAGGCTATGGAGGAGCAAGCTCAATTGGTTGGAGAGTCTACTTTTGCTGCTCGCCTAAGGTCTCAAGGCTTGCTTCAGTAATGCTTCCGATTTACATGGATGAAAATGTGCATGGGGCAATTACCAATGGGCTCCGCCAAAGAGGAATTGATGTGCTGACTGTCCAAGAAGATGATAGAAGTGGCTTGCCAGACCCTGCTGTATTGGACCGAGCGGTAGCACTTGGTCGTATTCTATTCTCTCAGGATGATGATTTGGTCGTAGAAGCAAATCGTCGGCAGCAAAATAGAATGTCATTCTCAGGTGTTGTTTTTGCCCGTCAGACAAAGGTCTCTATCGGAACCTGTGTTCGCGATCTGGAATTGATTTCGACTTTGGGCAAGTCAGATGAGTTTAAAGACAGTGTGGTTTTTCTTCCTCTGTAAATTCGTAACAATTACGATGCTTCCTTTTAGTCGCAGTCGCTCAAGTTAGCAGCATGGACCACGATCTGATCGATCAGGCTACGGACATCGCGTCCGCTTGCGTCGGTGTCATTCACCAGAATGCTTAAAGCCAATGGCGGGTGGTCGGGCGGATTCAAGTAGCCGCTGAGCGTGTAGGTGCCGCTAAGGGTGCCTGTTTTGCCCTGGAAGCGGCCTTCTGCATTGGTGCCCCTCATGCGGTTGCGTAATGTCCCGCTCCGTCCCCCCACTGCCAGCGAGTTGCGATAGACAGTGGCATTGCTGGTTTTGGCCATGGCTTGTAGGGTATCTACCAAAGCCTCGGGCGTGGCCTGATTTCGCCGGGAGAGGCCCGAGCCATCCACAATACTGATGCTGTCAGGCCGCACGCCCAAGTCTGTAAGCACCTGGCTGACCGCATTTGCTCCAGACATGTAGGCATTTTGAGTCGTCGGCTCTACCGTCTGGCCCAAAGTTTTTAGCATCGCCTCTGCGTAAATATTGACGCTGTAGAGGTTCGTCGGGTCGATGAAGGCACTTAGGGGTGGGGACTGGATGGCGGCAAGTTCTACCAAGCCACTGGGTGGACTTGCCTGGCTCACTTGAGTTCGAGCCGTCGGCAATCCGTAGGCGTTCAGGCTCTGCTGAAACTGTTCGGCAAAGTAGCTGCCAGGATCTAACAGTGCAATGGAACTGTTGTCACTAGCGGTTCCGGCAATCAGCTGACCCCGAACGGTCATGACTTTCTGTCCGGGTCTTTGACCTGCATCAATAAACTCGTAACCGCCGCTGACGGTGCGAGAGTTGTTCTCGATACGCCAGCCACGTACAAACTCGGGGCGGTCCCACACAATGCTAAGGGGCTGGCCCGCTCGGTTGGGAATAGAGGTGAACCCGAGCTCGTTGCGGTTGAGGATGAGACTGTTTGCCGATGCGCCATAGCCTGCGCGGTAGTCTTCTTCGTCCCAGTAGGGATTGGCGGCAGGCCCTGCAAAGTAGTTATCGACGGCGGTGAGGCTGTTAACGCGGCGAATGCCCTGTTGCTTTAGCTGACCAGAAAGCAGGTTGATTTGATAGCTGGTGAAGGTAGGATCGCCTCGGCCCACAACGAACAAATCTTGTTCTGGGCTGTTGGGTGTGCCATATACAGAGGTGCGGATAGTGAAGTCTGGGCCCAGGTTGTGCAGAGCAGCGGCGGTGGTAAGCAGCTTGACGTTTGATGCGGGAACAAACTTTTCCTGAGCGCGGCGTGCATAGAGAACTCGCGTGTCGGGATTAGCATCTTCGATCAGAACGCCAACGTTGGCTCCATCTAGCGTGTAGCCATTGAGAATGGCGTCAATTCTGCGGGGTAGCTCAGCGCGACATATGCCCGCAAAGGCGGCGTCAGCCTGCGTTAGTACGGCCAGACCCCCGACTAATGCGAGAGAGGCCTTCCAAAGACGCGAAAGCTTTGGTTGAACGGGCGGACGGTGGGAATTCTTCATAGCTCATGTGTCGTGCGTGAGGTGCGAGTGGTAGGTACAAAAGATGCTCGGGTAGCGATATTCGGATAGATAAGTTTGGAAGCTTATGTTCCCGACGATATGTTTAATCTATCCACTGCGCCCGTAAACCAGGGCTGGTTCGGGACGCAAACTGCAACTGACCACTCCATATCAAGACTACTTGAACTGTTGTTCGCTTCGATACCGTGACTTTGCGTAAAGGCTTTAGTTCTATTTGCCGATGGCGTTTCGCGGGTTGTTGATTGATTGTTTGGCTGCTAAAACTTGCTGTGATAGACAGTATTGTTTGAAGAACCAAAGTTGTCACTGGCACAGTGCTATTCACTGTACTTCACTCACAGACTTCATTCAAAAAACTGGGCGCTGGTAACTTCAAACTCTTTGATAATTCTTCCGTAGCCCAGCAGACCTTCGGGCTGACTGGCAAGGGGGCGTACGCTACCGTCTAGTAAGTTAATGGCTTCTACCCGTTCTACGGGTGTACCGTCGGCCAGGCCGTAGTCCTGACAGAGAATGACTGCCTCGGTCTCGGAAGAAAATCCGATGTAGTTTTGAAATGGCATGCCGTCACACACTTCTGCTGAGACCACGGTTTCGTCTTCCATATCGAAGAAGATGACATAGCTGCCGGGAACGCCGTCGGTGTAGGCTACGCGCATATCGAGGGCAAGGAAGCGACTGTCGGCGGTGAATGCCCGAGGCTGATAGAGAATGTAACCTTCGTTGTAGGGAGAATCTGTGAGTTCGCGGATGCTGCCTTCGGTTTCGATGATTAGGTTGCGGCTGACTGTTTCACGGCTGTCTGGCAGGCAGGCTCTGGCTGTGTCTAGCTGTCTGCGCTGACTGTTGGGAACGACCTGCTTGCGTAGCATGCCTTCGGCGTAGACGCGGGTGTTGCCGTCGGGCGAGGCCAGCTGTGCGGAGCGATAGGTGACTTCTGTCGCCCGGTTGCAGCGGCTGACGAGTGCGTTTAGCATTTGCTGTGGTGGCATGACTTGAGCGATCGCAGCTTGCCTGAATGCGATAGTAGAACCGGCTAGAGAACCCGCCAGAGCAATTGTGCAAACGATGGCCGAAAGAAGCTTGTTTTTCATGGATGAGACGATTTAAAGGAAGTGAGATAGACGTTGGTAGACGCTAGTTGTGTATACACTGTGACCACGGGCAATTTCGGCGGTTAGGTTCGGCTTGATTAATTTTGGCTCTTGGTTAATTTTGGCTTCTGAGATCGGCAACTTTAGAATGCACCTGTTGTTCTGCCGGATTCAAAAATATAGCTATCAGGCTCTGTTGATAGGCGACTGACTTGGCTGTTGGTAAGATCCACCGTTTCAAAGATGCTGGTATCTTCGTAGGCGTAACCGTCGCAGTTTACCAGGGCTTCGGTATGAGGTTGACAGATTCAAAAATAGTAAGCTTGATGCTTAGGATGAGTACAGATACAGCGTAGGTATCCAGGTTCTGGAATGCCTGAATCACCAGCTTGAACTGTCAGAAAATCGAGTTTATTTATGTCTCAAGGCATCACCGCTATGGCTATGATGCGGCGATAATAAGCAAGTTGAAAATAAGTGGACTCGAAAACACGGGAGCTTTCGATGGACGTAAAAGCAGCGATCGCCTTTGAAGCTAATCAGCCATTACGCATCGAAACGGTGCAGTTAGAGGGCCCCAAAGCCGGTGAAGTACTCGTAGAAATTAAGGCCACTGGCATATGCCACACCGACGCCTACACGCTTTCTGGTAAAGATTCTGAAGGCATTTTCCCTTCGATTCTTGGCCATGAGGGGGCAGGCATCGTGCGTGAGGTGGGCACTGGTGTCAAAAGCCTGAAGCCCGGCGACCACGTCATTCCGCTATATACCGCCGAATGCCGCGAGTGTGCTTACTGCCTGAGCCAAAAGACGAATCTTTGTCAGGCCGTGCGCTCTACTCAGGGCAAAGGCCTAATGCCAGATGGCACCAGCCGCTTTTCGTACCAGGGCAAGCCGCTGTATCACTACATGGGTACCTCTACCTTTGCCAACTACACCGTACTGCCCGAAATTTCGCTGGCCAAAATTCGTTCTGATGCCCCGTTCGATAAGGTCTGCTACATCGGCTGCGGGGTGACCACTGGCATCGGCGCAGTTATTTTTACCGCTAAGGTAGAAGCGGGCGCAAACGTTGTGGTGTTTGGCCTGGGCGGCATTGGCTTGAATGTGATTCAGGGGGCGAAGATGGTGGGCGCAGATAAGATTGTGGGTGTGGATATTAATCCGGAGAAGCGGGCGATCGCCGAAAAATTTGGCATGACTCACTTTGTGAATCCCAAAGAGATTGACGGCGACGTGGTTGGCCATTTGGTAGAGCTAACCGATGGTGGCGCAGACTACTCCTTTGAATGTATTGGCAATGTCAACGTCATGCGCCAGGCCTTGGAGTGCTGCCACAAAGGCTGGGGCGTTTGCACCATTATCGGGGTTGCTGAAGCCGGTGCAGAAATTAGCACTCGACCTTTTCAGCTAGTGACTGGCCGCGTGTGGAAAGGCAGCGCCTTTGGCGGTGCGCGCGGGCGCACGGACGTTCCCGGCATTGTCGACATGTACATGGACGGGCGCATCAATATCGACAGCCTGATTACCCACACCATGCCCCTCGATAAAATCAACGATGCCTTTGACCTGATGCATCGCGGTGAGTCCATCCGCAGCGTCGTCCTCTTCGATTAAACACTCCATGCCCCTTACAAAAACACTTTCAGAAACATCACGCACCAAAAGCTTCGGCGGCACGACCCGCTTTTATCAACATCTATCGGACGCCTGTGCCTGCGATATGTCCCTGGCCGTATACGTCCCACCCCAAGCAGAAGCAGGGCCTTTCCCTGTGCTTTACTATCTTTCTGGCCTTACCTGCACCGAAAAAAACTTCATAGAAAAAGCAGGTGCTCAGCGTTACGCTGCCGAACACGGCCTTTTGCTAGTCGCGCCCGACACCAGCCCACGCGGTGTGGATATTCCCGGCGAAGATGATAGCTGGGACTTTGGAACTGGGGCGGGCTTTTATGTGAATTCGACCCAGTCTCCCTGGGCAAAGCACTATCAAATGTATGACTACGTGACGGTAGAATTGCCCCAGCTGATTGCCAAGACATTTGATGTAAAGGCAGATCGCGTAGGAATTATGGGCCATTCTATGGGCGGTCATGGTGCGCTAATCTGCGGGCTAAAAAATCCCGAACAGTACGCTTCGGTTTCGGCGTTTGCGCCGATTGCTGCGCCTTCCCAGTGCGCCTGGGGTAAAAAGGCCTTTGCTGGATACCTGGGTGATGATGAATCGGATTGGGCGGACTATGATGCGACCGAGCTGGTGAAGAAGAATGGGGGAGATGAGCGATCGCTCCTAATAGACCAGGGCGACGCCGACCAATTTCTGGCAGACGGACAGCTGTTGCCCGATACTTTTGAAGCTGCATGTAAGCAAGCTGGGCAACCACTAACCCTGCGCATGCAACCAGGCTACGACCACAGCTACTACTTTATTTCAACCTTCATGGGCGATCATATTAGCCACCACGCATCGGTATTAAACCAGTAATCAAAAAGACAGTGAAACAACAATGACAGAAGCTCAAAGCAACAAAGACTATCTACATCCCCAGTACAAGAAAGATCGCGATGCGCTCAATGCCATCATGGCCAGTGATATGGATAACTTTAATCTGGCTGATTTGGCCCGGTTACGTATTCGCTACGACGGCTTTCAAGGCGCGCGAGATATTCAGTCCGATTTGGATAAAATGCTGACAAGGCTAGGCATGACCGAATCAGAACTGTTCGCTAAAACCCGAGAGATTCACAAAGGCGAACGCATATTCAAGCCAACCTGGATGAAAAAAGGAGAGGACTGGAGCTAGCGTTCGGTCAGTGCTAGAACTCAGTGCCTTACGACCATAAGGAAAGTCCCTGCATCATCGTTAGACGATACAGAGACTAGATGTAAATGCAAGTGGATGCACTGTGGAGCAGATGCACTCTGGAACAATTACACAACTGAAGCCTCTAAACGTTAGATGCCCTGATGGAGACGGACTTTATTCGCCAAGCGCATCACCTGAGCGCTTGCGTAGCTTACCGACAGCGGCGAGTGCAAACAGACCCAGCGCGGCCATGCTACCTGGCTCAGGAACTGCTGTAGCAGTTTGATTGGCGGTGTCGTACCAGCTTTGGTTTGTGTAGGTGAAGGTGTGCAGCCCATCATTGGAGTTGTTGTTGTTGTACTGAGTTGTCAGGTTACCAGCACCATGGAACCAGATGCCGATATTTTCATCAAAGGCAGCACCTTTCCAGGTCGTGTCATCGAAGAGTCCAGCCGTATCGTTGTTGATATCAGACATATCAATAGAGAACTCAAATGTGCGATCATACCCGTTGTTCGTAACTGTCAGTGCCTCAGACCCTAGGAAGTGCTCGTACTTGTAGCTATTGGCACTGTTTGCACCGTCGTAGTTATAGATAGAAACTTTCTCGTTGATGCCATCTAGATAGAAGATAGCGTACTCGTCTGCGTTGTTTTTGGGGTTCTCACCATCACTGAGTACCAGCCATGCACCGTCTGCTAAAGCTGTTGTGCTAGAAGGATCGTAGGTGTAAGTTGATGACCAAGTTAGGATGTCAGTGTTGTCGTCGAACGTTGTCTTGATGTGGCTGTTCTTCCCTGCAGACTGGTTTCCGGGGAGATTGTGGCCCTCAAATGTGAAAGTAGTCGCGTGAGCAGGAGCGATAGAAAAGAGAACAGGAAGTGTAGCAAGTGCAAGGCCTGTTTTGATACGCATGTGTGTAAAACTCCAAATTGTTGTGTGTTGGTTTATACGTAGATTGTGGCCTTTCTATCGGGGGACTAGGTAATGTCCCGGTAAATACACACGCTTTGTTTGCTAATTTTACGTAGGGCTTTTGTGTGCATGCTGTGAAGGAACGCTGCTATTTTTGCTTGTTTTTTGGAGAAGATATGAAGAGAATGCGGGCGGACTTGCTTCTCAATCCCTGAATGCAGGCTTTTTAAGATTTTTCTGGAAAATACTGTTGGCATGATACTTGCTGCGTGTAAATACGTAGTAAGTAAGATTAGTCGTAAAAAAGATGCTCCTTGTAATCACGCAGGAGAGGCTTTTCGTTAAAAAGCCCTCCTTACAATTACGTAGGAAGGGCCTTTTGTCGCAGGTCTGTAAGCTTACGCCGCAGGAAGACAGATGGTAAAAAGCGTGTTTTCTCTTTCTGTGGGTGATTCTATGCTTAGGGCTGGGGATGAGGGCTTCGTAAGCTGGAAAATTGGCTAGTTTGTCTAATTTTCATTCCTTAGCGTACCAAGATGTTGTTTTACGATGGAGTGACTTGCAAATAGTCCTAAGCCTGTGCCGCTACCGACGTCTTTGGTGGTGAAAAAAGATCAAAGACACGCCGGCTTTATTCAGCTTTTTTATAGATTGACGGCTTGAACGACTGGTTTGTGAGTGTAGGGATAGTGAATAACACTGAGGTGTGTAGGGTGAATGGCTAAGCGATGGTAGTGTTCGATGTCACCGCCTAGCGTTTGAATCAACAGCTTTTGAATGCTATGAGTAGGTGCGATCGCGAGCCCGGTCATCAACGTTTCAGCAGAACGTTTGGATTGGCACAGGTAACGCTGCCAATCCTGCAAAAAGTCTGACTTTTGTGCACATAGCCAAAGCGCTTTAGACTGCTGCTGGATGGGTGGTTGAAGCTGCTCTCTCGCTTCATCCGTTGAAAGATAGAAATCGATTGACATATCCTTTAGCTGCTCTGCTATGGATGTGTGACTATCTAATGAGGAATATTCGCTTGGCAATAGCAACAGCCGCAGTCCCTTTTTACTGACCTTGAGTTTGGGCAAAGTTTCGCCAATAGCAGAGGTTTGATTAAGCTGGTGTAGCTGAACAGAGGCTTGAGAGAACGACTGTCCAGAGAAGCGCAGTTCACTAATGCCGCAGTTAGACTGTTGCAGACTATGATGAGCTGAAGATGCAATCCCAAGCGCAGTGCTTAGCAGCGCGTGAATAGTGCCACTGTGACTAACAACCAGGAGGGTGCCGCCTGCATGACGAGACAACGTATTGGTCCAAAACTGATGGGCTTCTCGATAGAGATTTTGAACTGGGAAGTAGGTTTTAGTGGCAACGGCGATGTTTCCGCTAGTGTAAGGTTCTAGATCGGTCGGTAATTCAAATTCGTGCGGCTGGGACTGCCAGCGGTGGTATTCATCGGCAAACTGTTCTTTGACCTGGGCGTAGGTAAGTCCCTCCCAATGGGAAAGAGAGATTTCTTTGAGGTCGCTACTGGTGATAATCGGCGGGCGATCAATCATCGTCTTTGAGATTTCGAGGGCGGTCTGTTGAACTCGGCACAGCGGGCTAGCGTAGATAGCATCGATTGGTACGCGGCTGAGATATTTGCCGACTAATTGTGAGGTTGCGATGCCTTTTTCAGACAGCACAGACTGATTGGAGCTACCCTGATAGCGGCCTTGGTCGTTGAAGGTGCTACGCCCGTGGCGGACGAGAATAACACGGGTTGAAGGTTGCCGGGTTGAAGGTAAAGGTTGCATGGTGGATTAGCTTTGTTGAACAGCGCGTAGCGTTTGGCGAACAGCAGATAGCTGAATTGGCTGTGGGGCATTGGGGTGCCGATTGACGTAGCGATTGTATAGATAGTGATTTAGCTTTCTTTCCAGTGAAATGAGTAGCTTTTCAAGGCGATCGCTTCCTCGGCCAAAGGTCAGCCGATTGACCAGTGGAGTAATGAGCAGCTCGCGGCGACGGCCACCGAGCCCGGCGTAGCGCCTTGTGAAGTATTTATCTTCGGTGAGGTCCCATTTTTGGCGCAGGTGGTTCAGGCTTGCTAAGTCCCAGGCATCGCTCCAGCGCAGCATAAAGTAGGGCAGGTCGTAGAGTTTGAAGTCGGGGAGCTGCACTGTACCAAACCACTCCATAAGGCCAGTTTTGTTTGTAGAAATGCCGATGGTATCGGTGGTGATGACGGCGGTGCGATCGCTATAAATACTACCGCCTGCCTCGGTCACCATAAAGCAAAAGTCGATGTGCTCGCGAGTGGCCATCATGCCTTCATCCAGCAGGCCGCCTGTTGCTTTAAAGGGAGCTGTTTCAAAAAGGCTGGTGCGCACGAGCATGCAGTGAAATTCGACATAGTCACACTTAACCCGTCTGATTTCTTCAGGCACATCGGCGACTGCTCGGCCAGTGAGGTAGGCGGACTGCTTTATTTTTCGTCGGGTTTCTCCGCGCTTAACGCTGGTTTTGATGTAGGAGCGCCCCCCCGCATTGTGAATCACCTGGTGAGCCGGACTGCCAATGCAGGTGAGTGGGCCGACTACCGCCGCGTCTGTTTCTTCGGCGCAACTCACAAGCCGAGTCAGCCAGTCCGCTTTAACGATGACATCATTCTCAACAAAGACAACATACTGGCTGTCACCCTGGCTCAGTACGTGACGTAAACCAACGTTTCTCGCCTGGTTAGGAGAAATGTATCGCTCTGTACGAATGACCTGGAAATCGTGCTCTTTGGCCTTGCGGTTAATGTATTGTTCCACAGGCTCTGGTGAGCACGCATCAACAAAGACAAGATCAAAGGGATAGCGCGTATTTTCATAGATACTCTCTAAACAGTCGCGAGTGTAGCTGAAGCGCTCTCTGGGGCCAATGACAAGCGTTACTTTTGGGGTTGCTTTAGGCGTTACTTCTGGCCTCGCTTCAGCTGCCACTTCAGAAGCCGATTGGGGTTGATTGATGCTCTGACTTGTTTCAGTTTCTGTAGGTGTCATGGTAGTTGTTCCTTTGGTGAGTAGAGTTGTTTTTTATTGCAGTTCCCAGCTGCCTTCGATGCTGCCAAAGCCTTCGATGGGCTCATTTTCAGCAGATTCAACACCAGCGCTAAGCTCAATCTCAAAGTCGTCACTGATCTCGACTTCGTAGGTAAGCTCTACGATTGCTTTCCATTCGCCATCGCTTTGTCCAATGGGAATCTCTAAATCCATTGATTCTTACAGAGAGAAAACGGGACCAATCTCCCATTCACTGAGTGTTTGCTCGTCGAGGTTGTATTCAAACTCGCCTCGAATGCGAGTGTCTGCCAGGGTAGGACGTGGCGAATTCAGGAGAGCGGTCGTTATTGCAGTGCAAACGATCAAGCTAGTCGCGATAGTTTTAGGCGATCGCAAGGGTCTTGTCCTTTGCTGGTGTGTCCTTTAGCTTGGTGCCTTGGATTAGCTGATGCCTTTGATCGGGGGAGAGCAGCTGGCTCCCAGCGTTGGCGTTAATGGCCACTTGTTCGGGGGATTTGGCTCCGGCGATCGCCACTGGCGCAATCGGATGGGAAATCACAAAGCGAAGCGCCGCCGTTACCATCTCTTCGCCTGGCGTTAGCGTTTTTTTCAGATTTTCGACTTTGGCGAGTTTGCGGGCCAGCTTTTCTTTGGCGCGATCGCTTTTGTACCATTCAGAGCGCACCGTATCGGTGAATGTTGTTTCGGCAGAGTACTTACCCGAGAGTAACCCTTTGTGCAGCGGCCCCCGTGCTAAAACAGCAATGTCGTTTTCTTGGCAGTAGGGCAAAAATTCCTTCTCAGGATTGCGACTCAGCAAGGAATAGTCCACCTCAACCACCTGACAGGTGCCTTTAGCATTAAACAGTTTCAGTACTTCCAGGCGATCGGTAGAGATGCCGTAAGTGCCAATCAATCCCTGCTGCTTGAGCAGCTCGAAGCCCTTGATATAAGTATCTGCCAGTTTAGGATCGGCTAGCTTGCCTTCATGACAGAGCATGACGTCGATATAGTCTGTACGCAGGCGATAGAGCGAGGCATGGGCGCAGAGCCGAACCATATCTGTTGTGGTGATAGGGACCATTTGCCCAGATCGTCTGCCCCAGCGGCCCATCTTGGCCACTAGGTGTACCCGATCTCGCTGGCCTTTGAGCGCTTTACCCAATCTCTCTTCCGATAGGCCCGCTGGAATGCCGTAGGATTCAGCCGTATCGATCAGGTTAATGCCGCGTTCGATGGCACTGTGAATGGTTGCGATCGCTGTTTCTTCTTCAATGTGGCCCCACTGGTTACCGATGTTCCAAGTGCCAAGGCCAATGGCCGAGGCCTGAATGCCCGTTTTACCAAAGTTACGGTAGAGCATGATGTGTTTCTCCTAAATGAATGAATGTTGAATAAATGGGGGGGGTCGGCCCACGTTGCCGCTAGCTGACAACTACGCCAAATGACGAGGCTTGATCAGCCAAATCAGGAACAGCGTACAAACTCTTTGCTTCCTGCTTAGCGATCTCTTTCTGCGGGAAATCAGGTTCCGGATAGCTAGACACTAGTGGCGTTTGCGAGGTTTCTAGCATCGCCTTGTGCTGACCGGCAAGATATCGATTGAAGCGTTTTTCTACTGACACCAATCGCTTTTCTAGCCACTTTTTAGCCGGATCGCTTAAGAAGGTGAACTGAGCCACGAAGGGCTTAATCAGCTCCTTTCGCCGCCGTTGGCCAAGCTTTTTGTAGCGTTTGCGAAAATAGGCACTGTCGGCAAGATTCCATTTTTTCTGGAAGTGCTGCAAACTTGCCTTTTCCCATTCATCGCTCCAGCGCAGCATGAAGTAAGGCAGGTCAGAAAGCTGCATGGTTGGTGCAGGCGGATGGGTTAGAAATGTCACTACAGAGCTGGGCTCCCAGTAAATGGGTTCGCCCAATCGGGTGACACTCATACAAAAATCCAAGTATTCCTTAGTGCAGCAAAAGCCCTCATCAAGCAGCCCTAGCCGATTAAAGAGGCTAGTACGAACCAGCATGGCATGAAACTCAATGAAGCCGACGGCCTGGCGCTGAAGCTGGTCTTTGACGTCTGCAATTGGCTGATTTTGGAAGTAAGTTTTCTCTTCAATGGTCCATTGGCCAGCGTTGGTGAGCGTGCCGTTGGGTCCCTTTTCGCCCCTTGCAAAGCAGGCATATTCCTCGGGGTCTAAGTAGTCGCCGCCTACGCAGTGAACAACTGTATGGTGTGGCTCGTACTGGCACACGAGAGAGCCCACAACAGAGGCGCCTGTTTCCTGGCTGCACTTAAGCAAGGCACTAAGCCAGCCGGGGGAGAATACAATATCGTTGTCTAAAAAAACAACATAGGGGGTTTTGACGCGTCGTAAACCGGCGTTTCTTGCCTGGTTTGGAGAGAGGTAGTGGGGCGATCGCACCAATTCAAACTCTTTTTCCTGGGACTGTGCTTCTAGATATTCGTGCAGATACTCGGGTGAGTTATTGTCTACATAAATGAGATGAAAAGGATGCTCTGTATTGCTATACAGGCTCTCTAGGGATTTTTGTGCGAACTGAAAGCGTTCTCTAGGAACAACAATGAGCGTCACTTCAGATGAATTCATGGGGTAATTCCTCTTTAACGTTAGGATGATGATTTAGACGGTCTGAAAGACCCTTACACTGGAGCCGTCATTTCGGCGGAAGTAAGCTGTGTGGGCGCTACGGCAGCTTGTAGCTGATAGAGCGCAGCGTAGTGCTCGCCTTGTTTTATGAGTTCTGGGTGAGTGCCTTGTTCTATCAGCTGACCGTTTTCTATATAAAAGATGCGGTCGAAGTTGATGGATGCTCGCAGATCGTGGGTGATCAAAAAGGTGGTGCAGTCTTGGGACAGGTGAGCGAGGGCTTCGCTGACGGCTTTCTCACTTTTGTTGTCAAGGCCGACGGTGGGCTCGTCTAAGATGACGATACGAGCTTTGCGAACGGCGGCGCGGGCGATCGCAATTCGCTGTCGCTGACCGCCAGACAGGGTAGCACCGCGCTCGCTCATCAGTGTGTCGTAGCCGTGGGGCAGCTTCATAATGAACTCGTGGGCATTGGCTAGCTTGGCTGCCTGCTCAATGTCTGTATCGGTTGCGCCGACGGTGCCGTAGGCGATGTTCTCTCTGACGGTGGTGCCAAACAGCATGCTCTCTTGGAGAACAATGCTAATTTGCTGACGTAAAGACGCTAGCTGATAGTCTCGAATGTCTTTCCCGTCTATACAAACGTGGCCACAGAGCGGGTCGTACAGGCGCAGCAGCAGGCTCACCAGGGTAGATTTGCCACCCCCTGAAGGGCCAACAAACGCAATGCGTTCCCCCGCTTTGATGGTGAAGCTAATATTTTTTAGTACGGTTGAGTTAGTTGTCGATTTATTTGAGCGGCTGTTTCTGTCGTTTCCTGATAGCTGTGTGTCGTAGGCGAAGCTGATATTTTGGTAGCTGATGTCTCCTTTGAAGCGTGGGGCGGCGATCGCATCTGACCGATCTTGAATTCTCGGGACCACGTCAAACAAATCAATAATTCGCTCACCCGAGGCCGTGGCTTTAGAAATTTTGGATGCTTCCTTGGCCAAATCACGAGTGGGCTTGAAGGCGGTTTTGAGGTAGGTGATAAACACTAGCAGATCGCCAGGCGTTGCATTGCCTTGCTGAACAATAATAGCCCCGCGCCAGAGGACAAGGGCAGTTGCGATCGCCACCAAAACTTCCGCTGTCCGCTGTAATCCAGCCGTAAGCTGCTGCGTGTAGGCACTATCTTCGAGGCTTTGACGGTTGTCGCTAGCGAAAAGTCTGCCTAGCCTCTCTTCGAGCGAGAGCGCCTGAACAACTTTAATAGCGCCAATAGATTCAGCCACGGTTGCCGCCATGGCACTTTCTCTTTTGCGCTGCTGGCGAGAGACTTTTTTGATGCGCTTTGTCAGCTTAAAGCTAGAAAGAATAAATAGCGGAAACACCAGCATGCCAATTAGCGCCAGCTCCCAATCAATCCAAAACATAACGCCGATCATGCTGATTAGCGTTAGCGTATCCACAATCAGCGGCAGCGTTGCATTGACTGTGGCACTGCGCAGCGTGTCGATATCGCTAGTGATGCGTGTAATCAAATCGCCGCTCTTGGACTGATAGTGAAAAGAAAGCGAGAGCTGTTGAATGTGCGCGTAGAGGTCGGCTCGGATGTCGGCGATAATACGACTGGCAGCCACCGAAAGCCCCACCAGGCTAATGTACGCGGCAGTAGCTCGCAGCAGCGAGGTTGCGATAATCGCGGATGAGAGGACAAACAACAGCATGCTCGTACTCATGTCTCTTAACAGTGGCCAATCTAGCTCTGCATTGTGCGCATCGGGTACAAGTACAAAGTCAAAAATTAGCTTCAGCGGCCAGGGGGCAATCAGGCGAGAAAGGACTTTTGCAATTAAAGCGAGTCCTGCTAGTGTCAGTAGGCCCTTTTGCTTGGTGATTTGTGGCCAAAAGCGGCGGACCAGTCGCTGTAGTCCAGGGAGCGCCTGCTGGATGTTTTTAGGTTTGGTTCGCTTTTTCATTGTGAAACCGCCTCGTAGACAACGTCGGGAAGACGCGCTGGTGGATTGCAGGATGGGCTATTTGCTAGCACCTGCTGGTATATTTTCTGCCAGTTTCGCTGTTCAATCGGGGGCGCAAGCTGGCTCAGCACCTTCTGTCTGGCGGCTAGGCCGAGCTGCTGCCTGAGCTCGGGCTGGGCAATTAGGCGCTGGAGTGTGTGGGTGAGTCCCGTGGTATCAGCAGCGTTGACTAAAAGGCCGTTAATGTTATTTTCAATAATTTCGCCGATGGCATCGACGCGGCTACCGACCACCACTTTGGCTGCTAGCATCGCTTCTAGCATGGCATTGGGGCAGCCGTCTCGCAGAGAGGGAATGGCGAAAATATCCATCAGGGGTAAATAGGCGAGTGCTTCCTGGCGGCTGATTTTGCCTGTGATGACGGTGCAGTCGGTCATGCCGCTTTGCTGTAGCGTTTGCTCCCAGTAGCTTCGTTCTTTTTCTGCGAAGTCACCCACGAGCAGTAGCGTTAGGTCTGCTGTCTCTCGCAGCTTTTGACAGGCATCAAATAAATATTCCAGTCCTTTTTTGTCTCTGAAGCTGCCCACAGAGCCGATGACGATGCCTTGCAGTTGATCTGCAAGGGTTGGGCGGGGGAGGTCGTTAAAAGAGATGGGGGCGATCGCATTCCAAAAAGCAGACGAGCTAGCCTGAATGCCTGGCACCAGTGCCCTAGCTCGGCGCATGAGATGTTTACTGACAAAGGTCGTCCAAGACGAGTTGGCTAATGTCCAAGTTACCTGAGCGAACTGCGAAGGACTGAAGATATGTTTGTTAAGGTCTGCGCCGCGCACGCTGTTGATAACGGGGAGATTGTTTTCACGGCCTAGCAGCGTCGTGAGAAAGCCCATCTCGTTGATAAAAAAGGCATGGAGAATATCAAACTGGTAGGTGTCGTGTAATACCTGTAGCTGACTATGTAGCTCGCACAGGTAATCTTGCGCTTTTGCCTGTGTCGATCTTACGGCAGGCTGTAAACGGTGAACGGTAATGTTGTTGCGCCTGGTGGTTTGGCACTGTGTGCGGCGGTAGTCTCCGGCTGTGGCCATGGCCCGCTCGTTACGAAAAACAGCCCGAAAAACGGCAACATGGACTTCATAGCCAAGATCGACCAGCATGTTGGCGATACGGCTAACTGATTGACCAACCCCACCAATATCAGGGGGAAATTCTAGGGTAGTGATACAAACTTTTAGTTTCATTTTCTGAAGTGTTTTTGTGACTGTTTTACGGATCGTTCTGTGGCCCCACGAACGGGCATCAGTAGCCAATATCTATACCGCTGCTGAAGCGATGCCTGATACAGGGCTGGCAGATAGAAGTCGTTGAATATGGGCGGCAGTATGTGCTGCGCCATGTAGGTTGATGTGATGGGTCGTTCGCGGTTGACTGAGGGCCGTAACAATCGCCCCTACAAGAGGATCAGTCGCTAGTGCGTCAGGCGTTAGTAGGGTTAAAACGCCTGCGCTAGCTAGCTTTTCGGTCCGGATGCGCTGCTCATCGGTTTGGCTAGGGTTTAGCGAAGGGAGAACGAGCGATCGCACGCCAGTTCTCAACAAGTTCATGGTTGTGTTGTAGCCGCCTAAGCTAATCGATAGCTCCGCTCTTTTCAAATAATCGAGTAGCAAACAGGTATAGCGACGCAGCGTCACATTCGGTCGCTGCGCGGCGGCCTGCTGAAGCTGAGCATAGTCGGCTTCAGACATAAACGGGCCAGCGAACACATAAATTTGGTGAGGAAAATAATCAGCGATAAGCCCACTCGCGGCAATAATTGCGCTCAGTAGCGGATAGCCGTGCCGCCCGCCGCCCGCACTTGCGACGATAGTTGGTGCAGCATCACTGAGCCCGGCAATGTCCTGCGCTGTTGGCAGCGATTCTGGTGCGGGAGACTGCGCCACATAGCCGGTATAGATAATCTCGCAGTTAAGATCGCCAACGCGTGAAAAGCAGTCTTCTAACCGTTGAAAGCTGGCATCGCTGTGAAAGAGTATCCCATCGTAAAATCGGTTGACTAGCCGACAGACTTTGGCCTCTCTTCTTTCTCTAGCATCTGCTGATAGCGGCTGAGTCATAATCAAGTCTCTCAGGCTACACAAGATTTTGACGGGCCGTGCCGAGGCTTTGGCCTGCTTGAGTAGCGGGCTGAGTTCGTACTTCATGCTCATTTTGCTAAATGGGAAGCACTCTGTTATCAAACAGTCGGGCTGAAATTGGTTGAAAGTCTCCAGCAGCTTTTGCTTGCGCTGCGTTTTGGTTTCTTCTTCCGTCATGGCTGTGTCTAGCGGCACGAGCGCTGCACCCTTTTGATAAAATCCTGGCAGCTGAACAATCTCAATCTGTTCAGGAAGGTGAAACTGCGGCACAATCTGTCCACCGCTGACAAAGCAAATGTCAAAGCTATCTACAAGACTACGAATAATCTCTCTACAGCGAACGAGATGGCCCATGCCAGCCAGATGCTGGCAGTAAATCATAATTTTTTTCATCTTCCTTTTCAGTGGCTATTGTGGACAGTGGCTTTAGACTGTTTGTTGCACTTGGTATAGTCCCGCTTTATGCAGCACTTATTTGTGGGACGCTGTGACCTGTTAAGTTATCTGCCAGAGCGTCTTCTGCTAGCGCCTTTACGAGCTTGGCGGTGTTGTTTGCGCCGTTGAGGTTGATTTTGAGTTCGCTAGGGATGTGCTGAAGATGAGCGATCGCAGCGTTAGCCAGTCGCTGGGGCTGTAAATCTGAGGGCTGTATTTGCCGGACTTTGCCTAGCTGCGCCAGGCGCTGAACCCGCTTGGTCTGTTCTTGGTCACCGTTACCTGTAAAGGGCAGCATCATAGCTCTGACGCCAGTGGTGAGAATGTTCATCGTTGTGTTGTAGCCAGACATGCTGATAGAAAGATCGGCCTTTTGCATGTAAGACAGGAGCGTTGGCGTGTAGCGACGGATGTGTAAGTTGCGGCGATCGCGTTCGGCCTCCTTCAACGCCCAAAACTTTTCTTCGGGCATGAAAGGGCCGGTAAATATTTGAATATGGTGTGGAATCTGTTGCTCTAATATTTCCGCCGCATCGACTACACAGTCCAGCAGCTCGTGTCCAAAGCGCCCGCCACCGACACTCACCAAAATCATCGGCTCAGGCTTGGTTAGCGCAACTTTATCCACGAGGCTGGGATGGCTTCCTTCGGGCGTTTGCACCACATATCCGGTGTAGTGCACGTCGCAATTGACATCCTCAATTCCAGAAAAACTCTCTTCTATCGGGTGTAAAGCAGGATCGCCGTGAATCAGCAGCTGGTCGAAGTACTGATTGAGCAGACGAACTACTTTGGCTTCATGGCGGGCCTGGTTGCTTTTGGTGACGACAATATCGCGCAGGCTAGAGACAATCTTTGTTCCATTTTCCCTGGCTGCTTCAATAAGCGGAATCAGCTCAAAGGAAAACCGCCGCCGCCCGAAGGGAAATAGCTCAATCATCAACACATCTGGATTAAACACGTTGAGCACGATTAAAAGTTGCTGACAGCGCAGCGTTTTCACGTCTTCTATGTCTAAGTTGGGATCAACAGACTGCAGCGCTTGGAACTCAGCATCGCTCTTGATAGCAAGTAAATTAATGACCCGAACGGAGGGCGGTGCTTGAAAGCCGTCGATAATTTCGCCGCCATTAATAAAACACACCTCAAAGTCGGCAGTGAGCGATCGCACAATTTCCATACTGCGGATCAAATGACCCATACCCAAGAGATGCTGACAGTAGAACATGAGCTTTTTCATAATAGAAACCTCTGTTGTAAGTGTTTTATCGTTTTTGTCTGGGAAAAGAGAGCCTCGAAAGGGAAGACCTTCGCTAAACCAGCACGCCTATCAGCGACGAAAAAAGAGACTTTCTTGCAGGCGATATCAGCTCACCCAAGCAATGAGTGACTTGGAGCAAGCCATTGAAGTCGATATCGCTAACCGGTGCCAGCTGAGGGCTCGCGAGCTTAGTTAGGATGGCCTGCATGAGCGATCGCCCACTTTCCTGCTCCGGATGAATCATGCTTACCCAGCCTCTTCTCGCAAAGCGAGTTGCTCGGATTAGCTGCTCTTGTGATGGTCGAACGCGAGGCACGACTACGGCCTGCTTCTGTAGCGACAGCACTTCAGTAACCGTGTTGTAGCCACTCATAGAAACCACTACGTCAGCGACCTTCAAATAGTCGAACAAATTCTGAGTAAAGCTTTGAAACGTCACGTTAGGGCAGTGCGTCATCTGCTGCTGAAGCTGAACCTGCTGAGCAAGGGGCATTTCAGGGCCACATAAAATGACGCTGTGAAACATAGGAGCATCCGCCGCATCGCGCTCTGAATTACCATTCGCTGCATTGTCAGAGCGCTGAAGGGCCGCTAGTTCCGCAAGGTAGCTGTTAATTAGGCTGTAGCCATCTTCGCCGCCGCCGGGGGTCACCAGTACTAAGCGATCGGTATAGTTCAAACCCAGCTGAGCGAGTAAATTAGTGTGATCGCTATCCCACGCTCGCTTGCGAATGTAGCCGCAGTAGCGCACCATGCGCGCAATGGTTGGCGGCAGTCGATACTCTTGAACCAAGTCGAACACTGTCTGCATACCCACGACCAATATTTGGTCGTAATAGGTTTGCAGCGTCTGGTAATAGCCCCATCGAATCCATTCATCAACAGTTTTTTGGGGGGCATCTAAAATGTCTCTGAGGAGAAGAACACACTTGCTTTGTGGTAAGCTGCGCTGCAAATAGTCAAGTGTGGCTGTGAGTTCACCCTTGAGCCCACTGGGCTTTTTGTCGACCAGGAGTAAGTCAGGCTTAAAGTGGGTAGCGGCTGACTGAATGATTTGCGATCGCAGTGCTATTGTGTCTGTAATAGAGGTGTCTAAATACTTTGCTGAAAGCTGGCCAGAGACGCCACGATTGAGACAGGGCAGCTTGATATAATCTAGCCCTTTGGGCAATCGAAACTCGTGAATCATCGGTGAGCCCGACACCAGTAAAATAGATAAATCGCACCAGCTGCCTAATAAGTGTTCGCAAATTGCCAGCATCCGACGCAGATTTCCCAGCCCAAACGCATCGTGGGAGTAAACCATAATTCTGACCACACTTGCGCGTTTACGACTTGCGCTCTCGGTTTTGGTCATCTCTAGACACCTCTTAGTTGAAAATTGAAGCAGTTGAAAACTAGTCGAAACCTAAACTTGCTTAGGCTTATCTTCACAAGCTGTCTTAAGATCCGCATGAACTTTTCGTGAGAGAACATTCATGAGAAAGTTTTCATGTTGTGATTCAGGTTTTGCGAGATAGTTCTAATAGCAGTCTCTACGAGACGTTTGACATGAGAAACATGGTCACATGAGAAACTTTTTACAGCCCCCAGAAGCTGACCAAAGCATTCAGCGAGAGGACATTCAACTCGAAGCAGCCTCTTCTGAGATACCTAGGTGGAAGCGGTTTCTGGGAGAAACTCGAACGCGCATCTTGCTCTTATATGCACTGTTACTGTTACTGCTAAGCGGTATCGCTGTGCCCCTTTTCAGATATCTGTTGTTTTCTAGCGTGGACAGCCGCGTGCGAGAAAGCATAGAAGAAGAGCAGGATGCATTCTTTGATGCTTACGCTGACTGGGAAATAGAACCCAACCAAACTGTTGAAGATTTAAAGGACTTTGTCCAGCAGTTTTTGCAAAATACTATTCCGGAGGATGATAATTTTCAAATCGTCTTAATCGATGGTGAGCTGTACCGCTCTAGCCCTTTCTATCTGATCGATCCTTTGGCGTCTGATACTGAGCTATTTGGACGCTGGCAGAGCGTGACTGAACCCCTCATGGAACGAGAAGGGACTGATTTGCCCAGCGTTGGCAGCATTCTCTATGTGGCCAGCCCGATTGTGCTAGACGGAGAGCAACGAGGCGTGTTTGTCGTTGCCCACAGCACAGCGGGTGAACGACAAGAAGCGCTGGTTGGCGTCTATCTGTTTGCCATGTTTGCGATCGCCACTGTCGGCATTTCGTTGCTAATTTCTTGGTTTGCGGCTGGCAGACTGCTACTGCCGATTGCCACACTGTCAAAAACGGCTCAGACGATTAGTGAATCCGACCTCACCCAGCGCATATCGCCCCCCACGGGTCACAACGAGCTATCCGACCTAACCCACACCTTTAACGCCATGATGGATCGCATTCAGGGCGCTTTTGACAGTCAGCGAGCGTTTGTTAATGATGCTGGGCATGAGCTGCGCACACCGATCACAATTATTCAAGGCCACCTTGAGCTGATGGACGGTGACCCCCAAGAGCGGCAGGAAACGATGGAACTGGTGATGAATGAGCTAGACAGAATGGGACGTCTGGTCAGCGATATGATTTTGCTCGCTAAGTCAGAGCGGCCCAACTTCTTACAGCTAAAGACCTTTTCAGTTCGTACCTTTGTTGAGGAACTGTTGGTGAAAGCACGAGCATTGGCCGATCGGGACTGGCTGCTAGTTGGCGATGCGCAGGGCCAAATGACGGGCGATCGCCAAAAGCTAACGGGCGCGATGCTCAACTTGCTGCGAAATGCCGCTCAGCACACGCAGGCTGCCGACAGCATTGAAATTGGTTATCACATCAACACCGTCAGTAGCCAGAAACACCATCAGGATGCTCGGGTAGAGTTTTGGGTGCGCGATTCAGGTGAAGGCATCAGTCCCGATGACCAGGCACGTATCTTTGCGCGGTTTGCTAGAGGTCGCCATCAGAAAAGACCTTCGGAGGGGTCTGGCTTGGGCTTGGCGATCGCTAGCGCAATAGCAGAAGCCCATGGCGGTTACATAACGCTGGTCAGTCAGCCAGGAAAAGGGGCTACCTTTCGTATCATACTGCCAGAGATGTGTCAGCTAGCCGGGTGTTCTGGCAAAGCCCAGTTCCCAAACTGGACGCAGCCCTACTCTTGAGTGAGCACTAGCTCATAGTAATCTGGCGTTCCACAGTTTCTAACAGTTGTTGAAAACGAAAGGGTTTTTGCAAGTAGTCGTTAGCCTGAGCTGCGATTGCATCCTGGCGGCATTCACTGCGGGCCGTCATCACAATAACAGGCACGCGATCGCCCCGCGCTCTCAGCTCTTTAAGCACCGTCCAGCCATCCTTCACAGGCAGTCCTAAGTCCAATAAAATCACGTCATAGTGGCTTATCTGCGACATTTGCAACGCTTGTGCACCATCGGTTGCGACTGCGGTCGTAAATCCATGTTTTTTGAAGCCCCTAGCGATAAAAGCCGCTAGCTTATCTTCATCTTCGACAATCAATATACTGTTCACGATAAAGCTACTTGCTTCAAGCGTTGAGATAACTGTTAGGTAGCCTAAAAACTACATACAGTGAATCTAACTTAGACGCCGCTGCCGCTGCATGAGAAAGCTTTCATCTAAGCAGTGCCGACTGCGGATTACTGCCGCAGCCGATATCCCATCCCTCGCACGGTTTCTATCAGGTCACTACCTATTTTTTTACGCAAGTAACCAATATAAACATCGACGATATTAGACCCCGGGTTATAGTCATATCCCCAGACTCTATCGAGCAACTGCTCGCGGCTAAGAATCTGCTTAGGATGGCGTAAAAACGTCTCTATCAACTTGAACTCGCGGGCAGGCAAATCGATAGTCTTGCTATCGACTTGAACCTGACGGGTCAGTAAATCTAGTTTTACGCTTCCATACTGCAGCTTTTGCACTTCGGTTAGTGTCCCAGCGGATTCAGAAGATGCGATCGCCGCAGGTTGCCGTAAGCGCAGACGAACCCTAGCCAGTAATTCTTCAAACCGAAAGGGCTTTGTCATGTAGTCATCTGCCCCCCCTTCTAGCCCGGTGACCTTGTCTTTAATGTCATCTCTGGCGGTGAGAATAATAATTGGGAGGGTCGCTCCCTGTCCTCGGACCTCAGCAACAACCTGATGCCCATCTTTATCAGGCAGGCCTAAATCCAACAGAAGTAAATCGATCTCTGCATTTAGGATAAAACTGATTGTTTCTGCCGCATTACCAGCAACGGTGACTGTAAATCCGTGAGCATTGAGTCCTTTCTGAATGAAAGAAGAAATACGAGGCTCGTCCTCTGCAATGAGAATGTTAGGCATGATGTTGTGTCCTTGGCAAAGGTCAATCAGTGCATCCTGGCTCCTGCTAAATCGAGTTCTCTTTTATAGGAAAGGTAAAATCTTTCTGCTCGTTCAATAAGGCTATCTTTATTTTCTTGAGACGTTATGTCAATATACTTTCTCAAACACTTCTGAGTGTTGAATATTTTAGCGATTTGAGGATTGATGGTCGATATTACAGTGTTTTAAGTTTAGTCAATGGGTATAGTCAATGGGTATATAGAGCAGCGCTTTTAGAGTATTGTGAAAAGCGCTGTAGAGCTGCGAAAACTGATCTATATTCCACTATATCTTTCGCAGGTTTTTTGGGTGGTGTGCCGTAGACGTATATATCACTGTCACAGTGGTTGCGGGGCAAAAAAATAGGCTTTTGCGATCTCCGGAAAATCAGCGACCCTCCTTGCTGAATGCAGAAATCATCAACGGCTGAATTCACACCTTACGAGCTGTCACCGTTTATCACGCACTGGTGCCATACTGATTTCCCACAGCATAAACACAACCATTGCCATGCCCACGAAAGTACCCACAATCATTCCAGAATGAAGTGCTGGGTTGGCGTTGATTTGGTTCCTAAAGACTAGCAGTACGTAATTTTCGAATATGAGCCAAACGCCACTACTAATTACAATTCGGAGGAGTAGCCCTGTTGTGTCAGGGAGTAAGCTCCTAAGCAGCTTTTGCTTCCATGTTCCGACGGGTCTTAAAGAATACCAGGCCAATCGGTACAGAATCTGCGTGATGTAGCTACCACCTAAGCAAACGCAAAGGATCAAGTTTGTCGATTCATCTATCAAAGATGCATTGCCTTCTTGCCAGTAGCCAAGCATGATGCCTAGCCCCATCCAAATGCCCACGACGCCAATTGAAAAGCTATCCAGCGATTTGAAGAAAGGCAATATACCTGCGGGTGTGCGTGTGATCTGTGCTGTGCGGCGAATTTGAGTCTCTAGTTTTTGCGCTTCTGAGTAGGTAGGATGTTGCTCTCGTAGCATGCTTAGCTGCTGAAGCAAAGGCTTCAGGTCCATTGCCGTATTGGCTCTTAGCCACATTTTTTGAATCGCTGTAATATCTTGAGCAATGTGTCGGCTATTTCCCTGCTTTATTTTAGGAATGGTTGAACTTTCTAAAGATTCGAGCGCAATGCGATTACAGGCCGCATGGTAGCTCTGCGGGTAGTGCGCTCCACTGATAAGGGCTTTGTAAAATGCTGAAGAAAAGTGAATAGCAACGGAATCAGATATTTCACTATCCATGCCGACAACAAAGTCCACATGCTGGCTGATGGCCTCAGCGATCGCCTCCGAGTAACACGTGTTTAAAAACACACACTGCACCCCCTTTCGGCTAGCGTGCTCAAACAAGTTACTAAGCGCTTTGGCAGATACTTTATGTGCCTTGCCATAGCCATCGACTAAAAGCAGACCATCCGGTAGCCCATGGCCACAAAAGTGAATAACCTGAGGAAGTCTATTTTGACTAAGATAGGTATAAAGCTCTTCTGTTGTTGTATTTAAACAGACTTCTACATTCCTATTGCCTGCGATGGATTTTATTTTGTTTATTTCTGGCTTTAGCTTCAAGTATTGTCTATCTCTGGTATTGGCAGCTAGCACAAGGATTTTTTTCTTCCCTATGTGTAAAGAGTGGTTAGTAAGGATGCTAGACGAAAAGGAGACCATAAGATGTATTTCGCAAGCAGCTGATAGAAACTACAGAGATGACGATATCTGCCTACTTTAGGGTAAATGACAAATTACTGCGAGCAGGAAAAAGATAGGTACAGGTTTCATAAAACTACATGCAGACGGAATCGTTACTATTTCTGTAACTAAAACTCAGTGACTTACTGAGATAAAGGCTGGAAGAATTAATGTCCAACAGTTCAGAGAGTCCTGATGTTTGTTGGCTTTTGAAGTCTCTATAGTGTTTTTTATTATTATTTTTGATCAGGTATTTTTTATTATTCGTAGAATTAAAAAATACCTTGTGTGTGCTTTTTTCTCCGTAAAAATGCCAAAAGCTTCTAATTTATTGGGTGCTTGGCTTGTGAAAATTTAGTGAAAAGCTTTTGCAGCAGCTAGTTTGTCAGTATATGATCTCTTCTATCGACTAGCCTGCCTGAGGCTCTCTCAGAAAGAAGATACGAATAAAGTAACTGTTATTAAGTTTTTAACATCATCTAATTCATCAGTAAACGGCGAGCTTATGACTATTTGGACACGCAATAAAGTATTGGCTGGTGTAATTGCTGCTGCCTCTGGCTTGCTGGCGTTAGAGGGTGTGCTGCCTTTAAGAGCGATTGCTATAGATAGTAGTTTGGTTGCAAAGCCTGCTGTGGTTAGAATTGTCGCAGCTTGCCGTGGCGAAGTTACTATCGGCAATAATACGAGCAAATATTCAACCGGGAGCATTGGAACTGGATTCTTTGTGAGTGCTAGTGGCTATGTGGTTACCAACTATCACATCGTGAAGATTGTCGGGGAAGAAGATCCATCGAAAACTACCTGCAAAAGCTCTTTGGTCCGAAACGTAATCGAGGACTCTATCGGTGAGTACATTACGAATGAAGAGGTAGAAAGACTTACCGAAGATGAAGTCAATAAGCTAGTGGCAGGCGACCCTGACCATGGCGTGGAATTCGCCCGAGTTCCTTATACACGACTGAAGAGTGTTGCACCGTTAGTTTTAGAAGCAAAGAAATCACTGGAAAATAAGGAAAAAGACTTAGAGCTGATTCGTAAGGTCATTTTACAGAATGGTGAGACACTCGATTTTGATGTAAAAAGCTTTGGTGACGACTCGGAAGAATCGGGAACAGGTAAAGACGTAGCGGTGGTTAAGGTAGAAACTTTAGAAGCGCCTACCCTACAATTTACAGAAGAAAGCGATGATTCTCCTGACATCAGAGATAATGTGACTGCGATTGGTTATCCAAATATTGCCGATGTTCAAAATCAATCCGATTTCTTTAACGAGTTCTTTGATGATGAGGGAAACAGTACAGAGAGAAAGAAACGTTCTTTAGGCGAAGCGACTATTACGAGTGGCCAAATATCCAGCCCGTTCAAGGTTCGAGAGAGTGGTGTTCCTGTTATTCAGCTAGATATCAGTGTCGCGAGTGGTAGCTCTGGTAGCCCCGTATTGAATGAGGCTGGAAAGGTAATTGGGATTGTCACGTCTGCAGGCGTAGATTCTCGTATGGCTAGCAATGTTCCGTTTGCTATTCCTGCTCAGACAATTTTGGAATTTGTGGGTTCTTCTGGAAGTGTGCACAACAAGCTCAGCAAGACAGACAAACTGTATCAAACTGGCCTGAAATTTAGAGAAAATGGTGATTATGAAAAGGCAAAGCGTCAGTTTGAAGCAGTTCAATCTAGCTTTCCACAGCATTCAGAAGCTGGACGCTTAATTCAAGAAAGTGAGCGCGAGATCGCAGTTAATCAAATCGAAAAAAGCGTTCAGCCCTGGGTCTTTGGTTTAGGAGGAGCGCTTGCTGCGCTTATTGTCATTAGCCAGTTTCTAAAATGGCGAATGCGACTCGCGACAGACCATGTAGATTTTAACGTACCTGTCAGCCATGAACGTGGCTCGGCCTTAACTGCAGGCCATGCCCCTGCCCGTTTGGCTCGGCCAGAGGCAAATACTGTGTGGGCCAACATGACCCATGTGTTTCGTTCACGGGCTGAAGTTGGCAAGCAGCCCTGCGTTATCTTAGAGAATCAAAGCCATGAGAAAATAGAATTTTTGCTGGTGAAAAGCGAACACCACATCGGTCGTGACCCGGACTGGTCTGACCTGAAGATTCCAGAATTTGGTTGGGAAATTATCTCTCGCCATCACGCTACACTGAGAAGAGAAGGCGACAACTACGTGATTTATGATGGTGACGGTCGTACAGGGAGCACCAATAAAACATTCATTGACGATGTCCCCGTGTCCGTCAACGAGGGTGTGACATTAAAAGACGGTGATGTTTTGTTAATTGGGAAAGACCCAGATAAGCAGGTGAAGATGACCTACGCCCGGACAGCGAGTAAGCGGTCATACAGCCGGAATGGTAGTCCGGTGAAGGCGGAGCAGTCGTAGGTAGCTTCTATTTTCTGCAAATCTCTGTAAAATGAGCGCTGTGCGAAAGTGGCAAAAGAACGACTCTAAGGCTGGCAATTCTTATGCAGGCATCAATTCTAGGACAGAGATTAGACCGACGCTATGAAGTGGTGCGCAGCCTGGCAACGGGTGGATTTGGCCAGACGTACATTGCTGAAGATAGTCGACGACCTGGCAACCCAAAATGCGTGGTGAAGCTGCTAAAGCCTGCCTGTAGCGATCCAGAATTCTTAGAAAATGCCAGACGCCTGTTTTTAACCGAAGCAGAGACGCTGGAAAAACTGGGCAGTCACGACCAAATTCCTCGCCTGCTGGCTTACTTCGAGGAGTCGGAAGACTTCTATCTGGTCCAGGAATATGTCGAAGGTACGTTACTAACCGATGAGCTGCTGCTGGGTCACTGCTGGGATGTGACCAAAACGCTGAAGCTTTTGCGAGAAGTTCTGCAAATTTTGCAGTTCATCCACAGTCAAAATGTGATTCATCGCGACATCAAGCCGGACAATATCATTCGCCGTCGCCAGGATGAGCGCTTGGTGCTGGTAGATTTTGGCACGGTGAAGCAGGTGCGTACCCGTGTGGCTGTACAAGGGCAGGCCACCGCCACGATTTCGGTGGGGACGCCAGGCTATATGCCGACTGAGCAAAGCCATGGTAAGCCAAGGCCTAGCAGTGACATTTATGCGCTGGGAGTGATTGCCATTCAGGCGATTACCGGGCTACATCCCAATCAGCTACAGGAGGATGAAGAAACCGGTGAGCTGATATGGAAGCCCTGGGCTGACTGTGACCCTGAGCTGGCGCAGATTGTAGAAACGATGGTGCGCTATCATTTTCGCGATCGCTACCGATCCGCCGCTGAAGCCCTTCGCGCCATTGACAGCTACATACAGAGCCGCTCGGAGCTAGCCCAGTCCTTCCAGCTGACGAGCCCATCATCCACCGCTCCCGATTTTCAGCTACGACCTCGACCTACGGTGGTGGTTCAAGAGAAGCCCAGGATTGCACCTAAGATCGCGCCTCAGGTGACATTGGCGCTTGACAATGACGCATCCGAGGAGGACTCCAATCGTCAGGAACCTGCGAAACCTAGCAAAGTAGATCGTTTGTCTGCTCCCCTGGTGCCTGCTCAGACTGAGATTGCCGCAGAGCGCCCGCCCGATAAACAGTCTTCTGATCAGGAAACTGATGATGCAGAGCTGCCTGTCATCAGGCCATCAGTTATGAAGCGGTCAGTTACAGCGCCGTTAATCGCAGGTATATCAACAGATGAACCACTTATAGAACAAGATGTGGTGGACTCTTTTTCTGATGATTTGCCAGAGTCTGTTGTAGATAGGCTTGTGATAGATGAGTTAGCCGTTGATGCGCCTGAAGCGCCACCTCCGGCTCAACCAGAACAAACGGCTGATGAAACAGCTGACGATGAGTTTTCTGACAGTGAGGAAGACTCAATTCACGCGGTTGGTAAAGCTGCTCCTGAGCAGCGCTTGCGTCAGTGGCGGAGCGGCTCACAGCAGAGAGCGAAGATTGCTGTGGTTAGTGTATTGGCTGTTGGTGCAGTGGTCGCTGGGGCTAGCGTTATACAGAAAAGGACGGCGTTTGCTAAGGCGGAAGATGTTATTGCCCTCAGTCAAGCTCATCAATCTGAGCAGGCGTACGAAGCGTGTGTGACAACGGCACAGGGCGTACCCTCCCGCTATCGTCAGCTACATAACAAGGCCCAAAACATCATCGGGGCCTGCTGGCTTTCCCAGGCGGAAGCCTACGCCGAGACGTATCGGCTAAAAGAGGCGATCGCCGTTGCAAAAGGCATTACAGACAATATGGCTGCATATTCATCTGCCCAAAAAAGGATACCTGCCTGGTCAGAAGAAATATTGAAAACAGCTGTGAACAATTACAAACAGGGGCAGTATGACTCGGCCAAAGCGATTATTCAGGCGATTCCTGAAGAGACTGAACTATCGGTATCCGTTGCGCAAACTTTGGAACAGTGGCAAGCGGAATGGAGCAAAAATACAGCGGCGATCGCTGCTGCAACCAATGCGATAGAAGCGCAAAACTGGCAGCTGGCCATAGACGAAGCGAAAAAGGTAACACTGACGGGTGACACGCTTACAGAAGGGCACCCCTACTGGGATGAAACGATTCAGCCTATTGTGAAAAAAGCTGAAGCAGGCCTAACTGTGCAGAAAGAGGCGGCACAAAGAGAAGCGGCGATCGCTGCTGAAAGAGCCGCTGCTAGAGCTGCACAACAACGGGTGGCAGCACCGGCTGCGGCTCCGGCTCAGTACAGCCCGCCACCCGCCCAGACCTATCGCGCGCCGTCGCCCAGTTACTCAGCCCCCGCGCCGGTATATTCTCCCGCGCCCGCAAGGTCTTCGGGCGGAGGAAGCAGCTGGGGCTCAGAACAGCGCTGAGCCTTTTGTCTCAGGCGATGAGGGCGCTATTCCTGAGTTTGGTAAATCTTGATAGAGCCATCGGCGCTGCCCACTGCAAATGCCCTGCCATTGTCGCTAAAATCTCCAGAGAGAATTCGCCGCTCATTTTCAAGAAAACTACGAATGAGTTCTCCCGTTTGAGCATTCCACAGTCGAATTGTGCGGTCCCAGCTGCCGCTCAGAAGTGTATCTCCGCTAGGGCTGAATTCGACAAAAGAGACGTAGTCTGAATGCCCAGTCAAAGGACTGCTCATGCGTTCTGAGCGTAAGTCCATTAGGGCGAGCGTATTACGGTGTGCCGTAGTCTCTGGGTTAATGCTTGAGTCGGGGCTAAAGGCGAGCCGCGCGCGGGTGGGGTGCCAGTCTACAGCGTAGACGGGGCTGCTAAACCGTTCAGAAGATTGTTCCTTACGTTGGGTTTGCCAGTTCCAGATATCGACCTGTCTGCCGAGGCCTGCGATCGCGACTTGCTCAGGATTTTGAGGATCGAGGGCAATAGATTGAATCCACTGGCCTGTATCGATGCTAGAAACTTCCTGAGCGCTGCTCACGTCCCACACTTTGAGCCTATGGTCGCCGCTGCCGCTAATCAAATACTGATCATCAGGGGTGAAGGCCACTGCAGTGGCCATTTTGCTATGACCAGATAATGTATGAGAAAGCTGTCCCATCTGCCAGTCCCAAAGCTGAACAGTACCGTCTAGGCTGCTGCTAGCTAGCCAGCGACCATCCCGACTGAATGCCAGGCTGAGAACTTCGGAGTCTAAAGAAAAGACCTTGACCCTCGATTGCCCTTGCAGGTCCCATAGCCTGATGCTTTTGTCGGCGCTACCTGTTGCAAAAAAGCGGTTGCCAGGATGAAAGGCGACTGCGCGAACCGGCCTGGAATGGCCACCATTTCGAGCTGTAATCGTCAGCAGCTGAACCTGTCCTTCAGCCCAAGTGGGGTCTTGTTTATTTTGGAGGCTGGGTGTGGCTTCTGTTTGTTGTAATGTTGTTGATAGTGCGATCGCTACTCTGGTCGGCTTTAGTGAACTGGCGAATAGTCCTGTAAGTGTCAGTAAAACAAAGAGTGCATACCTAACGTTGTAGCCAAAGAGGCGCTGTTTATTTTGTGGCCGCGCTATTTTTCGTAATGTCATAGTTTCCGATTTTATATCAGGCTTTCATAGCAGGATTGCGGTGCGGAGTGCACTTATAGACATATCTCTCTTCTATTATTGATTAAATGCTGTTCCTTATACAGACGTAAATGTGTTTTCTTGATGTGTTTTTGGGCTGCAAGCATCCTAAAATAAGGCACTCGGTGAATGCCTGTGTTGAAAATATTACTCAGTATTACAGGTTGAAATTATTGCTTGAAAATAGCTTCAAGGTCGAGGGCCAGATACCGGTCTAACGCTTGATACATCCAGTATAGCTGTGTGTCTCGGCTGGTTTGTGAGCCAATCTCTTGAAAGGCCATTTTGGTGGCCATCATTTCGTAGCTAGGATGGATGATTAGCGTATAGAGATCGCAGAGGTTCGGGAAGTCTTTTTGCATTTTTTTCAGCGTTTGCTGTGCATCTTGCAAAAAGGGAACTCGGTATTCTTCTAGGTAGGCCGGATCGATCATCCAGCTACGAACAAAAATAGCCGCGCAGTCTGGATCGCCTGGGGTTGCGAGGGTGAAGGGATCGACTTCGTTCATGCTGGCCAGATGGAGGCCCTTGGTTGGCGAGCTGGAGAAGGTGACTTCTGAGTCTGCGGTGGTGGGGTACAAAAGATAGAAGCCGACCGGGTTGAGATTATCACTGCGGCGCAGGACGCGCATGCCGACAGCGTACTGATTGGCCCAGCGGCGCAGCAAGCGAGTAATGCGATGGGGGACAATTTCGAGCGAGCGGTTCATCCAGCTGTAGTTGACGGCCAGCAGATTCGCGACGGGTACAGCGTCACAGCGTGGATCGAAGTCATCGGTGATGAGTGGGGGTTGCTCGGCGTCTGCTAGTGGTCGAGCGGATGGCTGCTGGGTGGGTAGCAGGTTGCTAGAGTCCAGCCGGATGGTGATACGGGTGGTGTTACCATCAAAGTGTTTTTGAATTAGGCCGAGGGCGGCTAGCTTGTCGAGCATCATACCTGCAGCTCTGTCGCTGCCCTGATCTTTGTCGCCGTAAAATAGCCAGGCGGCTTCACTGTGGCTACAGCTGATGGCGTCGGTAATTGGTTTGAGACTCGTGAAGGGGGTTGGCTGGGTGGTCGCTCGCCTAGGTGGTGCGGCATGGAACCCTAGCCCAGGCATGTCAGAGGTATCTCGTAGGTTGTTGTGTTGCTTGTAGTTTAGGTATATCCACAGCCGCACAAAGTAAATGGCTCTGGTACGGGTGAGGCCGACGCGTCTAGCAATCTGGGCAATCAGTTGCTGTTGCCCGGTGGGCTCAAACCATTGGTCAAGCGCTTCTATATCCATAGCTGATGTATTTGAAAAGAGACATTTTTCAGGAAGCTATAACTGCCTTATGTACTCACACTGCGTTGACCGGATTACACCGAGACTGTGCCACTTGCCCTTATGACCGCCTGGCCTGGACTAAATTTTCAATATCTTGAGGTGCGGTGGGCAGGGCCCGACTGAGCACTTCATTACCCTGGGATGTGATCAAAATGTCATCTTCTATACGGATGCCGCGAACGTCTTTAAAGGCTTCTAGCCGCGCCCAGTTCACCATGTTTGCATAGCGATCGCGGTTCTTCGGATCGTTCAAAATAGCAGGTACCTGATAAAACCCAGGCTCGATGGTGACAGCCATCCCCACTTCTAGCGGTCGGTTCAATCTCAAGAAAGCTAGGCCAAAGCGATCGCTCCTCACTCTCCCAGCTGCATAGCCCGATAAGTCACCCAAATCTTCCATATCGTGCACATCCAACCCCATCAAATGACCGACTCCGTGGGGGAAAAACAGCGCATGGGCATCTTGCGCTACCAGGTCCTGAGGATTGCCTTTTAGAATGCCAAGATCGACCAGCCCTGCCGCAATGATCTCGCAGGCGATCATATGAATAGACAGATACTCCACACCCGCCCTGGCTTTTTCGATGCAAAAGTCGTGGGCGGCTAAGACGACGTCGTAAAGGTCGCGCTGGGTGGCGGAAAATTTGCCGCTTACAGGCCAGGTGCGGGTAATATCAGAGGCCCAACCACTGCTGGTTTCTGCACCGACATCGGCCAGCAACAAATCGCCCGGACCAATGGAATTGTGATAGTGATGGTTGTGCAGAACTTCTCCGGCGACAGTGACAATGCTGCCATAGGCACAGCCCATATCCTGGCCAATAATCACCGCTTCCATGGTGGCGCGGACCTGGGCCTCGGTTTTGGCGGAGGGGGTCGCGGCCATGCCTGCCTTGTGCGCGCCTACCGTGACCGAAATGGCCTGACGGATGGCGGCGATCGCCCCTTCGTCTTGAATCATCCGCAGCTGTACAATCGCCCGCTCTAGATCATGATTGCCATTGGACTGATGACGTTGCAGCACAATGCCTTGCTTGAGCAGGGCTTTCTCCATCGCTCTGACCGTTTCGTCACGCTCACCCAGCGTCGCGGTTCCGGTGACAAAGGCGGAGAGTCCAGATAGTGGCTGGGCATCGTCTGCGCCTATTTCCTCAGCGATTTGGTCGCGGTTAGGGGTTGGCCCATGCCAGAGGGCGTCATCTGGGCTAGTGTCGTCGATGAACAGGGTGAGTTGGCCGTTGCTAAGGAGAATGGCTGCGTTTTCGAGCGGGAGTCCGGCGAAGTACAGGAAGTGGCTGCTGGCTCTGAAGGGATAGATATTGGCTGCAAAGTTGCGGGGTTTGGCAGTCCCTGACCATAGGAGGACCGGAAAGTCGATGAGCCGAGAGAGTTTTTGGCGGCGCGATCGCAGTACTTTTGCTAAATCAGGTGGCTTTGGCAATGTCTCAGGCGTCCTGGGCGCTAACGCGTCACGCTGGGTGGAAGGGGCAGCTTTGCCAGGACTGGTCGGCACAGTTTGCATGGAAGGAGCCTTTGCTCAGGTGAGATTAGCAGGATTGATGTGATGGGACTAAGACTGTCTATGCCCTCATCCCCTAGCCCCTTCTCCCAAACTTGGGAGAAGGGGGACCTGAGTCCGGAGCCCCTCTCCCAAACTTGGGAGAGGGGTTGGGGGTGAGGGCCAGCCATGATAAAGACTTCGGCAATTGATCTAAGCCTCGATCTTCAACTTGTGATAGCGTTTGGGATAGATCTATTCTTCTCTGTTCTATGTTATCTGCGATCGCCGCTGAGCAGTTAATTTTTACCCTGGTTAGGCCGCTAACGGACACCGAGCAGATTCCCCTTGTTGCTACAGGCTGCCTGGGCCGAGTTCTGGCCGCGCCCGTAAGCAGCCAGCTGGACTTCCCCCACTGGGATAATTCGGCCATGGATGGCTATGCGGTGCGAGCAGCTGATGTTATCAATACGCCCAAGTCCCTGACGGTGGTCGAAGAAATTCCGGCAGGGAAACAGCCTAAGAAGACAATTTTACCGGGGCAGGCGGCCAGAATTCTCACGGGCTCTATGATGCCTGAGGGTGCCGATACCGTTGTGATGCAGGAAGAGACGACCCGAGAAGGTGAACAGGTCACCATATTAAAGACACCTGCGCCCCAGTCGTTTGTTCGTCATCAGGGCAGCTTTCACCAGGCTGGCGCGATGCTGCTGGATGCGGGCGTGCGAATCTCACCGGCTGAAATTGCCCTGATTGCGGCTGCCGGGCAAACGCAGCTGAGCGTTTATCGGCAGCCTCGGGTGGCGATTATCTCTACAGGCAGCGAACTGGTCAGCCCCGACCAGCCGCTACAGCCAGGGCAAATTGTTGACTCCAATCAGTATGCGCTCTCTGCCCTGGTGGCTGAAGCGGGCGGAGTGCCAGTCACCTTGGGCATTGTGAGCGATGAGCCGGGTGATGTAAAAAGCGCGATCAAAGCAGCGCTTTCTCTGGCCGATCTGGTAATTTCGACCGGCGGGGTGTCGGTGGGTGACTACGACTATGTCGATGCGGTGCTAGAAGAGCTGGGCGCGACGCTGCACGTTCGCTCGGTGGCGGTAAAACCGGGGAAGCCGCTAACGGTGGCGACGTTTGAGCCCTCGCAGACGGGACACGACCAGCGGATACTTTACTTTGGGCTGCCGGGGAATCCGGCGTCGGCGATGGTGGGCTTTTGGCGGTTTGTGGGGCCTGCGATCGCCAAGCTGTCGGGCAAAAAGGCTCCCTGGGCTCCGACGTTTGTATCCGCAACGGCTGCCACTGAGCTAAAAGCGGGCGGGCGGCGTGAAACGTACCTGTGGGGACAGCTAACGGTGGATGAGTCAGGCTATCGCTTTAGCCGGGCAGCCGGCAGCCATAGCTCCGGAAACTTAGTAAATCTGGCAAACACGAGCGGACTGGGCGTAGTGCCCCAGGACCAGACGACGATAGCGGTCGGTCAGACCGTCAAAGTTCTAAAAATTCGTTAAGATGCCGTTAACCTCCCGTCCGTTGGTAGAATCAAGTATGTTTGTTGCCAGCGCCTTTCGGGCATTTTGGGTTACTTCTGCAAAGGACTTGTAAAGACGGGTCTTTCTGAGACGATGCGATCGCTACCGGCACGCCAAGACAGCTATGACTTCGAAATATAACGACCCTAACGGTCCATCGGAGCGTCCTACAAATTTTGGCTCTGCCAAAGGCAGTTCCTCGGAGGGCCCAGAAGTACGCCCAGAAGTACGCCCAGAAATACGCCCGAAGATGGGTCCGAAAGCAGGTTCAAAAATAGATCCCCAGGCAGGCCAAAAAGCAGGTCCGCAGCTGCCACGTACAATCTCACAGCGGCCAGCTCAGCGGTCAAACCAGCGATCGCAGCCTCCACAGCAACGCTCGCTAATTTACGATGTGCCACTCACAGGGCGCTCGTCGAATCGTGCCCCTAGTTACGCACCTCCTCAGCCTCCCTCTACCGCGAGCGCTACTCCGCGTACCGCGCCATTAGCAGATACGGATAGCGATTTTCCTGTACAGCTGCCTTTATACAAGCGTATTCCTGCGTCTTTGTTAGGTATGCGCTGGCTCAGAAGCTGGCCGTTGGTGATGCTGCTCCTGTTTGGCATTGTGGGCAGCGCAGGGACAATGGCCGTTGTCAGCCTGTTTCGGATTCCTAACCTACCGAACTGTCGGGCAATTTTTTGGCCAACGGCTTCGGCTTCCTTGCGGTTGCAGTGCGCGGAGTCTTACGCGGCACAGGGCGATGTCCAGAATTTGCTAGCGGCGATCGCCCTGGTTGACGAACTGCCAGAAGACCACCCGCTGCGAAGTGACATCATTAACGATCGCATTGAAGACTGGGCAACCCTGGTACTAGACCTGGCAGAGCGCTCTTTTGAAGAAGGAGACTTGGAGAATGCGATTGAAAGTGCCAGAAAGATTCCAGCACGAACGGCGGCGGCGGCAGTTGTAGAAGATCGTATTCAACGCTGGCAGACTATTTGGAAAGCAGGCGAAGAGGGATTTAACACAGCTGTTGACAAGGTGAAAGAGAAAGATTTTCAGTCGGCCTTTACCCTATCTGTGGTGCTGCTAGATGTTGACAACAAATATTGGTCCACCGAAAAATATAACGAGCTAACCAAGCTGATTAGCCTGGCGCGTGAGGACAGCAGGCGACTATCGGAGGCCTTGGGCTTGGCCGACGAAGGTACGCTAAAAGGATTTCGTGAAGCTCTCAAAAAACTCAGAGAGATCGGTGAAGAGAGCGTATTTTTTGCGGAAGCTCAGGGTGAGCGCAAAAATATTGCGAGAGAGATGCTTGAGGCCAGCGAAGCGCTACTGGCCGACCGACAGCTATCGGAAGCACAGTCTATGCTGAATGCCATTCCGCGTGATACGGGGCTAGACGCCGAAGTTGCTGACTTCCAAATTTTTGTGACAGCTTATCAGCAGGCCTGGGCTGGCAATGCCAACGGGCTAGAAAATGCCATTAACCGGATGAAGACGATCCGCAGAGATCGTCCAGCTTACGGGAAAGCGCAGCGGTTGATTGCTCAGTGGGAGGGCGAACTGCAAGATGTTGCGGTGTTAAACCAGGCTAGAGAAAGGGCCAGCCGAGGGAGCACGGCTGATCTGACGGCTGCGATTTCAATGGCAGGACGCATCTCCCAAAACTCGGCGCAGTGGCCAGAGGCTGCGGATCAAATTGGCGAGTGGCAAGTTCGCGTCGAAACAGCCCAGGACCGACCTATTTTAGACCGAGCCGATCAGCTTGCCAGACCTGGAACGCCAGACAGCTTGCGGGCGGCTATTCAGGAAGCGCGTAAAGTATCGTCCCGGCGGACGCTAGGCCCTGAGGCCGACCGGCGAATTGCGACCTGGACGGGGCGAATTCAGAGAATTGAAGACCAGCCGCTGTTAGATCAGGCACGGCAGCGGGCGACGACTGGGGATAGAGCAGGGGCAATTGCGATCGCCTCTAGAATTAGCGAAGGCCGCGCCCTCTACGATACAGCCCAGGCAGATATTGGCCGCTGGCAAACCCAGGAAAATGGACGAGCCCGCTTGGGTGAGGCGATTACAACAGCCCAACGGGGCGATGCCAACTCTCTTTCGGCGGCAATTGGCATTGCTAATCAGGTACCTGCCGGTAGTGATAGCAGGGCCAGAGCCGACAGCCAGATCAATCGGTGGAGCTGGGATTTGTTGCGTCAGGCTGAGTCTGCTTCGGGGCGGAATATAGAAACAGCGATCGCCCTGGCCAGTCAAATCCCCTCGCAGGCAGAAGCCTACGAACCAGCCCAGGTCAGGATTCGTAACTGGCAGGCCACGCTAAGAGAAATAGAAGCGTCTCGTCGTCCTGCGTCAGGGGCGACACCAGCGGAGCCCGTGGAATTGGATGAAAATGGCCTGCCGATTGATTTGGATCTAGCGCCAGCAGAAGAGTAGCTGACGCTTATAGTCTCCAGGTCCTAGGGTTTCTAGTCAACGAGATCCTTGATCGCTTCACGGGCAGTTTCTAGTGGGTCATTGGCCTGCGTTTTGCGACGCTCTGCGGTGTCTTTCAGGGTCTGGGCTTTGGTTTCGACGGCGGCGGTATCGCGTCTAGGATCGACCGCTTCAAAGGTGTTCATACCGTCTTTTTCCGCCTGAATTTGGTCGTAGCGCTCTGTGTTTTGAATTCTACCGTCGTCGTTGTTCTCGTAGGGAACCGCATAGGCAGGTGCTGCTATACCCCACAGCATTAGGCCGAGCAGGCTAGCCCCGACAAAGCGCTTTAGATTTAGCTTTTGTTGGTGAATTGCCACGAAGGTGGCTGCGATCGCCTTGCTGAAAAATGCTTTCATCAGAAAAAGTCTCTGTGCTGTAATAATTGGCCCTTCCAGCATAAGAACCACACTATCTTTCGCCCCTCCTCCAAAAGAAACTCTCTTCTAGAACCGACGATCGTTCTTATGAGAGAGTTGTATGCATTCTTATGAGAGAGAACCTACTATTAGAGTGTGGAGCAGCTGGGGACCGCTACCTAATTAAGTCTTTTGTAAGTGAATAATCCATACCAAAAGCATTAGCGAAAGTGCGTATCAAAGTAACCTATCACTCTCACCCCTTAGAGGTATGCCTACAGAGACAGATATTATCTGAGGTCTTCTGCGGCTTGGTGGGCGGTGGTTTTGACTCGTTTAACTAGGTTGCGTAGCTTCGCTTTTAGGCTATCTTGAGCTGTCTGCCACTGCTGCTGTAGTCTCTGAGCGCCGATAGCTAGTCGCAGACGTTCTGGCTGGGCGCGAAGGGTTGTATTAATTTGATCTTTCAGCTGGGACAGGGTGACAGGAATCTTGTTTGTAATCGTTGGAAGGGTAGGCTTGCGTGTGTCAGGCACAGTTCCCTTTAGGGGACTTGGCTTTTGCTTTGCTGCCATTACAATGCTGTACGGGTCACGCCGTAAAATGACCGGGCCTAGTGCTTCAGTTTCGGTTACTTCTGTAGAAGCCGCTGCCTGTGCCGGGCTACTAAAGAAAATGGTTAAAAACAGAACTGTGATGATCAAAGCGGAAGCAGCAGTATATTTCACAAGGACAATTTTTTGCAAAGGCTTGCACAGGTTTGCTTGATTGGGTGTGTGACTATACTACTGCCCGCCGGGACCAAACTGCGTGTGGCTATGGTGACGATATTTGTGTATTAACGGTAAGATGCTGAGGCGATTCTCTGGTCGAGAGGCTCCGCCAACGCAGCAATCCAGTTATTTTGGAATCCCGACAAAACTGTTGTAGCACATATGTAGTATAAACTTGTTGTCATGAAAGACCTGACGCTACAAACCTATCTAAAGACCAAGGGCCTCGATGCCTTGCAGGCTTCCTTTGGGATTAAAACTCGCAGACATGCTCGGTTCGACAACCTAGTCTGCCTGAAATATTCGCAGTACGAGTCGCCGATGGAGCAGCTTGTGGTACAGCAATGCCGAGGCATTGTTCTCGATGAAGCCAGCGATTGGGCAGTGGTGTCTTACCCGTATGACAAATTCTTTAACCATGGCGAGCCGAATGCTGCGGATATCGACTGGAACACCGCGACTGTGCAGGATAAGCTGGATGGCTCTTTGATGGTGCTGTACTTTTATGCGGGTGAGTGGCGAGTGGCCTCTAGCGGAACGCCAGATGCTAGTGGTGAGGTATCTGGCTACAAATTCTCTTTTGAAGAATTGTTTTGGGATACCTGGAAACAGCTAGGGTATGCCTTGCCTGTCGGCTATGAGGACTATTGCTTTATGTTTGAGCTAGAAACGCCCTATAACCGGGTGGTGGTTCAGCATCTTGAAAACTCTCTAGTTTTGCATGGTCTGCGGAATACAAAAACGTTTGTGGAAGAGCGGCCCCACCAATGGGCTAGCAAAACGGGCTGGCAGGTTGTTAATAGCTACCCGTTCGGTACGATTGAAGCGTTGGCGGCACAGGCCGATCAGCTGGACCCTTTGCAGCAGGAGGGATTTATCGTTTGTGACGCCGCGTTCAATCGGCTGAAGCTGAAGTCCGCAGAATACGTGAATTTGTCGCATCTCAAAGACGGCAGTTCGTATCGCAGATTGCTTTCTGTTGTCGTCAATAACGAGAGTTCTGAGTTTTTGGCTTACTTCAAAGAGTTAGAAGCGCTGTTTAATGAGATTCAAGGCAATTACAATACTCTGGTTTCTATGCTAGAGCGCGAGTACGAGAAATATAAAGACATCAAAGGGCAAAAAGACTTTGCGATGACGGTAAAAGATTTTCCCTATTCGGGCGTGCTGTTTTCTTTGCGTTCTGGGAAGGCAAGTTCTGTAAGAGATTATCTAGCTGGGTTGCCTGTTACGAAGGTAGAGCAGTATTTGGAGGAGTTAGTATGAAAAGAGTCGTGATGACGGTGGGTCTGCCCGCTTCGGGGAAGTCCACCTGGGCAAAGGCGCTGATTACCAAAGAGGCGGGACGCTGGGTGCGGGTGAATAAAGATCTGCTACGAGAGATGTGTCATAACTCGAAGCATTCTAAGTCGAATGAGAAGTTTATTGTGCGGCTGCGTAATCTGATTATTTTGGAAGCGCTAGAAGCTGGGAAGCATGTGGTGATAGACGATACGAATCTGCATCCTAAGCACATTCGTACGGTGACTGAGCTGGTGAAGGGTAAGGCCGCTGTAGAAGTAAATGACAGTTTTTTGCAGGTGCCGGTAAAAGAGTGCATTCGTCGCGATTTGAAACGTTTTAACTCGGTGGGTAAGGATGTGATTATGCAAATGTATCGGCAGTTTGTTGCAACCAAGCATGAGCCGCCTGCGCATAACCCTGAGTTGATGGACGTGATTGTGGTGGATATGGATGGGACGCTGGCGTTGATGGGCGATCGCAGTCCATACGATGTCAGCAAATGCGACCAAGATCCGCCCAACATGCCGGTACTACAAACTATTCAGAAATGGCAGGAGACTCACAAGATTATTGTGATGTCTGGCCGGACGGATGATGGTAAAGAGAAAACAGAGGGCTGGCTGAAAAAGTACGGCGTGACCTATGAGGCGCTACACATGCGTAAAGTGGGTGACATGCGAAAAGATACTATTGTGAAAGAAGAGATGTACCGGGCGTACTTGGAAGGACAATACAACGTGATTGCGGTGTTCGACGACCGTAAAAGTGTTGTAGAAATGTGGCGATCGCTTGGCCTAACCGTCTTTCAGGTAGCAGAAGGTGACTTTTAACCTTATGCAAGCCGAGCTATAATAGGCTATCGGGTTTTTGAAGGTTATCTTATGGTTCAGCAACTCACTCAGCAACTGCCAGATAAACTGCCAGACACTAAAGAATTTGAGGCGGTAGATGAGCTTGATACAAGTCATTTAGTTATTGAGGACGATGCCCCTGTGGACAACCTTCAGTCGGCCCAGCAGCAGCGGCTGTTAGTCAACGCGCTCTGCGGGTCTAAGGCAATTTCTGCGCCGTTTGTTGCAGAGGCCAATGTTGGTTTGTTTTACCAGCTTAAAGGTGACCCGGTTGTCCCAGACATGCTGCTTAGCTTGGGCATTCAGAGGGCTGAAGACTTTTCTCAGCGGCAGCATCGCGCTTACTTTGTTTGGGAGTTTGGCAAAGTGCCTGATGTCTGCGTTGAGGTGGTATCTAATAAAGAAGGCGATGAAGTCGCGCTGAGTCAGCGGTCGAAACGTAAGGGCAAACAAAGAAGCAAGCAGGAAGTTTACGCTCAAATTGGCGTGCCTTATTATGTCGTGTTCGATCCATTACAACAGATTCAAGATGAACCCAACATGAATGGTGCATTGCTGCGCGTGTGGACGCTTACGTCTGGACGGTATGTAGAACTGACGCCCGATGAGGGAATTGCCGAAGTAGGACAGTCGGTTTGGCTAGAAACGGTAGGGCTGGGCCTGACACTGTGGGAAGGTGAGTTTGAAGAGAAGGTGTCTAGAATGTGGCTGCGGTGGTGCGATCGCCAGGGCCGAATTCTCCCTACGGGCATAGAACGAGCCGATACGGAGCAGCAAAGGGCCGATACGGAGCAGCAAAGGGCCGATACGGAGCAGCAAAGGGCCGATACGGAGCAGCAAAGGGCGAATCGTTTAGCAGAACGCCTGCGATCGCTAGGAATCGACCCTGACGAAGCATAATACTTTTTGCCATCTATGAGATTATTGATTTTTCTACATCAACCGTCTCTTCGTACACGCTACCATCAGGCAAGGAATGGCTCATAAATAACTGTCGCTTTCTTTTTCAAGGATAAGTCGATAGAATTGGCATGTTGTGTGATTCCTA
>JBCBBK010000027.1:0-50962 GCA_038531675.1 Cyanobacteria bacterium J06581_3
GCTAGACACCCTCGCCTATCAAAACCGCTCCGACCTACTCGAACTACTACCTACCCTCAGACCTATCGTCATGCGATTAGGCGAAGGTGAAGAGACTTTTTTAGATGTATTGCAATCTGTTCGCGAGGTATGTAAGCAGTGGCCGTAAAGCATGTATACAAGCACTAATGAACAATCAAATCAAACGTCTCTACCACACTGTCTACCCATTCCTTAGAAAGAACTTCCCCCGTACTTCTCCACCATCGCGTCTTCAGGTCAACTGTTCTAATCTGTTCTGCAATGACCGAACCGTATACCTTTGCTGATGTTCTCGGCCTTCCGTAGGATTCAAGTTTATTCTAATCACTTCCCCTCGCCTAACTTTCACAACTGCTCTTGACCTACCGGCTGACTGTCTACAAAATCGGCAACGTCATCTGGATATTGAAAATCATCAGGAATGCTAGCGAGCAATTCATCTAAATTGGAAGGGGATAGCTTCTTTTTAATAATCAAGCCATCTGTCGTCATCGTTAGCTCAACAGTTGAGTCTTCCTCAAAGCCAAGCTGCTCAGCCACTTTATAAGGAATCCGAAGACCAATACTATTCCCCCACTTCTTGATTTGGACATCCATACGGGTTACCAATTCAACATCCATTGAATTATACAATGTATAGCAAAGCGCTTGTCTTATTGCATTAAAGCTATATTGAATTATCGGCTATTGTGCAGCCTACACAATTAGAACAGGGCAACTCAAACGAAATAAGAGAGTAAAGCGCTAACGAGAAGGAGGAGACAACGATGCTTAGGCGATGGCTGAGTCAGGAAAGATATGTCAACCCGTTGACTGAATTTGGTTTGAATGCCTACGAAGATAGTTTGAAGTACTACCGAGACCTAAAGAACGTCGTTGATACCTCAAAAGAAGAAGGCCACGAGGAAGGCCGTGAAGAGGGCCGCGAAGAAGGCCGTGAGGAAGGCCGCGAAGAAGCGACTATCAAATTAATTTTGCGCCAGTTAGAGAAGCGCTTCGGCCCGCTTCCCGAAAAGACTCAGTCTGCTATTGGCATGAGGTCAATGGCCACTCTTGAGGCACTAAGCGAGGCTCTATTAGACTTCCAAAGCCTGGACAATCTCTCAGCCTGGCTAGAAGATAATGCCTAGTGCTGGAAGACCTAGTTGTAGAAGGATTTTGCTGCGGACATAGCCAACAGCTGTTTTGTGCTCCAGCCTGCTTTTGAGGCTGCTCGTTTGTATCCCTCTGTCATAATTCCGGCACCGTAGGCTCCTTCTAGCACTCTACCCAAATTAAGGCGCTGTGCGAGGCGAACGACGACAGAAGTAGACTGATTAACTGTAGTGGTTTTCATAAAACTCCGATTCCTTAAAGGTTGCGTCTTCTTTGAACACCTCTATAGTAAGAAACCGTAGTGAATGATACCAAAAGTAGCCAGAACCCTATTACATGCAGTCTGCTCATGTAATAGGGCAGCGCTTAGAAAGACATCTGCGCTTGAAGGCTAAAGACATGGATATCTGGATTGTCGCCAAAGTTGTTGACATTGTTAATCCAGTAGTATGCCGGAACAAGGGCAACGTTCTGACTGAGCGGGTATCGGTAGGCAACCTCAATTTCTTGCTGCACCGAGCCATCGCCGCCGCCAGATATCAGAAAATCGCGACCATCCAAAACATCGAAGGGCTGAACGTAGGAGATGATTCCCTGAGCGCCCTGCTTGAACAGATTGGGAAAGGCCAGGCCTACCTGAACAGATTGTGCGTTGATTTGGCCGTCTGGGAGCGTGTCGCTAACCGGATAGAGGTCCGTACTGCCGTAGCTGTAGCGGCCAAATAGACCAAAGCCATCTGTCACTAGCCAGTCGAAGTTGAACAGAAAGGTATCGGCGGCGGCGGTTCGCAAGGGGCCGCCAAATCCGTCGTCGGCAAAGCCATAAATGGGCTCACTGACGGCACCGCCCACGAAGCCATTGCCATTGGGTTCTAGGTTACTGCGGGTGTAAAGGAATCTGAGATTGAGGTCGTCTGTAGGGTATATGCCCAGCTGGCCAGTGAGGGTTGTGGTTCCGGCAAAGAGTCCGTTGGTTTGAGCGCTGCGGGGACTGGGTAAGAATTCTGTGTTTTCGGCGAGGTAGCCTACCCGAAAATCTAGCCAGTCGGCGATGTCCCATTGGGCAACCGCGCCAGCGCCTCTATCTATCGCGTTGACCTGGGTGCCGCCGCTAGAGTTGAAGGTATTGGCACCAGTCAGGTAAAAAGTGAAGCGGTTGTTGTCGAAGTGGCGATACCAGTTGATAGCAGGGCCAACGGTAAGAGAGAGCCTATCGCCGACAGGAAAGTCATAGAAGACTTCTCTTACAATCAGATTGTCTGCGCCGCCGGTTGTCCCTGTTTGCAGCGTAAAGGGCACGCCAAATGTGTTGAACAGACCAGCTGAACCATAGAAGTTTGCACTACCATTGCCGTCTCCACTGGTTAGCTGAAGCTGCAAGCGGTCTTTCCCAGTGAAAGAGGTCGTAAAGTTCAGCCAGGTGTAGTAGCTAAAGGTGGGTTCTGGGTCGTCTGTGATGGTTCTAATAACGGGGTCGTTTGTGCCTGGGTCGCGGGCAGGGGCGAAGACGCTATCGCCCTCAGCTTGGACATCGCCGTCAGCCGTTGCAAAGTTGAGGCTGGTGAAGAGCTGTGCGCTAAACTTTGTGGTGGTGGAAAACTGGTTGGCTTCTAGCTCGGCAACGTCGGATTCTAGGTTGTCTACTTGCGATCGCACAATCGCCAGCTCAGCCGCAAATTCCTCCTGCAAGCGCCTCAACTCTTCCAGGTCACCATCCCCAATCAGTTGAAGAACAACGTCCAGACAAGCATTCAATCCAGCGGCAAACTCATAGCGAGTCAGCGCCCGATTCCCTCGAAAAGTGTTATCAGGATAGCCTTCCAAGCAGCCATACTCTTCTACCAAACGCTGGAGCGCGGTAAAGGCCCAGTCACCTGGCTGTACATCCGAAAGCTCTGATACGCTGGTGACTTGAGCTATCTCTGTAGATGTTTCAGAAGATGTTTCATTCTCGACTAGGACCGCTGTTGTAGCGTCTGTTTTTCCTCGCAGATCGTCTAGCTGCAGCGTAGATGAGACTTCTGCCGAAGATTCCGTGGCATCAGCTGCTCTAGCTGGCATTCCTAAAAGCGTACTCCCACTAAGGAGCCCAAAACCAAGCAAAAGCTTGAATACAAAACCGACTGAACTTTTCGACATTGTTAATCCTCACACACAGTAAATTACGCGTCGAAAACCATGCATCGACAATCAGAAACAGAGACAGAGACTTTATTGACGAGAGACTTTATCCGCGATCGCCCGGCAAAACGATATTCAGCAGCAGCGCAACCAGCCCACCTGTGCTAATCCCCGAAGAAAAAATACTCTTCAATAGCGTCGGCAGCTTGTCTAACGCATCTGGCACCACGCTTACGCCCAGTCCCAGCGCCAAAGAAGTCGCCAGGATAATAGAAGCCCGTTTGTCTAAATTAACGGTAGAGATAATTTTGATCCCCGCAACCGCAACTGAGCCAAACATAATGATGGTGGCTCCGCCTAATACAGGCTGTGGGATGGTTTGGAAAATACCAGCAACTACGGGCACTAGCCCCAGCAATACGAATACACCTGCGATGAAAAGACCGACATAGCGACTACCGATGCCGGTAAGCTGAATGACGCCATTGTTTTGGCTGAAGGTTGTGTTGGGGAAGGTGTTGAAAATGGCTGCGATCGCTGAATTCACCCCATCTCCTAAAATCCCCCCCTGAATCCGGTCAAAGTACTTCTTCCCTGCAATCGGCTGTCCAGTCAAAAGAGACGTCGCCGTCAGGTCACCCGTCGATTCAATTGCTGTAATCAAATACAAAAATGCAAAAGGAATAAACGCGGCAACGCTAAATCCAAATCCGTACCTAAAAGGAATGGGTACCGTGAATGCAGGCAACCCAGCAAGATTGCTAAAGTTCACAAGCCCCATCGGAATAGCGACAATGTAGCCAGCCAGCAATCCAATGGCCACAGAGGACATTCTGAGGAATGTGTTTCTGACGCTATTTAAGGTGATAATGATCGCCAAAACCAACCCTGATAGCAACAGATTTCCGGGGCTACCAAAGGTTTCGTCTGCTCTGGCTGCAAAGCCCCCTGCCATGCTGGTAATACCAACATTAACCAGAGTCAGGCCAATGAGTGTCACGACAATACCTGTCACCAAAGGCGTCACGATTTGACTGGCAAATTGAATAAATCGGCTCAAAAACATTTCAATAAACGAGCCGACAAAGCACAGTCCGAAGATGGTACCTAGGGCTTCTTGAGGCGTACCGCCTGCACCCGTAATCGCCGCACCGGCTGCAATAACTGGGCCAATGAAGGCAAAGCTGGTGCCCTGCACGCTCAACAACCCAGAACCGACCGGGCCTATCTTCTTGGCCTGAATAAACGTTGCAATGCCTGAAACGAACAAAGACATGCTCACCAGGTAAGCACTGTCGGCGGGGGGAAGCTGCAAGGCACCAGAGATAATCAGCGCGGGCGTGATAATTCCAACAAAGCAGGCGAATACATGCTGAACAGCCGCGAAAATCGCGTCACGAATAGGGGGTCTGTCTTCCAGTCCGTAAATTAAATCGTGTTCAGCAGTAGCTTCGACTTCTTCTTGTAGCTCTTCCTCACGCGTTGCCGGTTCATTTGTGACCATGTCGGGATCTTCCATAGAGATACTTTCCCAAAGAATTCAGAGCTGATAGGACGCGCTAAACTGTCTCGTTTCAATCGTTCCGTTTTGCTCCGAGATGCTTTTGATTCGAGGGATACGAGATTGTATACAATTTATGGTGAAAGGGAGAGTGGAAAAGTATTAAAGACTACTCTTTTGTTCTTTCTTTCGTTTCGTGAGGAGTTTGTTAGCGTCAGAAGTTGACTGGTTGCGTTGTGGGTCGACACTTCGAGCCCCCAACCATCACTTTCACTAAACAGACACAAACAATCCTCAGCTACCCCGATAGGTACTGTAAGACCAAGGCGAGACCAATAACGGCACATGATAGTGAACGCTGGTGTCTTCGATTCCAAAACGTATAGGAACCAGGTCTAGGAAGGGATATTGGTTGGGAAGATCGAGTGCTTTCGCAGAAAAGTAGTCGCCGACAACAAACACAATTTCGTAGAACCCGGGTTGAAAGTCTTCACCTTCTAAAAGAGGGACGTCCGTGCGGCCATCTTGGTTCGTTTTTACTGTCTTGAGATATTGATAATTCGGCTGAAATCGGGCGATCGCTTCACACTTTTGCTCCAATCGCCACAAGGCTAGCTCCATACCCGCTGCCGGACAGCCGTTAGCCGTATCCAAAACATGTGTAGATAGCCAGCCCATATATCTTCTCTTGTTAACTTCTTTTTTAGGCACACTTGCGTTGGCTCTACGCTAGCGGCCCACCCAAAATAATCTTTTCTAAGGCGGTACGTACGTCTTCTGGCTGCTCTACCTTCAGTTGCTCATACCAGTCCTGAGTTTGTTGCTCGTCTTTTCCATAAATGGTGTCTGTACGCTTACGGGCCTTCATCACCAGCTGGGCCGTACGCGGCTTACGGACCTGCTCGTACCGCTTCAGTGCATCGGCCACGCTGATGTTGGTCGTCATCAAAAATTGAGAGAGCACAAGCGCGTCTTCCATGGCCTGACACCCGCCCTGCCCCAGGGTTGGTGTAGTCGCATGGGCCGCATCGCCTAGCAGAGCGATTCGGCCTTTTACTAGCCGCTCCGGCGGGTCAATATCGCTGATTTCTAACCGGTTAGATTCTGTCGGATCGAGAGTTTTAATCAGGGTTTGCACCGGCTGAGGCCAGCCCGCAAAATAGCTGGCAAGCTCTTTGCGGCGGTCTTCAAGCTCTGTGCTAGAGCCGATAGGGACAGGTACACCGAAGAAGTAATAGAAGCGATCGCCTCCCACCGGCATCATCGAAGCCCTTTTCCCTTCTCCTACATACAGCACCCAGTTATCCGCCTCACACAGCGCTGGATCTGTTGGCACTAATCCATTCCAGTTCACATAGCCTGCGTACCGCAAAGATAGGGACTTGCCCAGGATATGTGCTCGAATAATGGAGTGAATACCATCGGCAGCCACAATCAAGTCTCCTGTCACCCGGCTACCATCTTCAAATATGGCTGTAGCGTTTTCCTCAGTCTGTTCTACCGCCGTGCACTTCATGCTTAAGTGCACATTTTTGGGACCGAACGCCGCTAGCAACATCTCCTGCAAATCTGTGCGAGCTACAGGATAAGGCCGCTGTCCTACAGTCCCAAATAGTGGCCGCAGGTCTATATTGGTCAGCGACTCATCCCGATGACTGCGGTACTCCATCCGATTCATCTGGCCACCAATCGCGGCCATTTCATCCCCTAACCCCAGCCGATTTAGCACCTTTACACCGTTCGACCACAGTGAAATACCTGCCCCCGCCGGACGCAGCTTACTTACGCGCTCGTAAATAGAGACCTCATAACCTGCCTGCTTAAGTGCGATTCCTGTTGTCAGTCCTCCGATCCCGGCACCGATGATAATTACTTTGAGACCGTACACCAATTATTTCTCCAGTTGATATTGACGCTCACTGACACTAGCTTCTACAAGTCTGCTATTTTCTCTTGGTGTTTTGAAGCTGTATTTAGCGTACTTGCTGCCTCAGTATGCTGACTGTTGTCATATTTACTGTTTGTCTTACTGTTTGATAGAGTCAGCGGTATTTTCTGCGGCTTTGTAGCTTGCCCAGCCACCATATTTGTCCGAAATATCAGGCCACTGCTTTGAGAGATCTTCGGGATACAGCATGGCAGATATCTTTTCTCCATCTTCGAGTTCTATGGGCGCTTCGTACATATCAGGCGGCTCATTTTCAATCAAATAGCGAAACTGTTTTTCGGTCATTTCATAAATTTCACCAGGGATTGAAATTCCCTCAGGGCCACTGGCAGGCGCCACATAAATGCCAGGGTGCCAACCATCTTTGACTGCATGGAGACGATAAAGGGGCTTTGTTTTGGTTTCGCCCGCAAAGGTAGCGCCTTTAAGATTGGCATGATCAGGCTGTCCTCGTAGCGCAGATCCACAGATGAAAAATCGTTTTAGAGCTGTCATAAGAAAGCAAGAGAAGAAATTAAAAAATTGAAGCTGGAAAACAGTCTAAATCAGAAACAAACGCCCAAAGACTTAGGAACAATCAATCTTTGCCAAGTTAGCATTTGTTGACAAACTGGCGTTCACTAACGATAAAGCCGGTCAAGCTTTAACAGCGTCCTAAGCAACACATTCGCGCCTTGAGCACACTGCGCTGGTGAGGTGTATTCGTCTCCCGAATGACTAATTCCCTCCTTGCTCGGCACAAAAATCATGCCCATATCGGTAAAGCGGCCCATTTCTTGGGCATCGTGACTAGCGCGACTGGGCAGGTGGGTATAGCTCAGGTTCATTTCTTCGCAGCTTTTAACAATCAGCGCCTGAATGGTCGATGCGGCTAGCGTCGGTTCTACCTCCAACTCTGGCCGAATGCGAATACGGGTGCGGCTAGCAACGGCTACTGTTTCAATCTTGCGGCGCAGCTGCTCAATCATATGAGCAATTACGTCCGGTGAGAGGTCGCGAATATCCAGGCTGAGCTCTACCGCGCCGGGAACGGTGTTGATAGAGTTGGGCCATACTTTTAGGGTGCCAACGGTGGCAACGGGGTCGCCAGGAAAGTGTTTGGCAATGTCTTCTATGGCTAATATTAAGTGCGAGGCAGTCGTTAGCGCATCGCGGCGCATGTTCATGGGTGTCGTGCCCGCATGATTGGTGCGGCCCTCAATGGTGATGCGGTGGCGCTGCTGGCCAACAATGCCCTCTACGACGCCGATGTCTCGTTCTATCGCTTCTAAAATGCCGCCCTGCTCTACATGAAGCTCTACAAAGCAGGCGATGTCTTCTCGGGTGCGGCGAGCAGAAGAAAGATTATCCCAGTCGCCTCCGGCTCTGGCCAAACAGTCTTGAATGTGTTCTTCGCTGACGGTGTCGTAGCGGCTGGGGTCGGTGGGGGCGGTTCCGGCCATGGCCTTTACGCCGACCATGCTGCGCTCTTCATCGGCAAAGGCGATGACTTCAAAGGGATGATGTAGCTTCAGGTTGTTTTCTTGCAGTACGCGTACAACTTCTAGCCCCGCAATGACGCCAAGAGATCCGTCAAAGCGTCCACCAGAAAATACGGTGTCGATGTGAGAGCCTGTTGCCAGGGCAGGGGCGTCACTTTCGTGGCCCAGGTAGCGACCGATAATGTTGCCGCCAGCGTCGGTGCGTACGTTCATGTCGGCGGCTTTCATCCATTCGGCAATTTGCGATCGCGCTTCCAAATCTGCCGGGGAAAAGGCCAACCGCTTAATCGTGCCATCGGGCTGCTTCCCTATTTGGGCCAGCTCTTCTAACGCCTGGTTGAGGCGCTCACTATTGACAGCCAGGGAGAGAGTTTTGGTCATAATCTGTGATAAGAAATCTTGGCTAAGAGAGCCTGGTCGAGAGAGCCTAGTCAAAAAAGTGCGATGCCCTGCAGTGAAGATTCCGTTTTCAGACCTTGAAGTGCCTGAACGACGCGCGACTTGCTAGCCACTAAGTGATTGCGAACTGCGATCGCTGCTGCCTGAGGGTCACGCTGCAAAATGGCGTCTACTATCCGCTCATGCTCGGCCCAAATTTCTAGAACATCGGGGTTTTGATAGGTGGTTGTCAATCTTAACAACGCCATCTTGCTAAAAACCTGCTCTAGCAAATCAGCCAGCTGCGGATTACCCGAGCTTTCTGCCAGTAGCCGGTGAAAGCTTTGGTCAATGTGTAGCCTATTTTCCAGTTCTTCTGCATTGTCTGTGGTGTTGATACGGCCACTGGCTGACTTTTTTATCTTCTTTCCTGTTTTACTTTTGGGGCCATCTTCTACCACAACTGGTTCAGCCAGGTTTGCCTGTGCCAAACAGTCTTGCAAATCTTCCAGCTGTGCGGCTGTTGCATTCTCACATGCGCCCATCGCTGCCACCTGCTCTAGCCCTAGTCTGCAATCGTAAAGGTGAATCGCATCTGCAATGGTAATTACGGTTACCCGCAGCCCACCGCCCCGGTCTGATTCCACCAATCCTTCTTGCTGTAGCTGACGGATGGCCTCTCTGATCGGTGTGCGGCTGACTTCAAAGCGATCGGCTAATGTTTGCTCTATAAGGCTTTCACCCGAAACTAACTTGCCAGAGAGAATCTCCTGACGAAGTGCCAGGTACGTTTTGCTAAAGAGCTTGCCCATCGATATATCAGCAAAGTTATGTACATGTGACATTCTAATCTGGCAAACTCATTTTATGGCGATCGCTCCCATGTATACTCATTGTATACAATTTATCTTCTCTCAAATACGCTATTGTTAAGTTCCTCTCACAATTCTCTCAATAGATTCAAGCAGCAAGAAAGCAAGAGCGAGAAAAACACGTGCCAGAATCCCCGGCATTCTATAGCAGCTTAGTTGTTGAACATATCGTCACCAAGTCTCAAGAGGCCGCTTTTGAACAATGGCACGACCAGCTCAGGCAAATGGCAAATCGCCAGCCAGGATTTGTTCGGCTAGATCTTAATCCCCCGCTGTTCTGCGAAGATAGCGTCATTAAGTGGTACAGCACTATTCACTTTGACACCCCTGAACATTTAGATAGCTGGGTAAATTCTGACGCGCGAAAGCAGGTGATGGCGGTTGGGCAGCAGGTTTTTAGCGCTTACCGGTTCAAGTCGTTTACTACCGGGTTGGAGGGATGGTTCTCCAGACGAGCCAACGACGATGAGAATAGAGGGCTGGGCCCATCTGCCTGGAAGCAAATCCTGTCGGTTGTGTTTGGCCTGTACCCTATCGTGATGATTCGGATAAAGCTATTTCCTGGCACAGGCGTGATTGGCGACTGGTCGCCCTCGGGGGCGATGCTGCTGGCTACGCTTGTGACGTCTTCTATCTTGGCCCTAGTGGTGATGCCGCTAGTGACAAGGGTGATGGGCTTTTGGCTGTATCCGGCCTATCGCGAAGCAGAGTGGAAAGCGGATATTCTGGGGGTGGTGATTATGGGCTTGGGGCTTGTTTTGATGGCCGGTGTATTCGATAAAATCTAGGATTGCCAAAGGAATTTTCAATGGCTGTTTGGTCAGTTGCGAGCGATATCGCAGGCGTTGCCTGGCCGATTAGTTGTTATCGTACTGTTACAAACGCGCTTTTGATCCCAGCTCCCAAGAAACCAGGAATGCCATGACTATGCCTAACGTATCCGCGTCCGCCCCTACCTTTTGCGAGGGTATTCAGCACTTTGGTGAGCTGACGTCGCAGTACGCAAAAGAGGTAAAAACACCGGCCATTGCTGAAGGACAGTCGGCCATCTCTTCCCCACAGGATACGGCGGCGGTATATCAGACCCTGCTCGCAGCAGATGCGTTGCGCTACCTGACGTTGCACATTACGGCCAGCAAGCAGTCGGGCCATCCCGGTGGATTTGCCAGCATTGCCGATACCATTGCGGCGCTGGTAATGCTGGGCTACAAGAACCTGATTACTGAAGTAGGGCATCATGCACCTGGCTTTTATAGCACTGTGTTTATGGATACGTCGCTAGAGGCGATGGGTATTGGCACTGTTCAGGAAATGAGCGATCGCTTCCGCGAAACCAATGGCTTACTCGGCCACCTCTCCGGCCAAATTCCAGGGCTCCTCAGTCCTGCTGGTCCGCTGGGTCAAGGCCAGCACTTTGCCATGGCCGCTGCCAAGCTGCATCCAGATCAGCTATTTCCAGTCACCATTGGGGACGGTGGTCTGGGCGAGCCCTACATCATGAGCAGCCTGGCCCACTTCAACACCATTTACCCAGACGTCACAAACTACCTGCCGATTTTGGTGTGGAACGGCTTTTCTCAAGAGCACCACAGCATTGTTTCTACCTACAGCAATGAGCAAATGACTGCCTACTGGAGCGGCAATGGCTTTGCCAAGGTGATTTTGGTCGATGCCAAGGATTATGACGATGCGGATCAGCCGGGACCTTATGTGGATAGTGCTGCGTTTTCTATGAAACAGCGTCTGGCATTTACTCAGGCGATTTTAGAAGCGACGGATACGGCAGCGAAATCTGCCTTGGGCGGCACTCAAACAGTGTTGATTGTAAAGCAGTTGAAGGGAGCCGGTGTACATAAGCGCGGATCTCAATCACACAATTTATATCCCGGCGATAGCTTAGAGAAAGACTATGTCGTAGCGGCGCTGAAAAAGCTGGCGCTAGCGCCGGAAGAATGGGAGCTAGTAAGGACCAACTTTGCGCGATCGCACTCTGGCCCTGCCGCCCAAACCGCCGTCACCGAATCTGTTCTTCCCTTGGCCGACCTCGGCAAGCTCCCCCTCAACGAATTCCCAGTCGGTCCCGACAGCAAGCAGGTTTCAACCACCGCAATGGGCGAACTAGTGGCCCACGTCGGCAAACAAGATGCCAACTTTGTCATCACCAACGCTGATGGTAACGCCGCCTCAGGTATCAACAACATCAACCAGGCGTTAAAGATTATTCACCCAACTCAGGACGACACCTATTACCAAGGGCCCAAAGGCCAGGTATACGAGCCGCTCAGTGAAGACGCCTGTGCTGGACTTGCCGCTGCCCAGACACTCATGGGCGCTCGCAGTCTTTGGTGCTCCTACGAATCGTTTGCAATTAATGGCCTACCCATCTGGCAAACGACTACCCAGGCCATGGCCGAGCTACGCCGCCTAACGCCCTCCACTATTTGCCTATTCACCGCAGGCGCACTAGAACAAGGCCGCAACGGCTGGACTCATCAGCGCCCCGAAATCGAGAACTACTTTGCGGCGATGATGCGAAACGGCAATATCTTTCCGCTGTTCCCCATCGATGCCAACAGTGTTCAGGTTTGTTACGAGTGGGCGCTGTCGACCTCTAATAAAGGCATTCCGATCACCGTAAGCAAGTCTCCTTTGCCCATTCGCACGACCTTTGAACAGACGCGTGAAGCCCTGGAAAAAGGTGCCATCGTACTCCAGGAAACGCCCGGTGAGAAGACTGTTGTTTTTGGTGTGATTGGTGACATGATGCTGATTCCTGTTATCGACGCGGCTAGGGCACTACAAGAACAAGGCATCGGTTCAAAAATTGTTGCTATCGTCAACCCCAGGCGGCTTTATAGAGCCAGTGACGTTGCCTGGGAAAGTTGCTCGCAAGCGGCGGACAATACCTTCCTAAGCGACGCTGAGTTTGCTCAGCTGTTTGATGGCGATGCGCTTATGGGCGTAACGGGTGGTGCTAGCGCGATGGTAGAGCCGCTGATGCTACGTAGTGCACTCCCTCGCGATGTGATGGCCTGGAAGCGAGGTGAAACGGCGGCGAGTGCAGGCCAGCTCTTTGCCTTTAATGGGCTCACTGCCGAGAAGCTATCGATGAGAGCGAAAGGGTTGTTGTAACCCTTAGAAAGTCCTGAACAGGTGCATAAACATGGGAATACTGACCTATGTATCTTTGTACTTGTAGCACTAAGTTCAGGCCATGCATAATCGCTCATTTCGTTCCAAACTGCTTGCTTTTAGCTTGGGGGTTGGCTGTTGCTTTTCAGCGATGCCCGTACGAGCGCAGGCTTTAGAGGACTTCGCTAATAAGCTGAGTTTTGAGCGGAGTGAGGTACTGTTGCAGATTGTCTCTGGGCAGAATGCTTCGGAGTCGTGCGATGCAACAGAACCGCTAGATGCATCACGGGTTGAGTTTGTTCAATCCTTGCTGCAGCGGGCTGAGACTGTTATTGAGCAGGAAGAAGATCCCAATTATAAAGCCGAGGCCTTCTATCAAATTGGGAAAAGCTATGCTTGCTTGGGCGCCTATGACCAAGCAGACGCCGCGCTCAAGCAATCGATTTCGCTGGTGCCTGATGACTCTTGGGCGTACTACGAGTTGGCACGTCGGGTTGCCATTGCCGAGGTGTATGGCACGTTGATGGGTGACGTGACGCAAATGGATGCTGTCATAGCAGAGGCGATCGCAACCATAGACCTCGATCCCAACAGCGGTGAAGGCACCCACTACGACGCGCTTAACGAATCGGCCTCCCTGTACGCCACTCACAAGCAGTATCAACCGCTCCGTACCCTATTGGATTTGAGAAACTTCAGGGATCGCTAATTCAAGCGATCGCCCATCTCATGCTAGGAGAGATGCTTTCGTACCATGGGTATTCCGAGGTTGCGCTACCCATTTTGTAAGCATCTCAGCAACAATTTGAGCGCAATGTCAATGAAGCGTCACGAGTGACGCTTTCAGGCATATGGATGACTGAGTCTGTTTATCAGGAGCGGGTTCAGCGCGCTATGGTGGTGGCCTTGATCAGAGCGGGTGACTTTGAGCAAGCTCAGATTGTGCTTAAAACCGCGTCACCTGCGCTGACAGACATTGCTAGTGTTGATCCGATTAGTCAGCTGTTAGTGCTGGTTGTTGCCGTAGAAGAGTCTCCTCACTTTTCATTGCCAGACGCGCAGCGTCGCATCCTACTGGCTGAAGCAGAGGCGATCGCCTTTCAGTTTGAAGACGATGTTCAAAAGTTACAGGCGCTCATACGAATTGCCGATGCCCACATTGATGCTGGTGACGTAGATGCGGCAGGCTACCTAGCTGATGCGGTCGCTAGCAGCTTTGCGGTCGCGCAGCCGTTTGTCATGCCCCACGACTATGCTCAATTTTTACTGGGTATAGGAGAGTACGAGCAGGCGATCGCCCTACCTTCAGGCTCAGGCGCTTGCGTACATTGCACTGCGCTATGGATCTGCTGCGACTGAGAGCGATCGCTAACCCTTTTTACGCTTCTACCCTGCCATGGCACAATTAAATAGCCCAGAGGATCCAGAACGCATAACTATGAAAGACACCTTTAAGATGCTGAAGCGGTTTGCCGCACTATTTGTAATCGTGCTCGCCCTGGGCTTGCAGAGCTGTTCGTCAGGCGTCAGCTTACAATCCTATAACGACAGCTACGAAGGCTACGAGTTCAAATATCCTACCGGCTGGGTGCCCGCAGAAGTCGCTAACGGTCCCGACACCGTATTTCACGACATCATTAATAATGACGAAAACGTCAGCGTCGTGGTGAGCCCGGTATCCGGCGGCAAGACCCTCCCAGACCTGGGCACCCCCACCGAAGTCGGCTACACCCTATCCAAAAGCATCACATCACTCGCCCCAGATGACCGCAATGTAGAGCTGGTAAACGCCCAGTCCTTTGAAGCAGGCGAGAAGCTGTACTACATCCTTGAGTACGTAGCCAATCTCCCCTCTGGCCGCACCCGTCACGACCTGGCTAGCGTCATCATCCGTCGTGGTCAGCTGTATACCTTCAACGCCTCCTTACCCGAAAGCCGCTGGGACGAACTAAAAGACACTATGAAGCAATCAGTAGCCTCCTTCTCCGTCTACTAATTCCATGTTCCCGAGGGCTGAGCGGACTTCGACTCCGCTCAGCCCTCGGGAACATAACTCCTCGGCGGCTGAGCGTAGCCGAAGCCCACTCCCCAAAAGGCGCACCCACTGGACTTACCCTCCAAGTAGGTGCGCCTTTTGCGTGTGTTTCTTGCTAGGCTGGTGTTCCTACGTATTCCCCCACGCGCTTCCATGGCTGATATTCAATTCGTGCTGGCTTCCGCGTCAGAAGCACGGCGAAATTTACTTATCGATGCCGGTATTCAGCCATTTGTTTGCCCTAGCAATTTTGATGAAGACGCGGTGGTGATTCAAGACCCGACTGAGCTAGTGCAGGTGCTAGCGCTTGGGAAGGCGCAGGCGGTCGCGCCGCAGTTTAGCAGTGCGCTGATTTTGGGCTGTGATTCGGTGCTGGCGATCGACGGTATTATTTACGGAAAGCCGGAAAGCAAGGCGGAGGCGAAAGCGCGCTGGCGGGAAATGCGAGGCGGCTCGGGTGAGCTGATAACGGGCTATGCGCTGCTGGCACCGGGTAAAGAGCCGCTGGTGCGCTACCGGATGACGAAGGTATTTTTTGCCAAAATTACAGATGAGGAGATAGAGGCCTACATCGAGACGGGTGAGCCGATGCACTGCGCGGGGGCATTCGCTACGGACGGGAAGGGCAGTATGTTTGTGGAAAAAATTGAGGGCTGTCATACCAATGTGGTGGGCCTGAGTATTCCATTGCTGCGGCAGATGATGGCAGAGCTGGGCTACCGGGCGATTGATTTTTGGGGTCACTAGCTTCGGCTACGCTCAGCTACCGGGGGAGTAGGGAAGATTATGGCGCGAGGTTCACAAAGTTACGTTCAAACGCAGACGGGTCGTCTGAATGACGGTTCGCTGGCGGAGGGTGCGCCGCGTCGCCAGGGGTTTCACTGGGCGTTGGGTCGTACGAGTCGCTGGGTGGTGGGTGTTGGACTGCTGGTGTTGGTGATCGCCTATATCGTCACCTACTACTGGGCTGAGGGTCTATGGTTCGACGAGGTGGGCTTCTTGGCCGAGTTTGTGCTGCGATCGCGCACGCAACTCATCTTAGGCAGCGTTACCTTACTGGCCAGCTTAGGGTTCACTTTTTTCAATTTCAACATTGCCCAAAAGCTTCAGTTCAACCGCAATTGCCTGCTGCCTAATCAGGCGAACTTGAGTGTGGGACTGGGCCTGAGGACGCTACTGCCTACGCTGTTTATTATCGGCGTGGTTATTTGCGGTGGGCTGTATCACCATATTCAGCTGGCGATTAATGAGCTGCTGACGGTAAGGGCGGCGATTCCGACGCCAGTTGGGCTTAGCTTCACGGCCAACTGGGCGCTGGGGCAGGAAATGGCTCGTCAGCCAGTGGTCTTGGGTTTGGTGGCGGGCGGAGCGATCGCGCTCATTGTATTAACGATGCCGCTGCTACGCCTGAGCGCGGTGATTATGAGCGCCTGCTTTGGCATTATTTTGACCGAAGAATGGGCCAGGGTACTGCCTGCACTGAATCCCACGACGTTTGCGGAGAGCGATCCGGTATTCAATCAGGACCTCAGCTTTTACATTTTTCGTCTGCCCCTGTTCGAGCTAGTAGAATTCTGGCTGTCGGGGCTACTACTGTTTGTATTAGCAGCAGTGACGTTGGAATATTTGCTGGCAGGTAATACCCTCAGTCAAGGTCGCTTTGCCGGATTTTCTAGCGGGCAGCAGCGGCATTTGAGTGCGATCGCCTCGAGTCTACTCGCGGTCACTGCCTTTACCCACTGGCTGAGCCGGTACGAACTGCTCTACTCTCGTCAGGGCGTCAGCTATGGCGCTAGCTTTACGGATACTTACGTCGATTTACCGGTAAATGCAGCCCTTAGCTACATCTCATTAGGCCTATCTTTAACCCTGCTATGGCGATCGCTAGGCAAGCGATCTACCGGCCTACGGCTGGGGGGCGGCGTCCTACAAGCTCGGCCTGTGGTTGGGGCAATTTCCCTCTATTTGTTATTTGCGCTGGTCGGCAATACCCTGGCACCCTGGCTAGTGCAGCGCCTGGCCGTACAGCCCAACGAACTGCAAAGAGAACTCCCCTATCTGGAGCGCACCATTGCTTTCACCCGCGACGCCTTTGACCTAGACGATATTCAGACCGAACAGTTCAACCCCCAGGGCACCCTTACCGCCGCTGACCTGAAGGAAAACGAACAGACCATTCGCAATATTCGCCTGTGGGACACGCGGCCCTTGCTGGAGTCAAACCGACAGCTCCAGCAAATTCGCCCTTACTACAAATTTGCGGGTGCAGATGTGGATAGATACAGCCTGCGGGATGATAGCAACTCGGTAAATCGCCGTCAGGTGCTGATTTCTGCCAGAGAGCTGGACTATCAGGAGGTAGATGATGCGGCCAAAACCTGGGTGAATGAGCATTTGATCTATACCCATGGCTACGGCTTTACCATGAGCCCGGTGAACACAGCAGCCAGTAGCGGCCTGCCAGAATATTTTATTAAAGATATTGACCACACGGCCAGTTCTTCAACGATCGCCCGCTCTATCCCTATTGGCAAGCCGCGCATTTACTATGGCGAACTGACGGATACCTACGTTATGACCGGAGCCCTTCTTTCAGAACTGGACTTTCCGAGCAGTAGTGACAATGGTGAGGAAAATGTATACAACCGTTATGACGGTCAGGGCGGCATCAATATTAGTTCGCTTTGGCGGCGACTGCTATTTGCCAAGCATCTGGGCGACTGGAAAATGCTGCTCACCGATAACTTTACGCCTGACACGCAGCTGATGTTTCGTCGCAACATTAAGCAGCGGGTGCAGCGTATCGCGCCTTTCCTACAGTTTGATGCAGACCCTTATTTGGTCGTGGCCGATGCTGGTGAAGGCTTTATGCCCGCAGGTGAGGAGTCGGGGACGAACTACTTGTACTGGATGATTGATGCGTATACGACGAGCGATCGCTACCCCTACGCGGACCCCGGCAACAACGAGTTCAACTATATTCGCAACTCTATCAAAACGGTCGTCGATGCCTACAACGGCTCTGTACACTTCTACATCGCCGACGATAGCGACCCGATTATTCGTACCTGGGCCGAAACCTTTCCCGACATGTTCGAGCCGCTAGACACGATGCCCGAAGCGCTGCGCGCGCATATCCGCTATCCCCAAGACTTTTCGGCTATTCAGTCAAACCAGCTACTCACTTACCACATGACCGATCCGCAGGTGTTCTACAACCGAGAAGATTTGTGGCGTGCGCCCAACGAAATTTATGCCAATGAAGAACAGGTGGTAGAGCCCTACTACTTGATCATGGAACTGCCAGGTGAGCAGGCGGGTGAGTTTGTTCTGCTACGTCCGTTCACACCAGCTCGCCGTAACAACTTAGTCGCGTGGCTGGCTGCCCGCTCCGATGGTGAACAGTATGGCCGTCAGCTGTTGTACCAGTTCCCAAAGCAAGAGCTAGTATTTGGGCCAGAACAGATAGAAGCGCGAATCAATCAAGATCCTGAAATCTCCCAGCGAATTTCTTTATGGAATACGCAGGGGTCTAAAGCGAATCAAGGGAACTTGCTTGTTATTCCTATCGAACAATCTCTGCTGTATGTAGAGCCCTTGTATCTGGAAGCGGCGTCAGAACAAAATCGGATTCCGAGTCTGGCGCGGGTAATCGTGGCTTATCGTAACCGAATCGTAATGGCTGAAACCCTAGAAGAAGGGCTAGAAGCTATCTTTACCCGTGGCGACACGAGTGCACCCGCTATCATCAGAGAGCTAGAGAGTGACAGCATCCTACAGAACGGGTCCGAAACGGAAAGTAGTGTTGAAGATCTGCTGCTAGGCGGTGGAGAAGATTCGTCTGAGCCCGACGAATGATATCTGTATTAATGCCTTCAAAAGTTTTGGTGGCAAGTCTTCCTAAAGCGCCAAAGCAGTATGTAACCAGCTATATATTTATGACGAACTATTGCTGAGGTTAGCAACTTATAGAGACGCTCAGTAAGGTTAAGGCCAGTGCTTGCGATTTGCGGGCGCTGGTTTTGCCTTAGTCATCATTTGCATGAGTTGTCTTTATGACGTCTTCTATTGCTTCACCCGATAAAACAGCTTCTTCTATCAGACCGTTGGCAATCTATTGGACGATTGGCATTTTGGTCGGGCTACTGTATGTGCGTTCCGACATCGCAGAATCGGTAGGTTGGAGCGGTGCCAGGGTAGTTTCTGTGCTGCTTGCTTTGGTCGCAACGGTGGTAACGACAATCGCCTACGGCAAAATTACGACAACTGGGGGGCGATCGCTTCACCTACCCACCCTTTTCGGCTTCTCTGTCGCCAACGGCATTTGCGAAACCCTGCTGTTCATTGCCAGCTTCAAAATAGGTCTTGCCTTAGCCGCGCCTTTCACAACGAAGCCACTGTGGCTATTTCTAGCCGGTACGTTTACTTTCTTTGTGTATTCAGGCGCTATTCATGCCCTTTTCTGGCTAAAGATTTTGCCTACTCATCTGAACAAAAATCCAGCGACTAAAAACGCTCGCAGAGTCTGGATAGCTGGCCTAGTTGCTGTTAGCATGCTTTGGGGCTGGCTGTACTTTGGCTATCAGGACTTTTGGTCGTTTGCTATTTTACACATTTTGTTCGATGCAGGCATGGTTTACTGCATTCGCTATCGCCTGGCCTGAGGCCCTCATCCCCTAACCCCTTCTCCCAAGTTGGGGTGAGGGCCTTTTGAACTGGCCAAGCTTCCAGTTCAAAAGGCCCTCGTTTCTCAGTCAGCTCATTACCCAACCAGGTGAGCCTCTAGGAACCAGAGACGCTTATCGATAGTACGTGAAATTTCTACGTACAGGTCATTGGTGTCTTGATCGCCTAGCTCGTCTGCTTTGTCGATACTTTCTCGTAGATGCTTGGCGTAGGCTGCGTAGCGATCGGCCAGGGCGGCTACGTGTTCCATGCCACCAACCGCGTCAAAGTCGTATTCTGGCAAGATGGAATTGCTAGCGGCCATGCGGGCAGTGCCAAGCGCAGTTCCGGCCAATGCTGTCACGCGCTCGGCTACCATGTCGCCATACTCCTCTAGTTCGCCTGCCATTTCATCGAACAGCAGATGGAGCTGATAAAAATCTTTGCCTTTTACGTTCCAGTGGGCTTGCTTTGTTTGCGTTCTCAAATCGGTAGTTGCTGCAAGGGTGCCATTCAGCATATCTACAACAGACTTGCGAGTGTCGAGAGGTAGATCGATCCGAGTGGGGTAGAAAGCAGTTTTGTTAGATGTGGTTGCAACCATAGGGGCCTCCGAAAGGGGTGAGAGCGATCGCTCATAAGAATCATCGTAAAGGCTAAGACATCTGGCGCTGTATTCGCCTTAACCTTTGGTTAGATTTATCGCTTAGCTCGTTCCCTTAAAACACGACCCCTTAAGTATACTCATAACGACTTCGCTTTAGCAAGTCTTTTCGTGAGGACTTTAGCGTATTGTTTTCGTTGATATACTGCGTTGTATGGCCAGCTCATCGACCACCAAAGCAACTCCTGAAAAATATCAGGCCTACGCAGCGTATTGGCAGCAGCGTAAGGCTGAGAAGCGATCGCGCTTGAAGCAACGTCATCAGGCCGGACTAGCAACAGCCAGAGATCTAGCTGACATCCTGAAAAAGGACTTCGGCGCAACAAAAGTGGCTCTATTTGGTTCGATGCTTTCGATTAATAATATCCGTATGCGCTCAGACATCGACTTGGCTGTTTGGGATCTTCCTTCCTTAAAGTACATTAGTGCGCTGACTAGATTAATGAATTGCTCGGGGTCTTTTGACGTCGATTTGGTGCGAATAGAAGAAGCACCCCCTAGTCTGAGAAAGTGCATTCTAGATGAAGGGCTAATACTCGATAAAGACGTGCCTCAAAGCGACGAATTCATCGGAGACGACGCGATGCCAAAATATAATGCGCTGATCAGAAGAATTCGTCAGTCTCTGTCTGACATCGACAGAGAATACAGTTACGCTCATGAACAAGCCATGCTTGCCAAAGAAACAAAGCAAGACATCTATTGGACAGCAGTCGGTTTAAGCTTGCATGGTTTCTACACTGGAATAGAGAAGGCCTTCGAAAGGATTGTCGATAATGTCGACGGGGGATTGATTAGCAGCAAATCAGGGCAATGGCACAAGGATTTGTTAGATCAAGTATTGCTCGATGTGCCAGGGACTCGTCCCGCCGTTATCGATCAAAGAACACGTGAGTATCTAGATGAGTATTTATCCTTTCGTCATGTCATTCGCAATAATTACACGCATCGTCTTGACCCTGAAAAAATTGCCGTCAACTACGAAATGCTGGAGGATTGCTATCAATTACTTACCCAGCAGCTTAGCGACTTCTGCGACTTTCTGGCCTCCGTTGGTTAAGCTCTGCCACGGACCTACTCCTAAGCGCTGACGATAGCGATACAATTGCCCGTGTAATCAAACATTTTTATAGATTCACCTCACCCGACGAAGCTTTTATGACTGCTGCCGCACCTGCAAAGACTAAATATGAAGCTGTAATTGGTCTGGAAACCCATTGCCAGCTGAGCACAGAAACTAAAATTTTTTCGACCAGTTCTGCTGCATTTGGCGCAGACCCTAACACTCATGTAGACCCTGTAACTATGGGTTTACCCGGCGTGTTGCCTGTTCTGAACGAAAAGGTGTTGGAGTACGCGGTGAAAGCAGGACTGGCGCTGAACTGCCAAATTGCCCCCTATAGCAAGTTTGATCGCAAGCAGTACTTTTACCCCGACCTGCCAAAGAACTATCAGATTTCGCAGTTCGATTTGCCAATTGCCGAGCACGGCTGGCTAGAAATTGAAATCCTCAAAGACGGTGAGCCGGTGCGTAAGCGAATCGGGGTAACCCGGCTGCATATGGAGGAAGACGCAGGCAAGCTGGTACACGGTGGCGGTGGTGATTTGGCGGCTGCGTCCTATTCGCTGGTGGATTACAACCGGGCGGGTGTGCCGCTGGTGGAAATTGTGTCGGAGCCGGATATTCGCTCGGGTGAGGAGGCTGCGGCCTACGCGGAAGAAATTCGCCGAATTATTCGCTACCTGGGTGTGGGTGATGGCAATATGCAGGAAGGCTCGCTGCGCTGCGATGTGAATATTTCGGTGCGCCCGGTCGGCCAGGAAGAGTTTGGCACGAAGGTTGAGATTAAGAATATGAATAGCTTTAGCGCGATCGCTAAAGCCATCGACTACGAAATTGACCGTCAGATCGCTGCGGTAGAAGCAGGCGAGCCCATCTACCAGGAAACACGTCTGTGGGAAGAAGGCCCGCAGCAGACAAAAAGTATGCGCATGAAGGAAGGCAGTAGCGACTATCGCTATTTCCCTGAGCCAGATTTGCCGCCGATAGAGGTGTCTGCCGATCAGCTCAACACCTGGAGGTCTGAGCTGCCAGAGCTGCCTGCTAAGAAGCGGAAGCGCTATCAGGAGGAGATTGGGCTGTCGGCTTACGACACGATGGTGATGATTGATGACCGGGCGGTGGCAGAGTACTTTGAAAGTGCGATCGCCACAGGCGCTTCTAGCAAGCTGGTCGCTAACTGGATTATGAGCGACATTGCGGGCTACTTAAACGCTGAAAAGCTGAGCATTAGCGAGATTAAGCTATCGCCTGAAGCACTTGCTGAGATGGTAAAGCTGATTGAAGACGGCACCATTAGTAACAAAATTGGTAAAGATATGTTGCCAAAGCTACTAAAAAGTGGCGGATCGCCCAAAGAAATCGTGGAGAAAGAAGGGCTCAGCCAAATTTCTGACCCAGCAGAGATTGAGTCGATGATTGATGAAGTGCTAGCGGCCCATCCTGACGAACTGGCAAAGTTCCGAGCAGGCAAGACGAAACTGAAAGGTTTCTTTGTGGGTCAGGTAATGAAGCGCACAGGTGGACGGGCGGACCCCAAGCTAACGAATCAATTACTTGGGAAGAAGCTCAGCAGCTAAATATTGAGATAAAATTGGGCGAATTTTGCTCAATTCCATTATTTCCCAATCAAAATTCTTTAATCCGTACGTAAAAATTCTATTATCAGAACAAAAAGGGGGTTACACCCCTCACCTCTCATGTCATAATGTATGGATGTAGATGCACCCTGATGGTAGGGAGAGCGCCGAAGTAATTGGTGACTCTCCTTTTTTTTTGCACGTGTCTCCCTTTGGAGTTGTTGGCACTTTGCTACTTTTGTCTGCAAATTCTTTAATCCGAACAAAAAATATTGTATTAGGGGGTTACACCCCCCACCCTATGTGCCATAATAAGCACATGTAGATGCACCCTGATGGTATGGAGAGCACGCCGATGTAACTGGCGGCTCTCCTTTTTCCTTTTAAATGCCCTCTGATTAAAGTTCCTCTGAGGGGATTCCCTGGTTAGGATCGAGAATTAAATAACTTGGTCATTTGCATGCTTCTTGCTGCCCTCATCCCCTAGCCCCTTCTCCCAAGCTTGGGAGAAGGGGGACCAGAGTCTGACTCCCTCTCCCAAGCTTGGGAGAGGGTTGGGGTGAGGGCCTCGTGAACTGGAACTTGGTCAATTTATTTAATTCTCATTCCTTAGTCAGGTTTTACTATGCTCAAAGCAACGGCTTCAGCGACTTTGATTCCATCGACTGCAGCAGATAGAATGCCGCCTGCATAGCCTGCCCCTTCACCTGCTGGGTAAAGTCCACAGGTATTTAAACTTTGAAATTGTTCATCACGCTTGATTCGAATAGGTGACGAGGTGCGCGTTTCGACGCCTGTAAGCACCGCGTCTGGCATGGCAAAGCCTTTAATTTTTTTGTCGAAGGCGGGGATGGCCTCGCGGATGGCGGCGATCGCATACCCTGGCAAACTTTCCCCCAGGTCACATAGGTGTACACCGGGCCGGTAGGTCGGCTTCACACGCCCAAACTCGGTAGAAGGAACCCCAGCCAGAAAGTCTCCTACCAGCTGACCGGGTGCTTCGTAAGTCTTGCCTCCTAGCTCAAACGCCTTGCTCTCTAGCTGGCGTTGCAGTTTAATGCCGCCTAGCGGATCGTCTGGGTAGTCTTGCTCGGGCGTGATGCCGACGACAATGCCGCTGTTGGCGTTTCTGCCGGAGCGCTCGTACTGGCTCATACCGTTGGTAACGACTCTGCCGACCTCTGAGGTTGCGGCTACCACCTGCCCTCCTGGGCACATGCAAAAGCTGTACACCGAGCGTCCGTTAGAACAGTGGTGGACTAGCTTATAGTCTGCGGCTCCCAAAATAGGGTGTCCTGCGTTTTCTCCATAGCGACGCTCGTCAATCAGCGGTTGGGGATGCTCTACACGAAATCCAACTGAGAAGGGCTTGGGTTCGATATAAACGCCTTGCTGGTGCAGCATTTCAAAGGTGTCGCGGGCGCTGTGGCCGACGGAAAGGACAATGCGATCGCTTGCAATAAATTCACCGCTCTCTAGGGTGACGCCTCTAACTGTTCGCGCCTTTCCTTGAGTATCTATCTCAATCGTCTCTACCCGACTTTCAAATCGAATCTCTCCGCCGAGGCCAATAATCTGGTTGCGAATGTTTTCAACAATTTTAACCAGACGATAGGTGCCGATATGCGGCTTGCTAATGTACAAAATTTCTGGCACCGCGCCTGCATTAACCAGCTCGCGAAGAACTTTGCGACCGTGATGATCGTTGTCTTTAATCCGGCTGTACAGCTTGCCATCAGAAAAGGTGCCTGCACCGCCTTCGCCAAACTGCGCGTTGGATTCGGGGTTGAATTTTCGCTTACTCCAGAAGCCGAAAGTGTCTTGCGATCGCTCGTGCACCGCCTTCCCTCGCTCTAGCACAATCGGCTTAAACCCCATCTGCGCCAGCAGCAGCGCCGAAAACATCCCGCAGGGCCCCACCCCAACCACAATTGGCCGGGTACTGAGCCCTTCGGGTGCTTTCGCAACATACCGATAGTCCATATTCGGTGTGGATGAAACGCGATTGTTCTTTTTAAACTGCTTGAGCAGCAGTTTCTGCTTAGGCGTTTCGACATCGAGTGCGTACACCAGTGAAATGGCATTTTTCTTCCGTGCATCGTAGCTACGCTTAAATACCGAATAGCTGGTCAGCTCATGTTCTGATATTTTTAGCTTCTGAAGAACAGCTGCCTTGAGATCTGCTTCGGTGTGATTCAGCGGTAGCTTGACTTCTTTGAGACGCAGCATGATGAAGTGAGAAAATTGAATAGATAAAAATGCGAGACAAGCAGAAGCTAAGTCGCTAGTGGATGTATCTCAACCTCATAAAATCCCTCTTAGTTCTAACGTGAAACCAGGTAACACTGGGTCCCCTGAGAGACGCGCAGGGCAGCTCAGCGTTTCTACTTTCCTACCTGATTTGTAGATCTCAACCTGATGATCTTGCCGATTGATCAGCCAGCCAAGACGCGCACCGTTGTCCATGTACTCTTGCATTTTTGATTGTAGGGTAGGAAGTTGATCGGTCTTAGAACGAAGTTCCAGAACAAAATCAGGACAGATCGGTGGAAATTTTTCTTTTTGAGCGGGCGTGAGTGCGTCCCAGCGGTCTTGCTTTACCCAGGATGCGTCAGGGGCACGGTCTGCACCATTCGGGAGCTTGAATCCACCTGATGAGTCAAACAGCATGCCAAGCTTTGCTTTTTGATTCCATATCCCTAGCTGAACAACAATGCTGGCATTGCGATGACTAGTCTCGCCGCCTGTAGGGGGCATAAGAATCAATTCTCCGTTGGCTGTGCGTTCTATCCTGAGGTCGCGATTGATACGACACAGCTCGTAGAACTGTTCATCTGAGAGTCGGGTTGACTCCGGAAGCTGAAGGCTTAAAGTGTTCATAGTGCCACTGTTGATCTAGCGCCGTATGGATAGCCTCTATAGTTTATCGCAGCCTATGTTTAGGCTGGTTACTTACCGATACAGAAGCGGCTAAAAATCTCATCGAGCATAGATTCTGTCATTTCCTCGCCGGTCACTTCGCCCAAGGCGTGGATCGCAGCTCGCAGGTCAATCGTCCAAAAGTCCAGAGGCAGCTGGTCGGCGATGGTTGCTTCTACTTGAGTCAGGGACGTTTCGGCTCGTAAAAGGGCAGCTGCCTGACGCTGGTTGATAGCAATGTCGGTGTTGGCGGCGGTGAGGTTGCCGCTACGAGCGGCGGTGAGAATGGCGGTTTCGAGATCGGGAATGCCGATGTTCTGGGCGGCGGCAGTGTGAACGATGGGGCTTCGGCTACGCTCAGCCGCCGAAGAAGTCGGGGGGCGGTGAGTTGGAAGGGGGGCTTTAACTAAATCAATTTTGTTGATCACAATGATGTGGGGTCTGTCTTTGATTTGATCGTAAAGGCCGTCTTCAGCAGCTGTCCAACCTTGGGTTGCATCAATGGTTAGTAAGACTAAGTCGGCATTTTGAGCCGCATCGCGCGATCGCTCAATCCCAATTTGCTCTACTTCATCTGCCGACTCCCGAATGCCTGCTGTATCCAGCACCTGAATTGGAATTCCGCCTACAATCAGCTGAGACTCGACTACATCACGGGTGGTCCCAGGCAGGTTTGTCACAATGGCGCGATCGCTCCGACTCCAGGCATTTAGCAAGCTAGACTTACCCACATTAGGCTGGCCGATAATTGCGACCTTAAGCCCGGCTCGCAGCAGTTCTCCTTGCCTGGCAGTTGAGAGAATTTCAGCGATTTGGCTATGAATTTCCCGTAGTTGTTCTTCTACACCATCTTCATCGATTGGCGGCAAATCATCTGCAAAATCCACCCTTGCCTCTACTTCGGCCAGCACGTCCAAACACTGACTCCGCAGCTGACGAATTGCCCCAGCGAGCTTGCCGCGAATGCCCATGAGCGCATTTTGAGCCGCTTGAGGCGACTGTGCACCCACCAGATCAGCAACGCTTTCTGCCTGGGTCAAATCTAGTCGTCCGTTTAGAAAAGCTCGCAGGGTAAATTCGCCAGGGTGGGCCAGTCTTGCCCCTTGCCGAATGCACAGCTGAAGCACCTGCTGAACGGCCATAATGCCGCCATGACAGTGAAATTCCACGACGTCTTCTCGGGTGTAGGAGCGTGGCGATTTCATTAAGAGCAGTAGCGCTTCATCGACTGGGGTATCGCTGTCAGGCGACTGAATGTAGCCGTAGAGTATGCGATGGCTGTCCCACTGCTGCTGGCCGGGTGCGTGAAACAGCTGCCGGGCGATTGCGATCGCATTTACCCCAGAGAGTCTGACAATACCGACGCTGCCCTGCTGAGGGACAATGGCGGTGGCGATCGCTGCGATCGTTTCGGCTTGATGAATTGTTTTTGCTTGATGAATTAAATCAGGCACGGTTCCTCCCTATTAGGGTGGTGCTATAGAATTGGGATCAGTGGACACAATCCCTCTCTGGTCTCCTGCCAAAAGACGGATCAAGATGTAAAAATTGGTAAAGCACTAAAACACAGTCTCTGAGCGCCATGGTAAATCGCACTTCAAATCCTAATACACCGCGTTCTCAGAGCTCCAACACTGCGGCTGCAGCTTCTAAATCCTACGCTTTGATGGAGCGTCCTGTGCCAACAAAAGCCACAGAACAACCCTCAACAAAGGCCTCTAAGCGCAGGGCACTGCCCGATAATTTTTTGCTGAAGCGTTTGGATGTGCTGTATTGGAAGCGCTTGCTGCGTTACTTCTACATTCGATTTTTGAGAATGCAGGGCAGCCCGGAGGCGATCGCTCGTGGTATGGCTGCCGGTGTATTTGCCGGCTGTTTTCCACTGCTGGGGATGCAAACCATCATTGGCATTACCATTGCAGCCCTCTTTAGGGGCAATAAGGTGATGGCCGCTGTAAGCACCTGGGTAAGCAATCCACTCACGTATGTACCCATGGCAGCGTTGAATTTTCACGTTGGTCGTTGGCTGCTGCGCCTGCCCGATACGACGGTACTGCCCTCTTCTATGGCCAGCCTTGATCAGTGGATGGAGCTCGGTTTATCGGTGACCTCTGCGCTGATGCTGGGCTCGTTTGTAGTGGGTCTGGTGTTGAGTGTTGTGGCTTACTACTTTGGCCTGAAAGTCGCGCATCGTGTACGCTCTAGAAGGAAAGCACGCAAACAGTAACAACGATGCTGAAACCCTCTAATATTCGGCGTTTACCTGTGTTCTCAAGCCGGTGTATGCAGTGGCTGCTACTCGCTGGGTTTTTGCTTCCCTTCGTAGGTCATTCCTTACAAGCAAAGCCCGCTTTAGCCAAAGGTATTGTGCCAAGCCAACATTCAGTATTGCAGAAACAAATGCAGTTACCCGAACGAGTGCTTACTGTCACCGGACAGGGTTCAGAGTCGATTCCGACGACTCTAACGCAGGTGAATTTGGCTGTTGTGGTGGAAGCGGATACAGCCGAAGCCGCACAGCAGCAGGCTGCCCAGCGGCAGTCGGCGGTGATTGAATGGCTGCGATCGCAAAACGTAGAAAAGCTGGAAACTGCAGGCATTTCCCTAAACCCCCGCTACGACTACATTGACGATCGTCAGGTATTGCGCGGCTACAGAGCAAGTAACACCATCAGCTTTAGAGTGCCGACTGCAGCAGCGGGTGATGTGATTGACGGTGCCGTCAATGCTGGGGCTACTCAAATTAACAATGTGAGCTTTGTCGCAGAAGACAGCGCCATCGAATCGGCCAGGCAGCGGGCACTACAGTCGGCAGTGCAGGACGCGCAGCAGCAGGCAGATACGGTATTGAGTGCGCTGGGGCTATCACGGCAAGAAGTGGTGAATGTCCAGATTGGTTCGGTGAGTGCACCGCCGCCTAGACCTGTGGCCGTGCGTGAATCGCAGTTAATGTCTGCGGATGCATCTACGCCTGTTGTTGGGCGGTCTCAGTCTATCGATGCACGGGTGACGCTGTATATTCGCTATTAGTGATTAGTCAGGTTCATAGCGCTGCTGATAAAGCTACTACCTGATAGCTACTGACGACCACGCGCCTAGGGCGTCTGCTGAAGCTCAGGCTTCTCCTCCGGCAAAATCGCCCCTTCCACTGGGCACACCTGCAGGCAGATCCCACAGTCAATGCAGGTGTCAAAATCAATCCAATACCAGCCTGTGCCCTTCTTATTTTTACCAGGGCCTTCATCAATACAGGCAACCGGACAGGCATCCACGCAGTCCGCAACCCCTTCACAAACATCTGTCACAATAGTGTGCGCCACAAACTTTCTCTCTTTATCTACAATTTTACAAGCTTAGTGAATTATCTTCTCATCAATCAAGCCTAAAGCCAGAAGTCGTTGTACGGGCATGACAGAGGTAATGACGACCGGAGCGACGCATACACTACGAGGCGCTAAAGCTTATCAGTAGTTGAGCTACCAAGCGATTGCTGACGTTGAGCAATCTGGAGCAGTAGACGTAGCGCCTCATTTACAGAGGCGTCTGTCGGAAAAGCACTGGCAACATCTGGGTCTAATAAAACTACATTTGTACCCGTCTGATATCTTTCGACATACTTTCCCTTTACTCCGCCCGTCATTTGTGAGAAGTCATATTCAGGACGTAATTCGTCTTTTAATTCATTGATTTCCTGATTCATAAAAATTCCTCTCTGAGCGAGTAGCTTTACGAGCACTGATAATTCTAGTACTCTCCTCTCTATCAGTATGTGAGACAACTAATAGTTGTCCTGATGCCGACATACCAATAATAATGTAGCGACTTTCTCCAATGGAATGGTCTCGATCGGGAAATGTCATAGAAAGTGAGTCTTTGAAGACGGTTATTGCTTCGTGAAAAGAAACTCGGTGCTTTTTTCGATTGAGTTTTGCTTTTCTGGGATTCCACTCAAAATTCATTTTAAGTTAGCGAACTATCTCTATATCCGGTAAGCCCTGCTCCGAAATCCAGGCAATGCGACTGATATTACGCTTACGGGCGATCGCTCTCACCTCATCCGCCGACTGCATAACATCCAAACTCAGCTCCACCCGTACAATATTCTCCGACGCCCTAGCCTTCTCGGCATAGTCTAGCGCTGCCGCCGCCGCTCCCTCATCTGTTGGCACAATCAGCCAGTCACTCGGCGGCGTTTCACTAGGCAGCTCACCGCTAGAAACCAGCTCCTGATGCAGCTGATCAACATTTAGCACAAAGCCAATCCCTGGAAAGCCTCGGCTCTGTCCACTTTTCTGAGGGCTGTTGTCATACACTGCCAGCAAATCGTCGTAACGCCCACCCTGGCCCAATCGCTGCCGCTGGCGATCGCTCACAATCTCAAAAACAATACCCGTGTAATAGTCAAACGGACGAATCAAGCTCAGGTCCAACGTTACCGCAGGAATGTCTCTGACGCTCAGCAATTCTATGAGACTTTTTAGCCGAGCAACGAGTCCTTGCTGCTGCTCGTCCAGCTCAAAATCATTAGTCAGCGTGGTCAATACGTCGGCAGGTTCACCACGCAAATCCATCAAGCGTAGGGCCAGCGATCGCAGTTCACTCTCCAGTGGCATCGTCTCCAGCGCCACCCGGTTCAGCTCAGCAATATTCTGCCGCACCGTCTCCCTTACCTCGTCTGGGAATGGTGCCAGCAGCGAATAGGTCAGCGCCGCCTCACCCAGTACCACACTCGCATCCGATAGATTCACCGCCCGCAGACAGTCCGCCATCAGCAGCACCACTTCCGCATCTGCCATTAGCCCGCCAGAGCCCAGCAGTTCTATCCCCGCCTGGTGATATTCCTGCTGTCCGCCCTGGGAGCCCTTCGCCGATCGTCGAAAAATATTCGCGTTGTAATACAGCCGCTGGGGATAGGTCACCGACGCTAGCCGGGTCATAGCCGCCCGTGCAATCGAGGCCGTTAGCTCTGGGCGCAGGCCCAGTCGCTGCTCGCCTACCTGGCCAATTTGTAGCTCAATTACTTCTACTCGCTCAATGGCGCCCCCGGCCATCAGCGTATCCATCGTCTCTACCGTAGGGGTAATAATGCAGTGATAGCCCCAACGCTGAAAGACTTCTTCTAGCCGGTCTTCAATCCAGCGCTTCTGAACAACATCTAAAGGCAGTAAGTCTCGTCCACCCGTCGGGGGTTGGTACGTGTTTCCTGCATTTCCCCCTGCATTTCCCCCTGATTTTTTTTTTTGCATCTACCGTTTTTTTCCACCAAACAATCCGCTCAAAAGACCGCCGCCCTTTTCCTTCCCTTTTTTGGCCCCTTTCGCATTTTTGGCCTTTTTAGGCCCGTTCGCTTTTTGCTTACCGTTGGCCTTCTCTAGCCGTGCCTGCACTGCCTTTGCGGTTTGATTGTCAGGATCAAACACCAGGGCTTGCTTAGCATGGATTTTGGCAAGCGTCGCCTGACCCGACTTGTGATACAGGTTGGCAAGCTCAGCGTGGCAGCGGGCGTTTTTGGGATGGGAGGCGATCGCTTCTCGCAACTCTAAAATACCGCGAGAGTAGTCCTGCTGAGAGGCGAATTCTTCGGCCCGGCGTAAATAGCTTTGAATAATGGTGCTGCTGTGCGATCGCTTGGGCACAACTGCCCGCCTGTCGGTTGCCTTTGCCTGCGTCGCTGTTTGAGAAGCTGTCTGGGAGGCCGCAACCGTGTTAGATTGGCTCGCCGACGTCTTATCAGCAGGCTGTTTGCACATTAAGTACACCGCATTTAGCTCACTAATTTGATCAATTACCGTGTCAACCTGACTCAAATCGTTGAACTGACTTGCCGTAATCTCTTTTAGCGCTACCTCATAGGCTGTCTCTACGTCTTTCGCGTCCAACAGGCCCTTCGCAATATCACTGTCAATCGTTACCAAGGACGGATTCGCACTTAGCTGCTGCTGCTTCATCTTCAGCAGAATCTTGTGTTCCTTAGCTAGCTTGTCCTGCGTCAGCGTTTCATAAGCCGGATTCACCCGTTTGGAAAGCAGTTCACTGGCCAGCTTCCGCTGCTCGTCAGACGCCTCACGGAGGCTATCGGGATGCAGCTGACGGGCGACTTTCAGATAGCGTTTACGTACCTGTTTCGGCGCTGCCGCCAATGAAAAGCCGAGCACAGCATGGTGGTCAGTCATGTCGAGCTGAAACAGCCCTTTGGGAGTCGTCATAGCCAGTTCAAAACGCGAGAGTGTTGAACTCAGGATGCCCGTAATTGGCCCATAAGCTAGGCTTGATACGAATTAGTCTTGACGCTACATTAGGGTGCAAACTGCGGCAACGGCTCAATGCTGCCAAGCGTACTGCTCAACTCTTGGTGAATCTTTCCATTCGTTGCCAAAATCCGACCCGACTCAACCTCAAAAGGACTTTGGTCGTAAGCACTCACCGTGCCCCCGGCCTCTTCTACCAAAATCACCCCTGCCGCAATGTCCCAGGGCGATAGCCCCCGCTCCCAGTAGCCATCTAACCGACCACAGGCCACAAATGCCAAATCTATCGAGGCCGAACCGCCCCGACGAACGCCCCGAGTCAAATGGGTCAGCTGACAAAACTCAGCATAGTTATTGTCAATGGTTTCACGGCGGTCGTAGGCAAAGCCGGTCACTAACAGGCTTTCGGACAATGCATCTGTGCTCGACACGCTAATGGGCTGACGATTGCAGGTGGCACCGAGTCCCTTCGCAGCTCTAAACAGGGCCTTGTGCACCGGATCGAAAATGGCACCTACCGCAGGCTTGCCCTCAATCAGTAGCCCTACCGAACAGCCACAAAATGGATACTGATGTGCGTAGTTGGTGGTGCCGTCTAACGGGTCTACCGCCCATAGCAAACCATCTGTTTGAATGCCGATACTGCCGGACTCTTCTGCCAAAATGGCATGGTTTGGCACATGTCGCTTCAGCACAGCCAGTACTTCTTTTTCAGCCGCTTTGTCTGCCTCTGTGACCAGGTCCCCCGGTCGCCCCTTTTGCTGAATGTTGGAGAGATTGCCCCAGTAGTGCTGAAGCACCGCGCCACCGGCACAGGCGGCTTCGGTGGCGATGTCGAGGAAGCGTTGGAGATCTTCGGGGGAGTGAGGCATGTAGGGGAACGGGGGATGGGGGATGTTAGTCGTCGTCGATGAGGATGCCTGATTTGACCGGGCCTTTACCGAAGTAACGGCCAAATTGCAGCTCGTATACCTCATCTTCGTCCTGGGTTTCTACCTCTAGGTCGCTGCGGGGATAGCTGACGCATAGTAGCGCGTAGCCCTGATCTCGCAGGTCGGGAGAGAGGCCCATGGCTTCTGGCTGGTGCAGTTCTCCTGACAGGACGCGAACAGCGCAGGCGGTACAGGCGCCGTTGCGGCAGGCAAAAGGGAGATCGGCGCCCTGGTTCTCGGCGGTCTGAAGGATGTAGCGATCGCTCTGCACCTGCGCAGTATACGTCGTGCCTTTTTGGCGGTGATGAATGCGGATGCTGTAGGTTTCGGCCATGGGAAAAAGGTACGTCGTCTCTAATAAAACGCCAGGCATGCAATGCCAGACCACTTCTTTATAGTCCCACGGAAGCTGTTGGATAGCGACCAAAAGACACGAGGCAAGGACAACAGATGTCCCACTTTCTGATACGATAGCAAAGCTGTAATGCATGCTATACAAAAGCTGCTTGCACATCAATAGTGGAGAGATGGCCGAGTGGTTGAAGGCGCAGCACTGGAAATGCTGTAACGGGGCAACTTGTTCGAGGGTTCGAATCCCTCTCTCTCCGTGGAATAAAGAAGAGCGGCCTTGCGTACTCAAAAGTGTACGAAGGCCGTTCTTTTTTATTTGTGGTTCCCCTTTATCCTCTTTTGCTCTAGTGGCTGAGCGCAGTCGAAGCCTAGTTTCCCCTTTGGATGGCTTTCTCTTTTCCTAACGCCATTCCCCCCAGCGTCACCAGAAAAACGCCGGTCCACTGAATGATCTCAAGAGCAGGCCTAGGCACAAATCCCCAGCCAATTATTAACATTACCAAGGGTGTCGCAGCCGCAACGATAGCTGTTTTGGCGCCGATGGTACGCAAGCTGGTGTAGGTAAACAGATACGCAATCAAGGTCAAAAAGCCAATCAAAATTCCCCATAAACAGAAGCTGAACCAGCTAATGTCAGCCATTTCGAGCGGTTTTATCAGTAGCACTAGGCTGCTGAGCACCGCTACGGTTGAAAACTGAACCAGGCCGGATGGCACCGGATGGCACTGCTGCCGGTAGCTAACATTTGTCAGCAGGATGTAGCAGCTAAGCGCCAGGCTGGCCAGTACCCCTAGCCAAATCGGCCCCGATTCACCCTGGGAGAGGAATGGCCTGGCGATTAAAAAACCACCCATCGCGATCGCTACTAGCGCCATCAGTCCAAGCGGGGTGGGCAGCTTTTCGCGTGCGAACCCCAACCCTAGCGGCACAGCGCTCAGTGGATAGAGAAACAGAAGTGTGCTGCCAACCACAGCCCCTGCTAAGCCGATGCTTTGGTACAGCAACACCTGTGAAAAAAACAGGGCCACGCCACTACCGATCAGCGGCACAAACAACTGCTCGCGGGTGTTGAACCAGTCTTGCAAATCTTTCCAGGTAGGTCTGTACAGTTCGGGCGCTAGCGCTACTAGGACCGGTACCATCACCAGCATCCTTAACCACAGCAGTGCCACCGCTGGCACAAAGCCCAAGCCCAGCTGACCAACCTCAATGCCGAACCAGCGACCGCCCTGGGTGAGGCTCCCTACCAACCCGTAGTGAATAACTGTCAGGACAGTGGCGATCGCACTCAAAATCAGTCCTCGCCGAGTAGTCGCCTTGGCGATAGGCTCAGCCTCAATCTGCCGCTGAATCACCCGCGCTCTTCGCTGCTCGGACGTCGCAGGGGTGGGCAATTCAATCGGCTTAGGTTTGGGTCTAGCGTGAGCCGAGGTGAGTGGCAGCGCCTTCTCGCCAGGGAGTCGAGGACCTATTTCAAACGGCGGCGGCTTGGGAATCGGACTAGTGTCACTTTGCTCGCCAGGAAAGGAATCAGCAGAAGCGGGGACAGTATCGCTCAGCTCCCTCTCAGCCTTTTCACCAGCCTCGTCACCTGAGCTGTCAGCATCAACATCTGATACATCGCCAGTAAACTGAGCAGCCGGGGGAGAGAGCAAATGGACCGACTGCCGCAGCGATCGCATTTCTCTATGCAGCTGGGCGTAGTCTGCTCGGAGGGCAGCAACTTCTGTTTGCAGCTTGACCTTTTCAGCTTCTAGCTGCTCAATATCCTGACTGAGCTGATCGGTATATCGACGCTGTAGACTTTCTAACGAACTCAGCGAAGCATTGTTCCTGGAGGTGCTGTTGCTGGCCGAACGCTCAGACTGTGATGAGTCCGGTTGCGAGTCGTCATTATCGGAGGCTGGGTTAACCGGCTTCATTGGCGATTTTCAGGGCGACTGCCCTTCTAAACATACCAGTTGTGAACATACCAGATCTGTGAATACACTGACAGTATTTGGATATCCGCGTTGGAAAAGTTGGCTCTACCGGATAATACTGACGGGAAGTCTTGAAGGAAAGTTATTGGCAAACAGTTTCGGTGCATTTATCGAAATCTTCATAGCTGGCATACACTGCTGGCGTACCGTAGACGCGAATACCAAAAAAGGATTCAGCAAACGCTGAATCCTTCTACAGATTGATTGAGTGTAACCCGCTCAATATCGACGAGTTAGATAATGGTGCCATCAGGGATGACTGCATTCTTGAGCACCACGACGATACCACTGCGAATATAGTAGCCGTCGGCCTCACGTTCTGCCTCATCAACATTGTCTTTATTGATGATTTGAACGTTTTTACCGATGCGAGCGTTTTTGTCGATAATGGCCCGTTTAATCACAGAGCCCTCACCAATGCCAATCGGAATCTTATTGGGATTATCCACCGAGATAGGAAACTCGCCTTTCTCGTCCATTTGCTCGTAATAGTCCGAGCCAATCAGCAGGGCGCTATCAATTTCGCAATTCGCATGGATGCGCTGACGCAGGCCAATCACAGAGTTATGAATCCGGCACTTTTTCAAAATGCAGCCTTCACTAATAATCGATTCAGTAATCTGGCAGTCCTGAATTTTACTAGGGGGAAGGTAGCGCGACCGAGTGTAAATCGGCGCGTCTTCGCTGTAAAAGCTAAAGGCAGGATTAGGCTGATCTGTCAGCGCGATGTTCGCATCGTAAAACGCTTCAATCGTTCCAATATCTTCCCAGTACCCGTTAAATAGATAGGCCTGAACGTTGTAGTCCTTAGCAGAGGCCGGAATAATTTCCTTACCAAAGTCCGTCTGGTCAGGGTTGTTTTTCAGCAGATCTATTAGCACCTGCTTTTTGAATACATAAATGCCCATAGACGCAATAAACGGTTTCTCTGCGGCCTCTTCAGGCGAAAGCCCCATAGTGGTAGTGTCCACCTTCATGGCTTCGAGTGCTTCACCCTTCGGCTTCTCAGAAAACTCAACAATTTGATTGTTTTCATCCACCTTCATCAGGCCAAAGCTAGAGGCCGTTTTGTAGCCAATTGGCACCACAGAAAGCGTGACATCTGCGCCACTCTCGCGGTGCTTGCGCACGTAGTCGCTGTAGTCCATCCGGTAAAGATGATCGCCCGATAAGATGATGAATTCGTCGACATCGGCTTCTTCAAACATCCACATGTACTTGCGTACCGCATCGGCAGTCCCTTCAAACCAGCTAGGACTGTCGGGCGTTTGCTGCGCGGCGAGTACTTCTACGAAGCCGTCGCTGAAAGTAGAAAAATTGTAGGCTTTGGAAATGTGCCGGTTCAACGAAGCTGAGTTGAACTGAGTTAGCACATATATTTTTAAAATGTCGGAATTTAAACAGTTACTGACTGGAATATCGATTAATCGATACATGCCTGCGAGCGAGACCGCAGGCTTTGCACGAACTTTAGTCAGCGGATAGAGGCGAGTGCCAGCACCGCCTCCCAAAATAATTGAAAGTACTCTTTTCACAACGTCAATCCTGGCTCCTAGGAAATTAGGCCAACCTCTCTTCACAGTTAAGTGTGAGGGGGGGTGGTGCCAGTTGGCAAGGGGCAATTAATACATATATCTATTTCTATTGATAGAAATCCCTATTTTCCGGGAATCCTGGCCGGGATCGATTTATTGTCTTGGCAATTTAATCCGCTGTGTCGGCAGCTTGGGATCACAGGGCGAGCTCGGCGGCTTGCAGATGCTGAGCAACGGCCTGAATAATGTCGCGAACCGCCTGAGGATCGCCGCTATAGTCAATACCAACAGTCAGCGTGTAACGCTGCATGCCGACTCGCATGGCCAGGGTAGTCCCAATCAACCGATCGTTTTGGCCTGTCTTTTCGCCGAGCCACTCAAAATTGCTACTGGTCTCGCTACTGATCTCCTGAAGTGCCTGGTAGCCTAATTCCTGATCTCGCTGGGTTCTTAGCGCGGTTAGCAGAATCTCGTCACCGGGGTTTTCCAGGCTGTAGATGCTGGCAAGCATCGCGGTAATGTCGTTGCTGGTGGCCTGGTTGCTCTGGTTGCCAGGGTTGGGGGGGAGAATGCGATCGCCTGCCAGCTTATGGTCTACCAGGGTGTCATCATAGCCACGGATTTTAAGCGTTTTTGCGATCCCCGCACGGCCAACGTAGTCTATCAGCTGATTGGTGGCAATATTGTTGCTTTCGTTGAGCATCCGCGTGACCACTTGCTCCAGGGTGTACTCCTGGTCAATGTCAACGCTCGCGCCTTCTGCGTTCTCAGTAAAATTACTGGGCTCAATGTATATTTTGTCGCTCAGGGCAGCGTCTAGCGAAGCGTGTGCCTGGGTTGCTTTGTCCATGGCGGCGATCGCAATCGGCAGCTTAATCAAGCTTGCCGGGCTCGCCATCGGTACGTCACCTTGGTGATGATGGCAGCGGTTAATATCCTCCAAATACTCTGAAAACTGGCTAATCTGACTCGCCACCGAGTTGATTAGCTGGCCATTGGCACCGCCTCCATCTAGCTGACAAACCGTTAGGTGCACTGCACTAGCATCCACGTCTGTGCTTTCAACTATCGATTTTAGTAACACACTCTCTGTCTGAGCCAGGCTCTTTTCGGCATTGGCGAGCAGACCTTTATACTGCGTCCGTTTTAGGTTGGCCTGCTCGTACTGACTATCCTGTTCGGGCACATTGGCAAGCTTCCCGATAGCCACCTGCCAGAGAAAGCGCTCACGGCGAATCAGGGCTGAGCGGCTGGCTGGGTCAGCTTCATTTTTAGCAGCTTGGTAGGCGATCACTGCCTGATTGGCTACATCCATAGCCTGCTGGTAATCGCTACCTGTGACCTTGTCCTTTTCGACCGTTTTGCTGGCTGCTTCAGTTTTGACTGCCTTGATTTTGGCTCGTTTTACTTGCTCTATTCGCTCTAGCTGATTGGCAGGCGTACGTGTAACAGACGCAAGTGGGAAGCTGAGGCCGACGGTAGTAGCCGTGCTAAGTAATGCACCAGCAGTTGCAGCGATCGCAGTGATATACCAAATGCCAGACATAAACGAGCCAGAAAAAGAAGGGATAGATGCAGAGGATAAGCACTGTTAAAGAGGCCGACCCAATTAATCTGCATTATCCTGGGTCGAGGATGCCCATATGTGAGGCTCAGTTAAGGTTTCTATAAACTTTTTTTGATTCAGGACATTTTTGACGGGTGGCGATCGCGCACAACTCACCCATAGGAGTCGCTACTTAGTGCTATCACATTGTTCAATTCGCGATACGCTAGCTAACTGAAGCGCCTATCAAAGCGTCAGAAAGAAGCGCAGGACTAAAGCGCCAGACAGCGCACATCATATTTAGAGGAATCCTTATGTCAGCTATCCGCGAGTTGCATACACAGCTCACGAGCAAAGAACGCAGTGCCGTAGAAATTGCACAGGCGCAGCTCGACCAGGCTCAGGCGGTAGAACCCCAGCTCAATAGCTTTGTGTCGCTGACAGCAGAAAAGGCCCTACAGCAGGCAAAGGCCGTTGACGACAAAATTGCAGCGGGCGAAGATATCGGCCTGCTGGCAGGTATTCCTATCGCGCTTAAAGACAACTTGTGTACTAAGGGCATTCGCACCACCTGTAGCTCACGCATCCTCGAGAACTTTGTGCCGCCTTATGAATCTACGGTGACTGAGCGGCTGGCGGCGGCTGGTGCGGTCTTTGTAGGTAAAACGAATTTGGATGAGTTCGCCATGGGCGGCTCTACAGAAAACTCAGCCTTCAAAACCACATCTAATCCCTGGGATGTCTCGCGTGTTCCTGGCGGATCTTCTGGCGGTTCGGCAGCTGCGGTTGCGGGCGGACAGGCCCCGGTTTCACTCGGGTCGGATACGGGCGGGTCTATTCGTCAACCGGCTTCTTTTTGCGGCATTGTGGGGATGAAGCCGACCTACGGGCTGGTGTCGCGCTTTGGCCTGGTGGCGTTTGCATCGTCGCTGGATCAAATTGGGCCGTTTGGGCGAACGGTAGAGGATACGGCGATTTTGCTGGGGGCGATCGCCGGCCACGACCCTAAAGATGCCACTAGCCTAAACGTTGAAATTCCTGACTACACGAAGGCGCTACCCAAAGACCCGGCAGGTTCACTCAAGGGGCGCACGGTTGGCATTGTCAAAGAGACTTTTGGCGATGGCCTAGATAGCAAGGTGGGCGATGCGGTCAATGCTGCTATTGAACAGCTCAAGTCGCTGGGCGCAGAGGTAAAAACTATTTCCTGTCCTAAGTTTAGCTATGGCGTATCGGCCTATTACATCATTGCCCCTTGTGAAGCCTCAGCGAATCTGGCCCGCTATGATGGCGTTCGCTATGGCCTGCGTGCAGAGGAGCCTAATTTGCTATCGATGTACAACAAAACGCGAGCGGAGGGGTTTGGCGCTGAGGTGAAGCGGCGCATTATGATTGGTACCTATGCGCTGTCGGCGGGCTATTACGATGCGTTTTACCTGAAGGCACAGAAGGTGCGGACGCTGATCAAGCAAGATTTTGATGCGGCCTTTAAGGATGTGGATGTATTAGTGAGTCCAACGGTACCGACTACAGCCTTTAAGGCAGGGGAGAAAGACGATCCGTTAAGTATGTATCTGTTGGATTTGATGACGATTCCGGTGAATATGGCCGGGCTGCCGGGGATGAGCGTTCCCTGTGGATTTGATGATGATGGAATGCCAATTGGCTTGCAGCTGGTGAGTAATGTGCTCAGAGAGGATTTGTTGTTCGAGGTGGGTCATGCTTATGAGCAATCGACAGACTGGCATACGAAGCAGCCACAGTTTTAACTAGAGCAAAAGGCTAGTCAAGAATACTGCAGCTATGGACTACGAGAAAATTCGAGCAGATCTCAATCATGACCCAACGCTGAAGCTGATCAAGAGCCAGAAGGGCGCCTTTGTGATCAGCTTTTTGCATGAGCAGTTCAAGCTGACGCAAAAGATTTCTATCCCGCAGCTAACGATAGAAGAAAAGCTAGAGGACTACATTGAGTATCTAAAAGGGGTGTATTCTGATCTTTCTTTTCAGCCTGCAAAGGTGTATTTGAATGACTGGTGTAACAGCTACTGGCTGCGTAAGACCTTTGATACCAGTGACGAACCTATCTTTAGCCTAACGCCCGCCACCGAAAAGGCGATGGTATGGATAGAAGACCTTCAACAGAAAGAAGAGTTCGTAGGTACGGAATCTCGCTTTTTGCAAATTTTGTCGCTGCTAAAGGAGATTCAAGATCGCAGCACGGTGGATGTGGAAGCTCGTATCGCTCAACTAGAAAGAGACAGAGACAAAATACAGCAGGAAATTGATCTGATTCGTGAGACAGGAAAGGTAGAAACCTTTAGTCAGACGCAGCTACAGGAGCGCTTTATTTCTGCTGACCAGATGTCCCGGCAATTAATGTCCGACTTTAAGTCGGTAGAGCAGAACTTTCGCGATTTGACTCGTAAGGTTCAGGAGGCTCAGCTAGAAGCGGGCAGTCGCCGGGGTACGGTAGTTGGCAAAGTAATAGACGCAGACGAAGCGCTGAAGGTGTCGCCCCAGGGGCTAAGCTTTTATACATTTTTTCGGTTTTTGATGTCTGAAGAAAAGCGACAGTCGCTCAAGTTTTTGATCGAAAAGGTGTATCAACTCGAAGAGCTTCAGCCACTGGCACAAAACTATCGTTTTTTGCAGCGGATTGAGCGAAACCTGCTGAAGGCAGCCAATTACATTGTGCAGTCTAACTATCGGCTGACAGAAAAGCTGCGGCAGATGCTAGATGAGCGCAATATGCGAGAGAATCGCCGGGTGGCTGAGCTGATTGTGGATGTGCAGCGACTGGCTTTGCATATTGCTGACGATGCTGCTAAGGATGCGAACTTTTGGAGCATAGAAGGCGACCCTGTGGTGCAGATGGTGATGGAGCGTCCGCTGCATCCTTTGGAATCTGCTGAGGCAGCAACGTTTGCCGATGTGGATATGAGTGAGCTGGCAACTGATGTGCTCGATGGTGAGCTAGATGAGCTGGTGAGGCAGTTCTATGTAGATGAAGGTTTTCTGGCTCAGCAGGTGGATCGGGCGCTGGAGGCAAGGGCGAGCATTCCGCTGCCGGAACTGATTGAGCTGTATCCGGTGACTAAGGGCCTGCCAGAGATCGTGGCCTATGTTTCGCTGGCGACGGGGTCGGTGCGCCATTCGGTCGATCCCAGTACAATTGATACCGTGACTGTGGCAAGCCTGGAGTTAGACAAAGCACTCAGGCTGAAGCTGCCTCACGTGGTTTTTAGTCGATAGTCATTTTTAGTCTGGTTTTGTGCCTATGACACCTGCTGAAACGAGTCTTGCTGAAAGCACTGCGCCCTATGCGCCGGTGATTATCAAGCTGCTTCAGGGTGTGCTGTACAGTAGCGACCCACATTGGGATCGGCTGCAAACGTATCTGAGCCCGGTGAGTGAGTACTTCGGGAAAATTGGCATTCAGGTACAAAATTATGAGACGCAGGGGTTTGCTTTTTTGGAGCAACCTGCATTTGACCCGGATAATTCTGGTGAACTAAAAGAAGCGTTGCCTCGATTAGTAAGCCGGCGGCGATTGAGCTTTCGGGCGACGGTGTTTTATGTGCTGCTGCGAGAGCAACTGCGACAGTTCGATGCCAGTGATAGAACTGGGCGATTAGTGCTGAGCATAGAGCAGATTCGAGAGCTGTTAGAGCCGTACTATGCGGCTGAAAACAATGAGGCAAAGTTTCGGCGCGATGTGAAGCTGCTGGTGAATTCGACGGTGGATTTGGGCTTTTTGCGTAAGCTGAGCGGGCCGGATGATAACTACGAGGTGTGTCCGATTATTAAGGCGAAGATTGACGCGGATATGCTGGAGCATTTGAAGAAAAAACTGGAGGCCTATGCAAACGAATCTGCTGATTGATGAGTTTACTGATGAAGTTGTTAGTGGCCAAGATGTGTACAAGGCCGGGCCGCAATCAGAGGTTGTGCTGTCTGGGTTTCGGCTGCATCGGATGGAGGTGTTGAACTGGGGTACGTTTGACCAGCGACCCTGGGTGCTGGATTTGAACGGTGGGACGGCGCTGCTGACGGGGGCCAATGGCTCGGGTAAGTCGACGCTGGTGGATGGGTTGCTGACGCTGCTGGTGCCAAATCGGCGACGGAGCTATAACCAGGCTTCTAGCGGTGTGGGTAAGAAAAAGGAACGTGATGAGAAAAGCTATGTAAAGGGGGCGTTTGCCAGAACACGGGCGGAGGATGCCTATGGGTCCAGATCGCAGTTTTTGCGCGAAGGGAATGAGCTATCGGTGCTGATGGCTTACTTTGTGGAGGCGACGACTGGGAAGGAGGTGACGCTGGCGGAGGTGCTGTGGATAGAGAATGGGGGAGTCCGTAAGTTTTATGTGCTGGCGGAGGCTGAGCTGAAGACGGCGTACTTTGTGCAGTGTCAGAATGTGCCGACGCTAAAAAAGCAGCTTAAGGTGAATGATGCTGAGGTATATGACAACTTTACGGCGTACAGTAAGCAGTTTCGTAAGCGGTTTGGCTTGCAGTCGGAAAAGGCGCTGGATCTGTTTAATCAGACGGTAAGCATCAAAGAGATCGGTGGACTGAATGATTTTGTGCGTAAGCACATGCTGGAGAAGGCCGATGTGCGCGCGAAGATTGATGAATTACAAGAGAGCTATCAGAATTTAACGATTTCGCATACGGCGATTCAGAAGGCTAGGCGACAGCTAGAGGCGCTAGAGCCTTTGGGTAAGGAAGCGAAACGGTATAAAAGGCTGGAGAGAGAGGTTGCGGATCTGATCCGCTTTCAACAGATATTACCAGCGTTTTTTGCACGGGAGAGACTGGCGCTGCTGAGCGCGGAGCAGCAGGAGATTGAACAGAGTTTGGCACAGGGGCAGAGTCAACGGGATGAGTGCGATCGCACCCTAGCCACCCTCCGCCAGCAAGAAAAAGACGTCGAATTCTCTATCAACCAAGACGACACCGGACAGCGGCTACAGGCCCTGGCCAAAGATATTCAACAGACGCAGCAAACAGTTACTAGCAGACAAAGGAAAGCGGAATCGTACAACGAGCTGGCACAGCGTTTGGGTTTTGAAACCTACTCAGATAGTGAGACTTTTTATGCGGCCAGAGCACAGGGCGATTCGCTCAGCGAAGAGATTGCCGAAGCGCTGGGGACGCTGGAAGTGCAGCGAGATGAACAGAAAGTTGTTCAAACAGACTTGCGGCGGCAGCAGCAGACACTTGAGGCAGAACTCACGTCTTTGCGAGGCCGGACGAGTCAGATCCCTTCAGCGAACTTGAGAATACGCGATCGCCTTCTAGAATCCCTCAATCTCCCCGCTGCCGATCTCCCTTTTATCGGTGAACTGCTGCGCGTTCGCAGCGATGCAAAAGACTGGGAAGGGGCGATAGAACGTCTACTACACAACTTTGGCCTGTGCCTGCTAGTACCCGAGACACACTACAAGGTAGTGAATGCCTACGTGAATAAAACCCACTTGCGCGGGCGGTTAGTGTACTACCGAGTAGGCGAGGCTGATAATAAGGCCACTCAACGCCGCAGTGAAGTGGCTAATCAGATCCCGGCGCGGGTAGAAGTGAAGCAGGATGACCTGTTCTATTCGTGGCTGCGCGATCGCCTCTCTCAACAGTTTAACTACGTGTGCTGTGAAACAGAAGAACAGTTTCGACGTGAGAACAAGGCAATTACTCAGACGGGTTTGATCAAGCAAGGGAAAGGACGTCATGAAAAGGATGATCGCTCTAAGATTGGCGATCGCAGCAGGTACATTTTGGGCTGGGACAATGCGAGTAAAATTGCGGCGCTGAGTGATGAACTGGCGCAGGTGACAAAGCAGCTGGCGCAGGTGGAGGCGGAGATTCGTGAGCTGGAGCAGCGGAGGGGGCAGCGGCGATCGCAGCAAGGTTGGCTACAGAGCTTTATGGCATTTACTGACTTCGCTGACGTGGACTGGCAAAGTGCTCAGGCTGATTTACAGACCTTGCAAGCGCAGGAAAAGGAGCTGAAAGAGAGTTCTGATGTGCTGAGGAAGCTACAGGCTCAGCTGCGAGCTGTGCAAGGTGAGATTGAGACGGCTAGTGTGAGTCGGGATAGGGCGCTTCAGCGAATTCAGACTTTGTGCGATCGCCAAAGCCGGAACCAGTTACAGCAAACTCAGTGTCAGCACAAACTCAAGACAGTAGAACCCGTTGATATAGACACCTTTGCTCAGCAGATGGCCAAAAAGCTGAAAAGTTATACCCTCAGTTTGGAGACGATTGCAGAAGACGAATCGGCGATGAAAGACGCCATACAACAACAGTTAATCCGTCGTCAGAAACAACAAACGGAATCCCGCGCAGCGGTAGAGCGTTGCCTGTACAAGTTCAGCACGGAATTTAAAGAAGAGACGCTGGAACTAGGCCATACCTACGAGTATCTGCCGGAGTACCTGAAGCTACAAAAAGAGATTGAACAAGACGATCTGCCTCGACATGAGAAAAAATTTAAGGAGCTGATGAATGACAAGATCGTAGTGGCGATTTCTTTGTTCAAAAATAACCTGGTGAGTCAAGAAGAGGAAATTCGCGCCGCCATTGACGATATTAATCAGGCGCTGAGGCTAATCGACTATACCGATAGCACCTACATTGAAATCCGCTGCGATACAACGCGTAATCAGGAAGTTAGAGACTTCAAGGCAGACCTGACCGCCTGCCTAGGGGATGTGACCCGTCAAACGGCGGAAGATAACGAAGCGCGCTTTCAGATGATTCAGAAGCGGCTGATTAAGCGCTTTCAGGAGGAAGACCGCTGGACTCGGCTGGTGACGGATGTGCGTAACTGGCTAGATTTTTCGGTGAGTGAACGCTACCGTGCCGATGAGAGTGAAAAGGAGCACCATACCGACTCTTCGGGAAAGTCAGGCGGGCAGAAGGTGAAGCTGGCCTATACGATTTTGGCGAGTGCGATCGCCTATCAGTACGGCCTTAACCCCGAGGCGGATACGCGAAAGTCTTTCCGATTCGTGGTGATTGACGAAGCCTTTAGCAAGTCGGACGATAGCAATGCCCGCTATGCGATGGAACTGTTCAAGAACCTGGATCTTCAGCTGTTGGTGATTACTCCCAAGGACAAAATTAATGTAATTGAGCCCTACATCGACAGCCTGCATTTTGTGCACAATTCACCCGAAGGCAACTATTCACAAATTGCCTCTGTCTCGATCCAAACGTACCGCGAAAAGCGTGAAGCCGCGCTGAGCGAAGGAGCGTAAACGTGATAGACCCGCCGCAGATTCATCGGAAGGCCAGCCGGGCCTACGTTAACTTTTTGCGGTGCGTTGTGACGGAGGAACAGTTCTTTCCCTTGAACTTTCCAATTGGCCAGCGTCCGAAAGACTTGGTCGCCTTTCGGGATGCTGTGATTGCCCTTAAGGATGCCTCTAAAACGACGCTAGGATTTGGCTACTGTCTGGAACTAGAACAAAAGCAGCTTCGGAACAAAGGTACTCAGACTGTGCCGACTGGCATTTATATCAATCAGGAGACAGACTATCTGAAGCTTTTGAGAAAAGAGAGCGAGGTTCAGCAGTTTCGACGTAGCCTGGCCTTGATTCGTTCGGAAGTGCCAGGGTTGGAAGACTGGCTAGCGGACAATGTGCTGAAAGTTGTTGAATTCGCCGACGACTGGCCGGACCTGCTGAAGGTGTGTCGATATTTTCAGCAGCATCCTCAGCCGAATTTGTATATTCGTCAGCTGCCGATTGCGGTACACACCAAGTTTGTAGAGCAGCATAAAGCTATTTTGCGATCGCTGCTAGAGCATCTACTCTCCGACTCGCAGCTAATGTCAGTCATGGGTGAAAAGGGCGCAATCTTCGAGAAGCGATTCTCACTAAAGTATATAGAGCCTACCATTCGGCTCAGATTCTTGGATGCTACACAGCAGACGAGCTGCGGCTTTCCGGTCGATGATGTAAGTCTGCCTGTATCAGCCTTGGCTCAGACACCGATTATCAACGCTCAGTGCCTAATCACAGAGAATCTGATGAACTTCTTGACGCTGCCGTTATTGCCGAACAGCTTTGCTCTATTTGGCAGTGGGTACGCGGTGCAGTCTCTAAAATCAGTCTCCTGGCTCAAAGACTGTCCAATTCTTTACTGGGGCGATATGGACGCACAGGGCTTTCAGATTCTCTCTTCCCTGAGGGCTCACTTTCCGCAAGCGACGTCATTGATGATGAACCATGAGACCTTTGAATTATTTAAGGTATTTGCCGTGCCAGACAAGAAAGCCACGATGAAGGTACTACCCCACTTAACCCATGCTGAGCGAGCAATGTACACCCAGCTGGCTACTCAGCAACTGCGACTAGAGCAAGAGCACATCGATCAGCCTTACGTTGAAAGTGTCTTGGCGCAGTTATGACAGGCTTTTACTGCTTATCTAACCAGGTTTGAAGGTCCATGGCAGTCGCAAATTCCAAAAGTGTATCGCTCAAGCTTTCTAGTTCAGCCAGCGACAGCTTAGAAATTTTCGCCTAAGCTTCGTCAGGAATATCGCCCAGTCTTTTGTGCAGAAGCCGAAGAATCACAGCTTTTTCACCTTCCTGACGAACTTCTCGATAAAATCTGGTTTCCTGAATAGGAATATCTAGCATGGCTTTGATCTCACTGGGACTTAACTGCTCCAATTTGTAGACCATTATTGTCGTAACCATGTCTATGGTGATACGGCTTTCTTCTGCTCCAGAAACTTCGGAAATCTCCCTGATGAGTTTGTAGCTTTTAATTAGCTACCATCGTCACTCAAACATCCTGGAGAAATCTGCCGTCATGACACCTGAAACTGTTAATAGCCTCGAAGTTTGTCTCACACTCGCTGCCTGTCTGAGTATTCTCTGCCCTATTCTGATGATTTGCCTGCCTAATCGACGAACTGCATAGGCATAACCCGATCCCTATATCTTAAGTAAAAGAAAAGGCTGGAACCTCACAACAGGCTCCGGCCTTTTTCCGTGTATAAGCGTTCAACTGACAACACGACTTGTCTTGATACTGACTACAGCGCTAATTTTGAAATTCCCTAATCAACCACGTGAATTACACCGCAGGCCGCTGCTCCCTGTGCGGCATTCGTCAAGAAGCTGTCGTCATTGGTAATGAGGCCTACGCCACCGGCAGCCACTGCACCAATGGCTAAATCCTCAACCAGATTTCGTTCGCCATCTTCGTGGAACTCTTCGTTGGCCACGTGACAGGCTGCGCCAGCAGCAGCGCCGTTTACCGCATCATCTACACCAACGTCGTCACCCAGGATAACGCCGGTGCCCAGTCCTACCCCAGCGCCGATCGCTAGGTCTTCACCCAGGGTTCCAGCCTTGGCTGGTTGGGCCATTAGTGCCATTAGTCCGGTAAGTGCGATCGCAGCTACCTCAGGCGTCATCACCCGATTTACAAAATTGGAACGTTTCATAGATACAACTCCCTACGGAAACCAAAAAACATTTCAACCATGACGATGATTTAAATCATATCTAATCTGGAGAAAATCTGAAGACAAATTTGTAAACAATTAGTCATATTTCTTCAGCTGCATTTGCTTGTTGCTTTCTTTTATCGCTTGCTCAGCGCTAAAACTGCATTTTGTCCTCCAAACCCAAAGCTAAAGCAGAGTAAATTTTTGAGCTGAGCGGTTTGTCCTTGCCGTACAAAGTTCAAATTAAAGTTCGTAGTTCGCAATCCTACGCAGGGCACTAGCTGCTGCCGAGCTAAGCTCATCAGGCCCAGCGCTACAATGACAGCGCCTGAAGCACCTAGCGTATGACCTGTAGCCCCCTTACTAGCCATTACTGCTGCATTTGGCACTATTTCGTGAATCAAGCTTGCTTCCATGCGGTCATTTTGGGCTGTGCTGGTTCCATGGGTGTGTACTGCGTCTATTTCATGAGCATTTAGTCCGCTACGCTCCAAGCATAGGCTTACGGCTCGCTGTCCCATGGTGTAAGTCGGATCGAACGAGCTGACGTGGTGGCTGTCGTTGGTAATGCCTATGCCCAGCACCTGTCCGTATACTTTTGCCCCTCGCTGCGCTGCTACCTCAGCAGATTCCAGTACCATGAGTGCGCCGCCTTCTCCTAGCACAAATCCCTCGCGGGCTACATCAAATGGATAACAGCCAGTGTTGGCCAATGCGCCCATTTTGCGGAAGCCTGCCAGGGTAAGCCGAGTAATTGGCGATTCTACTGCTCCGGCGATCGCCCTCACACACTGCCCTGTGCGAATCAGCTCTGCCGCCTGCGCGATCGCCCATACCCCCGTTGCACAAGCGGCCATCGGCGCAAGCAAAGGCCCCCGCGCATCTAGCAGAGTCGCCACGAGTAACGCCGGACTATGGGGTAGGGTCTGTAGCCAGTCATCTTTTATTTGTCCGGGTGACTGCGTTTGCTGCAGTGCCATGGCTTCCCAGTCTTGCAGATGGCTCCGGCTAGAGCCTACAACGACGCCACAGTCATTACCGCTGCGCAAATCAGCGAGTTCTACACTAGCGTCTTGCCAGGCTGCTGCTGCTAGCCGCGTTGTTAACGACCGTAGGCTGACAGGTAATTTACCGATGATGGCTAATGGCCCGGGTGCCAACTCTAAAAATGGCTGGCGAAGTGCGATCGCACTCTTGCCAGCCATCAGCTTGGTCCAATTGTCCTCGGCATTCTCACCTAGCGCCGTCTGCAGTGCTAATCCGGTTACGACAACATCCTGATTTGCAGCGCTCATCTAATACGTACAGCTATTCAACAGCTTCAGCGGGAGCTGACGATACTAAGTTCTCAGCGCCAGCTGTTACCTCCACCGAAGAAATCACATCGTTTAGCTGAATGTCTTCTACGACATCCATGCCGTCAGTTACATAGCCAAATACCGCGTAGCTGCCATCTAAAACGGGTAGATCTGCCAGGGCGATATAGAACTGAGACGACGCGGTGTTTGGCCCAGAGCGGGCCATGGCGATCGCACCTCGCTTGTGGTCTAGCTCGGGTAGCTCGGCGATTCGCGCCTCTGGAAACGTTATACCGTACACAGGCTCATCTGCACCGGCTGGCAAAATCTCTAATGGAATCTGACGTTCTGTGCCAGTGGCTTCGTCAATGTAGCCACCCGTTCCGAGCCGGTTGACTGGAAACTGAGGATCTTTGCTTTGTGGGTCGCCGCCTTGTGCAACAAAGGGTTCAGGCGATTTTACTACCCGGTGAAAAGTGGTCCCATCGTATACACCTTTTTGTGCCAAATCTACAAAGTTACCTGACGTGTAGGGGGCCTTGTCACCATCTAGCTCGACTGTAATGACCTCACTCCCTACCGCAATTTCTACGGTTGCCTTACCGTCTAGGCGGGGGAGCCCCTCAGTTAGCTCAGCAGCAGAGGGTAGCGCAGCAACTTCTGGGACCGCTGGGACAGCCTCTGTATCGCTTGCGGCAGGCTCACTATCTGGCAAATCTGGGCTGGTACAGCCAGCAATAAAAAGGGTTAACACCAACAGCAAAGACAAACGGCGCGCACCCATTCCAAACCCTGTTTTCATGCTTATGTAGGCTCCTGTGTATGTAGAGTGGGCACATTCTGGCATAGGGCGTGCTCTACATCAATGCGCCAAATCGCTATACCTGCCTATAGTCCCTCTAGCGGGACCTGCAAGAATCTGGCTAGCTCTGCGCCTTGATTTTCCAAGTCACTCAGAGCGATAGGCTGTCCTACAGGCGTAATGGGAATTTCGCCTTTGCCTTTTATTTTCAGATACAAAGCACGCTTTGGATTTAAGCCTTCTTTGATCTCGGCTCGTACAGCCAGCACATCTTCTAAGGGATAGCGCAAGTCAATTTGACGGTTTTTACCTGGGAAACCGTTGCGGTAAATCTGCGCTTCGCCAGAGTCCTTGCTAAATTCATTGTGGCCACCGCCTACGTTCCAGCTAATAACCAGGCAAAGGTAGGTGCATAGTAATAGGGCCGCCGTGCCATAGAAGCCCATAGCAATGCCCTGTGGAATAAATACAAGCTGAGCAGGCAAATCAGAAAATGGCAATAGATTGGTGTGTAAATAGCTGGAAATACCCGCTAGAAAAAAGCCAATACCGCCAATAGCAGTGACGGCTGCCCAGAAATAATTACTAGGCCGCCTGGCACCCAGAATTTCGCGACGCAGGACAGTCTTGCCAGTTGGCTTGCCTGCCTTGCCAGACGCTTTGACTTCTGTAGCAGAAGAATCAGGGGTTTTAGAAGCAGTCATACTCAAAAATTGGGGCGCTGTTGTGGATAAGCCGATTGATTAAATAGTATCGGTTTACTCTACTCTCTGCTGATCTCCGACAATGAATATCCATTTTCGAGAGGAAAACTTTACTAAACGTTAAGAAATAGGAAAGTATCGAAAATTTGAGAAGTGTTTCAATTTTGCTTTTTCTATATGAATATCTGCTTAATGTATTTAGTAAAACAAAGGATTTTCAGGGGTTTTGTCGGTTTTGTGGGGATGTGCGATAGGGTGCGATCGCGCTCAAACCACCAGCCGATAAGGGCATTTCCTACTCAAAAAGAAACTGAGAGCTTACATAACAGATTGTAAAAAAATGAATCAGTCCTTATGATAAGTACATGCCAAAATCCTTTATGGTGGTTCATTTTTTACCATCAGACCCTGGACTGATTTGGATAATCCATACTTTCGGTCCATTTGTATTCGGCAAGCATTGGGTTGCGTATGAGTCGTTTCTCTAGCTACTCAATGCTCTTGATCGGCAGTAGAGACCGAAACATATTTAAGAGCCCAAAAAGAGGATTGATTAAATGACTATAGCAATGGGACAAGCGCCCGCCGCGCGGGGACGGTTTGACGTCCTCGACGACTGGCTAAAGCGC
>JBCBBK010000028.1:0-48222 GCA_038531675.1 Cyanobacteria bacterium J06581_3
GTAATGCACGAGCGCAACGCTCACAACTTCCCGCTTGACCTGGCAGCTGGCGAAGCAGCCCCTGTTGCTTTGACTGCGCCTTCCATCAACGCATAGTTGACCCGTTTTAGTAAGTCATTTCGCTTGGGCCTAGCGGCTAAAGCGTCCGGACTGACTAGAACGTAAGAAAGCCCCTCGTACACTGTACGAGGGGCTTTTTAATTGTGAATGTGATTCTGATTGTCTAGTCCTTGGAATCTATCTAACCGGTAGTTTGGGCAACAGCGCAGTGGTATAGAATCATGTACCTACTCGCTGCAACGCTATGTGCGTGGGTTCTGTCGTGGAATCTCCCACCGCAAGTCTATACTTATCTTTGATAGCTTTTGGTTGTCTAATACGTGTTTCATCCCACGTACAACGCCATAGCCAACAGCGCCTACTGCTACTGGCGCGGCGGCGGCGACCATAACTCCGCCCATCATCGTTCCACCTATGGCTGCTAATCCCGATGTGATTCCTGCGGCTGACAAGCCGGTTACTAATCCCATTGAATTGACAGCGAAGGCAATTGCTCCAATGCTAGCTACGCCGCCACCAAGACCTACAGCTTTTTCCTCTATCGTCCTCTTTTGCGATTCGGACAACTTTGAATACTGACGGAAGCCTAAATAGAGCATGACTTTAGCTCTGTTTAGCATTTCATCAGAAGCCCAGGTGCTTCTTTCTGGACAAAGACGACATATTGTTGCTTCTGAACAACCGATAGCCTTTGCGACTTGCCGACATGATAAGTCCTCGTCTTCTATAAACCCACTAAGTTGCTTGCTGAAGTTCTGCCTATTAAGTTCTTCCATATACATTCTCATACCTGTAGAAATTGACCGAACCAAGCGCATCAGTTCCTTGTCTGGCTCGTGTCTACAGATTTCCCAAACGTATTAGATCAGCATAAGGTGGTAGCTTGATTTGCCTTTCAATGTCCCAATGACAGGGTGAACGCTATGAGACTACCCAGATCGCGCTACGCTCAAACGAAGTTGTAGTTCTTTAATAATATGATTAGCCAATCTATTGGATACCTTACAGATAAAGCAGGCCAGACTAATGCCGTTGTCGTTCCTATAGCTATTTGGCGCAACATTTTTCCTGAAGGTGAGGTTTCAACCGAGGATTTGGTGGAAGCGATCGAGGACTACTGTCTCAGCCGAGCTATGGACGCAGCCGAGAAAACGCCTACGATGACTCGTGAAGAGGCGATGGCGTTCTTAGAGGATGACTCTGATTGAAGGTTGAGTATCGTCAGCAATTCTCCAAGGATTTGAAGAAGCTGAAGAAGCAGCCTGTTTACAAGCAGGTGTACGACATTGCATTCTATGCTTTGCCGAGTATGCAATTAGCTACTTTGTGGCGCCGGTCTCTTACAGTGAATGTCATCGGACTCTATTAAGCCAAATCTACTTTGTGAATAAATGATTTTGCTTTTTTGGGTACAAGGAAATATTGCCGTTTGTTAAGAAGATGGCTCTATACTACTCATAGATGAATAGGTGGGCTAGTCGAATGAAAGGATTTTTCAATAGGGTTGGTAGTGGAGTTAGGCAATCTTTAGTATTGATATGTTTGGTTGCCCTGCTGACGCTAGGAATATTTGAGCAGCGGGCGATCGCACAGCCCATCATCGCCTACAATATCGATTTTGAAATGGATTCAGCAACGGCTGAGCAAACTATTGAGTACTATGGCGAAGAAATTCGTGAGTTTGTAGAACAGGCCCTACGCAACAATCAGAATCACCCTGAGCGCAAGGCAACTGCAAAGAATTCTTATCAGAGAGAAAGTGCGCTTAACGACCTGCTGCCGGAAGCTCGCAGCAGCGCATTTTCAAAAGAGACACTGTCTGATTTGCGTAAGACCAAGAATCCCAAGGACGTTCTGAAATAATCGGCTACTCAACTCTCACCAGGCGAATCTCAGTTCTTTGATTGCTAGGGTCTTCGGGCGAAACGTTAGGCAGTGGCTCGCTGAATCCTTTGCCTTCTGATAGAACGTTGAGCTTGATTCCAAAATCTTGGAGCTGTTGGGCAACGGTTGCGGCGCGGGCCTGACTGAGCTTCAAATTTAGTTGAGCATTGCCGCTACGGGACGTGTGACCAATCACACGAATAGCTGTGGTCTTTTCGTTAAAGGTTTGTAGTTCGCTCGCTAATTGATTCAGGGTTTCCTTACCTTCAGGGGTTAGCTGAGCTGAGCTTCTATTGAAGCTAACCTGACCGCGAACTTGTAGGTTGCCGATGTCCGTGCCCGGCTGGGGTGTATTTGATAAGGATGGCTGGGTAGGCAGCACGGTTGGGCTAGTTCCGGCTAACTTGGCGGCTAGTTCTGGATTGTCTGCTTCGACAATATCGATCAGCGCCTGAGTATTGTTGGCGGCTTCTGTCACAAATTGCTCGGAGTACAGACCTGTGGGATTGACTGGAATTCCTTCTAACCGGTTCGATAGCGTGAGAATCGCGGCGGTAGATTCAATTCGCTGGGTCAAGGTGCCCTGAGATAGCCAGTTCTTGGCTTCGGTAGCGGTGAAAAAATCGATGCCACTAATGACGGAAGCTGCGTCGCTAGCGGAGAGATTGCCGTCTTCGGCAACCTGGGTTTGTAGCTGGGTAGCGTCTCTGATATTGGCGTCAATTCGACGATAGTATTTTTCTAATAGCTCGGAAAGGGCCTCTGGATTGGATTGAATGATTTTATTAGAAGCCACCAGCACATCCACAATGACGTTGGGTGCATCCCGGCTGGAGAGGATAACGTTATAGCCCTGCTGGCGAGCCTGGGCAACGTACGGCTCCCAAAGCACTGCGATCGCAACTTGTTCTTCAGGATCTTGCATCAGCTCCCAAGCTTCCGAGGCATCGGCAACAGGCTTTAGCGTAAAGTCAGACAGGTTGAAGGTATCAAACTGAGTATCGAGCACGAGGGCTAAGTACTCGCTGGGCGTGTCGGCGGCATAGGCAATGCTGAGTGTTTCGCCCTTGCTTTTGGCTTGCTGCACTAGCTGATTGAGATCGAGCAAAGAGGTTAAATTAGCGTACTGTTTGGTATTTAGAACAACCGCATCTGCACCAATGGTACGATCTAGCAATCCCACAATTTTCCCGTCGGGCTGCTGCTGTAAAAACTGATCGAGTGTAGTGACTATTAGGTCAGCCTCGCCGTTGCTGAGCTTTTCTGCTCTGAGCGCTTGATCGAATTCGTCAGCGTAGCTGATGCCGAGCCCCGCTGTTTGCAGGACGGATTGAAAGTCATCGTTGCGAAAGGTGCTGTAGCCGCTGAAGGTATCGCCTAGCAGCGTGAGCTGAGTGATGTTTTGATTGGCGGCGGATTTTGAAACAACGCCAGATGTTGGCTGATCGGCAGCTTTGTTGTTTTCCCCTGTCCCCTGTAGATAGAGTAGTGCGGCGATCGCAAGGGCAGTGAGTCCGCCACCTATCAGAACGGTTTTACCCAACGAGCGGGTCCTTGTTAACCTGCTGCCTCGAGTGTTTGCAGGTAATAGAGACGCGTGTTCAATAATAGAAACAGGTCGGGTGATGCCGGGAAGCTGCTTTTCGATCCAGGCTTCATCAAAGATAGCTGGATAAATCGCGTTGCTCAGGCTCAGCCGCTTATTCTTAATTTGAATCAGTCCGCTGCGTAGTAGCAGGGCCTGCTCGGGGCTGTCACCTTGAGCAATGCTGTCTCTTTTTAGCGTTTGCAAATATAAGATCAGCAAAGCGCCTCTAGCTTCGTAGTTAAGGAGCGTTGTTTGAATTTGCTTGAAGTGATTGGCAGCGTCGCTCTTTTTCCAATTGTTGAGGAATTTTTGTCGGACGATCCTATCAACAATAGTCGGGTCTTTTTGGTGGGCGATCGCTGCAACATCCGCTGCTACATACTCACACAGCAGTCGGGTTAGAAACAGCTGTCCGCCTGCCCAAGTTTGAATCTTATCGAAGACGGCAGAGACAGTTCTACGGTCATTCACTTGTGACAGCAGCGATTTTTCTAAGTCAATCCAAGCGTCTAGTCGTTGAGCCGATCGATGTTCTAAGTCCATGCGCTGAAAGTTATATGCCTTAATTCGGGTGATAAATCCGACCCTTATCGACGCCTAATGTCTGCACGCAAATACCTGAGCTGGGTAAACAAGTCTCCACACATCAAGTCTTTAACGCATAGAGTTGAAGCAGCTACTTGGTGACCTTTACACACGACCCTTTATACGACTCATTCGTAGATACTTCCGGTCGATTCGTAGACAACTTGTTCTGACCCGTAAGCTCTCTGAGAGAGTGTGACTATCTCAATCAGTGTTTTAGATGTATACAGGCATTGAATGGAGGCTATCAAGCGGCTACAGATCATAAATGCCCCGCATCGATTCTGTGTAATCTCGATGCGGGGCATTTACGAACTATGTTGCAAACTGTGGCGATTCCTACAGAAGTGCGTCTTCCTGGTGAGTCTGGATGGTGCAATCGGAAGTGGGGTAGGCCACGCAGGTGAGCACAAAGCCTTCTTCCATTTGGTCATCCTCTAGGAAAACCTGGTCTTCCTGATTGACGGTACCGGAAACGAGTTTGCCAGTACAGCTGGAGCAGGAGCCTGCGCGACAGGAGGCAGGCAAGTCGATGCCAGCATCTTCGGCAGCTTCGATGATATAGACATCATCGGCACATTCGATAGTTTCGTTGATGCCTTCATCTTCGTTGATGAGTGTGACTTTGTAAGTCGCCATGGAAAACCCTCTTTTAGAAAAATGAGTATATTAAGCCAACTACTTAACAAATAGTTAAACTTCTCTAATAATCATATAACGATAGCTGCGCTCAATAAACTATTCGATTGGGTGAACCGCAGAAGGTTACTTGCCCTAAGACTATTGTTTTCGTTTCCAATCCACCGAATTTTCTTGATTAACTGTCACGAAACTCTACGCAGTAGCGAAGAACCTGAAGCGATAGAATTAATAGCTGATTCATATCACTGCCACCTTACTCTTTTTAAAACGTATGGTTTCCACCGCTGATTCTTCGTCTGTGGCCTGCTCCCCCGAAGACATTGCATCAGAAGGCCTAAAGCCCGACGAGTACGACGAAATTGTCAGCAGACTAGGCCGTCATCCCAATCGAGCCGAGCTAGGGATGTTTGGCGTGATGTGGTCCGAGCACTGCTGCTATAAGAATTCACGGCCTTTGCTCAGTCAGTTCCCGACTGAGGGGCCTCGGGTGCTGGTCGGGCCAGGCGAAAACGCCGGGGTAATTGATGTGGGTGACGGCCTCAGAGTCGCTTTCAAGATTGAGTCGCACAATCATCCTTCAGCGATTGAGCCGTTTCAAGGTGCGGCCACGGGCGTGGGTGGCATTTTGCGAGACATTTTTACGATGGGTGCCAGGCCGATCGCAGCGCTTAATTCACTGCGATTTGGCAATTTGAACAATGCACGGACGCGGCAAATCTTCACCGGCGTGGTTTCTGGTATTGCTCACTATGGCAATTGCTTTGGGGTTCCTACTGTAGGTGGCGAAGTCTCTTTTGATGAGGCTTATAGCGGTAATCCGTTGGTGAATGCCATGGCGATCGGGCTGATGGAAATTGACGAGATTATGAAGTCTGGGGCATCAGGGATTGGAAACCCAGTGCTGTATGTAGGCTCTACGACGGGGCGTGATGGGATGGGCGGTGCGAGCTTTGCTAGCGCGGAGCTAAGTGACGAGTCGGAAGCAAATCGGCCTGCGGTGCAGGTGGGCGATCCGTTTTTAGAAAAGTCTTTGGTGGAAGCTTGCCTGGAAGCGTTTAAGACGGGCGGTGTAGTGGCGGCGCAAGATATGGGCGCGGCGGGCCTGACCTGTTCTACAGCAGAAATGGCGGCAAACGGTGGGGTGGGTATTGAGCTAGATCTTGATCTGATTCCTGAGCGGGAGCCGGGCATGGTGCCCTATGAGTATTTGCTGTCGGAGTCTCAGGAACGGATGCTGTTTGTCGCCCATGCCGGACGTGAGCAGGAGCTGATTGAGATTTTTCACCGCTGGGGCTTGCAGGCTGTGGTCGCTGGTTCGGTGATTGAAGATCCAATTGTGCGGATTTTGTTTGAGGGTGAAGTGGCTGCTGAGATTCCGGCGCTAGCGCTCTCAGACAATACGCCGATTTATAAGCGCGAGCTGATGGCACAGCCGCCTGACTATGCCCAGAAAGCCTGGGCCTGGCAAGAGAGCGATCTGCCTGAAGCAACCGTAGAAGGGATTGAAGGAAAGGATTGGAATCAGGTTGTTCTTCATTTACTTGCAACCCCTACGATCGCGTCAAAGCAGTGGGTATACCGACAATACGACCATCAGGTGCAAAACAATACGGTGCTGATGCCGGGTGGTGCTGACGCGGCAGTGATTCGACTGCGATCGCAAGTCAATCCAGACCCAAAGTCAAACAGAGGACTGGCGGCGACCGTAGATTGCAACGCCCGCCATGTGTATTTGAACCCTTACGAAGGTGCACTGGCGGCAGTGGCTGAGGCGGCTCGCAACCTGAGCTGTGTAGGTGCAGAGCCGGTTGCCGTGACTGACAACCTTAACTTTGGTAGCCCGGAAAAGCCGATTGGCTACTGGCAGCTAGCGGAAGCCTGCCGAGGATTGGCGGAGGGCTGTCGTCAGTTTTCTACGCCCGTTACGGGTGGGAATGTGTCGCTGTATAACGAGACGCTAGATAGTGAGGGGACGCCTCAGCCGATTTACCCGACGCCTGTGGTGGGTATGGTGGGGCTGATTCCTGATTTGACTAAGGTGTGCGGGCAGGGGTGGCGATCGCCCGGTGACTCCATCTATCTACTCGGCACCAAAACCGACAGCTTGGGCGAAGGAACAGTCACCCTGGGCGGGTCTGAATACCTGAAACAAATTCACAACACGGTTGCGGGTCAACCGCCAAAGACCGATGTGGCGCTAGAACTGGCAGTCCAGGCGGCCTGTCGTTATGGCATTCGCCAGGGATGGATTGTGTCTGCTCATGACTGCGCGGAAGGGGGACTGGCGATCGCCCTTTGCGAATCCTCCATCAGCGGACAAAAAGGCGCAAACGTCACCCTTACACAGGGAGCGCTCCGCACCGATACATTACTGTTTGGGGAAGGCGGTGCACGTATTTTGGTATCCGTCGCTGCCGAGCACAAACTCACCTGGGAACAGTACGCTCAGGCGAACCTTGCTGACAGCTACTCTTTTGTGGGAACTGTGGCGGATTTAGAGGCGTCCGTGACTATTGGTGTCGTAGATCAAAAAAATCTGATTAATTTGCCCGTTTCTGACCTTAAAGCTGAATGGAGTAATGCCATCGAAAAGGCCCTTTCTATTTGAGAGCTAGGCAGGGTCGGACAGTGCCTTTGAGTGTCTTGCAAGTCCCTAAATAATTTTGCAAGGAGTGATAGGATTTAAAGGGACGTTAAAAAAACATTAAAGAGCAGAAGGATTATTTGCTCACGCGTTCTACGATTTTTATAGGCCTGCCCCGCAACTCTTCGTTATCCCCCTACAAGCCCACTGCTGCTTTGAGCGCAGCCCCGATCCCCTGATTGTTCGTTTGTTTGCACTGAGATAGACGTAAATAAAGTCGCAAATGGCTACTGCAAGCTGTTTGTGACTGATTTCCCATTGGAGTTTTAATAGAGCATGTTCCCATCCCCTGACTCTGCTGTAATGCTTGAGCGTTCTGCCATTGTGAACGAGGCAGCCGATGAAGATCGTCCTGATAAACCCGAAGAAGCCTGCGGAGTATTTGGGGTATATGCACCGACAGCAGAAGTCGCTACATTGGCCTACTTCGGACTGTATGCGCTGCAACATCGCGGCCAGGAGTCAGCCGGGATCGCAACGTTTGACCAGGGGGCAGTGCATACCCACAAAGGAATGGGCCTAGTTTCTCAGGTATTTACAGATGACAAGCTGCACACTATGCCAGGGCAGCTGTCGGTGGGTCACACACGCTATTCCACCACCGGATCGAGCCATGCTGCAAATGCTCAACCCGCGATTGTGCCAACCCGGCTAGGGAAAATGGCCCTGGCGCACAATGGCAACATTGTGAATGTAAATAGCCTGCGAGATGCACTGCTAGAGCGTGACCATGACCTGGTAACCACGTCTGACTCTGAGCTGATTGCGTTTGCACTTGCTGAGGCGGTGAATGATGGTAAAGATTGGATTGAGGGGGCGATCGCGGCCTTCAAACGTTGCGAAGGTGCCTTCAGCCTAGTCATTGGCACCCCGGGCGGCATCCTGGCAACCCGTGATCCCCATGGCATTCGGCCGCTTGTGCTGGGCCACATTGGCAACAATGCCCCCGAAGCCAATGGCGAAGGTGGCTACGGACCCTGCAAATACGTTGTCGCATCCGAAACCTGCGGACTAGACATTGTGGGGGCTACCTACCTGCGTGATGTAGAGCCGGGCGAACTGCTGTGGATTGACGGTAATGGTGTGAAATCTGTGCAGTGGGATACGCACACCGAGCGCAAGCTGTGCGTGTTCGAGATGATTTATTTCGCCCGGCCCGACAGCGTCTTTCATCACGAAAGCCTGTATAGCTACCGCAAGCGCATTGGTCAGCGCCTAGCCAAAGAATCGCCTGTGGATGTGGATTTGATTATGGCGGTGCCAGATTCTGGCGTACCGGCGGCCATTGGCTATTCAGAATATTCGGGCATTCCCTACGCCGAAGGCCTGATCAAAAATCGCTACGTGGGTCGCACCTTCATTCAGCCCACTCAGGCCATGCGCGAAACCGGCATCCGCATGAAGCTTAATCCCATGCGTGATGTGTTAGACGGCAAGCGAATCGTAATTGTGGATGATTCGATTGTGCGCGGCACCACCAGCCGCAAGCTAGTGCAAATGCTATACGCGGCTGGGGCAACAGAAGTGCACATGCGAATTTCTTCGCCGCCGGTAACACATCCTTGCTTCTACGGCATTGATACCGATAATCAGGACCAGCTCATTGCCGCAACCAAGTCAGTTGAAGAAATTGAAGAACAGCTGGGCGCAGACTCGCTAGCCTACCTGAGCTGGGAAGGCATGCTAGAAGAAACGAACGTGGCGACTGGCAGCTTTTGTTCTGCCTGCTTTACGGGCGACTATCCCATCGATATCCCGATGCAGGTCAAAAGCTCGAAGCTCATGCTAGAAAAGGTGCCCGCAGAGGTAGGGTAAGAGATGGTTTAGCAGCATTGTCTGTGATACTCCCACCTAGCCAAAAAATGATTGTCCCCAAGCGTCCATTCAGGCCTTGGTCAGTCGATTGAAAAAGCTACGTACCGTTTGCTTGACCTGCTGCTGCCGTTGCCAACTTTCAAAATCTTTTTGGTAGCGATATCCCTTAGATTGGTAAGCCCGCCAACCGTGCAGCAAAACCAGACAACCCCAGGTAATTGCCACAAAATAGAAGAACCAGAAACTACCGGCTGCCACGCTCAGCAAAAGTAAGCCGCCGTTAAAAATGCCGTAGCGCATTAAGTGGTGGTGGAATCTCTGACGCTTGAACTGGTTGAATAGCGATTGCTGTACCGATTCAGTTTTAAGCGAATGCCACTCGCGCTCTGCGGACAATAGCGTTTCGGGGGCGATATTTAGCTCAGCGGCAATTTCGCCGAGCTGTGTGCGGGTCAGTTCGCCGACTTCGGTTTCTTTGGCGATCGCAATTTGTAAAATCTGCTGGGCTTCTTCGCTAGCGTACAGGTCGGCCATAGGAGGGAGGAGTGGCGATATCTTCTTATTTTAGTCTTCTTATTTTATAAGCGAATCGATAAAAGTTGCACAGTGGGGAAATCCAGATACAAAACTCTCAACACGGAGTCTTGCGATGATCCTCGTGAGAATACGGATGGGCATACTAAAATCAAGCTTTGTTGATTATCTATTCCTATCAACATACTCGTATCTATCCAGAGGCCTCCGAACCCATGGCACAACTTGTTCCGATCCAGCTAGAAGACGGCACCGAGATTTATATAGAAGCCACCGATGACGCTAATCTGGCACCTGATGTATCGGCTAGCGAAGATGAGCCCGAAGAAGTGGTACGAGGCGGACAAAAAGGCGGTTGGGGGAGCGGTGGTTCCCGTGGATTTAAGGATATGCCGGGTGGTGGGAGTGCTTCTAGGGGAGGCGCTGCCATCGCTGCCGCCCAAAGCTTCAAAGCCATCGAAGGCACCATTCGCACCTACACCAACCAAACCCTCAACGCCTTTAAGGGCATGACCGATGGCAATGTAGACAAAGTCACCCTACAGTTTGGCATTCGCATCGCCGGAGAAGCAGGCGTTCCTTACGTGACGAAGGGAACCGCAGAGAGCAATCTCAGCATCACGGTGGAATGCTCATTCAAGGAAAATCAATAGAAGCCTGAAAAACCGCATGCAAAAAAGGCCAGATGCAGTTACTGCATCTGGCCTTTTTCGTAGCGTTAGCAGAAAGCTACTTAACCGGCATAGGTCGACTGCCAACCGCATGACGATCGATGACCTGATCGACCAGGCCATATTCCACGGCCTCTTTTGGCGACATAAAGAAATCGCGTTCGGTATCTTCCTTAATCTTCTCCAGGGACTGACCGGTATGGTCTGCCATTGCCTGGTTAAGCATTGTTTTCAGGTACAAAATTTCTTTGGCCTGAATTTCAATATCAGTTGCCTGTCCCTGGGCACCCCCAGACGGCTGGTGAATCATCACTCTGCCATTGGGCAAAATCATCCGCTTACCTTTTGCACCCGCGCTGAGCAAGAACGCACCCATACTGGCAGCAAGCCCCATGCAGATAGTCGCCACATCCGGGCGAATATGGTTCATCGTGTCGTACAGACCCAAGCCTGCATTGACCGAGCCACCTGGTGAATTGATGTACAGGTAAATATCTTTCTCGGGGTCATCAGCTTCTAAAAACAGCATTTGGGCAACGATCAGGTTCATTGAGTCGGCAGTGACCTGACCATGCAGAAAAATAATGCGCTCTCTGAGCAAGCGCGAGTAAATGTCAAAGGCCCGCTCGCCGCGACCTGACTGCTCAATAACGGTTGGAATCATTAGAAGCTTCTCTATTGATATATCTTGTTGTGCTACTGATTGTACAGACTTCTATCCGGCTGTGAGTGAGTGTGGATAACCCGAAAAAGTCCCTCGTTTTCGACGGCATCTTCTTCCGCTGAATCTTTTCGGATCACTAAGACCTCTTTAACAGGAGGTTTTTAGAAACAATAATTCGGTTACAAGAGAGAGAGTTGTGTGCCCATTTTGGCTTGATGGCTGCGCTAGTCGATGGGTTGGATCCATCGTTTTTGAATTGCCCAGTCGAGGGTGTAGCGGGCGATGACAAACCATAGGAAGCTTTCGCCTGTGATTAAGACCCAGGTAGCTGGTGTGAAGTTGTCGCTCCAGGTGGCTTCTATTTGTGCGAGCGATCGCACAAACGCAAACGCACCCACAGCCCCACCCCCCAGGTGCAAATTGTCATCCTGTCGCACAATGTAACGATACGTAACGCCAAAAAAGAAGCCCGATGTTATCGCCACAGCCGTATTAACCAGCCATCCCAGCACACTCTGCGGCAGCGGTAGGGGTAGGGCAGTCCGGCCTGCAACCAGCATCACCAAAACAGCCGTCAGGCCAATCACACCTGCACTCACCAATCCTGATTTGATAGACTCCCGTCGCGCCTCGGCGATCGATATCTCTGTCGATACCGCTGGGGTAACCACATTCTTCATGCTGGAAATATCCTGTTTTAATCCCGGACTTTTCAGTACCTGATAGCTCAGACGAGCCTAACTTTACCGTATGATAGAAGACGAAGAATTTGCACTTTAAAAGTTAGCTAAAGTTTGACTATGGACATTTTGACGCTGGGTTGGGTTTCTTTGTTTGCCTGCTTTACCTTTTCAATTACGCTCGTTGTTTGGGCACGCAACGGCTTCTAGTGTCGCCTTTTGAGCGACTGATAAGTGACTGACTGACGGCATCTTTGACCTATGAATTCTTTTTTGAACTTGGCTTCAGAAAATCAGCTGCTGAGTGTGTTAGCAGTGCTGTCTTTTTTGCTGCTAATCGTCGTCACTAGCGGCGTTGTTTACCTGACGCTCGTTGAATGGCGCGACAAGAGACGGCGAGGCGATGCAGCTAGGGCAATGCCAGGTCGTGGTGCAGGCATCTCTAAAAAAAGTGCCTCCAAATTTTCTGGGGCGAAGAACGTCAAATCAAGCAAATCTAATTCAAAAAAGTCTAAGTAGAGACAGCGAAACGCGGGAGAATCCACAACAATCACTAGCTCTCAGTCCCGTAAAAGTCGGAAAGGTCACGCTGCTAGCAGCGGAGACTCACAGCCCAAAACTGCCCGACAAATTGCTTTTGAAGCGCTCCAGGCAATCGCTCGGGGCGCTTTTGCTGATGTGGTAATAGATCGCAAGCTCAATCAGTCACAGTTAAGCACTCAGGACAAGAGCCTGGTAACAGAGCTGGTATATGGAACCGTTCGCCGACAGCGCACGTTAGATGCGCTGATCGATCAGTTCGGGAAGCGAAAAGCTTCGCAGCAAAATGCTAATTTACTCCAAATCCTCAGGCTTGGTTTCTATCAACTGCGCTATCTCAGCCATGTTCCGAACCACGCGGTAGTCGATACGACTGTGCAACTAGCGAAATCCCAGCGGCTCGGCAAGCTCAGCGGCGTCGTCAATGGCATGTTGCGCGAGTATATTCGCCAGGCTGACGGCCCATCGGGTGAGCCACAAGACCCGCTGATTTTGCCAGAAGATGCGATCGCACGACTAGGCATTTTACACAGTTATCCAGACTGGATTATCCGCGTATGGCGCGCCATGCTCCCGGACGACGAAGTCTCTGCGCTGTGTGACTACTTCAACCAAGCACCGACGCTAGATTTGCGAATTGATTTGCGTCGTCACTCGCTGACTGAAGCGCAGGCAATCTTTGCAGGAGCTGATGTTGCTGTCCTGCCGGTGTCAGGCGTACCCTCCGCGCTACGGTTGCAAACGCATCGCGGGGCGGTGAGTTTGCTGCCAGGTTATGCAGAAGGCTGGTGGACGGTACAAGATAGTAGCGCTCAGCTGGTGAGCTATTTGCTCGATCCTCAACCGGGTGAAATGGTGATCGACGCCTGCGCCGCTCCGGGGGGTAAAAGCTTACACATGGCGGCGCTGATGGGGGATGAAGGGACGGTTTGGAGCTGCGATCGCACCGCCTCACGCACCAAAAAAATCCAGAAAAACATCGACCGTGTCGGCACCTCCATCGTCCGCCCGCTGATGTGCGACAGCCGCAATCAACCCACCTTCGTTGGCAAAGCAGACCGCGTCCTGCTAGACGTCCCTTGCTCTGGCCTGGGCACCCTCAATCGACACGCCGACGCCCGCTGGCGACAAACCCCCGAATCTGTGGCAGAACTCGTCACCCTACAGCGAGAACTGCTGAGCCATACTTCTAGCTGGGTCAAGCCCGGCGGAAACCTGGTGTACTCCACCTGTACGCTGCATCCAGACGAAAACGAAGCGCAGATTCAGTGGTTTTTGGAGAATCATGATGGTTGGGCGATCGCGCCACCACCACCTAATCTCTACCCAAGCGAAGTAGAACTAGATATCACTGAGGAAGGCTGGATAAAAGTGTGGCCTCATCGAAACCATATGGATGGCTTTTTCATGGTGAAGCTAGTGAAACGTCGCAGCTAACCCAACTCACTAGCTGCGTTAAAATGATGAAAGCTTTGAACGGCGGCCCAAACCATGACCCTTGCCAAGTCTCGACCCACCATAGCACTACCAGATCACCGGGACCTGCCCGAGTCTGATGGGACTTTCGTGAAAAACTTTCAAGAACATCCGCAGAGTCTGCTACTGACGAGCTCCATTTATCCAGTGCTCGACGCGCTACATCCAGACGGTCAGTACGCCATTGGGCAAGACTCTGGCATCTACTGGCGCATCACTGAACCGCTAGAGCGCGGCGCGGAAGCCCCTGACTGGTTTTATGTTCCGAATGTACCGCCATTAATTGATGGTGAACGGCGTCGCTCTTACGTCATGTGGAAAGAGATCGTTGCGCCGACCCTTGCGATTGAATTCGTCTCTGGCAACGGGAGTGAAGAACGAGATGCAACCCCCCCCGCTGACAATGCAAAAGCAAGTAAGTTCTGGGTGTACGAGCAGGCGATTCGCATTCCGTACTATGCAATTTATGAGGTAGAGAAAGCGGCTGTCGAGGTCTACAGGCTAGTAGATACGCGTTACCAAAAATGCGAACCGAATGAGCGAGGCCATTACCCCATCCTACCGCTGGGCGTTGAGCTAGGTATTTGGCAAGGCGAGTACATGAATCAGCCATTACCCTGGCTGCGCTGGTGGAATAGTGCTGGCGAGCTGCTACTAACAGGCGACGAGCGAGCCGAGCAACAGCAACAGCGAGCCGAGCAACTGGCAGCAAAGCTCAGAGAATTAGGGATTGACCCGGATGAAGTTTAACAATCGCTAAGCTTCCCGCTTTAGCCACCACAAAAAAGAATCCGCGTCATTCTGCATTGCCTGCATCTCTGCCTGATTCTGTGCGGCTAATTTGTAATACCACTGGCAGTAGTCTTCAAACGCCTGCCGATGCTCCAGCTCTCGCCGAAAGTCTATAGCTGCCTGATGAAGTTCTAGCGCTTCTTCTGCAATGTGCCGCACTTCTGCCGACTGGGGCAACAGATATTCTGATAGCGGCCCTTCAAATCCTTTTACCAAAGCGCGCTCACCTCAGGGAAATCTGCCTATATCCTATCGTCTACACCCAACCGCGCAGCCGGTAAATCACAAAACCCACATATTCTTTTAGGGCGCGGGTAAATTCTTGGGTTGACTGGGCATCGGGAAGTAGCGCCAGGATACGCCCTTCTAAGGTGAGGGTTTCGTTCTCGACGGGTGACAAAAAGTCTGTCGGTGCGGGAATCGCGTTGATGCCTAGCTTACGAAAAATAGCGATTGATCGAGGCATATGAATCGCCGACGTTACTAGCAGTACTGAATCGATAGACTCTGCTTCAAGAATTTTCTGAACGTTGACGGCATTTTGTCGGGTATTAAGTGACGTACCTTCTAGCACGATGTCAGCAGCAGGAACATTCATCGCGGTGGCGATCTGCTTCATATCGTCGGCTTCCGAATTGCCACTGCCACCACGCCAGCTGATGCGCCCGCCGCTCAGAATGAGCTTAGGTGCCTTCTTTTGGTTGTATAGCCTGGCACCGTAAAGGATGCGATCGCCCGACTCCAACACTTCTACCCAGGGCCTGGGAGCTATCTGTGGCGCGGTGGCACCTCCCAACACCACAATGGCATCTGCTGTGGGGATAGGGCTGGGCGGCAGATACTGTTGTTCTAACGTTCTAACTAGCTTGTCACCAACAGCAGGGTTACTGCTAAAGAACAAAATGAAAAGTGCCAGTGCGATCGCCCAGGTTGCTCTTTTGGGATGCTTCCAAATCCACACCAGTCCTAGCGCCATCAATACGCTGCTAATGCCAACCGGGTAAACGAAAAGGGGCAGCAGCTTAGAGAGAAAAAACATCTACTTGTTCCTTTTTCTAGCGCGTGCCCGCTTCTGCCGTTCTATGTAGCGATTTTGAGCCCTATTGGTTTTTAAGAAGGGCAGCTCCCAACGCGGATTGACATCCGAACCGTCCGGATCCGGGCGTTCGAGACTATCCGTGGACGGCAAATCTTTCGGTCCCTTTGGGCTACCGCCTGGCATCTGCCACCAGGCCGTCACCAGTCCCCCAGCCAGTCCCCCAATCCCCCCAAAGATAATGCTAAAGGGGACAGGGTATTGTAGCGCCACAAATATCACTAAAAATATTAGCCAGATTCTGAGTGCTGCTGGAATGATTAAATCGGCCACAGGGCATACTCCCGTCTTTGCGGGGCGCTTTCTTCAAGATGTATTGCAAACTATAGCAGCTCCCCCCATACCCCAATGTCAATCATTCAAGGAAAGAAAATACGCCAGCCAGCTGCGCCCGTAACACCTCAGCAGATGAGGTTGTATCGAGGGTAATGACCGGATCGGTGTCTTGAAACGGGTCCATCGTCTGCCTTGCCAAAATCGCCGCCGTCGCGTCGGCAATATCGCCGCTGCGCTGTTCTACTCGGGCTTTCAGCACGTCGGCAGGAGCCGTACAGTACACAAACGTGAGCGGAATCCTGGCGGCTTTCGCGGCGTCCAGCGCCTCTGCTCGCCTGGCCTGACGGTCAAATTTAGCATCTAAAATAATGCGATCGCCCCTTTTCGCCAGCATCACACCCAGCTCCACTAGTCTGGAATATGTCCTATCAGTCATCTCTGGTGTGTAAATATCATTACTACCTCGATCGTGAATAGAGATGCCTGCCAAATGCTTTCTGACTGCATCTGAGCGTAGACGAATGGCATGACTGCTGGCAATCAGCTGCTGCGCGGTCGTGCTTTTACCCGAGCCCGAAAGCCCGGACATCACCACTAAAGCGCCTGTTTTAGCGTTTTTTTTTGAGTCGCGTAGGACCAGGCCAGGCGATAGTAGCGTGCAGCTTTTTCGCTAGCTGCTTGCCTCTCAGCCTCTGGAACAGACGGATCGCCCAGCATAAAGGAGGTTACCTTTGCCCGCACATAAGACTGGCGGCTAACGTATAGCGGCAAAATCTCTAGGCCTTCGTAGTCGCCAGTTTCTTCTACATATTGATTGAGAAATATCTGGCTGAGGTCTTCTCGTCCGGCCACTTCAAAGTCCATAACGATATAAGCCACGTCAAACATAGTATCGACAAAGCGAAAGGGCTCGTTGAATTCAATGCAGTCAAACAGCAGTATTTTGTCGTTCCATTCGCAGATGTTGCCTAGGTGCAAGTCACCGTGGCAAGCACGGATTTTGTCTTGATCTAATCGCTTTTGAAACAGGGCCTGTTCTGTCTCAAAAAAGCGATCGGTGTAGGCTTTGGTTTCGTCAAACTGCTTTTGGGTCTGGGGCTTGTCTATAGCGCGGTCCGGGCCGCCGTCAGCGGTAAAGACTACGGTTTGGTCGTAGTTTTCGTCAATGGACTGACGAATGGCCAGAATGGTGCCATAGCTGCGAACGTGGTCGCTGGTTTGGGTGTTTTTGTGGAAGCTGGCAACGGTTTTGGCCAGCGATCGCACTTTCGCTTCATCTAGCAAGCCCTGCTCAAACTGCTCACTCAGCAGCGCTGACTGAGGAAACTGCTTCATTTTTACCGCATATTCTACTGGCTCACCGCTACCGTCCAGCTCTACCCTATCGTTATCCTCTACGCTGGTGATCGGCACTACCCCTAGGTACAGGCTTCCTGCTCCTGTTTGGTTCAGTCGCAGCTCTTCTTCGCAAAAGTGTCGCCGCTTTTCGAGAGTCGAATAGTCTAAAAATCCAAAGTTGACAGCTTTCTTCAGTTTGTATACAAAGTCACCCGTAAGTAGCACGTACGAAACGTGAGTTTGCATCAGGCGAACGGGCTCGGTGACCGGATGCCGATAAAAATCGGGCGAGAGCATCTGCTGAATGACAGACGGTAAAGCAGTGTTAGACATCAAATTTGTGAGGATACTTACTAGATAGCGTTGTGGGCAGTGAGAATGTTCACATAGCCCCTGGGCTCTGTAGAACAGAAGATAGAACAAAACAGTCAGAACAAAAAAGGCTAGAGCATATTTGCCCCAGCCTTCTTACTCTATAGTCCTGACGTCAATAGTCAATCAAGCAACGTTTATGCACTTGTATCAGCATCTTCGCCTGCATTAATAGCCTCTGTTGGTGCTGCTTCAGGGACCTCTCCGGAGGCCTCTTCAACCGCTGCAGCTGTGCGCGGCGCCAATACAGAAACAACCAATAGCTTATCGTCAGCGGCGATAGAGGAACCCGCAGGTAGTTTGATTTCGCCCACGTGTAGCGCATCACCAATATTCAATTCAGAAACATCCACATCCAAAGACTGCGGAATTGCATCTGGAGGGCACTTCAGCTGAACTTCGGTCATGACCATATCTAGGGTGCCGCCGTTGTTCACCACGCCAACCGCATCACCTACAAAGTGGATTGGCATGCTCACTTCAATTTCTTTTTGCGAAGCGATAGAAAAGAAGCTGAGATGATGAATTTTGTTCTTCCAGGGGTGCTTTTGCACCTCGCGCAAAATAACCTTGCCGCTCCAGTCGCCATCTGTAACGTTCACGGTAATCACAGACTTGTTGACCGTTGCCTTTCTCAGCAGGGCCTCCGCATCGTAGTTGCTTAGCTTAAGCGGCATTGAGTTCGAGCCATCGTGTCCGTATAGGACAGCAGGCAAGGTACCTTCGCGACGGAGTCTTTTGGGCTTGTCTTCGGCGGCACGCTGGGTGCAGTTAATTGTTAAATCCATGGGTATTACGGTGTGTTCGGTCTGTGATGGGATAAGAAGGATGGACTAAGACGTAAAGCAGGCTAAAGAATACGTTCGTTGCAAGCCAGACAAGCCCGAGGATCTATAGTACCTGATCAGGGGACCATGGGGTCATTAGTTTCTCATTCAATAGTGATAGCGACATGCGGCAATTGCGATCTCATCGTCAGCTACCTGATAGACGAGTCGATGCTCTTTGGTGATTCGTCTTGACCAATAGCCTTTGAAATCATGCTTGAGCGCTTCGGGCTTGCCCAGACCTTTGAAGGGTGATCTCTCGATGTCTTTGATTAAGGTGACGATCTTTTGATAAATCTTCTTATCTGTAGTCGCCCAGTAATTCAAGTCTTCAAACGCCGAAGCCTCAAAAACTATTCGCCGACTCATTCAAACGACTCCAGTGAAACCTCGATTAGATTACTTCTAGCCTCAATGTTTGCTTTTGCTGCCAAAAGTCGCTCGCGATTGGCTGTGGACTGCATTAAGTAATCCGTTTCGTCTACAACGTCGTACACGAGTATCTCAATCTCCCGTCCTTGGAAGGTCGTTTTTAACCCTTGTAGAAAGTTCTCATCTAAGTCGCTAGCGTTGAGACGATAAGTAGTGTGCATAAGTGGTACCAAGCGCGTGTGCAACGATTGTAACGACTCCTCTGCAAGAATAATCGTCATCCTATTAGTACATAGGCAGCATCAGAATCTGAGTACAGGTATCGGATCTTCAGAGATTGCCTGGATTGTAGGATATTGCTCTCGTAGAAATGAATGCTCTGCGGATAGTGTCTGTAGCTGTTGCTCGGTCAAACAAAGAATATCAACCTGATGAATGGCAGCAAAGTGCGCTCCGCACTCTAGCGGAAACATGCGTTGCCCGGTCTGTGAGCTGCGAGCCAGTTCCAATCTTTCTGTGAAAGACATCACTTTCACCTGCTGCCGCATTTCTTTGTATTCAGCCATAGGAATTGATCGTCGCCCTCCAAAGAGCGGTTCAATCATCACTTCGTACATACTGGGATTGTGCATGATACGTTCTTCACTCCAGAGAAATAGGCGAATCTCGATGCCGTTGACTCTTGCTTGCCAGTGAGCCCCAGTTTTGCGCCTCGTTGTCTCCGTCCATCGGAACAAGCTATCCGGTTTGTTAGAGATAGCCTGCAGGGTTTTGCGGACTGACGTCGTTGCACGTCGCGTTTCTTGGTAACTCGCCAGGTATGCCATAAGCAAAACAGGAAGCCCCTGCTCATGAGCAGAACAGAAGCCAAAGCAAAGCAGTCGGCTACTCAGTTTCTTAAGAGTGCGCGATAGCATCCGCGAGCTAGGGATGATGGGTCGGTTTGGTAGCTTTGTCTGATTGAGAGTGGGGCCGTAGTGGTCGATGTACTGGCGTTCTAGCGTCTGTAGTTGAGACTGAGGACAAGCAAGCCAAAATAGCGTAACGTCAGCCTTCTTATTGACCAATTCGAGCTGTTTGTATCGATGATGATTTTGCCAACGCTGCCTTAGATTAGTGGCCAAACCAACGTAGAGCACTTGTGAGCAAGAGACAGCAAAGTAGACCGCAGAACATTCAGGCAGTTGCTTTTTCTCTAAGAGATTTAAGCTCGGAAAGGTTGAGAATTCTGGCAGCACTGCTTTCTTAGACTGAGTAGCGGCCCTACCTTTCCCACGCACGATTCTCAAACTATCAACCTGTCTATGCCTTAACTCCACCTAAACCGATGTCGAAATCTATTGGCATATATGGGTAAGCAGCGCAGCACCTATGTGGACGTCAGAGCCTTAGGGGCTTCAGCTAGCTCACCGTCTGCCGCGCAGTCAGCTCGATAAAGTTCAATAGTCTCAGCCAAGCTAGCCTCTAATTCACTTACCGTACGGCCACAAGCGCTGACTACAGCACTATCGATATTGATCACTTCAGCCCTCAGTAGGTTTGCCTCGCGGTCAATCTCAACTGCCGCGACATAGCCCTGATACTCAATTTGATTAGTTGCCATCGATAGTTATTCCCGCTATCTGCAAAAACTTTTTGATTCCTTTAATTGCCCCAATGTCAGGATTTTTACTTCCCCCGTGAGGCTTTGCAATGACAGTTCTCTTCCCATTCAGTTTAGCTCGATAGTGAGAACCACCGTCGCTAGAAATTTCTCCTCCAAGCGCAACTATCAAGGCCGAGATCTCACTAAAGCGAACATTGGGATTAGCCGTCCAGACTTTTTCCAATGTCTTTTTGTGCTTATTGTTTAGTGCCATCCAAATAAATCCTCAGCCTCGCAAGCCCTGAGGTAATCATCCACGGCATAGACAAAGTTCGCAGCCAGTTCGCCAGCGTCAGCGCCACCAAAGGCCAGAAAATCGTCTTCATCTGGAAAATTGACGGCAGCCTGCAAGCTACCATCTACCAAAGAACATTCAACAATTGCCGTTAATCCTTTGTATGTACTGTGAAAAGGTACGGTTTCCCAGCGTTCAGAAGTCTTAGATAGATGTTCAGTCATCGCCTATTGCTCCCTTCTGGCTTTATTCAAGCAGCCGTGCCAAAGGCGCTGGTGTGTTCCTCTAGCAGTGCTCGCTTCGGTCCGTGAATGGGGTCTTCGACGATGATGGTTTGGTCGCGGCTTGGGCCTAGCGACACGATCGCAATGGGCGCTTCGGTGAGGTTGGCCAAAAACTCCAGGTAGTCTAGGGCAGTTTTAGGCAAGTCCTCGAGGGTGCGGCAGTGCTCGGTCGATTGCTTCCAGCCGGGGAGCGTTTCGTAGATGGGCTTGCAGCGAGAAAACTGCTGGGCGTTGCTGGGTAAGTCTGTACAGCGATCGCCATCCAATTCATAAGCAACACAAACCTTGATTTCATCTAAGTCATCGAGCACATCAAGTTTTGTAATTGCCAGACAGTCCAACCCATTGATGCGCACCGCGTAGCGGCCAACGACGCCATCGAACCAGCCGCAGCGACGGCGACGCCCGGTGGTAGTGCCAAATTCTGCACCGATTTCGCAGATCATGTTGCCCACTTCGTCGTCTAGCTCGGTAGGGAAAGGCCCTTCGCCCACGCGGGTCGTGTAGGCCTTGGCGACGCCAATGACTCGGTCAATAGTAGTGGGTCCCACACCAGAGCCAATGCAGGCTCCACCCGCTACAGGGTTAGAGGAGGTGACATAAGGATAGGTGCCGTGGTCCAGGTCTAGCAGGGTGCCCTGAGCGCCTTCAAACAGGATGTTCTTTTTCTGAAGGTGGGCGTTGTAAATTTGCAGGGAACTGTCGGTGATGTGCGATCGCAATCTATCCGCATAGGCCAAATATTCTGAGAGCACCTCGTCAGCATTCAGCGGCTTCAGGTCGTACAGCTTTTCGAGCACGATATTCTTCGCGTCAATTGTCCAGCGCAGCTGCTCGGCAAACGCCTCCTTATCCATCATGTCAATGATGCGAATGCCCGTACGCTCCGACTTGTCAGCATAGGTAGGACCGATGCCACGCTTGGTAGTACCGATTTTCTTGCTACCTCGGCGCTCCTCAGCCGCCTGATCGATCAGGCGGTGGTAAGGCATGGTGACATGTGCCGTTTGGGAGATAAAAAGGTTATCTGACGAAACGCCTAGGGCTTCTACCTTGTCTAACTCGGCGATCAGCTCTTTGGGATCGATTACCGTACCGCTACCGATAATGCACTCGGTCTCGGGATACAAAATACCCGATGGGATCAGATGTAGCTTGAAAGTTTGATCTGAAACGACAACGGTGTGGCCAGCGTTAACGCCGCCCTGATAGCGCACAACCACATCTGCTGACTTGCTGAGCAAGTCGGTGATTTTGCCTTTACCTTCATCGCCCCATTGAGCGCCGATAACAATAACGTTAGCCAAGGGAATACGTTGCTAGAGTTTAACCAAACAACAATTATCACCAAGCCGTGAGCGGTGTGTCAACAGCAAAGATTGATGTCTCGAACTGACGACTCGCTGACTTGGACGTCTCACCATTTAGGAAGAAAAAGTTTTGTTTTGCTTTTGTCCGATTTCCTCGAAATAATGCATATAAGGTTGGCACCCCCTCCTCAAAGGGGGCGTTTATGCGGTACAAGGGTAGATAACCAAGTTTCCGTATTTTTTCTAAAGCGACTTTTAAAATCGGATACATCAGTTAGGCAGAGCCACTTTAAAGGGTTCTGGTTCAAGAAAACACTGACTGTATCTAGCACTCTTTATTTCTTTTTTGAGCTTCTAATTTTTGTTTTTGTAGGAACGCGACGGCTGCCTTTGGTTAATACCGGGGTCGATTCCGCGCTACCTTTCCGTACCTTTTCCCAGTCATACTTTTTATTAGATAGGTAATCAACCATGAGCTTATATGCAGAACTCCACCGACATTTAGGCGGCTCTGTGGTACCCCGGGTGCTATGGCGATACTTTGAGCGTAATCGCCCCGATATCTCAGACGAATTTGACGGCTACGCCGCCTTTGAACACTTCTACACACAGCCCAAAGACACCTTAGAAGAATATTTGAAACTGCACACTCTGGTGGAAAGTGTGCAAACCAGGGAGGCGCTGCCCTATTTCATCTATCGTTTGATTCGCGGGGCCTATATCTTCGAGAATCTGGCTTACTTGGAGCTGCGCTATACGCCGTTTTACCGCACGCCTGATCGGCTGAGCCAGCGCGAGCGAATCGACGCGATGGCTGAAATTGTCGAAATTGTTGGCCGTGCCAGCCAGCAAAGTGAGTACCCAGTCGTCACGAAGCAAATCCTATGCATGCACTCACGCCTGCCCTATGAGGTAAACCGGGCAACGCTGGAGCTGGCGGCGCAGTACCCAGAGTACGTATGCGGCATAGACGTTGCTGGTGGAGACGCGGCCTATGACCTGGAAGCGCTAAAGCGGCTATATGCCCAAGCGCGGACGCTTGGCATCAATACCACTGGCCACCTGTATGAAACAAAAGATGGCTGCTACCCAGAGCTGCTGCCCTACCTGATGCGGATTGGTCATGGTATTCAAATTCCGCTGCACTACCCAGAGCTGCTGAAGGAAGTCGCGGCTCGCGGCCAGTGCCTGGAGGTCTGCCCAACCACGTATTTGCAAACGGGCACCCTGGACGAGATTAGTCAGCTAAAAACCGTATTTAACCGCTGTTTTGATGCAGGGGTCGATATTGCCATTTGTACCGATAATGCTGGTTTGCACAATGTCAGGCTGCCGTTTGAATACGAGAACCTGTTAACCCATGATGTGATTGGATTTGATGGGCTAAGGGCTTGTCAGGCTGCTGCCTTCAAGCATTCGTTTGCCTGGCCTCACGATCAGCAGCCCGCTTCGTTGATTACGTCTTTGTTGAGCAGCGATTCCATCAAAGGAACATCGAGCCGTCCGGTTGTTCAAACCGAGCGTGGGCGTTTGCGGTAAGCGTGGCAGGCGGTAGCTCGTTCCTAGAGGACTGCTCGGCCTCTGCGTGTTCGGCGATCGCATAGGCGCCCAAAGCAGTAGCCGCGATCGCCCCTGTCACCAGATAGGCATTGCGAATTTGTGGCCAGCAATAGTCAACCTTCTTCACCATGTACTGTTGGGAGCGATAAAAAATGCCAGCCCCTGTCCCCGATCCGGCAGGACGCACCCGATACGACCGCAGCGGCAGAATGGGCAAATAGACAAACACAACCCACTCTGTGGTGATATACGAGCCATCTTCAGCAACATCGCGTTTGCCGTAGTAAGTAGTTCCAATTCCTTTGTATGTAAAAGGCATAGCTGAATCGATAAATTGAATAAAACAAGCAAGAAATAAATAGGCGAAAACGCCTGCACGTTGTGCTCTACAGTGAGCGTGAGTGCTTTTCCTAATGTTTCCCGTCAGGTTTGAGAATTCGATTCAGCGTTAGCTAGCCTGTATGGTGCTATCCCTCTTCGCCCGACTCGTCTATTCTGCCGAGGAGCTGGTCTTGAAAGGCTTCGTCCTGACTGGCTAGACCCAGGATTTGCATGTACTCTGGCAGGCTGAGGCCGTTGTCTTGAATAATGGCGATCGCATCGGCTTCAATAGACTTTTCGACTTTAATCGCTTCAGCATTGGTCTCGGCGGCGGGAATCTCGGACTCGCGATCGCTCAGCAATTGCAATACCTGCAAGTAAGCCTGTGCAAACTGGTCCAGCTTTTCGGCAGCGACATCCGCACTGTTTGTAATGGGGGCTGGCACTGGGGTGTCTGCCAAACAAACGGCTGGTGCACCGAGCAGCATCACCACACACAGGGTAATTACCAGCAAACTGTGACGAAACATTCTGTTAAGACTGTGCACATAGCCCATAGGAAGACCTGAGATGATTACAATAGCTAATAAGTATAATTACAGATAAAACACCTATGTCAGGTAGCTCAGCTTCCGAAATCAACAGTCAGGAGACAGCTTCTTCCATTCAAGACGAGAATCAAAACAGTCTATCTAAAAGAGAGCTACAGATTGTAGAACTGGTTGCCGCTGGCATGACCAACCAGGAAATTTCTGAGAACTTACAAATCAGCAAGCGCACAGTCGACAATCATGTCAGCAACGTACTGAACAAAACCGACACTGGCAATCGCGTGGCCCTCGTTCGCTGGGCCTTGCAGTCTGGTAAGGTATGCATCGACGAGCTGAACTGTTGCCATTTGCCAAACGCAACCGATGCCAGCTAGCCGCTAGATTTGTTTTCTTCAATCCTTTCCCTCTTTTCATGAGCAGCATTCAAGCCATCCGTGGGACCCGTGACATATTGCCTGCCGAGTCACCCCTGTGGCAGGCAATAGAAATGTTGGCCCACGACGTGCTGGCGAGCTATGCCTATCGCGAAATTCGTACGCCTGTGTTCGAGCTGACGGAGCTGTTTGCGCGGGGGATTGGTGAAGCTACCGACGCCGTAGGCAAAGAGATGTACAGCTTTGAGGATCGCGGGGGACGTTCGATTGCCCTGCGCCCAGAGATTACAGCGGGACTGGTGCGGGCGTTTATTCAAAACAAGCTATTTGCTCAAGGCGGTGTGCAGCGCCTGTGGCATCTGGGTCCGGCATTTCGCTACGAAAGGCCTCAGGCAGGACGGCAGCGGCAGTTTCACCAGTTGGATGTGGAAATTTTGGGCAGTCGGGATGCTAGGGCGGATGTGGAGATTATTGCGATCGCCACCAAAATCCTCAACGGTCTGGGTCTAAAAGCCCTTTCCTTAGACCTCAACTCCGTCGGCAGCGGGGAAGATCGCCAAACCTACCGCGATGCCTTGGTTGCTTACTTCACGCCCTACAAGGGCGATCTAGACAAAGACTCACAAGATCGCCTGACCCGCAACCCGCTCCGCATTTTAGATAGTAAAGACAAGCGCACCCAAGAAATTGTCGTAGATGCGCCCAGCCTGCTTGACTATCTTAGTGACGACTCTCAGCGCCACTTCGACGCCGTGCAGCAGCACCTTATCAATATCGGCATCGCGTTCAACATCAACCCCCGACTCGTTCGCGGGCTGGACTATTACACGCACACCGCCTTCGAGATTCAATCTTCTGATCTGGGCGCGCAGGCCACGGTGTGCGGCGGTGGTCGCTACGACGGACTCGTCTCACAGCTAGGGGGGCCTGACACGCCTGCTATTGGCTTTGGCATGGGCATTGAGCGGCTGATTATTCTGTTAGAGCAGATGGGCCAGGTTAATACGAGCCCAGAGCTGGATATTTACCTGATATCACGTGGAGAGAAGGCAGAGCTTCAGTCTGTTCGACTTGCTGACGCACTGCGAGAAAATGGCTATTTGGTAGAGATTGACCTGAGCGGTAGCGCCTTCGGTAAGCAGTTCAAACGCGCCGATCGCAGTGGCGCAGTGGTTGGCTTAATTTTGGGAGACGCGGAAGCTGAGACTGAAAAAGTACAGCTAAAGTGGCTAGCCTCCGGAGAACAAGCGGAGCTAACACAGGCTGCGCTGCTAGCTGACGATGAGCTAAAAGGTAAAATCGAGCAGCTTCGTTAGCAGGCACAAGAGAAATTAGATTAGTCGTCAAAATCGGGTAGCTGCGGAATTTCTTCGGCAGCGTTGAGGTGCCGACGTAGCTTTGTTGCAACGGCGACAAAGGCAGAGGCTTCGTCATCATCGTCTGTAAAGTTGCTACAGGCTTCTGGCGTTAAGCTTCCAAGGAGTTTTCGCAGGGCATCGGCCTCTTCGTGAGTTAGGAGTGCGTTTATTCTCACTCGCGGTGGCGTACTGCTGGTGGATCTATGCATAGCCGTTGAGGTGCGCGAAAGGGTGCGAGACTCTGAGTTTGTTGCTGAAGATCTGTTCACTGGATTCATTGAAGGGTATCTACGAGTCTTTTATCTTCGCAGGCAAATGGAACCGTGGGTATGTTCTTATTATTTTCCGTAATATTCGCTACCATCGCTGTAGACAACAAAAACCTATACCCTTAGCAGCATTGTAGCTTTATGGTGAATCTACCAGACAACCTACCGCCATCGGGTGCCCCAAATAGTGCTTCGGATGTGGTGACCTTTATTGAACGGGCTCGCGATCGCGGCGCATCAGACGAATTTATCGCCAACCTGCTGCGTCAGTTTGGCTGGCCCCCCCGCGATGTAGAGCGCGCCTTTTTTGAGGTATACGAACGCCTCACGGGCATTCCGATCCCGGCTCCCCCTGCTGGCGGCGGCGAATCGGCCAAGGATGCGTTCTTCTATTTGCTGTCGTTTTCCATGCTGGGACTGTGGACATTTTCCCTGGGCGAAATTGCCTTTATCTGGATTGAGCGACTCATCCCAGATGCTACTCAAAACAGCTTTGGCAACGATTATTATGCGCTGGCTTTTAGCATCGCGCGGTTGCTGGTAGCTTATCCGCTTTACCTGTGGGTGATGCGTAACATCAACCGCGAGCTAGCGCTCTACCGCGAAAAGCATTTTTCGGGTGTGCGAAAGTGGCTCACCTATCTGACGATACTGATTGTGTCGCTAATTGCGGTGGGGACTGTGATCGCCTTTTTGACCTCTTTCTTGCGGGGTGAGCTGACCACTCGCTTTGTGCTGAAGGTGCTTGTTGTATTGATTATTGACGGCAGCATTTTGCGCTATTACGTGAACTGGCTAAAGCGCAGTCCAAAACGACTCTCGGTAGGACGTTCAACGACGATAGCTGGAGGCGCACGATCATGAGCCAGAGCAATACGCCAACGCAGGCATCCGCCGAACAGGCGTCAGCAGATAAACTCTTCGCGATCGCCTCTACAGTTGCCGTCATCGTTGCCATTATTGGTGGCTTCTGGCTACTGGGCTCACCTAATAAGCAGCGGCTGATTAAGTTGGACCAAGAGCGGGTGCAAAATTTAGAAACGGTAGCCCGCGAAATTAAGAATGAAACGAGCGGCAGCAGCTACGAAAACACAGAAGGCACCAAAGACGAGCCCTTGCCAGACAGGCTTAGCGAGAGCATCCGAAACCGAGACTTTGCACAAGACCCTGTGACAGGCGACGTGTACGAATACAATCGGCTGAACGATGAGGCCTACGAGCTATGTGCAACCTTTGCCACCAGTACAGAGGCTGATAGCCAAGCTCAGCGCAATAGTGGCTACCAGTACAACAATAACTACAGGTGGGAGCACCCAGAAGGGCGCCACTGCTATGAAATTGAGCGTAATGCAACCGGGCCAAAGGCATAGGTCCCAAAGTTATATTTCGTAGAGAAGATAGCAAATCTATGTGAGCTATGCCTGCTCTTCGAGATATAGCAGAAAGCTCATTAATTCCTCGTCTGTTAGCTGCTGGCGCGATCGCTTCCCGTAGGTTTTCTCCAAATACTCTCTGCCCTGCACGTTGGTCCAGCCTAGCCGGGTCAGCTCCACATCCGTCTGAGCAATTACGTCCGATAGGTCTACAGGCGTGGCACTCGTGCTGAAATTTTCTAGCGCGATTGTGGCTGCTGAGGGTTTGGTCGTGACGGGTTCTTCGGCGATGGTATCGATGGGCGGTCCCATATCTTCGTCTGCAGGCAGTGGCGGTGCTTGTTCGTCTTCTGGAATGGTGGGGCCTAGGCTATCGTTTGTAGCATCTGCTGTAGATGAGTTTGCTGTAGGCATGGCCGTGGGTGCAGGTGTTGGCTCGATAGTTGGCGACTTTGCCTCAGCTGTCTGTGTGAGCGCATCCGTTTGTGCTTCCGAGGCTGAGTGGGGTGTGATGCCCAGTAGCGTTAGGGCGCGATCGCGGGCCTTATCTTCAGCGACTTGCACATCGACGCTGCTGGCTAAGCTGGTTACCAAGAGCTGCCCATTGTTTACAAGGACGGCGCGAACGACGTACTGACCATCGTGAACGGAAATCAGGTCGGCGCTGAGGCCGCCTTCGGGGTATTGGCTTCTAAATTGTTGGAAAGGAGTGACCACAGGCTGCCTGTAAAAGAAGGGAAAAGATAGACGGCTATCCACAAAGGATAAGCTTTCAGCTTTCGATCTATTCTAAAGAGAGGCGGACATTCGTGTGTCGCCTTGATAAGCTTTGCGTTGACCGAATCGACGCTACCGTTTATCTTTCCGTCTTAATTTCCTTTTTTGAGGACTGCGTTCCTCAGCGAATACATGCTAGATCGCCTGCTAGAAATGTCTCCCACCCTAGGTGGAGATACCTTATTACTGCTACCGGTTCTGATTTTGTTGGAGCTGGTGCTGTCGGCAGATAATGCGATCGCGCTTGCGGCCATTGCCCAAGGCCTGAGCACCGAAGAACTGCAAAAAAAGGCACTCAACATTGGCTTGGTCGCGGCCTTCGTGCTGCGGGTGCTGCTGATATTAGCGGCTGGCTGGGTGCTGAAATACTGGCAGTTTGAAATTGCGGGTGCACTGTATTTGCTATGGCTGGTGTATCAACACTTTGCCAGTGGTGAGGATGAGGATGGCGACGGTCATTCGCCCAAGTTTGGCAGCCTATGGCAGGCAATTCCTACCATTGCGCTGACAGATCTGGCCTTTTCTCTCGATAGTGTGACGACAGCGATCGCCCTTTCCAAAGACGTTTTGATCGTTTTACTCGGCGGCACCATCGGCATCATCGCCCTGCGCTTCATGGCAGGCCTGTTCATCCGCTGGCTAGAAATTTACGTACACCTGGAAGATGCAGGCTTTGTCACCGTCGCCTTTGTCGGCATTCGATTAATTGTACGCGTTATCAACCCAGAGCTGGTACCGCCCGAGTGGGTTATGGTTAGCTTAATATTTAGCCTATTTGCTTGGGGCTTTTCCAAGAAAGTAGACATGCCCGCAATGGCAAAGTCAGAAGTTTCCACAAGCATTCCTAATCTCGCCAGCGAAGTCGCTGAAAGCGAAAAGACTGAGTCTTTAGTGGCTGCCAGTGAAGACAAACAAGCAGAAGCTACATAGTTTCTGGTAATTGCGATGGCTAGCCTATGTGATTTGTGAAGGCGAGTTACTTAGCGCTCACCAGCAGAAACAGGCTCCGAAATTGAGGAATCTGTTCTGTGAGCTTCTGCATAGATTCGCAGTGCCGCAGCCATCTTCTGTTCGTAGGCCTCTCCTTGAGATTGAAACCACGACAGTGTAACAGGATCAATTTTGACAAGAACACTCAAACCATCTTTTGCCTTCCACCATTTAGAGTTGTCAAAGAATTCGTCAGTCAGTGGCGGAATATCGGAAGTGTCAATATCTTCTGCTGAGAGTGCATCAACCTTCTCCCAATTCGTCTCGGATGTATTGCTCATAGCGTTTCCTTTCATTCGGCAGGGCTTTGCGAAGCGAAATAATGCGAATGGTGTCTCTGCTGGGCTCTGTGAAAACTATAGCTACAACGCGCCCATCGAGAACACCCAGTCCAATCCATCGCTCCTCTCCGTAATCTTGTCGCTTATCGAGGGAAATACGGAGGGGCAGTCTAAACACTTTAGACGCATCTGTGAAATCCAGATTGTGCTTTAGAACATTCGCTTTGTTTTTCCGCGAATCCCACTCGAATTTCATATCCTCAGCCTTGTAGGAATAGAGGCTCCGGTATAGGGTCCAGCATCAGCTGAATAGCATCCTTTAAATTCTCAATCGCTTGCTCTTTGCCATCCCCAAAAGACGACACACAATTCAACTCAGGACAAGTTGATGAGTAAGCTTTGGCTTCTTCATCCCATTCTAGAATTGCTCTGATTACCATCTTCTTCTCTGAAATATCTCTAAGCTTATCTCGGAATCAATAATTTAGAACGCAGTAAGGCCCCTTCGTCACCTCAATTTACGGTGGCAGCGATCGCACGTCCCACACCTCATCCCCTTCGCTTCCTGCTCAAACCCAAATGCCTGCAACAGCACCTGCCAACGACACTTTTTGGTAAACAGGTAGCCCTTCATAATTGCACTGGCCGAAGGGTGATTATCCTGGCGAATCTTTCGATTCTTATGCAGACGATAGGTAAACGGATCTTCCCAAAATAGCTGACCATTGCGATGCAGCAGCGCCAGCGCCTGTGCGCCTTCTTTGAACTGCGCGGTCACATCGTCAATGCAGCCTCTTTCTGGAATTTTACGAATGAGCTGGATGGCAGCGCGTTCCATCAGGTGCGCCTTCTGCTCAAAAAACTTCCATCGCTGCTTATCTTCTGGCGAAAAGAATCCAGTTTGTTCGCTGACCAACGCAAGGGCAGTTGCTGGCTTTCCATCGCGCCCGCCACGACCCACTTCCTGCACATATTCCGATATCAAGCTAGGCACCTCGTAATGTGCTATAAACCGACAGTCCGGCTTGTTAATGCCCATACCAAATGCCGACGTGCACACCACAAACTGACACTTCCCACTAATCCATTCAGCTTCGATGCGACGGCGAACAGGCGCACCCAGTCCGCCGTGATACGCCTTTACCGAGTAGCCTTTGGCGGCAAACCACTGCGCTAATGATTCTGTGCCACGTCGGGTACGCGCATAGATAAGACCGCCCTGTTTTCCCTGCTTTTGTACGAATTTCGCTAGGGCATTTTTGCGTCCTTTGGGTGACCATACTGGGCGGACGGCTAGCTGTAGGTTGCTACGGTAGGGATTGAGGCGAATGACTTGGGGCGATCGCAATCTAAGCACACTACGCAATGTTTTCTGAGTGAGTGAGTCAGCCGTGGCAGTGAAAGCAGCGATCGCAATCTTGCTCCCTTCCGGCTTGCAGGCTAACAGCGCCGGACGCACTGCCCCTAGCCGCCGATAAGTTGGCCGAAAGCTATCGCCCCACTGGGTCAGACAGTGAGCCTCATCTAGCACCAGCGCATTGATCTTGATATCAGGCCGACACAGAATCTCCCACACCGCCTTACTCAGTAGCGTCTCCGGCGACAGATAAAGCAGTCTAAGCCGATTGTTCTCTACAGCCTTTAAAGTGCGCCAGCGCTGCTGCCCTTTTAGTTCACTGTGAAGTGTCGCTGCAGGCAGGTTCTTTTCCCGTAGCTCCTGCACTTGGTTCTCCATCAGCGCTACCAGCGGAGACACAATAAGCGTTAGGCCCGTGTTCATCAAGGCAGGTAGTTGGAAACAGATAGATTTTCCACCGCCTGTCGGCATTATGGTGAGCGTGTCTTGTCTGTTTAGAATTGCCTGGGCAATCTCACCTTGCGGCGAGCGAAAATCATCGTAGCCCCAAATTCTTTGAAACGTCTTGCGTAGTGCAGCTAGCTCTGCCGTCGTGTTTCCTGCTGCACCAGTCGCAATCATCGCTGCCCATACCCTAAGCCGATTCTTTTAGCTTTCCCGCTATCTCGATGGGCAGTTCTGCCTAGAACTGCTGAAAGCTGTGTACCAAAAACCCGCAGCTAAACAGAATTAGCTGCGGGTTTTATTTCTTCGCGGATTTCGAGCGTTGTGGACTAGGCACCGCAGAAAATTCACCCTCAGCGGAAGAAGTTGCCCAGGTTGTAGCCAACACCGACTGTGACGCCAAACTCAGAATCGTTTAACACGCCCCAGTTTACCTGTGCGTTAGCAGTGAATTGCTGAGAGAGAGGAATATCCAACCCCGCTGATAGCAGCAGGTTAATATCGTCGTCGCCATCGCCGGAGGTGTAGGAAGCGCCCACGCCAGCATAGGGACTTAGCGGAAATCCACCTACATTGGAATTAAATGCAGTGAAGTCGTAGGTGACAGGGACCAGCACTGAAAAGTCATCACCAAATAAGAGGCTAGGACGTATCGCTAACTTATCCGTCAATTCAAATTTGCTGATGGCCGCAAAGCTAAAGTCATCGGCATAGCCAAAGTCTGCACCAATTCCAATGTAGTTGGAGCCGCCTCTTGCCCCAGTGGTGCGGCGACGAGGACGGCGCTGTGCAAGTTCGGTGGGCTCTTCGATCGCTGGATAGGCTAGCTCAGAAGCTTCCGTAACGGGTTGAACCGCTTCTATTTCAGTGGGGCTCTCTGTGAAGGTAGGTTCTGTCAGGACGATTTCTGGTGCAAGCTCTGGATTGCTTTCTAACGTACTTTCTGTGGTGGTTTCTGGGGTTGCGATTGCCTCAGACTCAGTTCTCAAATCATCTAGGGAAAAGCCCTCAGCAAATAGCTCCGGCTGTTCTATTAGCGTCAATTCAGGCGCGATAGTGCTATCAGCGGCCACTTCGTTAGGGAAAGTTGCCTCGGTGTTAGCAACTACTGTCGATTCATTAAAGACACTGCTGTCAGTAATAGGCTCAACCGTTACTTCGGTCTGTGCCTGAGCTGGCAAAACCCCCACGGCTAGCAGCGATAGGCTCACAGTCCCAAACAATCTCTTACTGATAGACATTTATCAAGTTACTCCTCTATAAATTGCAACATATGTATTGCAAGCTGCTTTCTGCAACATGAAAATACCTATTGCAATTGATTTATACCTACAGCCTACCCGTAATTACATCAACTTATTTCTATCTAAATAGAGAAGTCAGCTTTCGCCAACTGCTTATTGCATCCGGTCAATTGTTCGATACTGAATGGCTTCTGCAACATGGTGCGTTTCGATGCTTGCCGAATCACCCAGGTCAGCAATAGTACGAGCCACTTTCAAAATGCGATCTGTTGCGCGAGCCGATAGGCCTAGCTTACGCACCGCGCCCTCAATCAACGCTCTCGTCGCCTCACTGAATTGGCACCACTCACGAATATGCCGACTTTCCATATCTGCATTGCACTGCAAAGCCGGTTCTTGCTCAAACCTTGTTTGCGCTCTGTGGCGAGCCGCCTCGACCCGAGTCCTGACGGTAGCGGATTCTTCACCATTGGGCTGGCGGGTTACTTCTTCCGGCTTCAGCCGTCCTACAATCACCTGCAAGTCTATGCGATCCATCAGTGGCCCGGAGAGCTTTGCCCAGTACTGCTCTCGGCTGCGCGGGCTACAGGTGCAGGGCTGCACCGTATCGCCAAAGTAGCCACAGGGACAGGGATTCGTGCTAGAAACTAGCGTAAACTGCGCCGGAAATTCTACTGACTGTCGGGTACGGGTAATCGTAACCTTGCCGTCCTCCAAGGGCTGACGGAGAAATTCAAGAACGCTGCGCTTAAATTCTGTGAGTTCGTCGAGAAAAAGTACACCCCGGTGGGCGAGGGAGATTTCGCCTGGCTTGGGATAGCTACCGCCACCGACAAGCGATGGGCCAGAGGCGGAGTGATGCGGTGTGCGAAAGGGGCGTTGATTGACGAGGTGCCCCTTTTCTTTCAGTAAACCTGCAACAGAGTGTATTTGAGTGACTTCTAGCGCTTCGGGAAATGTCAGCGGAGGGAGAATGCCCGGAAGTCTTTGCGCGAGCATAGTTTTACCGCTCCCAGGAGGTCCAATTAAGCAAAGGTTGTGACCTCCGGCAGCTGCAATTTCCAATGCGCGGCGAGCCTGGGCCTGACCTTTTATATCGCGTAGGTCCAGGGTAGGCGTAGTCGGGTGCAGTAGCTTTTCAGGTTCTCTGACGGTAATGGGTTCATGAGCGTCTGACTCGTTCAGGAAGTCGGCGACTTCTGTGAGCTGCTTGAAGCCGTAGACTTCTAGCCCTGGGACGACGGCGGCTTCGTATGCATTATCGATTGGGAGGACGACGCCTTTTAGGCCGAGCTGTTTGGCTGCGGCTGCGATCGCTACCACCCCCGCCACTGGCCGTAGCGTCCCATCCAGCGACATCTCACCCAAAAACAAATAGTCATCCAGGCAAGTGCGCTTCACCACTTCCGACGCAGCCAATATCCCAATCGCAATCGGCAAATCGTAAATCGGCCCTTCCTTTCGCACATCTGCCGGGGTGAGATTAATCACTACTTTCCGCATCGGAAAAGCAAAGCCTGCATTCTTTAGCGCAGCCCGAACCCGCTCTCGCGACTCTTGTACTGCTGTATCAGGTAGTCCAACGATGACTACACCCGGCAATCCACCTGACAGATCAACCTCTACACCTACCTTCAGCGCATCAATTCCAATCAGCGACGCACTCCAAATTCTCGCCAGCATTGTGCGTCAGCTCCCAACCATCAAGCACCGTCGGTTTATCTTGCCCCAACCGAATCTACTAATCTTCACTTGTAGGAAGAACTAGATCGCCATATCGTATATCCAGCAAAAGTGCTCAGCAAGACGGTATTGCAACCGTCTTGCTGAGCACTTGTTACATCAAGCACTTTGTCATGCTGACCTCACAACCTATACCGCTGTAAAGTTAGCGTCGGTCAACGTGCTTGTCGATACGCCATTTAGGCTAGCGAGCACTTCTTCGCCAAGGCGAATTTCGTTGGCAGCGAGCGTTAGCTGCCCAAAGGTCAAGCCACTTGTCAAACCAATCAGGTCAGTGCCTACTTCAAAGTCAACGATAGTATCAGTACCTTCGCCTGCCGCTAGCACGAAGGTGTCAGCACCTTGCCCGCCAGAGAAGTCGTCGCCGGTTAGGGTATCGTTACCGAGGCCACCATAGATGATGTCGTCGCCGTCGTCGCCCCAGATTAGGTCGTCGTCTGCGCCGCCGTACAGGGTGTCGTTGCCGGATTTACCGCCGATGCGATCGCGCCCCGCCCCGCCAAAGATAATGTCATCACCACCGGGTTCGCCAGTTTGTGCACTGCGTGAGTTGCGATCGCCCCGCAGCACATCATCGCCATCCCCACCAAGAATCACGTCATCCCCTAGCTCTCCAGCTAACAGATCGTCACCGTCTAAGCCCGCTAGCTTACTGCCCTCATCTCCATTCACCAGCGCGTCGTTCGTCTCTGAGCCGCCGAGAACACCACCCTGTGGGTTCACTTCAAACTGGCTGAGAATGACTGGCGTTTGGTTGATGATGGCATCGGGGTCGGCCAACAGTTCCTCTTCGGTGTAGCCGTCAATGCCCCAGGTGGTAACTGTCAGCTTTTGAGTGACGGCGTCAATATCAAACTCTGCCCAGCTGGAGCTGTGACCGACGTAATAGTCGCCCTGCAGCAGCGTCGCGTCAATAAGCCCTTCTGCCTGCGGCAAGTTGTTGTCTAGGCCAACGGGGTCGTAGCCCAGCGGATTTAAGAAGAAGTCATTGATGGCCGCTTCAACAAAGTCGTCTTTGTCGTTGGCAATATCGTCCGCATCTGGAGCAATCGGTAAGCTGTCGTAAAGAGCTTTTAGCTCGGGGTTATCGGCGGTAAAGAGCTGACCCAAAAATCTTCCGGTTGGGTCTTCGTAGGCTACCGCGCCTGTGGTGATTTCCCACATGTTGGTGGCAATCTGTTCACCGAAGGGCTCTTCTTTGTAGGTGAGGTTGTTCACCGAGGTCATGTGGACATCGGCAGCAACAAATACGACGTTCTCAATGTTGTTGTCTTCAACAAACTTGAGAATTTCGGTGCGCTCGGCGTTGTAGCCGTCGTAAGCGTCGGTGACGATGCCCGGGAAGAGATTTTGAATCGGCTCAGGAATCATCACAAACTTCCAGGTGATGCCTGCGGCCTGGGCCTGTAGCAAGTCTTGCTTGAAGTCATCTAGCTGGATGTCGCCTAAGAGTGTGCGACCGGGGGTGAAAGTGGCGGCTAGCGTCGCGCCAATTTGCGCTGGATCGGTGAAGTCTTCTGGGCCGGGTAGGGCGGTGTCACGGAAGGAGCGGGTATCTAGCTGGAAGGAAGCAGCATCGCTACCGTAGGTGTTGTAACGGTAGAGTTTGCGCTCGTTGGCGGTGACTTCGTCGCCTGTTTCTCCGTAGAATTCATCGCGCAGGGGATTGTATTCTTGAAAGGCTTGCAGGCCGTTTTCGTACAGCGTGCTGTCGTTGATGAGGGCGGTAGGGTCATCGTCTGGGAAGGCGCTGGTGAAGCGCTCGTCGGTGCCGATGGGTTGGCCACCTGCAAAGTCGTTGGTGACTTCGTGGTCGTCAATGGTGCCGTAGACGGCGGTAGAAGCGCGGACTTCGGCCCAGAAGTTTTTACCAAAGCGATCGCCGTACACTTCATCGTGCTTAGCGCGAAATTCGTCTATGGTGACTGCCTGGGCTTTGGGGGTGCCGTCTGGGTTGAGTACTGCCGGAGAATCATCATCGGCGTAGATGGTGTCGCCATGCAGCAAGAAGAAGTCGAGCGCCTTTTCGGCAACGTTACTGACTGCGGAATAGGGAGCTAGTTCACCGCGCCAGTCACCGACTACGCCAAAGTTGAGTCCAGTTTGTTCACCGGCTTCGGCTGCGGTCTCAAACCGACCGACTTTTTGTGCACCAGCGGCATCCGTGATGCGATAGAAGTATTCCGTGTCGCTCGATAACCCATCGACGCCGACTTTTACGGGCTGGTTAATGTTTGCGACTGTTGCTGTTTCAGTACCAACGATCTTTGCAAAGGTGTCGTCGGTGGCATATTCGAACGTGACTTCGCCAGGGAAGGTGCTACGTGCCCACAGAACAATGGAGTCTTGGGTGGCATCGCCACTGGCAACGCCATTTACCAGAGACTGCGGCGACGGATCGCGAGGGTCGTAGCTGCTAGGGTCAATGTCCAACGGTCTTCCTGTGGTGTGCTCGAATGAGGTAGCTACCGATTCCCAAGGAACAAACTTAAAGTTGGTACTGTTGTTTTCGAGCTCTTCCTCGTCTTCAGCAACGTTTTGCGGATCGTTTGCGCCATCTTGCAGCACTAGCAGGCCGTTGGGGAAGGCGGAGCCAACGGGAAGGTTGATGACATCTAGGCCGTCACTTTCGTTTACCTGGTCAATCTCGCCATTGTCGCCGACAACAAAGCTGCCGAGATATTCGTTAGTACCCTCGCGGCTGAACACTGCGTAAGAAGAGTCGCCCTGACTGTTGGCAATTAGGTAGCCGCTGCCGTCTGCGCCGTAGTAGATGTTGAGCCCTTCAATATCGGGCACCAGGTAGTCTGCGCCAACGGGTTGAACAATTTCGAAGGTATCGCCGCCGTTGGGCTCTGCGGAGAATTTCAGAATGCCAACTTCGGTTTCTAGCGCTACATAGAGGAAGCCAAGCTCTTGGTCGATGACAATACCTTCAGACTGAGAGTCTGCTGCTTCGCCTGTGGGTGTGGGCAAGGTGAGAGTGCGAACTACATTGGCAGTGACTTTACCGTTCTCTTCAATGAGTTCTACCTGTGCGACCTCATTACCGTCAGCTTGGGTGACAAAGGCGTAGGCGGTGCCAGAAACGGGGCTGGTGTAGGTGGCGAGCCCGTAAGCGGTGGCTTCACCGTCGTCTACGCCGAAGATGGTTTCGAGGATGTTATCAGCAGTAACGTCTTCGAGCTGTTGTGTGGATGGATTGATTTTGAAGATGGCAAGGGTGTCGTTGGCGCGATCGCTCACCACCGCCAAATCAACAGACTCACCACCCAGCTCAAACCCGTACACCAAATCCACATTGTTGTATCTGATCTCACCAAAGGGCGCGGGTAACACTGTCTGAGTGACATTCCCTTCCAAGTCAAATACCGCCAAACCACCGTCTTTTAGCGTGCCAATGACGATGCTTTCATCGCCATTTTCAGGATTCACCCAGATAGCCGGATCGTCCGAGTCACCGAGTAAAACAGGTTCTGGCTGATTCAACAGATTTTCTACCGCGTCTTGCTCCAGTTCGGGCGCAGTCCAGTCGCCGTCAATTGGCGTCACAGTGATAAAGCCAGAGAGAAACTGACCGCCTTCTGAGGTTGGTGAAACCTCTGCATCAGCGGGTAAGTCAAAGGGCGTAAACTGTAAGCCCGCACCGCCGCCAAAGGCTTCGGGCAGTTCACCAAAGTCGATGATGAAAGGCGTAATGTCGCTTGCGTCAGTGAAGGAAACGCCTTGAACACCCTCAACGCCTTCGGGAAAGCGGACGGGAATGTTGACGCTTAAGCCTTCACCATCGGGGAGAATTTTGGCATCGTCGCCTTGAGTAGCCTGAAGCTTAGCGATCAGCTCTACAACAAAGTCTGCGCCGATGTCATAGGCTTCCTCGGTCGCTGTTCTTTCTGGATCGCTCAGGTCAATGCCAGCACTCACTGCGATCGCTGGAACATCTCGCAACAGTGCCGTCACCGCTGCGCTTACCGTACCGGAAGAAACTGCGCCACCGACTCCAATATTCTCGCCTTCGTTGATACCAGAAATCACCAGATCCGGCGCTTCGCCGCCCAGCACGAAGTCTAATCCTGCCCAAGTGGTGGTCCGCACACCCGCATCAACAGACCACTTGTTCCCTTCTACGTTTGTAATTTCCAGAGGTTGGAAAATTTTATCGACATCGAGAACGGTACCAGAGCCGCTCTGTTGCTCCTCGGGTCCGACGAGGGTGACGGTGTGGCCTGCGGCAGTCAGCGCGGCATACAGTGCTTCAATGCCGGGAGCGTCAAAGCCGTCATCGTTGGTGATGAGAATGTTTAGCGGGGTGGCGACGGCATCTTCTGGAGCGGATTCAAAGCGATCGCTCAAGCGCTTTCTTACATTGGCCCCACTCGTCCAGTCACCATCAATCGGCGTAACTGTGACAAAATCTGCCAGGAAGTTCTGCCCTTCCGAATCCGGAGCAGTAATCTCTTCTGGTTCTAAGGCCTCTCTGTTACTAAAGAGGAGACCCGGCACACCAGGGGCTAGCTCACCCACAAACAGATCCACAGTACCTGTTTCATCTAGCTCGGTGAGTTTAATCCCTTCAATCTCTTCAACCACAGCCGGAATATTGACATTGAGGCCAACGCCGTCGGGTAAAAGCGCTGCGTCGGGCTGTCGGTTGTCTGAAAGCTGCTCAACCAGATCAACAACAAAGTCAGCGCCAAAGTCATATGCGTCATCTAGCGCCGCTTCATCGACGTTGAAGGCTTCGTCGCGGAGGGTGCCAGCACTGACAGCGATCGCCGGAATTCCTGCTCGCGTTGCTGTTGTCGCTGCGCCCACCGTCCCCGAAGAAATCGCAATCGGGCCAACATTTTCACCCTCATTAATACCAGAAATCACCAAATCTGGCGCTTCGTCCTCTAGTACAAAGCCCAGACCCGCCAGCGTTGTGGTCACTGGAGAGCCATCCACAAACCACTGACCCGGCGCAAACTCAACGACTTCAGTCGGCTGAAAAATCTGATCGACATCCAGTAGCGTACCGCGCCCACTCTGTTGTTCTTTGGGGGCGACCAGGGTGACGGTGTGACCTGCTGCCACCAGCGCGTCGTACATTACCTCAATGCCATCGGCATCAAAGCCGTCGTCATTCACCAACAAAATCTCCAGCGGTTCAAAGGTAGCGGGCCGCTCATCGTCAATTGTATAGGGCGTTTCGACGACAGGCTGCACGGCAGGTGTAGACTCGAAGTCAACGGCGAAGGCAAGGAACTGAGTGAACTGCGTATCGTTAAAGTTGTTGTCGCTAGCAATGATTAACGATTGTCTGCCGTCTGGTAGCTGTGGGCCAAAGGCTAGCGCTTCCAAGTTGTCTGGGGCAATGCCTAGATCAGCTTCAATGTCGAGCAGCTCGCGCTTAGTGACCGCTGGGTCAATCTCGAACGGACCGGGCGGCAAAAATTCATCGCCGTCTTCCAACGGCGCTTCTCGGAACAAATCGCTAGTATTCAACACATCTAGCGCGCCCTGAGTCTGTACCTCAAACAGCTTAACCGTATTACCCTCTCCAGCTGAGAAAGCTCGCTCTAGGGCTAGTAAGGTACCGTTATTGTCTACCGCTAGCAGTTCTACCAGGCCATTTGTGCGGAAAGCATCAGCAGGGATAGGCTCTTCGGGAACCGCATCGACTTCGTATACATAGGAAGCAACGGGGTCTCCTGTCGTCAAGTCGTATTTTAAGATACGAGAGAGACTTGGCTGCTCGACATCTGCATTTGGGCCGTCTTGGTACAGTGCGTTTTCGGTCGCTGTGTATAAAAACTTTTGGTCAGGTGAGATTGTTAGACTTTCAAAAGCCAAGTTGTTGCGAATACCGCTAGATTGGTCTGCGGTTGGCAGATAGAGATTAGGAATCGGTAGCTCAGAAATGAAGCTGCCGTCTAAAGCAATTTCACGAATAAAAGGATCAATAATCTGGTTGGCATCCCCTTCTGAAGAAATGTAGAGGGTACCGTCTGGCGTTAGGGCAATGCCTTCTGGGTCAAGGGTGCCGCTCTCGAAGCGATCGCCATCCTTATCTAGTAAAAAGGTAACGTCCTGAAAAGCAACGTCATCGCTGTTTAGTGCGCCATCACTCAGGTCAATATCAACCGTATAGAATCGTGCATCCGAGCTGCGGTCATCTGCCAGCGCGTAGTACAGGCCGCTGACCGAATCGTATGCAAGTCCAGAGAGGCCGCCAATTTCTGTTTGACTGTTGGGGCTATCTGGAGCGGCAAAAAGAGTTCCCGTGGGAATTTGAACTTCACCCAGTAACTCAAAATCAATGGCGGAAAGGCGGTCTTGTGAAGCAGGTGATACGGCGTTTTCCATTGCGATTTAATCCTATGACGACTGTCTCAAGCACCTGATTCCATACCCTCGAAGAGTGTAGTGGGTGACCGTTCACCGTATGTAAAGATTGGCTTATGAGAAGATTATCAATAGGCATAAAATGCTTTCTTGTACAGCATTTTCGTAAGATACGGGGGGCAGCGATCCGCGTGCTACAGCGCCTGAAGCAGAAAGTACTGTCTGATGAGCGTCAGAAGAAAGTATGGAACGGCTTATCCTATTTTTAACGCTCAAGTAATGCTCAAGCGATGGCTAAATCTTCTTTTCGCCAGGCACTGATATTAAATGTCACCGTAGGCATTGGGGTTGTTTTGTCGGCAATAGCGACCCTGTCTGTTCATCGATGGGAAGTTTCTCAGCAGAGAAATCAATTTCAGCAGCAGTTAGAGAATTTAGCTATTGCGCTGCAGCGCAGCTTGAATCGATATACAGATGTCTTGACGTTTCTGAACGATCACTACGGTGTCAGCCAGGGTCAGGTTCAGCAGCAGTCATTTGATGCGTTTGTGGCGCGATCGCTCACAGAATATCCCGGCATTCAAGCATTAGAGTGGGCTCCGCTGGTCGAACGAGAGGAGCGTGCTAACTACGAGCAAGCGATGCGAGCTAAAGGCTATCCAAACTTTCAAATCACTGAACTGGGCGCGGGCGATCGCCTCGTCACCGCGAGCCAGCGAGACGCCTATCTGCCAGTCACTTATCTCGCCCCCTTGTCCGGAAACGAGGAAGCCTTAGGATTTGACCTAAGTTCTAGCGCAGCTAGGGCCGCCGCCATCGAACCTGCTCGAAGCACAGGCGATATTCACGCGACAGGCCGCATTCGGCTAGTGCAAGAGCAGCAGAACCAGTATGGATTTTTGGTGGTTCTGCCGCTTTATCAGTCGGGGACAAAGCCCGCTTCGCAAGCGCTACGGCAGGAGCAGTTTAATGGCGTTTTGTTGGGCGTGTTTCAAATCTCGGCAGTGGTAGAAGAAGCCCTTCAGGGATTAAATTCTGATATTGACTTTGATTTGTACGATCAAAATGCTGAGCCGACAGAGCAGTTTTTGGGCCGCTACGATGCTGAAAGTCAAAATGTATTGGCAGTGGAGAATGATCGCGTGGACGAACAACACCGTCGGTCGCTGTTTCTTTGCCCAACATCGGCAGACTGTACTCGCACGATAGAGATTGGTCAGCGGCAGTGGTTGGTCGCGTTCTCTCCTGCTGGCACCTATCCGCTCAACCGCCTCTATGCAACCTGGGCTACGCTCCTAACAGGTCTTCTGTTAACCGTGTGCCTGGTCCTTTTCCTACGCAACTTACAGAACGAGCTTAACCGTACCATCACCCTCAGCGACTTGAAGTTACGCTTTTTCTCGATGGCCTCTCACGAGCTGCGAACGCCGCTCAGCACAATTTTACTTTCTACGGAATCACTACAGGTCAATTACGAGAGTCTTTCAGACGCGCAAAAGCAGCTCAACCTTGAGCGCGTTCGGGCAACTGCCGAGCAGATGAATCAGCAAATTACTGATCTGCTGACCCTCACACGTGCTGAAGCAGGGAAGCTGGAGTTTGCGCCTGAGCTGTTGAATGTGGAAGCGTTTTGTCGGCAGGTGATTGATGAGATAAGATTAGGCGTCCGTCAGTCTGTGGAGCTTGTTGGTGATTTCGTAGAAGAAGGCCAAACGGTTAAGGCTTTTTGGGATAAGAAGCTGGTGCGATCGCTCCTCAGCAATCTACTCTCTAACGCTGCAAAATATTCTGCGATAGAGAGCCCAATTACAGTCAGCCTCAAGTGCGATCAAGAGAAGGCGACTTTGCAGGTAAGCGATCGCGGCATCGGCATTCCAGCATCAGAACAAGCCACTGTTCAAGACGCCTTTCAACGAGGCAGTAACGTGGGCGAGGTCGCAGGCAGCGGATTAGGCCTGGCAGTCGTTAAGGTGTGTGTAGACCTGCACAAGGGGAACTGGTATATCGACAGCAAAAAAGGGCATGGGACTGTGGTTACAGTCACTCTGCCCCTTGAATGAAAGAGTATTGCCTTGAACAGCTCAGCTACTCACGTGCGCCAGGAACAACCATATTCAGCACAAGCGCGGCGATACCTCCAGTCGCAATACCAGAAGAGAAAACGCTACGAATAAGGTATGGCGTGTTCTCTAAAACCTCTGGAACAAACGTCACACCCATGCCTAAACCCAGCGACACCAACAAAATCAGCGTATTGCGCCGACTCAAATTAACCGTGTGCAAAATCTTGATGCCAGCAGCAACAACAGAACTAAACATCAGCAGTGTGGCACCGCCCAGCACCGGCTGAGGCATTGCCTGGAACAGTCCACCCACGATAGGAAACAACCCCAAAAGAAAGAGAAAGCCTGCGATGAAGTAACCGACATAGCGGCTACCCACGCCTGTCAGCTGAATCACACCATTGTTTTGACTAAACGTCGTGTTAGGAAAAGTATTCAGGCAGGCTGCAATAAAAGAATTCACCCCGTCGCCCAAGATCCCGCCCTTCACACGATCAAGATAAGTCTTGCCCTCAATGGGTTCCCCCACCAGCATAGACGTTGCCGTCAAGTCTCCAATCGATTCAATCGTAGTAATGACGTACAAAAAGGCGAGGGGAATAAAGCCAGCAAAGCCAAAGTCAAAACCGTACCGAAAGGGAATCGGCAGTGTGACGTAGGAGAGCTGGCTCAGTCCGCTAAAGTTCAACATACCTAGCGGCCAAGCGATCAGATAGCCAATCACCAGACCAATCAAAATAGCCGACATCCGCAAAAAAGCGCTGCGAGTACAGTTGAGGATGACGATAGAGGTCAAAACGATTAGCGAGACAATCAGATTTTGAGGCGTTGCAAAGGTGCCTGCTGCGATCGCAGCCGCGCCACCCCCCATCGCCGTAATCGCGACCTTGATCAAAACCAAGCCAATCAACACCACCACAATGCCGCTCACCAAGGGCGTAATCACCTTTTTCAGCGGCTCTACAAAAAAGCTGAGGATAATTTCAACAAAGGCTCCCAGCATACAAATCGTGAGCAGGTATGCCAGCGTTTGGGATGGACTGCGCCCGCCCTCTACCGCCGCAGTCCCTACGGTGACCAGCGTACCGACGAAGGCAAAGCTAGTGCCCTGAATGCTCAACAGCCCCGAACCTACCGGCCCAACCCGATGAACTTGAATAAACGTCGCAATGCCCGATACAAACAGCGACATACTAATCAAAAAACTGGTATCGGCAGCGTCTAAACCAATTGCCCCGCCGACAACAATGGCGGGCGCGATGATATTCACAAACGCCGCTAAGACGTGTTGCAAGGCAGCCGCAAGCGTCTCTTGTAAAGGCGGTTTGGCGTGCAAACCGTAAATCATATCAATGCCTGGAGTCTTCTCTACTCCTGGAGTCTCCTCTACTCTGGGCGGCGCTTCAATTAAATCAGTATTGCCAGCAGGAGTTGCCAATTTCAACGAATCGCGATCAGTCATTAAGCTGTCCTCATCTCGATAGTGCTTTGAAACCAAAGGTATAGAGAAGAGGTATGACTTTTGGGGATGGATTTGTGGAGAAACCGGGGAGATTGTGATTATCTCGCTACATGTTTCTTGTTACATTTCAGTCAATCTTTCAGGCGATAGCCCACCCCATGCACTGTCTCGATGATGTGTCTGGGGGCACCCGCAGCTCTCAGCTTTGCCCGTAAATTCTTGATATAGCTTTTCACCGTGTCTATCTCGGGCGTTGCTTGCATGGGCCAAGCTTGTTCAATCATGGCGGCTCGGCTTAGTACCCGTCTGCCGTGGCGCAAAAAAGCTTCCATCAGAGCGAATTCTTTGGGGGTGAGATGGATAGGTGATCGCCCGTAGCTCACCTCATAAGTTTCAGGATTAAGCTGCAATTCTCCCCAAGTCAAAACAAGCGTAGCGCCGCCCTGCCCTCGGCGCAGCAGCGCCCGAATCTGCGCCAGCAGCTCTTGCAGATTAAACGGTTTCACCATGTAAACATCAGCACCTGAATCTAGCCCCGAAATTTTGTCTAAGCTAGTATCGCGAGCCGTCAGCATCAGTACCGGAAACGTATAGCCGTGGTTTCGTAGGCGCTGGCACAGCTTAATGCCATCCAACCTGGGCAAGGTCACATCCAACAAAACGAGATCGTAGGTAAAGAGGCACGCTCGTTCCCAGGCCGATTCGCCATCCTTTACGGCGTCCACCGCGTAACGCTGAGCAGTGAGCGCTTCTGCCAAAGAGGCCGACAGCCGAACATCGTCTTCAGCTAGCAAGATTTGCATCCCCTTCCTCCGTTGCGAGCGATGTTTGAGAGTGTTATTGCTCATCCCTTGATTAGCACATACGGCACACTGTGTTCCGCTACTTTAATTACAGAGAAATTTCACCGGGAGTCGTTACGGTAGAAGGTAGATTAAGGTAGTTTATGAACGCTCTACTCTGCGCTTACCCCTATGGCGAAAGTCATCGCTGTTACCGAAGCTATCAAAAGCCTTGCCGAAGTCGAGTCGCGATTCGGCCTTAGCCGTTCGATGGAGCCAACTTTTTTTGGTGAGTGGCAAAGCGAGCTACCTACACTGACGCCAGCTCAGCAGTCTGCTGTTTCAGTCCTTTGGAATCGACTGAACTATCAGAGATCGCAAGGCGAACTGCTAGAAGGCGCAGTGACCCTACTAGCCGCTTCCCCATTGCTTGAGATTGCCGGATTTTACGATCCGCCCTTTCGCCTCAAAGCTGAGGCTGCGGTTGAAGTCAGCATTGACGATGGAGAAGAGACCCTGCGGGGACGCATTGACATTCTGATTGTTCAACAAAGCCTGTGGATCTTGGTCTTGGAGTCTAAGAAGACGACTCTTTCTGTCCGTTCCGCCTTGCCTCAAGCACTAGCCTATTTAATGGCGGCTCCTGCTGGTGATGCGCCACTATTTGGGCTGCTGACGAATGGGGACGATGTCGTATTTATCAAAGTCAACCGGGATGCACCCAGACAATATGCGCTTTCCCGCGTATTTTCACTCTATGCAGTGCCAGAAGATACGGGAGAAGTGATTCGCGTGCTTCAACGTCTGGGTCAGAAAGTGCTGTCTGATGAGCATTAGATGATGTCAGCGCTCCTAAAACTTCTGGACTAGTAGGCCTCTTTTGAGTATTTCAACTCCCTTCTGTTTACGCAATCTCTGTCAGAGCGGTTTGTCTTTTGCATTGGCGGCGTGTCCACTCATAGGCAGCTAGTCCCATCAGAAGGTTTGCGATCGCAGCCGCCCCAAAAATTCCTACTGGCCCTAACCATCGACTCCCCACATAAGCAAGCGGAACATACAACACAAACATTCGCAGTAGCGTAATAACTACTGCTGGCATCGGTTTGCCAATCGCGTTAAAGGCGCTGTTGGTAACCTGGATAACGCCCGCCGCGCCATAGCTAAACGGCACTAGCCAGAAGTATGTAGAGGCGATCGCAACCACCGCATCATCCGAATTAAACAGCAGCGCAATCCACGAACCACCGACCGCTAGCAACACTGCCATCATCGCCCCCCAACCCAAGCAAAACAAAAAGCTGAGTTGGAGCGATCGCATCACCCGCCCATATTTCTCGGCCCCCCAGTTTTGCCCTACAAAAGGCCCAATGACTCCGGCCAGTGCAATCAGCGCAATCAGCGCAAAAGACTCCACCCGCGAAGCGATGCCAAACCCCGCCACCGCCAGCGGTCCATGCACCGCCAAAAAGCTCGTAGTTACACCGATGGAGATCGGCGTAATCATATTTGCGCCTGCCGCTGGCAACCCCACGTAGAGAATATCGCGCCAGCACCAAAGGGTCTCCTGCAAATCAGGAAAGTGAGACGAGAGCATCTTTTCCTTGAACCACAAAACTAATAGAGAAGCTACTAGCGTCATCGCCCGACCAATAACCGTTGCCCAAGCGGCCCCCGCAAGACCCAGCTCGGGCAGACCGGCTAAGCCAAAAATTAGTAGTGGATCCAAAACAATGTTGAATCCGGCAGAAGCCGTCATGATTAGGCTAGGCGTGACGGTATCACCAGAAGCACGAATGGCACTGTTGCCGATCATCGGTGTCACCAAAAACACCATGCCGAAGTACCAAATTTGCATGTACTCTCGGATGAAGGGCAGCGTTTCTGGTCCAGCGCCCAGCAGTCTGAACAGCGGATCGATGGTGAGTAGCCCAATCGCAGAAAGTAGGGCGACCATCGATAGACCCAGGGTCAAGCTGTTGGTGGTGAAGCGCTGCACGCGAGAGCGATCGCCCTGTCCAATCGCCCGCGCAATAATCGAAGAGGCTCCTACGCCCAAACCCAGCGCCAAGCTACCTAGCGTCATCACTACCGGAAAGGTAAAGCTCATCGCCGCTAGCTGAGTTGTTCCCAACTGTCCAACAAAGTAGGTGTCGGCCAAATTGAACGCCACCAGCGCAAAAATGCCCCCAACCATTGGCAGCGTGAGTTTAAAGAGCTGTTTGCCAATGGGACCTTCGATCAAGGATTGAGCCATAGTGTATTTTGGGCAGACAATAGACTCATTCTGATACAAAAAGCCCAAGGACCGACGCAATGATCCTTGGGCCTTGAGTTTTTACAACCTTAGACTGTGGACTACACCATCACAAACGCAGACTCAGTCAACGCATCGACGCTAGTCTTCATCACGGTCGCCAGTATCTCATCACCGGCTGCAATAACAGCGTCGTTGCCCTCTGCGCTGACTGCCAGTTGACCAAAGGACAGACCACCTGCCAGACCAATCAAGTCTTCACCTGCAATGAAGTCTGTGATTGTGTCAGTACCTTCACCTACTGCGAGGACAAAGGTGTCAGCACCTTGCCCACCGGAGAAGTCATCGCCGGTTAGCGTATC
>JBCBBK010000029.1:0-42245 GCA_038531675.1 Cyanobacteria bacterium J06581_3
AAGGGGGTAACGAAAAATCGGATAGAACAGGGTGGGTTTTCACCGATTCGCTACTATTTCCGATAATGTCTATTAGATTCTTCGTTATCAAAGCCTCGACAGCATCGTTCACATATTGAAAATGAAGGTGCAATAATCACTAGCCTTGGCAATGTCTAAAATTTTAGACCTTTTGACATCGAGTGCGTACTTAGCCGCTGATTCACTTAATAACAGTGAGAATATCCGTCCGTGAGAAGTCATTGCCTTTGAACAGGAGGGGTTCTCCAGTTGCCTTCGCTATAAAGCATAAGAACAGCAGTCATCCATGTTCAACCGAGCGGAATGATGTCCTTATCAGGGCCAACATGAGTTTTGATGCTCAGATTCATTGCCATGTACCTCAAAGCCGTTGGCCTCCTCGCCCACTAGCCGCACATAACCGGCTGCGGGCGAAGATATGCCCACACGCAAGCTGCTTTTAATCGTAAAATAGAAAGAGGTAACAGATTATAGACCTGCTCATGGATCAGCAATCTCGCATCACGCTAAACCCAGATATTCTGATTGGTAAACCCATTATCCGAGGCACTCGCCTTAGCGTTGAATTCATCATCGATCTCCTTGCTCAAGGATGGGATACTGATGAGATCCTTCGTAATTATCCTGGCATCAGCGCTGAAGATATCCAAGCCTGTTCAGCGTCGTCGAAGATGACAAAGTTCGTATGAGACCTCTTTAAGGGTTTTACTGCGCTACTCATGCCTGCGCTAATCAAACCCCGCCTCTCTCCAAGGCACCGAATCTACACCAATGCCGTTGACATACAGCCCCCAGTGCAAATGCGGCCCGGTAGAAGCGCCGGTAGAACCCACCCACCCAATCACCTGCCCCGCCGTGACAAAATCACCTTCTTTAACATCTATCCGGCTCAGGTGAATCATAATGCTCAGCACGCCTTGCCCGTGATCGATGCCAATCGTATTGCCATGGACCTCAAAGCCGTTGGCCTCCTCGCCCACTAGCCGCACATAACCGGCTGCGGGCGAAACCACCGCCGAACCAGTCGCCGCCGCGTAGTCTACCCCCCGGTGGTAATAGTCCTCGGCAAAGACACCGTTGTAATAGCGCTGCACACCAAATTCTGTGCTCACGTAACCCTGACTAGGCCGCGTCATTGGCCCATCCCAGTAGCGTTCGGGCGTTACCAGCTCCTTAAAAAGAGCCACCCGGTCAAATTCCATGTCTGTGCCCAGCTCATTATCGCCGGGCGGTAGCCAGATCCTTTGGGTGCGAAAGGCGCGATCGCTCAAGTTCAGCAACAAATTACGGGGATCTTCTGCGCCGCGCACCTGAATAGTTATCTGACCGGGCGAGTCTAGCGGGCTGGTCGGAATCAGCGCTTGGAAGCGATCGCCCCCAACCGAAAAGCTCTGATAGCTCATACCATTGGCACTGATGGTCGGTGCAGTTTCGCCACCTTCAGCACTTTCCGCCTGCACCACCACCGAAACCGTATCACCCAACCGTGGTGCGCTCGGTGAAACAGTGACCTCGTAAGCATGAGCCACCTGTCCTAACAAAGCAGCTGCGATCGCCCCCATCGTCCCAGCACTCACCCACCGAGCGAGGCGTATCTTGCGATCAATCTTAGCCATAACAAATAAACGCTGAAAATGGAACTTTATTCACTATGGCTGCAAATGGAACTTTATTCACTATGATATACGAGATTGATAATCATTCTCAATTTTTCGCAAACTCTATTTCGCAACATCCCTTTTCACAACATCCCTTTTCACAACGTCCCTTTTCACAACGTCCCTTTTCACACAGCTCAAACGTACCGTGCCGAGAATAGTCTAGATGCCGAATCCACTTGCCCAGTCTCCTACCCTGTCTAAATCTGCTCAGTCTAAATCCGCTCAGCTCAACGAATCCAACCCGCTGACGCCAGGTAATACAGAGCGGCTCCAGCAGATTCGTCACAGCTGCGCTCATATTTTGGCCATGGCCGTACAGCGACTATTCCCTGAGACCAAGGTCACCATTGGCCCCTGCACCGAGACGGGCTTTTACTACGACTTTGATCGCGCTAATGCGTTTACGCCCGCAGATCTCAAAAAGATAGAGAAAAAAATGCGGAAAATTATCGGAGCCAACTTGCCCATTATTCGAGAAGAGGTTGAGCGCGCTGAGATAGAAGCTGAAATTAACGCACTCAAAGAACCCTACAAGCGAGAGATTTTGACCGGGATTGCGCCAGAAGAAACCATCACGCGCTACTTTATCGGCAGTCCAGATGTGGGCCGTGGCAAGCTTTCAGAAACAGAACCTTCCTTACGCCCAGCAGCCACTAAAGACGCTTGGTGGGATTTGTGCGCAGGCCCTCACGTGCAATCTACTGGAGAGGTCAATCCCAAGGCCTTTACCTTAGAAAGTGTGGCAGGTGCTTATTGGCGGGGAGATGAAAGCAACGCTCAGCTTCAGAGAATCTATGGCACGGCCTGGGAAACGCCTGAGCAGTTGCAGACCTATTTACAACAAAAAGAAGAAGCCAAACGCCGCGATCATCGTCAGATAGGCAAACAGCTAAAACTGTTTAGCTTAGAAGAACAAGCGGGCGGCGGACTGGTGTTCTGGCATCCCAAGGGGGCAAGAATGCGCCGGATTATAGAAGACTATTGGCGAGAAGCCCATACCCAAACAGGCTATGAACTGTTGTATACGCCCCACATCGCCAATTTAGAGCTGTGGAAGACTTCTGGACATTTCGACTTTTACCGCGAGAGTATGTTCGATCAAATGGAGATCGAGTCGCAGGCATACCAGATTAAGCCCATGAACTGCCCCTTTCATGTGCTGACCTACCAGCATGATTTGCACTCTTATCGGGAGCTGCCGCTGCGGTGGGCTGAGCTGGGCACGGTGTATCGCTACGAGCGCTCAGGCACGATGCATGGACTGATGCGCGTGCGCGGCTTTACTCAAGATGACGCCCATATTTTTTGTTTGCCTGAGCAAGTGTCGGGTGAAATTTTGGCGGTGCTGAACCTAACTGAAAAAATTCTCTCTGACTTTGGTTTTAATGATTACGAGGTCAATCTTTCGACCCGGCCTGATAAATCGGTCGGCAGCGACGACATCTGGACACTGGCCACCGAGTCGTTGCAGCAGGCACTGAATGAAAAAGGCTGGGCCTATAAGACTGACGAAGGGGGCGGCGCATTTTACGGCCCCAAAATCGACATCAAAATCCGCGATGCCATTGGCCGACTCTGGCAATGTTCAACGATTCAGGTCGATTTTAATTTGCCAGAGCGCTTTGGCATGGAATATGTGGCCGCTGATGGTTCGCGCCAGCGTCCGATTATGATTCATCGCGCTATTTTTGGCTCCTTGGAGCGGTTCTTTGGCATTTTGATTGAAAACTATGCGGGTGATTTTCCGCTGTGGTTAGCCCCCGTACAGGTGCGACTGTTGCCCGTGAGTGAGGCCCAGCGAGACTACGCTAACGAAGTAGTTAAAACCTTAGTTAGCAAGGGCTATCGAGCTGAAGTGGATGTCAGCGGCGCTCGCTTAGGCAAGCAAATTAGAACGGCGGAGCTAGAGAAAATTCCGGTGACGGCTGTGATTGGCCAGCGAGAAGTGGAGTCTGGGTCGTTGAGTATTCGTACTCGTAAAAATGGTGATTTGGGCGCGCTGAGCGTGACAGAGGTGATTGAGAAATTACAGGATGCGATCGCTCAAAAGAGCGTTTGCTAGGTGTCATTCTCTCTCCTGTTTCAACAATATCTACTTCCTGATCAATACTGCCAACTATGCTGCCTATGAATCTCTTTTCTCAGTCTCGGCCCAAGTCTAATCCAGTTGCCCTGCAACAGATCAAGGCCTGGGTTTACGACCTCCTGAAGCTCGATCCAGAAATCGGCATCTCGATTAGCCAACTTCAGTGCACAGAACCTGGCTGCCCGCCGATTGAAACCGTCATTACTATTTTGAGTCAGCCTGCCCAGCAGTACAAAATCCACAAAGCTTTGGATGACATTGAACGGGATGCTTTAATTCGCCTATTCCAAACGGAGTAAATTCTATACCGCAGCACACTTTGTTTGTTTGCGCCGCCTGCGCCTTTGCCGCTGGTCAACGGGAGTGCTTGGGGCAGCGGGGAGGCTATCAGCTGTGGCAGAGTTTGTTGAAATGTCATCGACAGTCTCAATACTCAACCTGTTTTTCTAAAATGATAATAATAATCATTCTCATTTCGTGTTGACAGATACATAACTCATCTGTTGTCTTCCCTATGATGGTGCTGGTCATAAACCACCGTCCTTAGGAGAACTTTCGATATGGGTAGTACAGGAAGTGTCAGTTCATGGTCAGAGGCTCTGCTGGTTGCCATGATTCAGTATCCAGTTCCAGTCATCACTGGCCCAGAAGATATTCAGACGCAGGTAAAACAGATTTGTAAAGCTGTTGATAACACCAAAGCGGGTTATCCTGGGCTAGATCTCATTGTGATGCCGGAGTACTCTACTCAAGGGCTGAATACGAAAATCTGGTCATACGACGAAATGCTTTTGACGATCGATAGTCCAGAAATTGACCAGTTCCGAGCAGCTTGTGTGCGGAATAAAGTTTGGGGCGTCTTTTCTCTTATGGAGAAGAATGATGTGCCTGGACTTCCCCCTTTCAACACGGCAATTATTATCAACGATCAAGGAGAAATTGCCCTTCACTATCGCAAACTACAGCCTTGGGTGCCGATTGAGCCTTGGTATCCAGGAAATTATGGAATGCCCGTCTGTGATGGACCTAAGGGATCTAAGCTCGCAGTTTGTATTTGTCACGATGGAATGTTCCCTGAACTAGCGCGAGAAGCGGCCTATAAAGGGGCCAATGTTTACATTCGCATCTCTGGATATTCAACCCAGGTCAATGATCAGTGGATCTTGACAAATCAATCTAATGCTTGGCAAAACTTGATGTACACCATCTCCGTCAACTTGGCGGGCTATGACGGTGTGTTCTACTACTTTGGTGAAGGAACTGTTTGTAACTACGATGGCAATGTGATTCAGCAGGGCCATCGTAATCCTTGGGAAATTGTGACGGCTGAGTTGTTCCCACGCATGGTGGATGAGGCTCGCAAGAACTGGGCGCTTGAAAACAATGTCTTTAATGTTGGTTGTCGAGGCTACGTAGGTAAGCCTGGTGGAGAACGTGAAAATTACCTGACCTGGGTGAAAGACTTGGCGGAAGGAAAGTACGAGTTGCCTTGGGATAAGGACATCAAGATTAGAGACGGTTGGGAATACTATCCTGATGGCGTCAAGCTAGGGCCTATGCCAACAGGAGAACCTGCCAAGACCTTGGTGGAAGCTAGTTCTTAACTCTCTTTGACTGCTTTATCTATATCTTGGCTGGATTCCCCTACAGGCTTAGCTTGTGGGGGAATTGAGTTGAATTTCTGTCGTTATTGATCTCTTTTCTCAGTCTCGACCTAACCCCAATCCAGTCGCTTTACAACAGATCAAGATTTCGGTTGTGCGTACCCGCGATCGCCTCTCCCGAAAAGACAACCCTCATGTTTGGCGACTTAGATTATTAACCCAACAGCTTGACGACGGACGTGAATTAGAATGATAATCATTATCATTTTATTCTGGCGTGTAGGTCAGATTTTCTGGCAGTCAGTCAGTCCATTTTGTTGGTTCAAAGTTGCACTATGCTCTCTCTCAAACCCCTGGTAGAACTCCAGGTTCACCGATGGCTATCGGAGTACATTACCGTCCTGGTCTGGTCGCCGGTCGGTAATAGATTGGCGATCGCCTCTGGCGCAGGGGAGGTGGTTCTGTGGCAAGCAGACTTTCAAGAAACCGTCCTTCAGACGGCCAGTGGTGCTTCCATTGATGCCCTAGGGTTTTCCAGCGAGGGTCAGTGGTTGGCCACAGCCGGACAAGCCGGGGCGGTGACACTCTGGCGGCTATCTTCTGACTCACCTGAGCTGGTAAAGACGCTGACCTGGGGCTCAACCTGGATCGATCGCTTGCAGTGGCATCCCCATCAACCCTGGCTGGCCTGTAACTGCGGCAAGGCCGTTCACATTTGGGATGCCGTACAGGGGGAAACCCTAACCACCTTGAAATTGCCCGCCACTGTACAGGATCTAAGCTGGTCCCCCGATGGCACTCATCTGGCGGTTTCAGCTCAGCAACGGGTTCACATTTGGGAAACCTCTCACTGGCTCTCCCCTCAGTACGAGTGGGAACTAACGGCGGCTAGTCAAACCCTGCAATGGTCCCCGGAGGGGGCTTATTTAGCCTCGGCCAATCAAGATAGCAGCGTCGGCGTCCTCACCTGGAATAACGTCCGCCTCCTAAAACAATCTGTAGATAATCCAGCCCCCGAAGCCGACCTGCCCGCTACGCTGGGAGGCTCTCCCGGCAAGGTTCGGCAACTCGCCTGGGCCAATATTCCCGACGCTGCTCGCTCCCCCATTTTGGCGACCGCCACACGAGACCTGGTCGCTATGTGGATACTGATTCCCGATGAGGGCTGGCAGAGTTGGCTGCTGGATTTACATCAAGGCACGGTTCTAGATGTGGCCTTTCAACCTCAAACCAGTTTGCTGGCCTCCCTGTCGGATCGTGGCTGGATTCTGCTGTGGCAGGCTGCTGTAGAACCGGTTCAAGTGTTGGAAGGGGCCAAGGAGGGCTTTTCCTGTTTGACCTGGCATCCTACTGGCGAGTACCTGACGGCAGGCGGTCAACAGGGCGAGGTGCTGGTGTGGAAGCTTTGCCCCGAGGCCAGAGCGCGTATTCTTCAGCAACCGGAGGCGCTACTGTGAGCCTTAATAGTATGAATTCCACCATGCCCTGATTGGAGCAAAGCGCCATGGCCACCGCCTTCATCCCCGTCCCCATCGCCATTCTTACTGTCTCCGACAGCCGCACAGAAGCCACGGATAGATCGGGCCAGCTGTTGGTCGAGCACCTGCAAACCGCAGGCCACACCTTAGCCGAAAAAATGATCGTGCCCGACGACATTTACCAAATTCGGGCGGTGGTCTCCCGCTGGATTGCCGATGCTGGGGTGCAGGCCATCATCACCACTGGGGGCACGGGGATTACCGGACGGGACGGCACCCCTGAAGCCATTACCCCCCTGCTGGACAAAGAACTCCCCGGATTTGGAGAAATCTTTCGGATGGTGTCTTACCAGGAGATTAAAACGTCCACGGTACAGTCCCGCGCCCTAGCGGGGGTGGCCAATGGCACCTACATTTTTTGCTTGCCAGGATCATCGGGGGCTTGCCGAACCGGCTGGAGGGCACTAATCAACGACCAGCTAGATGCCCGCCATCGGCCTTGCAACCTCGTGGAGCTGATGCCCCGCCTGCTGGAACAGTAGGCAATCAGCCTGTCTTAATATACGCTTTACGATTTGAGACCGGCACCCGGTTGGAGCTTCCTTTAGTCGCTGGACTGAGGAAATGAGCTGCATCACGCCGTCATTCCCCAGCCATGGCTTTGGGCTGCTCGACCTGAATGCAGTGACCATGAAGACCTCACCTGCGATCGCATTTCGTCGAGAGCACATGCATGCGGGTAAAGAAACCCACAGGTTGTGCATTTAATATTGCATTCCATCGCGCCTGCTATGTGATAATGATTATCATACTCACGATATCAAGATAGCCCTATGCCAAACACAACGCTTGCTGAGTCCACGCCAGACACAGTCCCAGACACAATGCCGGTGACCGTTCTGACTGGCTATTTAGGATCAGGGAAAACAACGCTGCTCAACCGCATTCTCACCCATGAGCATGGCCAAAAAGTAGCGGTAATTGTCAATGAATTTGGTGAAGTGGGCATCGATAACCAGCTGGTAATTGATGCTGATGAAGAAATTTTTGAAATGAACAACGGCTGCATTTGCTGCACCGTACGCGGCGATTTGATTCGCATCATTGGCAACTTGATGAAGCGCCGCGACAGATTTGACCATATTGTAATTGAAACCACGGGACTGGCCGACCCAGCGCCGGTTATCCAAACCTTTTTTGTCGATGAAGATATGAAGGATCTTCTTAATCTGGATGCTGTGGTGACGCTGGTAGATGCCAAGCACATACATCAGCACTGGGAAGCAGAAGAAGCGCAAGAACAAATTGCCTTTGCCGATGTGATTTTGCTCAATAAAACGGACCTAGTGAGTGAGAATGAGCTAGCAGCGCTAGAGGCAAAAATTGCCGGGATGAACGCCATGGCGAAAGTGTATCGTACCCAGGATGCGGCAGTTGAAATGTCTGACGTGTTGGGGGTCAAAGCGTTCGAGCTGACCCGAGCGCTAGAAATTGACCCCGACTTTTTGGGGGAAGAGGCACACGAGCATGATGAAACTGTGGGCTCTATTGCCCTGGTAGAATCGGGTGAGGTGAACGGCCAAAAGCTGAACGAATGGCTGAGCAACTTGCTGCAAACCCAGGGACCAGATATTTTCCGGATGAAAGGGATTTTGAATATTCAAGGAGAGGATCAGCGCTTTGTGTTTCAGGGGGTGCATATGCTGTTTGACGGACGGCCCGATCGCCTATGGAAATCTGACGAAGTCCGTAAAAATGAGCTGGTCTTTATCGGCCGCAATTTAGATAGTGCTCAGCTTAAAGAGGACTTTCGAGCGTGCATAGCTTAAAGAAATCGGCCCTAAAAAAATCAGCGAAGACATCGGCTTTTCTGTCGCTTAGCTGGCAAGGGCAGCTAGAGGACTACGTGACAGCAATGGACTGGTCGCCTGATGGCCAATGGTTGGCGATCGCCTCTGGTGCTGGCGAAGTTACGTTGCTGGACATCGCCCAACAGCACACCATCGTTCTTGAGCCTTCGAGTAATGCATCAGTTGACTGCTTAGGGTTCTCTTATGACGGTCAATTTTTGGCCGCTGGGGGACAAAGTGGTCAGGTAAAGGTGTGGCAGATGTCGACAGATTCTGCGACAGAGGCAACGCTACCTAAACTGATCAAAGTGTTGGAACATTCTCGTACCTGGGTAGACCACTTAGCCTGGAGTCCAACTCATAATGAGCTAGCTTTCAGCCTGGGGCGCTATGTTCAGGTGTGGGATATGGGCTCTCTAGAGATGCTTGCCACGCTGCCGTTTGAAACCTCTTCTGTGCTGGCGATCGCCTGGCACCCCAACGGAGAACAGTTAGCGGTCAGTGGCCACCTGGGTGTAAAAATTTGGGCTCGTTCAGACTGGGACAACGATCCTAAAGTGCAGGAACTCGCAGCGGCTGGGCTGGCAGTTGCCATCTCTCCTGACGGGCAATATCTCGCGGCAGGCAACCTCGACAACACCCTAATTGTGTGGAGTTGGGACGACCCCCAACCCTGGCGTATGACCGGATTTCCCTCAAAGGTATCTCATATCGCCTGGGCGAATCCAGCCCGCGCCTCTGTACCGATCATTGCGGCTGCTAGTGGCCCCGGTCTTGTTGTTTGGCGCAAGCAGCCTACTGACGAAGAAGGCTGGGCCTCGCAGGTTTTTGACTTGCATCAAAAAAAGATTAGTGCGATCGCCTTTCAACCCGGCACCCAGCTGCTCGCTTCGGCAGCTGAAGATGGCAAAGTTATCCTTTGGCACAAAGCAAAGGCATTTGGACAAATGCTAGAGGGCACTGCTAAAGGCTTTTCGACCCTGGCCTGGAATCGAGACGGGAACCGGCTTGCCGCAGGGGGAGCGCAGGGAGAGTGGTTTATTTGGAAGCAGGACAATCGTGGTAAGGGCTTTCGCCGCTAAAACATTTTTCTAAAACCATTTTTCATAGAGCGACGACCTGTTACGAAAATGTAACAACTTGTTTAACCTTGTGCTCAGATCGAATTCAGCAGCCACAATTTGGTATAAAAACTAACAATGATTATCATTCTCACTAACTACAGTGAGAATGATAAATATTATCTACGGTGTCATCTACAGTTTCTAGGAAAATGTTTCATGGTTTTATTGGCTAACGAAGCCTCTGCTCAATCTATTACAAGCCCCATTGTCACAGGTACAAGCGGACTTTCAATAGATTCAATTTTGAGAGGCGTTGATGCAGCTGAAATCAGCGATTTACCGCCCGTTTGGCAACAGATTGCAGATAGAAGCGTGACAGTGGGACATCATGACCCAGACTTTTTGGTGGCGCTAGCCCGGTTGTTTTACACAAAGGCGACCGATCGCAGCGCTGAAGTTTTTCAACAGGAAGCTTTCCAACAGAGTACTGATTTTCAGTCTTTTTATGAGAAAGGAGCGAGAGAAACCCTAGAATTTTTCGGCTATGATTTTATCCAGTCAGCTTACCCTGACTTTGAGCGAGCTTTGGAAACCGCCAGGGCGCAAGATGGCGCTGAGCGAGTTGTTGCTTTTGTTCGAACTGTGTTTGACGAACTAGGGTATGCGCTACCGGCTAGCTTTTATTGGATGCTGCTGTGCCCTATTGAGCGCGACTCTATCCATGAGGCGAGACCAATGTTTTTTGACCCACAAATGCAGGGCGTAAAACGCGCTTACGATGCATGTCTGCATGGATTCAATGTTACGGCCATACTAATGCTGGTGCAGTCTCATGCTTCAAAGCAGGGACTGTTGATTCAACATGGCTGTGGCTGTGACCACTCTTTGGCGCAGCTGATTCCGGGCAACGCAAAACTCTCTTTTGAGTTTGAAAGCGCCAAGGGCCGAAAAAAGGCGCTCACCGCCTATGTGTGGCGCTGTTGGAATGAGTATTTGCTCTTTCCGCTAGGTGTTCATGCCCAGACCCTGGCACTGTAGTTTGTTTCGCTGAAGGTGCATCAACAACAAGCAACGACAAAAGAGAAATCTTCCCCTGGCACTGCTGGGGGATAGTTGTTTGAGGCAGTGTCCGTAGAAACAGTGATGGGAAGCAATGACAAGGTCTCAGATTAGAATTGCGATTCGCCCAAGGCGAGGCATTGCCATCGCAGGTGCAGGTGTCAGTGGATTTGCCACACTGGGCTACCTGGTGAAATCGCTACGCACAATATCCTCGGCTGAAGTCACTATCTACTGGCTACAGCCACCGAGGGAAATTCAAACTAAAAATTTGAGTTTGTCGCAGCGCGATCGCCTCACCCACCTCAAAAGCATCGGACTCGACCCCAGCCAACTGTTGGGCGGTGGCCAAGTTTACCATCCAATGCAGCCCTCTCTGTTCACCTTCAATGGTGACAGCGCTGCCCGTGGGTTCAACTTCGCCGCCGAGCGCTACGATACAAATGACTACTTTGAGTGGGTACAGTCCAATCGCGACCTACTCGCTGCGCTGTATCCAGACTTTGCGCCCGAAAAAGGTCAGCAACGGCACCCAGATCACACGCTTGATAATATTCAAGGCACAACCCCTCGGGGCGCTTACGGACTGTATCTTCACGATCAGGTTTTGGCGCTGAAGGCTCAGTTACCAAAGCACATCACGCTGAAAGTCATTCCTGAAGCGCTGAAAGGGTTCGAGCAGAGTGAATTTGGACGAAATGAACAGACTGTCACGATCAAAACGCGCACTCGTCGATTAAGCGTTGATTATTTGGTAGAGGCGACGGGACCGCGCTTTGCCAGGTTGCGAGATGAGTGGGCGGGGCGTGTGTTTAGGGCTTATCCATGCGATCGCTACGGTCACAATTTACCGCCGCAGGTCACGGTTGTTGGTACAGGTGCAGCTGGCATTGAAGTTGCGCTGCATCTTTTGCACAATCTGCACGTAGAACAGGTAACTTTGGTCAGTCGTCGCGCTCAATCCAGGCTACCTCAAATAGAATCAGCAGAATCCTATCAGTGTCAATGGTTTACTCGTGAGAATATGCGGCTTCAGCCCACTGCCAAAAATGCTGAATTGCTGCTACGCAAAGAACTAGAAGCCTGCTACCAGGCTTGTCATTTGCCTTATCCCGGTTGGGATGCGCTATTAAACGTAGCGGATTATCCTGGCTTTTTAGAAGATTATTTGAAAACAACAAAAACATCTCCTAATCATCCCTTTGCCCAGATGGTTCGTCCAGTCATGTCGTTTTATGGTCAGGTAAAAGATTTGTTGTCACCGGATGAACAGAGGGGTGTGCTGCATCTTATCAATCAGGTGAAGCCTTTGTTTGCCACGCAGTCTCGGCCTTGTGCAGAACTTATGCTGGCAGCGATCGCAGCAGAGCGACTAAAGCTGATTGCAGGAGAGTTTTTAGCAAATCAGCCAACGCCGACTATCTTGCAGCCAGACGGGACTCAGCTTCACCCAAGCTGCGTGATTTTGGCTACAGGCTTTTCCCCGTCGATAACCTCTCTTTATCCGCAGGCTAACGATACTCGCTGCTACCGAGTGCTAGGCACTTCACTCAGTGAGGTACACAAGCGAGCAGCAAGTGTCGCAGGAGAGATGGTTGCTGATGTATCTCAAAAGCTAGTAAACCGTGTTGTTCACATATAACTCCTTATTTGAGAACGGGTTTACAAACGTTTTGCTAAATCATCAGAACAGCTTTGCCTTCGACGCAATAAATGACGTTCCTACCGTTGATTACTAGCGTTGATTAACAGCGGCTCGAAGCTCATGTAGAGAGCAACGGGCCAAGCTAAAATGAAGCTTACTCAAGCTTGGAGCCAATCATGTCGGACCCAATCTCCACTTTCTTTGATGCCTGGCAACTCGAATCTGCTGACGAGCGACTCGAAAAAATCACCAACGCTGTAACCGCTAACATCGAATACGACGATCCGCGTACCCCACAGACCATAAAAGGCATCAGTGCTTTAAACGAGTATGTTGGAATGTTTACCGCAAACGCGCCGGGTTGGACTGCCACGGTTGTCAAAAGCGACACCATCGCCGGAATGACTCGCGCCACAGTCGCCTTCGGTGGCGTAGGAGCGGACGGCAAGAAGATGGTTCAGCTAGGCCAGTACTTTGTAGAAACAGATGGCGAGCTAATTTCCCGCATGGTGGGCTTCGTGGGAACCGGCGCGCAGGAGTAGTCCTGCTAGAAATACGATGGCAAGCGCTGCGAACTCCCAGGTCGATAGAATCTACTCTGTTTGGAACAAGGATTTTAGCTTGGCGGCAGCGGTCAGGGCCGTCGGTGGGGTTCTCAGAGGCGAGCACTCATGTTCGCTGTGGACGTTGTCTATAACCAGGTCGCCGCATAGATTACTCAACGCCATCAAAGCGCCACGGTACTGGATCGACTGCAGTGCCGTTCACATATAGGCCCCAGTGTAGGTGCGGGCCGGTCGATGCACCGGTCGAGCCAACGCCGCCAACTGTTTGCCCAGCAGCGACAAACTCACCTTCTTGAACGTCAATTCGGTTCATGTGAATCATAATGCTAAGCACGCCCTGCCCGTGGTCAATGCCTACTGTGTTGCCATGAATTTCAAACCCATCCCGCACCCAGCCAACTAGCCGAATATAGCCAGCTGCTGGCGCAACAATAGGTGAGCCTGTGGCCGCTGCATAGTCCACACCTCGGTGGTAATAGTCATCTGCATAAACGCCGTTGTAGTAGCGCTGTACGCCAAATTCTGTACTCACGTAGCCTGTGCTTGGCCGCAGTAAAGGGCCTTGCCAATGGCGCTCTGGCGTCACGAGTTTTTTGAATTCAGCAACCCGATCAAATTCATGATCGGTACCTAAATCTGACTGTCCAGGCGACAGCGTAATGTATTGGGTGCGAAAGGAACGGTCTCTGATAACAACACTTTGCGACTGCGTCACGCCGGCCTGTGTTATCTGAATCGTCCGCGCTCCTGGTGCCTCAAGTGGGCTAGTCGGGACAAATGCTCGGAAGCGATTGCCGGATATGGGGAAGCTAGGATACTGACTGTTTCCGATGGAGACAATCGGCAAGTCATCCCCTGGCGTAGCCCCGGTGATGAAAATCGAAAGCGTATCGCCCAGCTGAGGATTGGCTGGCAGTAGCGTTACCTGATACGCCTGAGCCGGACTGCTGTGCAACGCCCAAGTGGCATAGCCACTGGTCATTGCCACTGCCGATAAAAATGCTCGCCGAGAAAGTTTTGTCATTTCGCCATCCTGGACTCGAACAGAAAACCTACAACAGCTTGACCATAAAACCGCAAGGTAGGCTGCTATCCTACAATATTTTCAATATTTTGATAATGATGATCATTTTTTAAAGGGCGTATCGTTATGAACCTCTTCTCTCAGTCTCGGCCCAAGCACAATCCAGCCGCTTTGCAACAGCTTAAAACTTGGGTTCACGACCTCCTGAAGCTCGGCCCGGATATTGACATATCGGTTAGCCAGCTTCAGTGCAGAGAAACTGACTGCCCACCCATTGAAACTGTCATCACTATTTTGAGCCAGCCAGCTCAGCAGTACAAAATTCACAAAGCGTTAGATGATATTGAGCTGGCTGATCTAAATCGCCTATTTCAGACTGAGTAGTCCTATCCGTAGACTTCAAAGGTTATGCGCTAACCGCTCCTGTGGTTAGCGCAACAAATGGAACCTATAGCGAAGGTGCAATGATTTGCTCTGCACCTGGCATGCTCATCACCCTAGATAGCGGTGCAGCATTTGGGACATCAGGCAGTGTAGTTATGACCTGCGCGGCGACTTCGGTTGTTTTGTCGCTGTAGGTTTGAATGGCGACCTTGGGATACAGGCCAATGCCAATGATGGGTACTAGCAGGCATACGGCCACAAAGGCTTCTCTGGGCATAATTTCCCAGGACTTATCCTCCGGAATTTTGACCTCGCTCTCTTCACCATAGAAAATTCTGCGGAGCATAGAGAGTAGGTAAATAGGCGTGAGGATAACGCCAATCGCTGCCAGGATAACAATGCCAGCCTTAAAGAAGACATTGTAAGCATCGCTAGTAGCGATACCCAGGAAGATAGTTATCTCAGCAACGAACCCGCTCATGCCGGGCAGTGCCAACGATGCCATGGCACCAGCAGTGAAAAAGGCAAAGGTAATAGGCATCGCTTTGGCCATACCGCCCATTTTTTCCATAGAGAGGGTATGGGTACGATCGTAAGCAACGCCCGCCAGGAAAAACAGCACCGCAGCGACCAGGCCATGGGAGATCATCTGAAGCATGGCTCCGCTCATACCAAGGGAGTTGAAGGCAGCCAGGCCAAGCAGCACAAAGCCCATATGTCCGACTGAAGAATAAGCTAAGCGCCGCTTGAGATTATCTTGGGCAAATGCAGTTAATGAGGCATAGACGATGTTGATGACACCCAGGACGGCCAGTACAGGTGCAAAGTACAGATGCGCGTCAGGCAGCATCTCTATGTTCATGCGAATCAGACCATAGCCTGCCATTTTTAGCAGGACGCCTGCCAAAATCATCGAGACGGGGGCAGGTGCTTCACTGTGTGCGTCGGGTAGCCATGTATGTAGCGGGAAGATCGGCAGCTTGGCACCAAAGGCAACTAGCAAGCCCAAATAGCAGATGAGCTGGAACGGTAAGGGGTAGTCCTTTGCCGCTAGCTGGCTCATGTTGAAGCTAAAGGTACCGCCGAAGAACGCCAGCGCTAGCGCTACTACCAAAATAAAAACTGAGCAGGTAGCGGTGTAAATGATGAATTTGGTGGCCGCGTACAGACGCTTTTGTCCGCCCCAAATGGCAATTAATAGATATACCGGGACTAGCTCTAGCTCCCACATGATGAAGAAGAGCATCATGTCCTGAGATAGGAAAACGCCTAGCTGTGCGCTAAACATCAGCAGCAGCATGGAGTAATACAACCGAGGCTTTAGCTTAATATTCCAGGAGGCGATGACCGCAAGGGTAGTCACCAGCCCGCTCAGGACGACCAGAGGGAAGGAAAGTCCATCGACACCCAACGACCAGCTAAGGCCAAACTGAGTAATCCAGGGATACTCTTCTACTAGCTGGAGGCCAGAGGTCCCCAGTGAATATTGAGTAGCGAATACGTAGAGAATAAGGCCAAATTCGGCAAGGCTGGCCCCCAGTGCGTACCATCGAATGGTTTTACCATCTTGATCTGGCAGCAACGGAATGGGCATTGCGGCCAAGAGTGGAAAGATGACTAGGAACGTCAGCCACGGAAACTGTTCACCGATCATTAAATTTCACGCAATTTCGATAGCGACAAAGGACGCATTTCATTCCGAAAAAGCAGGGCCAGAGAAGGAAAAGTCGAGCAAATAAGCTGGGCTTGCAAAACTAGGCGAAACTATCGGACGGGCGTAAGGATAAATACCGCTAGGAATAAATACCTACTTAATGCGTCATGAGAGTAAGTATACAAAACTTAACCTCCTTTTGGAAAGAATCAAAAGAAAGAAGCATAAAGGCTCAACATAGGTTGATATTGATTTTATGCTGAACTTTTCCCTAGATTGATCTAAATTAGGGGGCTGGATTTAGCCTAGCGCTTAATGTGCACTCAACCTAGTTTTAGGAATCAAGGATGCTTGATGTGTGTCAGATGATATGGAGTAAAGGACAGCGTCTGTAGGCGTCTGTTATGACTGACGAATATGGCTCTATATGCCACTGTGTTTGGATTTTCATAGTTGTTTTATTCAATACGCTTATCCAATTGCATCTGCTATTGCGCCTTGGGTATCGAGCTGAAGGCAATAGGCTTTGGCGACAAAGCTTTGGGGTTGCCAGGCTAGCTCCATGGCTGTGCGTACAGCTTCGGCGGCATCTGGTGGAGATAGGGCTAGTAGCGTAGGCCCAGCGCCGCTGATGACCACGCCCCAAGCGCCTGCCTGCATGGCCGCTCGGCGAACGCTGTCGTAGCCGGGGATGAGCTTTTTGCGGTAGGGCTGATGAATGCGATCGCTCATTCCCCCACTAATCCAAGCACCATTACCGGTGGCCAGTCCACGCAGCAGCAGCCCTATATGCGCCGTGTTAAAAATGGCGTCTACACGGCTGTATTGTCCTGGGAGCACCCGCCTTGCATCGGCGGTAGATAGCTCAAATTCTGGAATAATGACGACGGGTACAACGGATTCGTGCCAGGACAAATCGCAAATTTGTAGCTTGCCGTTGGCCATGGCCGCTAGCCTGGCGCCGCCCAAGAGCGCAGGCACGACGTTGTCCGGATGGCCTTCTATTTTGTTAGCTAGCGCAGCGAGTGCAGCTGAATCTAGCAGCGAGCCTGCCAGGGCGTTGGCGCCAACAATACCGCCAACAATTGCTGTAGAAGAGCTGCCCAGCCCTCTGGAGAGTGGAACACTCAGGCCGATTTTTATGTGCACCGGGGGTGCAGGCTGGCTAAGGTGTTCGTAGTATTTTAGGTAGGCCCGGTACACCAGGTTGCTAGGGCCTGTATTCACTCGCCTGGCTTCTGTGCCTTCTACCGTAATTTGAAAGGGGTCACTGTCAGAGAGGGGCGTGAACGGGGTGAAGTGAAAGCGGTTATGCAGGCTGAGCGCCGCGCCGAGGCAGTCGAACCCAGGGCCGATGTTAGCCGTTGTTGCTGGAACCGTGACAGTGACAGAGGAAGGCACAAGGGAGAGTCCTTTATGTAATCCTGATTCAGATCAGGAATTAAACAATTTTCGCCATTGTATAGGACTTCTTTGAGGGATTTGTGACAAACCTGAATACGGTGCTTTGCCTGCAAGCTTTCCGCGAACTTTTGCTATGGGCCTTCGCGGTATTGAAGGCCTCTGACGAGTTCTTCAGTTTGAGCGATTTCTATGACTTCGTTGATGGTTGAGGCTTTGCGATCGCTCAAAATCTGATTAACAGCAGCATCCTCTTGAAACGTATCGTCGCCCCTATTAAAGAAGACAGTCGCTACTGAAAATGGGTCGGCGCCCTCAGGGCCAATACCTGTGATGTATTCTGCAATCACAATAATGTCAGGACCATCGCCATCTTGATGAATATCTTCGAAGGAAACCGCTTTGACATCCCATAGCGTCCAGTCCGATTCATATATGTTCTGATATTCATTACGGTCGGTTCGTAAGCGCAGAAAGAGTCGGTTATTGCTATTTTCTATAGCGAGAAAGTCGGCACTGCCTATGTAGGGCAGCGTAATTGCAAAGCTCTGATTTGAGAGGACTTTCTCGTCAAGGCGGATTTCGTCAGTGATTCTATTTATTTCATCTGAAGAGAGGGGACTAGGTGACACGCTAAATTCGCATTCGTTGAGACTGCAGGCATCAGCAGGGTCGATTTCAGAGGTGTCGTAGTCATTGTCTTCGACATAGGCATCGGCAGGATCGACTTCGGGGGTGGGTACGACGACTGCTTCGCGATCGCCTGCTGGCTCGGCAGCAATCGCCTGCGTATCTGCCGATGGCGTTGGTGTCTCTGCTGGCTCGATAGCCACCTGAGATGATCCACAGGCCGCAGTCAAAAGTCCTATCGCTAACCAAAGAAAGCTGGCCGATGTACAGGCGCGGAGTTTTTTAGGGTTCATTAGCGTTAGCTCATCGAAGGTATGTTCGCTATAGCTACAGGCATCAGCTAAACCTGCGCAGAAAGATTCACTTTGCTTAAGCCGCTCAAAGGCTTCTGCGCTAAAAGATGAGCTGCTCGGGCTGTTTGCACCACTGCTGTTTTGTGAACTGGCTACAGGGACTGATTCAGAAATACTCCAGTCCCAGATGGTGGGTTCGCCGTTAGCACCTGCCTGTGAGGCGACTGTCGTCATGCTGAGGAGCTTGCCGTTGTGTTCTGGGTGCGATCGCCCCGTGTAGGTAGATTGAAAGTTGCAGTATCCCAGCCCTGACCCTGAGCAGGCAGTGACCTCTACAAAGCCTTTTTCTACCAGATCTCGGATAGTTCCATCTGTTTGATACTCGGCTGAGCCTCTGGCCTAGGCGCGACATAGCAGACCGTTTCAAACGGTTGATGCACCTAAGAAGAACGGGCTTGCCAGGATGAGATCAGTTCGAGGGGCACCTGACGGACACCGCCATTGAGTAACAGTAGGAACCCATAGCTGAAAATAAGTAATCCTATGCTGTAGCCAAAGGGTAAGAAAATGCTCCCTAGAAGCGGCGGCAGTGTGGCCAAAATGAGCCAGAATGCACCACTATAATTGGGGGAACCAGAGAACTTGACAAAAGCGCGATGGATCAGAAAATAGCTGGGAATGGTCAGCAGTTCGGCTAAACCATACCCCCAAAGACCAAACATGGGTAAAAACAGATAGCACCCTAACCATAGCAACCCAACATAGAACAAGTTTTGTAGACCGACATCGCGATTATGGCCAGAGGCATAGAGGGCTGCCGCATGCAAATCAAAAATGGCACTCACCAAAGCCGCGATCGCTATTAAGGGAAACACTTGGACACTAGGGAGCCATTTGGCTCCAAAGAGCGCGGGAATAATCCAGGCACTCACACAAGCAAAACTGGCGCACACGGGTCCAATCAGGAGTGCTTGATAGGTCATCCCTTGACTGATGGCCTGCCGAGTCGCTTTAGCATTGCCGATGAATTTGGCCATGACGCTAATGGACATACGGCGAATCACAATTCGTAGCATCGCCAGCTGCTCCACCAGGCGAATGGCAATACTGACTAGCCCTGCCGTTTCTATGCCACCTAATCGGCTAACAACCAAGGGAACCGTTAATGCCTTAAGACACAGAATCCAATCCGAGGCCGAGTAGGTTAAGCCATACTGTAAGGCAGGCTTAAGAAACGACCAATGCCATCGCCATCGCCAAGGCACTGAGTAAGTCCGGCGGGCCAAGATTAGCAGCATTGAACATTGCATCACCAGGCCTGCGAGCGGCCCCCAGTAGCCCCAGTCCATAAGCACCAACGGCACGGCGAGGAGATAATTGGATGCCTGGGCGATCGCTTCGAGCAGGCCTACTTCAGCAAAGCGGAGTTCTCTCTCTAACATGCCTGTCGATACCCTGGCCAGCATCTCTAGCCAAATGGGCAACGCTAACCACCTCACCACATCGGTGATTTCGCTGCGTCCTGTCCACCAGCCAAATACAGGAGCCGACAGCCAAAGCAGCCCGCATAGCCCAGCCCCAACCGTGACAAAAAAAGCGAGGATTTGCTCTGGGCTGTCCTCACGTAGTTCAGGCTGACGAATCAAATAAACGATTAACCCCAGCTTACTTGTCCAGATGGAAAAATAAAAAATCCCCATTGAGACGGCAACAATGCCGTAATTTTCTGGGCCGAGTATCCGGGCAATAATTAGGATACTGACTAGAGAGAGCGCAATAGAAAAAAGTTGCCGAAGGGTCAGGTAAATGCCGCCCTTGAGTACCTTTTGTCTGAGACCTTTTTCTACTTTCATACAGTTTAATGACGATGAATGATTTATAGATCGCGAATCATTTGAATCCCAACGAGTCCTACCGCTTTCAGCTCAGACTTTAATCTCAGTGGTTAATCTCAGCGGGATGTAGGCCACTCTTTTCGGCTCAATCCTCCTCGACTAAGCTGGGGTATTTTAGGGCGCTAGCTGAATACGTTTTTCAATAGACTACTGCCAAGCCAAGCTTTTCTCGTCTTCTCAACATGGCGCATTCTTTTAGTGGCGCATTTTTTCAACGGTCTTAGGCTGGCCTTTGTGACTGGCTGCGAATGATTTAGCCGTGACATAGACGTCGTCAAACTCTACCGTATCAGAAAGTTTTACGTTGGATTATGTTGTGTACAACCGCTTCTGGTTTAACTCAAGTTTGTTTGACGTAAAGTACCAAACTGAGTTGGAACTATATTTCAATGACACACGTCAATAAATTGACACACGTTCGTAGTAGAGGAAGACTTTCTCGAGTATGGCTGGCTCATGATTGAGTCTGTCAACGGTCTTCTTAGCGTGGATAGAGCCTTCTCTTGAAGAAGTGGTTGCCTCTAAAAAATCCTCGAAAAATCACTCAAGCATGTAGACGGTCTTATGAAAGGTTATTCAGAAATTCGCACCAGAAAGCAATTTTTGGTTTTTGGTGCGCCTGCTATTGAAGACGCAGAGATTCAGGAAGTTGTCAGTAGCATGACTAGTGGCTGGTTAGGCACTGGCCCTAAAGTGGCGCGGTTTGAAGATGACTTTAGAGACTATAAAAAGGCAGAGCATGCGCTAGCTGTTAACTCTTGTACAGCGGCTTTGCACCTTAGCTTGCTGGCAGCTGGCGTAGGGCCAGGGGATGAAGTTATTACCACTGCTTTGACCTTCTGCTCTTCTGCTAACGCGATTATCCATGCTGGCGCAACCCCTGTATTGGCAGATGTTGACCCGATCACGATGAATATTGACCCCAAACAGGTCGAAGCAAAAATAACGTCTAAAACTAAAGCCATTATCCCGGTTCATTTTGCTGGCCGGCCCTGTGATTTAGACGCCCTAGGTGAGATTGCCCAACGTTACAACCTCAAGCTAATTGAAGACTGTGCCCATGCTATTGAGACAGAGTATAAAGGGCGAAAAGCAGGAACATTTGGTGATTTTGGTTGCTTTAGTTTTTATGTCACCAAAAATATCACCACTGGTGAAGGGGGGATGATTTTAGCGCGCAGTCAAGAAGATGCCGCTCAAATTAAGATTCTTGCACTGCACGGGATGAGCAAAGATGCCTGGAAGCGTTTTAGTGATAACGGCTACAAACACTACCAGGTTGTGGATTGTGGATTTAAGTACAACATGATGGATTTACAAGGTGCCATCGGGATCCATCAGTTGCAGCGAGTTGAGCCCTACTGGCAAAGACGTCAAGAGATTTGGCAGCGTTATAACAAGGCCTTTGCTGAGCTCCCAATTGATTTGCCAGCGCCTCCTGAGCCCGAGACTCGTCATGCTTATCACCTCTATACCATTTTGATCGATACAGCAAAAGCTGGCATTAAACGGGATGCTTTTCTTGAGGCCATGACAGCCCAAAACATTGGGGTAGGCGTGCATTACCTGAGCATTCCTGAGCATCCTTACTATCAGCAAACATTTGGCTGGAAACCAGAGAATTATCCCCAGGCCATGCGTATTGGTCGACAGACCGTGAGTTTACCTTTGTCGGCCAAATTAACAGATGACGATGTTGACGATGTGATTAGAGCTGTAAAGTCAATATTGCTGCGGAAGGTCGAAAAAACTGTTGCCCGTGATTTAAACGTGACGCGGTCGGTCGTCACTAGCGGTGTAGCTGTGTAAAAAACGCTGTGACCAAAGCTATTACGCCAAAATACTGATTTACACCTTCTGTTTTTAGATAATATTATGCCTGCAATTTCTGTCATTATTCCTACTTACAATGCTGAAGACATTGTTCTAGAGACAATTAACTCTGTTCTAGATCAAACCTTTACTGATTTTGAGCTAATCATCATTGACGATGGTTCAAAAGACAGAACTGTAGAACTGGCTGAAATGATTGATGATCCGAGAATAAAAGTATTTGCTTATGAAAATGCTGGTGTGTGTACGGCTCGTAATCGGGGTATTCAGCATGCCAGCGGAGAATTTATTAGCTTCTTAGACCACGACGATTTATGGACAGCCGATAAGTTAGAATTGCAGCTTTCAGCCTTGCAAAACAACCCAGATGCTGACGTCGCATACAGTCAGGTTGTTCGGATGGCTGAACAAAGGGACTATTTGGTCTTCAAGTCAAGTAATACCCCCTTATTCGACGGTAGTATTTATGCTCACTTGCTACAGGGAAACTTCATTGGCAATGGCTCAAATATTCTAGCTCGTCGAAAAGCGATTGAAGCTGTAGGAGGGTTTGATCCTGCTTGTCCTTACTGCGCAGACTGGGATTACTGCTTACGGTTGGCAGCTATTTCCTCCTATGTTTTTGTTCCAAAAGAGCAAATTATTTATCGTCAAATACCCGGTTCAATGTCATCTAAGGTAGCTATATTTGAAGAGCAGGGGCTTTTCATGATTGAAAAATTATATCAATCAGCTTCAACAGAATTTCAATACCTTAAAAGGCAAACGCTTAGTAAATTTTATAGGCATTGTACAGAGCTTTACCTGGAGCGTTGTGAGGGGACCGCTCAAGTCATAAAAGCCTATACAAAGATGTCGCTAGCCATCCGTATGTGTCCTAAAACCCTCTTGGAAAAATCAACCTTAAAGATAATGTCGAAGCTGTTTTTAAGCCTACTCTTTCCCGCTAACCTGGTAAACTTCTTGATTCAGTTAAATAAGAAAAGAGCTTGCTATTTTTGTTTAAGGACTGATTTCGCTGCGCTCCATCCAGTTAACGACATTAGTGTAGTTTCTCTTGGATATAAGTCAACCTGACTGTGTTTGGGATGACTGAACCATCGCGAAACAACGGCCAAAATAACCAGCAAACGACAACTGTAATCCGCCGTTTTCTGTAGCATCAACTTTCCTATTTTCAAGCTATTACTAAGCCTATTCAAGGTAGCCAAGATGAAGACGAGTACTCGACCCGTAAAGAACTTATCTCCCGTAAAGAACTTATCTCAGGAATTTGAGGAACAAGGTTATTCTGTTTGTCGAGGTTTTTTGTCGCCAAGCGAAGCGGCCATTCTGATCGAAGATATTAAAAAATCTGAAACGATAGATGGCGTCAGCCTCCTAAATAAGGGCAGTTTAACTTTCTACAGCGGCGTTTATGCCCAAAGTAAAAAGCTTCAGGCGTTTGTATCTCAGCCAAAAGTCGTTGATTTTCTTAAACAGGTCATTGGTCCTAACTTTTGGGTTCGTTGGGATCAGGCTGTGGCCAAAGGTCCTGGGGCTGCTACCTTTCCCTGGCACCAGGATAATGCCTACAACGGACTTAAAGATGGCCACTACCAACTGTGGATTGCCTTGACTAAAACAACCACTGATAATGGTGGCCTTTGGCTGCTGCCTGGTTCTCACAAACAACAGGATCTACCTCATAAAAAAGTGGGCAACCACATGGTGTATCAGGGGAAAGTCAAAGATCCTGTCTTTATTGAGGCGAATCCGGGGGATATCATCCTCTTTTCATCTTATCTACTCCACAGTACAACGCCCAATACTACTCAGGATACTCGTTGGGCTTACGTCGTTGAGTATATGTCTCTTGACCACCTTGATCCGGGTGTTAGAGCGCCCTATCTGGTGGTATCCCGCAATGGTGAACCTAAATCAGAGTTTGTGAAATTTTATCGAGGCAACCTCAATCCTGTTAACCATCTGAAATATTGGCGCTGGCAACTCAGCAAATTATTCGCCACTAGACGATCATAGTTACCCAGAAATTTGCCCAGAAATTTGCTCAGAAGTTTGCTCAGGGCCCTATCTACATGAAGTATCGCATTCTTGGTAAAACTGGTCTCAAGGTTTCTGTGATTGGTATCGGGAGCTGGCAATTGAGCGGCCCCATGCGCCTCAATAATAAGGCAGATGGGTTTCCTGATCCAGGTCGAGACAAGGTCATTAATTTAATTAGATCCTGTGGCGATCTGGGAATCAACTTTATTGATACTGCCGAATTATATGGAGAGGGAGAGGGAGAACGGCGAATAGGAGAAGCCATTCGCGATCAGCGGGACCGGTGGGTTGTGAGCACTAAGTTTGGCATGACCAAAGGGCCGAGTGGAGAGCGAATTGAGAATGTTCACCCTGATATGATCCGCCAGAGTGTTGAGGGCAGCCTAAGGCGGCTAAAAACTGATTATATAGATATCTACCTATATCATTCGCCTCCGGACTTAAACCTAATCGGCGAAGGCAAACAGATATTAGAGGCTTTAAAGCAGGAGGGTAAGCTTCGGTTTTATGGCATCTCTACTGATATTCCCAGCGTGTTGAGTCAGATGGTTGATCGGCAGGCCGTGGATGTTGCCATGTTTGCTCAATCTCTGCTGAAACATCCTTCCTCTATGCTTGATTTAGTTAAAAAGCACAATCTGGGATTAATCGTTAGAGGATCTCTCGCGGCGGGTCAGTTGTCAGGGAAGTACTTTCATCAAAAACCTCAGCTGTCTGAGCAAGATATTCGTAAGCCAGTTCCATATTCTTGGCAACGATATGCTGTGTATGAGCAGTTTCTTCCAGAAGGCGTTTCGATGACGGCATTTGCCCTCCGCTACTTACTGGACTTTGAAACCACTCATACAATCGTTTTGGGGGGTAAGTCGATCGAAAATTATCAAGCGGCATTAGCTGTATTGGATGTCCCGCCATTGGAGCCCAATACCCATCAGGCTCTGGCAAAGGTGAGGAAAACCATGGCAATCAAAGACCATGGATTGAGAATAATGCGCCGGTTGAGTCGACCGATAACGCAGTTGGTAAAAAAGAGATAATGGCTTGGCACAAAAGCGGGTGACACTTTGTACAAAAACTTCAGCCCTGCACGACACCCAGCTGGATTGCCTGGGATGACGTAGGGCCGTGATGCTGAAGGCTTGTCGTCACTGCTTCCAATCGAGGCCCAATCGAGCCCCAATTGAGACGAGGAGTGGTGGAATTGCTTCGGGATGTCTTTACTCTGTAGACATGGCCTATTCAAAATTCTTTCAAAATTCTATAGATGTGGCCTATTCAAAATTGTTTCAAAAAAATATTTTCGTAACAGCGTTGGATGAAGGTTAGATGGTGAGTGCAATAAAAGTTTTTTGACGGGCGTTCTGTCTTGTATTATCTGCAATATCTATAACGATATGAGAGAGAAAAAAAGCCGTGCTTCAAGACAATTCCACTATTTTGGTGACCGGTGGAGCGGGATACATTGGCTCGCACACGGTACAAGTTCTCTGCAAGAACGGATACAAGGTTTTGATTCTCGATAGTCTGGTTTATGGGCATCGAGATATTGCTGAAGACGTGCTTGGGGTAGAGCTGATTGTGGGTGATATTAGCGATCGCCCACTACTCGACCGAATATTCGAGCAGTACTCGATTAGTGCGGTGGTTCACTTTGCGGCCTATGCGTATGTCGGAGAGTCGGTGAAGGATCCCTCCAAGTACTACCAGAATAACGTGGTAGGGACGCTGACGCTGCTGCAGGCGATGGTGGCAGCCTCGGTGAAGCGAATTGTTTTTTCCTCAACCTGTGCGACCTATGGCGTACCGAGCGTGGTGCCCATTCCTGAGGATCATCTCCAAAATCCGATTAATCCCTATGGAACCAGCAAGCTCATCGTGGAGAAAATGCTGGCTGATTTTGATGTGGCCTACGGTCTGAAGTCGGTAATTTTTCGCTACTTTAATGCGGCAGGTGCGGACCCAGAAGGCCTGATAGGCGAAGACCATTCACCAGAAACCCACCTGATTCCGCTGGTGCTACTGACGGCACTCGGTAAGCGGGACACTATCTCAATATTTGGCAGCGACTATCCCACAGAAGATGGCACCTGCATTCGCGACTATATTCACGTCAGGGATCTGGCGACAGCTCACAGGCTGGGCCTGGAGTACTTATTTGAGAACGATCACAGCCAGATATTTAACCTGGGCAACGGGTGTGGGTTCTCGGTGAAAGAGGTGATTGCCACGGCCAGGAAGGTGACGCAGCGGACAATTGAGGCGGTGCCTTGCGATCGCCGCCCAGGCGATCCACCGAGTTTGGTGGGTAGCGCCGAGAAGGCAAGAAGCGTATTGGGCTGGGATCCTAAGTTCTCTGCCCTAGAAGATATGCTGAGCCATGCCTGGCAGTGGCATTTGAATCGTCATGGTTCAGTTGAATAGAGCGATTGCTGACACTTTTTGAGCGTTTGAGCATCCTAATTGAATTTGGCAACGTAATATTGGCAACGTGACCTCTAAAAGTCGCCGCGATCGCCCAGAGCCGTCTTGAGACGATCTAATACTTCGGCAAGTGCGATCGCGCCCAAATCTCCCTCTTTCCGCGTCCGAATACTGAGCGTGTTGGCCTCTACTTCCTTATCGCCAATCACCGACATCACCGGAATTTTGGCCTTTTCAGAATTGCGAATCATTTTGCCCAAGCGCTCACCAGTTTTATCAACGTTTACACGTACGCCCAGCTTCCGCATTTCAATAGCAGCGCTGTCTGCGTATTCAAAGTGGTCGGCAGTCACCGGCAACAGCCTAACCTGTTCGGGCGCGAGCCAGAGTGGAAAATCACCGGCATATTGCTCAATCAAAATGCCAATTAGCCGCTCTAGGGAGCCAAAGGGCGCTCGGTGAATCATAATCGGTCGCTGACGGCTGCCGTCTTCTGCGACATATTCCAGGTCAAAGCGCTCGGGCAGGTTGTAGTCGACCTGAACGGTCCCTAGCTGCCATTCTCGGTCCAGAGCATCACGCACAATGAAGTCAAGCTTAGGACCATAGAAGGCGGCTTCACCAATGCCTTCAAAATGCTCCATACCCATGGTTTCCACCGCCTGGCGAATCGCACCTTGGGCTTTCTCCCAGGCGTCATCAGAGCCAATATACTTACTCTTATTCTCAGGGTCTCGGAAGCTTAACCGAGCGCGGAATGAGTGATCCATATTCAGGGCTCTGAGCGTAGTTTGGATCAGGTCAACGACTTTAAGAAATTCATCGTTAAGCTGATCGGGCGTTACAAATAGATGCGCATCGTCCTGAGTAAAGCCGCGTACCCGAGTCAGGCCGCCCAGCTCACCGGACTGCTCAAAGCGATAGACCGTACCAAACTCTGCCAGGCGAATGGGGAGTTCCTTATAAGAGCGCAGCTGGCTCTTGTAAATTTGGATGTGAAACGGGCAGTTCATCGCCTTTAACACAAAGCCTTCGTCCTCACTGTCACCCATCATCGGAAAGAGGTCTTCGGCGTACTTTTGCCAGTGGCCAGAGGTCTTAAACAAATCGACGCGGCCCACGTGGGGCGTAACGACGGGCTGATAGCCCCGAGCAACCTGTTCCGCTTTCAAAAAATCTTCTAGCGTGGAGCGCAAGACGGTGCCCTTTGGTGTCCAAAGGGGCAATCCGGGGCCGACTTCATCTGAAAAAACGAACAGACCGAGCTCTTTACCCAGCTTACGGTGGTCGCGGCGCTTGGCTTCTTCTTTGCGCCGCTTGTACTCTTTGAGTTCTTCAGGAGTTTCCCAGGCGGTGCCGTAAATGCGCTGCAGCTGCGCTTTCGTTTCATCGCCGCGCCAGTAGGCACCCGCTACGCTTTCAAGATCGAAGGCTTTAGGATGGAGGTCTTTGGTCGTTTCGATGTGAGGGCCTGCGCACAGATCCCACCACTGGTCACCCAGGTGATACAAGGTAATTGGCTCTTGCAGTCCTTCTAAAATTTCTAGCTTATAGGGTTCACCTAACGCTTCAATACGGTGTTTGGCCTCTTCTCGGCTGACTTCTTCACGAATAACCGGCAGCCCTTTGTTGATGATTTTGATCATCTCTTTTTTGATGCGCTTCAGGTCTTTGTCTGTAAAAGGCTCTGGGGCGTCAAAATCGTAGTAAAAGCCGTAGTCGATAGAGGGGCCAATGGTGACTTGCGCCTTGGGGAACAGGCGCTGCACAGCCATCGCCATCACGTGGGAAAAGGTATGACGAATGCGCTCAAGCTTTTCTGATTCGCTGGTGCGCAGCAGCTTGATGGGCTCGGTAGGTTCAACTTGCTGCTGCGCTTGAATCTGAGTGGAATCTTGAGTAGTAACCATAGCGGAAGAATTTTATATAGAGGTGGCAGCCAGACCAGGGCAGACCACGTGCGCTCACAAGTGTAACGCAAGCCGCGCCGACCGGATTATCTCTGTTGCTGTTCTCCTACCCACCGTATAAAGTTGTGAAACAAAAGCCTTGGCCGGGTACTGTGAAGTAGAGAAATCCGACCGAAAACCTATCCTTTAGATAGATGGGACTACTCTAAACTTGTAAGAGGATTACTTTTACGAAAGATTAACGGCATGTAGCTTGTGATACGCTTATTCGCTATAACTTGTTAGCGATTGGTTCTAAAGCTCTGGTTCTAAAGCTCTACGAATTAAGCCGAAAAACCTTTCTTTTCCTCGTGGGCTAACGAATTGAGCCCTAACAGTTTGAGCAAACGGACTTAAGCAAACGGATTTAGCTATGTCATGTCTGGGCCAGTATGCCTGGACTGTGTGTATCTAGCCACGTTATCTCGCTTGCCAACAAAACATTTTACACAACCAATACAATCGAATTTCATGACAACTCAATCAACTGCTGCGCCTTCACTGAGCAATCCGGTGGTCGCACATCCTATGGCCGATTTTCAGCGCAAGGTGCGCTCATTGGTCGAAACCAAATCTGTTCAACCTTCTGATAGCCTGTGGAAAATCGCTTTTATCTTTGGCGACAAGTGGCCTCACTGGAAGTCAGAGTTAGAGGCTTTTGATTTCTCTACCCGAGATGCTATCGGCGATTTGCTGGCGGTAGAATGCTGGGAAGAGGACGAAGAGGCTTAGTGCTGACGCTGCGCTAGTTTCAGGACTGAGGCTCAGGCCCCTTATGCACCAGGCGATTCAAATCATTTGGGTCGATGTCGTAGGCCGCACCAAACCCCATGACGAACCGACCTGAGCTAGGTTTGAGCTGAAAGATGCGAAAGTCTGGCAGGCCGACCATCACTTCGACGATTTTGCCAAAACGGTCGGCAAACTGCTGAGCGATCGCCTCCCACTGCTCACTACCCCGCTTGATCAGCGCTGCGCTACAGTCATAGCTCAGCCGCTTGCGGGCAAACATTTGCTGCGTTTTCGACTCATCTTCTACAAACAGGGCGCTGACCTTACCGGTAGTGCTCAGGTTTTGCGTATGCGCTGACAGCCCGCTGACAAATATATAGATGTTTTTGTCAGCATCAAGTACGCAGGGGGCATAGCTGGCCTGTGGCTGACCGTCCGTGGAGGTGGTTCCCAAAACGACGCTGCCAAACTGGTTGGGAAAGGCTTGATAGGTTTTTATCAAATCGTCTGGAGAAGGTTTTTGCATACGGATATGGTCCTGAGTAGGAGATGGCAATGACCTGGAGACGGCAGCGTCTTCTAATGACTATATCTTTCAAAACTATGTGAAGATGTGCCCCCGCTTATGAGCAAATCCGTCTGTGGAGTGTTAGCAGGGCTGTATCTGGCCTGCTAATGTGTAAGAATATAGCTTAATATTTCTACATATAGTGATTGATTGCTCCTCCACGGGTTCTTTGCCTTCATGACTGCTCGATCTGTTTCTGCTGCACTGGCTAAAGAATCGTTTGTCTCTGTTTCTGTTGCTTTTATTATTGTTTCACTCTGGCTCCTGAGTGCCTATGGGAGTCTGTTTATTTTGCCCGATGCCAGGGAGCTATCTGTCGCAGGGGCGTTAGCGGTGATTGCTGGACGATCTTTTGTGCATACGGGGCTGTTTATCTTGGCGCACGATGCCATGCATGGCACTTTGGCCCCTGCTTATCCACGCTTGAATAATCGCCTGGGTCAACTGATTTTAGGGATTTATAGCTTTTTGTCTTTTGAGAAGATGCAGGCAGCGCATCATCAGCATCATCGAACGCCTGCTCAGGCAAGCGATCCTGACTTTTATCCAGGTCGCTTCTGCCCTTGGTATTTCCAGTTTATGCGGACCTATATTCGAGGAGGACAGGGCTGGGTGATTTTTTGGGGCATGTCTGCGTTTTTCTATCCGCTGGTGCTGTGGCTGCATGTGCCAGTGCTAAACGCTGCGTTGTTTTGGCTGCTGCCTCAGGCTGTGAGTTCCTGGCAGCTGTTTTACTTTGGTACGTACCGTCCGCACAAGCGTCCGTTGGGCGGACATACGAATACGCATCGGGCCAATAGCTCCCAGGCTTCTACGCTGGTGTCGTTTTTGAGCTGTTACCACTTCGACTATCATTGGGAGCACCACCAGTATCCTCATCTGCCGTGGTACAGGCTGCCCTCTGTTCATCAGCGCTAGATGCGTCATCGATAGGGTTTGTCTGTAGCCTATTGAAACATTAGGAGCCTTGCAACGATGTCTTTATTTTCTTTTTCGGGGACGCCACCCACGGACTTGGGTGTGACCGATGGTCAGCTAAAGCCCTGCCCCAGCACACCTAACTGCGTGTGTTCTCAAGCGCCTGCGGATGATAAGGAACATGCGATCACACCTTTTGCCTACACGGGCTCTGCCAAGGAGGCGATCGCTCGCCTGAAAACAATCATTGAAGGCATGGAACGCTCAAAAATCAACAGCGTTAGCGACAACTACCTGTACGCTGAATTTTCTAGCAAGCTAATGGGTTTTGTAGACGATGTCGAGTTCTTTGCCCCTGATAATGAGCAGATCATTCATACCCGTACGGCTGCCCGGTTGGGTAAGTCAGATTTGGGCGTAAATCGGAAGCGCACGGAAGAGATTCGCGAGAAGTTTCAGGCTGCCGGTTAAACGCTATACACAATAGGCCCATACACAATGTTTACTAGCTGCTTACAAATCACCCTGTTGTAGGCAACTGCTGGCCTGTAGGATAAGGGCATAACCAATTTCCTTAAGCTGTGTTCCTGCGATGGTCAATACTATCGATATGGGGCGTTCTGCCTCATCTGATTTGCTAGCACCCAAGGGTGATGTCCCTACGTCAGATGCCTCGACTTTGGAGGCTATCGTTGCCTTTCCGTTGCTAAGCGAAAAGCTGCAAGCAAAGCTAAGGGAAAAAGACGGTACAGAGTTTGTGCTGGCAGCGATTGATATTGGCACAAACTCTGTTCATATGGTGGTGACGCTAATTGATGCCACGCTACCGACCTTTCACATCATCGGGAAAGAGAAAGATACGGTTCGCCTGGGGGATTTTGCCCAAGGGACAAGCAATCTTTCTGAAGAGGCGATGGCCAGATGCATTGCGGCGCTAAAGCGATGTATGAAAGTTGCCAGGAGCTTTCAGGCCGACGATGTGGTGGCTGTGGCGACCAGCGCGGTTCGCGAAGCGGACAATGGTCAGCTGTTTATTGACCGGGTTCAGGCTGAAGTGGGCCTTTCGGTGAACCTAATTTCGGGGACTGAAGAAGCCCGGCGGATTTATTTGGGCGTGATTTCGGGGATGGAGCTGAAGGGGCAGCCCCACGCCATTGTGGATATTGGTGGCGGCTCAACCGAGATTATTGCAGGGCGGGGCGGGCCTCACGATTTTTTGAGCAGTAGTAAGGTAGGGGCGGTGCGCCTGACGGCTCGGTTTGTTTCTACCGATCCGATTGATAAGGAAGAATACGACTATATTAGGGCGTACGTTCGTGGTGTTTTGGAGCCCACTGTAGATTCGCTGAAGCGCAAGCTAAGGAAACGCCTGGAAGATGATACACACCATGCGACGCTGCCCCTAAAGCTGATCGGCACGTCAGGAACGATTGAGTGCCTGGCAATTTTGCTGGCGATGCAAAAGACTGGGACAGAACCCGACCCGCTCAATGGCTACCAGATCAGCTACACCGACCTGAGTGACTGGGTAAGCCGCCTACGAAAGATGAGCTATGAGGAGCGCCTGACCCTGCCGGGCATGTCCGATCGCCGAGCTGAAATTATTGTGCCGGGGGCAATTATTTTGCAGACGGCAATGGAGCTACTAGATGTGCCCTCGCTAAAAATTTGTGAGCGGGCACTGCGCGAAGGGGTAGTGGTGGACTGGATGCTCACCCACGGTCTGATTGAGGACCGGATGGCTTATCAGGAGTCGGTGCGCGATCGCTCTGTACGCAAACTCTCCCGCAAGTACAAAGCCTATGGCGATGATGTCGCAGCTTTTGCCGTTAGCCTATTTGACCAAACTCAAGGAACGCTACACAATTTGGACGAGCTAGCGCGAGAATATCTGTGGGCAGCGGCGATGCTGCACAACAGCGGCCACTACATTAGTCACTCAGCGCACCACAAACACTCCTATTATTTAATCCGTAATGGTGGGCTGCTAGGCTTTACTGAGGCTGAGGTAGAAATTATTGCTAATGTAGCTCGCTACCATCGCAAAAGTGTGCCGAAAAAGCGGCATGAGAATTACAACAACTTGCCTGGCAAGCAGGCACGTAGGCTGGTCGATCAGCTCAGCGCTATTTTGCGGGTGGCGGTGGCGCTAGATAGAGCCAGGTCCCAGGCAATTACGGGGGTTACTGCGACGGTGGATAGGAAGCGAAGGGTGGTGTCTTTGCAGCTGATTCCAAGTGAGCCGAATAATAGCTGCGAGCTGGAGCTGTGGAATTTGGGCTTTAAGAAGACCTGGTTTGAGACGGTGTTTGGGGTCCAGATGGAAGCACAGGTTGCTGAGCGATCGCGCTGAGTCGTTGCTTAGGAAAACCCTCAAATAACATCCAGACATCGTTGCCCACTCTTCGAGAAGAGCAAGCTCTACATCCCCTAGCCCTATTCAGACACAGCTGATAGCGTTTCTCGGATGCATTCAAGAAACGCTATAGCCTCTCGCCCAGAAGCTCGAACCTGCATAGTTGCGGCGCTTGCCCTCAAACTGTCTCGCTATCGCCATCGCACTCTTTCCCTTTAAATAGCCGACCACCGTCGATACGGCATACTTCGGTGGAATGCTGATGCACATATGCACATGGTCTTCCATCAAATGGCCTTCGATGATTTCACTCTCTCGCTGTCGCGCTAGCTCATGAAAAATCTCCCCTAATCGTTGACGTAGATGTCCGCTCCATCGGATGGACAGCCGCCAAATCACCGATCTGGGCGTTAGCCGTACCTTTCAAGCCACCCGTTTGTTCAACACACTTTCCGTGATCGATAATCTGCGCGCTGCCTCCGTCGGTAAACGGCTGAGGTTTATTTTGAAAGCGTTGCTGGGCCTGGGCATCAGCCGTCAGCCGGCGGGCCTGCTCTGTGGCGGTGAACAGCAAATGCTTGCGATCGCCCGGGGCCTGATGGCTCGCCCCCAGCTGCTGCTGCTAGATGAACCGTCTTTGGGCCTACGGAATAGTGTCGTAATGGAAAACAGATGACAAAATAGAGCCAGGCTGCGGACCAAACTATCGACCTGGAGAGAGATTTGAAGATTGACCTAAAAATTGAGAATGTGACCCTGGCGAATCACAGTGGGCGACAAACCATTGCCATCTGCAACGGCTTGATCAAAGAGATTGCACCCGTTATTTCAGCATCTGCGACTCAAACATTTGATGCTGAAGGCAATCTGGCGATTCCTGGACTGGTAGATCCTCACCTGCATTTGGACAAGGCTTTCTTGCTAGATCAGCTTCCAGCCAAGCGAGGTACTTTTCAAGAAGCGTTAGAAGAAACCTTACGGCTCAAGAGAGAATTTACGGTTGAAGATATTCAGGCGCGATCGCGTCGTGTCATTGATAATGCGATCGCCTTTGGCATCACCGCCATTCGCAGCCATGTAGAAGTCGACCCTATCCTTAGGCTCACCTCCATAGAGGCCCTCCTGCCACTCCAGCAAGAATACGCCGGGCGCCTCACCCTTCAGCTGGCCATCTTTGCCCAGGAAGGCATTACCAATCAGCCCGGTACCAAACAGCTCTTGCATGAAGCGCTTACTCTAGGTGGCAATGTTATTGGCTCAGCGCCCTACACCGACCCAGATCCCGAACGCAACATCAACATTGTGTTTGATCTGGCACAAACCTTCGATTGCGATGTTGATTTTCATCTCGATTTTTTAGATGACGACAAACCACTGCTCTTTCCAATTGTCGCCCACGAGACTATTAAGCGTGGCTGGCAAAATCGGGTATGCCTTGGCCATATGACTCGCCTAGCAGGCCTAGCGCCAGCAGCGCTAAAAGAAGCCGCTGCTCTCTTACAAGAGGCGGGCATTTCTGTTTTAGCCCTGCCTGCTTCAGACCTTTACATGATGGCTCGCAAAGACACTCATAACGTTCGTCGAGGGGTTGCGCCGATTCAAACCTTGTCTGACTGGGGCGTGAACTGTGCGATCGCCACCAACAACATTCAAAACTTATTTACCCCCTTTGGAGACGGCGACCCGCTAAAAATTTGTACCCTTTTAGCGCAGGTACTACAGCTAGGGACCAGCGAGCGTCATGCCCTTTGCCTAGATATGGCAACAACTCACGCAGCCAAAGCTATTGGTATTTTGAACCACCGCATCGCGCCGGGTAATAGTGCCGATCTGGTTGTTCTAAATGGAAATTCTTTATCTCAAGTTATTGGTGAAACACCTCATAATCGCACAAACATAAAGTCTGGAAAAATCGTTTCTCAAGTTCGTAAAGAACAAGTGTTTTTAGCCAGGTGAGGATCAAAGTCACCCGTCGCTTCGCCTCTAACGCCGCCAATATTGAGCCCTTCGGGAGTATTTCAGTCGCCCTCCTGTAAGATCTCGCCGCTTACCGTATCGAAGTTGAAGTTAAAGCCTGGGTTTGTGAGGTAATTGTCAGGGAAAGACGCTATTGAGATCTGCTCTGGTGAGACCTGCTCTGGTGTAAAAAAATGATGTCAAAATCGTCGAGATTACTTGTCCGAACAATACCGTCTGTTGGAACAGCTGACTCGTCGTAGCTGAAGCTGCCTTCGGCGGTGTAGCCCAGCGTCTGACCTTTCCAGCTAAGGTCAAAAGTAACCGCCTCGGAGGGGGGGTGCGATCGCGAATCCAGCGATCGCACCAACAGCGGCATAGGCAAGCTTTGCAGGCATAAGTGTAGTCATATCAGCATCAGTCGTAGTGAGTACCCAATGAGTATTGAAGTATGTCACCCCTGACCTAAAAACTACTGAAAGGATTTCAGCTCCGTCAAACGACTGTGCGTCAAGGCATAGTGCTCCTTTCAGCTAGACAGTTTGTAGCTGTGCGGGCTGAGATACCCTCTATGCCGTCAGACTGGCTAATGAGTGTGACCTGTCCTTGGCTGTCTTGATGCCAGTAGCTGGCCTCTACCAGCGGATGATTCTCATCCACTTGAACGCGGCGCTCGTAGGGTCCTTGATCGGGAGCATTTTGGTTTAGGATGCCTTGACCTATTGTTGGCCGAAGGTCTGTCCACAGGCTACTTGCCATAACGTTGACAGAAGGAGATACCGGTAAGCCTCCTCTGCCCGAAGCAATAAATTGATTCATTTGAGATGCGCTGCAGCCATTCACGATTTGAGTACTCGAATCGGTAGTCTCGTCGGACAGCTCAACTAAGTCAGCATCGGGAGAGATTGCCAAACCGTTGACTGAGATAGTCCCATCCAATCCAAACTGAGAGCTGGCGATAATGTCGCTCCTGTCAGTTGGCTGCGTTTGGGCCCTTAATCCAAACAAGCCTTGGGTCGTAATGTTAATAGTGCCGCCGTCACCTTGAATTGCACCAGCGGTGATATCGCTATTTTCTAGACCTACAATCACAGGCGCATTCATGGTGAGATTACCGCCGTTGCCGCTGCCTAGCGCGATCGCATTAACCCTGGCACCTTCGCGCAGCAGTATAAGCTCTCGAATATCCAAATCAATGTTGCCGCCGCGCCCTGTTGTATTAAAAGCCTCAATCCCAGCGTCTCTTAGACTCAAGGTGTCTGCCTCAATTTGCAGCTGTCCTGCATCGCCGTCGATCAGGTTAGCAACGGTAACCGTACTGGATTCCGAAAGATTGAGAGCCTGAGTCGAGAGAGTTACGTTGCCTGCTTTACCTTTTGCAATCCCCGATAGCCCTAGCAGCAGTCTGAGCCCTTCGGGTGGCCGATCTACTGTCGAAGCGATAGTGCTTGTAGGTAAGCCTGGAATAGTCAGTCCACCACTTATATCTATTCGTTCTGAAGCTTCTATAAAAATGTCACCAGCATCTCCAATGTTGATACTAGACGTACTCACCAACCCATTCTCTCTCAGCCGTAGTGTGCGGGTTTGCATTGTAATGTTGCCTGAATTTCCATATTCGCCAGCGGCGGCAGCACCAATATTACTAGCAATAAATGCTGGCGTTAGCCCTCGCACATCAACCGTGTCAGCCATGATGGTGACATTGCCCCCTGGTTTGCTTCCTAACGAGCTTGTTCCCAGGTATCCGCCTTCTGTAACTGACAGGGTTTGTGACATAACAGATATATCGCTACCCGCACCATCCGCAGCATTAGTTGTTCCTACGAATGAAAAAACAGTCGGCGCAACCGGAACGTATCCGCTGACAGTTGCTTGTTCAGCCAAGATATCAATATATCCACTGCTGCCATCGTTGAAAGTTCGGCTGCCTAACATAGCCCCTGCCTCTACACTCAACAGGGGCGCGCTCACCTCAATGGCTCCCGCATTTCCAGAGGCTGTTGTTTCAGAAACAATGCTGCTGAGCGCGCTGACCCAGGGCGTTGCGCCTGTCAGCAGGAGACTCTCTGTGGCTACCACAGAAATTTTGCCAGCGTTTTGCATGCCTCGGTTCTGACTCAAAACCATTGAACCGTCGGCGAGGCGAATTTGACGTCCTCGCATTTGAATGGTGTCTGGATGGCTGCCGCTCGTTGAGATCAGCGATCGCCCAGACAGCTCAATATCTCCAAATTGCTCAACAGCGCTATAGTCAGTGCCTGCGTCCGTCCAGGAAATACTGCCACTGCTAACGCTATTAAGTTCGATACGGCCATTGGGCGCATTAATAACCCCGCCTTCTAACGCAATCGATCCACCAATCAGGCTAATCTGCTCTCCTGCGGCTATGCTTAGGCTATTGCTAGCGCCAGCATCTGAATATTGTACAAATGCTGGATTGGGCGATGCGAACCCATGCCCAGTACCTTGCAGCGTGATGCCTGCTGCTGCATCACCGAGCTGCAGCCCCGTCGGTGCACTGACAGTTAATAAAGGTGCTGCCTGCCCAGCTACCGCTGAAAAAGAAGCCTGGTTACCAAACAGAATGCTCTCTGCGGTACTCGCTACAAAGGAGCCGGGTAGATTTAGGCTTGCCCCTTCGCCAAAAAAAACGCCCTGCGGATTGAGTAAAAACAGATCGGGTGTCGGGGTGTTGTTATCTTGCTGAATCCATAGTAAGCCATTAATTACAGAAGGCGAACTACCGGTGACGCGAGCAACAATGGCTGATATTGCGCTGGTGTTTACGTTGTTTTGACTATCGCGTAAATCAAAAACTGTTGTACTGTTCTGTGGTGAGAAGGTTTCAAAGCTGTGAAATAGTGTTGCTGTGCCACTATTGCCAGAACGGACGGTGCCTTCTGTAATGTGGAAGGTGCTACTGCCACTCACCGCTGTCCCTGTTGTGTGATCGCTCTGTACATTGGGAACCTGCGTATTTTGAGCAAGTGCCGAGGGTTGCATCGGTATAAGTGCAATCAACCAAAACGTAAGTAAGGAAAAATATTTTCGGTACATTTTGGGGAAAATTGAGCTATGGTGATTTTTGAGTTAGATCTCTTGAGACCTTGTCACTTCTACAAAGTCAACCCTCATAAGATTCCCGGTAGTGAGTCTCCTTTCCACAAAGGAGAACTTGCTATTCAGACCCCACTTGGCGTAAAAGAGAATTCGCCCACTTAGATACAGTGCTGCCAAGAGAAATCGAACGAGAAGTTTCTGACTGAGACGATCATTAGAGTGAACGGCTAAGAGCGGTCCACAGAGTTATTTCAGCCGTGCAACTGCCAAAATCAGTGCACCTGCAGTGTCTCGAAAACGAAGGGGTAGGCGAACTAAATCTTAAACGCTGAAACAACGCAAACTCCTTAGTTCAGCTAAGGTGCTGAGAACAAATTTACGGGGTTTGAGCCACTATTTCGGAGTTTGCCAACAGTATCCGAAGGCTTTTGAGCTAGCTACCTCATACTACTGTAGGATTTGCCAGTCAAATCTGAAGCCTTCTGGCAGTACGGAATTTACTCAGAAAATATGGCTGCTGACTGTAGAGGAACTTGCCTGAAAGTCAAAGAACGCCTCTACTGCCCTACTGCCTCAGTTTTTTTGATAGTGTGAATAGCACAGAGTACTTACGCGATTTGTGTAGTTGACCAAAGGTGCTTAAAGGAAGGAAAGTTGGGTTACCTAAGCTAGGTCAGCGGCAAAGCTCCCTCCGCTAACCTATTCATCTTCCAGAACTCGGATGCACTCTAGTAGCATGTCTAGCTCTGAGGCTATCTGGCAAGGACTACGTCCTTTGAAAGGCGCAGCGACCACCGCTTCATAGGGATTCCTACCTGTAGCTCGGACGGCGGCGATCGCTGCCTTGTTAGAAAACCCTCGTTCAGCCACAAGCCAAGCTGCTAGCACATGTCCTGTGCGTCCAATACCGCCTGAGCAATGAACAACAACTCTTTCTTGCTTTTGCTTAGCAACGGTCAGAAAGGGCAGAATCCTATTGATAAGAATGTTAGGGGCAACCAGGTGAAAGTCCTCTATAGGTGCCCAGCAAACTCGGTCTACCCCAAAGGTGTAGCGGTAGACATTCAGCAAATTACTATAGCGTGACAACTGAGACTCTGTAATCAAGCAACAAACTCGCTGAATACGCTGCGTCCGCATGAAGTTAATCCACCTGTCCACCTGTGGCTTACGGTATCCGGGCCGAGCAGCGCCGAAGACAATAGATTCATCTTGAGAAGCTGCTGAGAATCTATACAAATACAATCAGGCTCGTCTGATAATCGGAGCGGTAGTTGGTTATAATATGACACCCTAGCCTAAGCCTACAGTCAAATTATAGGCATTGGATGGTTGCCGGGGTCGCGCAGACGGTCGGAATAGCAAAGCTGTAAATTCATCCGTCACGCAGAACCTTGACTACTTTCAACAGCAATATCAAAGTGTAGAACCTCGTGTCTCACGCCTAATTTTGTGTAGAGTGCGATTGCAGGCTGATCCTCAACGTCAGTATCAGCCTGAACAAAAATGACACTGGCACCCCGCACAGCAGCTATCTTGCCAAGCTCTTCGATCAGCGCAGTGGCCATACCTTCACGTCTGTGTGCTTCTGAAACGGCCAAATCGTACAGGTAGATCTCGCTGCGTTCTTGCTCGAACTTTTTCAACTCGTAAGCAGCAATACCGCCCACTACTGTCTTTCCGACTAAGGCAGCTACTGCTATAAAGTAGTCGCTTTCCAACAATTGACGCAGATAACCAGCGCTGGGCCGCTTTCTAGGACCAGTGTCACTTTCGCCAAAGACCTCCTCAAACAGCACTGACAGTGCTTCTATCAGAGATAAGTCACTGGACGTCAACTGTTGAATTTCATACCGAGCTGAGATAGACATGATTGAATAGAGAAACTGTTCTAGAACAAGTTACTGAATTCTAGAGCATTATTCCGATACCTTGGAGGATGCGCACCTCGTTCCTTTAAGCCCTCAACGATACTAAGCAGATCACGCAATGAGCAGCCCAGCCGATCAAGCTTCCAGATCACAAGCGTGTCTTTCTTGCGAGTTTGGTCCAGCGCTTTATCCAGTCCAGGACGCTCAGCTTTGGCTCCGCTTACCCCGTGATCGCTAAAAATCTTCTTGCAGCCTGCCTGCTTCAAAGCATCTGTTTGAAGGTCTAAATTTTGGTCATTTGTCGAAACTCTGGCATATCCGATTTTCGCAGTATCAAAACTCGCAAAGCGTCTCCATTTTCGACACTTTGATTATGACGCAGTTTTTGGAACACAAATATGGGCCAAAAAGAGGCTTTTTTGCAGTTTTGGCATCTACAAAGAAAGTGCGCATATAATTTGATGCAGAAATGCAAGCTAAAATACCTGATAAATAACACCCGTGATGTTTTAGCGTGTGAATTTTTGGTCTTATCAAAACAAGGCTCGAAAAGTGCGGCTTGACATGATGTTTGGGGTGCGGGTGAAAGCTCAGGTTGCTAAGTGATCGCTCAGCACGGCGATCGCTGTACACTACTGATCAGATGATCAGAAAATAGACGCTACTGGCAGCATCATGAGTATCTGAAGGTGTTCGGCACGGTTGGCACGTCCTGTTTTTTGGCTCACTAATAGTCTCCGAGCTTTATTAGACTCTCAGCAGCTACCTTTCCTAAACACTGAGTCCGTAAAGCATAGTTATCATCTAGGGTGTGGGTCATATAATTGACCTTTGGGTGATCGCATTATGTATGATCAATCGTTCTGGAACAAACGCTACGATGACAATGCCTACTTGTATGGCACTAGACCTAACTCATTCCTGGCGCAGAATGTAGATGCACTGCGTAGTCCTGTGCTATCACTATCTGAAGGTGAAGGCCGCAATGCGGTTTTTCTGGCATCTCACGGCTTGAGTGTACTGGGCGTGGATTGCTCAGAAGTCGGATTAGACAAGGCAAAGAAATTAGCGAAAGCAAGGAACGTTACCATCGAAACAGAAATCGCCGACCTGGCGTACTTTAAGCCCAAGGAAAGCCACTACGGTTCAGTCATCTCAATCTCTGCTCATCTGCCGAGCACGATTCGTAATCAGCTTTATCCATTAATTGAGCGCGCTCTCAGAGCCGATGGGATTTTACTGCTAGAAGCGTACTCTGAAAATCAATTGTCTAAGGACACAGGCGGGCCAAAGGACATAGACATGCTCATGACAGTTGACAAACTTAAAAGAGAATTCGCCCACTTAGATACAGTGCTGCTAAGAGAAATCGAACGAGAAGTTTCTGAAGGAAAAGGCCATACTGGAACTGCATCCGTTGTTCAATTCATCGCGCGGAAAAAAGCTTAAGGATATCTTGCCGCCGTCCCATATTTCCAAACGCTCCTGACGCTGCGACGACCAAGAGCGGGCCATGGAGTGAGTCTTCTCAGCAAATTAGCCGTGAACACAACAAACTCATGAAGCAGAAACAGATGCTTTGCGGGTCGCAGACTTAGGCCTTGTTGCTTTAGCCACAGGTGCCTGCTTAACCGTAACGGTCGGTTCGTTGTCAAACCCAGCCTGTGCACCAAGGGCAAATGCGACAAGCCAACCAACAATCACAACTGCTAGGACAATAGCCATTTTAAGAATTCCTTCCGATGGGATTAACTGACTGATATTTAGGCAACGATGCTATTTCTGCTGGCTTGGAAAAGCACTTACCAAACACGTTCAGTAGTTGTGCATCAGAACCTTATTGACTAACGTAACGAAGTTGATATTCAAAAGTCAACAAAAAAGTCAATGCGTATAAATACTTTTTCGCATGATTTCTATAGGACTAGATTATTGAATTTATTTTTATCTATGGTTGAATGTTATTTTTGATTGGGCTTCTTCCACGTTAGCTTCGTATCAGATGCCGAGCGGCTATTTCCAGTATTTGGAGAGCGCTAACCCTGGGAGTGCACCGCCTAAAAGGCCAATGGCGAGCTCTATACGGAAGAGGAAGCTGGTGGGAAATAGGTGCAATCTTCCATATATGTACGGTGCAGGCCCAGGGCAAACGCATACTCAAGCAAGTAGAACCTTAAGGAGGAAGTCGTTATCCCAGCCAGCTTTGAGTCGCTTTCT
>JBCBBK010000030.1:0-36630 GCA_038531675.1 Cyanobacteria bacterium J06581_3
TGCAAGGCATCAAGGCCTGCACCCAGGGCAAACGCATACTCACAAAAGCAGGATACTGAATGAGTAGCATCATTTCAATATCTAGCAGCCGATGTTCTATCAAGTACGATGTGCGAGGGTCTTCTAGGCTTTCGAAGTGCTTCAGCAGGGAACTCGATGCTGGGTTTGAAGAACTCATGACTAGATACTGAAATGATGCTACTCATTCAGTATCCTGCTTTTGTGAGTATGCGTTTGCCCTGGTGTAACCACTGAATTCCTTGACACAGCGCCCCTTTATCTTTTATAGCTCTAGTGACCCTGTGCCTACTTCCCTGCCAATAGCGCCGCCACTACTCCCTTGAACGCATCTCCTTTAATCAAGTTTTTCTCTGTTCGTGGCTGGGCCTTGGAAGCCAGGTTGCTGCGCTGGATGACCCTGCTATGGCTATCGGTTGGCTTAGTTATCTTGTTTTCGGCGTCCTATCCGGTCGCAGAAGCAGAGTTTAGCGATGGCGCGCATTTTTTCAAGATTCAGCTGCTCTGGGTGGTGGTAGGCCTGACTATCTCTCGCTACATCACTCGTCATCCCCTGCGTCAGGTGATGCGGCTTTCGGGGTTCTTTCTGCTCATTTGCATGATGCTGGTTATGGCGACACACATTCCTGGTGTTGGCGTATCGGTCAATGGAGCGACGCGCTGGCTGCCGTTTGGTCCGTTCCTGATTCAGCCCTCAGAGCTGATGAAGCCTTTTTTGGTGATGCACAGCGCTCAGTTGTTTGGGAAATGGCACAAGCTGACCAATCGAACGCGGTTTGTTTGGCTGGGCATTTTTACCTTTGGCCTGCTGCTGATACTGACCCAGCCTAATTTGAGCACCACGGCTGTGTGTGGCATGACCATTTGGCTGATTGCGCTGGCGGCGGGACTGCCCTATCGGCAGCTGCTGCTAACGGCTTCGACGGGGCTGATGGCAGCGGTGATTAGTATTAGCCTGAAGTCTTATCAGCGCGATCGCATCATCTCCTTTATAAACCCGTGGGCCGACCCGGCAGAAAACGGCTATCAGCTCATTCAAAGCTTACTGGCCATCGGCTCCGGTGGTTCTAGCGGTACGGGCTATGGCCTCTCTGCACAAAAGATTTATTTTCTCCCCATTCAGTACACGGACTTCATCTTCTCTGTATTTGCAGAAGAGTTTGGCTTTATCGGCTGTGCCATGCTGCTGCTATTTTTGGGCGTGTATAGCACCGTCGCGCTAATGGTCGCTATCCAGGCCAAGAAAACGACGCACAGGCTCGTTGCCATTGGCTGTATGGTGCTGCTAGTGGGTCAGGCGCTGATCAATATTGGCGTAGCCACTGGCAGCATGCCAACCACTGGGCTGCCCTTTCCTCTATTTAGCTATGGTGGCAGCTCTATGATTGCTAGCCTAATTACCGCCAGCGTGCTCATTCGGGTTGCCAGAGAGTCACGGGATACAAACGTGCTTTCGCTCCCTAGCCGCAACCGCGCAATGGCCGCCTCTCCCGAAAAAGACCTGCAAACAGCCAGCAATTTACTCAAAACAACTCGGGGTCGCCTGAAGCGACGCAAGCCCTCTACGGGCTCACTGACCGAACAGATAGAAGAATTAGAGCAGAGCAAGGCTTCTCCCGAGAAGGACCGCCAGACAGCCAATAACCTGATGAAAAAGCCCAGCATTCGGATTAAGTCTCGTGACTTTGCAGACGATCCAACAGGGAGTGCTGAAAGCGGGTCTGAAAAAGGGGCTGTTGACCCTCCAGAAAAGCAGCTCGTAGCCAACGCGCCAATTGGTGCACAGACAGCGGATGCCCCGACTGCTGAATAAACTGACAGCTGCAATTGCGACGGACAACAAGTATTTTCTGTACAATTAGGGGCGTAGTCCGGCGAAAGCATGTTTTATGGGCGAGCGCCTGCAACTTTTTCTGTATCATCTCAGCCAGCAGGCAAACGGCTGGGTAGAAGGCCAGCTGGGTCATCTTTCTATTGCGAGCATTGGCATTATTGCCTGTGCGGGACTGCTGACTAGCCTCACGCCTTGCATGCTTTCTATGCTGCCAATTACGGTTGGCTACATGGGCAGCTACGAGCTGGAGAATCGGTGGCAGGCCGTGGGGCAATCGGTTTGGTTTGCGACGGGGCTGGCAACGACGCTGGCGGCGCTAGGGCTGGTGGCCGGTAGCCTGGGCTGGGTGTATGGGCAGGTGGGCGTGGGGCTGCCGATTGTGGTAAGTGCGATCGCTATCATCATGGGCCTCAATCTCCTAGAAGCGCTCCCCTTACCGCCGCTGCCATCTTTTAACGACACGGGTTTCCTCGAAAACAACATTCCTCGCTCCGTGAAGTCTTACCTGCTAGGCCTGACCTTCGGGCTGGTGGCCTCTCCTTGCAGCACGCCCGTTTTGGCAACCTTGCTGGCCTGGGTCGGTGAAAAGGGCGATCCTGTTTTGGGTGCTTCGCTGCTGCTGGCCTACACCGTCGGGTATGTGGCACCGTTAATGCTGGCAGGCATTTTTACGGCGTCTATCAAGCGCATTCTGGAGCTGCGCCGCTGGTCCGGCTGGATTACGCCTGCAAGTGGCGTTTTGCTGGTGGGTTTTGGATTGTTTTCACTGGTGACGCGGCTCATCCCGATCGCCTAATTTTCTTTATCTTTTTACTGATTCAATGGCCGCTATCACCGCTACTAAACGCTACTTTCGCAAAGAGCTCATTCCTTTACTGGCGGATCTGAAGCTGGCTATTGGGTTGTTGTTAGCGATCGCAATCTTCAGCATTAGCGGCACCGTCATCGAGCAGGGTCAGGGCCTCACCTTCTACCAGGAAAACTACCCCGAATCCCCAGCGCTTTTTGGCTTTCTCACCTGGAAGGTTGTGCTCTTCCTGGGGCTGGACCACGTCTATCGCACTTGGTGGTTTTTGTCTATTTTGATCCTGTTTGGTGCTAGCCTGACCGCCTGTACCTTTACCCGGCAAATTACGGCGCTGCGATGGTTCTCACGTACCTGGAATTTTTACAGTAAGCCGCGTCAGTTTGGCAAAATGGCACTTAGTACTGAAATAGAAGGGGGCGATTTGGAAGCGCTAAAGGCGCAGCTGAGCGATCGCCGCTACAAAGTATTTGAAAAAGCAGGTGAGGTAGGCGACGCAGGCGACATGCTGTACGCCCACAAAGGGCTCTCTGGCAGAATCGGGCCAATTGTAGTCCATGCCAGTATGCTGCTAATTTTAATCGGGGCAATTCTCGGATCTATGACGGGCTTCTTTGCCCAGGAAATAGTCCCCAGCGGTCAAACATTCAAAATTCAAAACATCTTCGACGCTGGCCCCTGGGCAGGGCCGCAAATACCTAAAGACTGGTCTGTCCACGTTAACCGCTTTTGGATCGACTATTCTCCTGAGGGGCGTGTCGATCAGTTCTATTCCGACCTTTCTGTACTCGACGATGCTGGCGAAGAAGTTAAACGAAAAACCATTTGGGTGAATCAACCCCTGCGCTACAAAAATGTCACCCTATACCAGGCAGATTGGGGGGTCGGCGCAGTAAAGGTCCGCATTAATAACAGTCCGGTTTTCAACTTGCAAATGGCACAGCTAGAAGCCGAAGGTGGCAGGCTCTGGGGCACCTGGGTACCCACAAAGCCCGATATGAGCGAGGGTGTTTCCCTGATTGCTCAAGACCTGCAAGGCACGCTGTTGCTGTATGACATGAGCGGTCAGCTCGTATCGACTGTCCGCGCAGGAAGTAGCGTTGAGGTGAACGGGGTCACCTTATTTGTCGATGAACTCATTGGCTCTACGGGCCTTCAAATTAAAGCAGATCCGGGTATTCCAGTTGTTTACTTAGGGTTTGGGCTGTTGATGATTGGGGTTGTTGTCAGCTATATCTCTCACTCGCAGGTTTGGGCACTACAAACGGCAGACAAACTCTTTGTCGGCGGGCGAACTAACCGAGCACAGGTTTCTTTTGAACGCGAGCTACTCGGCGTATTGGATAATGTCACGGGTGAGGGTGAGCAAGCCGAGACAGCATTGCCCTAAGCGTAGCGACTGCTTGTGCTCTGAGTCTTCCGCTATGCTCTGAAAACCATGATGCAGCAGTGTTTAAGCTCAACCCACTATGCATATTCTCCTGGTAGATGACGAAGCAGAACTGACAACGCCGCTTAGCCGTTTGCTTCAGCGGCAGGGCTACAGCGTTGATGTGGCCAGTGAGGGTGAGCAAGGCAGCCAGCTGGCTGTTAGCGGTCGCTACGACTTACTGATTCTCGACTGGATGCTGCCGGGTAAGAGCGGTTTGGACATTTGCCGGGAAGTGCGATCGCACGCTATTACCACCCCAGTTCTGTTTCTGACCGCAAAAGACACTGTTGATGATCGCGTAGATGGGCTGGATGCTGGTGCCGATGACTACCTGGTGAAGCCGTTCGAGCTACGCGAGCTGCTTGCCCGGGTGCGTGCGCTCCTCAGGCGTCCTACCGCTTTAGAGCCGCAGGCGAAAGAATCCACAGCCGCGATTGCAACACCGTCTACCGCAGCAGCTTCCATCACATTTGGTGACATCAGCCTGAATGTCAAAGACCAAATCGCTAACCGCAATGGTCAAACCATCGAGCTGTCAGAAAAAGAAGGTCAGCTTTTGGCGTACTTGATGCAGTCGCCCTATCAGCTACTGACGCATCACCAGATTTACGATGCAGTCTGGGGCAAGGATGCAACGCCCAGCAGCAATGCCTTAGCCGCACAGATGCGACTGTTACGGAAAAAAATAGAAGCTCCCAATCAGCCCACCTTGATACACACCGTGTATGGCAAAGGCTACAGGTTCGGAGGGCTATAGCCTGGGAAAACTGTAGTGTAGCGACATTAGTACACTTACGCTGTAAAGTGATCTTACTCACAATAGCGAAGTGATTTCATAAAGCTGCCTTATTTATAAATTGGGGAGCAAAAAGGTGCTCTATGTCGTCTACTAAGCTATGGGAGTGCGCAATAGCCTGCTTTTATACAGCAGTTCTATACAGAAAACGACTATGTGAATAGCTGAACATATCAGTCATTCACAGCACGAGTATCCGCTAAAGCCTTCTGCTTAAAACAAAGATGTCGCCGTCAACAGACACACAAACAGAGCCAGGTGTAGCTCAGTCAATCCCCGCCTCAAAGCAGGACACTTCAGGCAGCCAAGCCTCGGATAAAACGTTGGGCTACGAAGTCCTCTATGGACGACAGCTCAGCGGCGTTCAGGTTCCTCTGTCGTTATCACAATCCCTATCTACCCTCGAAACGCCAAAGCGTTCTACAGGAAGTGCGCTATTGGATTCGCTGGTGGGCGATCGCCTCAGCAAGCCCGTTCCACTGCGAAATCTTACTCTCGTTGGTGCCCCAAGAAAGAAGAGAAAACCCACCCAAAGCAATATTGCTGCAAAGCGTACTCCTCCTACAGCATTTAAGCCAGTAGCATCTCAGCCAGCAGCGCCTAAGCCAGCAGCGATTCCTACAGCGCCCCAAACAGTCATCACAAAGCAGTCTGCAAATCTGCCAAAAGCCGACCAGTCTGTCGTCGCAAGGCCTATGCCCTCTGCGACCACGGGGTTACCAGACATTCTCCCAGCGGATCAATCAAAAACTCAGTCAAAAGCGGAGCCAGCACTGACGGATGAGCCAGCACTGACGGATGAGCCAGAACTGACAGAGATAGCACTAATAGAGTCAGCATCACCACAGACAAACCCGCAGCTGCCTCCAAAAAAAGCAGAGCCAGAAATTATACCAAGCGTCCCCAAAAAAGTTGTAAAAGAGGACCTGGAGAAAGCCTCTGAAAGCCGACCGACCAAGCCGCAGCCTACGCCACCTGCACCGTCTATAAAATCACCCCAAGTAGCCCTATCTGCTACGCAACAGGAGCCAGCCTTCTCGCGCTCTATGAGCACTAGCGACAAAGAAGCCAGAGACAACGCTGCTTCTGTTGGCCTGCTCGATCTTGAAGATACGCTGCTCTTTGGTGGCGAGCAGCAAGACCTGTTCAGCACCGATCCCTTTATGGAAATTTCAGCCGGTTCAGCGCTGGGTGTGCTTACCTACATTACGCTACAAGTATCTGCCTTTACTGTCTCTAAGCCTAAGGGGAACTTTCCGTATAATACCGATCCTGCTGTTATCAACCGCGTCGAACCACCTAAACGAAAGACCGTTCTCGATTTGCAGCATTTTCAGCTAGGCTCCCTGACAAATTTGGATGAAGAGCTCCCTAGGCCTCAGCAAACCCAGCCACCCGGACAGGCTGCTGTTGATATATCTGCGCTGAGTCAGCAGGTAAAGAGGCTTAATCAAAAGATTGCCGATCTCAGTCAAAAACTTGCTCAAGTGACGGACCACCACTAGGCGGATAGTTAGGTACAGCAGATCGCGGATGTATGCATATGCTTACAGATGGTTATTAGCGATCGCCATACAGACTGTCGTAATACCCTTTGTACTCATCAGAAAGTAAAGGTCCCCACCAGTCGCGATTTGCTAGGTACCACGCCACCGTTTGCCGCAGGCCCTTTTCAAAGTTATAAGCCGGTGACCAGCCCAGGTCTCGCTGAATTGTGGCAATGTCCATAGCGTAGCGACGGTCATGGCCAGGCCGGTCGGTAACAAAGGTAATCAGCTCACGTGGTGCCTGTGGCAGCGACCCTGCTAGCTCGCTCATTAGGTCACACAGGCTGTGGACAATATCTAAATTTTTCACCTGGTTGTTTCCCCCAATGTTATACACATCACCCGGATTTGCCTGGTGAAGCACCACGTCAATGGCCGTACAATGATCGCTCACATGTAGCCAGTCACGTACGTTTTGACCATCGCCATACACCGGCAAAGGCTTGCCCAGCAAGATATTCAAACACATCAGCGGAATTAGCTTTTCGGGGAACTGATACGGCCCATAATTGTTAGAGCAGTTTGTAATGAGCGTAGGCATTCCATAGGTGTGGAAATACGCCCGTGCAAGGTGGTCGCTGCCGGCCTTGGATGCAGAGTAAGGACTGTTAGGGGCATAGGGAGTTGTTTCTGTAAAGGGGGGATCGTTTGCTTCCAGGCTGCCATACACTTCATCTGTCGAAACATGCAAAAAACGATAGTCTTCGGGTTTTCCTTGATCGCTCCAGCGGTTGCGAAAGGCTTCTAGTAGCGTAAAGGTGCCGACCACATTGGTTTGAACAAATGCCGCAGGCCCCAGAATAGAGCGATCCACATGGGACTCGGCGGCAAAGTGAACCACCGTATCAATCGCTTCTTGCGCCAAGAGTTTGGCCACCAGTGACCCATCACAAATATCGCCTTTTACCAGCTGGACTTTGCCCTGACTCGTAAGATCCGACAAGTTGGCCTCGTTCCCGGCGTAGCCCAAAATGTCGAGTACGACGACCTTCCCGTCGTAATGCTCACACCAGTGGCGCACAAAGTTGGACCCGATAAACCCGGCCCCGCCGGTAATTAAGACGCGTTTTGACATGGCCATTTAGAAAGTAGTTGAGATAGGTTGTTTTAGACAGGTTATTTAGACAGTATGAGTGGTTGCGTGGGTCTATCTTTGCTAGCTCGATATGCCAGCTTGATATGCCAGTCGCTATGTCAGCTCGATAGTAGAGTCATCGCCCACCATAAATCTCAGCGCTTTGGGGCGGTGGTCGGTTGCGGTAAGCGTTGCCCGCTCACCAATCAGGCTATCTACGATGCGACGCTGAATCCCCGAGATTTTTGCCCCTTTGAGCACAACGCTGTGGTCTATTTCCACGTCTTGAATGGTTGAATTGTCAGCAATACTGGTGTACGAGCCTACAAAGCAGTTTTCCAGAATGCAGTTTTCCCCAATGATCACGGGGCCACGTACCGTGCAGTTAGTAAGCTGCGACCCTTTTCCGATCACCACTCGGCCACTAACGATACTTTGCTGATCAACCTCACCAGCAATATCAGCGTCAATAATGTACTCGTCTAGGATGATGCGATTGGCTTCGAGTAAATCGTCTTTTTTCCCGGTATCGAGCCACCAGCCAGAAAGCTCTTTGGCTTCAACGGGTTTTTGGGTGTCGATGAGCTGCTGAATCGCATCGGTAATTTCTAGTTCACCGCGTGGGGAGGGCTTGATTTGGGCGATCGCCTCATGAATATCTGCCGAGAACAAATACACCCCCACCAGTGCCAAATTTGAAGGGGGATGCTTGGGCTTTTCGACCAGCCTAATCACGCTGCCTGCATCATCTACTTGCGCCACGCCAAACGCGGTTGGGTTCAACACCTGCTTGAGCATAATGGTTGCCCCGGCAGCGCGCGTTTTGAACTCAGCGACAAACTTTTCTAGCTGGTCTTGGATCAGGTTATCTCCCAGATACATCACAAAAGGCGAGTCGCCTAGAAACGGCTGGGCGACCTTCACCGCATGCGCTAGGCCTTCAGGACGCTCTTGCCGAACGTAGGTAATGCGTGCTCCAAATCGTTCGCCAGTGCCCGTTTTTGCTTCAATTTCGGGGCCTGTTTCAGGGCTAACAATAATGCCGATTTCTGTAATGCCAGCGGCAACCAAACTTTCAATGCCGTACCAAAGAATTGGCTTGTTAGCGACGGGTACGAGCTGCTTGGCCCCTGTGTAAGTCAGTGGGCGCAGGCGGGTCCCTTTACCACCCGATAAGATGAGCGCTTTCATAGGGTTTCCTCAAAATAAATAGTAATGAAAATAGCCATCAATTCCAGTCATTTATCCATTTTTAAGGACGGATTAAGCTGAACGTACTGCTGTAGCATATGCCGCAAACTGTCTCGCCAGGGAGGTGCGGTATAGCCCAAAACATCAGTGAGTTTCTGGCAGTTCAAGACCGAGTAGGCGGGCCTTTGCGCTGGTGTTGGATAGTTTGCGGTGGCGATAGGGGTTACCGTCTCGATGGCCAGCGGGATGCCTAATGCTTTTGCGTCTTCAAAAATAGCCACGGCGAAATCGTACCAGCTAGCGATGCCGCTACTAGTGAAATGGTAGGTCCCTGGCGAGTGCTGGGGTTTGTCAGCGAGCTGGGCGATCGCTGTTGCAATATCTGTGGCCCAGGTCGGCGAGCCTATCTGATCGTTAACAACACTCAACGACGATCGCTCCTTAGCCAGCCGTAGCATGGTCTTGACAAAGTTACTTTTGCCATAGCACCCATACACCCAGGCGGTTCGCAATATAATGTGCTGGTCGAGCGCTGCGCGAATGGCCACTTCGCCTGCCAGCTTGGTTTTGCCGTATACGCTCAATGGCCCAGTGGGATCGCTCTCTACTCGGGGTGAGCCGTCATGCCCTGGAAAAACATAGTCCGTTGAAATGTGAATAAGCGTGGCCCCACATGCCTGTGCTGAGCGGGCAATTGCACCGGGCGCTTCCGCGTTGATACGGTAGGCTAGCTGGGGTTCACTTTCGGCGTTGTCAACGGCAGTATAGGCAGCTGAATTTACGATCAGTGTGGGTGCAATGGCCTTGATTTTGGCGGCGATCGCTGCCAGGTCGGTCAAATCCAGCTGAGCTCTCCCCAAGGCGACTATCGGACCCATTTTGGGGATTAGGCAGGTGAGCGATCGCTGTAGTTCCTGCCCAACTTGCCCTTCGGCCCCTAGTAACAAAATGCTCATGCCAGGGACCTTTTAGAAGTCGTGCCAGGAACCGCACCATACTCAAACAACTCCGCCTCTGCCAGCAGCGCACCTGCCTTGTCTTTCCCAGAGACGATAGGTGTGCTGCCCGCCGTTGGCCAACCGATGCTCAACGCTGGATCGTTCCACACAATACTGCGCTCGTGAGCTGGGCTGTAAAAATCTGTGGCTTTGTACAAGACCTCAGCCGTCTCGGAAAGGATATAAAACCCATGGGCAAACCCAGGGGGGACCCACAGCTGCTGTTTATTTTCGGCGCTCAATATTTGGCCCACCGACTGGCCAAACGTTGGCGAGCCCCGGCGAATATCAACCGCCACATCGTAAATGCTACCGACAACCGCGCGAACCAGCTTACCCTGAGTATGCTCAAGCTGATAGTGCAAACCGCGTAAAACATTGCCCCCAGACGAAGAATGGTTGTCTTGTACAAAGTCGTAATGCCCCCTCACCGCCTCGTCAAACACCTTTTGGCTGAAGCTCTCTAAAAAGAAACCACGTTCGTCTTCAAAGACGCGAGGCTCGAACAATAGCACCTCAGGAATCTTAGTTTGCGTCACTTGCATTACGAGTTACCGATGCGAATTACCGAACTGTTGATAGAGATTTTTGATAGGTAGCGATCTTTTGTCGTGCCCTAGCTTTCCCAGGTTGCACAGTCCCCCTTTAGTCACATTTTGCGAATTTGCACCCCCCTTTCATAGAAACACTACTATAAATCTAGAAATAGCAGCTCATGCTAACAAGCTCGACCATCCATTGCCAATAGTGTGCTGTTTTGTAAGCGACAGTATAAGGACGGTATGAACGTTCTGCGAAGTAGCGCTCGGGAACGCTGAAATTACGGCCTAATGTATGCATAGTGATCCTAGGCCTGGTACATGGTTTTGCATAACTTTGACACTGACTGAGGATGTTCCCGATGACCGCACCCTTTCTTTCAATCGTGGTCCCTATGCGAGAGGGATTTTCTCCCGACTGGCTCGCTCACCTATTGCAAATCCAGGGATCGGTAGAGTTCATCCTGGTCCATCCGCCGGGTGTTAAGCCGGAGCCCTGCGCGGATGCTCGCCTGCGCCAGCTAGTGAGCCCCTATCGCGGTGAAATTATCCAACGGCTCAGCGGTATGCTAAACGCTGCTGGGACCTACCTGCTGACCTTCAACTGCGATGAATACATCAACCCCAACGTCCCAGCCCTGGCAGAAAGATATTTTCAGCAGTTTCCAGAAAGCTGGGTCATGCGGCTAGCCAAAACCGAATATGCCTATGGCGACACTGCCGCGCTGCAGGCTCCCTGGGAAGACTTGCCTACAGACCTCACTGCATTACCCATCTGTCGCAAGGCGGACAACAACCTGCACCTATACAGGGAAGGTCACATGCTAGAAATTCCCATCGCGCCCATGCACAACCGCTTCGACTGGGGCTGCATTTGGCGCGGTCGCCGCGATCATAAGGGCCCTCACGCCGAGAACTTTGATAAAAAGGTCTGGGTTAATTCAATGGTGCAAGAGGCACTTCAGGAAATTCTAAAGGGCTTAACTGTGGTGGGCCCTTTCAAGTATCTGCCGTTTTGGTGCCTGGATAGATTGTTAGGATTGGGCCTGCAGGCTAAGTTTTACGACCCGGCACAGCCCGATCGAATCATTGGTCACAAGCTGCCAGGACCCGCGCAGCTGCGAGTAGAAGATAATCCCCCCGAACACCGTAGACGCGGACGGTTCTACATCTTTGCCGAAATCATTTTGCTTCGTCAGTTCCCGCAGTACGGCTACATCCGCAATCTGGTCGTTCATCAGATTCGTGAGTTTCCGGTCCGGGCTATTTTATCTGTGCGGCGGAAAATAACGGATAGATTACCGGCTAAACGCAAGCGCGCAGCCGTTTCAGCATTGCAGCCAGATGTCGCTTCTGAGTAGTCACGATAGCGTTTGTCAATACAAAAGGCCGAGCCTTAAACGAAGGCTCGGCCTTTTGCTTGCCTGAGGATGTAAATAAACTCAATGAGTAGATGGGCCAACTGGTTTGGCATCATCTCAGCCTGGCGTTATGAAGCCTGGTGTCATTACAGACTCACCGTGCAAAACTCACTGTGCAAAACTCACTGTGCAGATTCACTATGCAGACGCGTAAACGCTAACTTTCTTACGATTTTTACCTTTACGCTCAAATTTCACAACGCCGTCGATGAGCGCAAACAGCGTGTCGTCTCCACCACGCCCAACATTTTCGCCAACATGGTACTTGGTGCCACGCTGACGCACGATGATGTTACCGGCAATGACTGCTTCACCGCCGTACTTTTTTACGCCGAGTCGCTGTGCGTTAGAGTCGCGACCGTTTCTAGTACTACCGGTACCTTTCTTATGTGCCATGGTGTCAAATATCTCCTGTGTTCTATTGAGCCTACTTTTGCTAAATATGCCGTTCTCTGCCGTCGGAATCGCCTGCGTTAGTCGTCAGCAGTGATGGTTTTTCCGCCCACCGTAATCGAATCGATCATAACGCGAGTCAGGTCTTGGCGGTGACCGCGCTTCTTACGGGTTTTCTTCTTGGGCTTCATTTTGTATACGATGACCTTCTTGCCCCGCAGGTGGCTGACCACCGTACCGCTGACCTTTGCACCCGATACCAACGGCTGACCAATACTGACGTCGTCGCCATTTTCTACCATCAACACGTCGTCGATTGTAATGGTTTCATCGGGCTCTACGGGCAGGCGGTTGAGGTCATAAAATCGACCGGGCTCTACTCTAAGCTGAGTCCCCCCTGCTGCGATAATCGCGTAAGCCATAATCCTTCGTTCTTCCTAAAAATTGCCGTAGAGGTAGACTATTCGGCCCAAGCTGAACTAGAAGCAGCTAAGCAATAGACTTTTTACCTGTTTCGAGCATTTGCACAGAGATCAATAATCCCTGTAAAACCCCTTTCGTGTCAAGTGCTATGTGCACAAGATATGCGAGCGGTGGCTTTCGTCTATCCCCTACAACCCGTACAATTAAAAGCTGTTGTGTCGGTTATCGAAACCTCTATGAAGCCCTATTTGGCAGCGGCGCTACAAATGACCAGTGTGCCCGACCTGGCGAAGAACCTGGCCCAGGCGGAAGAGCTGATTGACCTGGCCACCCGTCGTGGGGCAGAGCTGATAACCCTGCCTGAAAACTTTTCGTTTTTGGGGGATGAAACCGCTAAGTTCAAGCAGGCCCAGGAAATTTGTACAGCCAGTGAAAAGTTCATTAAAACGATGGCCCAGCGCTATCGCATCATGCTTTTGGGCGGCGGCTATCCGGTGCCTTCTCCCGACGGGCGCACCTACAATACGGCTATTTTGGTGAATGCCAACGGGGAAGAGCTGCTGCGCTACGACAAGGTGCATCTGTTTGATGTGAATCTGCCCGATGGCAACACTTATCAGGAATCAGAAACCGTTACCTCTGGGAGCGAAATGCCCCAGGTGCATCGCTCTGAACGGCTAGGCCAGCTTGGGATTTCTGTCTGCTATGACGTTCGCTTCCCAGAGCTGTATCGTCAGCTTTCTAAGGAGGGGGCGGAGGTTTTGATTGTGCCCGCTTCTTTCACCGCCTTTACGGGAAAAGACCACTGGCAGGTACTGCTACAGGCAAGAGCGATTGAAAATACCTGCTATATGATTGCCCCGGCGCAAACTGGGTTTCACAACGCGCGTCGCCAGTCCCACGGGCACGCAATGATTATTGACCCCTGGGGTATTACTCTGGCCGATGCAGGCGATAACTTGGGGATGGCGATCGCCGAAATAAACCCTTCGCGACTAGAACAGGTGCGCCGCCAAATGCCCTCCTTACAGCACCGCGTTTTTGGCTAACGCTTTGGTTGATGCTTGCTAACAACAAAGCAAAGCCAACAAAGCAAAAAATCAGCAGCTGATAACCATCAGCAGCTTATAACCAAATGAACACACCACAAATCCAGGCACTCATGTAAATTAGACAACGGTGAGTTGCGCTAAATAATACGAACAATAGCGACTCACACAGGACCTACAAGCGGTATACCTGGCATGATACAAGGCTTATTTTCTCAGACGATCTTTGCTCAGTTGTTTTGGGATCCTGGGATATGGAGTAGTCCCTGGAATAGCACTGTTCCCCTTCTCGCGGAGGTCGATGAAGCCGAGATCGGCTCCTTTGTATTAGCAGGTGTTCTCCTCAGCTTAATCACTGTTTTTATTGCCGCCAAAGTAGGGGGCGAACTGTGTGCCAGGCTCAACCTACCCTCAGTCCTCGGCGAACTTATCGGCGGGGTTGTCGTTGGCGTATCGGCCCTTCATCTGATCGTCTTTCCAGAGGGGGGCGTGCTACCCGACTCTAACTTGATGAACGTGATCCAGATGACCGCCGGCTTGGACGCTGAAAGCCTGCGACTGGTATTTACCGGTGAAAGCGAGGCGCTTTCGGTACTTGCTGAGATTGGCGTCATCATTTTGCTGTTTGAAATCGGGCTAGAATCCGATCTCAAAGAGCTAATTCGGGTCGGACCGCAGGCCGCTGTCGTTGCGGTAATCGGTGTTGTCGCGCCTTTTGTTGCGGGTACGGCTGGATTGGTCTTATTCTTTGGCATTGGTACGATTCCGGCTGTGTTTGCTGGAGCCGCTCTCACCGCGACCAGTATTGGCATTACGGCCAAAGTACTGGCCGAAATGCAGCAGCTTAGTTCCACAGAAGGTCAAATCATTATTGGCGCTGCCGTTCTCGATGACGTGCTCGGCATTATCGTTTTGGCAGTGGTGGCTAGTCTTGCCAAAACAGGCGAAATCGAAATTACGAATGTTATTTATCTGGTCTTAGGGGCGGCGACCTTTCTGATTGGCTCTATCTTCTTGGGGCGCTTACTAAGTCCGCTATTTGTCAGCCTGGTCGATCAGCTACAAACGCGTGGCCAGCTGATTATTAGTTCGTTGATTTTTGCGTTTGTGCTTTCTTACATTGCAGCTGCTATTCAGCTAGAGACTATCCTCGGGGCGTTTGCAGCGGGCCTAATTTTGGCAGAAACCCCGAAACGAAGAGAGCTAGAAGAGCAGATTACGCCTATTGCTGACATGCTAGTGCCGGTATTTTTTGTCACTGTCGGGGCACGAACGGACATTAGCGTACTCAATCCTCTGGTGCCTGCAAACCGAGAAGGACTCATCATTGCTTCTTTTCTGGTGGTGATTGCTATTGTAGGCAAAACAATTACAGGGTTTGCGGTCTTTGGTCAACCTGGAATCAACCGGCTAGCCGTTGGCTTTGGCATGATTCCTAGAGGTGAGGTTGGCCTTGTATTTGCCGGTGTCGGCGCAGCTAGCGGCGTCCTCTCAGAGTCTTTGGACGCGGCTATTATTGTGATGGTTATTGTCACTACCTTCATTGCACCGCCCTTGCTAAGACTGGTGTTTAACGATGACGACGGTGCGACTGGTGGCACCCTAGAAGAAGCCAGTGCCGATAAAGTCGCGATCGCCTCACCGACTGCCGAAGCTTCAGAATCGTGACTGGAGCCGCCACGATAGCATGCCTCTAAGCAGCTATGTCTGCTTAGAGGCACAGCTGCTTAGAGGCATAGATGCTGACGCGCACAAACACAGCAACTGACCCCGTTAAAAAATAGACATATCTCTCCCTGTATTGAGAGAGATATGTCTATTTTTTGCGTACACTATAAATTTGAAAAACATCCGTAAAAGCACTATTTGAATTTGTATTAAAACAAACATCAAAGATGCGTGAAAAGAGAGAAGTTTGGAAAAATGTCCTGATTGGCTAGTCCAACTGTGAAGGGTGGGCAAGTCTTTTCCTATGAACTTTTGAATTCTTGCCTAAGCCTTTAAATCCTTAATTTGTAGAGGAAATCAAAAATAAAGCTGGTAAAGTTTCCAATTCCGACTAAACTCTAGACAACATTTATTCACTTAATATACTGAGTATTTTTACCTATGAGCATCCCAGCCCCCTCTAGTCAGCTGCGCTCCCACTTTAGGATTGGAGTATTTGATAGCGGTGTTGGGGGATTAACGGTTCTACGTGAGATGTACAGGCAAATGCCGCACGAGTCGGTCATTTACTTTGGTGATACTGCAAGGGTGCCTTACGGGAACCGCTCTAAAAGCGAAATCCTGCGATTTGTTCGCGAAATTATCACCTGGATGATCACGCTAGACGTAAAAATGATCATCATGGCCTGTAACACCAGTTCGGCTTTGGTGCTCGAAGAGGTTCGCTCGGAATTTCCGATTCCAATTTTAGGCATTGTGCTGCCCGGCGCGATGGCAGCGGTTAAGAGTGGTAAGAAAATTGGCGTGGTTTCGACTGAAGCAACTGCTAAAAGCGATGCGTACAAACAGGCCGTACTAGAAGTAGATGCAACGGCCCAGGTTTGGCAAGTTGGCTGTCAGGATTTTGTTCCGTTGATTGAGAGCGATCGCATCCATGACCCCTATACACTCTCTGTAGCCCGACGTTACTTAACTCCGCTAATTACGAAAGGTATTGACACGCTGGTGTACGGCTGCACCCATTATCCGCATCTTGCACCTGTTTTCAAGCAGATATTGCCACCTTCTATTACGCTAGTTGACCCAGCAGAGCATCTTACCGTTGCCGCAATGCAAGAGCTCAAGATCCTCAGGCTTAGAAGGCGCTCTACTCAAAGCACGCCTGAGCCAACCGAGTTTTATGTCAGTGGTGACCCTGAGCAATTTGCGACGGTTTCTGAGCAATGGCTAGGCTACAAGCCTGAGGTGGCAAAGGTCCCGGTCAGTGAGTTAGAGATCATTTACGCAGCCCCTTCTAGGGTGAGCGATCGCTAAATGCCTGCTGCTGCTCAAAACAGACAGAAAAACCGCTATGCACCCCTAGGGTAGCCACAGCGGAAGATGATAGTTCTGGGCTAAAGATGGGATGAGAATGCCCATGTAATGAAGCTACTAAAAAGCTGCCCAGACAATGCCGGGCAGCTTTTTATCAGAGAGGCTCAGTAGCAGCCATTGGGGCGATCACTGAGTATCAGACGTCCCCATACTCATCCACATTAGGACGATATATATAAGTGACAGGTAGCCTAGAGCAGGCAAAACAATTGCAATCGGATTGGCGTTGAAGAAGTGCGGCATGGCGAGCACAGCGAAGGTGAACAAAGGAGCGAGCGTATTAGTAAAAACAACCTCCTAGAACCCTATTACGCTTTTTGCCTGTACTAAACGGTTCAGTTAACCGCTTGTATAAGCAAAGATCCATTAACGATCGTTAAAGTTAGCATTCAGCTCATCCCAGCTCAGCCAATCTTCGAAGCGAACAAGGCAAAACCTTGAAAGCAAAGTGAGAAGGGGCTGTATGTACAGATAGCCATTATGGCTAACAGTCGTCTGACAAGGGCGTGTTGCTGTCTATATCCTCACACCGGCCGCCAACTTGAACGTAGGTAGCAAAGAAATCGCAACTGCGATTTCTTCCATGCAATAGACCTGTAAAGGGCTCGGTAAAGGGCCCGATTTCAAAACCCCTGCTTCAATAAAAACAGGTCACGCATACGTAAAGATATGTAGATGGAGAGGGCCGACAGATGCCACCTCTATGCCTGAAATCGAACTTCTAGGAGAAAGTTTTCTAATATCTTAATATTAGCATAAGTTTTTGTGATTTGACCAGTCTGCTAGCTATCTGCTTGCCTATCGTTTGTCTGCAACAGATACCACCTTGCAAAAGGCCTAACCCATACGGATAACAAGGGCTTTAGGGTGTTTTTATCTGCTTTCTGCGTGCTTCCCTTGAGGGAATATCCCCTTTCCCATCGCAATAGCTTAGAATAAAGAAAGACTACTTAAACTTTCGTAACTTAACAATTCGCCTGAGTCGCGTTTTCCATGACCTCAGTCACCGCTCTGTTTGCGCCTGTAGAAGCTGACCTTACGCTTCTAACCAATAATTTAAAGAACCTCGTAGGCGCACGTCACAAGATTCTTTATGCCGCTGCCGAGCACCTGTTTGGTGCTGGGGGTAAGCGTATTCGTCCGGCTATTGTCTTGCTATTGGCTAGGGCGATCGCGCCCGACGAAGAGCTCATGGCCTGTCACCGACGGCTAGCAGAAATCACAGAAATGATTCACACCGCTAGCCTGGTGCACGATGACGTTGTGGATGAATCGGCGACCCGTAGAGGTGTCTCTACCGTTCATAGCCAGTTTGGCAACCGTGTTGCTATTTTGGCGGGTGATTTTCTGTTTGCGCAGTCCTCCTGGTACCTGGCTAATCTAGACAATTTAGAAGTGGTTAAGCTGCTGTCCAGGGTGATTATGGATCTGGCTGAGGGCGAGATTCGTCAGGGCCTGAAGTACTTTGATACCAGCCTAACCATAGAGGCATACTTGGATAAGAGCTACTACAAAACCGCTACGCTGATTGCCAATAGTTCCAAGGCTGTCGGGGTGCTAAGTAATGTATCAGATGAGCTGGCAGAGGATCTCTATCAGTTTGGGCGGAGCCTGGGGCTGGCCTATCAGGTGGTAGATGATATTTTAGACTTTACGGGCTCTGATGATGTGCTGGGAAAACCAGTCGGCTCTGATCTGCGAAGCGGCAATCTGACGGCTCCCGTGCTGTATGCAATGGAAGAGGTGCCGTATCTGAAAACACTGATTGAGCGAGAATTTTCACAGCCTGAAGATTTTGAGCAGGCGCTTGAGCTAGTGCATTCAAGTTCGGGAATTGGCCGAGCCAGAGAGCTGGCGATGCATCATGCCAGTCATGCTTTTGAACGGCTAAGTGCTTTGCCAAAGTCACCTTCGCGTCAGGCCCTTGAAGATATTACAGAGTATGTGTTGCGCAGACTGAAATAGCGGTTGTGAGCCACGCGATTTGCCTAGGAGAAATCTTGGTTGACTGCTTTGCCGAGCAGCCTGGGCGATCACGCCAGGAGGTTTCTAGCTGGACAGCGCTACCCGGTGGCGCACCTGCCAATGTGGCCTGCGCGCTGGCTAAGCTGGGCAATCGGGTCGAGTTCATTGGCGCAGTGGGAGAAGACCCCTGGGGCAAGGCGCTGATACAGCTGCTAGGCGATATGAATGTGGGTCGTCAGGGTGTGCAAAGCAGGCACAAAGCGCCAACACGCCAGGTTTATATCACTACTGAGGTAAATGGGGCCCGAACTTTCGCTGGCTTTAATGGGGAGCACGACCCGGCAGCTTTTGCAGATGCCCATTTGTTTGCAGGGAGCCTGTCGCAAGCGCTGTTTATGGGCGGCAACTTTTTGATTATTGGCACTCTGCCCTTGGCCTATCTCGATTCACGTGAGTCGGTCATACGAGCCGTGGCGATCGCCCGGCGCAACCGAATGCCTATCCTGGTAGATGTCAACTGGCGACCGATGTTTTGGCCCAAGCCTGCTGATGCCCCGGGCCATATCTACGATCTGCTCAAGAAAGTGAATTTTCTGAAGGTTTCTAAAGTAGAGGCTGACTGGTTATTTGGAACGGTTTCTGCAAAGGCGATCGCTCAGCAGCTACCCCACTTGAGCGGGGTTTTGATTACGGCTGGCCCTGAGGGCTGTGAGTATTGTTTTGGTGAGGTTGCTGGCGTGCTGCCGGGATTTGCAGTCGATGTGGAAGAAACGACGGGTGCTGGCGATGCATTTACGGCTGGCTTTATTCATCAGCTGGTCAAAAAAGGCATGGCTTGCCTGGACGATGAATCCAGCGCTCGTCAGGCCGTTCGGTATGCAAATGCAATGGGCGCGCTGACCACGACGCGTCTGGGTGCGATCGCTGCTTTACCTACTCCAAACGAGGTCGAGGTTTTCCTATACCTGAACTAAAACACCGCTCAATGCACACACTTATTATTTACACCACTTATTTACACCATGGCTAAAAGATGGGCACAGAAATAGAGCGTAAGTTTCTGGTTACCAATGACAGCTGGCGAGCCGCGTCAACCGGTAAACGCTACTGTCAGGGCTACATTTCAACTACTCAACCAGGCCATAGCGTCCGGGTGCGGATTGCAGGTAGCCGGGCCTACCTCACCATAAAAGGGCCCAGTCAGGGGCTAAGCAGAGCCGAATTTGAATACGAAATTCCGCTTGATGATGCCCAGGAGATGCTAGAGACGCTGTGCGATCGCCCCTTGATAGAAAAGACGCGCTATTGTCTACCCATCGGCCCGGTTGTATGGGAGATCGACGAATTTATTGGCGAGAATGCAGGCCTGGTTGTCGCGGAAGTAGAGCTAAAAAATGCAGAGCAGCCCGTAGCACTCCCTGACTGGATTGGTCAGGAAGTATCAGGCGAACCAAGGTATTACAACCAGAGCCTGGTTAAAAATCCTTATTCGCAGTGGGCGAAAGGCTAGTGGCATTCAAGGGACTACCTGAGGTTCAAGCTGCCCAGTTCACATACGGTAGCTGCTTCGCCGTTTTGCCAATGGCATCTGCTTGAGCCACTAGCTGGCCGCAAGCATCCCAGGTGCCATTCAAAAACATTTGTCTGGGGCCCGCCCCCATCTCTACCTTTACAGAAAGGTCGCCAGCTTGCACCGTCATTGTTTCTAGATTCAATGTCAGTGATAGCGCTGGATTGTTGGCAATTGCATGTTGCAGCTGACTAATGCTATCCGCATCAGCGGTTACGCAAGGTACCCCCATCGCCACACAGTTGCCAAAAAAGATCTCGGCAAAGCTTTCACCAATCAGCGCATTAATACCCCAGCGGGCGATTGCCTGCGGCGCATGTTCGCGGGACGACCCACAGCCAAAATTACGGTTCACCACCAGCAGCTGTGCCTCCTGATATTGGCTTTGGTTAAAAGGATGCTCAGCCAGCTGCTGGCGATCGTCTGCAAACACCTGGTCGCCAAGCCCGTCAAACGTCACCGCGCGTAAAAAGCGAGCCGGAATAATGCGGTCCGTATCAATATCATTGCCTACCAGCGGAAGACCCGAACCAGACACCTGGCAAACCTGAGAAGAATCGCTCATGAACTATTCGCCGTCAAAAAAATGATTTAGGACAATAGTAGACGAGAAGGAACAGCCCATACAAACAACGCCTACAAATAGGCCCCGAAATAAAGATTCTCACGCATCTGCCAGAATCCCACACATGGATTTTGTAGCCGCCCGTTGATCATTACTTATTGGCTTACAATCTGCTCAAAGTCCCTGCTGCATTTAGGATGCAGGCCAGTGAATGCTTAGGCTACATAGCAGTAAGGCCTCGCTCCATTCTACGACTGCGCCGTAGGTATCGCCCGTGTGCCCGCCGAGCTGGCGATAAAAGTAGGCGCTAGTGAGCATGGCAACCAAAACGCCGCCGACAGCTATACGACCGGACAGTGCAGTGGAAATGACACCGGCCCACGCCAACAATCCGCCTATGGCTATCAACCCCAACAAACCCGGTAGCGTATGCCAGACGGTGGGTAGCGCTGCCTGGTGAAAGGCCCCTTTGCCCTCTTTTTTGAGGTATGGGTAGCAGGCGATCGCCCACTGCTGCGCCCAGCGCCCCCACATGGCAACAGCTATCAGTACCCAGAAACGATCGTTTTCTATTGCCGCGAGCGCCAGCACCTTCAGCAGAATCAGCACCACGGCTGCCATCCCGCCAAAAGCCCCCATCCGGCTATCCGCCATTACCGCCAACCGGCGGCTGCGATCGGGAACTGCCAACCCATCCGCTACATCCATCACGCCGTCTACATGTAAGCCGCCAGTCAGCGCGATGCCTAGGGCCACAACCAGAGCACTTGCTAGCAATAGCGGTACTTGCAACAGGCCCAATAGATGATCGGCGATCGCCATGAACCCACCAATGACCGTGCCCACCCAAGGCGCCCAGCGAGCAACCGATTGAAATGCGACTGGCCCGCGCACAGGCAAACAGGTATAAAACATCACGGCACCTTGCCAGCTAGCAAAGGCATTTATCAACCTATTGTTCATCAATTTCAGTGCTTGTCGTCATTAGTTCAGTTCGCCAAAATGTTGAATTGTTGGAATCTTTATGTACGACGTTGTTGAATTCACACAGATGGCTACAGTCGGATTGCAAGAAAGCTATCGTAGCTCGTGAAACCCCAGGTAAAACCAAAGATATAGCGATTGCGATCGCAGGTTTGGCAAGTCAAAAAGCTCAGTATTTTTTAGTACTAAAGACCGATAAAACAGTAAAGTTGTAATCCTACCAACGGAGTATTTTAAAATCTTACAAATCTGGTATGGCAAACTTCTGGAATTCGTTTATCGTGATGGTAGATTCGCGGACTTGTGAAGGCTTTCCTTATAGAGTTAGCTCTGTAATTGTCCTGACTCCCTTGACCGTTTAATCGCCCCTGTTCAATCAGAACTATGACATTGGCCGATTTTATTGGCCTTCTTAATTTACCGGCTTGTTTATCGGCCCTTGTGACGCCTTTCCAATGAACCATAATTCTCCTAGTCAGCTACCCGCGCCCTGCATTGTTGATAACGGCATTGTTGTAAACAAAGCCGACATGCTCCGCCTGCTCAAGGGTCTGCGACACGTTCGATACATTCATCGGCAAGATGACGAAATTACCAGTAGAGGAGAGGGCTGCGTGATGGAAGCCTTTGCCGACCCCGCGCAGGCAACCCTAGTTGCTAATCGCAGTTTGTATGTAAACGTTCACAGCTTTGACTATCTAGAGGTGGTTACCAAAGGTGCAAGCACGAGCTTTGCGCTGATTCAAGATAATCGTTGCCTTTGCCTAACCCCATTTACCAAAGAAAAGGAACGCCCTATGCACAGCGAAATTGACGCTGCTACGCTAGAGGCCATTGTGACCGAAGCACTGTCTGCCAGCTGGGATGCCTCTATGGATGACGAGCGCAACTTCTAATTGATAGATATTAGCTGATAGATATTCGAGCTGTGGTGTTTCGAGCCTTTATTCTAGTATCAGTCCCAGCACACAATAACTGCCCTTGACTGATTTCTCTTACCAGCTGCAGGCTAACTGTAGCCACACCAAAGCGCGTGCAGGCGTTTTTCATACTCCCCATGGGCCGGTGCACACGCCCCGGTTTATGCCGGTCGGGACCCTGGCCAATGTAAAGACAGTCACGCCCGCGCAGCTGAAAGACTGTAACGCCGAGATGGTGTTGGCCAATACCTATCATCTACATTTGCAGCCCGGTGAAGACCTGATTGCCCAGGCGGGTGGCGTTCACAAGTTTATGAATTGGTCGGGGCCAATGCTGACCGACTCTGGCGGGTTTCAGGTATTTAGCCTGAGCAAAATGCGCACCATCACAGACGAAGGCGCAACTTTTCGCTCCCCTCGCGATGGTCGCATTATCGAAATGCCCCCCGAGCGGTCTATCGAAATTCAGAACCAGCTGGGGGCCGATGTGATTATGGCCTTTGATGAATGTCCGCCTTATCCAGCAACAAGAGAAGACGTCGTCAGTGCTACCGAGCGAACCTATCGCTGGCTAAAGCGCTGTATTAGCGCTCATGATAGAGCCGATCAGGCGTTGTTTGGAATTGTGCAGGGGGGGACCTATTTGGACCTGAGAGCTGACGCCGCAAAAGAGCTGGCTCAGCTGGATTTACCAGGCTATGCCATTGGTGGGGTGAGCGTAGGTGAACCGCCAGAACTGATTGAAAAAATTGTGCAGGCAACAACGCCGCTACTGCCAGAGCATAAGCCGCGTTATTTGATGGGGGTGGGCACTTACAAGGAAATGGCCCAGGCGATCGCCGCAGGCATTGACCTGTTCGACTGTGTGATTCCGACCCGGCTGGCCCGTCATGGTGCGGCGCTGGTGCAGGGCGATCGCTGGAACCTAAAAAACGCTCGGTTTCGCCGCGACCTGACCCCTCTAGATAGCAGCTGTCCTTGCTACACCTGTCAAAACTTCACCCGCGCCTACCTCTGCCACCTGATTCACGCCAAAGAACTGCTGGCTTATACGCTAATTTCTATCCACAACATCACAGAGCTGATTCGCTTTACCACCACCATCAGAGAGGCCATTTTGAGCGATCGCTTCGCCGATGAGTTTGCCAGCTGGCTTAGCCGCTAAACGACATCTGACGAACCGCACATCATGATAAGATCTAAATAATCTGTTTACATAAGCACTTTGGAGATACTAGATATATGGACGTTGCACTGCTGGTAGCAGAATTACCCGAAGCCTACCGTGCCTTTGGCCCCCTCATCGACGTTTTGCCTATCCTGCCCATCTTCTTCTTGCTATTGGCCTTTGTATGGCAAGCGTCCGTTGGCTTCAGATAAGCATCTGTCATACAAGCTGTTATCAGGAAAACGCTTCTGAGTACGCAGCTCCTCCAATACAGCCCAGAAAACAAAAAAGTCTCGTTCAATCATTGAACGAGACTTTTTTGTTTTTCAAAGTTTAAGTGCAAAGTGGATTCTGTTTAAGCACCTTCGTCATCCGTGATTGCGAGGTTGTTTTTTAGATTTATTTAAGATTCAAATCAATAGCTTAGTATCTTTTCTACTCCCGTTAAGCGATTTCACTTATATATCAACTTTTCTTTGAGAAATTGGCTTTGATTCCTACGTTCTTTTTCGGTTTAGATTGCCTAGGTAGTCGTGGGAGTATTGCATCAAGAACGTTACGTGCATTCCTTACTACAGTAACTCCTATGTCTCGCAAACAGACTATCGAGCAAATCAAAGACACTCAGCCTATCCGCCGCCGTTTTAGACCCGATAGCTGGCTATCTGTTGAAGATGCCAACCTGTTGTTGCGGAAGCGAGCCAAAAGAGAAGCAAAGCAAGGCAACTATGCCGCTGCTATCGAAATCCTCAATCAGCTGACGGCTTATGAGCCCAAGCATGCAGAGAATTTTGTCAATAGAGGGCTGATGCACTACAACCTGAAGCATTACGATCAGGCCCTGGCGGATTACGACCGGGCCATTGACCTAGATCCAGACCTTGACAAGGCCTACAGCAACCGCGCTAACCTCCACGCCGCGCAGGAAAACTGGATGGATGCCATCGATGACTACGATGAAGCCATCGACCTCAATCCACTGAATATTCGTGCTCGCCTGAATCAGGCCATTACCTTACGGGAGATGGGCGGCTACACCGAAGCCCTCACTTGTTTGGACCTTGCCATGTTCTTTCATCCGCAGAGCGCCACGCTATATGCGGAGAGAGGCCGAACCTATCAGCTGATGGGTCAATGGAACTGCGCCCTTGCAGACTACCGCACCGCTCAGCAGCTAATCGCCACTGACACCAAAGATATTAGCGATGCAATGCGTGTTAGGGGCAGGGTGCTGCGCTGGATGCATAGCCTGCGTTAGTCGATATCAATAGACGTGGGGCCTTTGGGCTTGGACGACTGGGCGCTACTACTCGCAGGGGGAGTAGCGCCTTGCTTGTTCAGCCAACTTTTTACCGGATCATCATTTAAATCTAGCCGAAATAATCCTGAGAAAAAGCCGCCGCAAAAGGCAATAGGCTGGCGGGCGAGCTCCCGCACAAATGGGGTTAGCTCATCGACAAACATATCTGAATACTCCACGTCAAAAAGGTGTTACCTGACAGTGTAGCGGGCCAGATGAAGCTTATGCTATCTCTAAAGTCGACTATTTGGGTGGTGGCAGCCGGAAAGTCTGTGGTGATGGAGGTGTTTATGACAGCAGCGATCGCTTTCCGTTTACCTGAATAGTCGACCAGTTTGTACGTGCTACTGCCAGCTGCTCTTCACTAATCGTGGCATCCGTTAGGTCTGCCCCGCACAGGTTGGTGCCCTTCAAATTAGCTGATTCCAAATTGGCACGTGTTAAGTTGGCTCCTCGCAGGTCGGCGTCTTCTAAGTTGGCGTTGCCCAAATATGCACTCGTTAATTTCGCCTGTTTGAGGCTAGCCTGGCTCAGGTTTGCGTGTCCCCAGTTCGTATTTGACAGATCAGCGCCCTGCAAGTTGGCTTTGCGTAAGGTGGCCTTAGCGAACCTGGCGCCCGAAAATACCTGCTTACGTAAGTCGATCTGGCTGAGCATCAGCTCTGAAAAGTCGCGGTGCCCTTTCTGGTAATCTTCGCTGAGGGAGGTGGCTGTGGGTTTGCGATCGCGCCTTCTTTCCACCCCCTTATAGGCCGGGTCTGCCTTTACGCGCCTTTCTCGACGTGCCCGAATCGCCGCTGCCATTCGAGCCGACGGCGAAACGCGCATTTCTGTTTGCGTTTGGGTCGTATCTGCCCCGGCTGTCCTCGCTGGCGCAAAGGCCATATTTTGCGACAAACTCTCCAGATACGGTTCCATATCTAGCTCGCGCAGCACGTCCCCTGCCATCTGGTAGCGGTTGTGCACCGAAATATCTAGCATCTTGGTCAGGACCTGGGCAAAGTGACCGCTGACCGCCACCCGATCCTGCCAGCGTAGTTCACCCGTTTTGGAATCGTAGGGCAGATCTTTTGGGGACTTACCTGTCAGCAAATAAACGCACGTGACGCCAATTGCGTATAAATCACTGGCATAAACAGGTCGCATCGCCATTTGCTCAGGCGGTGCATAGCCTGGTGTTCCAATCGCATAGGCTGTTAGTGCCGTCTGGTCAGAGGGATCTATTTTGGGCGGATTGACCTTGTCTTTGACTGCGCCAAAGTCGATCATCACCAGCTGCTTGTCTTGTTCGCGGCGAATCAGGTTGGCAGGCTTGATGTCCCGATGGATAATTTGATGACTGTGAATGTATTGCACAACGGGCAAAATTTCACTGAGAAATTGCTTAACGCTCGCTTCGGTAAAGGGGCCATTTTGCTTGACTTCTTTTTGTAAGGTAGAGCCGCTAACGTACTCCTGAACCAGATAGAATTCGTTAGACATCTCGAAATAGTCGAGCAGGCGCGGTAGCTGAGGGTGATTGCCAATTTTGCCTAAGATGCTGGCCTCACGCCCAAACAGATCGCGAGACATTTCTAACAGGTTGGGGTCGGCAGTAGTTGGCCTTAGCTGTTTGATGACGCAGGGTGGCAAGCCCGGCAAAGACTGGTCACGGGCTAGAAAAGTGGCCCCAAATCCACCGCGACCGAGTGCCCCGAGTACTCGGTAGCGATCTCTAACCCAGAGCTTGCTGCCACAGCTCTTACAAAATCGGGCAGCCGCTGCGTTTTTGGGCTTGGCGCAGCCTGTAGCGATGCAGTAGGTCATGGGTGTGAAGTGCGCAAGTTTTGTAGCAAAAGCCTTATAATCAAGTGTTCCCGTATCCAAAGCGCGATTCTTTAGCGTCCATTTCTTCCCATGCGTGTTTCTGTTAACTGGCTCAAAGAACTTGTCGATTTTGATTTTTCACCCGAGGTGTTGGCAGATGCGCTGACGATGGCAGGCTTTGAGGTAGAAGATATTGAAGACCGGCAGAGCTGGGCCGATGGTGTGGTGGTGGGCCGGGTGCTAAAGAGAACCCCTCACCCAGATGCTGAGAAGCTCAGCGTGTGCACTGTGGATATTGGTGCTGACGAAAATTCCACCATTGTGTGTGGCGCGGCTAACGTAGGCGCAGATATGTGTGTGCCGGTGGCGACGGTCGGCAGCTACCTACCCAAAGCTGAGCTGAAAATTAAACCGCGTCCCGTGCGTGGCGTGTCCTCAGCTGGCATGATCTGTTCTTTGTCGGAGCTAGGGCTCGCCAAAGACTCAGAAGGGATTTATGTTTTTGAGGAAGCGAGGTTTCAAAGCGGAGAGATTCAGCCCGGTCAAGATGTACGGCCACTGTTGGGGCTCAACGACTTTGTGCTGGATGTAACCTCGACGGCAAACCGGGCTGATGCACTCAGCATGGTGGGCATCGCTCGGGAAATTGCGGCGATTACGGGCAATTCGCTGAAGCTGCCGACTACGAGTGAGCTAAAGGGCATTGATCAATCGTTAGAGGGCGTTTCTATTGCGCTGAGCGATCCTACGGCCTGTCCTATATATATGGGCAGCATTTTGGAAGGGATTAAAATTGAGCCGTCTCCGGTCTGGCTGCAGCAAAGGCTGATTGCTTCGGGCACTAAGGCCATTAACAACGTGGTGGATGTGACTAACTACGTGCTGTTGGAATGGGGACAGCCGCTGCACGCGTTTGACCTGGATCGGTTGGAAACTGCTGCGGGTTCTGGGCCAGTGACGGTAGGCGTCCGTTACGCAAAAGAGAATGAAACGTTAGTAACGCTAGATGACAAAGAGAGAAAGCTCGCTGAGCAGACATTGCTCATCACGGCGAATGATTCGCCGGTTGCCCTAGCAGGTGTGATGGGCGGTGCGGATACCGAAGTTGTTGATACGACCCAAAGAGTCTTTTTAGAAGCGGCGTATTTTGATTCGGCGGCGATTCGGAAATCGGCCCGTTCTCAGGGGTTACGTACGGAGGCTTCGGCCCGATATGAGCGTGGGGTGAATCCGGCTGAGCTGAAGCTGGCGTGCGATCGCGCCCTGCAGCTCCTGATAGAAACCACCGGCGCTACCCTGGCCGGTCATAGCGAAGACCGCACCGAGGCTGGCAACATCTCTCCTACCCGAGAAGTCTCCTTACGACTGAGCCGAATCAATCAAATTTTGGGTCAGGTGGTTGATGGAGAGAATACGAAATATCTGGACAAGGCAACCGTCGAAACGCTGCTGGATAAGCTAGGCTGCAAAGCCACCGCAAATGGCGAAGATAGCTGGACGGTAGAAGTTCCTCCCTATCGCTACCGTGACCTGGAAAGAGAGATCGACCTGATTGAAGAAGTCGCTCGTCTGTATGGCTACGACCACTTTGATAAAACCTTACCGAGCAAAACGTCTCAGGGCTATCTGTCTGAAAGTGCTGCTCTATCAAGAAAGCTACGGGCTGCGTTTAGAGGTGCAGGACTCACCGAAGCGATTCACTACTCACTGACGAGTCCTAATTCTGACCGGCAAGTTGTGCTTGCGAATCCATTGTTTACTGAGTATTCGGCGCTACGAATTGATTTGCTAGATGGATTGATTGAGGCGTTTGAGCTGAATGTGAACCAGGGCAATGGTCCGCTAAGTGCGTTTGAGATTGGCACTGTTTTCAACAAACCGGATGACAACCCGGACGGTGACCCGATTGAGTCAATTAAAGTGTCGGGGATTATGGGCGGTGACGCGCGGCGTGGGCGCTGGGTCACTAGCAATAAAGAGACCCCGATGAGCTGGTACGAGGCGAAGGGCGTTTTGCAGTGCGTATTTGATAATTTGGGTCTGGATGTAGACTATCGCACAGATGAAGGCAGTGACCGGCTACACCCTGGTCGCACGGCGGGCTTGTTTGTGCGCGGGCGCACGCGGCTAGGTACCTTTGGTCAGCTACATCCCGAATTGCGCCGGGATAGGGATTTGCCGAATGAGGTGTATGTGTTTGAGCTGGACTGGAGCGTATTGGAGATGTGCCTGACGGGTAAGAGCGGAAAGGCGGTGAAGTTTGCGGCCTATTCGACTTATCCTGCGTCTGATCGTGACCTGGCGTTCTTTGCACCGACTGAGGTTCCGGTAGCTGATTTGCAGCGTTCGATTGGTAAGTCTGGTGGTAAGCTGCTGGACTCGGTGACGCTATTTGATGAGTACAAGGGTAAAGGTGTGCCGGATGGGCAGCGGTCTTTGGCGTTTCGACTGGTGTATCGGGCGAGCGATCGCACGTTGACCGATAAGGATGTTGATCCAGTGCATCAGAAGGTTCGCAAGGCGCTGGAGAAAACGTATGAGGTGAGTCTGCGAAGTTGACACACCCCTCCCTGCGGGCCACCCCCTCTCCCCACGACTACGCTCAGGGCAGGCTAGAGGGGATTTACTTTTGGCAGAGTGAATATAGTGACTGATCTAGACCTGGGCTAAAAAGGAACGTCTGGGCCTGGGTCGGGTGACTTTTGGTCTGCTGAGGACTTTGGTGAGGCGCCGGGTTCGTCGTCGTCGAGGTTGACGATTTGGCCGTTGAAGAAGTTGGCGAAGCGCTTTATTTTCTCTTGGTCCTGGTCAAACCCAACAGAATCTGCGGGCGCATCTAGTCGAGATGGGGGGCGACCGTTGTCTTCTGAGGATGATGCAGAACTTTTGTCGCCTGTTGGAGAATTGGTTTGGTCGGTCTTTTTAGCGTACCGATCTACGACTGAGCCGTTAGATGAAAAATGGCTGTCTGCCGGTTCGTTCTCTTTTGAAAATGGCGTTGGGTTAGGCGGTGTCCTAACCGAGCGATCTGGTGGGGCATCCGACGGGAGGGTGGATGGGGCCTTTGGGGTACGGGGCACGGGTGGTGCTGGGGAAGCCGCAGCGTGTGGTTCCTCTGGGTCGATCGTGGGCTCTGCTTCAGGTTTTTCTGTGGGCGTGATGATTTCTAGCGATACTCTGATGGGCCTTTGAAAGACTGTTTTGAAGGCGGCTTCCAGGTTGGGAATCCGCTCCTGGCCCATTTTTTGCAGTGAGAGTGACCGGAAGCCGACTTTGGCACCGACGCCGTCAAAAGCTAGCAGGGTACCTTGCTGTGCCATCAGCATTTGGGTACCGCGAGGGGTCAAGGCTTCTAAAATTTTGTTCCACAGGTCGCCGAGACTTCCGAAGGCAACTTCAACAGCGGGTGCTTCTGGCGGCGGTGCAGGCGGTGCGGGCGATGGATCGGGTGTGGCGTTGTTGGCAGTAGGCCCTGATTCTGTTGGATTAACCGCTGGACTGGCGTTAGGCGCGCCTTTATCGTCTGCGGGCAGATCTTTTGTGGGCAGAGGTGCTTTATTAGTTGTCTCTTTGGGGGCCGACGGCGGCGGCGTAACTGAGCTAGCAGGGGTTGGCGCGGCGATGGGTGGTGGCGCGGTGGATGATGGCACCGTCGGCGGTAGTGGTAGGGGCTGTGTGCGAACCGCAGTAGTAGATTTGGCTGATCTTTCGCTGTTTAAATCGCTAACGGCCCCCAGTGAACTGGGCAGGAGGCCCATCAGCGTGACCTCTAGCCACAGTCTGGGCTGCGTGGTGTTTTTGACCTGTACCTCTGAGGTTTGTAGCTTTTGCTGGCTGGCCAGTAGCTGTGAGGCGGATAGCCGCTGCGCAAACGCAGTCATTTCGGCCCAGGTGGGCGGCGTAATCGCGACCAAATCTTCGCGGGTGGGGGCTCGCTTGGCGATCAGCAAATCTCGGTAAAAGCCCACCAGGCTTTGCAGTACGATGAGTGGCTCGCGGCCCTTGTCCATGAGGTAACGAACGCGCTCTAGTAGAGCGGGGCCGTCGTCGGCTGCGATCGCCCGCACCAAATTCAGCAAATCCCGCTCTGGCACCGCGCCTACCAGGTCCCAAACCGACTCCACTGTAATCTCATCGGCTTGCAGGCTCAGCTGATCGAGCAAGCTTTCCGCATCGCGCAGTCCCCCTTGAGAAATTTGCGCTACCAGCTGAGTGGCACCCTCGGCAATGTTAATTGACTCTTCTTTGGAGATGTACTGCAAGTGTCTGATCATTGACGGCAGTGGAATCCGCCGAAAGTCGAACCGCTGACAGCGGGAGATAATCGTGGGCAGTACTCGCTGAGGATCGGTGGTCGCTAGAACAAAAACAACTCTATCTGGCGGCTCTTCTAACGTCTTTAGTAAGGCATTGAACGCGGCGGTACTGAGCATATGGCAGTTATGTACCAGTAGCCCGTTTGCGACAAAATTGTGATTGTCAGCGACTTCAATATCGTAGACAGGTTCAATCTCAGCTACCTGGATCGATCGAACTGTCTCTAAACTTGTATTCCATTGACGGGATAGCGAAGGCCCTGAAGTCTGATAAGAATTTTCTAGATGGGGCAACGCCCAAAGAGAGATAGGCGTATCTTTTGTTTCTTTTTGCTTGTTTGTAGGTGTGAACTTTTGTGGGATATCCCAAATCGGATAGCCAACTAGCCAAGATCTGATTGTCTGCCATACTGAATCCTTCTGTATGGATTTGGATGGATGGACTGCCTCTTTTTGTAAGCTGAAGCGATCCATCGTCCATGTACCACCAGGCGATGCCTTCTGGCGTGAGTCGATCCAACCAAGCCTTTGAAACGCTTTTATTCCTAGCGTTTGGCTTGACGATATCAAAAACCTCAACCAGTTGAGGATGACAAACTGTATTACAGCAAACGGAGATTTCTCCGTAGCCTTCGTTTGCAACGACTCGGATAGCTGGACGCAGTTCTGATAGGCGACTTGCCTTGTACTCCAACCAAGACTGCTGTGGTTTACCGTGAGTCCATGCCAGTCTTGGAAATCTACTGTGAGAGTTTGGGAGGGTGATGGAACCGTCGCCGAGTAAGGTTCCGTAGATGAGGCCGAAGCTCTCGGGAGAGATATCACCGCATTCGGCGATGAAGTTCTTGGTTCGCTGAATCCAAATGCCGTGCTTTGCCTTGAATGGATGTCTTTTCCATGCGGAGATAATCCCTTTGACGCCGTAGCCTTTTTTCTGCATGTATGCAGGGACTTCGAGCCGCTCACCGCATCCGCAAGCACATAATGGTCGGTGGGGCTCAACGGCTTCGAGAATGGCACTGAGGCTGTAAGTCTTTTCTCCGAACTTGTTGCCTTTGAATTGATGTCCTCGAACAAATCGTCGGATGCGTCCGTCTGTTCCATACTTGAAGATAGCTGTTCCACACCCGCATTCGCAGGCGATAGTATCTTCATTCCTTCTTTTACGTCCTTTGCGGCTATCCATCCCTCGTCTGTTCGAATCAAATGATTGTCAGTACATTTGATCTTAAAATGGTCGGTCGCAATCGTATAGGTTTGGCGTGTACCTTGTTCAAACCTTCTTACAACGGGCTTAAACTCCCAATTTCCTGAACTTTCGTCGTAGCTAAGAACGTTGCGTCCAACGATATTAGGATCATCAATTCTTAGAGTTCCAGCCTCCGTTGTAATTTGGGTATCGCCTGTCAGACATTCGTCGATGACGTATACCTTGTACCGGCACTGCACGGGGGCGAACTGCGATCGCTCAATCAATTCCCGAATATTGTCAACGCCGGTATTACTGGCCGCGTCAATCTCTACAATATCGAGCGAGCTGCCCCGACTGACCGACACGCACACATCGCATTCGCCGCAGGGCTCGGCGGTTGGCGACTCTACCTTCAGGCAGTTCAGTGACTTGGCCAGAATGCGGGCGCTGGAGGTTTTACCTGTGCCTCTGGGGCCGCAGAATAGATAGGCGGGCGCGATGCGATTTTGCTGTAAGGCGTTGGTCAAGGTGGCCGCGATCGCACCTTGACCCACTAGCTGAGCAAACGTTTGGGGTCTGTATTTGTGATGAAGAGGTTCGTACAAGCGAGCTGACCTGGTAAGCGATCACCGCTTCTAAGATATCGCGATTGCCCCGACGATTGCTCAGCTAGTTTACAAGTTGACTTGTACTACAGCGCGAAGGATGACCTAAGCCCAGCACTTGACGCGATCGCGAATAATGTAGGTAGCAGCCTCACTCGCAACCGTCGGCTTCACCTTCTTGCGCTGACGGCGCTGAACCGCTTCGGCCATGGCGGGCGTCATTACAGGCTTAACAAAACTCTCTTCTTCGATGCCCTCTAGCCAGTAGCCATTGAGATAAGCATCTACCAAACGATTAAATAAATCCTGCAAGATGCCTGGTAGCTCCGCCGCAATTTCAGCCTGACTGGCATAGTTATCGACCAGTCGACCCATTGATTGCATCAGTAAATGGTTCTGACTAGGGCTTGTTGGATGGGCAGCTTTCAATGACTGCCAGCAAGCTTCAAATGCCTTAATTCCAGTAAGTCTGATCATGGTTTTGTGATATGTAGAGAGAAGATGGTTGGGTGGGAGGTCCTGCCGGGTTTTAGAGTTGATGCGATGAGTGCACTGCATCAACGGCTGTCGGCGAATGTTGTATCCCGCTCTGTTTATGTATTCCGTAACGGACACCGGGGTCCGGACAATCACAGGTCAGTAAAGTCACTGAACTTCTTTCATATCAATGGAATCAGCTATGTTGAGAGCGACTAAATGCGATCCGCTAAAGAAGCAATGCTGCCAACAGTGACTAAAGACTGAGCGGAGGGTGACAGATTCACCAGAGCACTTCCACAGTTACAAGCTACTTCTACAAACCCATGACTGCCGACCAAGGCAACCAGCGTTCTTATAGGCACATCACTGTAGGTATGTGCGCCGCTGATTTCCTGAGGGCCATCTGGCGTTTCTACTGTCAGCATCCACGGATGGTCTGGAACGACATCGCCAGGAATGTTTGTAATTAAATTGCCGAAACCATCTATATATTGGAGGCTTCCAGTGGCGCGCACAGGCTTCTGGTTCAAGGCGCCGTTGGCATAATTTATAAAGGAAGGAAAATCGGGCTTGACTAGCGTGGCAGGATCAATAAAATCGCCCAATGCACCAATCGGCACACCATTTTCCAGGTGAGCAGCCACTGGCGCAAAAATGTCTCTGCCATGGAATGTTTTGCTTGGCTCAGAGATTCGCCAGTAGTCAGATTTGCTTAAATGCACGGCTTCTATAATGGGTTCACGGTCATATATGCCGCTAAATAGGCCGTTATCAGGACCGACAAAAAAGCCACTGGGGGTTTGGAGCGCGATCGCTCTTCTGCTGGAGCCCACCCCTGGATCGACGACTGCTAGATGAACTGTGCCTGCCGGGAAGTGAGGGTAGGCCATGAGTAAATTGAACCGGGCTGCCAGGATATCCTGGGGTGGAACCAGGTGTGTGATATCGCACGTGGGTATTTTCGGAGCGATCGCAGCGATGACCCCTTTCATCACAGCGACGTAAGCATCTTGGTAGCCAAAGTCACTGAGTAGCGTAATCATGGAAGGGTGACTGTGTAGAATCACAGCCTTGTATAGGTCACATTTGACACAATACTGCTGTGATAGAGATCATTGAATGTACGGAACTATTTAGATTTAATGTATACCCAGCGTACTTGATATGTCACTTGGTCAATCTATGTCAAATGCCGACACCTCGGCCCAACCAGTGGCATCTCACCGGTTGGATGGCCAGTTGGCCAAAAGTGTAGAAAACCTCTCCCTAGAGAACATCACTCGGCATGTCTTTATCTGCGCTGACCAAACCGTTCCGAAGTGCTGTGATAAGGCAGAGAGTCTGGTCTCTTGGAATTATTTAAAGCAGCGCCTCAAAGCGCTGAAGTTAGATATTTCTACGGATCAGCCTCCCGGATACGTCTTCCGAACCAAAGCAAACTGCCTGAGAGTATGCCAGCGGGGACCTATCTTGCTGATTTATCCAGATGGGGTTTGGTACCACAGTGCCTCCCCCGAAGTCATTGAGCGGGTTATCCAAGAGCATTTGATTGAGGGAAACGTTGTCTCTGACTACGTCTTTTTGCAGCATTCACTGCCAGCATCACCTCACCCTTCAACTGTCTCGAATACGGATTGAATCAGATACTCAAATCCGTTAGTAACTGATCGCTCATAACTAGAAAACAGTCTGCGTGATGTCATCGATATTTTGGGAATACTTGATGTAACGAACCGATGTGCTAACGCTTGCCTAGTTGACTCAATGCGGTCGCTGGCAAGTACTAACAACAATCGCAGTATCCGCCGGTGATCTACAAAGCAACCTGGAAGATCGCTTTGATTAGTCAAAGCTAACTATCTAGTTCAAAAACAGCTTTGGGGCGCCAACTAATTCCTATCATCAACTAACCCTCTACACTAAAAGCATAAGAGCGAACACACGGCATGAAAGAAGCTAACACAGGGGAACAGAAGAAGCTTTTACTTATTGATGACGATCCCAATCTCATCCTACTGGTAAAGGACTATCTTGAGTTTCGGGGCTATCAGGTAATGACAGCGGGCAACGGTAGAGAGGCACTTGCCACCCTGTCTGATTTGTCCCCTGATATGATCATTTGCGATGTCATGATGCCAGAAATGGATGGCTATGCATTTGTAGAGCAGGTCCGTCAGGATCCCGGCAAAAGCTGGATCCCCATTTTGTTCCTTTCTGCCAAAGGGCAAAGCCAGGACCGCGTGAAGGGATTGACTACGGGCGCAGACGTTTATATGGTGAAGCCTTTTGAGCCTGAGGAGCTAGTAGCCCAGGTTGAATCTTCACTGAAGCAGGCCACTCGCCTAATTCACCATCAGAACAAAGGTCCGAATTCTATTCCGACTATTCAAGTTCCCTTTGATGTAGAGCTAACGCCGACTGAGCTGAAGGTCGTGCAGTTTGTGGCACGGGGCATGGCGAACCGTCAGATTGCGGAGGAGCTAAAGGTTTCTCAGCGGACGATTGAAAGTCACGTTAGCAACATGTTGGGCAAAACAGGTTTGCATAACCGTACAGAGCTTGCTCGCTGGGCTGTTGAAAATAATAAGGCCTAGGGTGGCTCAGGTGATCGCTGGTCGGCAGATTGACATGATCACTGTCTAATCTGCCTTGACCGAGATTTGCCGAAAAATATTTGCAAATATGTTTGCAAACTTTGATATGATTTAGGTCCTCGCAAGGCGATTAATGCTTCGGCAAATTGTCCTTGAAGATGGTTTAGAGCTTGCTAGCTTACCAACAGCTAGCGTTCGCAAGCTCACAGATCACACTTTGCTGGTGTAGCTCAGTTGGTAGAGCAGCTGATTTGTAATCAGCCGGTCGTCCGTTCGAGTCGGATCACCAGCTTCCTAATAAAATCAATGGTTTCGCAATCCCCGCAAGGCTTACAGGCTTTGCGGGGATTGCCTTTTGAGCGGGGTTAGAAAAACCTGTTGGGTGTTTTTGGACGCTTTTAGACAGGTTTGGAAGGCAGATTGGGGTAAGGTTTGGGGTAAAAAATTGGGGTAAAGCCCTGGATAGGGGATGAGATAGATTTTCCCTTGAACATCAGGCTGCAAGGGCAGTTCGGGCTGGAATCCGAGTTGGGGTAGCGATTGGGGTAAAAGAGGCTTTTCAAACAGGCCCTCTTTTACCCCAATCGCTACCCCAACTCGGA
>JBCBBK010000031.1:0-35042 GCA_038531675.1 Cyanobacteria bacterium J06581_3
AACTGCTCCCACAGGTTAGCGCTTTCGCGCTGCTGTAGAGTAGTAGTCATTTTTATTATTCCGGGTAGTTAGGTACGAAAATTAGCTCTTGGCCTTAGTAAACTCTAAAAGAAGTAAACTTTCGCGTTGAACTGTTAATAATATAGATCGTTATGTAAAGAAATGCGCTCCTCTTAACAATTGCTTCGGTATTGGTGCATTCACTTAGCTTGATGAAGATGAACATAGCGGTTCCCCGGATGCATTCGGGGACTGCAAGTCACTTGACCTGATGCCATATGAAGCTTTCAGTCGAAATGCTGTACCTCAGTCAAATGATCAACGATATAAATGCGATCGCACAAAACACTAAAACCAAAAGCCAGCACCCTAAAAGTCAAAGTAAATAAACGGCGAAGCCATTTCAGGTGCCAGCACCCACGCCAAAAAAGCACACAGCGGCAGCAGCAGCATTTTAATCGGCCAGCTCAGCTGTAGCTTTAGCCCTCGCTGAGTGGCATAAGCAACGCCCATCAGGCCCACAATCGCAAACAGCTGCATCGTCAGCTGCGCCCGCGTCATCCCGCTCAGGTCTACATACACTTTCTGAGCAAACTGCACATCGGCGTTGTGCCCAAACAAATGGCTAATCGCCAAACTCGCGTTGTTCAGATTGGGCAGTCGGAAGAAAATCCAGCTAAAAAAGACTACAAACTGAGTGAGGCCCCAAGCCAATAGTGAACCTGGAAAACTAGCCCAGAAGTTCTCAAGCCAGCCGACCTTCTCACCCGCAACCACCGTCAGGCGGTGAGCGATCAGAGCCAAGCCATGAATAGCTCCCCATACAATGAATCCCCATCTGTCGCCGTGCCATACCCCGGCAATTAGCATCACCACAATTAAGTTAATGCAGGTACGCACAAGGCTACTTCGAGAGCCGCCTAGCGGAAAGTACAGATAATTGCGCAGCCAGTCACCCAGGGTCATGTGCCAGCGGCGCCAAAAGTCGGCAATGCTGCGTGAAAAATATGGAAAGTTAAAATTCTGTGGCAGCGTAATGCCCAGCAGCAGCGCACTCCCTCTAGCGACGTCCACATACCCGCTAAAGTCAAAATACAGCTGCAAGCCGTAAGCAAACGCCAGTAGCCAAATGTCACCGCTACCGGCTCTAGTCAAGCTCTCTGCACTCAGATCCACCAGCTGACCAATATTGTCAGCAAGCATCAGCTTTTTAACCGCACCCGCAGCAATTAGCCACAGACCTTCTACGTTTTGGCTAAGGGGCGGAAACTTTATCTCTTTTAGCTGTCCAGAAAAGCTGTGAAAGCGCGTAATGGGTCCAGAAATTAGCTTCGGGAAAAAGAGCTTGTAAGTTGCGAACTCCAGTAGCTGATCGCTCGCGGGCGACCCCCGATACACATCGACCAGATAAGCAATGCATTCAAAGGTAAAAAAGCTCAGGCCCAGGGGCATGACCCAAGAGGCCACAGGCCCCGTTACCAGCCCGTCAAAGCCCAGGAATGCCAACCCTGGAGAAACGTATTTGAACCCCAGCAGCAGCACTACATTGAGCACTACACCCAGGGCCAACAGACGGGTACGCTTACGATTCCAGTCGGCCTGGGCATACTGCCAGGCCTCGTTGGGAATGCGCCAGTCTAGTGGAGTGCCCAGCACCTTACCCAACACAAAGTTCAAATACACCAGCACCAGCATCAGGGGCACATACTGCGCAGTCGGCAAAGACGCATAGAAAATGATGCTGGAAATCAGCAGTACCCACAGCCGAATCTTTTTGCTAGGCGCACTCCAGTACAGCGCTACCAGCGCCACTAAAAATAGACCGTAGAGAATAGACGGCTGAATCATATGAGAAAACTTGAAAACGCAGTTTGACGGGAGCTAAGGGGGGATTTACTCCTCGCGGGGCAGTGCCTGAGGCCAGGAGATCAGGGGGTCTTGAGCGATTCGCTGAGAGACCTGGTACGCCCCATAGCGGTTGAGGTGACTAGGATCAGAGAAGTAATCGTACTGCTGGGGCCACAGTTCACCCAGGTCGCGGTAGGTAAATTCAGAATAGCGCTCGGCAGTTTGTAGCATGTAGCGCTGAAACAGCACTTCGGAACGGCTGCGATGGCTGTCGAGGTATTCGTCGGTCAGGGGGGTGTTGATGAGGACGACGGGGAGAGTGTTTTCGTTGGCAAAGCGCAGGATGCTGCGCAAAGCGTCAGACTGCTCGCCTTCCATGCGAAATGACTGATAGTCGCCGTCGTAAGCACCAGCCACTCGGGGATGGTCCTGGTAGTAGGTAGCCGGGTTGAACCGAGTGGACAATGCCAGAAAGCCGTCGTAGTCTATCAGGCTAGTTTCGGTGGGCTTGCCGGTGGGGGTCAGGCCTGCGCTGGTGCTTTGGTCGGCGGTAAATTCGGGCATGATGGCACCCAAGCCCTGGCCAATGGCCGAGCGAATTCTGGTGCGGTAGGTGTAAGCCGAAGAGACTTTGCCAAATAGCTCGCTGAGATACTCGTCGGTGTCGGTAGCCCGGACAGACAGCTGATCGGAAATGCTGCCCATGGCCAGACCGTTGACGCCGTTGGTGGGTTCGCTGGCTTCTAGCTGACGGTAGCCTTCGGAGGTGGCGATCGCATTAAACGTAACATCCGTCCTACCGCTGTTGAACGCCCTCGCCCCGTCAGCCCACACCACCATCTGTGGCAGCTGGTTCGGCGGAATCAAACGCCGCAAAATCAGGTCTACCACCTGGGCGGTCGCGCCATTTACCCCAAAGTTAAAGACCCTAAGATTCGGATGCCCCGACGCGTCGAGCGCCTGCTTGAGCGCAGCTGGGTCTATGCCTCGCAGCGCCCGCGAACTACCAATAATCAGCACATCCGGCGGGCCGTACTGCTCTACCTGCTGACGATAAAGCGCGATCTTTTCATCTAGCTGCTGGGAGCGAAAAGAAGGCAGATCGGAATTGTCTAGCAGCGACGCGGTAGACACAAACTCCTGTTGAGGGCTGTAGACCAGCTCATCGTCACGAATAGCCGATGTGGTAAAGTCGCCACCTTCCGTACGACGTGGATTTTCCCAGGTCTGTTCAGCTGGCCAGTTCAGCTCATTTAACTCACTGCTAAACACGCTGGGGCGAATTTCTTCTACTCCACTTTCGCTCACCTGAACAGTCCCAGAAGACTGACGCAGCGCCTGACCCACCATAAAGTCAAACTGAACGGCTAATAGCACGCCCGCTGCTCCCCAAAACAGCGCCATCTTGGCCCCATCTGCCTGAAAAGAGCCTGGCCGGTTTGCCGGTAGCATGTCATTGTCTTCAGCGGGGGTAAATAGCTGGCTTTTGACCAGGATTTTGCGCACCAGCTGCAATACAAACGCACCCGGACTGATAGCGTCATATTCATCGTCTGCGGCCAGCTCACCGGCCAAAGACTCGTCGCTGACCGTGGTAATCAGCTCGCCCGCGTAGGCATCAGAAGCAGCAAATTCTGGCTTAGCTTCGGGAACCAGGCGCAGTCGGTCGGTGTAGTCATGACCGTAGCTCCAAATCGGCTGCTTTTGTCCGGCCCGACGACCATACAGCCGCAGCCCCTCAATGTTGGGCAAATCTAGCTGCTTGATAGTCTGGCTAATCAACGGCACAATCGCGTGCTTGGGCGGACATACTGGCCCGTCGGCCATAATGTGCAGCAAATTTTCTTTATTCAGGAGCTGTACCCGAATACCGCCAGTGGCCAGCTGGTCTTTGATATCGGGGTTCAGCGCCCTGGTCAGGCAGTAGGCCAACGCCGATAGATTGCCGCTAGCCGCCAGCGTTGTGGTGCTCAGCATCAGTGACGGGCGAGTCATGCCGGGCAGGTCTACGCCGCGTAGCCACTCTGGGCTAATGTCGTCTTTGGATGGGCCATAGATCATGGCTCGCTGTAGCCCCTGGGGTGCGATCGCCTCCAGGGCCTGCCCAATCCCGTTTACCAGGCCTTCTACATCAATTTTGCGGCGACAGAGGTCATCTCCCGACTGTAGTAACGGCTCGCCTGTGGCACTATCAACTGGGTTTACCGGGTAGCTAATTAGGTGCAGGGTGTCCTTTTTCACCTCAGTCACCAGCTTCAGACCGTAGGACTGAGAAATCTGGTTCACCAGTTCGGAAAGCGCGGGTACGTCGCCCCAGCGTCCCCACTCACGCAGCATTTCTTCTGGTGGTGTCAGATCAACTCGCAGCCGCCAGTCAGAAGCTGTCTCGCCTGTGACTTGAATGGTAATCACCGCATCTTGAAACTGACGCAGGTGAAGATTACGCAGCCGTTCGGCGATCGGCTCGGCAATCAGCAACGGGTCGGGGCTATAGCTCGCCTCGCAAAAAATCCACAGCCGGGATACGACGTCTGCCTCAGCCTTTTCTGGCTCAGCCTTCGAACTAGTGGCCAGCTCAGTAGATTCATTCAGCTCGGCAGCGTTTGTGTCTTCTGAGGCCTCCTGGTGGATTGTCGACGCGTCGTCGGTCTGCTCGCTGGCTGATTCAGGTGGGTGGGGCGTCACAATCGCTCGGGTTTTTCGCGCTTTACCCGGCACCACCCTGGCACTGACCTTAACACCGACATTGAGGGCGCTGAGCGTTTCGCTTAAGTAGCGGGCAATCGCATCAGAATCTCCTTGCCTAGCCAAGCTAATGTTGGAAAGATGTTCTGAAGAGGCTGGAATGTCTGAGCTTTCAGCCGTTTTGGCAACTTTATCGGCATCGGCATCGCTTTGCACCAGCCGCTCCAGATGAGTCTCTAGCCGGTTGAGATAAATAGGCGCACTCCAAACGGGCTTGGGCTCCTCGGCTTTGCGGCTGTATACATATATTTGATAAACCTGGGGGAATTCTTCCGCCAGCCTGGCCTGTACGTCCGGGTCCAGAAGCGATCGCACCAGACGCATCAGCACATAGTTACGCTTTAGCGCTACCGCCCTTGACTCGCACAAAACGTGTAGAATATTGCCACGCAGGCGCACCCGTATCCCCGTGTCCTGACTGCTTTCGGGGCGTAGAAGCGTTTCCCTAAGCCAGGGGAGTAAAGTTGAGGGATCAGTATCCACTTTTTGTCGAGGAAGATGGCCTAACATAGGTGACTGTAAAAACGGTAGCCACAAGAAACAGGCCACCCTAGCGCTCGCTGCATTCTAAGTCACTGTTGTTTACTTTGCACGAGTAAATATTATGTGATCGACAGGTAAAGTTTCAACACCCTGTACTCCTTTAAATTACTGACATACTTAATTTACAGCTGTCCTTCATTGGTCCTTGACATATGCAATCTTTTCGCGAGCCTGCTGTGGGGCGTAATGCTCATCCCAAACTTTCTGTGCCCCTACCGGTCCCTATTATGGTGAGTGTGGCCACCGCGCCACTGCTAGTATTGCTGGTATCCGGGCGTTGGGTCGCCCAAGGCCTGACAGAGATAGGGACAAGTAGCGAAGAGCTGTTTCGGGGCGATCGCCTGCCAACACTGCCACCGCTGCAGCCCTCAAACAGCGCTAGCCCCAAATAACCGGATCTCCACATTACGTAACGTAGGACAACGTCATTCCGCTGGGGGACTAAAACTCCTACAATCATTCCGAGTGCTCACTAATTTAATGATTTAGCCGCATGAGTCCAACCCTTTCCTCGACAGGCACCTATTCCGCAAGCAGTTTACCGGCAACACAAGCCGAGCCATCCGACGATAAAGTAGTCACGGACTTGCCGCAGGTAGCCACTCACGACTGGCTACTGCGCCATCGGCTACTGCGCGTGGAAGAAACATGGGCCGCCGTTCTAGAAGATGAGTGCGGTCCAACCCTGGTGGCACTTTTGACCCGACTGCGGCAGCTATGTGCGCCTGATGGACAGGCCAAAGGCGCCGACGCTGCACCTGTACTAAAGCTGATTGAAGAGCTAGAGCTTAGCGATGCGATTAAGATGTCGCGGGCGTTTGCGCTGTATTTTCAGCTGATTAACATCGTTGAGCAGCATTACGAGCAGCGCGGGCAGCAGCAGCAGTATCGCGCTGCATACGAAGAAGCCGCGATCGCCACAGCCACTAAAGACAACAGTACTCAGTCTCCACCCGCCAAAGAAAACACGCAGGAAAATAACGGATTCAACGGTCAAAGCGCGCTGACCGAGAGCCTGAACACCGCAGACAATATTCGAGATGTCGGCACCTTCTACTGGCTGTTCCCAACCCTGAAGCGACTAAACGTACCGCCCAAAATGATTCAGCGCCTGCTCGATCAGCTCGATGTGCGCCTGGTATTTACCGCGCACCCCACCGAGATTGTGCGTCATACCATCCGCGACAAGCAGCGCCGAATTTCTACCATTTTGCGCCAGCTCGATCACGAGGAAGAAGGCACCCGGTCGCTAGGGGTCGCCTCCTCCTGGGAAACCAAAGCCCTGCAAAATCAGCTAGTAGAAGAAATTCGCCTGTGGTGGCGTACCGATGAGCTGCATCAGTTTAAGCCTTCTGTGCTCGACGAAGTAGACTTTACGCTCCACTATTTTGACGTGGTGCTGTTCGATACGATTCCTCAGCTGTACCAGCGAATCTGCCGCGCCCTGGAAGGAACATTTCCGACGTTGCAGCCGCCCCGTCACAGCTTTTGCCGGTTTGGGTCGTGGGTGGGGAGCGATCGCGACGGAAACCCGTCCGTAACGCCGCAAATCACCTGGAAAACCGCCAATTACCAGCGCAACATGGTAATTGGTAAATACATCGGCTCGGTGCAGCAGCTCACCCAGCTGCTGAGCCTCTCCCTGCATTGGAGCGAGGTTTTGCCTGACTTGCTCGAATCGCTAGAGCAAGACCAGACTCAGATGCCCGACATCTATGAAGAGCTGGCCATTCGCTATCGCCAGGAGCCCTATCGCCTGAAGCTGGCCTATATTGAAAGGCGGCTGAAAAACACGCTGACCAGATCGCAAAAGCTGTACAACGGTGACTATCTGCAAGAATCCGAAAGTAATCTGGACGGCGAGCTAGATAGCGGCCAGCTATACGCCTCAGGCGACGACTTTTTGCGAGAGCTAAAGCTAATTCAAAGCAATCTAAAAGAAACCGGCCTGGTGTGCCAGGACCTAGAAGACCTGATTTGTCAGGTAGAAATTTACAGCTTTACCCTGGCACAGCTCGACATTCGCCAGGAGAGTACGCGCCACTCCAACACTATCAGCGAGGTCACAGACTATCTGGGTCTGCTAGATGGGCGCTCCTACAACGATTTGAGCGAAGCAGAGAAAACAGACTGGCTCATTAGCGAGCTCAAAACCCGGCGACCGCTGATTCCGGGTGAACTGTCGTTTTCTGACAAGGCGAACGAAACCATTGCCACCTTTCGGATGGTGCGCAGACTGCATCAGGAATTTGGCCCAGGCATCTGTCAGAGCTACATCATCAGCATGAGCCACACCACCAGCGACCTGTTGGAAGTGGCCCTGCTGGCCAAAGAAGCGGGATTGTACGATCCGGCCACAGGCATTTGTGCGCTCAAAATTGTGCCCCTGTTCGAGACGGTAGAAGATTTGCGACGTGCCCCGGAGGTGATGAAGCAGCTGTGGGAACTGCCGATGTATCGCGCCATGCTGCAGGGCGGCTACGAGGCGATGAAGCAAGCTACGGAGAAGCCTGAAACAGCAGATACCGCGCTGCAAGAGGTGATGCTGGGCTACTCGGATAGCAACAAAGATTCTGGGTTCCTCAGCAGTAACTGGGAAATTCATAAGGCTCAGCAGGCACTGCAGGCACTCGCAGAAAATTACACCGTTGCGCTCCGCATTTTTCACGGTCGTGGCGGGTCGGTAGGACGCGGTGGTGGTCCGGCTTACGAGGCGATTCTGGCACAGCCAGGGCGCAGTGTAGATGGCCGGATCAAAATTACCGAACAGGGTGAAGTACTAGCCTCTAAGTACAACCTGCCTGATTTGGCGCTGTATAACCTGGAGACAGTGACCACAGCCGTGATTCAGGGCAGTGTGCTGGGCAGCAGCTTCGACGGGATTGCCGCCTGGAATGAGACCATGGAAAAGCTAAGCGTGCGATCGCGTCAGCACTACCGGGCGTTGATTTACGAGCAGCCTGATCTGGTTGAGTTCTTCCATCAGATCACGCCGATCCAAGAGATCTCTCAGCTACAAATCAGCTCTCGTCCGGCCCGCCGAGGCGGGAAGAAGAACCTGGACGGGCTACGGGCGATTCCGTGGGTGTTTAGCTGGACGCAAACTCGCTTTTTGCTGCCTTCGTGGTATGGCGTTGGCACCGCACTCAAGGAATTTATCGAGGAAGATGCTGACGAACATGTGAAGCTGTTGCGCTACTTTTATGCAAAATGGCCCTTCTTTAAAATGGTGATTTCTAAGGTGGAAATGACCCTGGCGAAGGTGGATTTGCAGATTGCCCAGCACTATGTGAATCAGCTGAGTAGCGAAGAGAAGCGCGAAGATTTTCAGGGAATGTTTGACCAAATTGCAACAGAATTTTACCTGACTCGCGAGGTGGTGCTGGCAATTACGAACCACAGCACGCTGCTAGATGGCGACCCTGACCTGCAGCGCTCGGTGCAGCTGCGAAATGGAACCATTGTGCCGCTGAGCTTTTTGCAGGTGGCATTGCTGAAGCGGCTGCGAGAATATGGCAATGATGCGGTAACCGGGAGAGTGCGATCGCGCTACAGCAAAGGCGAACTCCTCCGAGGGGCACTGCTCACCATCAACGGCGTTGCTGCTGGGATGCGCAATACAGGTTAACGCTGTCTGAGTGCTTGTGAGCATCCGATAGGGTTTGACTACGGCTCCGCTCAGTCAGAAAAGTTGACCTTGCTATACAGCTTAGAAAGTCCTATCTCTACAGGTACTGAGGAGAGCATCACCTTTGCTGTAGCCCCTTCGTGGATTGTCAGCAGCCACTGATTTTCGGCTTGCCTTATGCGATGTTCTACATGGTAACGGTACTGGTCAACCAATAAATACTCCTGAAAAGACGGAATCGTCTGATAAGACTGAAACTTGTCGCCTAGGTCGTAATTCTTTGTAGACTGGCTCAATACCTCAGCAATAAAAAGAGGATTAGTGACCGTGTCTTTTCGTCCTGGTTGCAGCTCAACAGGCTCCTTCAGGAGCATGACGTCCGGATACGTATAGAGATTAGTATTTGGTATTTGCAGCCTTTGATCAGTGACAAAAACTTGATATGGCTCTTCGAGTAGCTCGTACCATAGAATCGAGCTGAGCGCATTGGTTAGCGCGTTGTGGGCAGGCGTACCGCCGGGCATTTCGACAATTTCTCCATTGCGATACTCATTGCGCGTATCGGACACAACTTCTAACGCCAGGTATTCATCGGCGGTGTAAGTTTTAGTCTGCGGCGTTGCAATCATTGAATTTAACCCATCGACGCTTGGTACTACCCTAGCACCAGACTTTTCAAAGTGATCACATAGCTAAGGGTGGCTTGCACGTTGAAAAAAGTCCTCTAGCAGCAGATATCTGAGAATTATCTGCACAATACCTCACTTGTGGTAAGTTATTCGTGCATTAATATCAATCGGTATTCGTAGAACGTAACCTTTTACGGACACCGCCTAACCTACTGTGAGGAAATGAAAATGAGCACTCGTTTTGGCAGCCGTTTGGTAGGGCTGGCTTTGAGCGCAGTTGCAGGTGCTGTGGCGTTAGCAGTATCCGCTCAGGCACCCGTTAAGGCTCAGGCCGCTTACGGCAGCTACATCGGGATTGGCCCAGCCTTTGGCGATGGCGATATCGCGGTGGCTATCAACGGTCGCTACAACATTTTGGAAATACCTGTGTCCATTCGGGGCGCTGCCTTTTTGGGTGAGGGATCTGCATTTGTGCCAACTATTTCCTACGATTACCCGCTCAACTTCAACACCGAACTATATATAGGCGCAGGTGTTGCCTTCGGTGACGATGATTCTGTAATGGGTGATGGCACTTCTTTTGTGCTTCAGCCGGGGATTGACTACACCGTGAACAACAGCAGCCTGGTGTGGTACGGTAACGCGATTGTGCCGATTGGTGGTGACAACAGCACCGCAATCCAGGGCGGCGTCGGGATTCAGTTCTAGATCGCACAGGCGGCTCACCAAAGCACTCACCAAAGAACCCATGTACTAAACAGACGGTTTTCCGTTACCATAAGCCCATTGTCTAGCGTTCAAGACGTTGCCTAAGCGCATCAGTCCTGACGGATTAGGCAGTGGGCTTATGGGTTTTAAACATCATGCGTGAAATGCGTCCATTGGGGTCTGTGATTCAGGGCTCACTGAGTAAAGGGCTCGAAGTGCGCCTGCATCCAGATGTGCTGGTCGAAGAAATGCGGGTAGGTAAGTTTTTGGTAGTGCAGGGGGTGCGATCGCGCTTCTTTTGCATGCTGACTGACGTTGCCCTGGGCACAGCGAGTCAACGCATTTTGGCTAGTCCGCCAGAGCCAAGCAATATTTTCCTACAAGAAGTGCTAGCTGGCTCTGGAACGTACGGCACGGTAGACCTTACGCCGATGCTGATGTTTACGCCCGCTGAAGAAGGCGGCTTCGACTACGCTCAGCCACCGGGAGAAGAGAAAAAGAATGGTAAGAAGAACAAGTCGAACGGACTTGCCTCTTACGAGACAAATTCAAGCTCTACCCTGCAGTTGCTACCTGTAAAGACGATTCCAGGCCACTTTAGCCAGGTATACGATGCGTCGGAAAGAGACTTTCGGGCAGTATTCGGCTGGGAAGACGATCAGCACCGACGAAACTTCGCGATTGGTGAACCCATCGATATGCAGGTGCCTATTTGCATTGACCTGGATCGATTCGTAGAGCGTAGCAACGGCATTTTTGGTAAGTCAGGGACAGGGAAATCTTTTCTGACTCGCTTAATTCTCTCGGGGATTATCCGCAAACAAGCAGCGGTGAATCTTATTTTTGATATGCACTCGGAGTATGGCTGGGAGGCGGTCAGTGAGGGCAAAGAATTTAGCACGGTAAAAGGGCTACGGCAGCTGTTTCCAGGGCAGGTAAAAATATTTACCCTGGACCCAGAATCAACCAAGCGGCGAGGGGTTACCGATGCGCAAGAGCTGTACATTAGCTTCGACCAAATCGATGTAGAAGATTTGATGCTGATTAGCCGCGAGCTAAACCTTTCGGAGGCGAGCCTGGAAAATGCGATTATCTTGCGCAATGAATTTGGCAGTAGCTGGATCAATAAATTGTTACAGCTGAGTAATGAACAGATTCAAGAGTTTTGCGAAGTGAAGATGGGCAGCAAGTCTTCGATTATGGCGTTGCAGCGCAAGCTGACCCGACTCGCGGAGCTGAAGTACATTCGGGGCGCTTGTCCGCACAACTATGTAAACCAAATACTGGAGACTATCGATGCGGGTAAGCACGTGGTGATTGAGTTTGGATCGCAGAGCAATATGCTCTCTTATATGCTGGCGACCAATGTGATTGCCCGGCGAATTCATGCCAGCTATGTGAAGAAAGCGGACAGATTCTTGCAGAGTAAGAATCCGAGTGATCGCCCCCAACCCCTGGTCATTACCATCGAAGAAGCGCACCGCTTCCTAGACCCGGCCACGGCCCGGCAAACTATCTTTGGCGTCATCGCCAGGGAAATGCGTAAGTATTTTGTAACGCTTCTGGTGGTCGATCAGCGCCCTTCTGGCATCGATAACGAGGTGATGTCTCAGGTTGGCACACGCATTACCGCACTGCTGAATGACGAGAAAGATATTGACGCTATATTTACAGGCGTTTCTGGTGGGCAGAGCTTGCGCTCTGTACTGGCAAAGCTAGATTCTAAGCAGCAAGCACTGTTACTGGGCCATGCGGTGCCTATGCCAGTGGTAGTGAGGACTCGACCCTATGATGAACAGTTTTACAAAGAGATTGGGGATACGGCCTGGGAGAGTATGTCGGATGAGATGGTGTTTAGGGCGGCTGAGAGTGCGATCGCTGACCTGGGCTTTTAGGCTGAACCTGCAAAGATAGGCACGTGTTGGGCGTATAAGGGAATGACTGGTTGCGACGTGGGCCTGAACAAACAGAGTTCTTTCTCTGGGGCCATCTAGCTCTATAAATAGAACAGATTGGTAGGTGCCCAGCGCCAGTTTGCCATCAACAACGGGAATTGTTTCGCTATTGTTTAGGGTCATCGCCATCAGATGAGAGTGTGCATTGATGGGTTCGTCAGAGGGGACAACTCGCAGGTGCAGGTCGTTGTGAAGATACTTGTCCTCGGGTGGGGCGAGCTTGTTTAGGTAGGTTTTGATGTCGGTGAGCAGTCGCTCTTCGTATTCGTTAATGGCGATCGCAGTTGTCGTATGCCGACAAAATACCAAAACCTGCCCAAACACAATCTTCTGACTTGTTACAAAAGCCTGCACCTTTTCCGTAACGTTATAGATGCCGATACTATCGTCTGTAGTGAGTTCTAGAACAGTGTGAGCAGTGACCATAACGTTGTTTATGCTAAATCGCTAAGGCAACTATCATAAACGGTCACTGCCACGCTGCTAGCTCAGCAATAGATACAATCCACCACTCACCACAGCTGCCAGTGGCAACGTTGTTACCCAGGTGCCCAAAATCTTGGAAATTGTCTCCCACTTACCAGAGCGATTGACTGCGCCAATGCCAAAAATAGACCCGCAAGAGACGTGAGTCGTCGATACTGGTACACCCATATTAGAAGCAACCAGTACCAAAAAAGCTGTTGTAATATTTGCCGTAAAGCCTTGCCCAGGGCTGAGATCGGTAATGCGCTTACTCATGGTTTCGGCAACGTGACGAGATTGGATAATACCGCCCACGGCGATCGCAATCCCCACAATCCCAATCCCCACCGCAGGCGCTAACGCCGCCGTCGTCAGCAACAATGCCGCCACCTTTGGCGTATCGTTCACCGCCCGGCTGAAGCATACCGCCCCTGCGCTCAGGTAGTGCATCGCATCCAAAGACTGCTGAGCTTCTACACCGATAACCTTTCCCTGATAGCGCTCTACGCACTGGCTGGTCTCATCTACAGCGACCTCTAGCCCGGTGTATGCTAACGTCATCGCACCGTTCGCACCGACCTGCACGGGCTGCAAGGATCCATCTGCAATACATACACAAGTCTTTTTTGTAATGCCTGAGCGCTCTCGAACGGCCCGCAGAATGCTGTAGAGGATTGCTGCGATCGCGATCGCCAACACCGGACTGGTCAGCATCGGGATCGCAAGCTTCGTAATCAAAACACTCGTGCTAATAGTCGCACTTGCCGCAATCCCTGTTCCTAGCAATCCGCCAATCAGGGCATGGGTTGTAGAGGTTGGCATACCAATGTAGGTTGCCAAGAAAATCGTCAGTGCGGCCCCTAGTCCAACAGCGACTGCAAAAGTCGGCGAGCCCGCCAATGCATCTGGGACCAGTCCTTTCCCTGAAAAGGTTTTCACCAGCTTTTGAGCAAATAGAACAGAGACAATGCTACCGGCAAACGTTGTGCCTGTCGCCCACCATAGCGCACCCTTAAATGTTGTTGTGTCACTACCGTAGAGCGTCGCAACACCTTTGAAGTTGTCGTTAGCGCCGTTGCCGTATGCCAGCCACAGCGCCGCTAGCACAATCAGTACCGTCAGATACATGCAAAATTATCCTTTCATCAACACAATAGTGCCTGCTAGATTAGCGCCTAACAGGCACACAGATTATGAGTAGATTATTAGAAGATTATTAAAGGGTTAAGACGGTCAGCGCTGACGTAGCAAGGTGTGTCTTTTGTCAGCAATCTTGCAGAAATAACTATGAGCGATTTCGTTTGTTTTTACCGACTTTTGTCTGAGGGGTTTTAGCAGCGGCTGTTTTGCCGACTTTTGCCTGAGGCCTCGAACTGCTTTTTGTAAGTATGCTGGCTAACTCGCCGGGTTTAAGAATCTTTCGGTGGTCTGCTGGATAGCGCTTTGGGTCGGGATCGTCTTTTGTGGGCACCTTGGTGAAAATGTACTGGCAGTCAATGCCTTGTAGCTTGGTGCGATTATTAACAAACCAGTTGGGAATGTATGCGCCTGTCAAGCAAGCACCGGAAAGATCGGCTTCGTCTAGTTGGGTGTTGACCAGGCGGGCTCTGGATAAGTTGGTATTGGATAAATCTGCGTCGAATAGATTGGTGTCGGTGAAGCTGGAATCGGCAAGATTAATATTTTGCAGACGAATTCCTGCCATGTTTAAGCGGTCGAAGTTTTGGTTGTTGCCAATGCCAGTGGTTACTAGCTGCTGAATCTTTGGATGCTGAAGGTAGCTGTTACCTACGCAGGCATGGTCTAGCTTTTGCACATGGAACCAGCAGGTTCTGGTGAGGTTGGCCGCTGTAAAATCAGCGCTTTTAAGGGTTGCTTCGGTGAAGTCGGCATTGGTGAGATCGGCCTCCCGGAAGCTGGTGCCCCCTTTCGCTGAAAACGCGGTGGCAAACGATTTGATAGAGGCGTATTTAGGGTCCCCGTTTAGCGCTCTCCAGCCGATAAAGATGCCCAGCAATGGAATGGAGCTAGCCAGAGCTACGCTGGCTGCGGTGGCGATCAGAAACTGATTGTATTGCAAGTTCAAGGCTGACAGGAAGGGAATGACAGCGGGCGTCAGCAGTACCGCAATCACAATTAGGGGAAAGGTGCCTAGTAGTGTCCAGAGTAGGGCGATCGCCTTGTTCTCAGTGTCTGCCCATAGTAGGTTGACGGCGATCGCGGTGATAATGATGGTAGCCCAGGCAATCGCTGCTGTTGCTAGGGCCGTGTCGGCGAGCAAGATGGTTAAAGCCGCAGCTTCGTTATAAGAATTCACCCAAAACAACAGAAAAAATACTGAGATCGCAGTAATCGTAATCAGCATGCCAAAAACAGAGCCCGATACCAAATCAGCGCCTGTCACTACCATAGGCGTCATAACAACCACAGCTATGACAACGACACCCAAGACCAGTACAACAGCTCCTAGCCAATCCGAATTCACTATCTGAAATATTCCTCCGGCTACGACAGCGGCAACCAGTGTAACAACACCCATCAACATCAAAGTTTCAAAGAATTTCGTCGTTTTATTTGCCATCCACAATAAAAACAACAGAAAAGCAACTGCAATTACAGACAGTGCGATTGCTGTAAAAACGGCTGGAGTAGCACCCAGGGACACAAGAATACTAATGACGCCAAATGCTAAACTTAGAACACTAGCTATGAACCATCGGCCCTGCATAATTCGCAATAAAACTATCGCTGAAGCCACTGCCAAAGCCATCAGCAACCAAGCGAACCCCCAAGCGAACCCACCTCTATAAATCCATTGCGTTAACGCGACGATTGGACTAAAAATAGCTGCCGCAAAGAGAGCTGAGCTAATCAAACCCAGAGCACCAGAATTCCAGGCAGGTGTTTGTGTCCTCAGTAAGGTAGTCACGCACATCACTACGAAAATGGCAAAACCTGTTGCCCCAGTTAGAGAAAACATCGTCTGTTCTGTGTCAAGCGGTAGATTGTCAAAAAGGAGAAACAGCCCAAACCAGCCCGCCGTGCCCACCATGGTAGCCAGCGCCCCGGCGAGAAAAACTAGCAACAGAGAAAGTAGAACAAGTACGCTGGCCCAACGCCGTTGAAGGCCTGTTGTGGCACACCTAAAGTTAGCGTTCGTGAGCGTCGCCTCACTAAAATTAGCCCCACGAATATCTGCATTGCTGAAGTCTGCTCCGTTCAGGTCTTGCCCCACAAAGGAGCGACCTCGCAGATTTTGCCCGCTGTAGTCAGCATTGCCGGGTGTATCAAATGCCGCAGAATGGGTGTGAATGTCTTTGGGAATAGGCAAGTCGACCCCAGCAATCTGAATCTTCCCAGCATCGGCTACTTGTTCTAGCTGTTTGCTTGCCTGCTGATCGTCACCCTTGGCCCAGCTCGATATGCCCTTTGCATAAGTCAATAGCGGCTGCAATTCAGCATCTGCCAGTGGATTCGCAAAGGTCTCTACCAGGGCAGCCATCCGGATCAGCTCACACTTGTTCTGTTCACCGGGCTGTGAACTGCCGATACCGAGTTGTTGAAAGGTATTGGCCAGTTCATACACGGCCCTTCCAGGCTTGGTATAGGCGAGCACCGTCCACTTTTGGGCCTGGGCAAAGTCTCTGACATCTACATCGCTGCTTTGCAGCTGATTACGAACGTACTCTAGTAAAAAGTCAGAGAGTTCTTGAATTCGCCGCTGACCAAAGTTCTCATCAGCCTGTAGCCGCTGGAGCAGCTCGTTGCGTACAGCGTCATCCATTTCGTACAGCTCTTGACCCACATCTTCACATAGGCTCGATAGCAGAATATCGGCCACCGCTACCCAGGGAACGTTAAGAAAGTGGCCGTGGATATCTCGTTGAAAGTTGGCCCACAGCCGATAGAGCAAGTCAGGCGTGAGCGCTAGCGGAAAAGCTGCCTGGTATAACAGGGGCAAGTGGGATGCACCAAAGCGCTTTTCAAAGGTGGCAATTTTACGCAGGGCTACTTTTACCTGTCTGGAGACACGCGCCGAGCGAGTAGACGATGTTGCAGATCTAGGGCTCATAGAAGTCACGTCATTCATCCTATCGAGACAGTTTCGGGGGTAGGAAGTGTGCTGTCGGCAGCAGCACTACTAGCTGTATCGCTAAAGCCTGAAGCACCGACGGGCTTTCCGCGCAAAACGTCAATGGCCTGAATCAGGCCCTGGCGGCTGAGCTCGAACATGGGGATGTGCCGAGCAATTTCTGCGGCGGTGCCAGTCCAGCGATCGCGCGGCATCGGATTAATCCAGGCAACATACTTCAGCTGTCCTTGCATCTGCGCCAAAAAATCTCGCGTAAGCGTAAGCCGCTGTCGGTTAAAAGCCCCCCGCGCCGCGCCAGCATCACTAAAGACCAAAACGCCCGTGTATTCGGCATGAACCTGAGCAAGCACCTCACTGACAGGAACAGCATCCTGAAGATACGGATCGTGATAAACATAGTCGCTAGGACAGTTGTGAAAATAGTAAATGCCTGTTTTGGATAGGCGTCCACCGTTGATAGCCGTGCTCGCCAACCGCTGAGATAAGCTATGAAACGGCACCATCGAGCCGTCTTGATCGACCAGTAGCAACAGCTCATTACGATTAACCCGGCGGGCGCGCAACAACGGCTGTAGCAGCATCCCTTCACGACTCACCTGACTCACCGTCGCATCTACATCCAGCTCTACCAGCGGCCCTTCACGGATTAGCCGACGCAAGTAGCGCCAGCTTTGCTTCATCTGCCGACTCGTAATTGGAAAGTACTCGCTTGTTTGCGTAAAGCTGTTGAGCGGCAGTTCACTATCCCGGTTACTGCCTTGGTAAATTGCCTGCGCGACCTGCACCTCATCGGCCAGACCCTGGTTCAAATCAGCAGCCGAGGTAGATGCTTCTGAGTCCACCTCAGGCAGGGGCGGGAACTCAGTCGGCTTAGCCATGCGACCTAGCAGTAGCAGCCAACGTGTTACCAGGTAACCACTTGGTAGCACCAGCATAATGAGGAAAGCACCGGTCGCTCCCATTTCCGCTAATGACTCGCCTATTTTCTGATTAAGCACATCCCTATCAGAAGCACTAACTAAATTAAACGTTTGGGTATCACTTATGTCCGACCCCAAGTCCGTTACCTGCAGTTTCACCTTGCTCTTCCAAGCGACCGTAGCCAAGAGTTGTTCATCGGCGCTAACAACAGCTTTTTGAGCCGCCGCTAGAGAAAACACTTCGTTATCTTCCAAATCCCAAACTTGTACACTTTGTTCCTCTCGGGACTGGTTATAGAGATGTGCAATCAAGTATTGTCCTGTAGGGCTAAATTCAATCGCCAATACGCTTGAACCATTAACGTCAAAATCAGCTACTTGCTGTTGACTTGATAAGTCCCATAGCCGAAAGCTTTCAATGCTGTACTCTCTTTCAATGCTGTACTCTCTTAGAAGGATGTACTGTCCATCAGGGCTAAATTTTGTATAGTTAGGGCTACTATCAAAATTAGTTACTCGGTTTTTTCGAAAATCCCATAAAGTAACAGAATCACTGTCATAGGTTATCTGATCTAAAACAAGTACTTTCTGCCCATCAGGGCTAAAAACTGCTTTCTTATTATCAGTACTCTTTAGATAGCTAACGAACTGACCCTGTAAATCCCAAACACGAAAGCCATCATCTGACGCTATTAGCACATGCTCTCCGGTAGGGCTAATTTGCATAGATCTAGCAGACTGTGCATTAAAAGCACCCAGCCTTTTCCCATCCAGGTTCCATCGCTGTACCTTTCCTTTGTTAGACAGGGTAATTAGGGATTCTTCATCGGACGTTAACTCAGCTTGCAAGATCCCAAGATTGTTTAGCTCTAAAAGCTGCTTACCATCCAAGTCCCACAAATGTACACTTCCGTTCCCTGTTCGGCTAAGGATAAGTTGTGTACTAGCGCTAAAGCGAATCTCTCTGATGTTAGTACGATGCCTAAAAGCAGAAACAACGTTTCCCTTGGCATCAAACAAACGAGCTGCCCCATTCGCATCAGAAGAAAGTATTCGTTGCCCATTGGCACTCAGCGAAATTCTGGAAGGCCCGGCCAAATGATTGACTTCAGTAAGTTGACGACCCTGCAAGTTCCAAAGCCGAGCCGTACGATCACTACTGTGAGTGGTCAACAAGCGTTGCCCATTGCCGCTAAATTGTATGGACGTTATCTCGTTCACGTCCGTGCCCAAACTAGTAATTCGTGTGCCCTGAAAATCCCAAAGCTCAGCTTGTGAGTATTCAACATCTTCAGCCAAGTTTGTACTCAGGAGGGCTGTCTTTTCAGTGGCATCCTCATAACCTACAGGGTTAGGATCAAAGTCCAGCCAGGGATGCTGATCTAATACCGTAATTTCCAGTTCGTCATCTGGATTAGCCTTACAGGCTGTAATCAAGTAATCGTATCGTTCATACTTTGTGACAACTTCTGTTGGGCTGCTAGTAAAGTAAGGACACTTGGGTCGAGCTAGCCAAAGGTTAGTGCCAAAAACTGTTGCTAGCGCCCCCCCTAATCCCCAGCGAGCCCAGACAGGAATCCTCCGCCACGCCTTAGCAACAAAAACAACCGGGGCAGACGCATTCTCAGCAGAACTCTCTTCAACAGGGAAAAGAGGAACTTTTTCAACAGCAAAACTGGCAGCATTTTCAGCCATCACCTGCTCAAAGTGATAGTTGAACAACAGCTGATCTTCTTCGGACTTGGTCCATAGCGTACGACACAGGCGAGCCAAGGCCGCTTCATCTGGCAAGCCAAACCCCGAACGCAGTGCCTCTAGCACTAGGTGGTACTCTGTCATGCCCAAGGGCAGTCCTGCCTGGCGCAGCCGAGTAAACAGTTCCAACAGAGGTAAGTCCTCCGGGCATGGAGTATCAGGAAGTCGCTGCTCGTCAGTGGGCATCTATCCCTTGCCTCCCATGCGAGCCAGATAGCGCCGATGGTCGTCCCAGCTTTTCAGCAGCAGGCCTGGGTAGGGCAGCTTACCCTCTAGCTTTTTTAGGGCTTCTTCTTCAGGGTGACGGCTCAAAATGTTGAACCAGTCAACAAGCTCGCTGGTACTGACTCTCTTACTTGCTTTGTCTTTATTCATTTCGGCGCGCAGCTGCGTAAATCGCTCAACGGCTTTTTCCACTAGGGCCGATGTCGTAGTTGGGAAAAACTGTTGAATAATTGAAACCAGTCTCTCATTACTGGGAAACTCTACATAGTGAAAAGAACAGCGCCGCAAAAATGCATTGGGTAAAGCCTTCTCGTCGTTGCTAGTGATCAGCACAATCGGCTTGCTCTTTGCCGTTACCGTTTCGTTCGTTTCCTCCACCAAAAAGCGAGATTCATCCAACTCTAGTAGCAGGTCATTGGGAAAATCGATATCGGCTTTGTCGATTTCATCGATTAGCAGCACGGTGGGCTGAGGATTGCGAAAGGCGCGGCCAATGGCTCCCCAGGAAACATAGTCGGCAGGGCCAGGTATAGACTCTGCCTTATCCTTCATGAGTGGGCTCGCCGCCAGCTGGGCATCGCGCAGTCGTCCGATGGTGTCGTAGGTGTACAGGCCATCGCGGGCGCGGCTGGTGGATTTGATATACCAGGTCTCGAAAGGGAGGCCTAGCTCGTAGGCGACGGCGTAGGCAAGGCGGGTTTTGCCGCAGCCGGGTTCACCTTTTAGCAGTAGCGGGCGTCCTAGCTGGAGGGTGAGGTTTACGGCTTCTACCAGGTCCCGGTTGGGGAGGTAGGGGTAGAGCGATCGCCCAGAAGCATCCTTTTCACCGGGCTTGGGCTGCACGGTGCCAGTATATTTCAGCGGGGCGTTTTGGCCTGTCGCATTCGTCATAGTTTCAGCCATTTTTCGGACTCCTCATACCAGTCGCAGTCACAGCGATCGCAAATAATCTCCAGCGCATGCTCGGGCACCCCTTCCTCACTATCGGCTAGCACACTTTCTACCACATCGTCTATGCCGCTCGCCGTGAGCAAATCGGGCAAATTTTGGTATTCATCCTCCATCCAGCTCATCAAATCATCCTCAGAAAATTTGGTCAGCATGGGTGAGCGTACCAGCATGTCAGCCGTCCATTTGCTGGTAATTTTATCGGCAAAGGGAAACTTCCAGCCCCCCACGCAGCCGTCATAATCCACCAAAAACAGCAACAGCTTAAACTCGCCGGGTCGATTGGCGGCCTTTAGCGATTTTGTCAGCGGTAGCCAAAACTCTTCCACAATTTCAGAGAGTGCGGCTTCTGCGATCGCATCTATCTCATTAAATATCAGGATCACATCCTGAGTTTCCAAACAATGCGCCACCTCACTAATAATGTCTGACGGGGTGTACGACTTCCCTCGCAAACCAACCCGCCCTGCCACTTCACGCCATAGCGCGCTCAGGTCATTGCGGCGCACCCGGCGGCCCACATTCACCTTAATCACCTTGCCCGTAATCAAATGCGGCACATATTGCAGCACCAGCCGATTCAGCAGCCAGCGCTGACCATAGTTAGGGGCCCCACAAATCAGCAGCGCGGCAATCGAGTCAGCTTCTATCACCCGCCGAAACAGTCGACTTTGCTTTTGATAGCCCAGACGCATCAGGGTTTGGTAAATATCATCGCTTTCGGTGAGTGATTCATCAGCTGAATTGCCTGCTACAGCAAGGCTATCAGCGCTACTATCGTCAGCAGTCGCTTCGGTGGTGCGGACGTATTTCGGCAGATAACGGGCGGCATCGTCGGTAGATGAACTCGCTTCTGGGTCCGGGCCTTTTTGGATAGCGGGAATCAGCTGAGTGGTCACGCCCTCTAGCGCCATGGCATTGCACCCCAGCTTGTAGGCAAAATCTACCGATTCACCTGCGCCCAGGGCATCGTAAAAGCCTACGGCAAAGGCGATCGCACCGTCACTTACCTTCTCATCTTGCTGCTGAATAGTGGTGCCAATGACGTGGGGGATGTTCTGTGCGATCGCCGCTGCCTGCGCCTTTGTGTAGCAGCCATTGAGCACCACACACTCCACCTGCTCAGCAAATAGCTCAAACAAAGACCCCAGTGCCGCATCGCCCACCAGCACCGGGTTGCCCTGATGATCTTCCAGGATCACCCCTTGGGTGTCGTCGCCCTGCCCCGAAAAATGAACAATCTGTGGCTTCACCTCTAGCATGGCCCGCTGCACATCTCTAGGACGCACAGACCATCGCTGCTCTACGAGAAAAAGGTCACGGTGTTTGGCTAGCTTCAGGCCCTCTTTAATTTCACGCACCTCTGCATCCAACCGCCGTTCAGAACTGCCATTGGGATTCGCAGCTAAAATCAACAGTTTTTTGGAATGCTTGACAGCGTTCATATCGCCCAAGACGTCAATATATAGTCAGCTAAGTGGCCAAAGCTATAGTAGTCATACCTTATTTTAGGTACAGATTCTGTACATAGGACATTTAGCGTAATATCAGCGATCGCGCATTAGTTCTACCCTTGTTCTATTTAATACAGGCAGCCACAGAGCGCGATAAAAATATGTGTCGACAACGCAAAACGCCATCGACACATATCATCGGCAATTATTTCAACCGGGAAAGGCCAGTCGCCTTAACAGCAGCCACCACCGTCGTAGTACCAGGTGGAATCGGTGACTGTAATATCGTCAAACTTATCCAAGTTCCGCGCCGTCTTATCACAGATCGCCAGCGGAATCCCGGGCATCAGAATGTGCCCGGCGTTGTCATCAAAGTACTCTTCTTCACCGGCATACACCGCCATTTTGCCAGTAAAAATGCAGGCCCCATCGGGCGCAATCGGCACCTTAAAAGAGACACAGTCGAGACTTTCTAGCATCAGGTGCTCGTTGAGCTTATAGTTCTTCGCATTTAGCAGGCGGTAAGGACGCCGCGCGCGAATTTCCACCTGACCAAACCCGGCGTCAATGATCTTCTGGGTATAGTCCTCGTAGGTCAGCGCGCCCGACAGGCACATGGCTCGCAGCCGGTCATCATTTCGCAGGTGTACGGGAATCTCTCTTGTCGTGATAGGGTCACTCATTACCAGGCGGCCTTCTGGCTTTAGCACTCGGTAGGCTTCTGCCAGCGCCTTTCTAAGATCTTCGGGTTCAAAGATGTTGAACAAACAGTTTTGAGCGACCACATCGACAGAATTATCTGGCATGGGGATGTTGAACGCATCGCCTTCGCGGACACTGACAAAGCTAGGGTCGAACCAGTCGTTTTGCTCGGCGGCGATCGCCAAATTACGCACCGCCGCTTCCCGCATAGAATCCACTGGATCCACCGCTACAATCGCCCCTGGGCGACGGGAAAAGTACGAGAACTGTAACGCCTCTATGCCACCACCCACGCCCACATATAGCACGGTGGGATCGCCTGTTAGCTCAGCTGGGTGAACGGTGGTACCGCAGCCGTAGTTCATCTCTTGCATTTGCACAGGAATGGTGAGTCCTGGCATTTGTAAGGGTGTGCTTTGCACGCAGCACAGTCCCACATCAGGCGTCTCGGCAACTTCTGTATAAAAATCAGCAACCGCTTCTAAATAGCTCAAGGTATCCTCTGAAAATTAGTTGAATATAGCCAGTCTAGATGGCAGTTTAGGGCTTGTGGCTGAGTTTTTGCTGAGTAAAGATAAAAAACTTATGAACCACAATGGCAACCTCAGCAACCAACCGATCAACGCTATCTCCCTCAAAACACTGTCCAGTTGTTTAAGGTGGCTTGCATGCAGCCCACACTGCGCCCAATTGATTGGTAGCATTGGGATACGAATGGGAACATGCTATGCAACGCCAAAACCACCTACCCCCGAAAATACGCCACAAAAAAGTCCGCTCGGTTGCAGTAACGATTGGGCTGTTACTAGGTCTTGGCAGTCTCACAGCTTGCGTCACCCCATCAACCCCCTTACCCAAGACAGACACCGCCCAAAGCGATCGCAGCAGCCCCGCTGCAGAAACGTCGTCTCCTGCATCTTGTGAGCTCAACAAATCATCGCCTGAATCGCTGAGCACGTCAGCCAATGAACCTGTGTTTGAGCAGTTCAACTTCAGACCGCAGGAAATAGCGATCGCAGGCGGCAGCGTTACCCTCACCAGCGCTCATCACATTTTCTCCTACTGCCAGGCCAACGACACCTGGAGCATCGTCAGCGCCGACGCCAGTAAAGACGAAGCGCCCTATGACTACGACCAAGCGATCGCTGACATCGCCGACCCACCCTACGACACCATCGAAGTAGATGGCGACACCTACGAGTACCGTGTCCGGCTACAGGCCGAGTGGCTTAGCGAAGCGCTCAAGCCAGAAACGACTGATCCTGAGGCGATCGCTGACCCCGAAGAAAGCTCACTACCCGCAGCCACCGAAGACGCCGTATTTTTTGAAATAAAGCAACCCGATGGCACCCTAGTCAGCCAGCAGCTATACACCCTCAGCGAACTGCAAGACGCACAGCTAGGCGCTAGCTTAGGCCCTCCAGATATTACAGGCGTTGCCACAGCAAACACAGATATTTGGTTTGCCACCACTGCCGAGCAAGGCGAAGGCAACAGCGGGTTTGCTAGCCTAATTCGCTATAGTCCCGACACCGAGCAAATCACCGTCGAACGGCCAGACGCCATTCAAGGCGACCAAATTACGTCACTCGCTGTCACTGGCACCGCCGAGTCCACCACGCCACCGCTCACCCTTTGGCTAGGCACCCAGCGCAGCGGCGAGGGCGTCCCCTACTATCCGGCTAGCGGCCTAGTAGCCTATCAGCCAGAGACCAAACAGCTCAGTACCCACACCATTACCAACAGCCCGCTCATCGGCGCAATTCCCTACCAGGTAGCCGTTAATGACGACAGCCTGTGGGTCGGCACCGGCGGCGGCACCTGCCAGGTGCAGTGGCAAACCATCGCAAAAGCTGACAGCTGGACCTGCTGGAAATTTACCGCAACCGCTGAGCTGCCCAACGAGGGCGTAGAGCTGTTCAATAGCGTCCTCGCCGAAGAACCCGTCGCCACGCTCAAGGAAAAAACGGTAGAAGTCCTCTGGGGAAGCAGCACTGCAAAAAACACACAAGAGAGCAACAACGAGCCTAATAGCACAAACGCAGACTCAGTACGCTACGAGGTCGTGTACGAACCTGGATTTGAAACAGAGCTTTCCCAGGGCGGATACCGCATTACCAACGAGGTCGCCCAGCGAGCCGCAGGCGGTAACGACATCTTCTGGCCGGGCAATCAGTGGCACTGGAATGGTCAACGGTTCAAACGCAGCCTCGATGAGGTCGCCCTCAACTTAGTGGGGGGTGGTCCCTATGGGCTAGTCACCTCTAACCGGCGCGATCGCGGCTTCGGCTTCGATAGCAACACCATTCGAGGCGAATTTGACCTGCTCGCCCTCACAGATGACACAACCAAAGTACGCTACTACTCGGGGTGGATAGAAGGCGACAATATCGACGTGTATCCTACCGTCTTGCCTGCTGAGCAGCTCGCTGAGTCTGCGCCTAATCCACTCACCAAAATGGCTGCCGATTTGACCACGACTCAAGGTCCGTAGTTTGGAGATCTCCGTAGCCAATGGCTAATTCCGAACGTATTTTAGAATTTGCCGAACGTCTGATTTATCAGACAACCGATACCTATTGCAGTGAGTTACAAAGGCAAATTTTACTTTCAGCCCTGGGTGAAGCGCGTAAGACCTACGACCAGCTTGCTGACGAATGCGGTTACTCTCCCCGGTATGTAAAGCAGGATGTTGCCCCCAAACTATGGCAGCTGCTGACACAGGCAATCGGAGAAAAAGTCACTAAGTCCAACGCGCAAATCACCCTAGAAGCGGCTCGTTCTAAGCGGCAGGCTGCAGCAACCGCTGGTGAGCGGCAGGCCAGTGAGGCCCAGCGTCATGTGCCACCTGTTGCTACGGCATTACCAGACGATATCTCACCAGTCAGGCACACTATTTTATTGGTTGACGACCAGCCAGAGAACCTGCGGCTGCTGTCGGATTTACTCGATGAGCAAGGATATGAAGTACAGCAGTCAATCAACGGAGAGATTGCGCTTCAAGCCATCTCCCAAGCACCGCCAGATCTCATCCTGCTAGATATTGATTTACCTGATGTCGATGGCTACACCATTTGCCAGCAAATTAAGGCTAACCCCACTACAGTCGATATCCCGGTCATATTCGTCAGTGCACTCGATGAACCCTGGGACAAGGTAAAAGCGTTCTCTTCTGGCGGTAGTGACTATATTTCTAAGCCCTTTAAGGTGGTGGAGGTGCTTGCAAGAGTTGAAAACCAGCTAAAAATTCAACAGTTGCAGCAGCAGTTGAAAACTCAAAACGCGCAGCTAAAGCAAGCCATCAAGGAGCTACAGAGGTTAGCAGCCATTGATGAGCTAACGCAAGTCTCTAGCCGTCGCCGCTTTGACTCCTATCTGTTGGACTGTTGGAAAGCCGCTCTAAAGTCTAAATCACCGCTAACGTTGATTTTGGCTCAGGTTGCCAATTTCAATTTCTACGGCGAAGGCGAGAATCCCAAATTTGGCGATATGTGCCTGTATCAAATTGCTCAGAAAATTAAGCAAGGGGTTCAAGACCAGGAAGCTTTGGTTGCTCGCTATGGGACACTGACCTTCGCAGTCATTTTGCCTGGAAAATCTAAGGAGATAGGCATCGAGACGGCTGCAGCATTGCAGCAACACATTCGTAAGCTTAAGACGCCAGATGGCTATCCTTCACTGTCTTTGAGCATTGGAGTATCGACTGTGTACAACAGCTTTGATGAGGGATTGGGCGCACTGATAGAGTCTTGCACCCAGAACTTGAAAGCGGCTAAGCAGCACGAGGGAGATGCTGCGATTGTCAGTATCTAGCTTAGCGGCTCAAGCGCATCAACAATTTTGTTGAATTGATAGTGGTCGGCAATATGCCTTAAGCTTCTGCGGAGTCCTTCAGCGTCTTCGGGGACTTGTTCTATCAGCTCGATAACACGTTTGCCTTTGATTTGACTTGCGGCTGTATGCAGTTCGGCTCGCCACGCTGCGGGCATTGTACTCAAGGCCTCTGTGGTCAGGGCTTCGACAATCGTATCCCCGTCCAAAGAGAGGGTCTTCTCGTCAGCGGGAAATGGCTGAGTGGCTTTCTGTTGTTGTTGTTTCTGGCTCGAATAACTTGCATAGGCAGCTGCGCTACTTTGCTCTACTGGTACATAAAAGGAAAATGTGCTGCCTTTCGCGAGCTGACTACGCACAGAAATATCACCGCCCATCAGCTGGCAGTAGGCTTTACTGATAGATAGCCCAAGCCCGCTTCCCTGCCGGGTTGAACGACCAGCTGCGGTTTGCTCAAAGGGGTTGAACAGTCGCTGAAATTCGCTGGCGGCAATGCCAACGCCTGTATCTTTTACCTCGAACTGAAGGCGATAAATCGTTTTAGGTTCTGTATTTACAGAATGAGTGGGGGCATGCTCGGCTCCATGTATGCCGCCGTGCACGGCGGCGGTTACCGAGAGGGTCACGGTGCCTGCCTCTGTAAACTTCACCCCGTTAGAGACTAAGTTCACCAGGATCTGTCTTAGCTTTTCACCGTCACCAAGTACAAATCTTGGCAGGTTAGGAGCCTGCTCCAAGCAAAGTTCTATGCCCTTTTGTTTTACCTTAATGTCGAACATGGTGAGCACTTCTTTCAGCAGATTATGCAGATCGAAGATAACCGGATTAAGGGTTGTTTTCCTGGCCTCAATTTTAGAGATATCTAAAATGTTGTTGATTAGCGATAGTAGGTGCTCAGCGCTACGGTAGATGGTGTGTGCTTTGACTTTTTGTTGAGTGGGGAGTGAGCGATCGCGATCTAACAGCTGGGCAAAACCGATGATGCTATTCAGCGGGGTCCGCAGCTCATGGGTCATATTTGCAAAAAACTCAGACTTGGCCCGATTGGCCTGCTCGGCTTTCTCTTTGGCAATTTCCAGCTCGGCCTGGGTTGTCTGAATTTCGGTAATTAGCCGTTGCAGGTCTTGGTTAGATTGTTCAAGGGCCTGTTTGCTGTGGACGCGATCGCTAATATCGGTAATAAACCCCTCAAAGAAAATAGCCGCTCCATCTTCACCCAAAACAGGCTGTGACTGTTCCCAAACCCACTTAATCTCTTGGGTTTCAGGCAGTCGTAAACGGTAAGTGAGCTGATGGGTTTTGAGGCCGTCAACTGCATTCTGGCAAGTCTCCCAGACCCGTTGCTTATCATCAGGATGAATCAAATCGCCCAGATGCACAGACTGATTAACTAGGGCCTCTGCCGAATATCCCGTCAGTGCCAGACAGCCTTCGCTCGCAAACTCCATGGTCCAATTGCGATCGCTCCGACACCGATAGGCCATCCCCGGTAAATTGGTCATCAGCGTAGAGAGCTTGCGCTGACTTTCTACAAGTACGGCGGTTCGCTGTTCTACCTGCTGCTCTAGGGTTTTATTTTGTCTGGCCAGCTCTTCTTGGGCCAGTAACAGGGCCTTATTTTTCTCTTTTAGCGCTTCGGCAAACTGAACCCGCTCAGCCTGCGCCTGCTGACGCTCCTGACTCTCTTTCCGTAAAGACAGCTGCGTCTCAATTCTAGCTAGCAGCCCCTCTTTCACAATCGGCTTAGTCAAGTAATCGTTAGCACCTGCCGCCAGGCCAATCACTTCATCTTCTAGTCGGTTTTTGGCGGTCAACAGCACAATAGGTAGCTCGTGGCGCTCCCACCTCGCACGAATGGTTTTGGTAACCTCGTAGCCGGTCATCCGTGGCATCATCACGTCTAAAATCACCAGATCAGGGTGAAAGTCTTGGGCCAGCAAATCGAGCGCGGCCTGCCCAGAAGATGCACGGGTAACGCGGTAGTTTAATAGTCCCAAATAGTTGTTCAATACCTGCAAATTAACAGGATCGTCATCCACTATCAGAATGTGAAAGAAGTCGTCTGAAGCGGCGATCGCAGACGATAACGTAGCAACCTCCAGCTGTTCGATAGCCCGGCTAGCAGCGCTCAGATTATCCACAGCCGCCGCAACTGCCCCAGTACGCGAGGCAACAGCCCCAGAGAGAAGTCCACTATCCCGCTCAGGCGCTACGATACCTACAGGCTCAAACAGTCTCGTTCTATCAACACTTATCTGCTCTGCTTGCTCAGAATTATCTTGCTCAGGATTATACAGAGGCAGCGTAAAGTAAAACTCAGAGCCCTCTCCAACCGTAGACTCGACCCAAATGCGACCGCCTTGAATGTTAATGAGTTTTTTGGTGACAGCCAGTCCCAGGCCTAATCCACCATACTCTCTAGACGTGGTTCCCTCTGCCTGCTCAAACGATTCAAAAATATGGGCGTGTTTCTCTTCCGGGATACCAACCCCCGTATCAGATACCGTCACCGTCACCTGCTCGTCAGCCTGCGCAGCGATTGTGATACATCCTTGCTGCGTAAACTTAATCGCGTTACCGATCAAATTATAGAGAATTTGTTCTAATCTATCTTCGTCAGTCCACAGCAATGCAAAATCTGTTGAAACCTCATTAATAATCTGTAAGCTCTTAGCATTAATCAAAGGATTACAAAGCGTAATCACAACATCAACCGTTTCTTTCAGCCCAACTGGCTTTAGCTGCAGACTAAAGTTGTCATTAAGTACATTGGAATAGTCCAGAATATCGTTAACCAAGTTATACAGGCGGCGCCCACTGCTAGCAATCATCGACAGATTAACCCTGGCCTGCTCGCTCATTTGGCCAGTCGCACCTTCCATCAGGTATTCACTGAGCCCAATAATGCCATTGAGCGGCGTCCGCAGCTCGTGGGACGTATTCGCCAAAAACTCATCCTTTAATTTATCCAGGCGTTCTAGCTTACGATTTGCCTCACTGAGCTCAGCGTTACTATTTAAGAGCTCTTCAGTTCTCTGATCGACCGTTTTTTCTAGCCCTTCATTCATCTCCTGTAGCCGATTAGCATAGGTCTCTACAGAAGCAACCACCCGGTTGTAGTGGTGGGCAATTTTACCCGCTTCCGTAAAAGGATCTTCTGGCACTCTCAGGCTAAAATCCTGAGTCTTTGCCTGCTGATCCATTACCCGAAAAAGCTCGTATACCTCAGTTTTTGCATTGTGCTCGGAAACGTTTAGCCCCATCTCCTCTTCTTCGGCAGAAACGCGCAGCGGAAACAGTCGGTTGATACTCCACAGCACCAGATAGGTCAGTCCAAAGCTCCAGAAGAAAGCAACACCGCTGCCCAACAGCTGCACCAGTAGCTGCTGATGCCGACTGAGCCCCGTGCCGACCAGTTCCAAATTGCCAAATAAGGCTACCGACAACGTGCTCCACAGCCCACCAAAACCATGGATCGCTACAGCATCTACGCCATCATCAATGCCGCTACCCTCAATCACACTGATGGCCAAAAGCATCACCGCCCCGCCAGTTGCGCCAATCAGTACAGCCATCGGTGTACTGACAACATTACAGCTAGCCGTAATCGATACCAGCCCTGCCAAGGACCCGTTAATTAGCGTCTTGGCTTCCAGCACCTCTTTCTGAATCCAGCCCAGCGCACCGGCTGATACCATGCCCGCTGCGCCCGCCATGATGGTGTGCACCATAATGGCAGGAATTTGCTCACTTAGGCCAAAGGTGCTGCCACCGTTGAACCCTAGCCAGCCAACCCACAGCAGCATGACGCCAAGCACCGAAAACGGCAAGTTAGAGCCATGGATTTTATTCTGCGTAGCCGAAAAGCGGCCAATCCGTGGGCCAATCACCAGCAACGCTGCCAAAGACACCCAGCCACCTACACTATGCACCACCGAAGCACCTGCAAAGTCGCTAAACCCTCTCACGCCCAGCCATCCGGTCAGCGTTCCCTGGTTAACACCATTCCATGCCCAATGCCCAAACAGTGGATATATCACCCCAGAAATCAGCATAGAGATGACGATATACCCTTTGAACTTTAGCCTTTCAGCCAGTGCGCCAGAGACAATCGTCGTGGCCGTACCGCAAAACATCATCTGAAAGACAAAGAACGCCGCTAGCTGAGGGTCACTTTCTACCTGCAAAAAAAAGCCCGAGGTTCCAGTCGCCCCCACCAGCGACGGCCCGAACATCAGCGCAAAGCCAAATATCCAATAAAAGCAGATCGAAATGCCCAAATCTGCCAGATTTTTAATCGCGACATTAATACTATTTTTAGAGCGGGTCATGCCTGACTCCAGGCACATAAACCCGGGTTGCATCAGCAGCACGAGGCCTGCGCAGCCCACCACCCAAATGATGTTTAAGTCAATCATATCTTTTGCAAAGTAGCTCAGTGATGCTAGGCGTATGACGTTGACCGTGCGAACTGTGTCTAAGAATAGTTGACTACCGCTCTAATTGCCTGACGGCGTTAATAATTTCTCGAAGTACCGTTGTTAATAGCTCGCGTTTTGGGGTCTCCCTGACAAAATCCTCCGCGAAATAAATCGCATTAACCTCCGGGACGTAGCGACTCCAGGCGCCAGCTAGCGCTAGCCTAGACCGAACGTCTATCGTCGGCAACCTCGACATATCTTGAAACTCAAACTGTCGAATTAGCCATTGCAAATCTTGAATGTTGATATTCTGGCTCAGCCCAGTACTCAACACTTCTGGTTGGACCTCTTGGGACGCTGCATAAATTTTGATCAGGTACCGAGCGCTAAAGCAAGCATCCTTCAACTTTGTCATAACTTCTCTGTCATAAAAGCCATTTGTCATAACTTTGTGATTTGTAGCTTATTTAGTAGCTGACGTGCGCCCTTCCTAGAAAATGCACAAGAAAGGCCTGGCATAAGGGGTATTGGGGGGCCTTGTCGCCAGGCCATACGAAATTATTACGGCTAGAGATGATGATAAAAATGCTGAAAGTTCAGGTTCTGTGTTCAGGTTTGTTCAGGTATCAAGAAAATTAGTTATGTAAAAGGTTTCCAGTTTGGCCATTGTTTGAATACCACTGTTTGGATAGTTATTTATCCCCGGATGACCACAATCGATCTTGCATTCGAGGTTGTTGCTAGTTCTGTTGTAGTGCGCTCCGAAATCGGTGGCAGGCCTTGCCTCTGGTCAAAAATCACCAGCCAACCCGTATCTAGTCCTAACCCAGCTAAATAACGGTCCAGCTGCTTTAGTCCTGCGTTGAGCGGGTCGGGGCGATCGTCGCGCCACACTTTTAGCTCCATCCCTAGCGTGACTGGCCCGTAGCACAAGCACAGATCCATTCGGTCAGAGCCAATGGCATATTCTCGGTTTAATGTGCCGCCACCATTGATGACTCGATGTAGGAATGCCATCAGCACTAAGTGAGGCGCAATCTCGTGGTAAGGCGCACTTTTGAGCAGAGGTTGGCCGTGCTGCCGCCAAAAGCTAAGGAATGCTTGCAAGAGCTTGTCAGCATCAAGGGTGCCTTCAGGGGTCAGCCAGCTGGGAGAAATCTGGGGTAGAGAGGCCTGTGGGGTTTGACTTAACACCCTCGGTAAGACTTCTCGATAGATGGGATTGGCGATCGCAAGTCCCCCCTGTGCACTCATGCAGCACAAGCCCAAATCAACCAAAAACTGAATATCATCGGGGGGAACATTAGCAATCTCCTGACCCGCTAGCATAGGTTCTATGACGGCGCGTACGCGATCTTCCTGCAGAATGCTAGACAAACTATCTAAATGAGTATCCTGCCGCTGAATAAGAATCTCTTTGGCGGTCTCAATATGTGCTATCTCAATGGGCTTAGCAATTAAGACTGCTAATCCTTCTACAACTTCTTTGGCTAATGCATTGACCAGCCACGGTTGCCCCTGAGTAAGCTCAAATGCTCGCTGAACAGCAGCTGACTCAAAGGATTGCCCCGTTTCGGTGGTGTGCTGTGCATAGAGCTGCGCGACTTCTGTGGCAGTGAAGTTTCGCATGGTTAGAGATTTGATTTTGATATTAAAAGGGCTAGCTGTGGTGAGACGGGTGCTGCCACCTGATGCCACTTTGTAGTCGCGCACATCGCGGACGCCAATGAGTGCCAGCGAGTGAGGAAAGCCCTGGGGGCGTCTGGGATAGCCTGAACGCAGCTGACGCAGCATAGAAATCAAGGTTTCATCCTGCAAAATGTCAATTTCGTCAATAAACACGACAAGGGGCAGCGGCGTGGCTTTGGCCCAGGCTCTCAGGGCAGCCTGTACTCGCTGACCAGGCTCAGCTATCGGCCAGACGGGCGGATGTAGGGCCTCAGGTAAATAGTCTTCGGCACTGTCGTGCCAGCTCCCCAGCATTGCTTTTTCGGCAGTACCTGGGTCGTGTGGGAAGGGCGCACCAACCTCGGCGGACACCATTACAGCAGCATATTTTCCGCTGGCCGTGAGCTGCTGAGCCAGGGACAGCATGGCGGTTGTTTTCCCAGTTTGCCGGGGCGCGTGAATGACAAAATAGCCCCGCTGCTCAATCAGCTGCTCTAGCTGGGGTATGCGAGCCAGGGGCGGCAGCATGTAATGAATATCGGCCTGGCAGGGACCAGCCGTGTTAAACCATTTGGGCATAGCAGCTAAGGCTTGAGTGATAGGCAAAGGGGCTTTCCCTATCATATGAGGAGCTGTCTCTTTACTGGGCTATATGTTCGCATAGCGATCGCAGTTCAGGCTGTTACGGGAGCATTTCCGAACTTCTTCGCGGCTGCAACGCCTGCTTCAATATTCCAACCGGGGATGGCGCTCTCAAGCATTTCCATAGAGATTTCTGTATCAGCATCCACCAAGGCTTTCAGGCACTCCCGGTTTGGGTCTGCTCTATTCAATCCGGGTGCATCTTTGGCGTGCTCAAACAAATCATCGAGTTCAGTGCAAACTCTAATTAGGCCAACTGACGTAAATCCATCTGATTTTTCATAGTCTGAGCGTTGCCATTTCTCGCCATCCCAACCGTAGATAAACCCTATCCACTCGCCGAAGGGCTTTGGGTCAAGATCGTAACCCCACCAACTCGGCGCATCCAGGAGTAAATCAGTTTCTTCCTCTTGGAAGTATTCGGCTGAATCACGGAAATACGTCTCAGAATATTCGTGATCGTGGCCAACGAGTACGGCATGTTGCTCGTCCTGAAATCGCAAGCAAGCCCAGTTGCCGCCCCCATCGTGGTAGTACCACTGTCGGTCGGTGGCATATGCACAATCACACCAGCCTCTTGCCGTACAAACAGCTGCGAATGCGGCCCAACCGGCACGCAGAGATTTCGGAGAGGGTAGATCAAGCGTAATCAAAGGCATCGCGTTCTCTTTTTCTATCTTGGGGAAAGACTATGATTGCCAGAGTGCATCATACCGAACCACGCCTCGCAAACCCCTGTTTCCATCGCCTGCTGCCCTTCTGGGCTATGCATCAAGTAACCACTCAACCACTGGCAGTGCCAGTCAGTCAGCTGCGCTGGACTGAGCGTCCATAGTTTTACAGTATGGTCATCGCTGGCAGTTGCCAGGAGAGTGCCATCCGGGCTAAAGACTGTGCTAATTACCATGCTGTTGTGGCCTGCAAGCGTATTGAGCACAAGGCCTGTACTCACATCCCATAACTTGATGGTGCGATCGCCACTAACCGTCGCCAAAGCATGACCATCCGGGCTAAATGCCAAATCAAAAACGCTACCGCTATGCGCTTCTAACTGCCTGAGAAGCTGACCCGTACTGACGTCCCAAAGTCTTGCCGTTTCGTCCTTACTAGCCGTGGCCAGTAGCGTACCATCCGGACTAAACGCTAACTCTCTAACATCGTCATTGTGGCCGGTGAAGGTATGCACTACCGCGCCTGTAGAAAGCTCCCAAAGTTTGGCCGTATGGTCGCCGCTGGCGGTAGCTAGGGTAGTGCCATCTGGGCTAAACGCTACGCTGGCGATGCCAGAGGAATGACCACTCAAAGCGTGCAGGAACTCTCCTGTGTGAGCATTCCATATTCTCACCGTTTGGTCTTCGCTAACCGAAGCCAGGGTATTTCCGTCGGGACTAAAGGCCACATTAAGAACCCAGTCCTGGTGGCCTACTAGTGTCTGTTGTAGTTCTGTCTGTTGTAGTTCTCCGGTGTCTGTGCTCCATAGCTTAACAGTGTTGTCGTGGCTGGTAGAAACCAGGGTATTTCCATCGGGGCTATAGGCAACGCTAATTACCCGGTCGCTATGTCCTGTCAGGGTCTGGCGCAGGCTACCGGTTTGGGCGTTCCACAGCTTTACAGTGTTGTCATGGCTGGCAGAGGCCACGGTTTTACTATCGGGACTAAGGGCTACACCATTCACCCCTGCGGTATGTGCGGATAAAGTTTTCACCATACGCGCAGCAGTGTCACGATCAGCAACCTGCCATACCTTTACTGTTTTATCAATGCTGGTAGAGGCAAGTGTTTTACCATCGGAGCTAAAGGCAACATCTGTTACACCTGCCTGATGCCCCTCTAGGGTATTGAGTAAGCGAGCATTGTCCACC
>JBCBBK010000032.1:0-33457 GCA_038531675.1 Cyanobacteria bacterium J06581_3
GCGTTGCCCTGAGTGCGCTGGGCCGAAACGAGGAAGCGATCGCCGCCTATGATGCCGCTCTCCACATCAAACCCGACAAACACGAAGCACTTAACAACAAAGGCGTTGCCCTGAGTGCGCTGGGCCGAAACGAGGAAGCGATCGCCGCCTATGATGCCGCTCTCCACATCAAACCCGACTATCACAAAGCACTCTACAACAAAGGCGTTGCCCTGAGTGCGCTGGGCCGAAACGAGGAAGCGATCACAGTCTTAGATCAAGCAATCGCAATAAACCCCAAAGACCCAGGTCTCTGGTACAACAAAGCCTGTTGCGCTGCGCTCTCCGCCCAAACAGAAAAATCACTTACCTACTTACAAAAAGCAATTGAACTTAGCAGCACAAACAAATACATCAAACTCGCCAAAACAGACACTGACTTCGACAGCATCCGTTCCGACCAACGCTTTCAAGCCTTGATAGCGCCTTCTATACAATGAAAGCTGACGACATCCTTGCCTCTTATTCAGTCGACTGTAGAAAATAAATCAACCCTGAAGCTATCCACAATGGACGCTCCTGCAATCGATTGCTTCGATTAAGCTGAAGTAACCAGACCGTAGTACGGGCAATAGCCGTCAGCGGAACAAGCTTACCGTTCCTGTACTGAAAATGAGTTTGCCAATGATCTTTTCTAGGTTGATAAAGTCGAGTAATTTTCTGCGTCTGCGGATCCACAGAGGCAATATCGCTTCCCTTCAATGTATTGCAAAGCTTGCAGGCTAGCGCGAGATTATCTTTAACCGTTTGGCCACCATGCTTCTCCGCGATCACATGGTCAATCTGATGAGCAGAGAACGAAAATATGCCCGGCTGCAAACAATATTCACAGCAATCGTGGGCTCGTTCTTCCACAGTCCGCCGCAACGTTGCGGAAACGTAAGTCTTGCTCATGCGACACTAGCCTGTTCCTGTAGCTTGATATAAGCTCTAGCCTTTGCCATCCGAACAACATGTTCTAAATATTCGTACTGCTTCCAAAGTAAAGCCTCCTGAGCACTCAAAGACTCAGCCCTATACTTTTCCGATAACTGATCAATCTGACCTTGCAAACTTGCTGAAGGTCTTAGCGCTAGAACTTCCTGTGCCGACGGCAGGTTTGCCAAGAACTCTAGCACCTCCGAAAACCCGTTAAAGCCCTCTTTTGGTCGAGAAGTTAGCTCATCAATCCCTAAAGCGAGAACTTCAGGTAGCTGATCTTCAAATCCATTGATTTTGCCGACAAGATCTTCAGGAAGGTCGAGGGTAACTTGCATACTATGCTCTAACAAGAGTTTGCACTCCACTACTATATACGCTCATATTCGTTACGGGCACTGTTCAATCACAGGATACTCATTGTGGGATACGCGATTATATGACTGCGCCAGTTGTTCTGATCACAGGCTGCTCCTCAGGGATTGGGAAGTCGCTCTGCTGGGCTTTTCATCGCCAGGGCTACCGGGTGGTTGCAACGGCGCGGCGACTGGAGGCGATTGAAGATTTGAAGGCGGCTGGGATGAGTGCGATCGCGCTCGACATCACAGACCCCATCGCCATTCAGAAAGCCATCAGCACAGTGCTCGCCACCCATAGCCAACTCGACATCCTCATCAACAACGCAGGCTACGGTCAATTTGGCCCCTTAATGGATATCAGCGCCGAGAAACTACAGGCCCAGTTCCAAACCAACGTTTTCGCACCGCTGGCGCTAATTCAACAAGTCGCCCCCGTCATGAAACGTCAGCAGGCTGGCCTCATCGTCAATGTCGGCAGCATTTCAGGGCTGGTTACCACACCCTTCGCAGGTGCCTATTGCGCTTCCAAGTCAGCATTGCATAGCCTGTCTGAAGCACTACGCATGGAGCTTTCTCCCTTTGGGATTACTGTGGTCACCGTTCAGCCCGGCGCCGTACAGTCAAACATTGGCGTCTCAGCAGAAAAAGCCTTAGCAGGCGTACTCACCCCTGACTCTTGGTATATTCCTTACGCGCAAACGATTCGAGATAGAACAACTCTCTCGCAGGTGAATGCAACGCCTGCCGATCAGTTCGCTACACAACTGGTGAAGCAGCTAACACGCTCCTATTCACCAGCTATTATTCGACTAGGTAAAAAGAGTATTTGGTTACCCCTACTGAAAAAATGGCTGCCTACTAGATGGATGGATTTTTTGCTCAAACGGCGTTTTAATTTGCAGTGACGCTGTCAAAGTAGAGGAAACCGCCAAGGCTGTGGCAGTCACATCCACTGGCACATTTGCTAGACTAAAGGGCAAAGATATCAAAAGGACTTGGTACCGTATGACCGCTGCTACCTACGAACAGCCACTGCGCTTAGAGCAGATTCCTTCGCTGAGCTATCAATCTACAACCGATAAGTTTGACGAAAGTTGGAGAGCACCGCTATCTACCCTGTTAGGCCTGGGCCGCGCAGTAGGTGCAGACTTTGTAGAATTCTTCCTGGAGCGTAAGAACTACATCAGCTGCCTGGCCGAAGACGACGCCATTACCAGCATTGACCCTAGCCTGGTATCTGGCGCAGGCGTACGCGTATTCAAAGGCAAGTCCGACTGCTACGTGAGCACGAACGATCTGACCTTTGACGGACTGAAGGCTGCGCTAGAAAAAGGCTTGGCAATCATGGGGCTAGAGATGCCTAACGCGAGTGCCAGCGTTCCTGATATTAACCTGGAGCCCCTGCGTGATTATGGCGTAACTCGCGCTAAAGACAACTGGCTAGCCAGCTGCCCTTCCATGCAGACGATGGGCGATGTGCTGCTAGAGGCCAATGCTGCACTAAACGAAAAAGCAGACCACGTTCAGGCTCGTCGCGCCTCTTACTTCCGCGATTGGCAGGAAGTGCTGGTTGCTTCCAGCGATGGCACCTTCGCTCGCGACGTGCGCCTCACGCAGTCCGTAGGCTTCAACTTACTATGCGCGGATGGCGAGCACCGCTCTTCTATCGGTGAGCGGTTGGGTAACACAGGCGACCCTAGCTTCCTTACCGCCTGGGACTTCAATGAAACCGCTGCAAAAGTAGCCGAAGCGGCTGGCAAAATGCTGTACGCCGACTATGTAGAGTCGGGCAACTATCCGGTGATTATGGCCAACCACTTTGGTGGCGTGATTTTCCACGAGGCCTGTGGTCACCTGCTAGAGACGACTCAGATTGAAAAGGAGACAACGCCTTTCCTCAAAATGAAGGGCCAAAAGGTTGCTCACGAGAGCCTAACGGCCTGGGATGAAGGCTTATCGCCAGAGTCTTTTGGCACTATTGATATGGACGACGAGGGCATGCCGGTCCAGCGAACGCTGCTGATTGAAAACGGCATTTTGAAGAACTTTATTTCTGATCGAGCAGGCGAAATGCGAACGGGTCATCCTCGTACGGGCAGCGGTCGCCGTCAGGGATACACACACGCTGCGGCCTCTCGGATGCGAAATACGTTTATCGCGCCGGGTGAGCATACGGTCGAAGAGCTGTTTGCTTCGGTGGAAAAAGGTATTTACTGCAAAAAGATGGGCGGCGGTAGCGTTGGCCCCACAGGTCAGTTCAACTTTGCGGTGGATGAGGCGTACCTGATTGAAAATGGCAAGATTACGAAGCCGTTAAAGGGTGCAACGCTAATTGGTGAAGCAACTGGCATTATGAACAAGATTTCGATGTGTTCTAACGATATTAGTTTGGCACCGGGATTCTGTGGATCGGTAAGTGGCAGTGTGTATGTGACGGTGGGTCAGCCTCATATTCGCGTGGATGATATTACGGTAGGTGGACGATAAGACATGGCAAAAGTTCAAACAATCGCAAAACAGGCTGAGTCAATTGCACAAAAACTCAGCATCGCAAAATACGACATCTACGGTTCTTCTGTAGATGAAACTAGCGTTCAGGTAGATAAGGGTGAGCCCAAGCAGGTAAAAGCCTCCAACCGCTCTAGCGTAATTGTGCGCGTGTGGAATGACCAGAATCAGATTGGTGTGACTTCTACAACAGATGTCGATGAAACAGGTTTGGAGCTAGCGCTGAAAACAGCGGCAGAAGCAAGTGCATTTGGCGTAAAAGAGAATGCGCCAGACTTTAGCCCGCAGGCGAAAGCGCCGACGGCTGAGGTGAAGTTCACTAATGCTGAGTCTGCGCCTGTGCCGGATTTGATTGAGACGCTGATTAAGGCAGAGAAAGAGGTGCTGGATGCACATGAGGCGATCGCATCCGTCCCTTACAACGGCCTAGCCCAAAGAGAAATCGAACGGTTCTACCTGAACAGCGATGGCGCACAACGTAGCGAAGAGCGCACCTATGCCTCTGTTTATCTCTATGGAAAAACAGAACAGGAAGGTCGCAAACCCAGGGCCGCAGGTGCAATGCGTGTGAAAAATGGCATGGCGCAGCTAGACGTAAACAGCTGTGTAAAAGAAGCCGCTGAAAAGACAATCAGCCATCTCGATTACGAGAAAATCGAATCGGGTAAGTATCCGGTTGTATTCTCGGCAGAAGCGTTTTTGAGCCTGCTGGGTGCGTTCTCTAACATGTACAACGCGCAGAATGTGTTGGACAATCGCTCGCTTTCTACAGCTGAGTCGATCGGGACAGAAGTAGCCAGTCCGCTGCTGTCTGTATACGATGACGAGCTGCATCCCGAGAATGTGTCTTCGGAAACCTTCGACGGTGAGGGAACGCCAACCCGTCGCCTGCCGCTGATTGAAAAAGGTGTGCTAAAGAACTTTGTGCACAGTGCAGGCACCGCAAAGCGGATGAACGCAGAGCCGACAGGCCATGCGGGCATTGGTGCGAAGGTGAATGTAGGTCTGAACTACCTGGAAGTATTGCCAGGCGAAAGCGCCGATGACGCCTATCAGCTCGATCAGGCCGATGGTGTCGTGCTGATTGATGATGTGCAGGCGCTCCATGCTGGTGTGAACGCGCTGCAGGGCTCGTTTTCACTCCCGTTTGATGGCTGGCTGATTAAAGACGGTAAGCGAATCAGTGTAGAGTCGGCGACAGTCGCAGGGGATTTCCGCGACGTGCTCAAAAACATTACCCATGTAGAGCCTGAGGCGGAAGTGACGTCTGGAGGCATTTGCCCTCGGGTTTGGGTCAGCGAGCTATCGGTTACAGGCGAAGCGTAGGTATTAACGCTGTAGCGAAGAAGATAGCGCATTCGAGGTCAGGTACTGCAGTACCCGACCTCGATTGTTTTAAGAATTCGACCACACGGCAAATTCGTTGCCGCTTGGCGATATAAAGTGAAACCGACGTCCCCCCGGAAATGAAAAAATGGGTTTGTTGATTTTACCGCCTGCCTGCTCAATTTTTGCCTGAGTCTCTTCTAAGGTTTCGCTGTAGAACACAACAAGTGCACTGCCGTTGTCTGTAGAAACTGATAGGTCCGACTTAAAGAAGCCACCGTCGAGTCCCTCATTATAAAAGGCAGTGTACTCCGCTCCAAAATCTTCGAACGTCCAGTCAAACACTGCTGTAAAGAAGGCTTTGGTTGCAGGGATATCTGTTGTAGGAAATTCTACATAGTCAATTTTTTGATGGCGGCTCATGGCATAACCTGGTTGTTATTGTGTTTATCTTTAACAGCTTACTAAGTCATGTGTATACATGAATGCTAAGTCAGAGGATGCCTCGCCGTATATTTCTATTAACGAATCCTAAGCTTTCAGTCATCGGTCTCTACCTTGAGAAAAGTGTTGAGGCAGTTAGCTCGCAGAAAACTCTAGGCAGACATCTAAGGTGGGCATCGTCGATGGCGTAATTTCGTTTGCACTGTTCCATGACTTATTGCAACAAAGGTTAATGATGTCCGTGGGTGACAACATACACTGGCTACAGGCTGGACTCATTTTTGCAGTCTTTGCCCGTTCTATCCTGGTCACGTACTGACAAAGCGAACGCTATGGACACGTATTCATCAATTGTTGCTCTGGCCCATGAGGCGGAGCAGCTTTTTCTGGCAAGAGACTATCAGCGCGCCATAGAGGCTTATCAGCGTGCCCGAGCAAAGGCAGAGGAATTTATCAAGGAAGCCTCACCTGAAGCGGCTGAGCATCCCCGTTTACTAGCTGTGCTGTATCGCCGAATAGGTGAGGTGAACATGTCACAGGGCCAGGTACAGCAAGCAGTGTATTGGTTTGAGGGAGCACTGCGATCCCTATTAGAAGGCGTTGCATTAACAAACTCTACTCAATCAACACCTTCTATCAGGATGCCTCGCAAGCAGTTCTCTCCGCGTCTATCGGAGGGTAATTTCTATCAGCAGATAGAAGAGCCTCCGCCACTATTCAATCCGAAAACCTCTACAGACTTAAAAGATGAAGAAAACGATCCAGCATTGGCAATTCAGATACGTTTGGATATTGGGAATGCCTATCTTTCGCAACCCCAGGAAGCACCTGCATTAGCAGCCTACCAAGCGGCTTTGAACGAGCCTGCCATTGAGGATCACTTAAGCCTAAAAGCCTATATCATGATGAGCATTGGCGAGGTTTACCGTCGGCAGCAGAAGCTCGAACAGGCAGAAGCTCAGCTAGCTGAGGCCATGGCGCTATTTGAGCAGCATGCCGAGCCGATGGCAGCAAGACAGGCTATGACTATTAGCGCCGGTATTGCCAAGGCGCAGCAGCAGTTTGATAAGGCGCTTGCCCTCTATCAACAGGCAATCCCGCTATATGAAGAAGCGGCTGACCCACTCGGCCAGGGAAGAACAGAAGTCGGTCTAGCAGCCCTCTACATCCGACAAGAGAACTTTGAAGTAGCGCAGAAGCATTATCAGTTAGCGCTGAATTTAGCCCAGCAAACTAACGACCAAGAAACGCTGTGGTGTGCCCATGAGGGCCTGGGGCGATGCTTTTACGAGGCAAAAGAGCTGACTGCTGCAATCAAGTCCTTCGAGGAAAGTCTGAATTTAGTAGAACAGCGTCAAAAAGAACTGCAAACAGACGAAGGTAAAGTCACGTTTATCGATAGCGTCAAAGATATCTATGACCAACTGTTGAGGGCTCATCTGGACCTGGCCCAGCAGCGTGAAGATCAAAAGTATGATGCGGCCCTGGCAGTCGCTGAGCGAGCACGGGCGCAGGCCCTGCATGACCTGATGGAAGGTCACGAAAAACGTCGCATTGTGCACTCTGCGCTTACTCTATTTCCAGATCAGCAACTTTCAGATCAGCCGCTGTCTGATGATGGTCAGCAGCAACAGTCTCAACAACAGAGACAACAGGCACCTGCCGTTCCTGTTTCCGCAAGGCCTCGGCGGGAGCTGCCGAATGCGCCAAAAAGCATTGAACCCCTGACTCGACTAGTCTTTTACATGCTACCGGACCGTACAGCAGTGTTCGTAGTACAGCCAGGCGAGCCTGTAGTAGCTCACGTTTCCCCAATAGGCTGCGACGACATGAAAACATGGGTAGCCGATATCCGTGAGCAAATTACTGAAGTGCAGCTTGCTAGCGCAGTTTCACCTTTGCTGCTGTTAACAGACTCACTACAAAGTTTGTATGCAGAGCTAATTGCCCCTGTCGCTGATGCACTACCCCCGCCGGGACAGATATTAGTAATAGAACCTCACGCATCGCTGTGGTTAATGCCGTTTGCAGCCCTAAAAACTCTAGAGGGGGAGTGGATGGGCGCTCTTTGGCCTATGATATATGCGCCTTCGCATTACGCACTGACAGAAATTCGCCAAGAGCCTCGTTACCGGCCCCTTGCAGACTCTAAGTTCTTGATTGTTGGTAACCCACACATGCCTCGGCTACCGGACGCGGCAGAAGCACTTTCAAAGCTACCCAGTGCTGAAGCAGAAGCAAAGGCAATTGTCCAAATTCTAAAAGACTATCCGCTTCTATCACTTGAGCCGGACGATGCCACAGAGGCAAACGTTATAGCCTATGCCAAAACACACAATATTGTGCACTTGGCGACCCATGGGATTGCTTATCCAGAAGATCCGCTGGCTTCTTTCGTCGCACTCTCTCCAGCTAGGCAAGATCGTCAGAGTGAGGGCGATCCATCAAAGCAGGACGAAAACAGCCACGGTGAGAATAGCGGCAGGAATGGCAGTGGGAATGGACTACTCACCGCGAGAGAGATTACCGAGAGTCGCGCTTTGGGTTTACCTCTAGATATGGTGGTGCTCAGTGCCTGCGAAACCGGGCTTGGCAAGCTGTCTGGAGACGGTGTATTGGGACTGAGTCGGGCGCTTTTGATTGCAGGCGTTCGCACTGTTATAGTCAGCCAATGGAAAGTGGCTGATTCTGGAACAGAAAAGCTAATGTGCGGGTTCTATCAGCACTACATTCACTCCGAGCAGTTCTACGGGCAACCGGCTTTGGCACTACAGCAGGCCATGGAAGATATGCGAAACCTTCCAATGAGTGACGGAATAGACTATCGCCATCCTCGCTACTGGTCGCCTTTTATTATCGTGGGTGCCGAAACCTGAGCGATCGCAAACAAGCTCTTTCATCTCTTTGTTGTGTCTCTACCTATTACCCATGACTAATGACTTTCAATTAGGCCAGTGCTCACCAGAAAAGATTGTTGAACATTTAAAGGCCATTTCTGTACTAGAACCTCGCCTGGTAGCAGCCAGTAGCCGAGACACAGAATCACCTGAGTTCGCTGAGATAGAATCCGCGCTCGATCGGGCCTTTGAGCCTTTATTTGTATGCAAGTCTTCAGCTGTGCCAGCGCTTATTGAACTGCTCTCCCCTGAAAGGCATGCTCAGGTTCGCTACAGAGCAGCAGGCACGCTTGGTAGCATTGGCATGCATGCAGTTCCTAACCTGCTAGAAGTGCTGCCAGCCAAGCAAACGCAGCGAGAAGTTATATACGCGCTAGGGCAGGTATCGCCTACTAATGAGGAGATACTAAAGCACCTTAAGGTACTGGCCGCTGACGACACTGTTGAGATGGAGCTGCGGTGGATAGCAGCCGCTAGTTTGAATAAAAATCGGGTCGATATGGAGTCGTTTTTCCAGACACACGGACTGCCTATCCCCTTTGATGAAAGCATAAAGTGCCTGGACGCAAATGAGGATTGGGAGCGACCTTTAAGTGATGGACAGCCCCGCAAAATTTATGTTTATGACCTTTATTTCCAGGCGTGCAGATTATCAGCAACGATTTCCCCTGACCGCAGCGGCCCTAGAGAACTATATGAAGAGGTCGTAGACAAAGTTAGAGAGCTGACGGGAAAAGGCTGAGAGGGGGCTTTTTAATGAATATATCAAAGACACCTCAACGAACCCGAAAGCTGAAGGCACGCTCATACAAAAATCAGGTCATCGAAAACGCTGATTTTAGCAATGCTGATATCAGAGGCATTAACTTTAGCCACGCAACACTAAGAAGCGCGAACTTTAACCGTGCTCGGGCCGGGCAACCCACTATTTGGGTCGTTGGACTGGGGATAGTTGCGCTGTTGTTAATGGTTTTAGTCGGCGCGATCGCTGGATTTGTCAGCTTATTCGTCAGTGCACTGTCACTCTCGCCCAACCAAGGAGAAATTAGTGGAGCGCATCTGACAATTGGACTGTTGTCTCTACTTATTTTGTCAGGGATGACTGGATTGACCTTTTGGCGAGGACTTTCGCTAGCCCTGGTCGGTTGGGGCGGGCTATTTCTGTTGCTAGCGACCGTATTAATTATTCCTACTGGAGTTGAGGTAGGAGTACAGGCATTTTTATTGAGCTTTGCGATTGAAGTTTTCTTTTTGAATACGATTGCGGGTGCAATCATCGTCGCTAGTCGGTGGCAGGTAGGAACGAGGATAGCACTACCAGCACTTTGCCTATTGATGTCGATTGGGACGGTCGCTGTCATTAGTCAATTTCATACGACCTTTCTAGATAAGACACCTGAGAGCTTAAGAACGGTGTCTTATCTGGTGCTTGTGTGCACTGCTCTCTTGAGCAACTTTCTATGCGTGTACCTGGCCTGGAGCGCAAGGCGAGGTAGTCTTAAATATTCACTGATTCAAGATGCTGTTGTAGCCGTTAATTCCTGGGGCGGAACTCGGTTTACAGGTGCAGACTTGACGGGCGCAGATTTCTCCCAGACTGTGCTTGAAAGAACAGACTTCAGGCGGGCAACGCTATCCTACGTGCGCTGGCTTGGTGCACAGCGTCTTGGAGAAGCTCGTATCAGTCAAACATATTTGGTCAATCCTCAACTGCGCCAGCTATTGACAACGCTAAACGCTCAGGGACAGGTGTTTGATGGATTGAGCCTGCGATATTTGGATCTGCATCAGGCAAACCTGCAAGATGCAAGCTTTATTGGTAGCGATTTGGGGGATGCTGACTTGCGCGAAGCCAACTTGTGCCGGGCGAAGCTGGTGAGAACGCAGCTATACCAGGCTGATTTGCGAGGCGCACACCTGAGCGGTAGCTACATCCAAGATTGGGGGATTTCTGTTAAAACGCAGCTTGAGGATGTTCACTGCGACTATATCTACATGCGCTTGCCGACTCAGGTAAATCCCGATCCACTCAGAAAGCCCGACAACCTCAAAGAGAACTTTCAACCTGGAGATTTTGCCAACTTCATCACACCCATTATCAAAACGCTCGATCTTTATCAGCGGCAAAACTTTGACCCGCGCCAAGTCGCCGAAACTTTCAACAGCCTGGATCTATTTCATCGAGATGGGTTAGACCCTACCGCAGCAGCGATCGCATTCAATCAGCTAACAGAAGAAAATCCTCAGGCTGGGCTTAAGCTGGTTGCATTAGACGGTCGTGGTCACGAAAAGGTACGCCTGCAGGCCCAGGTAGCCAACAGTGTTGATAAAACAGCCCTGAGCACCCAGTATTTTGAAAAGTATCAGCAGGCCCAGGCTTTGCCCTACCTTGAGCAGCAGTCGTTAATGGCGACGATTACTGAAAAAGATAAGCATATTCAAAGCTTAGAAGGGCTCCTGAAATCGGCGATTACTTCTGGGGAGTCCTATATTAAAGTGGATGGGGGGCAGGCGACGACCAAAATACTGATATTATCTGCCAATCCTCAGGGGACAAACGCGCATCAGTTAGCGCTAGAAGTCCGAGAAATTAGTAACGGACTGCAGCGAGCCAAACAGCGAGATCAGTTTGAGATTATTTCTAAGTGGGCAGTGCGATCGCGCGATCTACAACGAGCCTTATTGGACTATGAGCCTCAAATTGTCCATTTTTCAGGGTGTGGTTCATTACAAGAGGGGCTGGCGTTAGAAGACGAGCTAGGACAGGTGCACTGTGTTAGTAGCGCGTCGCTAGCCGGGTTATTTTCGCTATTTCGCAACAAAGTTGAGTGTGTTTTTCTGAACGCTTGCTACTCCGAGGTGCAGGCCCAAGAAATTTGCAAACATATCAGGTACGTAGTAGGAACGCATCCTGTGCCCGATGAACAGGCGATCGCACAGGCGTCGGCGGTTCAGTTTGCGGTAGGCTTTTACGATGCGTTGGGGGCTGGCCGCTCTATTGAGGAAGCTTTTGAGTTTGGGCGAGTCGCTATTGAAATAGAAGGGCTGTCTATGGCTGCGGTACCCTCTATCACCAAATCTTCAACCTAGAAAATCGTCGAAGGTCGAATGAAGGGGTACTTGCGATGCGCCGAGCGAGGCTAGGACATGATGCAAGTCGCTCAATCGCGTGTGTTTGTGGTCTGTCGTTGTAACAAAACGCTTGCTGCCCCCAAAGCCGTAGCCAATCCCAGAATACTCATGGGCTCAGGTACAGATTCGGCATTGACGCGCTCGATAAACTGATCGAATACCAGTGTGTAATTACGGGCTCGCTCTTCAATCAAGCCGGGAAAGATTTCGTTGATAAACTTACGATTGTCAGTGGCCGGATCATGCCAGGTACGACCATTGGGCACTCTGGGGTCGCTAGTCTGAGTGAAGCCATCTAGCTCTCCAATCTCCCAGTTGGTGGCTTCGGCAGCGACCACTGGTAAAAATGAATCAAACGACTCCAAATCGCTACAGCAGCCGGTGCCTTTGGGATATACGGCATTCAATCCTGGATTAGTCTCTGCTTCGATCCCATTTTCGGCGGCGATTTCTAGTGCTAGGTCTCTGTACCTGAACCAGGACGGGTTTTCGGTAGCCCCGCGTCCTGCATTAAAATACATCTTGTCACCAAATACGAGGCTGTCGAGGTTGGCCATCAGCAGCGTATTGTTAATCTCTTTTTTGCTCAGACTGTTGGCATAAAATTCTGAGCCTACTAACCCAATCTCTTCTGCGCCAAAGAAAACAAATTTAACCGTGTTAGTGGTATCAGGTTCAAGCCGCTGAGCGAGCTCCAATAAGACACCTACGCCAGACGCGTTGTCGTTAGTGCCTTCGAGCTCACTCCTGTCGAAAGTTGGGGTACTGGGGTCGTTGTCGTAATGAGCGCCCATTAAAATCTGCTTACCTGATGTGCCCCGGCGCTCGGCCACAATGTTGTAAGACGTTAGGCTTTTGCCTTCAAACTCGTAGTCGAACGGCTGCAACACTGGCTCGTAATCGAATCCCTTAAGCTGTTGCACCAGGTAGTCGACGGTTTTGGCCTCGTTGGGTGTGCCGACGCTTCGACCCTCCAGATTTTCTGACAAATAGTTGATGGTCTCAACGGCAGTCTCACCATAGTCAAAGGTTGCAGCTTTCGCCGGTAAAGCTAACAGCACAGGAGACGCAAGGCTCAGCAGTGCAGAAAAGAGTGATGGTTTATGCATTTGAAGAGTCATAGCACATAGCCTTAAGGTTAGGTGTAAGCAGAGCCACAGGCAAACCTTGTTCAGTCCATTTGCCACACTGCACTGTGTTTACAGTGCATGTCCACTCTTGTTTGCAGTTGTTGTGATTGATACATCCTCTGTAGGCTTCATGAAATTCTTATCTAAGCTAAGCTTGTGTAAAGGCACTTTTTACTTAACGATGAATCGGAGTAACCCTATAAAGCGATGCAGTTGCTGAGTAAACGATGCAACCTGCCGAGTCTCTGTAGTTAATCAGCTACGATATCTATACAAACTCAATGATGACTGCGTGATGATGCGTTCCATATTTGGCCTAATAAATAAGCAGACGGAGTCAACATGATGGAAAACAGGATATCAATTTCACCCAACGTATGTAATGGTCGTCCCGTAATCACTGGTACACGAATTACGGTTCAGACAATCCTTGAGTTCTTAGGTTCTGGAGACTCCGTTGAGGAAGTCTTGGAAGAGTACCCTAGTTTGCTACCTGAGGATATATATGCTTGCATGCAATATGCCTCAAAATTAATGGCTAATCGGTATGAAGTACGGGCATTGGTGTGAATGGATTTATCTTTGACGAAAATTTACCAGTCAATGTGCAATTCACCCCATCGCTACCAGTCACACATGTCACAAACTTAGGGAATAGTCTTTCTGATGAGGCAATTTGGGAGTATGCCAAGGCTCATAATCTTGTAATTGTCACAAAAGATACTGATTTCTCAGATCGCATAATCATTTCAAATCCACCGCCGCGAGTTGTCCACCTCCGGTTTGGTAATATGCGTAAAAGAGATTTTCACTCTTTTTTGAGTGATGTCTGGCCACAAATCGAGAACTTACTGGTAAATCATAAGCTGGTCAATGTTTATTTGGCTAAGATAGAGGCCATTGAATAAATCCAGATTTCGACCGAAAGCTATTCGCCGATAAGTTTCACAGCGAATGACTAGCAGCTTTGACGCTAAGAAAGGCTGATCATCTTCTTGAAGAAACCCAGCTTGCTTGCATAGGGCGGATAGCGCCAGTCTAGATCTAGCCAGAAGGGTTTCTTGAGAACGCTTTTCTGGTGAGAGAACGTGTTAAAGCTGGTTCTACCGTGGTAGGCCCCCATGCCGCTATTGCCGACGCCGCCAAAGGGCATGCCCCAAATTGCCAGATGCAATACCGTATCGTTTACGCACACGCCGCCAGAAGACGTCTCAGACAGTACTTTGTCTTGGAGATCGCTGTTATTTGTAAACAAATAGAGCGCTAATGGCTTTGGCTTGCTGTTGATTAGCGCGATCGCCTTCTCAATTTCCTGATACCCCAACACCGGCAGCACCGGCCCAAAAATCTCCTCCTGCATAATCGGAGACGCTGGGCTCACATTGTCTATCACCGTGGGCGCAATAAACTTGCTGTGGCGATCACACGCTCCCCCAACAACAATATCTTCTCCCGCCAACAGCCCAGAGATTCGATTAAACTGGCGATCGCTCACCAACCTGGAAAAATCAGGACTCTGCGCCGGGTCATCACCATAGGTCTCTTCAATCACTCGCTTCAGCGCTGCCACAAACGCAGGCTTAATCGCCTCATTCACCAGCACATAGTCCGGGGCTACGCAGGTTTGCCCCGCGTTCAAAAACTTCCCCCAAACAATCCGCTTAACGGCAACTTCCAGCTTAATGTCAGAATCAACAATACAAGGACTTTTACCACCTAGCTCCAGCGTCACCGGCGTTAAATGCTTCGCCGCCGCTTCCATCACAATCTGGCCAATTCGCGTGCCTCCAGTGAAAAAGATATGGTCAAACTTTTCAGCCAGGAGTGACTGAGAAGTTTCTACGCCGCCTTCTTGTACACATACGTACTCAGGCGAAAAAATAGACTTCAAAAGATTTGCAACAACCTTTGAAGTCGCAGGTGCAAGTTCCGAGGGTTTTACAACGGCGCAGTTGCCAGCCGCGATCGCCCCAATCAAAGGCGAAATCAACAACTGAAACGGATAGTTCCATGGGCCAATAATCAACACACTGCCCAACGGCTCCGACTGTACCCAGGCCGAGCCTGGTATCTGCGCCAGCGGCAAGCTCACCTTCTGCGGCTTCATCCATTTTTTGAGCTTTTTGATCACATAGTTCAGCTCAGCAAGCACTCCAATTTCAAAATAACCCTCAAACTCCGGGCGACCCAGGTCATCTTTCGCCGCCTGAATGATCGCATCTTGATGCTTTAAAATCGCATCTTTTAGCTTCTTGAGCTGGGCGAGTCGGTACTCGTAGGGTTTCGTTTGCCCTGTAGCAAAAAACTGCCGCTGTGATTGCAGAAGGTGAGCGATCGCGCCTTGCTCAGAATCCGAAGTGTGGCCTGAACGATGCGAATCCTGGCGTTCAGGAGCAGATAGAGCTGTCATAGAAAAGGCAGTAATGGTCTCTCCCTAATTCTAGTGACAAGTCAAACCAATTACAAAATGTTAAGCCCAGAGACAGAGGAGACTACGGTTGTAGTCGGCTTATAACTTCAAGCTACTCTGCTGAAGTGCGTGCCAACACCCGGCTTGCCAGCTTATCTGGCACGGGTGCCAAATGAGCATACTGCCAGCTAAAGAAGCCAACGCCTAGGGTCAGCGATCGCAACTCCAACACCAGGGTCTGCATTTCCGCCAGCGGCAGCTGCGAGGTCACCACATCCCAACCAACCCAGTTCTGCTTACCGTCATAGCCCAAAATCTGCCCCCGCCGTCCGCTAATTAGCCGCAACACATTAGCCGTAAACTCCGCCGGGACCGAAATTTCAATATCCACAATCGGCTCCAGCAGCGAAGGATCGCAGTCAGACATCCCAGACTGCATCGCCAACCGGGCTGCCTGCTTAAAGGCCTGCTCCGAACTATCGACGCTATGGTACGAGCCATTGGTGAGTGTCACAGCCACATCTACTACTGGGAAGCCCAGCGGTCCGTGGTCCAGGGCCTCTTTGATACCCATTTCCACGCCCGGGATATACTGCCTGGGCACTACGCCGCCGACCACCTTTTGCTGAAAGTGAAAGCCCTCACCCCTGGGCAGCGGCTGAATATTCAAATACACATCGCCAAACTGGCCATGGCCGCCGCTCTGATGCTTGTACTTACCGTGCACATCGTTGGCTGCCCGGCGAATCGTTTCCTTGTAGGCAACCTGCGGCGTTTGGGTGCCCATGGGCAGATTGTACTTACGCTTCAGCCGCTCCAGGGCAATTTGCAAATGCATGTCGCCCTGCCCCCACAAAATGACTTCGTGGGTGTCGCCGTGCTGTTCCCAATACAGGCTAGGATCTTCTTCCAGCAGCTTGCTTAGGGCGGTGCTGAGCTTGACGTCGTCCTTGCGCTCTTCGGGGGCGATCGCCAGTGCATACATCGGGCTCAGCGCTTCCGCCTTTGGCAGTAGCTTGCCTGCACCTGAGGCCATATCTCCTAGCCGCAACGTGTCACCTGTTGCCGCAGTTTCCAAACGAGAAATCGCAAAAATATCTCCTGCCGAAGCTCGCTGCAAACGCTGCTGGCTTTGCCCCATCAGTCGGTAGAAGCCACCTGCTCTGTCGCCATTAATTGTGTCATTTTCGCTGAGGCTCCCTTGCCATAGCCGCACTAGCGATAGCTTGCCGCCTTGCGGGGTGTAAAAGGTTTTTAAGACTTGGGCAATCGCGCCATCATCCTTAATCTGACGCCGCTTTGCAGTAACTTCCGGTTCTGGTGCTTCACGTACTAGCGCATCCAGCAAAGGCCGCACACCATAATCGTACTCAGCAACCCCTACAAACACAGGCACCACCAGATCCGCACCCAGCTCCATCTTTAAATCTTGAACAATCTCCGATTCTGGTGGCTCAATTTCTTCGAGCAATTCTTCTAACAGGTGATCGTCAAAATCCGCAAGGGTTTCCAGCATTTCTGTGCGGGCTGCTTTCTCTTCTGCGGCCATCGATTCTGGCAAAGGCACTGGATCCGCCGGTGCGTCGGGATGGTAGTGATAGGCCTGCTCACCCACCAGGTCGATAAAGCCCAGGAGCTGAGCGCCCGTGCCAATGGGGTACTGATGGGGCACCAGTGGACGGGTAGAAAGTCCCTTGAGCGCGTCGAGTACAGCGCGGAAGGGTACATCGGTGCGATCAAGTTTGTTGATCCAGATGATGTGTGGAATTTCCCACGTATCTAAAAACTGCAGAATTGGTGCAGCGGTGAGCACGCGGGCCGGGTCGGGCTCGCACACCACAATGGCCGCATCTACTCCCATTAGGGCGTTGTTGGTCTCTTGCAGCAGCTCTACAGACCCAGGACAGTCTAAAAAGGTAAAATTAATGCCGCCATACTCAGTGTAGGCGGCATTAATTTCAACGCTCATATGGTGGCTTCTGGCCTCAGGGGCACTGTCGCCTACCGTGTTTTCTTTGGTGACCGAGCCTTTGCGGGTAATGGCTCCGGTGACCGAGAGCAAACTTTCTAACAGGGTTGTTTTTCCGGTGGCATAAGGACCCACAATGGCGATGTTTCGTGAGCCCGATGGCACCCTATCGGCGTTGACTTGATCAGATAAGACAGCATTTTTCATCACAACTCTCTCTCTTTATTCAATACTTTTTGGATATTTGTTGTAGGTTGTTGCAACTGCCTGTGACGGGGCTGGCGGAGACGGGGTCACAGGCGATCGCAGAGGCTAGCAACAGTATTAAAGGGAGCGACTTGTGAGCGAGCACGATTCTTTGAAGGGTAAAGCCGTTCGCAAAGGGACTATTGCCTTGTCTTTTAGACTATCGCGATAGAATACAGGCGCCTTTTATCCTTTAGAAAAGTTCTCAATGCAATAGGTTCTGTTACGAAAAAGCGCTGTCGAAAGGTTGTAGTTCAATTCAAAAAGCCCTGCTGTGGAGACAGCAGGGCTTTTTGAGTGATTCGTGCTTAGTGTCAGAGACTGACGGGTTGCGGTGTGGGCTTAATACGCCGCGTAGTTATAGGCTAGTGCAACCACTTCGCTGCCTGCACGGGCAACCAGGTCGCTGGCAATTTGCAAAGCAAAGATTGCCAAAATTGCGGAAAGATCTAGGCCACCAATGGGCGGAATAATGGAGCGAAATAAGTTTAAGTAAGGATCTGTCAGCTGAGAGATGGTTGAAAAGATAGGATTTGACCAGTCAACATTGGGGAACCAGCTCAGCAGAATGCGGACGATTAGTAGCAAAAAGTAAATTCTCAGAAACGTGGATATGCCCATAATCACTGGGGCGACAATGCTTGCAGTCATAGTTTTGTTAACGCTGGGTGGTAAGGACTTAGGACAAAAATAGCCGAATATGGCAAAGGTTGCTTTGTATTTTAACCGATGTATTGACGTTTGTATTCGCTTGTACTACGTTAGCTGTCTTCAGTTGTTGATAGACCGTACTCCGTGGGCGGATGACCGTTATTCACGTTGCCCATTTGCACCCGCACGTCTTCTATGGCCATGTTCAGCTGAGAGATCTTATCCTCCAGGCCGCGTCTGGCAATTTCCATGCGCTCTTCAGTAGTGGCGTTTTCTAGCTGGCGACGCTCTTCGTCGGATAGATGAATAAAGTCGTCTTCGCTGTCTTTATTGCGCAGCCGGTTGCTGGCCAGTACGCCAACGACCCCGCCGATCAAACCGCCGACAAAGGCCCCAGCAATAAATCCACCGGTAAAATTGTTTTGGCTCATGACGTCTCCTGAAGTCTTGTTACTGCTCTCTTGCTTACTACCCTCTTGTGGGTAAGGTCTGGTTAATAAGGTTTGTGATTGAAGTGTGGGGTTAGTGCCGATTAGGTGCCGAAGGTGCGATCGCCCGCATCCCCTAGCCCTGGCACAATAAATCCATTTTCATCGAGCCCTTCGTCAATAATGGCTGCGTATATTGTCACTGTCGGATAGGACTCAGCAATTTTTTGCAGGGCGGGCGGCGCGGTGACGACAGAAATAATTCTAACCAACGCCGGGTCAATACCTCGCTTCGTCAGCTCGGCCAGGGTGGCCATAATGGTGCCACCAGTGGCCATCATCGGCTCGCTAATGATCACCCGAGTATCCGGCGCAAACTTGTCAGGCAGTTTGTTCAGATACCAGATAGGCTCTAGGGTTTCTTCATCTCGGGCAAGCCCAATGTGATAGGTACTGCTGTTAGGCACGGCGCTTTGGATGCCTTCGACCAGGGCCAGACCTGCACGCAGGATGGGGATAATGGCGATCGCGGCTTCTGGGTCTACAAACGTCGCAGGGCAAGTGGTCAGCGGCGTTTGAATGGTCATATCTACCGTCGGTAGCCACTCGCGCATGGCCTCGTAGGCTAGCCATCGGCCTAGCTCGGTCATGGCGCTGCGAAAGACGGGAGAAGGCGTTGTGTCACTGCGTACCACGCCCAGCCAGTGTTTGATCAGCGGGTGCGGTGGAACGTGAATGCGCAGTTGCATGGCCATAGGGGCAAATCATCAGTCAAAAAAGCCACCTTTATCATACTGCCGTGGTAGCACCTGCTTTTCACAGGCGAGTTGATTTGTCATAACATGCTAGCTCAGCCAGATTAGGCCTCCCAAGGTAAGGGCGATCGCAATAATGCCAATCCACACAAACTGATTATCTTCAGTATTCACCCCAGACAAATCTAGCGGCTCGGGTTCGGGTTTTGGCTTGCGACGACGTTTCTTCTTCGGGCGCTGGGCGTAGCGAATTTGGCTATCGTCGTCCATGTTGCCCAGGTCAGGGATTTTGGTGACCCACTCGGGCTTCATTTCCAGCTCGGGGGCTTCGAGGATGTACAGCATGCGCTTGCTTTGCTGCTTGGTATCCAGGTCGGGGTGGCGAATCAGCTTGCGGCACAGCGCCAGGCCTTCTTCCTCACGGCCTGCGGCGATGTAAGCATTCACCAGCCACATCTGGATGTCGCCGCCTCGGCTGCCAATCGGGTTAGAAAGGGCCAGGGCAGTTTGGAAGTGAGCGATCGCCTTTTTATACCGTCCTCGCTCAAACAGCGCCTGACCTAACGCCATTTCTTCGTCGGCCTGAGCCTTCTTTTCAGCGTCGTTCAGTCGCTTTAGCGCACTTTCTAGCTTGGCGGCTGGGTCGGGCGCTGCTGCTGCGGTAGAAGATGCCGACTCGTCGATAGCCGTCTCTGATTCTGGAGATTGCTTTGGGTCCAAAGCCATATTTCAACAAAAAGACCTATGAAAATAGAGTGCGAACATTTACGTAGTTTACCGTGCCAGTCCACAGTGATTGGCGCTAATTATCCGACGAGGCCGGTACGCGCAAGCTGCCGAACTTGCACCTAAGCTCGCTATTTTCCAGCTGGCCATCCTGCCAAGTGCCAGAGTTAGCCGAGCCATTAGCAAAAATAAATGTGCCTTTGCCGTTACACTCATTGCCCTTAAATTCGCCGATGTAGCGCTCGCCGTTTTCCAAAATCCAGGTGCCCTGACCATTGAACTCATCGGCTGCGAACTGGCCGATATAGCGCTGACCGTTGCTATAGGTAAAGGTGCCACAGCCGCTGCGCTGACCGTTTTGGTACTCGCCGTCGTAACGATTGCCTGTGGCATAAATCATCGTACCTGTGCCGTCGGCAGGCTGATTGTTCACCCGCTCTCCATAAAAAACAGCGCCATCTTCGTAGGTGTAGCCGTCAGCGGCTTTTATCTCTCGCAGGCCCGTAAAAGGACAGGGCAATGTCAGGTTGGAGACCGCTTTGACAGTGGAGATGGGTGTTTGGGCGACTGCTGGTTTTAGGTAGGATGGTGCTGTAGGTGCGAGGCGGGCGGTTGCTTGGGGCAGGGGCAGCTGGTGACGATAAAGGTGGATGCCCAGGACAACAACCGCGACTGAGCCGAGGGCCGCTGGGATAGGGTACCGGCGCGACACAATTGTGCAGGCACTGCTGACCCTAGTTACGACAGACGTTGCAAAGTAGCCAGGTAAAGACCACCAGCCGCCTCTGGCTGTGGTGTAGCGGCGCGATCGCCACTGAATAATTCGAGCTCGCCGCCGACCCAAACTCACTGCAATTTGCAGCGCTTTTAGCTGACGCTTCCTCTCTACGACGATGGACTGACTGACGACGTTGAAGTGGCTGCGCCGCCGCTGCTGCGCCTGGGCTAGATGCTTTTGCCAGGCACTGCTCCCAGCTGTAAATTCGCTCCACTGCTGCTGTAGGTGCAGAAACCTGGGTGCTAGAAACTGCTGTAGCCAAAGGCGCGTCTGCTGAATTTGCCGGTGTAGTCTCTTTGCATTGCGGATGCTACTGGCGGCTGTTTGTTGGCAGCAGCGGATGGCGAATACTCTTAACCGTCGGCTGAGGTAAGTGAACAGCGTGCGGAGCTTTTGGTGCGATCGCGCCACCCATCGCTGAAAGTGACTTTCCCCCAGCACAAACTGTTGCCACCATGCGGTCGATTGCCTGTGGGTTCTTCTTGTGACTCTGCGGCTTTGAATTTGCCAGTATCGGCTGTTGCGTTGCGTGAGCCGCCAGTAATACTGAGTTTGCCGATGCGTAGAAGGCACTAGCTGGGTTTGCCAGCGGCGGTAGGCGGCTTGGCTACCTTTGCCCAGGTAGATTGCGACTGTTCGGCTGTGTACCCATAACGTTTGCGTCAATGTTTTGACCGCAGGCACCCCTTGGGACCAGCCTTGCTGGAGCAAATACCGCAGCCGAGCAATTTGCAGCGCTAGCAACACTTTTAGATCAAAGCCGACGGCAAATAGCTCTACCCGTAGGTTGTTGAGGATTTGGGCTGTGGTGTTTGCGGTGCGGGTGATGGTTTTGGTGATCGCTGGCACTAAGCGTGATCGCGGCTGAGAGCGCTGCTGTAAAAACGCGGCTAATTCACCCGGCTTAGCTTCGCCTATCGGTGGCCAGCGTAGGGATGTTCCAGTTCCCAGGTAAAGATAGTCGCCCATAGCTTTGGCGAAAGACGTGTTGCCGTCAATCTGCCAACCCATCAGACAGGCTCCGGTAAAGCAGGCACCACCAAAACTACTGGCCTCTGCCTTGACCGCTGACAGATTGGCCCCTGTAAAGTCAGCTTCGTTAAAGCTACCCTGCCGTAGATCGGCCCCTGACAGATTGGTCTCTGTAAAGTTTGCGCTATTGGCGTAAGCAGATTCTAAGCAAGCCCCGCTGAGATTGGCCTGCTGCAAATCTGCGCCAATTAGGCAAGCGTGTGACAGGTCGGTATTACTTAGGTCGAATCCACTGAGCACCTGGCCATATAAATAGGCTCGGCTTAAATCGGGGGCGCAGTCGGGATGCTCGGCTCGCCAGCGGTTCCAGGCGTCAACACCTTGTTCGGCCAGCGCTGCAAAATCAGTTGTCGTCATGAATGCTCTGAGCTGTATGTTGCTGCTGCTGCGTTTAATCGAATGGATGCACCCACACGATTGACATGCCATTAACTAGCTAGACATTGGCCGAATGTAACTAGTTGATAATACGGACGTCAGAGAGTCATAACTGTTACCCATAACTATATTAGTAGGAATTCGCCAGTATAGAAATCGTCTGGATGATAGAAAATACTAAGGAATAGTTTGGAATAGCTTCGGCTACCCGAACAGATGTCACATGGTGAGGTAAGGATTTTATGTTAATGGTGATTTCTCCGGCCAAGTCGCTGGACTACAGCGGCCCGAACTATCCTCACTTCACGGTGCCAGCCGTCCTAGATCGCAGCGAAACACTGGTTCAGCAGCTTAGCGAATACAACCCCGAGCAGCTTTCTGAGCTGATGAAAATTAGCGATAAGCTAGCACAGCTAAACCACCAGCGCTTTCAAGATTTTCAGACGCCCTTTACCCCAGAGAATGCCAAGCAGGCTTTACTCGTGTTTGACGGTGATGTGTACAAGGACATTGATGTCAAAAACTACGACGACGACGATCTGTCGTTTGCTCAAGCGCATCTGCGGATTCTGTCGGGCCTGTATGGAATTTTGAGACCGTTGGACCTGATGCAGCCCTACCGGCTGGAAATGGGTACGAAGCTAGCGACAGATAAGGGCAAAAATCTATATGAGTTTTGGGGCGATCGCCTGGCAAACCTCATCAATGCCGAGTTAGAAAAACAGCCCGAGCCCTGTTTAGTTAACTTGGCTTCCAATGAGTACTTCAAATCAATTAATCGCAAAGCGCTTAACGCAAAAGTTTTGAATATTGCATTCAAAGAGAATAAAAACGGCGTATATAAGATTGTTGCTATTTATGCCAAAAGGGCGCGGGGGATGATGGTTGACTTTGTGATTCGTAACCGTATCGAAAATCCCGAGCTTATGAAAGGGTTCGACAGAGACGGATACAGCTTCAACGCCGAGCTCTCTGACGAGAATACCTGGGTTTTCTGCCGAGATTAAGCTTATTATTAGGGAATTACCCTCAAGGGTACTGCCAAGCCCTTATTTCTTACTTATTGTTGCATCATACCGTTGAATGAGCCCTATCAATATCATCAGGTCACATGGCAACTTTAAAAGACTCAGTGCAGTTCCTTGCAGATGGGACTAGGGTGACGATTCGCAGCGCAACCCCAGAGGATGCGGCTAAGACATTGAGCACGTTTCGTTCGATTGCTGAGGAGGGGCTATACACGTTGGCAGAGCCTGATGAAATAAGGGCAACGGTTGCCGATGAACGAGCTGCGATCGCTGAGGACCAAAAGCGTCCAGGCACCCTCTATTTGGTGGCAGAAGCAGATGGCGAAATTGTCGGGACAATACGCGCTGAATCAGGCTCATATCGCCGGACGCGTCACTTTGCGGATATTGACTCAATGTGGGTGCACCCTCACTGGAGAGGGCGCGGGGTTGCGCACCTGTTAATCACATCGCTGCAAAATTGGGCAAAACAACATCCACTGCTAGAGAAGCTCGGCTTATTTGTGTTTTCAACCAATACAAGGGCGATTCGGTTCTACAAAAAGTACAACTTTGTGATTGAGGGGAGATACTCGCAAGATATGAAGTTCGGTGAGGGTAACTATGTCGATACTATTGCTATGGGCAAGCTCATTAAGCCTCGTAAGGTGACCCGCTAATAGGGTTGGTTGGGTACGATCGCCGCACTAGTGGCGCAACAATTAGCCATGTGTTACTTGCTAGGTGCCTTGATTCTGACCGCATCCGTTTAGTTTATTTTTTAAATGACGGCGACTGGAATGGGCAGTGCATAGGCTGCTTTAAGGTTGATCGTTTGGCCCGCGTTAGCATCTGCTTCTGCGCCTGATTTAGTAGTTCGTTTGTCAGCTGCTCGATTCGGTCTGACAGCTTAGCGAGGGAGTGATTGGTGAATGCCTGATGAACTAGGTTTCGCAGGCGGCGATGGTCGGGTTCGTCCTCGGTGATCATGCTCTGTGCGATTAGCTTTGTGGCCTTCGGCATGGGAAAAGGCATGCGACTGCCGCCAGTTGCGGTGGTGCGGTTGCGGACGCAGCGCGGATCTTTGAGCAGGTTTACGCAGTCGTCATAGCGAGAGAGAAAGTACACATTGATGATGCTGAGCTTTCCTTTGAATACGGGAGCCTCTTCGCGCAGCCATTTGTAGCATTCGTACTTGTTGTTGGCAAACGCTTTGGAGTTTATGTCGGGCGGCGTTTTTAGCTCCGTAGGAGACGGTGTGGTTGCCATGATTTCTCCTGGTAGCAAATGACTATAGATGGATTGCTTATGCTTGTGTTGGCCATGCTCTGGCTGCTTGAAGTTGCGACAACGATTTCAGCCTCAGGTCTGCCTGTCTGTCAATGCTGGGATAGCAGTTCCTAAAGTTTTGCGGCAGCCTCTGCGAACTCAGATGATGGTGACTACATGGTCAACTGATTTTACGGTCGTATTATAGCGATGGGCATTGGCGTTGATGGCTAAAAAGTATTATTGATGACGGGGTTATCGGTTGAAATGGCTTGCCGACACAGGTAAGCGGTTTTGTCAGAGAGGCTTTCAAGCACTTTTAGCAAATGTTACCGGGTTTGTATACTTTTTGGCTGGTGCTAAAAAATCACAAAATACTCACATTCTCTATCTATTCTTTGAATATGTAGCACGAGCGCCTAGCGCTATTGATGATGAGTACCTGTCTTTGTTGCGATAGTCCTTTGCTTCGGCACATTCGATGTAAAAGCATCTATTGGTATTGCGCTCACTGCAGACAAGAAATGCCTGGTGTTGCAGGGCATTCCGCCAGCATTTCTTTGGAGCAAAGCCTACTGCTAGCACAAGCAGAGCGAGTGCGGACAAACCCAGCACCTCGCCTTGCCGATGCAATCGTAACAGGTTAAAACACCGCCGCCGAAATCGCCTTGCCTACGCTTTTCACATTCTCAATATTATGGCAACTAATATTATGAAACCTCAAATATCTACTACCCTATTTTCTAATGCGTCTGGCACGATAACCTGCCGCTATATAAACGAGACGGCTCGTATTCAAATTATCCGAATGCTGGATGTTGCGACCGGCGCTTTTGAGCGCACTATTTTCCCTGGTGGTCAGCTCATGTTTGACATACAGCCTAGTGCGCTTTTGGAAGTGAGTACCTGTGAGCTGGCTACGGCGATTGTGAGAGATCGCATTCCTTGCATGCAGCTACGCTATGCAGAATCATTGGATAAATCCACCATTTCATCGCCAACCCCGTCTTCAGACGCCTGTTTGACATCACTGGCCGCATCTTGTCGTTAAATGTCGTTGTTACATGTCTTTTCTCAAATTTTTCCCCTTATTCTGGCTTGTCCTCAATAGCTTTTCCCAGCAGCAGCTTTTCCCAGCAGCCGATAAATTGGTAAGGCTGGTGATGGTCAGGCTGATGGGTTCCACGATGATATGAAAGTCTTAGTTGTAGAAGATGATGCAGGTCTTTCTGACATGCTCTCCAAGGTGCTCACAGCCCATCAATATCAGGTAGAACTCGCTGATGATGGTGAGGCGGGTATGGCGCTCGTGGAAGCTTTTGACTACGATCTGATTCTGCTAGATTTACACCTTCCTAAGCTAGATGGTATTCACTTTTGCCAGCGGCTGCGAACGGCAGGTGGCGATGTGCCTATTTTGCTGATGACTGCCGAAGATACTACGGCGAGCAAGATTGCGGGGTTAGATGCAGGTGCGGATGACTATCTTACAAAGCCTCTAGACACTGACGAACTGTTGGCACGAGTCAGGGCATTATTGCGTCGTGGACGAACGGAGGCGTCGCCAATTTTGGGCTGGGGACCTGTGAGTATGAATCCTAGTAGCTGCGAAGTGCACTGTTACGATCATCCGATAAAGCTTACTGGGAAAGAGTACGGACTGTTGGAACTATTTTTGCGGAATCGACATCGCATTTTTAGCCTGCCTGTTTTGATTGAGCGGCTGTGGACAGTTGAGAAAAGTCCTTCTGAGAATGCTGTTCGCACACATATAAAAAGTTTGCGACGCAAGCTAAAGCAGGGTGGTGTTGAAAGCATGATTGAAACCATGTACGGATTGGGCTATCGACTGGGGGGTGAGCCTGTTGAATCTGAATTTGTTGTATCGAGATCTCTTAGCGTTCAGTCCACTGAAGTAAGTTGTGAAGGCTCTCTTGTTGTTAATAATCCAAAGGTTCCAGCGCTAGATCCACTACAGGAGGTCTGGAGACGACATCAACACAAATATTTGGGGCTGATTACGTGTTTGGAAAAAGTCGTCGCACAGAAGAGAGGGCCGGGTGGCGAGCCAGCTGTTTCTGTCGTGAGCGATCGAATCACCATCGAGAAGGCGCAGCAGGCTGTGCATACCCTAAAAGGTGCATTAGGAAGCTTTGGCTTTATGTCATCGTCTAAAATTGCAGCGCAAATAGAGTCGTTGCTATCGAAAGCGCCACGGCTTAGCACACAGCAGAGTCATCAGCTATCTGATCTGATTGAGGCGCTTCGTCAGTCTCTTAATTCACCAGCTTCCGCCGTTGAGCCAGTCCAGTCTGCTAACTCCAGCAGTTGTCAATGGTTGATTGTCGATAACGACCAGACACTCACAGAAGCCCTGATGCGTAAAGCATCTGTTTGGGGTGTTCAATCTCGGATTGTGCCAACGTTAGCAGAAGCTCGGCAGGTATTAACACAGCATCTTCCCGAAGTGATCATGCTAGATCCCGGTTGCGCATCCACTTTGGATGAAGGGCTTGATTTTTTGCAATCGCTGACCCAATCACACCCCAATCTCTCCGTTATTGTCGCAACTGCCGAAGATGCTTTGAACAGTCGGGTTCAAATCCTGCGCTCGTCGGGTGGCTGCACATTTTTACAAAAGCCCGTTACCCCTAGTCAGATTCTCGAAATGGTCAACCAGCGTTTAACGCAAACCGCTGCCTCCGAATCCAGAATTATCGCCTTGGATGACGATCCTCAAGTTTTGCAGTGTCTGGGTCCGCTATTGTCTCCCTGGGGCTTTCATCTGACACCGTTCTCAGACCCGGTTCAGTTTTGGCAGGCGCTAGAGCAAACCTCACCTGATCTGCTGATTTTAGATATTGAAATGCCTGACATAAACGGATTGGAGCTATGTCAGGTGATTCGAAGCGACCCTCGATTCACCCAGCTACCGATCTTGTTTTTGACAGCGCATACCGATCCAGAGATCATTCGTCAGGTATTCGAGTCAGGCGGCGATGACTACATCAGTAAACCCGTCGTAGGCGCTGAACTCGTCTCGCGAATTTTGAATCGTTTGGAGCGATTACGATTGCTGCGACGACTGGCAGATAGCGACAGCCTCACTGGCTTGAGCTGTCGTCGTCAGGCTGTTGTTGCACTCAATCATCTGATAAAGCTAGCCGCCCGACAGGAAACAACTCTCTGCCTAGCGCTGTTGGACTTAGACCGATTTAAGCAGATTAACGATATTTATGGACACGACGTCGGTGATCATGTTCTAAAAACGTTTGGAGACTATTTGCGTCAGGCCTTTCGGGGTGAAGATGTCGTTGCCAGATGGGGAGGAGAGGAATTTATGGTGGGTCTTTATGACGCATCGAAGGAAATGGCTGTACAAAGATTAAATGGCTTTTTAGATATCTTTAGCCAGCATATTTTTACTGGACATGCGACGACGACGGGATTGCAACAATCTTTTCAAGTCAGCTTTAGCGCGGGCATAGCCGTCTATCCTGACGATGGAGACTATCTTTCAACGCTGTATCGCAGTGCGGATAGGGCACTGTACAAAGCCAAAGAAGCCGGACGCGGATTGGTTTTACCAGCTAGTGACCACACACCGCAAAAGGCAGCGCGGTAATGGCCAGACACTGCAAGGATTTGGGCTTTGTTAACAACAACTTAGAACAGTAATAACTAAGGATTGAGGTGAGTTGACGATGGGATCTGTTTGGATGCAAGAAATTTTGTCGCCGAGTCGCTTTATTCCACATGGGCACTGCTACCTTTGGGAGCCGGGGCTAGTTTGGCTGCATTTACTGTCGGATGTGCTGATTGCGATCGCCTATTTCTCTATCCCGATTACTCTGTTTTACATCATCAGAAAGCGAGAAGATGCGCCCTTTCGCAGCATCTTTTTACTGTTTGGGCTCTTTATCGTGAGCTGTGGCACCACCCACCTGATGTCGGTATGGACGCTGTGGCACCCGGCGTACTGGCTCGCTGGTGTCATTAAAGCGCTCACGGCTGTTGTCTCGGTCTACACCGCACTGACCCTGGTGGTCATTATTCCGGAGGCGATATCTCTACCCAGTACCGAACAAATGCGACAGGTAAACCAACGCCTGGAAACCGAAATTGAAGAACGCACACAGGCCGAAGCCACGCTACGGTATCAGCTTGCTTTCGATCAGCTCATTGCCCAGACCTCAGCGCGGTTTGTTAATCTAGCACCTGAGAAGATAGATCGTGAGATTAACCGGGCACTGCAGGAGATTGGGGAGTTTGTTGAAGTTGATACAAGCCATGTTTTTCGATTTGACTCAGCAACGAATACGATGAGTATGCGGCAGGAGTGGGTCGCGGCCAGTCAGCTACCGCAAATTGAAAAGGCTCAGAATATACCGCAGCAAGCTTTCCCCTGGGCGGTTAATATTTTGGCTAAGGGTGGAGTGTTACAGGTGCCTAGCGTGGTTGCTCTGCCTACTGTCGCCGCAATGGACCAGGCTGGCTGGCAGCGTTTTAACCTACAGTCTTTGATTGCGATTCCGGTAAACTTTGAAGACTGTATTCAGGGGTTTATTGGATTTGCTTCCTTTAGTGAGGACAAAGTTTGGTCGGAGCGTAGCGTTCGGCTACTGAAAGTATTTGCAGAGATATTGGCTAGAGCGTTGCAACAGGCGCAGGCTGAGATCGCTCTGAAAGAAAGCGAAAACCGCCTTCAAATAGCGCTCGAAGCGAGCAAAACTTCCTATTGGGAGCAGAACCTAACCGCTGGAGAAATGCAAGGTGTGGGCTGGCTTGCCGATGGAGATTGGCAGCCGACTGTCTGGAAAATAGACATTGCGTCTTTTATGGAGACGGTGCATCCAGAGGATAAAGATTGGGTGCAGCAAAAGATCAGCGATGCGATCGCCGCAAAAGGTTCTTTTTCCCTCGAATATCGACTGACTGGCAGCGTTCAAAATAGCCAGGGAAACCCTCAAAAACGTTGGGTGCTGACCAAAGGCAAAATTATTACCGATGCGAGCGGCGAAGCAACCCGAATTGCCGGGCTCACCGTTGATATTACTGAGCGTAGACAGGTTGAGGCATCGTGGAAAGACAGCGAGGATCGCTGGCAGCTAGCCCTGAGCGGTACTAACGATGGCATTTGGGATTGGAACCTGGAAACCAACGAGCTATTTGTGTCTCCCCGATTCAAGCAAATGCTGGGCTACCAGGACTATGAATTTCCCGACGGGCTGGACTCTTGGGCTAGCTGGATCCATCCAGACGATATTGACCGAGTATTGGCAGCGTCCCTGGCTCATCGCCAGCAAACGACGCCATTTTACACAGCGGAGTATCGCATTCTGCACAAAGAAGGCCACTACATGTGGGTGTTAGATCGTGCCAAAGCCCTCAGAGACGATACGGGCAAAGCCATTCGGATGACGGGTTCCCTAAGCGATATTGATGCCAGAAAGCGGGCAGAAGCAGCTTTAAGGCAGCTCAATCAAGATCTAGAGCGACGTGTAGAAGACAGAACCTCGGCAGTGAAAAAGAGCGAGCAGCGGTTTCGATCTCTCTTTGAATCTGCGCCCGACTTTGTTTATGTTTTGAATGAACAAGGCGTGATTCAGCAGATTAACTCAACGGTTACCTGTAGCTCCGGGTACGATGCCTCAGACATGATCGGGCAACCGCTTATCGCGTTTCTCACGCCTGAGACGCAGTCTGTTTATCAGGCGGCCTTTGACCACTTACCCATCAGCGGAACCCATCGACAGGAGATGGGATTTGTCTGCAAAGACGGCAGCGTTTTGACCATGGACTGCTCTTGTAATGTGGTTGAAAATGATAACAGCGAGAACTATATTTTGGTGCTGCAAAGAGATGTGACCGAGCGCCAAAAAATTGAAAGAGAACGTACTGAGCTGCTAGCGACCTTACAAGAGTCGGAACGCCGCTGGGTCAGCTTTTTAGAGAATGTGCAGCTGATGGTGGTGGGACTAGACGCCTCGGGCCAGGTGGAGTATGTTAATCCTTGCTTTGTAAATCAAATGAGCTGTGCAACTGATGACATTGTTGGCCAAAACTGGTTTGAGTCAGTTCTACCCGATGCTCAAAAGCAGCATAGCAAGCAGGCATTTGAGGACATTATTCATAGCGGAAGTCATCCTACCTATCAGAACAGCCTGAGGGCTTGCTCAGGTGACGAGCGCTTGATCTCTTGGAATACGACATTGCTCAAAGATACTCAGGGCAATCCGGTTGGCACCCTCAGCATTGGGGAAGATATCACCGAACGCCATGCGGTCGATCGGATGAAAAACGAGTTTATTTCGGTGGTGAGTCATGAGCTACGGACACCGCTGACGGCGATTCATGGCGCGTTAGATTTGCTGGCTACTGGCTTAGTTGATCCTCAGTCTGACCGGGGCCAGCATGTGTTTGGTCTGGCGGTCGAAAATTCTGACCGGCTGGTGAAGCTAGTGAACGACATTCTGGAGTTAGAGCGGTTAGAGTCTGGCAAAATTAAGCTGCATAAGACGCTTGTTTCCACAAAAGAGCTGATTCATCGGCTTTGTGAACTATTAGAGCTGGTTGCCGAGCGTGCAGGAATAACGCTTGAAACTTCTGAAATTGATTTGCTGCTGACGGCAGACTGCGATCGCCTGATTCAAGTGCTCACCAATTTGGTTGGCAATGCTATCAAGTTTTCAGAAGCGCCTTCCACTATTTTGGTTAGCGTTGACAAGACAATTCAGGGTGACACAGAAGCGATTAAGTTTACGGTTGCTGATCAGGGGCGCGGCATCCCAAAAGATAAGGTGAGCAGGGTTTTTGAGCGCTTCCATCAGGTGGATGCTTCTGATTCGCGCAGCAAAGGGGGGACAGGGTTGGGGTTAGCTATTTGTCAGAGCATTGTGCAGCAGCACGATGGCGATATTTGGGTAGAAAGCACGCTGGGAGAAGGCAGCAAGTTTATGTTTACAATTCCGATGCAATAAACCTGCTTTAATGCACTAGCAGAGGAAGTTAAGAGCAACGTCATGACCAAGAAAGTGTTAGTCGTGGATGACGATAGCGGTGTCCGTGAGATTATTCAGATATCGTTGGAAACGGTAGCGGGTTGGACCGTGTGGTCGGCAGCGTCAGGACGAGCGGGCATTGTGATCGCCCAAGAAAAACAGCCCGACCTGATCTTGTTAGATGTGATGATGCCCGAAGAAGATGGCATTGTCGTTTATAAGAAACTCCAGGCCAAAGCCAAAACCGCAGTGATTCCGACCATTCTGCTCACCGCCAAAGCTCAGGTAAGCGAGCGTCAGTCTTTTATGGAACTTGGCATTACCGGCATTATTACCAAGCCATTTCAAGCTAGAAACCTTGTTGCACAGATTGTTGAAATGTTGGATTGGTAAGCCTCTTTGGCAAAAGCAGTCCGTATTAAGTGTGATTTGTGGTACAAGCTGTAAAAAAGTCCTCATAACCACAAAAACTCCACATTTTTTTTCTAGGCTGATAAGTAATTATCACTATGCAGTACTCATAAAAGCAGTCTTGTTTAGCCTGCTTTTAGAATTTGTTTTGCAAAAAGACAAAATGACTCAGCAGGACCTTCAGCCCTACCTAGATATCGCCATTAGCGTACTAGAAAAAAAAGACGTCAGCGCTACGGCCAAGCTAAAAGACTTTTTGTTATCCTTACCGGGGCCTGCCCACATCGAACAGGCCTTAGGTCTTAGCGTTGTGTATTTTGCAAAACATAGCGTGGTTACTTTCGACTGGATTTTAAGTAATCAGGCTATGCTTTCGCCCGAACTGGATCTAAAAGCGTTTACCCGAAAGCTGATAGTGCAGCAGCTGAGTGCAAGCGGCTGGGTTTACGGAGAAGACTTTGAATTTGAGTCGGGGAGACTTCTGCTACGCCACCAGGACGGCATAACCCGCTTAGAAGAAAACCTGAGTGAAGGCGAGCTGATGTTACTGCAAGCGACTTTCTTGCTTGATGCGTCATTACCAACCTAATATATGCCTATTCAGTGTCTGGTGTTGACTATGGACCCATTCTCAACCAGCTAAATACCTGGTCAACCGTAAGTGTCAGTTCCATATCAGGAGAGACAGGTAAGCGCTGCTTGGTTTGGCAAAGTATGGGTTGTTGCTGTGGCAATAAGTACAAAATACTGAGGTCATCTGGGTCGACGAACCAGCCTAACTGACTGCCATGTTCTAGGCAATGAAGAATATTTCCAAGGACCTTGTTCGGCCTCTGATCAGGAGAAAGAATTTCAATTGTCCAATCTGGTGGGAGGTGGAAGTTATCTGGAACGTTTCCTTCAGGCGTAAACGGGATGCGCTCCCACTTAAAGATAGCTATGTCAGGTACGATTGAGTGCTCCCCAAAAGTACACCTTAGTTCTGGGAATACATAAAACAAGAAGGTCTTTCCTTGACTCCTATCCTAGTAGATATTTGCTGTGAACTACATTGCGAATGAATGCGCTTACAATTTGTTTGCTAAACGCTCGCTAGGATATGAACAAAACAAAAACCATGATTCAACGCTCAATCTTTGTATTAGCTGTGCTGGACCTTGAAGTGTCGAGTAGATTTTACCAAGAGGTATTAGGCTTCTCGATTCAGGAAATAGGCGATCCGGGCTGGCGAATGTATGTGCGTGACGATTGCCGCATTATGGCAGGTCACTGCCCTGACGCAACACCGCCTGCCGAATTAGGCGACCACTCGTACTTTGGATACTTTGTGGTCAGCGATGTAGAGGCTGAGTACCAGAAAGTTGTTTCTCATAATGTAGAAATTGTTAAACCGTTACGTAGTGAACCCTGGGGAATGCGAGAGTTTGGCTTGCGAACGGTAGATGGCCACCGAATAATGATTGGTCAGGATATAGACTAGCCCTTTGGTGTTCGGTGGTATTTGGATTCTCTGAGGACTGTTCTTTATCCGATATAAACACCGCCCTGGTAGCGTTTAGCTACTTCAATAGACATTATCGGAAATAGTAGCGAATCGGTGAAAACCCACCCTGTTCTATCCGATTTTTCGTTACCCCCTTGTG
>JBCBBK010000033.1:0-28351 GCA_038531675.1 Cyanobacteria bacterium J06581_3
AAAGCTGTGGAACGCCCAAACCGGTAGCCTGCGCCAGACCCTGACAGGACATAGCGACCGGGTAATTAGCGTTGCCTGATGCCCCTCTCGGGTATTGAGTAAGCGAGCATTGTCCACCTGCCAAAGTTTGAGAGTGTTGTCTAATCCGGCTGTGGTGAGGGTGGTCCCATCGGGGCTAAAGGCAACAGCTAAAACGGTGTTTTGATGGCCTTCAAGGGTTTGTTGTAGCTGGCCGGTGTCTGTTGCCCAGAGTTTGGCGGTGTCGTCGTTGCCGCCGCTTGCTAGGAGCGTTCCATCGGGGCTAAAAGCAACAGCGTAAATACTATCTTCGTGACCAGTCAGGGTTTGCCTCAAATTTCCGCTGGCGGTATCCCACAGTTTAACAGTTTGGTCAGAGCTGGCGGAGGCAAGCGTTTGACCGTCGGGGCTAAAGGCAACCTGCCACACGGCGCCCTGGTGGCCCTCTATAAAATCACCTGGTGAATACAAGTTTCCAATATCGTAGAGCAGTTCGCCGCTTGCTACGTCCCAGAGTTTGACTGTGTTATCTGCACTGCCAGTGGCCAACAGCTTGCCGTCAGGACTCATGGCTACGCTGTTTACTGTGAAATAGCCACTGTCAGCGCTCTCTACCGCTATGGTTTTAAGCAATTTGCCCGTTTGTGCATCCCACAGCTGAACCGAATCGTCTGCACTGGCGGTAGCCAGGGTTTGACCATCGCCACTGTAATCTATGCTGACAACACCTGCATGGTGAGCCAGGGTAGTTAACAATTCGCCGGTTTGGGCATGCCATAGTTTAACTGAGCCATCTTCACTGGCGGAGGCAATTGTGTTGCCATTCGGGCTAAAAACAACACTTCTAGCGCGATCGCGATGCACCAAAGAGAGTTTTTCACGAAACGCAACAGGCGCATGTTCACCCAAGCCAGGATCAGCTTGATTAAACAGTCGATCCGAATAGGCACCTTTACTCAGGGCCGCGATCGCCTGCCAGGCAATTTCAGTCTTTTCTAACCCGGCAGCCTCAACACTTTGCCAGGCTTTAACCGCCGTCACCATCCCCGCTAACGGACGGTGCGCTGACCAAAAAGCATCGGTGGCATTGGCCGCCGCATAGATGTTTTGTTGATTCGCACGATGGGCCTCGGCCCTGGCGATCTGCCGTTGGGCCAGGGCAACTGCACTCAGCCCACTCAACCCCACAAATACCCCCAACACAGAGGCCACCAGTCGCTTGCGCCGCTTACGCTTGAGCGCCACACTCGCCCGAATAAAGCGGGTTTCTGCCTGGTTCAACCAGTTTTCATCCGACCCTAACATTTCTGTTAGCAAGGGCAAACGAGGGTTGTCATCCCACAAAAAGCCACTGGACTGCTGGCTGCGTCCCGCTTCGCATTCAGCCATCCAAGTGTTGGCCTGCGGCGTCAGCTGCCGCTGCAAAGACAAAGTCACCTGCGCCTCAGCTTTCCAACACAGCAGCTTGTCCCAGCCGCGCACCAACGCATCGTGAGCCGGTTCCACGTAGGCCGCGTCTAGCAATTCACCAGCTACCAATTCATTACCTGCCGATTCATCACCTGCCGATTCATCCTCATCGTCTTGCCCCTGTACCACTAGCCGGGTCGCAACCAGCTGATTCAGCAAGGCCTGCACTCGGGCATTTTCAGCCTCGCTTTCATACAACAGCTCTGAGCGGGGCACCCGCCGCCGGGCCAACTCCCCACCCGACACGGCCACCATCCGCAGCATCACATGCTTCACCGTTTTGGCATTGGCCTCGTCTTGCGCCACTAATGCCTCATATTCTTGAGTTGCCCGCCGGGTCAGCGCCCCGGAAACCCCACCCAATGCAACATAATCTGTCTCCGTCAGGGCTCGATTATCACTGCGCCGCTCCAGATAGCGCAAGTACAGCTCACTCAGGGTAAATGACAGCAAGGGCAATGCCCCTGGCGTTTGCAAAACATCTTCTATCAGCCGATCGACTAAGCTAGAGGGCTCAAAGCACAGCACCCGCGCCGCTGCTGGCAGCTCAATCGCCTCCCGTAGCTGTGCTTGCCCCATCGGGGAAATAACAAACCTCGATTCCATCCAGTCTTCACCCAGCAGGCCTTTGGATTGAAACTGGGCTTCAAAATCTAATCGCAGGGTCGCAACAATATGGAGATGCCGCCACTGCTTTGCCAGGGCATGTTTTAAAAGCTTTTGAAACTGACCGGATTCATCCGGAGATTGGGTAATGAGTTCTTCTAGCTGATCGACAATCAACACCAGTTTAGTTTCGGGGCGATCGCCCTTTTGGCCCTCAACCCAGTGCTCAATCAGTCGAGACAATGCCTGTTCGTCTTTTGCCAACTGCTGTGCCAGGCTACCCTTATTTTCTGACAACTTGTTTTCTGACACAACAAGCTGAGCGCAGCTTCTGGCCAGTGCTGCGAGCGGTGCATTCCCTGGCCGCATCACCGGCAAAACATGAAACTCAGGTCGATCTTCTATTCGTGTCAACAGTCCGGCCTTTACCAGGCTAGATTTGCCTGTCCCAGAAGCGCCTAGCACCACGGTTAAAGGGTGAGGATCTACCAGCTTTTGCAAGAGGTGTTCAATCTCTTTATCCCGGCCAAAGAACAGATCTTTATGGGTTTGATCAAAAGATTCCAATCCTCGGTAGGGGTTGCTTGCTTTATTGAGTTCGGGCGCAGGGGGGAGATTTAGCGCATGGTCTGGGGTAAGGAAAATGTATTCGCCTTTGTCATGCTTGCGCAGGGAACAAATTTCGGGGGTTTGGCGCTGATGGTGGTCTTCTGTGAGCAGCTCTACGCGATCGCGCAAATACAGGTACAGCTCGGTAGCCGTAATCACCCCATCCCCAGCGGGTGACGTTGCGGTTGCCGGTGGGGAGGTGTCGGCACCGCCCTGTAGTGCCTGAAGCAGGGCAGCGGCAAAGGGAGAATGGTGATCGGCAAGTTCACCGCGATCGTCCCTTAGCGACAGCACGTCCATGGCCGTTTGGTTATAAGACGCTGAGGTAATCACCTGCCAGGCCGGATCCTGGCGAAAGCGATCGTAGCGTTCTTGGTGAATGACATCGGGGACCCAGCTGATATCGCGGGTGCTAGACCAGCGAAAGGCACCTGCGAAGCAACAGTCGAAAATGGCTAAAAAGTGACGGCAGGGGAGGGCCGTGAGCGCATCGTGCAAGTCTACCATTGGCAAGTAGCTTTCTACCTTACCAGGCACCGCATTCTGAGGGATGAGATATCCAGCTGGGCCATGGTCGCCATCTTGAGCAATGCCATGACCCGCAAAGTAAAAGAGTAGGCGGCTGTTCGGCGAAAGCTGGGCTGGGAGAGTCGTTTGGAGGAGATGGCGCAGGGCGTCGGCTTGGACATTTTCATCTAGTAGGGTAATGACCTCGTAGCCGTGTTTGTTTTGCAGGGTTTGGGCGATCGCTTCGGCATCGCCTACCGCTGTGCGCAAGGGTGCAATACCATTTTGGTATTGATTAATGCCAATCACAACCGCCAAACTTCGCGTAAAGTCTAATTCACCCATTTGGGGCTAGCTCCATCCCATTTTTAGCTCGCTAATTTAGCATTGCCCATAGCTTGGGATGAATCAACATTCTTTTATTACAGCAAGTTCTATACCTGTATGAAACCGCTCAATCTCGAATGCTTTGTCTTGAGCCAGCTTTCTATCCAGCGAGTTCTTACCCCAATCTGCCTTCCAAACCCGTCCAAAAGTATCTAAACATGTCCAACGCAATTTCAATCGACGCGCCAAAAGCTAATCCCCGCAAGGGCTGAAAACCTTACGGGGACTGCGAAACCATTGTTCCAAATAGGAAGCTGGTGATCCGACTCGAACGGACGACCGGCTGATTACAAATCAGTTGCTCTGTGTTGCTCAATCCCAACTATATCAGTCGTTTTGAGGATTTTATTTTTTTGAAATTTAGGCTGTACCCCAATCCGTACCCCAAAAACAAAGGTATCGAGTCTACGCTACTCAGCTACTCTACCTTCTCAATATCTTGGCTGTCGCAAAACGATTGGTGGGTATGGTTTAGAGGCGATCGCACAGACAGATTCCTAGTACATCCCCAGCTTTCGCTAAAATAAAAGGCAAGTGTTCGTCCAAATTTTATGGTTCAATCTATCAGCCTTGATATCCCAGACAGCATTGTCCAGCAGGCTCAGCAGCTGGCTAGCCAGAACCAGCAACGCCTTGAAGACATCCTTTTGGAATGGCTCACCCATAGCTTTACCGAACACCCTGTAGAAACTCTGCCCGACAGTCAGATCCTCGCTCTCTGTAATATGCAGCTCGACGAGCCACAGCAAGAAGCACTCGATACCCTGCTTGAGAAGCAGCGCGAAGACAAACTCACTCCAGCAGATAGTCAAGAACTTCAATTCTTAATGAAACTTTACCGCCGTGGGTTGCTTCGTAAAGCCAAAGCCCTCAAAGTAGGCGTTGAGCGCGGCCTCGTTCGCCCGCTCAGTGCTGCATGAGCCGCGATATCTCCGCAGGCAGGATAGCCAACATTAGCCACCCTGGCGTCAGGACGCTTCGATTGACCAATCTTGAACCATTAGCTCTGTAACTTTTTCAAAATCTCGCAGATTTCTGGTCAGTAAGACGCCGCCATGGGCTAAAACAATCGAAGCAATTCTTAAATCTTGCGTACCAATACGAACACCGCTTTTTCGAAATGTTCGGAATCGAGCATCAGCGTCCGCACTGTAATCTAAAACATTAATGTTAGAAAATATCTCAAACGTTGTCTTTAGCCGTTTGTAAGATAAAACAAGATTTCCTGAGCTGCTAGCCTTACTCACCTGAGCCAACCGTCCTTTAAGCTGCTCTTCCATGCTAACCACTGTCGTTGCCAGCTCATCAGAGGGTCGTTTTCTAGCAGTAAAGACACGACTCACCACTATCGGATGATTTCGTTGGAAAAGGCTGAGATGATCTGTATCCATCACATATAGAGTCATGTAATTAGCTTTTCATCCACCTGCTGCCGATAGGCAGAAACTTCTGCTAAAAAATTATCAAATGTTGGATCATCAGCGAAGACCCCTGCATACTTCATCCAGGGATCAATTTCGTCTTTGGTAGAGCCCGATTCAATCTGAGTATCTGATTCAAGTTCAATCGTTACAAACTTAGTGGTCTCTAGCTGAGAGGATAAAGCAGCTTTAATCTTAGCAATGGCTTCTTCCTCTGTTTTGCCATCGGCCACAATATTGGACAGGCCAAAAATAGAAGCTGTAAAATGCTGCTCGGAAGGTTGCTGTACTAGAACTTTATATTGCATTGTATTGCCTGCACTCAGGTGGCATATTCCTAGTATTTTATCGCTTCCAAGGTCCCATTGACCGCCACGTCAAAATCTGCGCTTGATGGCAATCCACCTTGCCGCTTCCGCCGCACCGCTCAGCAAAGGCGTGGTTCACAAATGGGTATTTTTAGGTAACACTCTCAGCGCAAATTAGGCCATCGTTATCAATGACCCAGCCAGCTTATTACCTTGATGTCTATGCTCTATGGAATCGCTCAAAACCGAGTAGTTCTAGCCAGTGAGGATGAGGCTGGCCAGTCAATAATTGTTTGGGGCTTTTCCCCACCCGTTCCGGCACCCGAGATCTTAGGAAACAGCGATGGTTTAGAAAGAACTTTCGACGTAGTTGAACCGCCTACTGTATGAGATTCTGTCGTTTTATCGGCATAGCCCGATTGAGTGTGGTAAAGGACAGCTCACCGTCTGAAAACAATCAATGAAGAGGGTTTTGCCAAATCGCCCTGCAGACTAACGCCTCGGTCGTTGGCTGCTAAGTGTCGCACAATATTGTAAATCGTTTGAATCTGTTCTGATGCATCTGCACTTTCAGCCAGTGACGCTAGCGATAGAGGCTGTTCATTATTACCCAACACCTGCAAAATCTGCTTTTGCAACGATAGGACTGAGGCCGCAGCTTTTTTTCCTGCCTCTACCCCCGGCTGATGATACGCATTGACGTTGATCAAGCTGGCGTATAGCCCAACGGCTCTCTCATAAAGTGCAATCAATGCACCTACAGTCTTGGGTGTCACAGCCGGTATAGTCACCGTAATTGAATCACGCTGATTTTCGTATAGGGCACTGCGCGTTCCCTGTAATAGGCCGTTGAGAAAGTCTCCCGCTGTTGCATCTGGTTCTACCTCAATAGAAGTCCCTTCTCGGTCTTGCAACACTTCAATAAAGGTCACAAAAAAGTTGGGGACGCCTTCTCTTAGCTGCTGTACATAGGCGTGCTGATCGGTTGAGCCTTTGTTGCCATAGACCGCGAGGCCTTGATAAACCGTATTGCCGTCTAAATCTTTCTCTTTGCCCAAAGACTCCATCACCAACTGTTGCAAATAGCGAGAAAACAGCAGCAGGCTGTCTTTGTAAGGCAGCATTACCATGTCTTTGTCGCCTTTACCGTTGCTAGCGTAGTACCAGGCTAGCGCCAGCAACGCTGCTGGATTTTGTTCGAGATTTGGCACACGAGTCGCCTCGTCCATCACCTTTGCCCCCGAGAGCAATGCTCGAATGTCAATGCCTTGCAACGCTGCTGAGAGCAACCCAACGGCTGACATTTCTGAGGTGCGCCCACCGACCCAGTCGAACATGGGGAACTCTGCTAGCCAGCCTTCCATCCGCTCTAGCTCGTCCATTTTGCTGCCTAGCATGGTAATGGCCACCGCATGGGAAGGAAAGTCGAGCCCAAGTTGATTGAACCGCTGTTTGACCTCTAGCATGGCGTTGCGAGTTTCGGGTGTGCCGCCAGATTTGCTGGTGATGATGACTAGGGTGCTTTTGAGGCGATCGCCCAATCTGTTCAATACGCGATCAATCCCGGCTGGGTCCGTATTGTCGATGAAATGAATGTTCATCGGCAGCTGATCGGGGGCAAGGGCTTCGGCAACAAACTGGGGCCCCAGAGCCGAGCCACCGATGCCAATAGAGAGAATGTCGGTAAATTTTTCTGCTTCTGCTGGTTTGACTGTGCCAGCGTGAACCTGTTGCACAAATGATTCAATATTTTCTAGATTTTGAGCGATCTGCTCGCCTAAATCGTCGGGCGCAAGCGCAGGGTCTCTTAGCCAATAGTGACCAACCATACGGTTTTCGTCAGGATTGGCGATCGCCCCCTTCTCTAGTGCAGCCATCGCTTCAAACGCCTGCTCAAACTTAGGTCTCAGCTGCGAGACCAAAGCCTCGTCAAAGCCCATACGGCTGATGTCTACGTATAGTTCAAGTTCGTTGTGATAGTAAAGCCAGGCTTCGTAGCGTTGCCAGAGTGTCTGTGCGCCCAGCGAAGGCGTCAGTGAGCTGCGTGAAGGTTCATTAAGTGTTGTTGTCATAACCAGTCGCTTAATCTCGATACGCTCAACAAAGCAACGCTAGGGTAGCGAGATTAAGGTGCAGTTATCACCTCTTGATTGTTGTACTTCTTTACTTTAGTGGCCTTAATCTTTCATTAGCTTTCTCATAATATCGAGATCGCAACTACATGGTAGAGTCACGACTGCCCAGCATTTGAGTGGCTAAGTAATTACCGATCGCGGAGTGTATTAAATATGCCAAGTTCTCTTTCAAAACGTCTAGGATTTGTGGGTGGTGGCGTCATTACAGAAGCCATTGTTTCTCGATTACTGATTTCAGAAACCGTCCTGCCCGAAGAAGTGTTCATTCGCGAAGTTGATGAAGAGCGCGCCCAAGGACTCCAAGCTCAGTACAGTATTCAGCTGTGTGAATCGTACGAACAGCTAGTAGATAAAGCCGATGTTCTGTTGCTTGCGGTTAGGCCTCAGGTGTTTGCACAAGACAAAAGCGCATTTACGCTGCCCGAAGGCGCTAATGTTGAAAAAGTGATTTCTTTGATGACAGGCGTGCCGATTGCTATTCTAGAAAGTATCTTTGCCGAAACGCCTGTTGTTAGAGTAATTCCAAATACACCGGCTACCGTGGGTTCTGGCATCACGGCCATTACGCCAGGGAGCAAAGCGCAACAGAAAGAACTTGTTATTACCCGCACTATCTTTGAGACCGTGGGTCAGGTTGTTTTTGTACCTGAGATTTCTCTAGATGCGGTGGTTGCACTTTCGGCCTCTGGCCCAGCTTACCTGTCCGTAGCGATTGAGGCCTTTACCGATGCAGGCGTGTCTTTGGGGTTGCCTAGACCCATCGCCTACGGGCTGGCGGTGCAAACGATGCGAGGCACTGCCGATTTGCTATCGACGACTAAGATGCATCCGGCTGTGTTGCGCGATCGCATAGCAGGCCCCAGCGGCCCCACCGTCGCAGGCATCAAAGCCTTGGAAAAAGCTGGGTTTAGAACCGCGCTGCACGAAGCCGTTCAGGCCTCATACGACCAAAGCCAATACTTAGACGCACTCTCTGAGAGCGACAGCTAGCAGCACCACAGCTAGCAACACCATATCTGGCAATATCACAGCTAGCAAAACCGTTGAGGCCGTTTTGAGGCCATTGTTTTTACCGCCCGGTAAACGCACTTCACTCACAGCATTTGTCACATTATTTGGGAGAGACAACTCATGGCAACTCAAGCGGCAACTCAACCAACCACCGAGCAGCTGACAAACGAAGAGAAATTTGAGCAGCGCCTAATCGCTAGGCAGTTAGAAGAGAGTGGTGCTGCCGACGCCATGAGAGCCTATGGCGATGCACTCGGCAAAATGTCCGTTTTGATGGCTGAGCAGGCAAGGTTAGACCTTGATAACACACCGCCAGAAAAGCTAGAGCTGCTGAAGTCAAAGACCATTTCTCAGCTCAAGGAAATGGATAAGCACGCGCGTACGGTCGCCAAGGTTCAGCGAATGGCAACGCTGGAGAAAAAAATCTCTATCCTAAATTCGCAGGCGAGCCCGCTTAAACAATCGATTGGAGACTATACCAAACAGCTCAGCGCACTAGATGTTGAAATTGACAGTCTGCAAAACAGCCTGAATAACACAGCGCTGACCCAAGCGCAGACGGCTGGTATCAATAAACAGTTGGCCAGTTTGCAATCAACCGTAGGTGGCCTGCAAGCTAGCAAAGCTAACGACGTTAAACAGCTTAAGTTTATCGAAACTGATATTGCTAGAAACGATGCCAGTGTGAAGTATGCCAAGAGCTTTGAAGGTCTTCAAAAGAAGATGGAAGTGGGCATGGGTTTGATGAAAATGGCGATGAATGTCTTAGACCCGGACTTTAGTGAAGCCACTGCTTTGGAGCAATCTAAAGAAGTGCTCTCTGGCGTCGGCTCGCTGATGGAAGTCGGCTTCGATATGAATGTCGATAAGCTAGACGCTAAGTTTAAGCTAGCGGAAAAAAAGGGCATACCCACGACCAAACTTCAACAGGCTGCGCACAAGCTAAAAGGTAAGTCCAACATAGCAGGGGCAGCCAAAGCGGGCATTGCCAAAAGCGCTTCGATTGCCGCAGATGTGTTGGATCTCACCACGACAGCAATGGAAGAGGCCGAAGATGGCGTAGATGCCGCTGGAGGACTAAAAATTGCGGCTAAGTCTGTGGCGGTGGTGACCGATATTATCGGGCTAATTCCCCACACAGTCGCTCAGGGCATTAGCTATGCAGGACTTGCGCTAGAGCAAGGGCTGCTAATGGGCTCTGCGATCGCCTCTGCGGTTGATGAAGGAGGCTCAGATGAAGCAATAGGTGCCGCCGCCGTCAGAGGGCTCAGTCCTTTGCTAATTCCTTACTTTGGGACCAACAGCTACAGCTCAGTAGGAAATGCGATCGCCAATTCTATTGAAGGTAAACCGGTTGATTATGACCAGCTCGGGCTCGATATTGCTAAGGGCGGTACTGTTCCCTACTTTGGGCATATTCCCCACTTGGCCATTGCTGGCCAAATTGCCGAATCTGCCATCAATATTAGAGATGGCAAAACCGAAGCCGAAAAAGCCTTAGCCGGGACTAAAATTGCCATTACTGTACTAGTCTCTTCGGGCGTTGGCGCTGGAGCCGCTGCTATTCTCAATACGCTGGTTGATGCTTTTGACGCAGACTTGTTTGATGGCGAAACCCAGGCCCAGCGAGATGCAGGCGGGCGCAATACGCTCAGCAGCATCCCCCTCATCGGCCAAATTGCCGATATGGACTACACCCATTCCTTTGAAAAAGCTAAGACCAATGCCCAATCACAGATGGAACAAGCTTTCCTCGAAACAGCTCGCCAGGAGGGCATAGGCGACTGGGATATTATCTTCCCTCACAGATGGTACGAAATCACCGGCTTAGCCTGGGAGGACGGCTGGCGTGACGATACCGGACGTGTTCAATATCGCCCAGAAGGCACGCAAAGTACCGGGCGCAAGCTAGTAGCAGCCAGCGACATTGACAGTAACCTCAGCCATCTCAAAGTCGAAATTGGTGAGGCCCGCACTATGTATGGCGGCGACCAAGACGATCTTTTTTACTCTCACAACAACTCCGACGCCTTCATGAGCGGACTGGGCGGCGACGATCTCTTCTATGTCGGCACCACAGCTTCAACCGATAGCGCACTCGACTGGCTACCCACCTTTGATGGCGGTAGCGGTACAGATACGTTCAACTTTGCAGGCATGGACATGAATACGGCCAGCGGCGCTGAGCTGGATCTAAATGAGGGCGTATATGCCATTAACCGCACGTCTGGGGGCTATGCAGACGGTGAAGTTAGAAACATGGAAGTCGTTGTGGGTAGTGACGGCGATGACATGATCTATGGCGATGCTGCCGACAATAAGTTCTACGGTGGTAAAGGCGATGACGAACTCGTTGGCGGTGAGGGTAACGATCAGCTCATTGGGAATGAAGGCAGCGATACCCTGCAAGGTGACGAAGGAAATGACGTGCTCATCGGGGGTGAAGGCAGCGATATCATGCAGGGTGGCGCAGGTGACGATGCCATCGTGCTAGATGCTGGCGAGCATGACGTCATTGATGGGGGCGATGGCTGGGACACACTACTTGTAAAAGACTTTGGTCAGCAGGAGGCCAAAATAGCGGTTGGCGAGACAAACCGGACAGGATTCCGCACAGTCTCAGGGATAGAAGAAATTACGAGTTCAGAAGCGGGCGAATCTGTATCCATACTGAGTGCTGACGGTGCCGACATCATTGTTAACCTGCGAGGTGGCGATGACAGCCTAGATTTTCAGAACATGGCGGGCACAGGGGATGCACTCATCTTCGCGGGTGAGGGCAACGATACCATCAATAATCTCGATTCTACTGGCAGTGACCATGTGACCATTTATGGCGAAGCGGGCGACGATAAGATTCAGGGTGGTCATGGCAAGCAGACGCTTTACGGCGGCCAAGGCGACGATGAACTGATAGGCGACGGGGGCGACGATATCCTCTATGGTAACGACGGTGCAGATACTCTCGTTGGTGGCTCGGGCGACGATATTCTCATTGGTGGCGCGGGTGACGACGTCCTGATGGGATTCTCAGGCGCAGATACCTTTCTCTTTAGCCGGGGCGACGGCAAAGACCTTGTTGTTTCAGACGGCGCTGATAAAGTCGTTTTTGAGGAAGGTATCACACCCGAAGATTTGCATTTTGACAACGAAGGCAATGACGTTGTTATTTGGATCAAGGGAACAAACGACCGGCTGAGGATTGCAAAGTGGTTTAGCGAGCCCCACAATCGCCCTGAGATTTTGACTCAAGAGGGACTAAGGGTGTCTTCAGAACTAGAGAATCTGGAGGACCAAGTTGCGCTCATGGACAATTCTCCTAAGCCCACAAACATCGTAGAAGCAGGCGACTTTGATGGCGACGGCACGCAAGAAGCTCTCTGGCAAGATGCTGAGACTGGGCAGGTGTATGCTTCACCGTTCGATGCCAAGGGCGCAACCACAGGCGCTCGTGCTGTTGGTGACCCGGTGGCCAGCAACGAAAGGTTGATTGGCGCAGCTGATTTTACAGGCGATGGAATTGATGACATTCTTTGGCTGACAGATAATGGCCGCAGTGGCCAAGTTCACGCTTGGGAGATGAATGAAAACGGCTTCGTGCGCGATTACAACATTCACTACGGCACTTTAATCGAAAACAGCGACCTGCTGGGCGCAGGTGACTTTGACGGAGACGGTCAGCAAAACATTCTGTGGAAGTCGTCAAACGGCATACTCCACACCTGGGCGGTCAAACCCGATGGCAAGCGTGAAGGGAACTACACGCCCATCGAAAATCTTTCTCCGGAGGCGATCGCAGACTGGTCGCTAGAAGGCATTGCCGACTTCGACGGCGACGGCACTGACGATTTGCTCTGGCGCACTGACACCGGCAGTGTAAAAATGTTTGAGATGAAAGATGGCGCAGTAAAAGCCATTCACGACGTTTCACTGGCAGACGCACCCGCAGGAACCAACATTACAGGCGGCGACTTTAACGCCGATGGCAAAGCTGACTTCCTCGTAGAAAATCCCGTAGGCGAAGTGCAGCTAATAGACGGCAACACAACCACCGAAAAGCTCTTTATGGAGCCCAACTGGGAAGTGGTCGGCACGGGCAACTACGATGGCGAGGGCGGACGTGAGGTTTTAGTCAGAAATCTTGAAACCGGACAGGTGCAGGCTCGTCAGGCAGACGGCAGCAGCTACGACATTGGCAGCTTGGTAACTGGTAACTGGTCTGTTGCGGCTAGCGGCGATATCAACGCTGATGGGTCAGACGATATCTTGCTACACAATTCAAATAGCGGAGAGGTAAAAGTCTGGGCGATGGACTGGGGCGAGGTCGCCGCTGAATACAGCATAGGCAGTGCGGGTGCCGACTGGATGCTCGCAGGTGCAGGCGATACCAACGCGGATGGCACTGATGATCTTCTCTTTTACAACCAGCAGACGGGCGCAGTGCAGGTGTGGGAGATGGCAGAAGGCTGGGATGCTTACCGCGAAAACGTTGGCAGCAACGACTTAGCGCTTGTTGGCTCCGGCGATTTTGATAACAACGGCACAGACGATTTACTCTTTGCCAATCCAGGTACCAGCCAAGTTCAAGTGTGGGCCATGCAAGAACATCAGCGAATTGCTACCTACAATTTGGATTCAAGTATTGCGGGTGAGGGTTCTATCTTGCTGGGAACCAGCGACGTTAACTCAAAGAAGGCAGGCGACCTGCTTTGGCAAGATGGCGGAAGAGTCTTTACGCAAAGCCTAACGGTGGGTGAACAAGGCATTGCGGCTGGTAATACAGTTAATCAAGACGTGAATTTGTTCTAGGCATTGCGATCCTCCTTAGTCCCCCTATGTCCTGCGGATAGGCTACGCCAAAAGAAGGGGGAGTCCGGACTCAAATCCCCCTTCTTGAGCTCCCGTGTACACATAAGTACGAGAAAATAAGTACAAGAAATTTAAGATCGTTGTGCTGCGTAGGTTGTCGACCCACCCCGTCACTGCGTGCCCCGGACACAATGTAGTTATCCCTTGGCTGCATATAGCGTTTTCCAGAGGGGATTTGTCCTGGCTGCGTGACATTGTTTAGCTGCAATAGATCGCTTTTAACCTCAAAGCCTGAAGTAGATCCCCTCTGGAGGGGTGCCCGTAGGGTGGGGTGGGTCAGCAACGTAGGCCATAAGCCAATCTCTCATACTTGTGTGTATACGGGAGACTTCTTAAAAGGGCTAGGGGGATCGACGCAATGTGCTTTGGCACTTGAGACACTTTTCATACAACCTCTCAGCTGATAAAAGCCAAGTGATATTTTCTATTAAAAGAAATGCCGAAAAATTATGAGTTTTTGACTTACTTTTCAGCTGCTATTCAACGCTTGAAAAACAAACTTTTTAGAAACAATGATTAAGTCATTATTCAATAGTTGAGAATGAATTTATAAACGTATTTCATAACACAGAAAAAAATTTGGCTCTGATAATAAACTGTTGACTAAATACAGAAATAACGTCCCAAAGCAGTACGTCAAAGAAAGACCAAGCCTACCGCTTTTCCCCTAATGATTGGAGAGTTACATAGACGATGACAGCCATTGTTTCTTCTGAATTCAGCCCTTCACTAGACTACGCACCACCCTCCGAAGAAGACTTTCGTAAAATAGACGCCTACTGGCGAGCTTGTCACTACCTAGCCGTAGGGATGATATATCTACGAGACAATCCACTGCTAAAGGAGGAGCTAAAAGAAGAACATGTTAAGCATCGTCTGCTCGGCCACTGGGGCGCATCGCCGGCACTGAGCTTTACCTACGTGCATTGCAATCGCCTGATCAAAAAGTACGATCTCGACATGATCTTTATGGCTGGGCCTGGGCACGGTGCGCCCGGCGTGTTGGCACCTGTGTACTTGGAAGGCACCTACACTGAGCTGTACCCCGATAAAACGCAAGACGCGGAAGGGATGCAAAAGTTCTTCAAGCAGTTCTCTTTCCCTGGCGATATTGGTAGCCACGTTACGCCAGAAACGCCAGGATCTATTCACGAGGGCGGCGAGCTAGGCTACAGCGTCTCCCACGCCTACGGTTCCATTCTGGACAACCCTGATCTCATTACCTGCGTTGTGGTCGGCGATGGCGAGGCAGAAACAGGGCCGCTGGCAACTGCTTGGCACTCCAACAAGTTTATCAACCCCGCTCGCGATGGCGCAGTATTGCCAGTTCTAAACCTGAACGGCTACAAAATTGCCAACCCCACTATTCTGGCTCGCATCTCTCACGAGGAGCTGGAGTATCTGTTCCGAGGCTATGGCTACACGCCTTATTTTGTTGAGGGCAAAGACCCGGCTGAAATGCACAAACGCATGGCAGAGGTCATGGAAGAGTGCGTGATCAAAATTAAAGAGATTCAGCGCGATGCTCGGATTAACGGCAATATTGAGCGGCCGCGCTGGCCGATGATTGTGCTGCGTACGCCCAAAGGGTGGACGGGGCCGAAGGAAGTAGATGGGAAGAAGGTGGAGGACTTTTGGCGATCGCACCAAGTCCCCATGGGCGGTATGCACGACAATCCCGACCATCTGCGCAAGCTCGGCGAATGGATGCGCGGCTATCGGCCAGAGGAACTGTTCGACGAGAACGGAACGCTAATCCCAGAACTGCAAGAACTTGCGCCTGTGGGCGATCGCCGGATGAGCGCCAACCCAACAGCAAACGGTGGACTCGTTCGCAAAGCGCTAAAAATGCCTGACTTCCGCGACTTCGCCATCCAGATGGAGAACCACGGCAACGAAGAGTTTGAGAACACGAAAGTGCTGGGCTTCTTAATGCGAGAGATTTTTCGCAAGAACCCTGACAACTTCCGCCTGATGGGCCCAGACGAAACCGCGTCGAACCGTTTGCAGGACGTGTACGAAGTCACCAAAAAGGTATGGATGGCAGACATCTACCCCGAAGATGAGCAGGGTGGCGAACTCTCCCGTGATGGCCGAGTGATGGAGATGCTGAGTGAGCACACGCTGCAAGGCTGGCTCGAAGGCTATCTGCTTAGCGGACGTCATGGGTTGTTCCACACCTATGAGGCGTTTGCTCATGTGGTCGATTCCATGTTCAACCAGCATGCAAAGTGGCTCGATATTTGTAAGAACCATGTGCCCTGGCGGCGTTCGGTGTCTTCGCTGAACATTCTGTTGTCCTCTCTAGTTTGGCGACAGGATCACAACGGCTTTAGCCACCAAGACCCTGGCTACATCGACCTAATCACCAACAAGAGCCCCGACGTTGTCCGCGCCTACTTCCCACCCGACGCAAACTGTTTGCTCTCAGTCGCAGACCACTGCTTCCGCAGTGTGGACTACATCAACGTAATTGTGTCTGATAAGCAGAAGCATTTGCAGTATCTATCGATGGATGAGGCGGTACAGCATTGCACAAAAGGTATTGGTATTTGGGACTGGGCTAGCAACGATGACTGTGGTACAGAGCCCGATCTTCCCGACGTTGTCATGGCCTGCTGTGGCGATATCCCGACGCAGGAATCGCTGGCGGCGACGGCGATACTACGGGAGGAATTTCCTGAGCTGAAGGTACGGTTTGTCAATGTGGTAGACCTATTCAAGCTGATGAGTGAGGGTGAGCATCCTCACGGCTTAAGTGACTGGGACTTTGATTCTCTCTTTACGCCAGATAAGCCAGTTATCTTTAACTTCCATGGCTACCCTTGGCTGATTCATAAGCTGGTGTATCGCCGCTCAAACCAGAACCGCATTCACGTGCGGGGCTACAAAGAAGAAGGTAACATCAACACGCCTTTGGAGCTGGCTATCAACAACCAAATCGACCGCTTTAACCTAGTGATTGATGTGATTAACCGAGTGCCAAAGCTGGGTTCGGCAGCAGCGCATGTAAAAGAAAAGATGAAGAACAAAATCATCGAGAGTGTGGCCTATGCTCACGAGCATGGCAAAGACCAGGATGAGATTACGAACTGGAAGTGGCCGTTCTCTGGTGAGAACTGCGAATAGTCATTTCTCTTGTGGGGTACGGCTGAAGTCGTGCCCCTTTCTCTTGATGTCCACACAACGGATTTCGCGCCGATAAACGACGTACACAAGGAGATATTTTCTGATGACTGCTGTTGAACTGAATCCTAATACGCCTGCGCAGATAGAAGACGACCGTACAGGTCTGGGCGTTGAAACCCTGCGGCGAGCGTTGGCAGATAATCTGTTCTATATTCAGGGAAAGTATTCTGAGATTGCAGATAAGGGTGATTACTACATGGCGCTGGCCTATACGGTGCGCGATCGCATGCTACAAAAATGGCTCGCCACCGCCAAAACCTACGACCAGCCCAATGTCAGAGTCGTCTGCTACCTCTCCGCCGAATTTCTGCTAGGCCCTCATCTAGAAAACAACTTAATCAATCTAGGAATTTACGACCCTGTAAAGCAGGCGGTAGAAGACTCTGGACTTGACCTGGACGAGCTAATTGCGCAGGAAGAAGAACCGGGCTTAGGCAACGGCGGCTTGGGCCGATTGGCCGCTTGCTATATGGAGTCGCTAGCGAGCCTAGAAATTCCAGCAATTGGCTACGGCATTCGCTACGAGTTTGGCATTTTTGATCAGCAAATTCACGACGGCTGGCAGATTGAAATTACCGATAAATGGCTACAGTTTGGCAATCCGTGGGAGATTGTTCGCTCTCACGCAGCCGTAGATGTGAAATTTGGCGGATACACAGAGGCCTACGAAGATGAGAACGGAAAATACCAGGTGCGCTGGGTGCCAGGCTACACTCTCAAAGGCGTCCCCTACGACACGCCGATTGTGGGATACAAAGTAAATACGGCCAATACGCTCCGACTTTGGAAAGCCGAGGCGAGTCAGTCCTTCGATTTTCAACAGTTTAATCAGGGAGATTATTACGGCGCAGTCAATGACAAAACCGCCGCTGAAAACATTACTAAGGTGCTCTATCCCAACGATGAGCAAGCACAGGGCAAAGAACTCAGACTAGAGCAGCAGTACTTCTTCGTCTCTTGCTCACTGCAAGACATGATCCGCATTCACCTAGCAGAAGGCCAGGATCTCACCACCTTCCATGAAAAGTTCACCGCTCAGCTCAACGACACCCACCCGGCCATTGGCGTAGCAGAGCTCATGCGTCTGCTCATAGATGAACATAAAATGGGCTGGGACATCGCCTGGGAGATCACCCAAAAAACCTTTGCCTACACGAATCACACGCTCTTGCCTGAGGCGCTAGAAAAATGGCAGCTGTCTCTGTTCGGGCGACTGTTGCCGCGTCATTTGGAGATTATCTTTGAAATCAACAGTCGATTTTTAGCACAGGTTCAAGCGGCGTTTCCTAACGACGGCTACAAAACAGCCGTGCTATCGCTGATTGATGAGTCGGGCGATCGCTACGTGCGCATGGCAAACTTGGCCTGTGTGGGCAGCTATGCGATTAATGGCGTTGCGGCGCTGCACAGCGAGCTGCTAAAAACGACAGTCTTGAGAGACTTTCATGAGCTGTGGCCGAATAAGCTTACGAACGTGACAAACGGCGTGACGCCCAGGCGCTGGATGGTGCTGAGTAATCCAGGGCTAGCCCAGCTAATTACAGAAAAGATTGGCGATGGCTGGGTGAAAAATCTAGATGAGCTACGTCAGCTAGAAGGCTTTGTTGACGATGAGGCATTTTGCGATCGCTGGCGACAAATCAAGCAAGACAACAAACGCCGCCTGGCAGGACGCATCCTGGATGCAACCGGCATTGCAGTTGACCCTGCCTCTATGTTCGATGTGCAGGTAAAGCGAATTCATGAATACAAGCGTCAGCATTTGAACGTGCTGCATATCATCACACTCTACAACCGGATTAAGAAAAACCCTGAGACAGCCGTTGTTCCTCGAACCTTTGTATTCGGAGGCAAAGCGGCTCCTGGCTATTTCATGGCCAAGCTGATTATTAAGCTGATTAATTCTGTTGGGGAAGTGGTCAACAACGACCCGGACGTGCGCGGTCGGCTCAAAGTCGTGTTCTTTCCCGACTACAACGTCACCAACAGTCAGCCCGTATATCCTGCGGCGGATCTCTCTGAACAGATTTCTACCGCTGGCAAAGAGGCTTCTGGTACGGGCAATATGAAGTTTTCGATGAATGGTGCCTTAACGATTGGCACCTTGGACGGCGCTAATGTGGAGATTCGTGAGGCCGTTGGGGAAGAGAACTTCTTCCTGTTTGGTATGACCGTTGATGAGGTGCAGCAGCTTGGAGCCAGCGGCTACAATCCTCAGGGCTACTGTTCTGAAGGGTCTGAACTGAGCGAGGCGATCGCACAGCTAGCCTCTGGCACATTCTCTCGCGGCGACCAAACGCTCTTCCGCCCGCTAATCGACAATTTACTCTACAGCGATCCTTTCCTACTCATGGCCGACTATCAGGCCTACATTGACGCTCAGGCACGGGTCAGCGAAGTCTATCAGGACCAAAAACAGTGGACTCGAATGTCTATTTTGAACGCGGCTCGCATGGGTAAATTCTCTTCAGATCGCTCTATTCAAGACTATTGCGACAACATCTGGAAGGCTCAGCGTGTCCCTGTGCAAGTCGCAGACTATGCTCAGGCGAATGCGCCCTTAATCGCCCGTAAGTAGGCTAGTTTGTTGATCTTTGAGCGGAGTCTTTTGATGAGTCTAAATCTGTATTTTTTGCGGCATGGTGAAACCACCCATAGTCAGACAGGGGGCTACTGCGGCTTTTTAGACCCAGGGCTGACCGATTCGGGATTGCAAATGGCCCAGGCCTTTGCCGATACCTACAAAGCGCTATCTTGGCAGGCCGTATTCTGTAGCCCCATGAAGCGGACGATTGCAACCGTGTTGCCTCTGTGCGAGGCAACAGGGCTAGAACCGCAGCTTCGAGAAGGCCTAAAAGAGATTAATTACGGTGAGTGGGAAGATAAAACGCCTGCTTTTGTCAAAGAGAACTACGGTGATGACTTTTTGCGCTGGCAGCGTGAGCCTGCCTGGAATCCGCCTACTGGCGGAGAAACGACTGTCGAAATTGCCAGCAGAGCATCGCTCGTGATTGCTGAAATTCAAGAGAAGTATCCAGACGGTAATGTGCTGGTTGTTTCTCACAAAGCCACCATTCGGATTGTTCTCTGCAATTTGTTGGGTATTGATTTGGGGCGGTATCGCGATCGCATTGATATGCCCGTTGCTACTGTCAGTATGGTCAATTTTGACGAGCACGGCCCCATGCTGGTAAAGCTAGGCGATCGCGCTCATTTACCATCATCTTTACGTGACAGGGCAGGAACCTGAGCGTAGAACAATCATCGAAGTAATACAGGCTAAAGTACATAAAACAAAGACAATACAAAAAACCAATTGCCTCCTATGGAAAACTCAAAACCTCAGTTCGGTATTTCAGAGCATTCGCCTATTATGATCGCAACCGCGCTACATAGCTACTCCCGAGACATGCGAGCCTACTACGAAATGGAGCACGGCCATCTACTCGGCAGACTAGACGAAGCAGAAGATGAGACAGAAGTCGCTCAGCTTAAGGAAAAACTGAACATCGTCAATCAAAAAATGTCTTATTTCCACGTTATCAACAACGCCGCATCGACCGTCGATATCATCATGCACACTTCTCTTATGGTTGAAGAGTGCAAACAATAAAAGCAACTGAACAGGTAGTCCTATGAGCCTCCCTACGAGCCTACCCAACTACCGTACTAAGATTGTCGCAACTATTGGCCCAGCGAGTCGATCACCTGAGACCATAAAGCAGCTCATACTAGCCGGTATGAACGTTGCTCGGCTCAACTTCTCTCACGGTAGCTACGAAGACCACGCCGAACAGATTCGGCAGCTGCGCACAGTAGCGAGTGAGCTAGACAGCCCCCTAACCCTACTGCAAGATTTACAGGGCCCCAAAATTCGAGTAGGCATGCTGCCCGATAGCGGCATTATGCTACAAAAGCAGGCAACTGTAACTCTGGTGCCCATTCATGCAGCCAACCCAACAGATAGCCAGTTAGAAACCAGCACATCCAACAACATCACAGTCGGCATCGACTACCCCTATCTCTCTGAGGAAGCAAAAGTCGGCACGCCTATCCTGGTAGATGATGGCCTCCTTGAGCTGCGGGTAGACGCGATTGAAAATACAGCAGTGAGCTGTAGCGTTATCACAGGCGGACTTCTTAAGAGTCGAAAAGGTGTCAACCTGCCTTCTCTTAATTTACGCCTACCGTCTATGACCGAAAAAGATAAACAAGATTTAGATTTTGGCATTCAGCAAGGCGTCGATATTATTTCTCTTAGCTTTGTTCGCAAGGCAGAAGATGTGAGGGCCTTAAAGAGATACATAGCCGAAAAAGGCGCTAGTCTCCCCGTATTAGCCAAGCTAGAAAAACCCCAGGCCATTGAAAACCTGGAATCTATTGTGGATGAGTGCGATGCCATTATGGTGGCGCGAGGCGACTTAGGCGTAGAAATGAAGCCCGAAAAAGTACCCCCAATTCAAAAAAGAATTATCCGTCTGTGCAATCGCAAGGGCATTCCAGTCATCACCGCGACCCAAATGCTAGAGAGCATGATCCACAATCCTCGGCCGACCAGAGCAGAGGCTAGCGACGTTGCCAATGCCATTTTTGACGGAACTGATGCCGTCATGCTATCGGGCGAATCAGCCGTAGGCGACTACCCCGTAGACGCGGTAAAAATGATGGCCCGCATTGCCACCGAAGTAGAGCCAGAAATCACGTACGAGAACTACAGGCCAACTGTTATCGATGCTCAACATGGCATTAGTGAAGCGCTCAATGCAATTGACAATGTCTTGGATCTACGCTGCATTGTCACCTTCACAGAAACCGGGAATACCGCTCGCCTTGCCGCCGCAGAACGTCCTAAAGCAACCGTCGTCGCCTTAACCTCTAACCCTAAAGTCTACAACCAGCTCAATCTTGTTTGGGGTGTAAGACCCATCCTCCTAGAGCAGCTCGACGGCTCACTTGAGATGTTATTTCAACAGATGGAAAACGCACTCAAAGGTAAACAAATCGCTCAAATAGGAGATAAAGTACTCCTGCTAGGTGGCCTACCGCTCAAAGTATCCGGCTCTACCAACTTTCTAAAGATCCATACCATCATGGAGTGAACAATCCGTTTAGCCTTAGCTACGGTCCCTAGCTAAGTAGGTCGATCTAATCATTTAATCAGTACATCTTGCCTCAGAGCCCCGTTATCGGGGACGGGGGCCTCGATAACGGGGCTCTATCTACAATTTAATTTGACTGATCTACTTACAGTGCTGTCAGCTGTGCGGGAATATAACGCTGAAGCTCAGCTTGCAGGCGGTGAGCTTGATAATCGTATAGGGACAGCTCAACCGTGGTGGGGAGATTGTTCATTAGGCGACGACACCACGAAAGATCCAGTCCAGATAGCTGCACCAAAACATTTCCAGCCGATAGCAGAACCTGTTGGTTGAGCGGTTTTCCTAGCTGCATGCGCCAGTGGCGGGGCGCGACTATTTCGCCTCTTTCAATGCGCTTAAGCCCGTTAATAGAAGAGAGCACATGCAGCTGGTCGCCCTCTTTCAGCCGCTGCTCATCGCTGGGTAGCGGAATCGATTGCACTTCCCCCTGAGAGCTGCGTGTTTTTAATAAAATGGGCACAACGCCATAGCCATAGGCAACTTCGGCCAGTAGCTTACCGCTGAGATGATCGCCTGATTCGATAAAGTACTCGGTTACTAAAACAGTTTGTTTTTGCAGACGAAATAGGCTGAGTATGTTTTCTCCAAAAGCCGCACCGGCAAAAGCTTCTGCCGACAGCGCATAAACAGAAAAAGCTTTGGCCTGAGGCAACAGTACCGCCAAATTTTCGCTCAGCGCCTGGTTAATTGTCCGCACAATCGGTGTAAACGAGGCAGCATTACGGCTAGTCGCAACCGCTTCTGAAACGATCAGCGCAATTTCTAAGTTCAGCATCGGATCGTCAGTCACGGCAACGACACTTTTCGCTGTTGAGAGGTTCGCAGTTTGCAGCTGCTGCAAAACATTGCCCGTGAGGAGCGGTACGCGATCAGCTAAGTCTAGATAGTTTAATTTTTCGGTAATCCCAATCACCGGCTGGTTGAATTCTTGCAGAATGTTGAGGGCTCGGTAGCCTAGGCGACCGATACCGACCACAATCACATGGTCAGCACTGGGCAAGCGAGGGCGCTGTCGCAAAAACTCAAAGCGAGAGCTGAGTAACCGGTCGGCCAGTACGCTGAAAACACTCAGCACCAGAAAAAGGCTGGCTAAGGCTATGAGCAAACAGACGAAAGGTAGCCAAGCGGGAACACTCTGCTCTTCTAGCCCACCGAATACATCACCATAGCCACCCAGGAGTAAGATCACGCCCAGAGAAATTGCTTTGCTCCAGCTCAGCTGGGGTAAGGCCTGCTTGATCAGCACGGTGCCGATTGGCCAAGAAATCAAAACGGTTGAGAAGGCGATCGCACTAACTTGCCTCAGCCACTGCTGTTCTCCCTGCTGCCAAAAGCTAAAAAAATGTTGTTGCAAGTCACGGTAAGCAACAGCTTTGAATCGATGGTGGATTTTCCCCCACAGACTTTTGGGTCGTGGGTGTGTCTGCTGATGGGAGGTATAGTCCACTTCAATATAGGTAATTTGATCGCCAGCTCTCGCTTTCATATCGGGTCGCCAGCGATGAAACAGATGAGAGGCTGCTTGAATGTAATCTTTGGCTGACGGTTGGTGAGGGCCTAAGTCGAGGCAGCGGGTATCGCGGCGGTGCAGTTTCTGCAAAGGCGCACCATCGTACGGCAACTCACCAGCAACCACCGGTCGCTGCACTACCCGAAACCGATAATCATTGACCTTGAAGACGCTGATAGTATTGCTGCCCATACTAGCCAGGGCAAAGGTATTGGCGGGTAGGGCCATCGCATCGAGCGCTACAAAATGACCCAACTGTCGTCGCAGGAGTTGATTCAAGTTAACTCTAGAAGAGCGCAAGACAATATGCACAAAGCGATTCATCCGCCTAGCCGCCAGTGCCGTTTCCACATTGACGCTTTCATCACTCGTCGCGATCAAAATGCTTCGGCAGCGTTCGATACCTGCCCGCTTCAGCAAATCATACCGACGACAATCACCAATAATGGGTGGGTGAGTCAGCAGATGTGGGAGTTCTTCTACTTCCCAATAGGTGGGTAACGCTAGGTCAATTGCGGCGATTTCAATGTCATTGTCTGTTTGGCTGAACTTTTTAAGGTTCACGATAGTTTGCTGGCCCAAACTTCCCAGACCGCACACAATAAAGTGATCTCGCGGGTTGTCCATTTTCTGACCCGTAGCGCTCGGCACTTATCTTTTAGCATAGTCATTCGAGCTCATTGTTGAATGAGCAGTTGAATGAGCACAGGGCTGGTTCAAAAATGGCTGATTTAGGGTGACACTCTCAAAAGATCCAAAAGCCACGTGCCTTCACCACTTCAGCATGCTTCATTGCAATGAAAATCCTTGGGAATGACAACTATTAAGAGGCTGGCGGTTTGAAGCGAAAAGCCGAGCAGCTGAGCGAAAAACAGTCACTCTACAACCCCCAAACATCCTCACACAGTGAGTTCAAGACTTGATTCATTTTAGTTTATATTCTTACCCTAAACAGCCAGAATTCAGCGCTTAAAGGTATGAAATGATACTCAAAGTTGGGCCTCAAGCACTTAGACAAAAGCTTTCCTTAAAGAGGCTGAAAGTCTTGTGAGCAGCGGGATACATGGAGTATTTAGGAAGCTGGTGATCCGACTCGAACGGACGACCGGCTGATTACAAATCAGTTGGTCTACTCTTCTAAATCCCTTCTGTATCAATCGTTTTGAAGGTTTCGATTTTTGGAAATATAGGCTTTACCCCAATCTGTACCCCAAAACAAAAGTTAACGCTCCTACTCTACTCAGCTTATCTACATCCCCAAATACATTTGCTGTCATAATATGAACGTAGATTTGGTTATAGGTGATGGCCCAGACGGTTACCCTACAGCTTCCTGAGCAATTACATCAGCGCCTGATAAACACTGCTCAGGCGACTGGACGGCCTTTGGAAGCCGTGATTTTACATGCGATCGCAGTAGGTAGCCCACCCAGTTGTGATGACGTGCCAGAGGAGTATCAACCAGAACTTGCCACGTTAGATAGGCTGGAAGACGCAGCCCTCTGGCAAATCGCACGCTCTCAAAAATCGCCAGCAGACATGGAACGCTACGATGAGCTACTAGATCAGAATCGAGAAGGTAGCCTATCAGCGTCTGAGCAGCTAGAACTTCTTCGGCTACGACAAGAATCTGAGCAGTTTATGTTGCGTAAGGCTCATGCTGCCTCTGTTTTGAAATGTCGAGGTCACCAGGTATCTGCTGCTTAGATTTAGCTATTTTGAAAATATGCCTTGTAGGTTGCGATATCCGCTGACGATACGCAGAATGTCTATGGCATCGTCAGAAACGCTGTAGAAGACGATGTAGTCCATCAAAAGTACGCCTCTCAATTCGGGTCTTATGTGGCCATAAGACTTGCCGATAAAAGGAAACCGCGCAATATGTTGGCACTTCTGTCCAAACGCTTTTACGAAGCGGTCACCTGCATCTACACTCCTCTCTAAGAAATAGTCAGAGATTTCTTCCAGGTCTTGGCTGGCTGGAGCAGTAATTCGTAATGATCTCATGCTGAAGCAGATCTAGCTGCTTTGACCTTGTTTCGTAATCGGGCCAACACATCATCTGCCTCAAAAACGTCTCCTTGCTCTGCGGCGCTTACACCCTCCTCTATTTTCAGTCTCGTTTGCTCAACCCATGCTAAATATTCAGGTGACTCCGCTGAAGTCTGACTAGTGACTTCATCAGCAAGCAGCAAAAGAGCCATGTCAATGACATCTTCTAATGAAGAATAGCCACCATGTTGAAAAATAGTTTCAAGCGCTTTGCTTTGCTGCGAACTGAGTGTAATTTGCATGTAGACGTTACCTAGGAGTAGTTTGCATGTTCAACGCCGGATACTTCCCATTAACCGAACATTCAATATTATAGTTGAGGAATTCGTCCGCTATTTAAGAGTACCTAAGGCGATTTACTCCGAAAGCAATGCTTGAATAGCTTGAACTTCGTTAGTAAGAATCTCAGCAGCGGCTTCTATCTCTTCGTTAGTTGTGAACTTACCTAGACCTATCCGAAGCGAACCCTCAACGGTGTCTTCGGGCAAATTCATTGCAGTTAGTACATGGGAGGGTGCTTCAACGCCTGACGTACAAGCTGAACCGGTAGAAATCGCGAGTTGGTGACGTACTCTGGAGATTACGGCGCTGTTTGGGATACCAGGGATAGCAATGTGTAGGTTGCCTGCCAGACGATTTGGATGGTCACCGTTAACGACTAGACCAGGAATATTTTTGAGTAGTTGATTTTGGAGTTGGTCACGTTTAGCTGCGATCGCCCGTTCATCTTCAGCCATCTCTAGCTGACGAAGGCGGCAAGCTTCCCCTAGCCCAACGATGCCAGGAACGTTCAAGGTGCCAGGGCGTAACCCATTTTGCTGCCCCCCGCCGTACAGAATGGGGGCAAGCTGATAGCCTTTTTTCACGACGAGTGCGCCGACACCTTTGGGTCCGTAGATTTTGTGAGCCGAGAGTGCCAGCATTGTGATGCCCCAGTCGTGGAAGCAGATAGGAATCTTGCCGACGGCTTGGGTGGCATCGCAGAGGAAGGGGACGTTGTGTTTTTGGGCGATCGCACTAATTTTCTCAATAGGATAAACAGTGCCTACTTCATTGTTAGCAGCCATCACACAAAGAAGATGAATGCCACTATCGCAGACTGTCTCTAGCTGAGAGCAGTCTATGCGTGCTTTATTGTCCACAGCTAGGACGCTGAGTTTAATTTTCTTTTGAGCTTCGAGCGCGTGGCAAGTATCTAAAACGGCTTTGTGCTCAATAGCAGATATGGCTATATGAGGTGTAGTCCCAGACTTTTGAACGTGAAAAACAGTGCTTTGAATTGCTAAGTTAATGCTCTCAGTCGCACCTGAGGTAAAAACAATTTCTCGTGGCTTGGCTTGAATTAGGTTAGCGATATGCTGCGAGGCTTCTTTGACCAAAAACTCAGCATTGTCTCCTATCTCATGATCGATGCTGCTAGCATTTCCAAATGCTGTCGTCATCGCATAGAGAACCTGACTGGCTACTCTAGTATCGACTGGAGTAGTGGCGTGGTAGTCAAGATAGATAGGCTTCTTGGGTGTTGTCACTGAACAGCTTCTACTACAATTTCACGGCCAAATTGTTTGAACTCGTCATCTAAATAGTACTCAGAGTTACGGATAGACTGACGAATTCTACAAGCTGGTTTCAGACAATCTCTTTCAAAATCCATCAGAGTTAGCTCTAGATGAGGATAGAGAATTTTTAGGAAGCCAGACGACGATTTGAGAATCGCGTTTTGGTCCCTTACAGTGGCTGTTTTATCGAATTTTGTATGTTTTTGGGCGTAGGACAGATAGCGATTATCGCGACGTAGGCTGAGGAGTGCTTCGCCGAAAAAATCCATCTTCAGTCCAATTTGAGAAGCTGCCATGTCACGAGTGAATTTAGGAATTTCCCATCCCGGAACGATTCCCGCAAAGCGATCTAAGAAAGCAGTCTCGCTGAAGAAGTCAGGCAGGTCTACTACCAAGTTATCGAAGTTCCGAGGTTGGAGATAAGCGTCTAGTTCTATATTCGCCAGCATGACTAGTGAGCAATCGCTAGCGATGTCGGCGAAGCCTGCTCTGTTGTAACGACCGCTGGCGAGATAGTTTTTAAGCGGGCCAATCACTTCATCTGGATCTTCAAAAGTGAGGCTTTGAACTTCGTCTAACACAACGACATCGTGCCGCCCAAGTAGCCCTACTTCTTTGTTTCTGCCGTTGATAAAAAGCTGAGAAGGCGTTACCTTGCCACCGCTTACGAGTGCAACTTTGCTGCTTACATTTTCAAATACATAGCTTTTCCCGGTTCCTTTGGGCGCTAACTCCATGACGTGGTAGTTGGACTCTACAAGCGGCAGCAGTCGGGCTAGGATCCAGGTCTTTGCATCGTGGGTGTAGCTTGGATGCTCGGGGTTGTAGCGCATGGAGCAAAACATCAGGTCGCGCCACTGTTCGGTACTAAATTGAGCGCGATCGCTAGCATAGGCTTTTAGATCTACGCTGGAGCATTGGAAAGGATCGAAGTCGATAATCTCTGGCGTTCCATCGGGAAGAAGACCTAATGAAATTTTCCCCCATATGCCCTGACGGTTGTGCGTCAATGAAGAGTGGCTTATGTAAAATGAAGGCGTAGCATTTAGGACTGATTAAGGTGGAGTGCCCCTTTTGCGAACATCCCAAGGCTCATAAGCACAGCAAAACTAGCGCAGGCCATCAACGCTTTCGGTGTCCGGCTTGTCGTCAAACTTTCACGGATACTATCGATACGCTGTATTACCGGCGTCAACTAACGCCAGCAGATGTTGAAAGTATTCTTCAAGCCCATACTGAGGGCGTCAGCTTGAGAGGCATCGCTCGGCTGACGAAACACGCCTACAACACCGTTGTAAATGTAGTCAGAACCGCTAGTCAAAAAGCCCAGTTGATTCATAACGAGGAAGTTAAAGACGTTGAAACAGAACAGGTGGTGGCAGATGAAATGTGGTCGTTTGTGAAAAAAAGCAAAAGCGATGTACCCCAGAAGAATTGACCTATGGAGATTGCTGGATTGGACTCAGCCTCGCTCAAGAGAGTGGCTTAATTATGAGTATGAGAGTCGGCAAGCACACCGATACGTTTCTGACAGAGTTGGT
>JBCBBK010000034.1:0-27505 GCA_038531675.1 Cyanobacteria bacterium J06581_3
ATCAATGTCGCCGACGGCAATGGAGAGTAGCAGGTAGTCGAGTTCTTCTTTGGTGTAGTAGGTTTTTTGACCGCGAAAGACTTCGAATACGTCTAGCAGGTGAGGGTATTGAAAGCGATACTCGGAGGCCAGGTCGCGGGTTTTTTGTTCGGAGTAGTGTTCTTCTGCGGCAGCGATCGCACACTCATCTATCCGCTTAGCCACCAGCGAATAATCCGCATATTCCACACATCGCTTACAAAACTGCAACAGCTCTCTGGGTCGCAATTGAGTCCTGGCAATAATGTAATCGAGTGACTCTATATTGGAAGATGATAGCTTGGAAACAAAAACAGTTTTCCATCGTTTGAGTGCAGGTAGCCTGGCCGTATCTGGAAAAGAATGTGCAATTCGCCGGGCAATCAGCTCTAGTAGTTCATTCTTACCCCAGCGAATCACCTCTACGTCTTCGCGAATTTTTTGGGCATCTTCGTAAATCTGCGGAATGTTATCGAACAATTCCTGACGAATAGAAATATGAATTCGTAAATTCGGATTGAACAGATTAATCTTTTGAGTGGCTTGAAACAAGCCTGCCAGAAAATATTTGGCATCTTCAGAGTTATCCCAGCCTTTATCTAGCTCATCGATGAGAACGGTGATGCGGGTATTGCTGAGCACATTGGTCAGGCTAGGCAGTAGAGCCTTGATTTCTTCGAGATCGTAAAGCGCCTGTAAGTCGGAGCGAATGCCTCCATCATAGGACTCTATTTTCACCCGCTCTATGCGCTTCAGGTAGTTGACCAAAATGCCAATAGAGCTATTTTCGCTCGCAATGCCGCTGCCGTTGACGTAGTTGTAAATATTTTTTTGAGCGCCGAGCAGTAATCCGCGCTTATTTTTGGCAATCCGCTTGAAAATGAGGTTGTATAGCAGGTACTGCCAGGCAATGGAGTAGGCACTTTGCTTACCCCACGAGCCTTCCTTTTCGCTACGCAGATACTCCGAGAGCAGCTCGTAGGAATAATCTTCGGGCGATAGTTCCAGGATGAGGTTGCCTTTTTTTCGTTCGGTAGTAGCAATGTACTTAAAAATGGCGCTTTTACCCGTACCCCGATTGCCCACCAAAATCGTTTTGCGCCCATTCAGGAAGCGATGATAGGCGTCGTTTTGGTAGAAGTATTCGGCCAAGCCCACGTCAATGTCACGTTCAGCCGAATCTGAGCCCAGGTTGAGGCTTTTGAGGTCTAATCGCATAGGCACGGCGGCGATAGGCGTTTTGACTCAAGTTTAGACTCATGGGCCGCGCTTGAAAAGTACCCACTACAGCCCTTGACAGATGGGCTACAATTACTTTGTGAAACGAACAAGTGTCTCAGTGACTACAACGAAAGCATTTGGTAGTTGGCTGCTGTAGCTGGTTAGCAGTCGAGAAATAACATCAATTTTGGTCTTAGAGCGCTGACTATTCAGCCGCAGAAAAATAATGCCGCAGTGTGGTCTCTTTTCTTTATATACAATTGCTCCAAAGTCTTTATCGTTTGTGATGAGAATCCAGTCTTCTTCGTAGGCCTTAGTTAAAATCTCATCATCACTGATACCTCTAGACTCATCGTAGACAGAATAGACTTCGTAACCTTGACTACTAAGCCACCTAGCGACAGCTGAGCCAGTGCACTCGTCAACTAAGAACTTCATTTAGGCTGGTTCTGTCGACAGAGGCATGAATGTAGCGCTGGCTATAGCCTGCGACGCAAATAAGAGACATGCTTGAATATCTTGCGTGGATATTCCTTGATATTCTTCAATGATTTCGTCGAAGCTAGCACCGTGTGCTAGCAGATTAAGGATAAAGTCAACAGACAATCTAGTGCCTTTGATAACGGGTTTTCCTGCAACCACATTGAGGTCTGAAGATATTCGCTGTAGAAGATCTTGGTTGGTCATGTTTTCAACTGTTGATGGCTGTATCTAGCATTCGTGCTTTACATTATATAGAAAGCCACTGATAGGGGCTATCAATTAATTTTACGAACTGTATTATTCTTGCACTGTTACTGTTGGCACAGGAGCTGGTAAAGTTACAGGTGGAGTCTGAGATTGGGTGCTGATGCTAACAGTTACTCCGATGCCCATTCCAATTAGGGTGCTGAGAATAGAAACTATAGTAGCTTCTGTTAGGTGAATCGATAGATTGATACCTGCTTGTCGTCTTGCTGAATTTCTGTTCAAGTTGTTCTTAGACATCGTATTAAACTGGCCTCCACAGTTATACCTGTTGTTTTAGGAAGTTTTTTGCACTAACTAGAGATGTTGCGATTTCTTGTCTGCGTAGATATTGGGTATGTACAGTTGTATTCCACTACTGTCTCCTCTTTGTATGGCTATACCTGCCCAACGCGTTACCCAGTTTACTAGCGCTCTTAATGAGCTTGCTCGTCTAGGGCTGGTTGTTCCTCCACAGTCACCAAGTGTAACTTCAGCAATAGCTTCTTGGATAAGCTCTTTCGTTAAAGGTTTTTCTCCTTGTCTTGTCGCACTAACAATTATCTGAATTGGGTAAAATCCTAGAAGTGCCTCTGCTAGGAGCCGTTCACGAGTCTCTTGGTCTTTACTGGCTGATAATAGCGCTCCCTTTTTGGTTAGAGCATATACGCTGTGGCCATCTTCCTTGTGATGAACCCTCTCTACTAGTCCAAAAGCCATAAGCGCTCTTCCCGCATAATCTCCTTTTCTAGCTTGGTCTTTCTCTTTTTTTGCGGTAGACCCCAGTGCAATTCCTATCCCTTTTGGTGTGTTAGTTCCCTTGCTAATCAGAGTGATAGCCTTGAGAAACAGATGAGGATCTCCAATTTGAGGTATGTACACAGATTCTTCCTCACTACGTTGACAATCTCTTTCTAAAGCTGTTTGCCAGTCTATATGGTGAAAGACTTGGCGAAACTCGTATATCCTGATGATTTTCTTTTCAGAATTTACGGTGTAGTCTAACTTGAAAGTTTTTCCTTTTATTTCGTAGATTAGTCCGGCAACGCCGGGTCTGAACCCACAACTAGCGCCTGCAATCTCGCCAGTTCTCCGAAGCTGTTTGAGTACCGGGCTAAACTCTTTTCCTAGTTCCGGATCCCAAAAAGTATTACGGTCTTTGATCATTGACCTTGTTTTGTCATCAGCACATTCAATTTTGTACACAGCCTCAGCCTCCTTGTTATTAAAGAATTACACGTTAATTTCGGGATGCAACATTTTTAAGAGCTTATTGGCATCGCCGATGAGCGGTAACGGAAGACGGCTTGTGAATCGTGGGGAGACAAATGCAACTACTCTTCTTCTATGAAATGTTAAATACATACAATCGAGACCTCCTAACAGTTTTTCCCAGACCTCTGTTAGGTGCTCACGAAATTCAGTCAGAGGCATTTCCTCTGTAGTTTCAATGCCTGCGTCATCAGTAGAGTTGATTTCATCAACATCGTGAAGAGGCAATAAAAAGGCAGCTATCTCACCATAGTGAGTGCATACAACTCTTAGTTTCCCCGATTGTACTTGGCGTCTGAGTTTAGGCAGTTTGACCCTCATCTCCGACATAGGTATTTGTTTAAAGCGGTTATCCATAGTGGGTAATTCCTATCCCTGCTGAGTAGTATAGCAAGTATATGTAAAAACAAAAATAAAAGTATTACGTATTTTACATTTTGCCTTGAAAGCATTGTGAAAATCCGGTTTTGCGAATGACTTTCTCCATACTCTATTTCGATGGTCTCTGAATTTTAGAGAAGTTTCCTAGGAATTGATCCTGCTATATTGACGTGAATGGAGATCAAATTTTCTTTAGTGTTAGTTCGCTTTCGGTAATTGTAGGAGCCTTGTCCAGTTTACGTATATGTAATTCTATCGGCTGAACGCTGCTCATTAAGATTGCTCAGCGTTCAGTCTATTACAGGCTTTGGTTTTAGCAATACGGACTAGATGTTCTATGTATTCGTATTGCTTCCACATTCTTTCTTCGTCAGAGGTGAGCCCAGTTTGTTTATTCTTTTCTATAAGAGAGTCTATCTGTTCTTGAAGTGCTTTTGAAGGCTTTAAGGCTAATGTTTCTTCTGGTGTGGGCAGACTGGCCAGGAACTCAAGAATAGAGGCAAGGCCAGAAAATCCAGGTTGCGAATCTGCTTCCAGTTCACGCAATCCAAATTCCAGAATTTGTGGGATCTGATCTTGGATGTTGCTCAGCCGAGCTACGAGATCTTCAGGTAGGTCTAGCGTAATTTGCATGGTCTTATACTGATAGCCTATGAAAGGTAGCCTAGCTCAGCTTATTGGTTCTATAACATTATAATACCTGCACGAATACCGATAGCGACGGCTTCAGTTCGGCAAACATGCGTTAATCTTGGGAAGAATTGTGCTGATGTGGAACTTGACGATGTGTGAAACTTTAATAGTACTGCTTAAACTGAGATAAAAGAGATCTCAGTTAGCGCATTTGCTTCTACCCCTAACAGAATCGCTAGCGTTTCGTTACCAACCTCGATCAGCGCGTTCTGTTCATCTTGATTTACTGATAGCTGACCGAAGCTCAGCGTACCAAACAGACCGATTACATCAGTGCCCACCTCAAAGTCGGTAATGGTATCAGTGCCGTCGCCAAAGGCCAACACAAAGGTATCGCTGCCGCTGCCGCCAGAATTATCGTCACCTGTTAAAACATCATTGCCCTGACCACCCCAGATCAGGTCATCACCATCGTCACCCCAGATGAAGTCGTCACCAGCATCGCCGTAGAGTGAATCGTTACCGGCTTTGCCACCGATGCGATCGCTCCCGTCACCGCCATAGATAATGTCATCACCGCCAGCTGTTCCACCTGGGCTACGACTGTTGCGATCGCCCCGTAATATATCGTCACCGTCCTCCCCAAACAACACATCGTCCCCCAACCCGCCAGCAACAGTATCATTGCCGCCCAGCGCATAAATCACGTCGGCCTGGTCTTTGCCTATCAGCGTCTCACCAGCCGCTGAGCCCTCTATGACCGCTGCATTTTCTGGCGTCGGCACAACGTCCAAAAAGACTGCTGTGGGCACACCCCAATTGCCATCAGCATCCTGCCCTTCTACAAAAATGGTGTAGCGTCCCGGCATGAAGTCAGTCGTATCAATCGTCGCGGTCAGGGACTCAACAGCGCTGTCAAAAGTGCCATCGGCAGCCGTCATCATGAACAGCTCAACACCGGGTATCCAGGAAGGCTCATTAATGGAATAGCGCCCGGCAACAATGTTTTGAAACGTTGAGGGTGTCTCGTCGGCACCGTCACCGATCGCGTCACTGTCGGCATAGCGGGCATCATCGGCGATCGCCGCTAGCTCCACAGCTGTACCTGCACTGACCTGGGGCCGCGAGATCGTCCCCTCAAGGACTTCAGGGCCAAAGGGCGTTTGATAAGGACGTCTGGCTGCTTTGGCTGTGTAATACATCGCCGGAATATTGTCAGGCAGGATTTCGTTCTCAAAATCCTCACTGGGCTGAAAGAAACTGGTCCCTATCTCCAGCGTGAGGCCCGGAATGCCAAACGTCGCATAGGCCCAGTCATCGGTTGCACCGCCCACCGCGCCAAATACCTGAGCCGGTAGCGCGTCATAGGGCTCTCCAACGGCACCTGTGAAAAAGCCATACCGCCGGGACAGGTTGCTCAGTTCCTCATCATTGGGTGCAATCAGTCCCTCTGCCCAGCCCCAGGAGTAGAGAATGGCCTCGGCAAAGCTGTGATAGTCGATGTAAATGCCGGAAATGTCGTCTGGAACCGGTGCGTAAACCCGCTCTAGTTCAGACGTTGGAGCGTTCAGCAGCTCGGGGCCATTGGGTTCAAACAAGGTTGCCACATACTCGCTGGCGGCAGTGCTTTCAGGTTCTGAAAATGGTCCGCTACCGTGATAAGCATCCGAGGCTGGATTGTCGGTAGAGCCGATGCCCGTTGTCCCGTCAGCGGCAACGCCATTGGCCCACTCAAAGCCGTAGTTACGGTTTAGATCGACCCCGTAGCTTGGGAAGGGGGCCGGTTCATCACCTGGCTGAGGATTGGGATTTGTGTTTTTACGCCACAGATAGCCTTGCTCAGCGATTTTACGCCCGTCGGGGTTGACGATAGGAACAATGTGAATTTCGTTGTAGTCCAGCAGCCATGTGGTGTCTGGATCGACGCCGTAGCCCGCGACCAGATCTTCGGCAAAGCGAGTGACCAGCTCAGTTGTGGTGTATTCCCGCGCGTGAATGGCCGCCTGCATGTAGAAAACCGGCTTTTCTTCGTCGCCAGCAGGGGTGAATTCTTCGTTAGTGAGCTTAAGCGCAAAGATATCGTAGCCTTCTGCGCCGCCCGGTGTGAGTTTGTCGTAGGTGTCGCCGATGTCAATCCATGAGGCCAGCGTGGGATTAGCGATCGCCAATCCCTCCAAATCACCGTAGGTTTCTTCTACTGTGCGATAGCTAGGGAAAAATGGAATCGCGTCATCGACAATTGTGCCTTCAATGTCTTCTGTTACCACTGCGCTGTAGGCTGGATCGGTGCTGCTCACTTCGACGCCAATCGTGGTTGTTTCTTTGCCTTCATCCAAGCCGTCTTGAACAGCTGTAAAGGTAATTAGCTGTGGCGTTTCCCAATTTGTGGGTGTAAAGGTAAGCGGTTCAACCGCTGCGACTTCGGTGGTGTCGGTTGTGAAGCTAACGGTCACCGCGTCGGTAGGTGCGGTGGCTAGCTCTACAATCAGGGTCTGCTCGGTGCCGCCCTCACTCAGGCCAAACTGTTCACCAGGCACTGATACCGATACATCCGGGGCCAGTGGAATGCCTTCTACATTATCAAGAACCCAGGTATCGCCGTCGTCATTTTCCATAACGAAGCCCACATAAACAGATTCGTCAATGTAGGCGCTCAGGTCCACCTCAAAGGTCTGAAAATCGCCTGTAAAGTCACCGGAGGTATAGGTGGCAGTAGTCTCATAGCTCGCCTGATCGCTCTGATCGCCAGTGGAAACCTGAATCGTAAAATCTGTCGGCGCGTTGCCTGGAAACGTCAGCGCATCGAATGAGAGTGTGCTGTTTGTCGTATCAGGCTGTAGCAGCGTGGTCACCAGCCAATCTTGGGCGAGGCCATCTTCAATATCTTCGCCAAAGACAAAGGCGACGCTGTTACCGCCCAAAGACCCAACAGACCAGTCTTCATTACCGGGGAAATAGGTTTCACCTGCATCTGCTTCGCCCTCACCGCTAAAAGCTGCCCAGCCAGAGGGCGGAAAGTTACCTGTAAAGTCTTCTGCTAGCAAAGTTGAAGGGGAGTTCGCCATAATGGTTAAAACCGTTACGATAGATGCAGTTTGGTGAGCAGCATTACTGAACTGTCCTCGATTCTTACGTTGAATGTCGTCAAACTGAATACACTTTGGCTAGAAGCCCCGCTAAAACTGTTGATGAATGCATTTACACCGCTTGTTGCGCTGCTGCTAGGCGTGTCTCAGCCGATACAGAATCTTGATTTAATACTATCCGAGCTGCCAGATGGTGAGCATTACTACGCGAAATCAACATCTCATGAGCTAACTGGCGATCACTCTCTATTCTTCAAAAAGTGGGGACGCATTGTGGTTGGCGTCGATACGACTTCTGCCTTGAGGATGACTTGTTTCAAAGGCTTTATTGAAGAGGATTCAATTGTGAATGCGACGCGCGTGCTACCTCCCTATACCCCCAGTGCTGAATGGACGTATCAGCCGGGCGAAATGATTGACTTGGGTGACTATGACAGGCGCATAGAAGCGATCGCCGCGACCGATAGAACCTCCTTAAATACCTGCCTAGAGGTTTTTGCGCGCTAACCGATTGCCTAGCTTTAAAGCATGATAATGCCTGCGCGAATGCCAACCGCGACCGCCTCTGTGCGGCTAACTACGTTAAGCTTGGAGAGAATGGCGCTGATGTGGAATTTGACGGTGTGCTCGGAGATGCTGAGGGTCTGGGCGATCGCTCTATTCGTTAGTCCACTCGCCAGCTGATTTAACACCTCAATCTCTCTTGGTGTCAATGGCTCAATATTATCGGAGTCAGCTGTGCTAAAAGCAAATGCTGACTGAGTGAAAAGAGACTCGGTGATGTCTGGATGGATGACGTTAAAGCCGCTGAGGATGGCAGTGATCGCACTCCGCAGCCTATCTGCTGAAATATCCATCGGCAACAGGCTGACCATCCCCGCACTCATTAGTTCAGAAAGGTTGAAAGATTCTGTTGCAGCGGTCTCCATCCAATCTCCTTCTAGCAAGACTAAAATAGGCAGCTCGTCTTCAACAGGTAAGGAATCAACAACTTGTAAGACCGCGCCAAAATTATGTGCTGTGGCAATAACAGCTAGATCTGCGCTTTGAGTTTGTAGCCACTGGCCCAGCGCTCCTACACTGTTCACAACGCCCACAACATCGGTCGCAGGCATTGTCACCATCGCCGATAGCCCAGCGCGAGTCACCGACTGCGTCCCGCAAACAACAATGTCTGCCATGCCTAGCGCTCGCCTATGGTTACCGTTATCGTCTGCATTTGGCCACCTCTCAATAGCGTAATCGGCAGTGGCTGACCTACGCTTTGCGGTCCCAGGAATGTTTGCAGCTGCCTCAAGCTCTCCAAATTTTCATCACCAAAGACAATCATCACGTCGCCGATGGTCATCCCAGCTTGGTCGGCGGCACTTTCTGGCTCTACGCTGACAACCATAATGCCAATCTCGTTACTCAGCTCGTGCTGCTGGCGCACATTTTCTGGTAGCGGAATCGCCTGCATTCCTAATCCCAGGTACCCTTTGGTAATTTTGCCACGTTGTTGTAACTGCTCGACTACTTGATTGACTGTGGCTGCTGGGATGGTCAGCACCCTGCGCTGAGGACCAAAAGTGTTGAACCCAACAATTTGCCCGCTGTGGTTTACCAGCGGGCAGCCTGCGCTGCCTCGTCGGATGTTGATATCGATAGCGATGTATTGGTCGATTTGGCCACCGCTTTGTGATCGCCAACCGTCGCCCAGCTCAGCCACCATCCCCAAGCTAGAAAATCGGCGAATAGACCGTGATCTGCCTTCCGGGCGTTCCCCTGCGCGTCCGCGTCTTCCTCTTCCTCTACTCCTGCTGCCTCTCTGGCCCCCTCGTCCAGATGAATAGGCTACTGTCGAGATGAGCTGCCCGAGTTCTAGCGATTGAGCATCGCCTAGTACGGCAGTAGGCAGCTCGATGGCTTCGGGCAGGGACAGTATTGCGATGTCGGTAGTGGGGTCGCTACCTAGCAGCTCTGTTTCCACGGTTTGGCCATCCGGCAGAGTAAGGCTGAAGCGAGTGTCTGCTTGCAGGTCTGATTGAATGGCCTCGCAGGAGGTGACAATTAGGCCCTTTCGCCAGTGAATGCCGGTGCTGGTAGAGCGCTGCCCTCTTACAGAGACGACGACGCGGCTGGTTTGGGCGATGATGTTTGATAGATCTTGTGAAAGGGTTTCAAATGTGGTGTCCATGGAAGCCGTGTGGGGTTAAGGTCTGCAACTATTGTGCGAGGATTTACGGAAAGCGACATCGCCGAGGTGATTAGGCCAATACCTAGCCAGACGGTTAGGAAACTGTCTAAATGGGCTCCAGACGCTGTTTTGCACTCTGGAATACTTGTTGCAAGTCACTGAATAAACTATCGGCCTAATATGAGCACGAATCTAAGACTAACCTACAGACTAAATCAGAGAAGTAACCGCGCTCATTATCAGCAAGCAGACGGCCGATGCGGCAGGTTACTGGCTGTTGGTTTAACCCTTGGGTGTTCGTTTTCTACCGTATTTTCTGGTCTGTTTTCTGCTCGTTCTGTACTAGCACAGCCATCTGCAGCGGTCGTGACAGCGATTGATACTAACCGTAGTGACATAACCCTGATAAATATTAGAGATGAGTGCACACTCAGCAATTCGTCTACTGCGAGTGCTGATGAGTTTGTTCAAACGTTGTTGTCAGAGGCGGTGGCTACTGCCGCGCAAACTGAAGAACATCATCAGAGCGCGAGAGCTTTTGAACGAATTGGTGAGAGCTATGCTTGCCTGGGACAAAATGAACAAGCAGATAGTGCGCTGCAACAGGCGATCGCCGCTGCCGAACAAATCGATGGTGACTATGCTCAAAATTACCGTGCGGGGGTTTTGAAGGATGTTGCCAGCGTCTACGGTAGGTCAATAAATGACACAGAAAAGATGAACGCAGTGCTAGCAGGGCTGCTGGCTGCCGTTGAAACGCCTTATCCCTATGTGCGAGGTGGTTCCTATTCGCTGGTTAAAACTGCGGCCCGTCTGTATTCGGAAACGGGTCAGTATCAAAAGCTGCGAGAGCTGATGGACCAGACTGATGGCGATGAGTATCGGCTGGATTTGATAACGGAGGTGGTTCCTACTTTGCGGCGGGTTGAGTCTGTGGAAACGCAAGCGGCGATCGCAACCCTATTCCCAGAGTTTGACCTGGACGATCTGTATAGCTCGGTGCCGAGTGATGCAGAAATAGAAGCGAGCAGATCTGCGCCACCTCGTGGCTATACGCCTTCGATACTTTATGCCTACAGCTTTTATAGGTATAACCCCAAGGAAATTGAAAGCTATTCGCCAGCTGCCATTGCTGAGCTTGTGAACGAGGAAAGTAGCATCATTGAGCAGCTGGAAGGTGGCGAGTTTGAACAGATAAATGGATATAAGTATTTAGGTGATTTTTTGGCTCGTGTAAAACAACCCGAAGCAGCTTTGGCTGTTTTTGAAATAATGTTGGCCCAGGCTGCTGAGAGTGTAGAGGCAGGAACTGATCCAGATGTTGGCGCAGCTGCTGCTGCTTTGGCGCGTCTGCGAGAGGATGTAAGGGTACCAACAGCGTATGCCCTTTTGCAGCTTGGTTCGGTGGAACCTGCCATGCAAACTTTGATTGGTCTAGACGATGAAAGCTCTCTCTCAATTCGCGATCAGATATCTCCGGCGCTCAGGTTCGCCCAGTCTGAGTCTTTGTCTTTATCTACTGAGCAGCGGCTCGATGTGATTTCAGGGGCGGAGGCTTTGCTGTTGCAACGTGAAGATGAAGAGAAAACTCAGCTGCTGCTTGATGTGGCCAATGCCTACGCAGAGATTGGTGCGATGGCAGAGGCTCGCCAGCTGTTACCAATGATAGTTGAAGCAATGCCAGCCAACTCAGAGCTTGCTACGAATGCAAGAAGTACTGGTCTGGCAGGTTCTTACTCCAATTTGTTAGTGATGACTGGGGATTACGAAGGTGCGATCGCTTTTATCAAAAATATCGATGCCAATAGCCTGAACATACGCTTTCCGGCTCAGTTTGTTGCGGCTGGCCAGTATGAACAAGCTGAAGCACTACTCCAAGAGATAACGCTGCTTAAGGACTACTTTACGGCTGCCGAATACATGATTGCTGAATATGAATCGGCGGATGAGGGCTACGCTTTTACTGTTCGAGTACTCGAAAAGATTGAGACTGCTGATTTGATTACAGATGAGAGCTATCAGGAGTGGCGAGACCGGTATCCTGGCGATCGCTTCCCTATCTACACTGAAAACGATCGCTCTCATATCTCTCACAGTTTGATCAACGAATACACGCTCAGCCTGGATCCTGACGTGGATGAGTTAAGACATGAGTTTATGACGCCTGAGCAGAAAGCGACGATTCAGAAGTTGATTGATGCCCTGAATAATAATTGGTTGCAAGTACAGATAATCCAGCGATTTTTCTCTGTTGAAGAGGCGCTACGGATTATCGATAGTGACGCTGAGCTGAGTGCCTTAGACGATCTGTTACTTCGCCGGGTGGTGCAGCTAGTGGAGGCGAATGAGTTTGAGCAGGCTGTGGAGGTGACAGAAAGAGTGCGATCGCCCTATATTCAATCGCGCGCACTCACCCATATCGCTAACGGCTACCTCTCGCCTAGTGATGAAGTCTCAGAATAGAGCGTGTTTTGTGCGATCACTTACCAATTAAAACAATCATCACAACCAGTTCCCATGAAAAAGATGACCAGAAGTAATGCTTGTCCTGTTTGTTCTTCAGCCAATCCTAGTAGACTTCGTTATGCGGCAGCTATAGGTGGGCTGATTCCTACGTTAGCGTCTGTTTTACTGCTCTCTTCTTTTGTGAAATCGGCAATAGCGCAACCATCAGAGCAGCTAGTTAGCACTATGGACGCTCTGCGTAGTGAAGATGTTGTCCGTAGTGCTCAGCACGAGTGTCCGGTTTCTGATGATTTGTCTGAAGCAGATGAGCGGGCACTGAGTGAGCTAGTAGAAGATGACCATGTTCAGATGCTTTTGTCGGATGCGATCGCTGCTGCTGAGCAGATTGAAGATGCAAGGCAACGAGGACTTGGGTTTGTGCAAATTAGTGAAAGCTACGCTTGCTTGCAGCAATACGAACAAGCAGACGCTGCGCTGAAGAATGCGATCGCTGCTACCGATGAGATTGAAGACATACCTTCTAGAACATTACTTTTAAGAGATATTGCTAGTCTCTATGGCAGGTCTGTCGGCGATGTAGCGCAAATGAATGCTGCGTTGACACAGATGGTGGGACTGATCGCACCCTACTCAAACACAACAACTATTAGCAGCTACATACAAGAATTCAAAGAAGCTGCTCGCCTATATGCTGAAACCGGTCAGTACCAACAGCTCAGGGATCTTGTTGACTTGTTCGATGACGATGCTGACAAATTAGCCCTGGTAAGAACTGCCGCGCCTGCTTTGAGCCAAATTGAGTCGGAGGCAGATAGTGAACTAATTGCATCGCTGTTTTCTGATTTTGATCTAGAAACAATCTTCAGGGATTTTGCTGAAGATCCTTCTGCCGTTTTACCGATTGGACCTAACGATCCTGCTACTCAGTATGCTGCCGCGTTACGTGATACCGCGCCTGAAGCTATCGATAGCTATTCACCATCATCAATCAACACCTTTATAGACGAACAGATAGCTGTGATTGATGAATTGCCAAGTGTAAGGCTGCAGATTGACGCTTTAGATTCTTTGGGTAGATTTTTGTTGCAGCGTAAGCAGTATATGGGTGCTTTAGCCGCATTTTCTACAGCAGCTCAGCGATTGGAGGCGCCTGTAGCCTCACAGACAGGTCGCCCCTCTTATGATTTTCGCGTATCCAGGCGTTATGTATCAACCGCAGAAGCACATTTTTACCTGGGAGAGTTTGAAGCAGGCGTCCTTGCGATTGACAAGATAAACCGTGATTCGGCTGCGGTTTTTGATTACGTAAACACTCTGCTTAAGTTTTCAAGAGAGCGGTCTGTTCCTTTGTCTGATCAGCAAAGAATTGAGCTGCTCAGAAAAGCCGAGGCTATGCTACCAATGATTGAAGATGGTATAAAACAGATTACGTATCAGAGCTACATTGCGAATAACTATGCTGCTGTAGGTGAGGTGGAAAAAGCTCGTGAAATTTTGAGCGTAGTGGCTGCTGCGCTTCCATCTGGAGAAGCGTTGGCTGAGGAGACTTCGTTAGCGATCGCCTATTCGAGACTACTGGCTGTAACAGGCGATTTTGAACAAGCGATCGCTTTTGCCGAATCAATGCAGAACCCTTCCCTCTATTTTTTCCTACCGGCTCAGCTAGTAGCTGCTAACCAGTACGAGCTAGCCGAGGAGAAGCTAAATGTATTTATCTCTCCTATAAATTACTTTAGAGCGGCTGAGCGAATGATTAGGGAATATGCATCAACAGACGATGCCTATTCATTTACGGCTCGAACCCTACAGAAACTGCAAAACGAGGATTTTGCCTCTGAAGAAGAACGTCAGCAGCTTGCAGATGTACAGGGCGACTATGCGCTGATAGATCTAGAACGTCAGCGTACTACCAGCGCTTACGATTTGATTGAGCAAGCGATTTGGGCTTCAGAGCCCGGTGCTGCCAGTCGACATGTGCTGACGGCTGAGGAGAAAGCAGATATTATGCAGTTGATTGCTCCGTTAGGTAATGACTGGCTACAAACAGAGCTAATTCAGCGATTTTTTCCTGCTGAAGAATCACTGAGCCTCATTGACGCCGACGATGAGATTACGGTGCCGGAAAGCCTACTGCTGCGTAACATCGTAGAGCTGACCGAAGATAGTGAGTTTGAGCAGGCGATAATAGTGTTGGAAAGGGTGCGATCGCCATACATCCGCGCTCAAGCCCTCGTCCATATTGCCGACAGTTACGTCGCAACTGAACGAAATGCTCAGCAAAGTCAGTAGCCGTTTGAGAAAATAGAGTCCTACGATACGAGCTGACATCCGCTTATACGCTAGCGTAGAGTCATAGTTCTTTCGGCTCGTTGTTTTGACCTACTCGATAGACAAAATTAACCAGATGGAACAAGCTGATTTTGTAGCATTGTTCGGCGCTGTTTTTGAAGAGACGCCGGAAGTGGCTGCGAAAGCGTGGTGCGATCGCCCTTTTCAAGATGTCCTAGATCTTCATCAAAAAATGGTTGCTGTGGTTAAAAGCATGACGATTGCTGAGCAGATACAGCTCATTCAGGCACATCCTGAACTTGGCAATCGTGGAAAAATGGCTGAGGCTTCTGTCCAAGAGCAGGCAGGGGCAGGTCTGAGTCAGCTGAATGTAGATGACTACGAACGCATTCAGGCGCTGAATAGTGCATATTGTGAGAAGTTTGGGTTTCCGTTTGTGATGGCAGTTAAGGGCTTTGATCGCAAGGCTATCTTAGAGGCTTTTGAGGAGAGACTGCATGAGGGTAAAGAGATTGAAAGGGAGCGATCACTCTCTGAAATCTACAAGATCGCTCGCTTTCGACTAGACGATTTAGTTGGCTAGTGCAGTAGATGAGCCTTAAGCTGTAGAAGTAGCAAACAATAAGTGTGGTGGTGAGTGTAATGGGGACACTGTTAGTCAAAAATAGTCATACGCTTGTCACTATGGACCACGAGCGCAGAGAAATTCGTAACGGTGGCCTTTTTGTTCGAGACAATGTGATTGAACAAGTGGGCACAGCTGACGAGCTACCGGCTACCGCTGACGACGTTCTTGACCTAAAGGGTCGTCACGTTCTTCTTCCGGGGCTAGTGAATACCCATCACCACTTTTTTCAAACGCTGACCCGCGCAGTGCCTGCCGCCCAAAACGCAACTCTTTTCGGCTGGCTCCAGGCACTCTATCCTATTTGGAGCAACCTCACGAGCGAAGGCATCTACGCCAGTACACAAATGGCCGCTGCTGAATTGATGCTTTCAGGCTGTACAACGGCTAGCGATCACCTTTACTTGTTCCCTAATGACGCTACGCTGGATGACGAAATTCGAGCAGCCCAAGACATTGGTCTACGGTTCCATGCAAGCAGGGGTAGCATGAGCGTAGGCGAAAGCAAGGGCGGGCTACCGCCGGATGTGCTGGTAGAAGAAGAGTCTTCTATTTTAAAGGATTCTCAAAGGTTAATTGAACAGTACCATGACAACAGTCGCCACGCGATGATGCGGATTGTGCTGGCGCCTTGCTCTCCCTTTTCTGTCTCACAAGATTTGATGCGAGAGTCTGCAGCCATGGCGCGGTCCTATCCAGGTGTGAGGTTACACACCCACCTTGCAGAGAATAAAAGCGATGTGGACTATAGCCTAGAAACCTTTGGTATGCGGCCTGGTGACTATGCCGAGTCGGTAGGATGGCTGGGCGAAGATGTGTGGCATGCCCACTGCGTACAGCTGAGCGATAATGCGATTGAAAAGTTTGCGGGTACGGGTACAGGGGTGGCGCATTGCCCATGTAGCAACATGCGGCTGGCGAGTGGGATTGCGCCTGTGCGGAAAATGTTGGATCGTGGCGTACGCGTAGGACTTGGTGTCGATGGAGCGGCCTCTAACGATGCCTCTAATTTGTTGCAGGAGGCGCGTAGTGCCTTTTTGGTAGCAAGGGTAAGAGAGAATAACGCGGCGGCGATGACGGCTCGTGATGTGTTAGAAGTGGCGACTAGGGGCGGCGCTAAGGTGTTGGGAAGAGATGATATTGGCTACCTTGCGCCCGGAATGTCGGCTGATTTTATTGCGTTTGATATTGATACGCCTGCGCTGGTGGGCAGCCATCACGATGTAGTGGCGGCGCTGATATTCTGTCAGCCGCCTGGTGTGGACTATAGCTTTATTAATGGGAAGAAGGTGGTTGATCAGGGGCTGCTGACGACGGTGGATTTGCGGGAGCTAGTGATAGATTGCAATCGGTTGGCGGAAGGGTTGGTAGCTTGATTGGATTGCTGTATGAACAGCAGAGTATGTATGTGTTCAGTGTGGTTGTTGGTTAGTGACTTAGGTGGCCGACTAGCCAAACACTACAATACTCGCCCTGACGCTGCGCGGCTCACATACTCTCCCATCCCCGCTCTCCCAAGCCACTCTTTCCCATCCACAATCAATTCTCCCCTCAGGAACACTTTTTCTACCTTACCCTGTACCTCCCGGCCTTCAAAAAGAGAATAGTCTACGTTGGAGTGATGAGTGCTGGCACTCAGGGTATGTTTCTTTTCTGGGTCGAATAGAACAATGTCGGCGTCGCTGCCGATGGCGATGGTGCCTTTGCGAGGAAATAGGCCAAACATTTTTGCAGGGGCGGTGGCCGTTAGCTGTACAAAGCGATTCAGGTTTATTTTGCCTTCTCGGACGCCACCGTCGTACAGCAGCTCTAGCCGCAGTTCTACGCCGGGTGCGCCGTTGGGAATCTTGTTAAAGTTGTCTTCTCCAAACCGCTTAGATCTCAAAATTCCCATAGGATTTTCGTTGAAGCAGAAGGGGCAGTGGTCGGTTGAAACAATCTGCAAGTCGTCAAACTGTAGGCCTCGCCATAGCTCGTGTTGACACTTGTGGTTCCGTAGGGGCGGTGTCATTACATATTTAGCACTCTCAAAGCCGGGAAGGTCGTATTTAGAATGATCTAAAAAGAGATAGTGAGGGCAGGTTTCTGCGAAGGCATGAATGCCGCGATCGCGTGCCTCCACAACCGCGTCCAAAGCCTCCTTCGCTGACAAATGCACAATATATACCGGCACTTCCGCCAGCTCTGCAATCCGAATGACCCGGTGCGTGGCTTCGCCTTCCATTAGCTGGGGCCTAGTAAGCTGATGAAACTTGGGAGAGGTATTACCGGCTGCCAAGGCTTCGTCTATCAGTGCCTGAATGACAATGCCATTTTCCGCGTGGACATTCACCATGCCGCCGTGGTCGCCCACTTTACGCATAATTTTGTAAATGGCTGCGTCGTCTACCATTAGGACGCCTGGGTAGGCCATGTAAAGCTTGAAGCTGGAGACGCCTTCGTTGTTTACTAAGTCGGGGAGTTCGGCGATCGCATCCGCATTCGCGTCGGTTAAAATAACGTGAAAGCCATAGTCCACAGAACACTGGGGTTCGGCTGCCGCGAGTCGCCTATCTAGCGCCGCTTTGGGACTGTCGCCCTGAAACTGTTGAGCAAAGTCAATAATCGTTGTTGTGCCACCAAAGGCTGCTGACTTTGTTCCACTTTCAAACGTATCGCAGGTATATATATCATTGCCCATCGGCGTTTCCATGTGTACGTGCACATCAATTCCGCCAGGGAGCACTAACAGGCCTGTCGCATCGTGGGTTTTAACATCTGCTGACTCCAGGCTACGGGCGATCGCAGATCCCTTGCCCCGAAAAATGGCTTCAATCTTGCCATTCTCGATCAAAATATCTGCAACATAATCATCTACAGCCGTCACGATCTGGCCGCCTTTAATCAATACCTTCGCCATTACTTTCTCCTATGCCTTTCTGGTCGAAAAGCCTGTCGAAATTTGGATAAATCTTATACAGTTTTGACCCTGCGTACTTGTGTACAGTCCTAAAATCCTTATATTTATAGTTATGGTGTACGAGTTGTATACCACATATAAAACGCTGCCAGAACGTTGCCGTTATCAGGTTTGTCCTATGGCTACAGGCCCTCAATCTGTTGTGACTCATCCCAAGGTTAAACCTTCTACAGTGCGCTCTTCCACATCCGAGCCTTCTGAAACCTCTTTGCCTGAAAGCAACCCTAACGTGACCGGTGCAGCAGGCGTCGCGCTCAGATCGCTAACCAAAAAGTACGGTAGTGTCACTGCTATTGAAAACGTTACATTAGATATTCCGGCTGGGGCCTACTGTTGTTTGCTAGGGCCTAGTGGCTGTGGAAAAACGACTGCGCTGCGGATGATCTCAGGTCATGAGGAGGTCACGGCGGGAGAGGTTTATATTGGCGATCGCAAGGTTACTCATCTGTCGCCCGCTCAGCGAAACACGGCGATGATGTTTCAAAACTACGCGCTGTTCCCACATAAAACGATTTGGCAGAATGTGGAGTTTGGGCTGAAGATGAAAAGGGTTGCGATCGCCGAGCGTAAGCAGCGCGTAGGCGAAATTTTGGAGCTAGTAGGCCTTAGCCATACCGCAGACCGCAAGCCCAGTATGCTCAGTGGCGGTCAGCAGCAGCGTATTGCCCTGGCCAGAGCGCTGGTGAATCGCCCGCAGGTTCTGATGTTAGATGAACCCTTGAGCGCCCTAGATGAAAACTTGCGAGTCAAAATGCGCGGCGAGCTAAAGAAAATTCAACAACAGTTTGGACTGACCTTTATTCAGGTAACGCACCATGTTGAAGAAGCCTTTTCGCTCTCCGATCAAATCGTTGTCATGGACCACGGTCACATCGATCAGGTCGCCACGCCGACAGAGCTGTTTGAACGACCCGCTTCGCAGTTCGTTGCAAAATTTATTGGTGATAACAATATCTTTGCAGGTACTGTTGTTGGGTCAGTTTCTGATGGTGATGGTCCCGATTTGATTGAATTGGAGGTAGAGGCGATTGGCTCGATTTTCTGCCGAGGTATTGCTACGCAGACAGGTGCTGCGGCCGCTTGCTCAGTGCGCCCGGACCTGATCCATCTCGCGCCAAAATCTGACTCACTGCCCACTCTGTCGGCAGTGAGTTCATTTTCTTCTGACAAAATCAATTGTATTACGGCGCGGATTACCGGTGTTGAGCTGACGGGTTATGCAACCCGCGTGCTCCTTGTACTGGAATCAACAGGGCAGCCCCTTCTATACAAGGCTCGAACTACCGACTGGATGGCCTCGCAGCTTCAGCAAGGTCAGCTTGTGACCATTCGGTGGTCAGCGCAGGACTGCGTGTTTCTGCCCTACTAGCGCTCCGCCGCTAGCCAGCTTTCTGTTTCCCATGTTGTTTTATTGAAACCTTTCAAATGCCACAAAAACCTTCTAAAATTACCCGTCGTCGGCTGATTCAAACTGGGCTTGCTACCGGTGCGGCCCTAGCCACTGCTCGCTGTGGTACTAGCACAGAAGCTCCTGAAGGAACGCCGAATAATCCAGCACCTGGCCCTGAAGTCAATGCGAACAAAATCAAAGATGTGACGCTGCGCTTTATCGGGACGGGGGTTGCCCAGGTCAACGACATCCGAGACAAAGCGCAGGAGGACCTGGGCTTTAACATCGAACTAAGAGCGTTGAGCACAGAAGAGAACAATCAGATTGCCATCACTCAGCCGGGGCAATACGACATGTTTGATGGTGAGTACTTTAGCCTGCCTTTAGTGATTCCCTCGGGGAATCTACAGCCTATTGATGTTACGCGCATCAAAAATTTCGACAAGATTGCAGCTTTCTTTACGACTGGAAAGTTCAATGGACTGCCCGTTGAAAGTGCCCAGGGAACAGCGCCCATCAAGGTGATGTATCTCACGGGTAAGGACTCTAAGGAGTTCTCGGCGACGCCGACTGACTGGGCAACGATGATTCCTTTTCAGTACAACGCGGATACTTTGGGATATCGCCCTGACCTGGTAGATAAGCCAATTACCTCCTGGGCCGATCTGTTCGATCCGGCCTTTAAGGGGAAAACCTCGATTCTTGATATTCCTTCTATCGGCATCATGGACGCGGCGCTAGTGGTTGAAGCTGCGGGCCTAATGACCTTTGGCGACAAAGGAAACATGACGAAGGAAGAGATCGATCAGATTACGGGCATCCTAATCGATCAAAAGAAGCAGGGACAGTTCCGTGCTTTCTGGAAGACTTTTGATGAGTCCGTGAACCTGATGTCTTCAGGTGAAGTTGTTTTACAGTCTATGTGGTCTCCGGCAGTGACGGCTGTGAAGTCGAAGGGGATTGAGTGCGTTTATGCACCCCTGGAAGAAGGCTATCGTGCTTGGGGCGGCGGTATTGGGCTTTCCAAGAATTTGGAAGGGCCTGCTTTGGATGCGGCCTATGCCTATATGGACTGGCTGTTAGACGGATGGGTGGGTGCGTTCCTGGGTCGGCAGGGGTATTACAGCGCGGTGCCCGAGACTGCGAAGGCATTTATGTCGCCGGAGGAGTGGGACTTTTGGTACGAGGGTAAGCCTGCGGCTGTTGATATGGTCGATCCGTTTGGCACGACGCTGGAGAAGGCGGGCGCGGTGCGAGATGGCGGTTCTTTTGAAGAGCGTATGGGCAATGTTGTTGTTTGGAACTCGACGATGGATGAGCAGGTGTATTTGGTGCAGAAGTGGAATGAGTTTATTGCGGCGTAAGTATGTACAGAAACTGGAAAACCGTTCAGCCCTACTTGTTAGCAACGCCACAAACGCTGATTCTTTTCGCGTTTTTGGTGTTCCCGATTCTGATGATCATCATCGTCAGCTTCTGGCAGTTCAACGGCTATGCAATGACGCCAGCGTTTACGCTGGATAACTACGCTAATGTTTTAACCTCGCAGGTCTCTCTATCGACCTATCTAAACACATTTAAGTACGTTGTTCTGGTATGGACGGCATGTGTAGCGATCGCCTTCCCGGTCGCCTACTTCCTTGCTTTTTGCATCGAAAGAGATTCCATAAGAATTCTGCTATTCCTGCTGTGCACAATCCCGTTCTGGACTTCCAACATCATTCGGATGATTTCCTGGATTCCACTTCTGGGGCGTGAAGGGCTAATTAACCAGTTTTTGCTGACGATAAATCTCACTGAGCAGCCTGTTGAATGGTTTCTCTATTCAGACTTTGCCATTGTTTTGGGAATGGTGCATCTCTACAACTTTTTTATGATTGCGCCTATTTTCAATAGCATGATGCGGATAGACCGGACACTGATTACAGCTGCTCGCGATATGGGGGCTTCTGGCTTCTCGGTGTTGAAAGAGATTATTCTACCGCTGACTGCGCCAGGAATTGCCATTGGCTCTATTTTTGTGGTGACGCTGGTGATGGGCGAATACGTGACCGTGCGCCTGATGGGGGGAGGGCAGTCGGCTTCTATTGGTAAGCTCATCAGCACTCAAATTGGCAGCTTGCAGTATCCGTTGGCGGCTGCGAACGCGGTGATTTTGCTGCTGATTACGCTGGTACTGGTAACCGGGATTTTACGAGTTGTTGATATTCGGAAGGAGCTGTGATGATTATGGCTAAGCGATCGCCTGCTTTTTATCCACTGGCTGCTTTCTTTGGACTGTTTGTTCTTTTTCTGTACGGTCCTATGTTTGCCATCTTCACGTTGTCACTGCAAGGGCCAGATGGCGCACTGACTTTTCCGGTGCGTAGCTTTGGCTTTTACTGGCTGGGCCAGGTTTTTCAAGAGCAGCGGGTAGGTAGCTTTGTAGAGTCTTTTCAGCGTTCTTTTGGCTTGGGCTTATTGGTGGTGTCGATTGCTATTGTGGTAAGCGTCATGGCGAGTATGGCGTTTCGCAGTCGCTTCAAAGGATCTACGTCTCTGTTCTATCTCACAATTTCTAGCCTGGTGGTGCCGGGTGTATTGATTTCTTTGGGCATTGGTATTGTTTTTGAGGTGCTAAGCATCCAAACAAACTGGTTCTCTTCTGGGTTGGGTGCTCATCTTACCTGGACGGTTCCGTTTGCCTTTTTAATCATGCTGGGTGTTTTTAATCGATTTAATCCCTTTTACGAAGAGGCTGCTCGCGATTTGGGTGCTAACGATGTCAAAACCTTCCAAGCGGTTGTTTTACCCCTCATTCTTCCCAGCTTAATAGGGGTAGGGCTGTTAAGCTTTACGCTGTCGTATGACGAGTTTATTAGAACTTCCCTCGTCTCCGGGTCTAAAAATACATTGCCGCTAGAGATTTTTGGCATGACAACTAATGTGACATCGCCTGCGCTATATGCACTGGGAACGCTGACGACCTTGTTTTCAATAACGCTAATTGCAGCCGGGTTTGGGGCCTTCAGGCTACTTTCTCGTAATTAGGCGGTATGAAACATGTACTCTGTCTTATGATATCCACTTGATTTACAGGCGCTACATTAGGGCATTTCTCATTGCTTAGTAAGCGCCTGATTTCTAAAACCTAGCACTGATGACGAGCCTCAAGCCACGCACGTACTTCTGTTTCCGAGGCATTGCGGATAATTCTATCCGAGACGCTATCGTAGGCATTCCATAGGATGTGACCCGCTGCGTTGTGACTCTGCCATACTCGCGGTTCGTTAGAGGTTGTGAGCTGTGCAACGAAGGCACTTGCTAGATTGCTGAGTAGAGCCTTGAGGCTGTACTTATGCGTTTGGTGCGAAGGCGACTGCCGAGGAGACAGCAGAGGCAGAGGCCAGTAGGCTTGATTGCTGGAAAAACGAGAGATTGTGGCTGATTTCATGTGACGGGTTCCTTACCTTTTCGACTGAACATAGTATAAGAAACTGTAAAATAAGATACCAAAACTGACTTTCATTCCTCGCATGAGAAGGTTTGATGTATGGCAAAGCGCGGATGCATTCGCGCTTTGCTAGCGCACATGGCTGAGGCTGTATACAGGTTTTAGCAATCACTTGTGTACTAACCTATGTGCGCCAAGCTATGTGTGTAGTGGCTGTGCATCGTAGCCAACAGCCGCTGTACACTTACTAAACGCAGACACTATTTTAACGATGGATAATAAAAGCGCTTTTCAGCCCGCAGAACAGTCTCAGGAACGGCGATCGCCTCAGCAGACTGATCAGGAACAGCCGAAAATCATTGTGCTAGACGATGACCCGACCGGTTCCCAGACGGTTCATAGCTGCTTGCTGCTATTGAAGTGGGATGTGGAAACACTCGTCTTAGGGTTACAAGACGACTCGCCTATTTTCTTTGTGCTGACGAATACGCGATCGCTCTCCCCACAGGCCGCAGCGGCAATTACCTCAGAAGTGTGCGATAACCTGAAGCAGGCATTGGCGCAGACCGAAACCACTAACTTCCTAATTGTGAGCCGGTCGGATTCTACTTTACGTGGACACTACCCGATAGAGACAGATGCGATCGCCGACCACCTCGGCCCCTTCGACGCCCACTTTCTCACCCCTCAATTCTTTGAAGCTGGCCGGGTCACTATAGATAGCACCCACTACATCCAAACAGTCACCGACTCAGGCACCGAGCGGATCCCCACTCACGACACCGAGTTCGCCAAAGATTCTGTCTTTGGCTATAGCACCAGCTATCTGCCCGACTATGTCGCCGAAAAGACCCATGGCAGTATTCCAGCGGATCAGGTAGAGCGATTTGTTTTACAAGATATTCGTCAGGGTACGCTTGAGCGGCTTCTATCTCTGCACAACAACCGATGCGTAGCGGTTGATGCAGAGCAGCAAAGTGACTTCGACCGTTTTGCGAGTGATTTAAGCGCTGCCGCCGCTGAGGGTAAGCGGTTCTTATTTCGTAGTGCGGCTAGCCTGCTCACTTCCCTGGCAAACTTGCCACCTCAGCCCACATCGCCAACAGACATGAGCAAGCTCGCTCGCTCATCGGCAGGGGCAATTGTTGTTGGCTCCCATGTCAAAAAGACCACCCAGCAGCTGGGAGCACTGCTGAAAGCACCTGGCGCTGTCGGCATAGAAATTGACGTTAGCCGCCTGAAAGAACAACCTGACTCTGACAGTGAAACGTTGCTTTCAGAAGTCCTGGAGCAGGTGAAGAACATTCATAATGAACAGAAAACGCCAGTTATATACACTAGCCGCGAAGAGCTGACATTTTCAGATTCGCAGACACGTCTGATGTTTGGCGAAGCGGTCTCTGCGCTCTTGGTTGATATTGTCAAAGGGCTTCCGGCAGATATTGGTTTTCTGATCAGTAAGGGAGGCATTACCTCTAACGATACGCTTAGCAAGGGGCTAGCGCTCACTTCCGTTCGGCTAATGGGTCAGATTATTCCAGGCGTTTCGGTGGTCAAAACAGAAGACGATCATCCTCAGTTTCCAGGCCTGCCAGTGGTTGTTTTCCCCGGTAATGTTGGTAATGATGAGGCATTGGCGCTGGCTTATCAGCGAATAGCAATGTCCCAGCAGTAACCATGAAAGAGAACTCTCAAAACCAAATTAAGCTGTCGCAGTTGAAGATTGTGGTGGCTGTGGCTGAGCAAAAAACGTTTGGTGATGCGGCTTTGAGTTTGGGCATTTCACAGTCGGCGGTGAGTCATGCGATCGCCTCCTTAGAAGACTCCTTGGGCATCATTCTCTTTTCTCGAGGCCGCCACGGCGCAACCCTGACGCCGATTGGGGCCGGCATCCTCCCCCATGCCAAAGCAGCCGTTGAAAGTGTTGCTGCCATCACCAAAGAAGCGGCTATTGGCAAAGGTGTGGAGCGTGGAAAGGTCCGTATTGCGGCTTTTCGCAGCGTTGCGGCCCATGTTTTACCCAGGGGCCTCAAGCGTCTGTACGAACAGTTTCCTGGCATTGTTGCAAACCTGACAGAGCATGATAACGATCAGCAAGTGGAACAGGCGCTTAAGGAAGGCCATGCTGATGTGGGCATTGTTATTTTGCCAGCGAGTAAAGGGCTTACGGCTTGGGAACTGGTAAGGGATGAATATGTGGTGCTGCTGCCATCTGGCACTCAGCTAGATGGCGATGAGCTAACTTGGGAAGCGCTTGCCAAGCAGCCCTTACTGATGCCCCCGGTCGATTACATTATGATGCGGCCTGTGTATGACCACATCAACGGACTGGGATACCGGCTAAATGTTGTTAGTGAGGTAGAAACAGACGCAGCCACCGTCAACCTGGTCGCCCAGGGGCTTGGGGGAACTATCTTGCCGAGGTTAGCGGCTTTGCCCATTCCTGAATCCGTGCAGGTTTATCCCTTACCCGTTCCACTGGAAAGACCGATCGGCGTCGCTATACTAACCGATGCGCTTCAGTCACCGGCTGTATATGCCCTGTTAGAAGTGTTAAAACAAGGCGAAATATCGGCTGAAAGCTGACAGGTCCCCTACATACGGTTTATGCTGCGAGCATATGATTATTTTTATTGCTGTATATGAGCCGGGACGTGCGGGTTGTTGATATTGAGGTTTGTGAGTGCGATCGCGAGGGCGTGGTTAGCGGGGTGAAGCAATGACTCAGCAAGAAGGCGATCGCAATATTCAAATAGAGCAAAGCGCTACTGGGAGCACGATTGTTTCAGGTGATGGTAACACCGTTGTCGTGAATCCAACAGAGTCTCGTCAATCCGTAAAGGGCTCAGGAATATCAGCAATACCGCGACAAATACAACCTTTACCAGACCATTTCGTAGAGCGCCCAAAACAACAGAATGCGGTAAAGCATGAGTTACTTAACAGAACAGCTAAGAAAGGAACGCTTGTAGTTAGTGCCATTTATGGTCTTGGCGGTATTGGGAAATCTGTTCTTGCTTCTAAGCTGGCTCATGATGACGACGTCCAGTCGCGTTTTTCTGACGGCACTCTGTGGGCAACGCTTGGTCAGAGTCCAGATATTCTACCTCTGCTGAGCGACTGGATTCAGGAGCTAGGCGACTATGACTTTAAGCCGACGGCGATAGAGTCAGCATCGAACCATTTGCGGACACTGCTATATGACAAGTGTGTGTTGTTAGTAGTCGATGATGTGTGGAATCCGCTGCATTTGGAACCTTTTCGAGTAGGGGGCGCGGGATGCTGTGTGCTGGTAACGACACGGCAGGCGCAAATTCCAGATGCTAGGAGGTATGACCTAGATGTCATGGAGCCGGAGCAGGCTCTGGCGCTGATGACGCAGAAGCTGGGCGTACTCAGTGATGCGTCGATAGAGCAGGCTCTGGCCTTTGCGAAGCGGGTGGGGTACTTGCCCCTAGCATTGGAGTTAGCGGCATCTCAGGTTGAAGAGGGAGTGAGCTGGCAGGAGCTGTTAGAAGACCTACAGGATGAAGTCGCCAGGCTAGAAGGCTTGGACATCTACGGGAAAGAAGAAATCCCAGATGATGCAAAGCGGAAGAAGTATAGTTTGTTGGCTTGTTTTAACCTGAGCCTGAAGCAGCTATCGGCGGAGCAGTTGCAGCAGTTTGCCTGGTTGGGGATTGTACCGGAAGACGTGAGCCTAACGCAGCAGATGGCAGAAACTCTTTGGCAGGTGACGAGTCGGCAGGCGGGGAGCATTTTGCGGACGTTTCGAAATAAGGCGCTGTTGTTGCAAGGGACGGAGCAGGCGAATGAGCGGGCGAGCTATCGGATGCATGACCTAATGCATGATTTGGCGCAGCGGTTATTGGTGAGTCCGGTGGAGCCAGAGAAGACAGGTGAGTTGCCGGGGTTGGGGCTGAGTAAGGCGGCAGCACATGGGGAGTTGCTGAGTCGGTATCGGGCAAAGACGGATGTTGGGCAGTGGCACACGCTGATAGATGACGGATATATTTTTGCTCATTTGACCTGGCATATAGAGCAAGCGGGGCAGGCGGACGCGATTTGTGAGTTGCTGTGTGCGAGTGATGAGGACGGGCGGAATGGGTGGTACGAGGCTTGTGATGCGTTGGGGAAGCCTGCGGGGTTTGTGAATGATCTAGGGAGGGGTTGGCAGTTGGCGGTGGATGGTTATGAGCGATCACCAGTAAAGACGATTGAAAAGCTATTTCGTTATTCTCTGATAAAAGCTTCTCTCAACAGTTTGGCAAGTAGAATACCAGGTTACTTAGTCGATGCCTTGGTAGAGAACGGCTTTTGGCAACCTGTACAGGGTTTAGCATACGCACAACAAGTACAAAATCCCTGGCAAAGGGCTGAGTGTGTTGCTGCCATTGTGCCTTATATGACTGAGACACTGTTGCCAGAAGTCATTAAGGCTAACAATCGGATCAAAGATGCGTCTTATCGCTCCTATGTGCTGAGCACACTCGCTAATCGTTTTCCTAAGGTTTGGCCTGAAGCACTTGCGACAGTAGAACAAATACATGATCGCTATGGCGATCACCGAAAGCAAGCGAAAGGATTTCCATGTCGATCTGTAGCAATCTGTCAAATAGTTGAAGATATTCCCTCACAACATCTTGAAGACGTCATTGAGATAGCTCGCCATATTCCAGAAGATTCTGATCGAGCGATGGCTTGGATTGCTCTCTCAAGAAGAGAATCAACACTATGGGATGAAGCATTAAATAGTAGACATTATCGGAAATAGTAGCGAATCGGTGAAAACCCACCCTGTTCTATCCGATTTTTCGTTACCCCCTTGTG
>JBCBBK010000035.1:0-26045 GCA_038531675.1 Cyanobacteria bacterium J06581_3
AAGTTTTGGCAACTGTCCACAGTACATTCAGGCCCGTAGTTTTGAGTGGATTGACGTGCCTGGGGAAACGGAAGGCAAAAATGAGGAAGTCTGTAGGGGAGAGTGTGCGATCGCTTCCCTTACCGACATAGAACAACGCATCATCCGAGCCGCCGACACCTTTTTCATCACCACCGCCTACCAAAAAGAACAACCTTCCTTATCCAGCGGCATTGACGTTTCCCACCGTGGCGGCAACCCTGGCTTTGTCCACATAGCAGATTGCAATACCCTCGTCATCCCCGACTACTCCGGCAATTTCCACTTCAACACGCTTGGCAACATCGAGCTTAATCCAAAGGTAGGCCTTCTATTTATCGATTTTAATCAAGGCCATCTGCTGCATCTCACGGGCACCGCCAAAATCATGTGGGACGGCCCTGAAGTGAATAAGCACGAAGGCGCTGAACGACTGATACACTTCCAGTTAAAACAAGGCATTACGGTCAAAAACAGCCTGCCGCTACGCTGGTCTGTCCCAGAATTCTCGCCCTTTCTTGAAAACCTGAGTGCTAAATCCGGACGCTAACAGACCAAGTTGCACTATATGAAAATGCGTTAGGCTTTAGTCTATAAGCTTGGTCATGCAATCGTGGCACGTTTACGGTACCGGATGACTTTAACGCCCCATTCTCAACTGGGAGCCGTTTGACAGAATGCTAATTTCTCAGGCCCAACTGAAAGATATGACGCTAGTGAGTGCAGATTCAGTCTTTCCTAAATACGAGGTTGCTTTACTCTGGGCGGCTAAATAATCGCTTTTAGTCTGTGATCTTTGTGCATCAGCCCAGAGAACTTTTTGACTCGTTTTCTGACTTGTTACAAGGATTGTAAGAACTTTACCAAAGCAAGTCTGTCAGATTCTGGCATTGTACGGAAGGCTTCTTTGGCGACTTCTGCTTCACCACCGTGCCACAAAATGGCTTCTTCAAAGGTCCGCGCTCTGCCATCGTGCAAGTATCCCGAATAGGGCAATACCGTTTGCGCTAGGCCCACACCCCACAGCGAGGAAGTGCGCCACTCACGGCCATCGGCCTCAAAATCGGCCCGATTATCGGCAAGCCCTTTACCCATATCGTGTAATAACAAATCGGTGTAAGGGTGAATCAGCTGATTTTCTAGTGCTGGATATTTATGCTCGCCAGTTTGAAAACTCGTCACATGACACGCTGTACAGCTGGCATCAGCAAATAGCTTTTCGCCAAGCTGAACCTGTGGATTGTCCACAAGGGTCCGCGCGGGCACCGCCAGCGTTTGAGCATAGGCGGCAGCAGCGACCAGCGTCTCTTCATCAATCTCGGTAGACCCGTCAGCTGCAGGCATTAGTGGACTGTGAATACCCATATCGTTAAGGTAGGCGTCGGCGCTCTGCTGTAGTAAGTTCGGGCTGTTTGCTTTCCAGCCAAAGCGCCCGACAGCAATCTCTTCTTTCTCTATATCCCAGACGCGGTTTGCCCGGCCCGAAATACCATCGCCGTCTGTATCTTCTGGATCTGCTAGGGTCAGCAAGTCGGCTTCGGGAATAGCTTCAAGTAGGCCCAATCCATATACATGGGGGGGAACGCGGGGCGAGACTTGCACCGTGTCAGGCAGCGGCTCACCGTTGGCCAGGATAACGTTAAATTCGGGCGATCGCAATCTGTAGGGCGTACCATCTGCATAGGTACCCGCACTCTCTTTCCAAAGCACCTCTACAGAAGCTTCTGGTGTTTCGCCTGTAATGCTAAAGTCCTGAATCTGATTTCCTAAGCCCGCTACCGGAATAGCATTGCTCAGCTGCTGCACAGCGTCTAGTTCCTGGTCGGATGCTGCTGGCGAACCATCACTAACCCGCAACAACATTTGGCCTGGTTCTGGCATCCCTCGGCCATTGCGAATATGGCAGCTAACACAAGAGGCATTGTTAAACGTAGGACCTAGCCCGGAGTTTCGCAGGCCGGGGGTTAGTACAAAGGCTTCTTCAAACGCTTCATCGCCTAAATCGTGGTCAGCAATGCCCTGCGCGCTTAGGTTTGGGGGGGCTTCTTCGTATGCACTAGAGGTACGGTTATAGGCAGTTGCTTCACCGCCGGAGGCTGCAATTAGCTGAGCGTCGGGCATTTGTGCATTGACTGCGGTGGAAAAGAGAAGGCCTGTAGCGATCGCGAGCAATGCAGTCACAACGCTGGTCAGGCCAAGCCGCCAACGCCTAATCAAACGACGGAATGGGCTACGAGAAAAATATTGAAAAAGCATAGATGTAGAAGATTGTTTTTGAATGATTACTGGCAAGCCGTGGGTAGAGCCCATTCGACATGAGAAACTTGCAAAATTAGGAGACTTACAAAAGACTCACAAAAATAGTGGAAAAGCACTTTCTTCTAACTGCGTTTGAGCACTACTGAGTGACAGGCGAGCTGCGTTAAGCGCATCGGTCACAGCCGTTGCATCCATTGACTTGCTGGTGGTTTGACGCAGCTGGTTAGCGGCGGCTTCCAAATCGGCCACAATTTGCTGATCGGCAGCTGGATCGGCGATCGCAACTAGCTGACTTAAGCTAGCCGTGTCTGGTCCTGCTGTGTCCCCCCCTGTGTAAGCATGCTGCATCCCTTCAATGCTGCTAGCTATCAGCTGAAGTGAAACCGGATCAATGGCGTTATCTGGACCTTGAACCAGGCTGTCAATTTGCTCGGGTAAGACTTCGTGAGTAACGACGTCCAATGTGTTGAACAGCGTACGAACAATCTCTTCTGAAGCTGCCTGAGATGACTGGTAGAAGACATTTCCGACGTCCCCGGCAGTTGCCAAGGCCTGGGAGTAGGGTGCATGGCCATTCCAGCCCTCTTGCCAAGCTGCCAGCAACGCTGTGGTTGATGTGTGTGCGGCAGCAGCGATATATTGTAAGTACAGCCTTTCTACAGCTGTGAAATCGCTGGCTGTTTTATCTTCTAGTAGGTAAGCGATCGCCTCTAACCCTCCTAGCGAGTCATGTAGCGCAACAGCTTCCAACTCGTCCAAGCTAACCGCAGAGACCAGCGGCTCTGTAGTTAGAAGCTTATCTATAGCTGAAGTGTCGGCAGGAAAGGCAAGGGCTGACCCATGACCCAAAGAATGAACAGGGCCAAATGCGAAGGCTTCGCTTTGTGCCCAGGTGGAAGAGACTGCCAGCCAGGCTGCCTGAAGCGCTGTAAAGTTGACATCGGTTGGCGCTGCCTGAAACTCCTCGCTAGCACGCTGTAACGCCGCAGCATGCTCATTTAACCTCTGATAGGTTGGTAGAATCACAGTGCTTGCGTACTGTTCGTTGAGCTGACGACGGGCTGTGGCCAAAGTAGTCTCTTCAATGTCAGCGCTAGGTGCCAGCGGCTGTGCCACTATCGGCCTGACAGCTACAGCAAAAAGGACAGCGCTAATCAGGCTTGTAAGCAATAACCCTCTGTAGTTACTGACTCTAGAGCTGCCGAATATAGGCGAATGGTCGAAACGAGCAAGGCTCTTTGGTATCGATAAGTGAAGTTTTTGCATCAGTTTTACGCTAAACCGTCGTGTATGAAAACTTTATACTTTCCGATAGATGTCTCCGTGAATATACCATGGTGTGAGTAAGCAATTTGCTTCGTTGCCATTGCTACAACATAATGAGATAGTTCCTGCAGTTCGCCTCAAAGAAATATTTGTTGTTTATTGGCAGATGAACAAAGCCAATAAAACCATGCAGCGCTATACGATCCCGCTTCATCATTATCGAAGATGAGCAGTTCCAAATAAGCAGTTCTAAAGAATTGCTTAAAAAACAAGTATTACAGTTTGGCTCCATCTAACCCGTTAGCCTCTATCAAAAGGCAGAGTCCAGCCGATTTGCAGACTACTTCACCTGAGAGATAGCCTAAAAATCAATATATTGCCTATGATGGAACGACTGAAGAATTATTTTAGGGATTTTATTCAGGCACTATAAATGGACCAAGACATTACTGTTGCACTAGTCGAAGATCATGATCTAACCCGAATGGGATTGAGGGCTGCCTTTAGGCAGGCAGGTCTGAGATTTTTGGGTGAGGCAGATAACGGAGAGAAGGGACTCACGCTGCTTAGGGAAATGTCTCCTGATGTTGCCATTGTAGATGTTGGACTGCCCGATATTGACGGGATTGAGCTGATTCAGCGATTTAAGAAGGAAAATCCCGACAGTGAAACGCGGATCTTGATGCTAACGATGCACGATAGCGAAAAGGCTGTCCTGGCGGCGTTTGCAGCGGGCGCTGATTCTTACTGTACAAAAGAGATTGAAACGACTGATTTGATCACAGCAATTCAGGAGACACGTTCTGGTAACTGTTGGATAGATCCTTCGATTGCCAGTTTGGTGCTCAATCAGGTGAAGCCTGCAGCAGCTGTGGGTGAGACATTCAACACCAAAACCGTTGAGATCAGAGCGGTTGATCCTGAATATGAGCAAATTATTGAGGCTTACCCACTGACTGAGCGCGAGCTAGAAATTTTGGCCTGTATTGTGTCGGGCTGTAGCAATGCGCAAATTGCTGAGCAGCTGTTTGTAACGGTGGGCACGGTGAAGACGCATGTCCGTAACATTTTGAATAAGCTGGGGGCGAGCGATCGCACCCAGGCTGCGGTTAGAGCGCTGCGTTCTGGGTTGATTAGCTAATAGTTATGTCTTTCTCTATCTTTTTCTCCGTATTAAAACAAGCTGTTGCAGAGTAGCCGCGTGATAATGTGTTGCGTCTGGGGGCTGCCCTGGCCTACTACACCACATTTTCTTTGGCACCTGTGCTGATTATCGCAATCACGGTTGCTAGCTTTTTGTTTCAACAAAGCACTGTGCACAGCAATTCTCATTATGAGGTCAGCTAGTGTCAGTGGGGACTTTAAGCTCAAGCCCTTCGAGCATAAAGGTCAGTAGATGATCCCAATTATCAAAGCAAACGTAGCGGGTCAAGGCGCGTAAGTCGTTGAAAAAGGTCTTTCGTGTCGATAGATGTGCTCTGAGCAATCGATACTTCGTATCCGTTAAAGCAAGCAAGGTATGGAAGAGCAGTGCCAGGATGTTCAATGTAGCCAGAAAGGCGGCAAGCTGGTTTTGCCCATGCCCAAAGTTATGCTCAAGGTTGTACCCCTTTGTTTTGAGCGTGTTGTTGTTCTCGTTTTCGACCTTCCAGCGAGTCCGTCCAGCCTTGACAAGGTCCTCAATGTTGTCATCTGTAATCGGGTGATTGGTGGCAAAAGCGTTCTGATAGAGGATTTTACCCTTGGCACTAGTGATGACGAGTTCGCACCAGTTGACCAGCAGTGCATCGTTGCCATCTCTAAGCGGGACCTGGTTTAGGTATCGATAGATATAGGTTCTTTCGGTTTTGCCCGTCCATTGTTTTTTGACGACACTCGGCAGCGTTATCCCTTCGAGGTGTTCGTAGAGCGTTTTGTGTGACTTCGGCAGACAGCTCAAGATGAAGTTAAATTGCTCAGCGAGCAGTAGCTCGTACAGCGGTTGGTGACAATACAGATCATCGCCAAGCACCGTGACTAGCAGGTCTCGATACCGCTTACCGTGTTGTGCAAACCAGCGTTTGGCGGCAGCATTTTCGCAGTCTTGCTTATCGTGGCCATCTTGCGGCATCACGAATTCTGGCACTAGTGGAATCACTTCAGCGCGGCCAGGGCAGGCAATTACAGGCGTAACAACCGTATGAAAGTAGCGCGTTTCACCTGACTTGAGCCGCCTAGTGGAGCAGTGGGCACAGTGAATTTTCGTTGAGCTGACGTACTCGGTGCCATCTAATGGCATCAGTAAATTACCCGCAAATGACCGATACGATGACAATTGGTCCGTGGATTGGAGGCGCTGAAGAATCTGCTCGAAAACAGGATGTAGGGTGGCAGGCGATACGCCATCGAGCAAATCTCGGATGTGGTTATCGCTGGGAATTTGATGGACACCAAACAGCGTTTGGGCATTGCTCAAGCCTTTCGTATCAGCCATCTTGCGCTGATGGGCCAGAAACGACGGGGTTTGAGTAAAGAACACGCTGAAGGCACTCAGTCCTGCGTCTAACATCTCGTAGCGAATGTTCTTGCCTGTACGCTTGTCCGGTAACGATGACAGCGTTGCTCGAAATGAACTTACCACTGTGGCAAAGCTGCCTTGAATCATCCTGCTAAGCCTTATGCCACACCTCTACAATAGTCGCACAGCAGCCGATGGAATAGGCTTTCCTCAAAATGAGAGCTGCTGCACTGTGCAAGATCGACTGGTTAAACAAATGCAGGGGTTGATCGGCGAAAATGGTGCACAGCTAGTGCAAGCAATGTTAACCAGCAAAAGCCTGAGTAATGATAGCTTCTGGGCAACCATTGTCAGCATCGAGCGGTGGCATTCTTATATTTTGCTATACAGGAAACTTAGTCAGACAGTTTGCAGCGTCGGTCGACAAGTTGATGACAAAATTCCCAGGATCTTGTCTACTTCGTTGATGTAGTAAGCATTCATGTCAATAAAAACAGTCTGTTCAACCAGCTTTAGAAACTTCCAGTCAGTACCTGTTGTTACCGCGCCATGAGTAGCTTCAGAGAAATGACCTTCTCGCTGGTTGAACAGCTTGGCTGCTATCATAGTCGCAATACACTGACCTAGACCGCTAGGAATACTTTCGTTCTTAGCTTCAATAATGGTTAAAACAGGGCTTGTGATATAGTATTGCTCTTCTGAACGACTCAAGAGAAAGTCGCATCTGCCCTCTAGGCCCTTTTCGGGCTCTACTTCAAAAATACTTCCAGAGAATATAGAAATTTGGTTGTTTAAGATTCGCCGCAGCTCTATCAGTAAGGGCATAATAATCAGCTCAGAACGCGCTTTCTCAGTATTGATAGCGCTTGCAGGTGGTCTCGCAAGGTCAAGGTCAAGAGCTCGCTAGGCGCAACAGGCACCCGTGTCGAAAATAAGTCCTTCGTTTCGTCCGTAAGGATGCCAAACTCTGATTTGACTTTACTGAGAGTGAAATTACTGTATGCCATAAGAACTCATTCCAGTCTAGAAGCTGCTGTTAATTGGCGACGCTTTCATTTTCTATTATTACAAACTCATGTGCAGCTTAGACAGATGAATGCACGTATGGCTCTATTACGTATGGCTCTATTATTTATTTTCTTCGTCAGCATTTGTGGTTTGTGCCTGCAAGTGTCTGGGCGATCGCTCCACCCCACTCACCTGATCAATCGCATCCCCACCGCCCGCGCCCAAATCCTGAAGCTTCCTAGCACTTACCAAAACCCTCCCCTCCAAAGAGCCCACCGCCTTATTAAAGCTATCCACAGTACTATCTAATCCTTTACGCATTTTTTGCATATGTTTGGCAAAGGTGCGTACCCGGTCGTAAAGATCTTTGCCCAATAGCGAGATCTGCTGAGCATTCTCGGTCACCTTTTCCTGCTGCCATCCGTAGGAAACCGCTTTTAATAACGCGATTAGCGTAGTTGGGGTTGCTAAGATTACTCTCTGTTCTATCCCGGCTTCGATTAAGCTAGGATCTTGCTCTAGCGCAGCGCTGAAGAAAATTTCGCCGGGGAGAAAAAGAACAACAAACTCAGGCGTGGGTTGAAACTGTTCCCAGTAAGCCTTTTGACTGAGCTGAGTGAGGTGACGACGTACCTGTTTTGCGTGGTCACGAAGTTTGGCAGTGCGATCGCTTTCATTAGTCGCTTCTAAAGACGCCAGGTAAGAAGACAATGGGGCTTTGGCATCCACCACAATTTGTCTTTGCCCTGGTAGCTGAACCAGCAGGTCTGGACGTAGACCTGTCACCTGCGTGACTTGTTGGGTAAAGTCACAGTGTTCGGCCATGCCAGCAATTTCAACGACGCGCTTTAGCTGTATTTCACCCCAGCGACCTCTGACGGTAGGTGATCGCAGCGCCTTAGCCAAATTCGCCGTTTCCTTTTGCAGCTGTCCCTGACTGCTCGCGAGTGACGAAATCTGTTCTGTCAGCTGAGCGTATGCTGCAACTCTTTGTCCCTCTAGCCCCTGTAAGTAAGTTTCCACTTTGGTCAAAGAAGACTTCAGCGGCTGCACCACTTCTTCTATCGCCTGCTGTTTGAGTGACAAGTCGCCTTGCGCGGCAGTTTGAAACCGACTCAGATTCTCTTCGGCAAGTTTTAGAAAAGACTGATTATTAGCCTGGAGTGCTTCTGAAGAAAGCGCCTTGAAGGTGTCGCTTAGCTGTTGCTGAGCAGTCGTGAGGAGTGAAATTTTCTCGGTAGCTTGCTGCTGTACTTCGCTCAGCTGCGCGTCGAGGCGGGCGCTTTTGGCGGCCTCCTGAGTCAGTTGAGTTTGGTAGGTGTGTAGGGTGCGATCGCGCTCTACAATTTCCTGACGTAGCTCTTCTAGCCGCTGATCTTTTCCCCGTAGCTGCTCTACCATGCTGGCCCTGTCAGCTATCAAATTGTTCTTCGTCTTTTCTCGTACGGCCTGCATTTTGGCACTCAGCAGAAACCAGACGATTCCACCGCCTAGCAAGCTTCCTCCTAATAGGCCCCACAGTAGTTGCATAGTGTACAAATACAAATTTACTAACGAAGCGTATCACTGTTGAGGAGCGATCGCAAAAAGTCGGTAGAATGGAGTCAACGTAATGCTGACATGCCATGGTAATGGTTACCACACAAGCTAATGAAGCGCTACAGGCCAAAAGCATAGAACTATGTGAGATTCAAGGACAGCTGACTCAGCTCGTTCTTCTTCCGAACATAAGCTGGCAAACTTATCAGGCAATGCTTGATGATATGGGTAGCCATCGAGCGGCTCGCGTGGCTTATGACGACGGAGTGATGACGATTAAGGTGCCTTCTGAGCTACACGAATTTTTAAATCGCCTATTGGCATACATTGTTAGAACCATCGCTGTAGAACTAGATTTGTGTTGTACTGACGTAGGCTCAATGACGCTTCAGAGAGAAGATCTTCAAAAAGGCGCGGAGCCGGATACCGGCTTTTATATTCAAAATGCTATCTCTGAGCCAGACGCAGCTTCTAGAATTCCAACAAATCTCCCGCCGGATTTGCTTGTAGAGGTCGATATCACCAGTCCTTCGCGTCAAAGGATGAGTATTTATAGAGCTTTAGGAATATCTGAAGTTTGGCAGTATACCAAGCGCGATAGCGTTGTCATTCATCATCTGACCCCGCGTGACTATGTCGAAGCGTCAGTGAGCATAGCATTTCCTCAGCTGACGGCTACTCAGCTCAATCAATTTCTGAATGATTACAAAGACGATAGGCAGTTGAATCGTGACATCCGTAGCTGGGTACAGTCATTGAAACAGAAATAATATTTATGCTGGAGCTGCCCTATTACAAAGCTAAGCAGGTGTCTGTGAATCGCAAGCGCCACTATGAGATAGAAGGGCACTGCTATCCTGGCATTACCTCAATTTTGTCGGCGACGAAGCCCTATGAGGAGAAAAAGCGACTGTGGGACTGGCAGGACCGCATTGGTAAAGATAAGGCGAGAGAAATTACGACACGTTCTTCCCGCTCGGGAACGCGCATTCATAAAATTATCAAGTCGCACCTGAAGCAGGAGCCCTACGAGCTACCAGAAGGGCTAGATGGCTTTTGGAATTCGATTGAGCCAGTGCTGGCAGAGATTGATGAGGTGCTGCTGGTGGAAGGGGCTGTGTGGCACCCGCTAAAGTTTGCAGGCTACCCGGATGCGGTGATGGTGTACGAGGGAGAGCTGTGCGTGTGTGATTGGAAAACAGCACGCAGGCCAAAGCAGCTGGAGTGGATTGGGGACTACTGTATGCAGGTAGCGGCCTATTGCTATGCGGTGAATTGGGTGTATCGCGATACGGGTATACATATTGAGAAAGGGATGATTGCGATCGCGCTAGAAGACTACCCAGCACAAGTCTTTATCCTTAATGCTGATGATCTGTTCTATCACTGGCGAAATTTTCAAGAGCGCTTGAGGCAGTACTACCGTCAGAAACTATTTACGCCTTCCTAGATCTGATATACTCCCGGTGAAAAGCTTTGTGTATAATGCACTGGGCTATTGCGCTATTTAGGAGACAGTTGCTGTGCCTACATTTATCGTTACCTGGATTATCACAACGATTGCATTTGTGATCCTTACGAAGTTACCAACTGGCATCGAATCGGATTCTCTGGGAAAGACCGGCTTGGCTGCTCTAATTTTTGGCCTGTTAAACGGTTTGACCGGATGGTTTTTGCACAATGGCCTGCTTAACCTGCTTACGTTGGGACTGCTTGGGCTCATTGGTAATACGATTTTGTTTGGGCTAGCCGCGCTCATTGTTAAAGGCTTCAGACTCCGTTGGGGTATTGCTAGCGCTGTCATTGGTGCAATTGGTATTTCATTAATTACCAGTATTCTCTCTTTTATTCTGGGTGTCTCTTAATCGCTTCTTCTTCACCTCTTTAGTGCTTCCTTTTTAAGATTGCTTAGTAAGCTTCTTTTCGTAGGTTTGATGAATTTTTAGATTTCGCTGATTCACTGTTTCTTCGAATAGCTCAGTAGAAAGGGACTGTTCTACCGCCCATACGCCAGGCTTATGCAATCGGTTTGAAAGTATGAGTTGAGCGATCGCACCCGTCCCACATCCCGCACAAAACGCCGTATCCTCATGGTCGAACGTCGCCAAATAAGAGGCGGCTTTTCCATCTTTTTCGCCGTCAATCTTCATCCGCATAGCAATGCCGACACCTGTGCCAGGGTCGGTAACCTGCGTCATGCGGTAGCTAATGCGAGAAACAGACTCAATCAGCGCTGGATTTTTGAGTACGGATTTGGGCAAGCGAGCCATCGCCCAGGTCATCCGGTTGTAATAGTCGGGTACAGAACCAAACTTGGTGACAATTGTCTTTAGCTCTGGGAAAGTATCGGCAACGGTCAGCGCCTCTACAGTGTTGAACCAATAAACACCGCCTTTTCCGTAGCGGGGAAAATTCAGCACTTCTCTTTGACTGTAAGGATCTATCGCCTGCCATCGCCCGTTTATTTTCGACATAAACGGCGTCTGCAATTCAATAAAGGTTGTCCGCATAACGGTCACCCCTGCACCGCCGGAGCCTGCTACCAGATAGCTAAGGTGGACGCTTTCAGCATTGTCTAGCTGCTCTATGCCCTGGCGCACCATGCTGCCAGATATCCCTGGGAAAATACCTGTGCTAATGATGGCAGTGACGTCTGCGGCCTGTGCTTTTTCTCGGTACTTTAGGGCCTGGTTTACGTAGTCTGGGCTGTCGGCGACATCTATGTAGGGTTTGCCCTGGGTGATGCAGCTGAGCAACACGTGGTGGTTGCGGCTGCGGAAGGGACCAGCGCAGTGGACGATCAGGTTGTGATTGGCGATCGCACTCTCCACAGCCTGCTCATCAGCAAGGTCTAGCGCCTGATAAGTCCGGTTTGCTTTCTCATCTATATCTGTAGATAGCTGTAGGCTACGCCCGGTGATAGTCACCTGGGCGTCGGTGTACGTCAAAATATCGTTGGCAGCGCTGCGACCAATTCGCCCGCTGCCGCCGATGACAAGAACCTTTTGGGTCATCTTTTCTTGCCTATCTACATGCCCAAGTCAGATAATATATCCGTCGCGTGAGTCTCTGTATTAATGCTGTCGTATACCTTCGTAATCTGACCGCTGCCATCAATCACAAACGTGACGCGCTTGGCATAGCCGCCGCCTTCTACATCAAAGGCTTTGGCAATAGAACCGTCAGTGTCAACAATCAAAGGAAAGGGAAGACTGAACTTCTCTTTGAAGGCTTTGTGAGAGGTTTCGTCGTCCATGCTGACGCCCAAAACAACAATGTCTTTGCCCTGATACTCGCTGTAAGAATCGCGGAAGCTACAGGCCTGCTTTGTGCAGCCAGGGGTATCATCTTTGGGATAGAAGTAGATGACAACGGTCTTACCGGAATAGTCGGCCAAAGAGACCTTGTTTCCTTGATCGTCAGTAGAGCTGAAGCTGGGGGCTTTGGTGCCTGCTGAAAGTGCCATGTTGTATTAGGAGTTGTGGTTTAGCAAGGCGAAGTGTCCATACTTAAATTAGGTGCTTCGCCTAGGTGATTTTAACAAGGCTGTGCCCATAAGTGGCATATTTGATTATTCGTGCAACGCAGTTCCGCCCCCATGGAGTTTGAAACCCCACGCCTATACCTGAGAGACTGGCGTCCTGCCGAGGATGCACGTCATGCTATGGATATATTCGGTGATGCGCGGGTCGCTAAGTGGATGAAGCCAGGTCAGTATCATCGGGGTACTGAGCATGTCGCTAAGGACACGTCTATTCGGCAGGTGCAGGGACGGCTAGTACGCTACATTGACCAGGCAGGTAAGTCAAAAAAGGGCGATCGCAGCTGGGCCGTTGTACAAAAGGATATTGGCAGGGTCATTGGGTCGATAGAAATCGCGATGCTGCCAGATATGGAAGATGTACGAGCAGAGCATGTTCCTGAGCCGATAGAGGGCGGACTGTCGACAGAATATATGGAAATTGGCTGGTACTTTAGGCCTTCTAGCTGGGGATTTGGCTATGCGAGTGAGGCCGCTAGCCGGATTGTGCAGCATAGCTTCGAAACGTTGAATTTGCCCGTGCTGCTGGCTATGTCGCAGCCAGAAAATGTGCGATCGCTCGCTGTAATGAACCGTCTGGGCATGCGCGCTGATGGTATTACCACGCGCTGCTATGGTGGCAAGCCGCTGCTGCTGTATACGCTTACTGCCGAAAAGTGGGCAGAAGGTGCACGACTGCAGACATCAGCAGAGCTGTGAGCGATCGCCTCATGCACCATTCCCAATAAGAATAAAGCCAGACCAGTTATAAGGATGCGCGTAACGAGGTGTTTTCATCAGCTGCTGCTGAGCGTACTGCAAGGCCTGGGCTTTAGTTTTACCAGTGCTAAGGGCGGTGTAAAACTGGGCCATGAGCGCGGCAGTGGCTCCGTCGTTCACAGACCATAGGGACGCGATCGCCGCCTCAGCACCCGTCTGCTGTATCTGAAAGCCCAGCCCCAAAATCTCTTTTCCATCACCTTCTATGCTGACCGCTGTTTCGCAAGCGCTAAACACCACAAGCTCTACGCCAGGAAGTTCCCACTGGCCAATGTCTCGCATATTGACCATGCTGCCATCACCAAACAAAATGAAAGAAGATTCTGGCTGGCCTGGAAAGAACTTTGCGTGGGTGGCTAAATGAACAATTCGATGTCCTTCAACAGCGCCCAAGGTATTGACAGGTGTAAAGTCTCGATCGATAAGGGTTGTTGTTTTTGGCATAATTTCAGCTAGCGCATTGATTTCTGCGCGGGCGGCAGCGAGGCCTGCGTAGGGAAAGCGTTCTGTTCCCACCTGCACTTCTACGTCCGAACTAGCATCGGTAAATGCACCTGCAAGAACACTGCGCTCAGGCGATAAGGATGCCGCATGAGCGGTCAGATTATCAATGGCCGTAGCCGTAACGTTGTGAGACTGGTAGGTTGTTGCAAGCCATTGTTGCCCATCGTGCAGTGCCGCAAGTGGTATGTAGCGCAGGACGCCATCGGGCAAGTAGATAATATTCTCGATGTTTTGCTCGCGCAGGGTGGCTGCGATGGGCTGTATTAGCCACTGGTGTAGCTGCTGCGCTTCGGCAGTGGGTTCAATCACGGGTGCCTTCAGCTGCTGTAGCATCTGCTGGACGGTTTGGGTGAGGGTTACTTCGCTAACGCTCTGAACCTGGTGAATGGGTGCCCCCTCAGGCGTGATGAGAATAAGCTCTAGGCGATCGGCCAGAATAAGTGGATAAAGGGCCGCTGTGGGAACTGGCTGCTGTGCGAGGGTGGATTGTAAAGCCTCGATGGCGGTGAGCTGAAATGCGCTTGGGTTCGCTTGAGGTAGCGTGGTATCAGGGGACGCTGAACTGGCAGCTAACAGCTTTTCCACTTCTGGTAAGGCTAGGAAATCTTCAAAAGGGGTATTTGCCGGTAGCTCGTTAAACGTCTGTGCGACGATGCTTTCTACTCTGGTATTTAGCAGATTTTCGGCGGTGGAGGTGTCCTCTGCGCTCTGTTCTACAGGCGGTGTACCTTCAGACGGATTAGGGGCCGGGCTGTGTAAGTAGGTACTAACTTCCTGAAGCTTTAGGAGTTCTATGACCTGAAGAGCTTCGGGAATGCGGTCCTGTTGGAGCAGCAGATCGGCTAATTTGCGATAGAAGTCTTCGACCCTGCGAGTATAGATTTGCTGGACGGCGCGATCACGCTGCTGAAGGTCTTGGCGAATGGTTTCAATGTTGGCGATCGCCTGCTTATAAAACAGAATCGCTAGCTCGGGCTGATCCTGATCTTCCATCAGCGAACCCAGGTTCAACAAACTGGTGATTTCGCCCACTTTGTCTGAGCCCTGGCTGAGTGCGATCGCCTGCCGGTAAGCTTGCCAGGCGGCTTCTACATCTCCCTCAGCTTTGTGCAGTGCGCCAAAGCTATCGAGCAGCACCGCCCGCTGATAGGGAACATCTTCGGAGTCAAGCAGTGCCAGCGCCTGGTTTAGCGCAGTGAGGGCGGCGGGATAATTGCCCTGCTTCACGTACACAGCGCCTAAATTACTGACGGCTAGCGTTTCTCCGTAGGTCACGCCAGTTTGCTGATATAGCTGAACGGCACTTTGATACTGTTCTACTGCCTGTTCAAAATTTTCTTGCTCTTCTTGTACCCAGCCCAACGCGGCGAGTACATCTGCTTTTTGCCAGTCTTGATGTTCTGTTGAACTCTCTTCTAGCTGCCCAATCAGCGCATAGACCTGCTGTAAGGTGGACTCAGCCTGCGAATATTGTCCAATCTCTCCTTCTACAATGCCCTGACGAATCAACACATCTAAGCGCTTTTGTGGAGAGAGAAGATCGGTATTCTCGGTCGCTAGAACCTGATGGTAATAGCCTAGCGCAGTGCCAAAGTGGGCTGAGTACTCATGGGCCTGACCCAAAAAGTAAACTAAGTTGATCAGAATACTGCCGTACTCATTTGTCGCAAAATCGATTTCACTGACAGGCATGCCTGGTGAGAAGTGGGCGATCGCTGCTTCAAATATGGGAATTGCCTGATCGAAGGCATTGGTGTACATGTAGGCTTCGCCCAGCCCAGCGAGTGCTTCTCCTTTGGCGTCTGTAGTATTACCAGGTTCTGCTTCTACAGATTCTATAAGAGCGATCGCTGTTTCAAAGCTGCTAATAGCGGCTTCGTAGTCGCCTTCTTTCAGGGCGCGATCGCCCGCTGCTAGCAGCTCAGAAACGGACGTTTCTGGTAGAGCACTTTGCTTATAGTTTTGCTGGGCGTCGACGCTTTCTATCCACGGCGATTTCAAACCCAGGTGCTCCTGAGAGGCTAATACTGTGGGTTCATCTGCAATGCTAGGAAAAATAAACCAGAAAGGCAGCGTCCAGAAAGGCCACATACTCACACCCAATCAGCTTGCACTTTTCAATCTAATGCAAGAAGGCAGCAGTGGCTATTTGCATTAGACTACTTACTTCTTGTCTCTATCTCGATTAAAGGGCCAGCGGGGAGGACGACCTTTCAATCCGCGTGTCCCAGCTTGAATAGCGCCTTTGCTCGACTGTTGGAGAGCTAGTAATGCGTTTCGTACTGTGCTGATAGGTTTGGTGACTTTCATGGGAGGACTCCAATAAAAAATAGTTCAGCGACTTCAGCCGTCAGCTAACACTTCTGCTGCTGGCCTTTATGCTCAGGGCACTTTTGACAAATCGATCAGGAAAGCTTGCATTTGATCGATAAGTGACGATAAGTGAATACACTGAACTTACCATTTCTTTTTAAGTGGGGTTACACCCATCACCGGCTGTCTGTAGGCCAGAACTCAGGCTGTCACTGTCCATCCGGAAAAAACTGCTAAAAAATTGCATCGCGCGTGCAGAACGTTTGCATCTAGTCCTGATAGGTGAATGAGCGTAAAGTTTTACCGGAGGTCGCATGTGCACATCTTTTGTCCCAAAAGGCGCTGTTCAGCAAATGAATACACCACCCCAGTCACCATCTAATCAGGGCGATCGCTCATCCCGCTCACCGGAAGATCCGCTGCTCAAGCTCGTGAGCGATACCTGCGCTCATCCCCCAGGCAGCGCTCAGCGGCAGCGCGGACAAACCAAGCTAATTCGCGCCCTTGGCCCCCAGCTATGGCACACCTACGACGCCTACTATGCAGACGCTTTGCAGCAAACCTGGATTTACTTTTGCCGCAACCTGTGCGAAGCCACCACAGGTCGGGCCTATAACCCGGCAGTGGCCCGGCTCACCACCTGGCTAAATGCCTATCTGAAGCGCCGCCTGCAAGATTTTAGAATTGCCGAGACTCAGCAGCGGGCAAAAACGGTATCGAGCCATAGCTCGCGGGGCGATGGGGTGCTAGATCCGGTGGATCGATTGCCTGCCCCAGCAGATATTCCGCCTTTGCTAGAACAGGTGCTGGCCTGGGCGCAAACAGATGCCGATGGCAGCCTACGCGCTACACATATCAATAATCACCCAACTGTCACCGCTCAGCTTTTAATTTTGAAGCGGCTGCCACCCGAAACACCCTGGAAAGAGCTGTCAGCAGACTATGGAATTTCGGTCGGTACCCTGAGCAGCTTTTACCAGCGGCAATGCCTTACCCGCCTGCGTGAGTTTGGTCAGCAGCAGGGTTATCTGTAGCCTTTGCCTTTTTGCTTATTCTCAGGCCAACCATTCGCAATTCGACGGCTGCATTTTTATCACTACTTACTTACGACAAATTATTAGGACTTCAAGACAATGGCGATCGCACCCTCACAAACCCCTGAAATCTATGCAACTGGCATCCAGATTCCCCTAACCACAGAGGCAAAACGAATGGCCCATCATTTTGCCGACCAGTGTCCTTTTGCCGAAAAATCAACGCAGATTCGCCGCAATACGCTGGCTGTATGCGCGGTAGAAGCGTATTTGCAGCTGATGGAAATTCCGAGTGCGATCGCCCAAAGCGACAGCTGGAACCCCTTAATACAGATGATGGCTGATGTGGCAGATCTGGCGATACCAGGCGTCGGCAGCCTTTCTTGCAGACCCATTTTGGACGGTGAGCCCACCTGTTTGGTTCCCCCAGAGGATTGGGAAAACCGCATAGGATACGTAGCTGTAAAGCTAGATGAAGCCGCTAGCCGGGCAACCCTGCTCGGGTTTACGACGACGGTAAACGCAACAGAGCAAGTCCCTATCGAGCAATTTGAGCCTTTAGAGGCGTTAATTGATGAGATTCATCAATTAGGCGTTGAATCTTCCCCAGCAGCCGATACTATGGGCACAAATAGTTTACTTTCACAGCGCTTTTCACGGAGCCAAAGTACATTGACTCGGTTAGGACAATGGATAGAAGGTGTAGCATCAGCGGGGTGGCAAGCAACTGATGAGTTAATCAATCCGCCTGAGATGGGCTTTGCCTTTCGCACAGCTAACCTGGCGACGCCAGAAACCCGATCGGAGACAACAACAGACGTTAGCCGTGCCAAGCTAATTGATTTGGGGATTCAGCTGGGTCAGTCTGTGCAGGTGGCGTTGGTGGTGCATATGGTAGATGTAGGCGCAGAGGCAGGTACAGAGGCAGGAGAAGGGGCTAGCACAGCTCGCAGTAATATCATTTTGCAGGTGCGTCCTTTTGGGAACTCTCCCTACTTGCCCGAAGACCTGACACTTACCGTTTTAGACGATGAGGGAGCGTCGTTTATGTCCACCACTTCTCGCGCTATTGACAACTACATACAGCTGCGGCTGAGTGGTGAATCTGGAGAGCAGTTTAGTATTCAGATATCGATGGGCAGTGCGACCTTTGAGGAAGCCTTTGTGATTTAGCTGGGCGTGATTTGAGTTCTTCCAAAAAGAAATAGGCCGAAGAAATAGGCCGAAGAAATAGGCCGAAGGAATGGGTGCCGTGAACAAACGTATCGTCATTAAGGTTGGGGAGGGTTCGCTGCAAACGGGCTATGCCACTACCGTGCAAATTGGCGAAGAAAATCTACCGCCCCAGGCTGAAACTCAGGCACGTTTACCCCCCGCACCAGAGTTGCGCGTTCTGTATCAGCAGTGGCAAATGGCTTACCGACGCCTGGGTGGACTGCTCAGTTCAGGCTACCGATTAGAGGCCCAAGATGGTGTCACTAATGTCTCTGACTTTTCGGATAAGGCGCGGTGTCAGCAGCTCAGCCAGCGGCTGCGTGACTATGTTCACCACTGGCTGAACGGAGAAGATTTTCGACCGATTCGAGAGAAGGTATTAGAACAGCTAAGTCCGCAAGATACGAGTCGGATTTTGTTGCAAACGAGCGATCCGCTACTGCTGCGGCTGCCCTGGTATGAGCTGCACTTTTTCCAACGATATCGACAGGCGGAAGTAGGGATTTGCTTGCCGCACTATCAGCAGGTGAGCTATCGGGGCAGTCGGTCAGCCAAGGTGAGAGTACTGGCAGTGATTGGTGATGCAGCCGGGTTAGATACTCACACGGACTGCGAACTGCTCCAGCAGCTGCCAGACGCAGAGGTGCACTTTTTGCCTGAGCCCGATGTCGATACCTTTAACCAGCGGCTGTGGGATGAGAAAGGTTGGGATATTTTGTTCTTTGCTGGGCACAGTCGCAGTCATCAGCACTGTGTGCCAGATATCGCTGCAAAAGAAGAAACCATTGGCACAGAAGCCCGTGGCGAAATTCTGTTGAATGCCACTGATCGGCTCACTGTGAAACAGCTAAAACACGCTTTAAGTAAGGCGATTGATAGAGGCTTGAACACGGCTATCTTTAATTCTTGTGATGGGTTAGGGTTAGCGACAGACCTGGCTGATTTGCATATTCCTCAGGTGTTGGTGATGCGAGAGCCAGTACCTGATCGGGTGGCGCATCGATTCTTGCAGGGGTTTTTGACGTCGTTTTCGGCAGGAAGGCCTTTTTATGTAGCTGTACGAGAGGCCAGAGAAAAATTGCAGGGATTGGAAAGCCAGTTTCCCTGTGCAACTTGGTTGCCAGTGATCGTGCAAAATTTGGCGGAAACGCCGCCGACATGGCGATCACTTCAAGGAAAACCAGAAACATCCCCTTCAAAACATCCTGATGAATCTGTTGTTTCGCCTGGGAAAAACCTGCCAGCCAAGCCACTAGAGCCTGTTACTCGCGCTCACTGGCAGCGGGCGTTTGTGGCTGGGGTGAGTGTTTTTGCAACAGTCTTTGGGCTACGGCTAGTGGGTGGGTTAGAGCGGTTGGAGCTGAAAGCTTATGATTATTTGTTGCGATCGCGTCCCACCGAATCGCTAGATGACCGGCTACTCATTATCACCAACACAGAAGCAGACGTGATAGCCAACCCCAACACGCAAAACAATCGCTCTATTTCAGATAGTACGCTCAGCGATGTACTGACCAAACTAGAAGACTTAGACCCACAGCTAATTGGCCTAGATATTTATCTTCAGGGTGAGATTCAAACCCCGAAGTTAGCGCAGCAGGTAAAAGAGACCGATCGCCTGATGACTATTTGTAAGGTCTCTGACCATACAACAAATACGCCTGCTACGCCGCCCCCACCTGACATTGAGAATATAGACCGCATCGGCGCTAGTGATTTTGTGACAGATGATCATGGTGATGTTCTTCGCAGGCACTTACTGGCCTTGCTGCCGCCAGCGGATTCTGTTTGTCAGGTGTATCCAACCTTTAGTTTGGCGATCGTCAATCGCTACTTGCGAGAAGCTCATGACATTGCCGAAAATGAGGGAGAACAGATCGGCGTAGCGCAACTATCACCGGTTAGGGAACGCACGTTTGGCAGTTATCACAATGCCGACAGCACAGGATCTCAGCTTATGTTGAACTATCGCATTTTAAGAGAGCCAGAGCAGACAGGGTGCGGTGGGGTGATAGAGACCCCTGCAGACTGTATTAGTGTGGGTGATTTTTTGTCGGGGTCGGTGGATGGATTGAGATCGCGCATAGAAGGCAAAATTATTTTGATAGGCACGACTGCTAACAGCTTTGGCGATTCGTGGCTGACGCCCTATACGCAAGCCTCGTCGATAGATCGGCAGGTGCCGGGGGTGTTTTTGCAGGCGCAGATGATCAGTCAGCTGGTGAGCGCGGCCCTGGGTGAGCGATCGTTTATTAGTAGCTGGGCGGATTGGCAGGAGGGCCTGTGGACACTGGGCTGGGCGATAGTTGGCGGTGCGGTAGGCCTTAGCCAGAAGGCATGGAAGGTGTGGTTACGGTTGCTGCTGGCGGAAGGGGTACTGGTGTTGGGGTGTTGGTTGTTGCTGGCGGAAGGAAATGTATGGGTGCCGTGGGTGCCGAGTGCGATCGCCTTACCCGCAGCGGCGGTGACTACTCAGCAGGTGAGTAAAATCCGCTCTGCGCTATCGAAGGTGTCGTCAAGTTAAGGTCGATTGGCTAATTTTAGGACAGTTTTATTGAGTGAGAGTCATTAGAACGGCTTATGCGATTCTCTGGTCGAGAGGCTACGCCAACGCCCTCAACCCCGTCAGTGATCGCCAACTTTCGCTCCGTCGTTGCATCGTTTCTCTGTATGCTGAAGCAGTCTGTTTGTGTTGATGGGGATGGAAATGGCCGCTTCGTCTAGATGCCACTTATTGCCGGGTTTTGGCCGCTGTTTAGGAATGGTACAGCCAGACACAGTCGCTGATGGTTTCGGCGGGGAAGCGGTGGCCACGGTAAGGGTTAGTCATGGATACAGCTTCTCAAAAGCAGCGGCTCACAGTCAAATCCAGCCAACTTGACAATGCCCGTTGCTGTCATGAAAAAAGTTCCAGAGTTTACCTGAACTTCATTCAGTGCGGTAAATGCTTACATCATTACTATATCTGACTCCCTACCCCTCACTCGCTATAGTATAAATACATAGAAGGCCTGATTTCATTTAGAGCACTACCACTAGAGCACTACCATAGGCTCTATAACCTCACATTTCAGGGCACTTTTGCATCTTGCGGCATCTTATCCCAGGCTTTTATTTCTCAGGGTTTTCCGCACTGACACTATTCATAAGTAATTGCGATTGGCTATTTGTTGGCTACGTACATTAACCACACTCAGAAACCACATTCAGAAACCACACTCAGAGCATCCCAGACGCCACCGCGCTAGATAGAGCCGCGCAGTCTGAATGGGTTGCTCACAAATACGCGATCAATCATGCAGTTTTTCAACGGGTAGATCTTTTTTTAGGGTCAATTCTTTGGATATCTTTTCAGGCCGCCTGCCGGAGGGGTCTGATATTTTTGCGAACCTATTTTTGCGACCCAACTTTTTTGAATCAATCTATATCAATGAGCCAATCAAATTAATGAGCCAATCAAATCTTGCCCTCTCCGCCCCCGAAGCCGAAGCGTTGTTGACGCTCCCCTCTGTTCTGGAAGGCTCTGAAGCAGGCATGTCGCCCTCGACCGCTGACGCTCGCCAGCTTGCCTTTGTGGATGCGGGGTTAGCACATATTGACACCCTCATCCAAGGCTTAGAAAACACTAAAGTTGTTCTCATTGATAGGGGGCAAGACGGCATTAGCCAAATTACCCAAACCCTCACCCAATATCAAAACCTCGATAGCGTTCATATTTTTTCCCACGGAACCAATGGAACCCTTCAACTAGGCGATGCCGTGCTCGGCGGGGGGACTATTTCACACTACCAAAGCCAGCTCCGACAGTGGCGCTCAGCTTTTTCTGAACAGGCTGATTTAATGCTGTATGGCTGCAATTTGGCGGCGGGGGCGGCTGGCCTGACGCTGTTGGAGCAGATAAATGAGCTGACTGGTGCGGATGTGGCGGCTTCCCACGACCTAACTGGCCAGAATGTCCTGGGCGGTAACTGGGCTTTGGAGGTGAGCGTGGGGCAACTGGAGACGGCTGTGCTGCTCGATGAGGCCACCCAAGCTACTTATGCAGGGTTGTTGGCCAGTGCGCCTGTGATTACGAGCGATGGGGGGAGCGCAGAGCGAGCCTCAATCTCTGTGAATGAAAGCACTGCTTTAGTGACCACCGTGACCGCCACCGATGCGGATGGTGACACGGCAGGTAATGGGCTCTCTTTTTCTATTTCAGGTGGCCCCGATTCGGATGATTTTGTAATCGATGCCGACACGGGCCTGTTGCAGTTTGTGAGTGAACCCGACTTTGAAGCCCCCACCGATCGCAATACCAACAACTACTATGTCTTGAGCGTCAGCGCCACCGATAGCGATGGCCTCAGTGATGAGCAGGACATCTTGGTGGCTGTTCAGGATAGTCCAGAAGGTGGTGCGCCTGTGATTACAAGCGATGGGGGGAGCGCAGAGCGAGCCTCAATCTCTGTGAATGAAGGCACTGCTTCAGTGACCACCGTGACTGCCACCGATGCGGATGGTGACACGGCAGGTAATGGGCTCTCTTTTTCTATTTCAGGTGGCCCCGATTCGGATGATTTTGTAATCGATGCCGACACGGGCCTGTTGCAGTTTGTGAGTGAACCCGACTTTGAAGCACCTACCGATAGCAATACCAACAACTACTATGCCTTTAGCGTCAGTGTGACGGATAGCGATGGCCTCAGCGATGAGCAGGACATCTTGGTGGCTGTTCAGGATGGCCCGGAGGGCAGTGCGCCTGTGATTACGAGCAATGGAGGCAGCGCTACCCGAGCTTCAATTGCTGTGAATGAGGGCACTCAGCAGGTCACCACTGTAACTGCCATTGATCCCGATGGCGATACCCCTGGCAATGGGCTCTCTTTTTCTATTTCGGGTGGCCCCGATTCGGATGATTTTGTAATCGATGCCGACACAGGCCTGTTGCAATTTGTGAGTGAACCCGACTTTGAAGCCCCCACCGATAGCAATACCAACAACTACTATGCCTTTAAGGTGAGCGCCACTGATAGCAATGGCCTCAGCGATACCCAAGATATTTTGCTGCAAGTGCTCGATGTTCCCGATGATGATAGCGTCTTTGCGCTGCAAAGCAATGACACCATTTTGGTCAATGAAGCAGCTGGCAACGCAACGGTTACCGCAGTGCGTACCGGCAATGCGCAGTCACGGGTCACGGTGGAATACACCCTCAACGAAACCAGTGGGCCGGACTCTGCCCAAGCGAATGTTGACTATACAGAGCCTACTTTTGCCGGACGTCCCAACACGGGACAAATTGTGTTCGAAGCCGGTCAAACGGAAGCGACCTTCACCATTCCTATCATCAACGATACGGCCTTTGAAACAAACGAGTCTTTTGCCATTGGCCTCCAAAATCCTAGTGCAGGTACCCTCGGTGCTCCGCGTACGGCCCTTGTTACCATCGTAGATGATGATGTGCCTGCCGAACTCTCCATTAGCACTACTGACGTTGCTGTGGGAGAGGGTGCGGCGACAGCTTCAGTCACTGTTCAGCGTAGCGGCGATATCACGGGGACCGCTTCGGTAGAGTTCACAACTGGCAACGGTACGGCAATCGCTGGGTCAGACTATACCGCAACCTCAGGGATACTCACCTTCACCGCTGGTCAAACTAGCCAGACAATTGATGTCCCCATTCGGAATGATATTGCGGTCGAGAATAATGAAACTTTTTCGGTTACGTTGAGCAATCCTACTGGCGCAGCGCTAGGCTCGCAAACAACTTCCACCATCACGATTCTAGACAATGATCTGGAGTTGGGGAATTTGATTCGAACGACGGCAGTGTCTGGGTTAATCCAACCGACGACTTTGGACTGGACTCCGGATGGTCGCTACCTGCTGGTGGCCGAAAAGAGTGGGGTCGTTAAGGTGGTAGATAATGGCACGCTGCGCTCTACCCCCTTAGTCGATTTATCTGCGCAGGTGAATGATACGCGCGATCGCGGATTGCTGGGATTAGCGATTCATCCCGATTTTCCCAATACGCCGTATGTTTATCTTCTACATACCTACGATCCACCAGAAACGTTAGGAAGAACAAACTTAGGGGGGGCAGATGGTAATGGTAACCGGCCTTCTCGGATGGTGCGTCTAACTGTTGATCCCAATACTATGATTGCCGATCCCGCGAGCTTAACCGTCCTTGCCGGTACCAATAGCACCTGGGAATACACAAGCGCGCCCACCGATAACAGCACGGGTAATACGGCCATTCTCCCGTCAGGCATTGTCAACGGCACCACTATTACTGCACTGGCCGATCAAATTGACGTGGGCACCCAGGACAACGACCCCGATCGCCCCGGTATTCAAAATCAGAATATTCGAGATTACTTGGCCTCCGATAGTGAATCTCACTCCATTGGCGATCTAGAATTTGGCCCAGATGGCTACCTATACCTCAGCAATGGAGATGGCACCTCCTATAATTTTTTAGATCCGCGCACCGTCAGAGTGCAAGACGTTCAGAATCTATCGGGTAAGGTCTTACGGATTGACCCCATTACAGGCGAGGGCGTCGCCACCAATCCCTTTTTCAATGGTGATGCTGACAGTAATCAATCTAAAGTCTTTTATTCTGGCCTTCGCAATCCCTTCCGCTTTGCCTTTGATCCGGTGACTGAGCTGCCTATGGTTGGGGATGTGGGTTGGTTTTCCTTTGAGGAAATCAATACTGGCCCTGCGGGGTCTAACTTTGGTTGGCCTTACTTAGAAGGGCCAAGTCCTACGCCAGAGTATCAAAATCTCTCTCAAGCGATCGCATTTTATAACAATGGAAACCGGAACAACCCAGGCGATACGGCGGCTATTTTCCCTATCCTCTCTCGTGATCATGGCGCACCAGATAACGCCAGGGCTATCATGTTGGGTGATTTTTACAACAGCAATACCTTGATGTTTGGTGATATCAATAACGGCACACTATATGCGGCAACGTTGGATAATAATCGCCAAGTCACCAATATCCAGGTTTTTGATTCCAATATTGAATTTGTTGTAGATATTAAAAGAGGGCCAGACGGCAGCTTGTATGGTGTGAACCTAGTCTCGGGTACTATTTTGCGCTGGGAAGCCACTGACCCTAATCCACAACCAAATCTAACAGCCACTTTCAACAACTTTTCCGATGTCTCAACGCTGAACTTGAATGGATCAGCGGCGAATCCCAGCGATCGCCTGCGATTGACCTCTGCAAGTGGCTCTCAAGCCGGCAGTGCCTTTTTGGAGCAGGCGCTCCAGGTGAGTGCCAACACTGATTTTTCTACTCAGTTCCAGTTTCAACTGACTGGCGGACAGGGCACAAATGGCGCTGATGGGTTCACCTTCATGTTGCAAAACACCCTTCCTGGTGTCAATGCGCTTGGGGAGACAGGGGGTTTCCTGGGGTATTCAGGAATTAACAACAGTCTTGCCATTGAATTTGACACCTATCGGAATTTTGATTTCTCGGGTGATCCAAATAGCAATCATGTTTCAGTGCTGCGCGATGGCAACCTGACTACGGCGTTATCCACGGCAAATTCACCGTTTGATCTCAATGGAGGGAATGTGCTAACAGCCTGGGTCGATTACAACGGTGCGACCAATGCGTTGCAGCTATACTTGTCCAATACTTCGGTTAAACCCCTCGATGCCCTGCTTGATTTTTCAGTGGATCTAGCTGATGTGCTGGGAGATACTGCCTATGTCGGCTTCAGTGCAGGTACGGGCGGGCTTGTCAACAATCACGACATCCTCAACTGGTCGTTTAGCAGTAACGATTAGGGTTGTGTTGCAAGAAGTTGCCGAGGGCACACTCGTTCCGCTGCTGGGCATTGTCAAGTTGGCTGGATTTGACTGTAAGCCGCTGCTTTTGAGAAGCTGCATCCATGACTAACCCTTACCGTGGCCACCGCTTCCCCGCCGAAATCATCAGCGACTGTGTCTGGCTGTACCATTCCTAAACAGCGGCCAAAACCCGGCAATAAGTGGCATCTAGACGAAGTGGCCATTTCCATCCCCATCAACACAAACAGACTGCTTCAGCATACAGAGAAACGATGCAACGACGGAGCGAAAGTTG
>JBCBBK010000036.1:0-20759 GCA_038531675.1 Cyanobacteria bacterium J06581_3
GGCGATCGCTTCCTCGTTTCGGCCCAGCGCACTCAGGGCAACGCCTTTGTTGTAAAGTGCTTCGTGGTAGTCGGGTTTGATGTTGAGAGCGGCATCATAGGCGGCGATCGCTTCCTCTTTTCGGCCCAGCGCACTCAGGGCATTTCCTTTGTTGTTTAGTGCTTCGTGTTTGTCAGGTTTGATGTGGAGAGCGGCATCGTAGGCGGCGATCGCTTCCTCTTTTCGGCCTAGTTCACCTAGCACAAAGCCTTTGGCATACCATGCCTGTTCATTACTGTCAGAAAGTTTGAGCGCTTCCTCACAGCAACGCAAGGCCACTTCAAAATCCTGCTCTGCACAAAACACCCAATGTTGTTTCACATATAGCTGAGATCTGGCTTCATCTGATTGATTGGGCACATCAATCAAATCCTGCAATTCAGAAATTTTTTGAACTCTCTCTTCTTCTGAATAAGCCGCGTACTCAGCGTATTCTATGCCTAAAGCCTTTGTCGTCTGCTGTGCTAGCTGTTCACCATCCGGCGCAAATCGCCAAATACCTGAATGCCAAGAGAAAAAATCAATCGCTCTGTGCATAAAGTACTTCAGGGCAAAAGGCGGTACCACAAATACAAAGCATAGGTGGGGGAACCGCTCTCGAAAGTTCTCTCGCTTGCGATTAATATGGGCCAAAATTGGTGGCAATACTTCCAGCTTGTAATAGTCGTTCCGCCCCGTTTCAGACTTAATATAGGGCGCTAGTGCAGAAATCTGAAAATAACCCATCAGTACAAACTGAGTTGCTGTAGGCAGCGGTAAGCTAGGGGATAGATACTTTCATGCCGCCGCCTTGTATAGCGATGCCAATCCCAAAAGCGCCCACCATTGACCTGTCAGAAAAACAACAGAATTGTCTGAGCGAAATCGCTCGACAGACGACCAATCCATACCGATTGGTGCGACGCGCCAGCATTATCTTAGCCGCCGCTGCGGGTAAGAGTAACAGTGCCCTCAGCCGCCAATGGCAGCTAGACCGAAATCAGGTTCGTTATTGGCGCTCACGCTGGCTAGCAAACACCGAAAAGCTGAGGCTGTGCGAGCAATCAGAGGACGCAGAAGTAGACTTGAAACAACAAGTGTTGGCGACACTAGCTGATGAACACCGCCCTGGTACCCCCGCCACCTTTACGCCCGAACAGGTGGTCCAAATTGTGGCGATTGCCTGTGAGGAGCCGAGTGCATCGGGCCGTCCGGTGAATCATTGGACCCCAGAAGAACTGGCCGATGAAGCCATGAAACGGGGCATTGTCGCTAGCATCTCAGCCAGTAGTGTGAGACGTTTTTTGGGGGGAAGCCCAGCTACAACCCCATCGCAGTCGCTACTGGCTGAATGCCACCCCTGAGGACCCAGCGGTCTTTGAGGAGCAGGTTAAGCAGGTCTGCAAACTATATGACTCGGCGGCAAACCTAGCCGATGACCACATTCAGCTGGTGAGTACTGATGAGATGACTGGTGTACAGGCCCTTGAACGGTTGTATCCAGACCAGGCGATGCAGCCCGCTCGGCCCCGACGGTTGGAATATGAGTATAAACGGCATGGCACCTTGAGTCTGATTGCTAACTGGCACGTGGCCAAAGGCGAAGTGATGGCCCCGTCCATCGGCCCCACTCGCAATGAGTTTGATTTTGCCAATCATGTGGCCAACACCATAGAAACAGCACCGGAAGACGGTTGGATTTTCTTGCTAGACCAGCTCAACACGCACAAGTCAGTATCTCTGGTACGGCTCGTCGCCGCTTGTTGTGGAATTGACCAAGACCTAGGTGTCAAAGGTAAGTCTGGCATTCTCGAATCCATGGCGACCCGAGCTGACTTTCTCGGTGACCCAAGCCATCGGATTCGCTTTGTTTACATCCCCAAACACACCTCCTGGCTCAATCAGATTGAATGCTGGTTCAGTATTTTGGTGCGACGGCTGATTCGTCGGGGCAACTTTGTCTCTACCGATGACCTGCAACAACAAATCAAGGCCTTTATCGAGTATTTCAATCGCACCATGGCTCAGCCGTTTCAATGGCAATTCCAGGGATTCAAACCCCGCTCATAGCTGGTAGATTATTTCCGAAGGTCTGTACTAGTGACTTATCTATTCCTTCAATAAACAACACATTCAAATCAGCAACATCGTCCCTTTCTTTAACCAGCGCCAGCAAATTATCAATCGGCTCAGTAAGTGTCAGCCGACCAATCCGCTTTTTGTGTAAGTCTTTTTCCAATCGGGTATATATTGCTTGTCCCTTCGCAGGCGTACATTGCAAAAAGAGAATGCCAAACCCTTTCCGCCGCCTTAAGGCCCGTACTAACGATAGATATAACGTTTCCGGATCGTCAATTTTTGCGCGAGCTGCCGCCTGCACTGCTTCAGAAGCTGGTACGTACAAGTCCCCAGCCAAATCTGTGACTAGCGGCTCCTTGGCTAACCACGCTTCCTTTTTGATGACACCGTCACCGTCGCTCATTAACCCTCACTCATAGTCTCAGACTGAGCCTGCAACTTAGCCAGGGCCGTTTGAAACTGGTCAAATCCCTCTAGCAAAGGATGCACATCGCACCACTGCTTCAGCTGCATGTTCTCATCATAGTAGCGATATTCCATTAGGCAACGATTCAGCAATAGCAGTAGCGAGTCGTCATCATTTTCTAGCTGCTTCGTCATGTGGGTGCGGGCAAACAGCTCCCACCGCTCCTTGCTAATACCCATACGGTATGTGTCCCGCTGCTCTTCAATGGCTATCTGCGCCGCCTCTGCTGTGACCGGTAGCTCGTCTATTTGGTCCATCGACTTTTGAAACAGCTGCATCAGCACCCGCATATGTCCACCACTCATCAGGCACAATCGCCGCCGCGTTGCCACACTATCGAATACATAGCTATCTAGGAACTGTGGTAAATCTGGGTCAATATGCTGCAACCGACGGCAAATAATTTCCTTGAGCTTGCTCAATCCCTGAGCATTCGCACCACCACTAAACGCCTTCACCATTACCACCGGCAACACATCTGGCTTGCCGTAGTTATCTTCTAGCTGCGTCACCCGAGGCGAATAAATCATCTGAATCGGCGCGGTGTATATCACGTGGCACTTCAGCCCCCGCATCAGCTCACTCCGATTGAGATAAATCTCGTCGTAGTTATTGAGCCCATCTGAATTGTTTTCAGCAATGCGATCCAAATTATCCACAATAATCACGATGCCCTTGCACGCTGGCGGCATCTGCTTCTTAGCCTCTTCAATAAAACTGTTGAGCGCCACAATTAGCGAAGGGGTCGCGTCATTTAGCCGCTTCCTTAACTGCCGCCGAATATCTGGAACCGCTCGCACGCTTGCCGTAATTTTAGAAAATTGGCTAATTTGCTGCTCAAAGTTGAGCGAGTCGAACTCTACAGGCGTAGCCGCTAAGTCCTTGAGTGCTTGCCAGCGATCGCGCATCCAATCCACCAACGGATTCCGATCTCTCAGCGTAATCGACTGCACCAAATTCTTTGTACAGGCAAACAAAATGTCGGCATACTCAGCATCCTGCGTCTCTACATCCTCATCATCCACCGCAAAATACACCACCTTGTAGTGCTTGGCTTCTAGATGATCCTTCAGCCGCAGCAGCTCTGTAGTTTTCCCCACGCCGCGATGGCCGCTATACAGCTGACAAGTCGGAGACTTTGAACGCGTGATTTGATTGCCCAGTTCTCGTACCACATTCCAACGTCCCCGCACCTCCTCACAGTCCACATACGTCCCTTCCGGTGGCGGTAAAAAGGGCTCAAACGCACTGTAAATTTCAGTCAGCAGCTCATCGTGACTCAGGCATACCGTTAGTCATAGAAGGAGGGTACAGCAATCGGAAACTTTGCCTAGAGTAACCCCATTCCAGTAAAAGTCAACTACGGCATTTAGCAGCGTAGCTCTGCGACAGCTGTCTTCCAACATGCGATTAGGTGCTGATGCTCTTGGGGGAGTCGCACAGCGAAGCGTAGGTAGCTTTGGCCATCGTCAAACCGGTTAGAGATGTCTTTGAGGTAGATGTTGTGCCGAGCGAGCATGTTTTCGACAAGTGTGGCGAGTGTGGCGCGATCGCACCCCACTCTCACCAGCAAAAAGTTCCCGCCACTCGGATACACCTGCTTTATCAAAGGCATTGTCTCCAACTGCGTAGAGAACTCAGCGCGGTCTTGCTTGGTTCGCTCAAAAGAGGCGGCGATCGCCTCTCGATGCTTCAACAACCGCTCTAAAAAATGTTCAGCCATCGAATTCATATTCCAAATCGGCACCTCCGCGTTAAGCTGCTGCTGAAGCGCCTTGTTGGTTGTATACACATACCCCAACCGCAGCCCTGGCATACCCAAAGATTTACTCAGGCTTTTGAGCACAAAAGTATTGGAAAGTGGACGAGCTTCTAGCAAAGGCTGAAGACTGCCTTGGTCAGAAAAATCAATAAAAGACTCATCTACGCAAATCGCGACCTGTGGGTGGGCTAGTGCAAACTGATAAATCTGTTCTGTTTGCACAGTCGTGCCAGTAGGATTGTTCGGATTTACGATAACAATTAGACTGCCTTGCTTTGCCCGATCGCCCAATTGCTGCCAATCTATCGTGTGCTGGGCGTTGTACGTTTGGGCCTGCGGAAACATACGAGCATACTCGCCAAACGTAGGCGTGGGGATTACAACAGGCTTATTGGCAAACTGCTGACGCAGGAAAGGAAACACCTGAGCTGCACCATTTAGCGCTACCACATGCTGAGGCTCGCAGCGTAAAAAGTAAGCCAGCTTGTGATTCAAAATGATTTGACTAGAGCCATAGTTGTGCAGCACATTCGTCAAATTACTACGCAGTTCACACAGAACAGACTCTGTCGGAAAATACATATTGCGCAGATAGCAAAAATCCAGCACGTCATAATTCCAGAATCCACCGTGAGATGCTTCTAATAGAGCTTTTCGTTGCTGCGGTTCAAATAGAAACTTGGCGGTGTTTAGATCGTGGGGATCGTCGATTTCTGCCCACTTTTCATCCTGTAAAATGACTGCGTAGATAACACTTTGATTCAGGTAGACTAAAAGCCCAAGTATCAGCTCATAGTAGGCATTGTCGTCCACTGTTCTGGCGTAGTTGCTGAGGATGGATTTTAGATAATCCTGACAGAATTCCTTGGAGAGTCGATAGATGTTGAGGGTTTTGTATTTGTCGGTAAAATCGAAGCCATCGTTTTGTTGGTGGGGTGGAATAAATTGCGCGATCGCTCCATCCTTCTTCACACTCACTACCGTGCCATCCATGTGGCCAAGCCGGTAGCGGTCCACTAATGCCACATTAGGATAAGGTGCTTCGAGCAGGCGCTGTAATACGGCGGGTTCAAAAATTAGGTCGCACTCCAGCAGTAGTACATCAGCTGTGAGGGGTGTGCTTTCGAGGGCGATCGCCAAGGAAACAATATTGTTCGTCTCGCTGTACCGACTGTTATGCACATAGCGCACAGTCAGCTGTGGATAGGCCGAATTTACAAAAGTCTTCAGCTCATCTACCAAATATCCCGTCACAATAGTGATATCAGTAATTTGATGCGTTAGTAGCGAGTCGATCATCCATTCAATTAGGGCCTTGCCATTCACTTTCAGCAAGGTTTTATGAACTGTGCGGGTTAGCGGACGCAGTCGCCGTCCTTCTCCTGCCGCCAGGATGATAGCTTTCATAAGAGTCGTGTTTAGGTGTTGGTGTATGGGGAGCGAACGAAGAAAACTGTCCTTACGCGCTCAGCCAGCGTGGATCAAAGCAGCTATTTTACAGGGAAATGCCTTTCACTATCGGCAGAAAAATCGAGCTATCCATAATGCGATCAATCTCTCGGTGTTCGGGCTGATTTTATCGAGCCTGGTTGCGGTCGGTCTGCTCAGCCGCCTACTATCACCCCTTTTCTTTATTCCAATCGGCGCTGTCGGCTTTGGCCTCGGCTATTTCGCCCTCTTTATTTTGACGGTGCACGAAGCTTCGCACAATATGTTCATCATCCTCAAAAATCGTCGGCGCTCCAAGCTGTGGAACCGCATTTTCGGGTGGCTTGTGTGCATTCCACTCGGTATCGACTACGTTCAGCACTGGGAAGTAGGGCATCACATCCATCACATCAATCCTTGCTGCACCGAAGATCCTCAAAACTGTCCTAGCACCTTATTCACGGGCAAAAAGCTGTTTCAGTTTGTCGCAAAGACGCTGGTGATTCCGGGCTTTATCCAGTTCAGCGCGGCAGGCTATCACTGCCCAGCAACGGAAGCCTATGAGTTCAACGGAAAAATGCTGGCCGGACAGATTACGGCGTGGGCAGGGTTCATTGTGATCTCAGTGCTCTGTGGGAATTGGCCTCTGCCTGTTGCGGCCTTTCTGGGGTTGCAGGTACTGGCAACGCTTAATTTGTTTAAGATTGCGATGGAGCACGGTGGTGAGATTGCTTTGCACGACAATCCTTACTTGCGATCAACGAGTTCCTTTTTTCCATTGCGATCGCTCCTCATGCCCCTAAACATCTCTCTCCACTTCGAGCATCATCTCAACGATTCAGTGCCCTGGTACGATCTTCCTAAGTATCACTGTGCGTTGAAGGAGATAGTGCCAGCCGAAGTGCGATCACATGTATTCAAATCCAACGCTGCCGTCTGGAAACGTATCACCGAGCCCATGCCTACAGGCAACCAGTAAAGTCTCATTACCAGTCTCTCTTTGATAAAAAATGCAGTCAGAAAAAACAAGTATTGAAAAAACTGAGGTAGAAAAATCAACGGCGAGCTTTTTTGAGCGTAGTTTTGATGCCTTTATCGTGAGATACGTAGAGCCCAAAATCCCACAAAGCATACAGCCCAATCAGATTACCTTTGTGGGTTTTGGCTTTGGCATGCTGGCAGCGATCGCACTCTATCTCACCGGAGTCAACAGAGCCTGGGCTTGGGTCGCCGTCATCAGCCTCATTTTCAACACGTTTGCCGATAGCCTAGATGGCGCTGTAGCAAGGGCTAGGTCGCTCACCTCTCAGCGCGGTTTCCTGCTCGATCACCTGCTCGATCAGCTAATCTTCGTCGCGCTATTTCTCAGTGTTGGCTTCTCTGACTACGCGCTGTTACCCATCGCCGTGATGGGCGCAATTGTCGCTAACCTGCATCTGATTCTAGAAATGTACTGGATTCATTTAAAGAACAAGTTTCCGCTGCCGCTGCTTGGGCCTATCGAAGTCAGAGCAACGGCCATGGTGTTGATTATTCTCACTTTCTTTTGGGACGGTCCTGTTTTGACGCTAAGAGAGATTCCCTTTGGATGGTTTGATGTTGTGAATGCGATCACCTTACCGCTTTCCTTCACAGAGTTCTGTAGCTCAGCGCTTAAGCTATACCAAGAACTTGATGGCCCCAAAGGCGAGCCGTCTTAGTCCTCATCCGGGCCAAAAACAGTATTGCCAATCCCAAACACATTACTTGGATCGCTTGTCTTTTTCAGCGTCTTCAGCATTTCCAAATTCGCTGGAGCCGTGAGCTGCTTTACAAAGCGCTGCCGTATCTTACCCACACCATGATGGTGGGATACGGACCCACCACAGTCAACAATCACCTGCCGCAATGCCGTATAGATTTTGCCGAACACGGTGGGAATATCCTCGACTCCTTTCATATACAGCCCCATGGTGAAATAAATGCAAACACCAGTGGGGTAAACCTGGGTAATGCGATAGCTCAAATACGGACAGCCCGGTAAATTAAACGCCCGATGCTGCGCCTTCAACTCGGCATCCACTGATTCAGTGACTCGCGAAATGTCACTCCAGGCAACCGTCGTTTCAAACGTTTCACCAATGATGTGAAAGCGCATCAGAAACTGACCGATATAGGCGATCGCATAGGTCAGCAAATACCCACCGCGCCCATTACTGGCACCACCTGCCAGGCCACCATATTGCTTTGCCAGCGCATAAATAGTCTTCTGTTGATAGGCCACCTCCTGCCGGGAGCCTTCTAGCACCAGCGTTGCGGCAGCTACCTCTTTCGAGGAAAATTTTAGAACCTTACCCAGATATATTTTTTGCAGTCGTTTGACCCACTTGCTCAACCCTGTTGCCTCAGGCTTTAGCATTTGGCCAAACTGAAACTGCGCATTATCCACCAGGCGAATACTCGCAGGGACACAGTTAATCCGACTCAGCTCATGTAAAAACGCAGTCCCTTTCGACATATTGGGAAACAGCAGCGACCCATATTTCTGCTCTTCTGGCAGTGGGCGAATGCAAATGATGGCCTTTGTAATTAGGCCTAAGTTGCCCTCGCTTCCGAAAAAGAGACGCTGCAAGGGCATGCCTACCGAGGCCCTGGGATAGGGCGTTGCCTCACTGAGCACCCCAGTCGGGGTAACTAGCGTAATGGTCTCAACAATGTCCTCAATGTTGCCGTAGCGATTCTTTTTCATGCCGCTGGCGTTGGTGGCAATCCAGCCGCCCACCGTAGACAGTTCACGACTGTCGGGCTCGTGACCACTGGTAAAGCCCGCAGGCTTCAAGGCTGCTTCTAGCTGCTTGCCTGTGGTACCTGCCTGCACACAGGCTCGGCCATTTTCGGTGTCAATCCATTCGATGTTGTTCATGCGCCGGGTGTTTACCGCCACAATCATTCGGGGCTCTGTAGTTGGCATTACTAACGCGCCACTCACACTCGTACCGCCACCATAGGGCACCAGGCAAACATCATGCGCCACGGCTAGCCGAATCAGCGTCTGAGCATCTGTTTCAGATTCGCAGTAAAACACCAGATCGACAATTCTTTCCAGCTTGCCATACAGAACCTTCCAGACCTCTTCCACCATGCTTTGTCCATGGCTGTGGCGCAGGCGGTTACCGTCATCTGTTGAATAGCAGCGGCTGGGGAAGTGAGCGGCGATCGCATCACAAAATGGCGCATAGCATTGAGGCGGCGGTACCGATGGCGAAGCGATCTCCAGCTGCGGATTATCCCAGTCAATGGCTGCGCCGAATCCTGCTTCTATATGTGGGATGAACTGAGAGATCTTGCGACCACAGAGCGGATAGCGATCGCCCGTTAGTTCAACCGTCCGATCTGGATTCACAATAAACTGCGTATCGGCAAAGCCCCACTTATGCGCCCACCGCTCATCACACCGTTGCATAGTTAGGCTTCAACGAACAAATCTTCGCCTTTTTGGGTTACCGTAAAGCTCGCAACATCAGTCGGAGATTTGCCCATGGCCATCATTTTTTTCGCGACACCAGGCAGGGGAATCCCGACAAAAGACTCAACCCATTCGACGTTCTTACCCGTACACATTTCAAATTTAGAGCCGTGGAAAGGGCAGGTAATGACGCCATTTTCTACCTTGCCTTTTGCCATGGGTAGCCCAAGATGAGGGCATTTATTTGCGATCGCACAATTCCCATCACCCACCTTCGCCACCAGCACAGTCTGACCGTTTGCGTCGACCTTCAGCGCCTTATCTGCGCGAATATCAGAAGCAGCGGCAACCTTTATTTTAGCCATGATGGAAAACTCCGATTTATGATCTGTTTATTACAGGGGGTCTTAAAATTAAATTGGTGAAAATCAATTGCACAATGATACAAGAGACAGACGGTAACCAACCGTTTGTATGGATATGTGAATGAACTAAAGGTTCGTTCTACAAGTGTGCTTTTGGAGGCGTAGGTGCAAGAAGGCGTTAGAGGGCGGCGAATATGGCAGGGCGTGCTGCTAGGGACAGGTATCGTTGCCACATTAGTGTGCGCGAGGCTGTGGCTGGCCTCGCGCAATCAAGTCCATCGCATTACCTTCGCGACGGGGAGCGAAACAGGTGAATATTATGCCTTTGGGCAGGCGATCGCCCAGATCACCCAAAAGCACGCACCCAACATTCAAATAGAGGTCATCCCCTCAGCAGGCTCCGCCCAAAATATGACCCGCGTCCAAAACAACGCCGCCCACTTCGCCCTGGTACAAAGCGACACCCCCGTACAGCCCTCCGTACGAGCCGTCGCCCAGCTGTATCCAGAAATGTTTCACCTGATCGCTCGCAAAGACGAAAATATTCAAACGCCACGAGACCTGGTAGGCAAGCGAGTCGCCCTAATGCCCGTCGGCAGCGGCTCCTACGAACTATTCTGGCCGCTAGCTAATCACTACGGCCTGGCCGCACAGGATTTGGACGCTCAGCCCATGGCCGCCGACGCCGCCCATGCGGCCCTTCAATCCGGCAACGTCGACGCACTATTCCGAATCATTGGCCTAGGCAATCCATCAGTCACCGAGCTCTTTCAAAGCAATCAGCTCGAACTCGTCGAGCTTTCTCAGCTAGGAGCCTTACAGCTCACCCAACCCTATCTGGAATCCACCGTCATTCCCCAGGGCAGCTACAGCGGCAGTCAGCCCATTCCACCAACAGACCTGCCCGTTATCGCCGTCAGCGCCCTGCTGATCGCCAGCGAAAAAACAGATCCCGAAATCGTCAAAACAGTCACCAGCGTCCTGTACGAACATCGCAACGAACTCATCTCCCTAACTCCCCGAGCCGCTAGCATTCAATCACCCGAAATCAGCCAAAACCTTGGCTTTCCGCTACACCAAGGCGCAAGAGACTACTACGCCCAAGACAATCCCTCCTTTGTTGTAAAGTACGCCGAAGCCATGGGCTTTTTACTGTCCTTGTCCTTTTTGACCGTGTCCAGCTTTTGGCAGTTCCGCCAGTGGCTAATTGGCCGTCAAAAGAACCGGGCAGACGACTACAACCTAGAGATTTTGGCCCTCATAGAACAGTTAGAACAAGCCAAAACATTGCCTCAGCTTCAAGACCTACGAAAGCAGCTATTTTCAATCTTGCGACAGGTGGTCATCGATCTCGACGTCGATAAAATCTCACCCGAGTCATTCCAGTCATTTACATTCCCCTGGGAAGTCGCCATGAGCACCCTACATCATCAGGAAATGGTACTCAGCAAACAAAAGGACTTAGAAAAAATCTTGGATTGATAGCTTGGTGGCGTATCGTTGACTTGCAACCGCCATCCCAGCCAAGGTCCAAGAAGAATAAACCCCACGTTTGGAATTTTCTGTAGAACGCGTTCTACAGAAAATTCCACCCCCCACCGACCACCCCAAAACCTACGCCACAAACCATTGCACCCCTTGTGTAGGTTGTAGGGCGGCGCAACGCCCTGCTCGAAGGGGTTTGGGGCCGCGAAAGGACCCCAAGCAGCCCTCCAAGCCTCCCACCCATTAAAAAAGAGCCCTGCAATTCTGCAGAGCTCTCTGATAGACACTGTAATCAAGCAGATCTAGAAACTAAACCCAGCCCTCACCGCACCATAAAAATTATCATCATCCCCAACATTAGAATCATTGTCGGTGTAAATCAGCGCAGGCGTAATCGTAAAGAACTCATTCACACCCAGCGAATAGTAAGCCTCAATCAACAACGGATCACGATTAATCGCAGGTGAAACACCCCCGTAAATGCCTAGCTCATTATTCTCCCCAAACAACCCAGGGAACGTCACCCCAGCCGCATAAGAATCCAAATTGCCATCTACACCATCAGCCGGACTATGCGCATAGTGACCAGAAATCACCATATTGCCAAAATCCAAGCTAGCCATACCCGCAAGCGTATACTCCGGCGCCACCTTAGACCTCAGCGGCTCATTCCCGACCCCACCAACAAAATCAGTACTCTGGTCGCCATCCAGGTAAACAACCGCCGCATCAAACACACCATCCGTCAGCAAATTCAGCTGAGCTACATAGCTGTAGTCATTAAACAACCCCTTGTCATTTTCATTTACATTGCTCTCAGCCGTGTGATAAGCCAGGTCAAGCACAAGGTTATCCGTAATGTCGATATTCGCAGCCGCGCTAAAGTCACCACCCGGATACAGGAAGTAAAACTCAGGGTAGCCCAGAACAGCCACCGCATTATCAGCCGTCGGCATAATAAGACTGCTTACCAGGTCACCAGGCGTTAGGCCTTGAGCCGAGAGCGTTGCATTGATGCGATCGCCCACCGGAAAGCTATAAGAAACCTCATCTAGCGTTACCGTATCCGCATCGCTAAACGTAATGTAGTTTAGCCCAAACTCACTATTCGCCAGGCTAGTCTGTGAATCAGTCCCCGACAGAGAAATCCGTAGATTATCCTCACCCGTAAAACTAGTATCCAAATGCATCAACGCCCAATACTCAAACGTGGCATCCGCCTCATCACCACCGACAATCTTATCCTGGGCAGTCAGCGCCGCCTGAGGATCCTGAGAAACCACACTGTCTCCCACCTCAGCGGTGTCACCAAACGGCACTACCAAATGGGTATACAGCTCACCACTCAGCTTAGTCGTCGTAGAAAACTGATTAGCCTCCAGCTGGGCAACCTCTTCCTCCAGATTACTCACCCGACCTCGAAGCATCGCTAACTCATCAGCAAACTCCTGCTGCAAGCGAGTGATTTCATCCAGGTCACTGCCATCAGTCAGCTGAAGCACCACATCCAAACAAGCATTCAAACCCGCCGCAAACTCATAACGCGTCAGCGCCCGGTTTCCCCGAAACGTCCGGTCAGGATAGCCCTCCAGGCAACCATAGTCTTCCACCAGCCGCTGAAGCGCCGTAAACGCCCAGTCCCCCGGCTGCACATCCGACAGCTCATTGACATTAGTCACCTGAGCCAGCTGCATAGGCTGCGCTAGCTGCAAATCGGCAACCGTTGTTTCCGCAATAGACTCAGCCCCTTCATCAGACGCCGCCGCCATAGCCCGCCCCGAAGTCGCCACAGAAAGACTCAGGGCCGCAGACCCCAACACCAAGGATTTCCACACAAAATTCTTCATAAAAACAAACTCCTCAAACTGTTAAGTAGTGTTCCCTATTCACATCCTTGTATCGCTCTATGGATAGGGGTTTATCGCGATATGAGGGGTTTACGGATACGCAAAACGCACTGCTGTAGATATGTGTGCGATATCGACAAATGTTGCTCGGCGTCTGGGTAAAATAACAACGGGGTGCACTGGGAAGCAATGCTAGGAAAGACGCTGAATGGACGCTATAAGCTGACGCGAATTTTAGGCGCGGGCGGATTCGGCCAAACCTACCTGGCAATAGATATTCAACAAAGCCATCGGCCTCAGTGCGTGGTGAAGCAGCTAAAGCCAGCCAGCCAAGACAAAACCTTTTTGGCCGTCGCCCGCAGGTTATTCGACACAGAATCTAAAACGTTAAAGAAGCTAGGCAACCACGCGCAAATTCCCAACGCTCTGGATTTCTTTGAAGAAGAGAACGAATTTTACCTGGTTCAGGAATATATCGATGGCGAGTCCTTGGAAGAAGAGATTCAGCGCGTCGGAAAATTTAGCGAAGCACAGGCGATCGCCCTCCTAGAAGCCGTCCTCCCCGTCCTCAGCTTCATCCACAAAAATCACGTCATCCACCGCGACCTAAAGCCCGACAACCTGATCCGCCGACCCACTGGCGAAGTTGTTCTAATCGACTTCGGCGCAGTCAAAGAAATTCGCACCAACCTAATTACCGGCGAAAGAAGCGCCCTCACCATCGGCATCGGCACCCAGGGCTACACCCCCAGCGAGCAACTTTCTGGCAAACCCCGCTACAGCAGCGACCTGTATGCCCTGGGCATGACCGTCATCAACGCACTGACCGGCAAATCGCCCACCGATTTACCAGAAGCGCTAGGCAGCCTAGAGCCCCAGTGGGAAGACCACGCGGAGGTGAGCCTGGGACTAGCTGTGCTACTTAATAAAATGACTCGCCACTATATTCATCAGCGCTACCAAAGTGTAGATGAAGTCACACACGATCTGACCCGACTAGAAGAATTACCCGCAGAAGCCGCCGCCGCCCCGACCTATCTTGAAACGTCACTACCTCACAACTTACTAGGCAGTGAGGCCAAAACGGTCATCGTCCGCTGGCGAATGAAACGCCGTGCCAAACTGCTCACAGTTGCGATTTCAACACTCATTACCAGCGCCTGCGTGTTAGGTGCACGGCAGCTAGGCATATTTCAGCCAGCTGAGCTAGCGGTATGGGATAAATTAGAAACAACACAGTCAGCAGGCACACCCGATCCCAGACTGTTGATTGTCGAAATTACTGAAGCAGATTTGCGAACGTTGGACAGCGTGACCCCATCTGATCAGGACTTAGCTGAGGTCATCGACAATTTGCAGGCCCACCAGCCTGCCCGCATTGCCATAGACTTGCTACGGCCAAGGCCTGTAGAAAACGGCCAAGAAGCTTTACAAAGGAGCCTGCGACAGCCCAACGTGCTGGCCATCACAAAACTCAGCGATCCCGATCGAGACAACGCAGTGCTACCGCCACCAGACATGGCATTCGACCAGCTGAGCTTTAGCAACATGATCATTGACTCAGATGCACGCCTGCGACGGCAGCTAATGCTCGACTATTTAGACCCATCGATTATTCAAAGTGCCGCTGGCAAGCGCCTAGCCCCTAGCGACGGCGATGGACTGGTTGCTGATCCAGCAGAACAGCCAATTTTCTCTTTGGGCACTGAGCTGGCGATGCGTTACCTGGAGCACTACCAAGGTATCGGCCCAGAAAGTGGCAACATTTTGCAACTGGGTAATGTTCGCTTTGAGCCGCTGACAAGATCTTTTGGTGGCTACCAGAACGCAGATGACAGTGGCTACCAGATGCTGATTCGCTATCGCTCACCGGAGACAATAGCACCAAGGTTGAGTTTTATAGACGTCAAGAACAACAGCTTTGACCCTGAACAAGTAAAGAACAAGATTGTTCTGATCGGGATGACCGCTGATAATAGTCGTGATGTTTTTTTGACGCCTTATAACAGAGGCGGAAACACCCAGCGGATGCATGGGGTGGAAGTTCATGCACTAGTCGCCAGCCAGATTTTGTCGGCGGTTGTGGATGGCGACCCCCTGGTTTGGGCGTGGCCCGATACTGCTGAAGTCTTTTGGATAGTCGCTTTGACTACTATAGGCGGCGGACTGATGGTACTCACTCAGCGGGGGCCCGTCTTGATTTTTTTCGGTGTAAGTGGCTTGGCGCTTACTGCCTGGGTGAGTATCGCAGCATTTAGCATGGGCGGCTGGGTACCGATGGCTGCGCCGCTGAGTGCATTTTTTCTGTCGGCGGCAGGAACGCGAATTAGCAAGAGCTACCAGCGGCGGCATTGGGAGAGTAAGCAGCAGGATTCTGGTGTGATTGAAGGGTAGGTGAGTTGAAGCGCTGGGCGATCGCATTAATATTGCCGTCACCATAGCCACTGTCGACGGCGTCTCGATAGATTTGTCGAACAGCATTAGTCGCTGGAAGATTCTCTTTGCTAGCCGTTTCACAAGCATAGCGAAAGTCCTTTTCGACTAAATGTATTGGAAACAGCGGATCGTACTTTTGGGCAACGATAAGAGAGCCTATGCCTTTGGCCGCAAGACTGGTAACAGGCATATCAGCCAGTAAGCTCATGGACTTTTTGGGAGAGATTCCCTGTTGATTCAGCATGGCCAGCAATTCTACGAGGGCAGCAACCTGAATCCCAAATAGTGCATTGACAGCGAGCTTCATGGCCATGCCTTGGCCGACGCCGCCTACATGATGAATAACGCCAGTGATGGCTTCTAAAACAGGGCGCACCTGAGTGAGGGCGTCTGCTTTTCCACCGACCAGGCAAATTAGCTTTTTGGCTTCTGCCTGTGGGCGTGAGCCAACGACGGGTGCTTCTAAATAACCGGCTCCCTGCTCCGTAATTCGCTCAGAGAGTTGGTGGGTCCAGTCGATGGTGAGCGTGCTCATAGCGATCGCAATCTTTCCACTACTCAAACCATAAAGAGCGCCAGTTTCCGGCGTCAGCCAAACAGCTTTGGAGGCATTGTTATCAGTCACCATACTGATGACGATGTCTGCTTGTTCTGCGGCTTGTCGCGGGGTAGTTGCGACTGTTGCACCTGCTGACTTGAGCGCTTCGGTAGCCTGCGGTGAGCGGTTCCATACGGTGAGGGCACAGCCTGCGTTAATCAGGTTGTGGGCAATACGTGAGCCCATGGCACCTAGGCCTAAAACGGCGATTTTTTGAGCATTCATTTTTTGAGCATTCATAGTGTGCTGTGTGGATTCATTAGTTGATATGTCCACCATAGTCAGTGCGCTCTTGACAGTAAACATAGTTTCAAGCATAACTCTCGTGCATAAAATGCATGAATATAGTGGCAAAAGATGAGGTGACGGGCTAATGGATATTGCTGGGCTCAATATATTTGTTGCAGTGATGCGCCGGGGTAGCTTTGCGGCGGTGGCGCGCGATCGCAATGTAGACCCGTCTTCTGTATCGCGGGCGATCGCCTCTTTGGAAACAGAATTAGGTATGCGGCTATTTCAGCGCACGACTCGCAAACTATCCCCAACAGAAGCAGGCACAGCTTACTTTGAGCGAATAGAGCCGCTAATAGAAGAGATTGCGCAGGCAGGTGAAGCAGTAAAAGATGCTGTAGGGCAGGTGCGTGGAACATTGCGAGTGACAGCTTCTGTTGCGTTTGGGCTGACCTGCATTGTGCCGCTGTTGCCCAGTTTTAAGGGCCGGTATCCGGACTTAGATATAGATTTGTTGTTGACTGATGCGGTGGTGGATTTGCTGGCTGAGCGGGTTGATTTGGCCGTGCGATTGGGTGTTTTAGAAGACTCTAGCCTGATAGCGCAGCGCCTAAGTCCGGTGCACTATCGAGTGTGTGCAAGTGCACAGTATTTGAAAGCGCACGGTTCTCCGCAGACGCCGGGTGAGATTGCAGCACATGATTGTTTGTGTTTCCCGCTAGCAGGATTTCGCTCGCGGTGGATCTTTAAGGCAGCAGATGGGGCAGTCGTAGAAGTACCCCTGAAAGGGAGAACGGTGATTTCTAATGCGATCGCGCTTCAGCAGTGTGCGATTTCTGGAATGGGATTAGCGCTATTGCCAGATTGGTTGGTAAACCAAGATATTGCTGAAGGGCGACTGGTTGCAGTGTTGAAAAACTATGCCGTCACTGCAACACGTTTCGATACAGCAGCCTGGTTTGTGTATCCTTCGCGAAGCTATGTACCGCTCAAAGTGAGCGTATTTATTGATATTTTGCGGCAAGCGATGTCTATGCCTGTGATTGCCGATTCGCTGCGATTAGCATAGCTACCATTACGGGTTCTAGCCTGAGTGGGATACTGCTAGGGTCGCGAATACGCTACGATCGATGCCATTACTTACTTAGGAGATAATCGATGCCAGCTAAAGTGGTAAAGACTGAAGAAGAATGGAAGGCTGAGCTAGCGCCTGACGTGTTTCAGGTGACGCGGAAAGCCGGGACCGAGCGCGCGTTTACCAGTCCGCTTAATAACAATAAAACTGAAGGCATATACAAGTGTGCCTGCTGCGGCTCCGAGCTATTTACGTCCAAAACGAAGTTTGACTCTGGGACGGGCTGGCCAAGTTTTTATGCACCCAGTAAAGAGGAAAATATCCAGAATAAAAAGGATTTTAGCCACTTTATGATTCGGACTGAGACGGTCTGTGCTGTTTGTGACGCTCATTTGGGTCATGTGTTCAACGATGGACCAAAGCCTTCTGGTAAGCGTTATTGCATGAACGGTGCAGCGCTAACCTTCGATGCTATGGATGTGGACGGCGACGGCGAGATCAAGAACGCCTAGCGAGAAACTCGATGCGTTTACATACTGAAGTTGCAGGACCGGATAATGGCTATCCGGTCCTTTGCTTGCATGGGCATCCGGGTAGCGGAAAGGCGATGTCTGTATTCACCGGGCCGCTGGCGGAGATGGGCTTTCGCACATACGCGCCGGACATGCGGGGATACGGACGCAGTAAGACAAAGTATCCGTTTGAAATGACGCGGCATCTGGATGATTTGGAAGAGCTGCTAGTGCGCTTTGAGCTTGAGCAATGCCTGGTGCTGGGCTGGTCGCTGGGTGGCATTATGGCGATGGAGCTGGCGCTGCGTAGACCAGGGATAGTACGCGGACTGGTGCTAGTCGGAACAGCGGCAAGGCCAAGGGGGTCGCATCCGCCGATTTCGCTGATGGATAATATAATGACTGGGATTGCAGGTGCAATCAATTGGGTGGTGCCGGGGTGGAGGGGCGCGATCGCCCTCGGCCAAAAATCTCTCTTTCGCTACCTCATCAACCAGCACACGCCAGAAGCCTACACATACCTGGCCAGGCAGGGTGCTCCAGCCTATTTACAAACAAGTCGGTATGCAGAGTCGGCACTATTTACGGCGATTCGGGCGGGGTATAACCGGGTGCCGGACTTGAGGAAGTTAACGATGCCGAGTCTGATGCTGTGTGGGGAGTGCGATCGCCATATCACCGCAGACGCCAGCTTGGAAACCGCAAGAGCACTGCTCGACTGCGAAGCCCACTGCTATCCTGGCACAGCGCACTTATTTCCATGGGAAATTCCGGGGCAGGTAAATGAGGATATCGGTAACTGGTTAGTCACCAAACGCTTTCTTGGGAAGATAGAACACACAAATCAGTCTAATCATTTAAGCTAACCTCAGCTCTCCTTACAATCAAAAATGACAATCAAAACACCAGACTGGGTAAAACACGCCGTCTTCTACCAAATCTTCCCCGACAGATTCGCCCGCACCACCCGCACCGACCTCCCTCCCGAGATGCAAATTCCGCTAGAAGCATGGGACACACCGCCCACCGTTCACGGATACAAAGGGGGTGACCTGTGGGGTATCGCCGAGAACCTGGACTACATTGCAGACCTGGGCATCACCGCTATTTACTTCACCCCCATTTTCCAATCCGCTAGCAACCACCGCTATCACACTCACGACTACTACAAAATCGACCCGCTCCTGGGTGGTAATGAAGCCTTTGACCATCTGCTGCAAGCCGCCCATGATCGCAATATAAAAGTTGTTCTAGATGGTGTTTTTAACCACGCTAGCCGAGGCTTCTTCTACTTCAACGACATTTTAGAAAATGGAGATAAGTCTCCCTGGCTAGACTGGTTCAAAGTCAACGCTTGGCCCCTTGCTGCCTACGATGACAGCCAACCCAACAACTACGAGGCTTGGTGGAACCTGCCTGCCCTCCCCCAGTTCAACCATGACAACGCTGCAGCTCGCGAATACATCATGCGGGTGGGTGAATACTGGATCGCCCAGGGTGCAGATGGCTGGCGGCTAGACGTGCCAGAAGAGGTTAAAACACCCGGCTTCTGGGCCGAATTTCGTTCGCGAATAAAAGCGATAAACCCAGACGCATACATTGTTGGAGAGATTTGGACAGATGCTAGCGAATGGCTTCAGGGCGACCAGTTCGATGGGGTGATGAACTATCTATTTACTGGCCCTGCGATCGCCTTTACGGCCCAACACAATGCCGACACCTCACTCACCGATAGCGTTGCCTATCCTACCTATCCGCGCCTAGATGCTAAAGCCTACGCCGAGAAAATAGATGCCCTGCTAAACCTGTACGACTGGGAGATACAACAGACTCAGTTAAATTTGCTCAGTAGTCACGATGTTGTCCGAGCCTTCACGATGATGGGCGAGGACATTTCCAGCATGATTTTAGCAACACTCTTGCTAATGACATTCCCAGGTGCACCCAGCATTTACTATGGCGATGAGGTTGGTGTTACTGGAAAAAGAGATCCAGATTGCCGAAAGGCTTTCCCGAAAGAAGAGAATTGGAACCGGTCGATCTTACAGGTTTACCAGGACTTGATTGCGCTGCGTTCGGCGCATAAGGCCCTGCGGATAGGAAAGTATCAGACCCTGGCCGCAGAAGGCAACTGCTACGTGTTTGCCAGGATGCTAGAGGCCGAGATGGTGGTAGTCGCAGTGAATGTGGGTGAGACCGCTGTGCAGGTACGGCTAGCAGATATTGCCGTTAAGAATGGAGAGGTGTTGTATGGTGACGGCACAGTAGAGTGGCTTGGCGATCGCACTGCCATGCTAGAAATTTCTGCGCGTTCTGGCTTGGTGCTGGGCAGCTGTTAGGTGGGAGAGGGCACTGCTGCAAAGGATACTACTGTAAATGGACTACTATGAATGAACGGTGCACTGAATAAAGATATATTGATATAAAACGAGACGTCACCTAGCAAGATCGATGGACAAAACCGCCTCCTCTGACAATCAAACTACAGACAGTCGGGATGTCGAGCAGCTAATTTACGACATTGCCGAACAACCGAAAGATCAGGACTATCAGCAGCTGTACCAGCATTTAACAGGCCAAACCCTGTATATTCCTGTCGAGAAAGATTCACTCGATAATGCACCCAGCGCAGTACATTTGGGTGAAACCCTGCATTCGACAGACGATCAGCAAGTTCCCATGTGTAGTGTGGCAGGCCCCAGGGGCGATTCATTTGTGCCGCTTGCTACCACAGCAGCAAACCCAATGGTCGCCAATGGCTATGTAGGCATGCGGTGGCTAGAGGCCCTCTCCACCGTCATGAAAATAGATACTGTTGAGGGTGTTTTGCTTCAGGGCACAAACTCATGGATTTGTATCTATAAGCCACAAATAGCAAAAATATTGAGCGATTACAGCAACACAGAAAGCTAGCAATAGACGTCCGTTCTCTCGTTATTAGACTTAATCGGAAATTAGGAAACTCGCTAGGATAATACGGTGTGTCGAAGCGCGTCATCGAGGTAGCTATGA
>JBCBBK010000037.1:0-20521 GCA_038531675.1 Cyanobacteria bacterium J06581_3
TTTCGATGAACACCTACCCAAATGGAACTACAGAGCTATTCCTACAAATCCGACAATTGTTGATTAGCTGATCCTAACCTACCTGGTGACGAGTCAGCAACTAAGGCCCTGCTGAGCGATAGTGCAGAACACGGAACAGTTGTAGCACTTGACGAGACATTTCCCCATCTAGAAGGGGCTCAGTCTGGCTGTTACGGGTTAACAGGTTGCCAGCAGGTGCGTGGTAACTTTCGCAGAGCTGCGGAGCAGCTAATCGAGCAGATGGAATCAAAGGGCTATCAGCTAGCTGAGCTTGATGATATTGATGTCACAGGGCACCGCATCTTTGAAGTCATCGTCCCCGACGAACCAGACACAACATACTTTCTCAACGTGTTTTCTTCGGACTCAGGCAGCACAATATACGTAATGGCATTAGATATTTTGAGCCTGGCAGAACTACAGCAGCTGAGCAGTTGAGCCCTCTGGGTAGACCGCCTACATTAGAGTTGCGGTCCAGTTAACATATGTTCTGCCTGGTTTATTGATTAGGTATACTTTCACCCTCATTTCAAAAAAAGTCCGCTTGCTGGGCTACCAGGCAAGCGGACCATAAATGCAAATGTCTTCTACACAAGACACGCTCAACAAAGCGTTAAATCACGTTCTCTACCAGCCCTTATCAGACTGGTCCTGAACATAAGCCGCCACATTCTGAATCTCTTCTTCAGATAGGCGCGAACCAAACGCAGCCATCGCATTTTTCCCATAGGTAACCTGCTTAACAATGGCATTAATATCGTGCTCGCTGCCATAACCATCCAGGTACTGCTCTAGGGCGTCTACCTTAAGGGTTTTCTGTGCCATGACGGCATTGTTACCACCAATGTGACAGGCTGCGCAATTAGAAGAAAACACCTGAGCACCTGCTGCAAGGTCAGCAGCCATCGCAGGCTGAATAATGGGTAGCAACAGACCAAAAACTGCTGCCAAAACGGAAGTAATAAAGACTCTCATCAGTTAAAAGACTATTTTGAAAGGTTAAACAGCTACAACCATAGTGGGCCGCCACCAGACAAATCAAAAGACAAGCCGTCTGATATTAAGTTTTCTATCGAACCTTCTCCCCTGTCTGTACCTTCCATAGGCCAGAGTAAATGCCCTTGTGAGCGAGCAACTGCTCGTGGGTTCCACTTTCTACCAGCGCTCCGCGCTCCATCACATATATACAGTGAGCATTGCGAACCGTGGAAAGGCGGTGGGCAATCGCTATCACCGTCCGATCCACCGTAATCCGCTCCAGCGATTTCTGGATTGCCGCTTCTGTCTCATTATCTACCGCAGATGTCGCCTCATCGAGGATCAAAATCGGTGGATTCTTTAGCAATGCGCGGGCGATCGCCAGTCTCTGCCTTTGCCCACCCGACAGCTTCTGCCCCCGCTCTCCCACAATCGTGTCGTACCCATCCGGCAAGCTTAGGATAAAATCATGGGCCTCAGCCACCTTAGCCGCCTTCGTAATCTCATCAATCGTCGCATTAAAGCTGCCGTACGCAATATTCTCAGCCACCGTACCGTGAAACAAAAACACATCCTGACTCACCAGCCCAATCGACTTACGCAAGTCCCTAAGGTCTAGCAACTGCAAATCCAATCCATCCAGCGTAATCTGACCGCTATTCACCTCATAAAAGCGTAACAACAGTTTTACCAGCGTGCTTTTTCCTGAGCCTGTAGATCCGACAATTGCCGTTGTTTTACCTGCTGGAATTTTAAGAGAGAGATTTTGCAAAATTGGCTGACGCTCGTGATAGCCAAAAGAAACATTGTCGAAAACCACCTCTCCGCTAACCTGCACGGTGGGCAAAGCAGTCGTCCCCGGACGAATCGCTACCGGCGTATCCAACAGATTCATCACCCGCTGCGTAGATGCCATTGCCCGCTGATACTGGTCGAGGGTTTCGCCTAGGCGCGTCAGTGGCCACAGCAGCCGCTGCGTCAAAAACACCAGCACTGTATAAGTCCCCGCTTCTATGCTGCCCGCCGCCGTTGCGAGCCCGCCATAGAACAAAATTCCGGTAAAGCCGATCAAGATAATAATGCGAATTAGGGGAATAAACGCCGCGCTGAGCTTGATTGCCTTGCGGTTGCTGGTGCGATAGGCCTTACTCTCGTAAGACAGCTGGGCTAGCTCATAGTCCTCGGCAGTAAAGCTTTTAATCGTCGCAATACCGGTGAGATTATTCACTAACCGGGCGTTGATGAGCCCGGCTTTGTCACGCACATCCGCGTAGCGAGGGGCAAGGAACTTTTGAAAGGCGATCGCACCCCCCACAATAAACGGCATTGGCACCACCGCCATCCAGGCCAGCCCTGGCGCTAATACAAAAAACGTTGTACCAATAATCACCACCGTACCCGTCATCTGAATCAGCTGATTCGCACCGCGATCCAAAAATCTCTCTAGCTGATTAATATCGTCATTGAGCATCGACATCAGCTGCCCAGTGCTGCGCTCTTCAAAGTAAGCCAGCTCCAGGTTTTGCACGTGGCCATAGGCCTCTATACGTAAGTCGTGCTCTATCGCCTGCGACAGATTGCGCCACAGCAGCTCGTAAGCATACTGAAAGGCAGACTCTAGCACCCATACCAGAAACGTAAGGGCGGAAAGAACAACAAACTGCGATCGCAAATCAACAATTCCCCACCGTGCCAAAATAGAATCTTGCTGATCGACTACAATATCGATCGCTACCCCAATCAGCGCAGGCGGCGCCAGGTCAAAAATATTGTTCAATACAGAGCACAGACTAGCCAGCCATGCCCTCGATCGGTACTGTTGGCCATAGGCCATAAGACGAGCAAACGGATGCGCAGGCGAAGAAGCCATGATGGAAGCCACAGTGGTTGTTGGTTGCTATGGACTATAGCAAACCAGCAAAGGGGTAACCCTCAATCATAGGGACCGCTTATCCACTAAGCGCATCACGTCAAGCCAGCACTTCTCTGCTCTGCTCAATTTTCTGGCGTGGCGCGATCGCATGGTCAGCCTTCTCAACGGCCAAATCTCTCAGCACCCAACGTACAGCATTTTCAGCAAATCCTTCTACATCATCCCAAAGGAGTTTTACGGGCTCTATCGCCTTATCGCTGACCGCATTGGCAAACTCACCTTCTGGCGTCGTATCTTGAATCATTTGAGTCAGCTCGCGGCTCATTGATTCGATTGCTAGCTCAGTACCTACAGACGTATCTGCTACGGATGGGCGACCTAGCTGGCTGATGTTGGAAACGGCTTCTGGATGGGGCGTAGGCTGAGACTGCCCAGAAAATGTTGATCCCTGAGTCGCAAAGCCAAGACTATGCCCGCCAGTGATATCCAGCAACTGACTCATGAGGTTGGCGCTCAGCGGATTAGCTAGTCGCTTAACCTGTGAAAAGCCTCCTGCTCTCAAGCCCAATGGATTGCGCCCTCGCTGCTGTGCTCCAGATTGCGGCGTCATTCTTGGCACAATCTCTAACGCCAAATCCTCAGAGAGTTTGCCGTGGGTGCGCTTGATAGCGATCGCAACCGTACCCGCCGCGACCACAATACCCAACAGCATTTTGGCAATGCTGCCGTGGGCCACCCTCGATTCCAGTACTTGTGCGGCACTAATGGCACTGGTACTCTTTGCTTCTGCCGCAAGCTTAGCCCGCGCAGAATCAATCGCTGCGGTGGTCGCAACTGCGTTGGCTGAAATCTCTATGCGGGTTTGTTCATACTGCGTCACTAGCGCCTGCGTAGAAGCAAGCTCCCGCTGTAATGCCTCATACTGAGTGATGCTTTGAACCAGCGCCTGCTGACGCAACTGAAGCTTATCTGTCGCCGTGTGGGCTGTTTCTAGGCGCAGCTGCTGAACGTCTTGCTGATGGGTCGCTATCACAAGTGCTTGCAGCAAGTCAATCGCAACCGGTTCTTGGGAAACAGCAGCGGCTAAGTCACCGGTCTGGTGCTGCGGCGAACGTAAGTAGCTACCCAGTACGTTCTGCGCAGACTGATAGAGCGATCGCTGCCCGTCCTCGTAGTCTGAGTAAATGTTGTTCAGCGCTGTTCCATCAATACTGGCTACGCTAAACTCCGCTAGTAAGCGGCTCTCAATCTGCTGCAAGGCTTGCCAATTTGCCTGGTAATCAGCATCGATAGCCAGCAGCTGCTCTGCCCAGTCAGACGCTACATCAAGCTCACCGAGTCGGAGCCCAATCTCATTGATGTACTGCCGAGTGCCCAATAAATCGATCCTTGTTTGGCTTTTTTGCTCAGCGATTTCTGACAGTCTCTTTGTCAGCACTGTGCGGTAGGTGTGCATGTCGCCCTGAGCATGCTGCTCAGCCAATGACTCCAATTGATGCTGAATATCAAGCGCTTTGCGTCGCGCTTGTGGCAAAGACTGATCGACATAGGCCAGACTTTTACAGCTCGCAGCGAGGCAGTCGCCTGCTGCAGACGATGCATTGGCAGAAGATGAACGAGCGATCTGAGCAATCAGGGCCTGAGTGGCCGCGCTCTGCCTGGCAGTAGCTGACTGCCCAGCTGCCGAAGATTGGCCATAGGCTAGGGTCCAGCTACCGTCTAGTTGCTGTGTGACGGTGGTATCTGTTGCTGAAATATCTGTGGCCGAAACATTTGCGGCTGACTGCTGAGGTGCTGACTGGTGGCTGAACGCAATCGGCGGCGCTGTGGCCACCTGAGGCACAATGCCTGTGCCCTGATCGAGCGCGATCGCCTGTGCATAGTCCTGGCTGTAAAACCCTTGCGATGGTAGCTGCTCCGGTAGTTGCTCAAAAGGCTGCGGAGTAGTAGCGGCTTCACCCGGTGCCATGGGCGCAGGCTGAGCACTAACAAAGGACGCTATCAAACCCGTTGATACCAAAGCCGTGCTCGTCAGCGTGCTCCCGGCAGGCCAATTGGCTGATCCTAAAAACGCTTGTGTTGACTTTAATGCTGCGGGCACCGTAGGCACTATAGGCCTTGCAGCGATGGAGCCTGTAGCTACAGAGATCGCGGAGCGACCTAGCCACCCCTGTGAAGCGCGGTAGGTAGCCAGTGGATTGGCCTCTAAAGTAGCATCCTGCGCTGAGAGTGCTAAGTCTGAAGATGTAAAGGGCCTAAGCACTGAGGCGATCGCCGCCACAATATCTTCTGTTGAATGCTCGGACGAACCACTCACCGAGTTATTTACCGAAGTGCTACCTTCTGAAGCTTTCTGCATAAGAGCCTGTCCGGAGGGAGGAACAAGCAACTGTGTAGGAAAAATAAACACGTTTGCTGACTATCTCTACGAGGGTTTACGAAGCCGTCCGGATGAGGATCGGCAGTTATACATAGCTAATACAGCGACGTACTCAGTACATTTGCGGTTAGCGTACCCAGGAAAGCGTAATCAATTAAACTTGTTCCCAAATAATTCTCCTACTATCTTCCATGCGCAAAGACTTCGCAGACCTGGCAACGCTTTACAAAGACACGCTTCTCAGGGATGTGTTGCCCTTTTGGGAAACGCATTCTGTCGATACCCGCGAAGGAGGATACTTCAGCTGCCTTAACCGAGACGGCAGCGTATACGACACTGACAAGTTCATCTGGCTACAGGCTCGCCAGCTGTGGACATTTTCCATGCTTTGCAATCAGCCAGCCGTCCCATCTACAGATAAAGAAAAGTGGGTTGAACTTGCCCAAGCCGGCGCAGACTTTCTGGCAAAGCATGGCCGTGATCCGGCAGGAAACTGGTATTTTTCACTGACCCGCTCGGGTCAGCCGCTCACCGAGCCATACAACATTTTTTCTGACTGCTTTGCCGCTATGGCCTTCAGTCAGTACGCGCTGCTGTTGACTCACCACCCCAGCCGCGCCGAACAGCAGCAGCAAGCAAAAGACATCGCGCTTCAGGCATATAGCAACGTACTACGCCGTCAAAAGAATCCTAAAGGTAAGTACAACAAAGTCCATCATGGCACTCGCCCGCTGAAGGCACTGGCTGTCCCCATGATTTTGGCTAATCTGACCCTGGAAATGGACTGGCTGCTAGAAGCAGATACCCTGGAGCACGTTCTAGGCGAGACGGTTCATGAGGTCATGACTGACTTTTTGGATGGCGATCGCGGCCTGATGTACGAGCATATCGCGCCTGATGGCACCCCTGTAGACTGCTACGAAGGGCGATTGTTGAACCCCGGGCACGGGATTGAAGCCATGTGGTTCATAATGGCGATCGCCGAGCGGCAAAACAACCCGTCGTTAATCAACCAGGCCACCGATATCGTGCTCAATACCCTCGGCACGGCCTGGGACACCACCTACGGTGGCCTCTATTACTTTATGGATAATAAAGGATATCCACCGCAACAGCTGGAATGGGATCAAAAGCTGTGGTGGGTGCATTTGGAAACACTAGTGGCGCTATCGATGGCCTATCGGCTCACTGGCCGAGTGGAGTGCCTAAGCTGGTACCAAACGGTGCACAGCTACAGCTGGTCTCACTTCGCGGATCCAGAGTGCGGGGAATGGTATGGCTATTTGAACCGGCAGGGCAATGTACTGTTGCCGCTCAAAGGGGGTAAGTGGAAAGGCTGCTTTCATGTGCCCAGAGCGATGTACTTGTGCTGGCAAACCTTTGAGAAAATTGCGGAAGATCAGTCGTTGAATCCTGCTTAATCGTCTCTTTGGCGTGAGTCTCTTTGGCGTGAATCTCTTTGGCGTGAAAATGAGGGCCAGCTGTTGTCGCTTACATCGGCAGGGTTGAGAACGGTAACGCCCGAAGACTGTGCCATCGCTGGCTGCGATCGCGCCGCGCGGCGCAGGGCAATGTAGCGATCGCGTAACACCCTATCCTTATTCAGCTGGTCGTGAGCCTGATCGCGCTGCACATTACCCTGGTTGTTGCAAAAATTCAGTGTGGCAAACATTTTCGTCAATGCAACCAGATCGCGGTCCTGCTTTGTTGCTGCCAGTTCGGGACGCAGCCGCAGTTCACCGATTCGCTCTAGGGGTAAAACTTCGCTACGTAGGTCAGCCTGTATCAAAGCGCGTTCCATCGTCGCCAAAATGTCGGACTCACTCTGGCCACACAGCGCCATTAGCTCACTTTCTGTCATCGGAAACAGCTGACCTGTTTGCTTTAGATGCGCCAATGACAGCGCAAACCCATGGCCGAACACGCAGTAAGGACAGTCATTGAGTGCTGAGGTGCCAGTGACTAGCACGTGGGTCCGCACAGGCCCCAACTTTTCACGAATGCCCTCGTATTTCAGTATGTTTTTTGCAAACCAAAATAGCGATCGCACAGAACCTTTCTGCCTCACAAATGAGCCAATCATCTTGGGCTTGAACCCCCACATCTGCGTGAAGACCGTCTCCAAAAGAAACACTGCTGGCGCCTGGATTAGGTTGTAGCGGGCCATAATCGCTGCCAAAGCTAGAGGAGTGCTCCAATTATATGGATGCCTGACTGCTTTGAGCGTTATGGACTTTAGAACAAACGTATAGCCGTAGCAGCGAGAAAGCACCCGCTGCTACGGCTATATTTATCAGATATTCAACAGATATCTCATACCCTGCTTTTTAGCGCAGTGGCGTTGTGTTCAACAGCCGTCTGGCCCACAGAACGCATGGGCGCTCAGCACCTCTGCGCCACAGATGTAGGCAATGCCTGCGTAGTCGTTAAAAAACTCTCCTGCAACCTCATCTGCAATTCTCAGGGCCATATCCCGGTTATCGACAAGCACCTCAATTTTGATATCTGTGAAAGTATCAGAAACGATCGGTTGCCCTGACGAACGCACGTTACGACTGCCTCTACCGGTAGCAGGGACCACCGTATAACCAGTCGCTCCGGCGTTGTCGATAATTTTGGCGATCTTTTTCATTAGCAACTTTTCCGTCACAATAACGAGTTGGCTGGCTGGCTTGGCCATGTTAGTTACCTCTTATTTATATGTACAGTTTCTTGATGTTCTCTTCTATTGAAGTTCAGCTATTGAAGCTTAGCCGCCACCCATCAATGCTTCTGCAAGTCCGATGAAAAGCGGTATGCCAATAGCAAGGGCAACCGGCGTACCAACGGCTGTAGACGAGCCGATGTAGGCAGAAGGGTTGGCCGACGGAATACCGGCCCTTAATGTAGGTGGCCCTGAGATGTCTGAACTAGAAGCAGCAATGGTCGCTAAGATGACGACACCACCAGCACTAAAGCCTGTGAGCTCGTGAGCAACCATGCCAAGGCCGAAGGCGATAAGTCCATGGAGCAATGGCGCGACTAGGCCGTACAGGGCATACCACTGACCTACCTTGCGTAGCTCACCGAGCCTCGCGGTTGCCTCCATTCCCATAATGATCATCAGGATGGAAAGCAGGCCACGGAACGGGGGGTCGAAGAAGTTATCGTAAACACTTTGTGGCTGGGTCAGGATACCTAGCGCGAGGCCAAGCAGCAGTGCCGATAGGGCAGAGCCCTGAAGGCTTTCCTTCACGATGGGCCAGATTTTGACGCCTTTACCTGCACTACCACGCTTCTTGGCGAGATAAATGCTAGCCATGACGATCGCCGCCACGAGCGCTGGGATATCCATGAATGGGTAAAGTGCAGCGGCCCAAGGCTCATAGAAGATTTCTTCTGCATCTAGCAGCGTCAGGGCAGCAGCAAGCGTAGAGCCACTTACCGCGCCGAACAAGCCTGCAGTTGCAATACCATCTTCGATGTTAACTTTTGGCATCAGGCATAGCGTGTATCGCCCAATGAAAACGATTAGAACCCCTATCACCATGGCAAACACTGCAGGAATCAGTATTTCACCAAAGTTGGCATCGCGGATTGCCTGACCACCGGTTAAGCCCACTTTTATCAGCAGCATGAAAACGATGAACTTATAGACCGGATCGGGAATGGATAGTCGGCTACCGAGGGCGGCAACGATCATGCCCCCAATCAGAAAGCCAAGCGTTGGAGACTGCAGCTTCGATATGAAGAGCACAAAGAATTCGGACAAAAAATCCATATTTTATTCCTCCTTAATTAAACAGGCAATGGAAACCCCTGTGGTGCGCTCAGGAGTCGTAAATGCAACAGATCAAGAATCGAAAACAGCGAGTGCAAAGTTACTCTGCGGTGACTTGTATAGACTAAAGTCTATTGAATATTGATTCTTTATGTATTTAAGTCTATCTTATAAGAATACGAAAAGAACAGTCCTTCCGATGGATTGGACTAAGTAATGTCAAATCTGAACTATAAGTTTCTCTTTTATGAGCTTTGCTTTTATCCAAACTCTGCTGCTGGCAGACGCTATGATGGCTGCGGGTTTGATAGTGTGGATCTGATCTCCCTTTTGTTACCTTCTTTTGCTACGAGGCTTGTTCCCTGACGATGCTCCAAATCTCAAACAGCGTCTCGATTCCTGATAGCGAAATCGACATGAGTGCGATTCGTGCCCAGGGGGCCGGTGGGCAAAATGTGAACAAAGTCGCGACGGCTGTGCATCTACGCTTCGATATCACTGCATCGTCGCTACCGGATTATTACAAACGTAGGCTGCTCGCCTTGCGGGACAAGCGTCTCACCAAAGACGGTGTGATTGTTATTAAGGCTCAGCAGCATCGCAGCCAGGAGCGCAATCGGGAAGAAGCCCTTTCACGGCTGAAGGCAATGATCAAAGCCGCTGTAATCTCACCCAAAAGGCGTCGCCCAACAAAGCCGACCAAAAGTTCTAACCGGCGACGACTAGAGGGGAAAAACAAGCGATCGCACATAAAATCTCTTCGTAGAAAGGTAGATTTAGAATGACGTGCTTGTGTTCTAGCGTTTGCATCGTCACCGCCTGCTGGACTGGGAAAGCCCTAGGTTAAACCACAGGCTTTGATACTGGCTCGCCACAAACTATGCAAAAATAATCGGGAGCTCAGGCCCTTCCCTATGAACCGTGCGTCAACCAATTCTTCCACCACGACTCAGGCTGATGCCTTGAGCGACTCAGTCATCTTGACGCAGTCGCCTGGCATTGATCTTGAGGCAGCTAATCAAAAGCTAAATCGTGCTGAGGCAAGTGAGGTCGTTGCGTGGGGTGCAGATACCTTTGGCGATCGCCTCGTGATGAGTACCAGCTTCGGCATTCAGTCCGCAGTCATGCTAGGTCTGGTCACCAGCATCATTCCAAACATTCCAGTGATCTGGATCGATACGGGCTATTTGCCAGCCGAAACCTATCGCTTTGCCCAGCAGCTCACCCAGCGCCTATCGCTAAATCTGAAGGTGTACCAGTCCCCCCTCAGCCCAGCAAGGATGGAAGCGCTCCACGGCAAGCTGTGGGAAGAAGGCAGCGTAGAAGCGTTTAACCGATACGACCACATCCGTAAGGTAGAGCCTATGCAGCGGGCGCTGAAGGAGCTGGACGCAGTCGCCTGGCTAACAGGATTGCGATCGCAACAAACAGACCATCGCAAAACCCTAGATCGCATCACCGTCCAGGAAAACCGTTACAAGCTATTGCCCATCCTGCACTGGCACTCCAAAGACATTTACAACTATCTAAAAGCCCACGACCTGCCCTACCATCCCTTTTTCAAGGAAGGCTACGTCAGCGTTGGGGACTGGCACTCCAGCCGTCCGATCGGTGCAGACGACACCGATGGCCGAGCAACCCGCTTCAACGGGCTGAAGCAGGAATGTGGTATTCATATTCCTCAAACCCCCGAGGAAGCAGAAAGCCTTAACTCTAGCTCGCTGTAAGCTTCTATCCCAGTCCGCTGTAGGTAATAGCCACCCCCATGTCCCAACTTCATGCCATCGCTGCTCAGTTTGCTGCTGGGTTTGCCAGCTCGGGTCAGGCTGCTACAGCCCCAGTCGTCACGGTAGAGCCCCTGGGCAATGGCAACATCAACACGACCTATCTGGTCACGCTCTCTCCTGCGCCTTCTATCGCACGTGCCAAGTCTGCCGACGCCAGCCAGTTTGGCCAGCGGTTTGTCCTACAGCGCATCAACACCGACATTTTCCATCAGCCCGAGCTAGTCATTCAAAATATGACCGTGCTTAGCGAGCACTTAGAGCGCCACACAGGCGATCTGCCTCGCCGCTGGGAAACGCCGCGAATCTTGCCGACCAACAGCGGTGATTCTTTCGTCGTTGACGAGTCGGGTGGCTACTGGCGAGCCATCACCTTTATTGAAAATGCCCAGGTCTTCGACACTGTAAAAAGCCCGGACCATGCCAGAGAAGTCGGCTACGGGCTAGCTATGTTTCACACACTGCTCAGCACCCTGCCTGCCGACAGCCTCGCCGATACCCTACAGGGCTTCCACATCACCCCTGGCTACCTGGCAGAGTATGAACAAACCCTAAAATCGTTACCCTCTTCATCCCGCCAGCCAGACATCCAACACTGTCTGAATTTCATCGAACAGCGCAAAGCCTGGGCGCATGTCCTCGAAAACGCAAAAGCAGCTGGCGAGCTACAGCTACGCCCCATCCACGGCGACCCCAAGGTAAACAACATCATGCTGGGGCCCAATGGTCAGGCCGTCAGCCTAATCGACCTGGACACGGTAAAGCCGGGCCTAGTGCACTATGACATTGGTGACTGCCTGCGCTCGGGCTGCAACCCGCTGGGCGAAGAGACCAAAGACTGGCGAAGCGTCGAGTTTGACACGCAGCTAGCTAGGGCAATGCTAGAAGGTTATTTGACACTGGCTCGCAATTTCCTGACCGAGCAGGACTATCACTATCTGTACGACGCGATTCGGCTGATTGCCTTTGAGCTAGGGCTGCGATTTTTCTCTGACTATTTGGCAGGGAGTGTTTATTTCAATGTGAAGTATCCAGAACACAACCTGGATAGAGCGCTGGTACAGTTTCAGCTAACCGCAAGCATTGAGAAACAGGAGGCCGAGCTGAAGGCTTTGATTGAGTCACTAAACCCATCTAGCGACCAGACACCATGAGCGCACTAACACCCTTTTCGTTGATTCCATTCGAGCCACTACCGCCAAAGACGACCCTAACGGTTACAGGTACGCTTTCTAGAGAAAAGGATGTGCTCTCTGTTTCCTATGTCATGACGGGCGACTTGAGCGCGATCGCTCTCCCCCCACAAACTGGTAGCACTACAGGCACCAGAAATCCCCGTAAAGACCGGCTTTGGGAGCAGACTTGCTTTGAATTTTTTCTGGCAGCAGGCCGTGAGAAATCTGACCAGGACGCTTATTGGGAATTCAATTTATCGCCGGACGGCAGTTGGAATGTATTTGCACTCAGTGGTTACAGAGCAGGACTAAAAGAAGAAAAAGCCTTTCATGAACTCCCCTTTTCGGTTAGCCATCGTACAGACGAGCTGAGAATCGATATTTCGGTAGATGTGAGCAAGCTATTGCCTGCTGGCATGCCGTGGCAGCTAGGGGTGAGTACGGTCGGCGTGCTAGCCGATGGAACAGAAACATTTTGGGCGATCGCTCACCCTACACCAACCGCAGATTTTCACAGCGCGGGTAGCTTTGCTTGTCAGCTCTTCCCATAGGTTTTTCACCGATAATTTTTCATCCATAATTTCGTATATGCCCAAATGAGGACTATCCTAGATTGAGAGCTGCTCACCTCTTCTACTGCTGATTTCTTCGCCTGATTTCTCCTCTGAGCTTCGCTTCCATAGCTTTATTCATCCACAGCCTTAATCCATAACAATATGTCTGCCCCTGCTCAAGGACAATCCACTGCCAAAACGCTTTTCCTGCTCGCCTCTATGGCCTGTTGGCTACTGGTGGGTGCCTCACTCATCTATCTAGTGCCCGCAGCGTTGGATGCCTTTCGCCCATCAGAAACTACAGGCATTTGGATGGAAACGCTGACAAGAGGGGGATATAGCCCGCAGCTAGCTATTCGCGGCGGTAGCGTTGCCTTTGTACTCGCTGTGGTTGGCAATGTGCTGTGGTACCAAACATCGGGCGACGAGCTGGTCCGAAAGCGCTGATAAGCCAAACAAGGACGCTATCCATGAAAACAATTGGTCTGCTGGGCGGCATGAGCTGGGAATCGACCATCGAGTACTACCGGCTATTAAACGAGGCCGTCAAGGCTGAACTGGGCGGTTTGCACTCAGCCAAAATATTGATGTACTCAGTTGATTTTGAAGAGCTAGTGGCCCTCAAGCACCAGGGCGCGTGGGATGAAATCGGGCGAATACTCGGGACCGCTGCCGCCCGGCTAGAAGGGGCAGGCGCAGACTGTATGGTGCTAGCAACCAATACCATGCATAAGGTCGCGGATGCGATCGCCCTTTCCACCACCATTCCACTCCTGCACATTGCCGACACCACCGCCAACGTGATCAAAGCCAAGGGCATTACCCGCGTTGGGCTGCTAGGTACCCGCTTCACCATGGAAGAAGCCTTCTATAAAGATCGCCTGATCTATCAGCATGGTCTGGCCATACAGGTGCCTAGCGGCCAAGATCGCAGCGTTATTCACGACGTCATTTACGATGAGCTATGCCTGGGCAAAATTCGCGCTTCCTCACGCGACTACTTTCGCCAAACCATTACCAACCTGACCGACGCTGGCGCTGAAGCCATCATCCTGGGCTGCACAGAAATCGGTCTGCTCGTGAGTGAAAAAGACAGCAGTGTTCCTGTGTTCGACACCACTACCATCCACGCTCAGGCCGCTGTTAAATGGGCGATCAAAGATGAAGCATATGAAGATATCATGACGACCACACACATACGCTGAATCGCTGTGCTATGCTATGGCATCTCAATGAGGTGAGCCAGTAGAGGTGAGCCAGTGAGGTGCCCCAGTTGAGGCTAGCTTCAAAGCTAACTGCCCCTTTAGCTCCGAAGACCGCTTCAAAAACATACCTGCCCTCAAGACCGCCCAGCCCCTATAAATAGAGCCCTCAAGACCGCCCGACCCCTAAAATAGAGCGATTGGCCAGCTTCGTCATCTACCCCAAAAGGCTTACGGCAGGCTTCGCAAGCTCTCCTATAGGTTAGGTGAGGAGTAGGTGAGGAGCTTTATCACGACAGCACCAACGGCAAGCATCATTAGTAAGAAGGCAACTAATTAAGAAGCCAACTCATACAAATCATACAAAGCCGACTAATTTCCGGAAATTAAACTTCCGACTGTGTTTGTAAAATTACATCACTTCTGACCAGTCTGTCTTGCACTGGATGTGCACTAAATGGATTGCATTGAATATTTCACACAGATATCTGATGAAGTGTCGCTCCTGAGGAAGATGCCCTGGCAGAGCAATGAGTCTAACATAGGCGTATTACGCTGTATCAAAGTTGTTATCGGCTTGGCTAGTACGTAGCAAGATGTACGGTCATCACAGTGTGCAACCAACACCACCAATCAACAGATGGTTTGCAATGATACAAAGAAGTTAAATAGGTCTCAGATACAGAGCCGTTAAAGGCGGCAAAGGACTTGCGCTCAGTAAGTTCTAAGCTGATACTCACTCAGTACTCAGTGTTCTCTTTAATACTGTTGTTGCAGACAACACCGTTCTGTCATCTTTTCGAAGATATTTCTGTTGTATCCAGTTTAATAAGTGGCTTACAGTCCACGCAGAATGTGTCAGAATAAACTCATAATGGTTCCGTGTAAGCATTAGCGTTCGAGTCCAACCTATCTGACACACGTTCACAATTCCAGTCCGTACTGGTTTAGTCCTTAAAAAGTTTTTTTGGCGGAGGGCCTCAACTCAATGGATACATCAACATCCCAAGAATCCGAGCCCCGCGCAAAAGATGTCGCACAGGGCAACCAGCAGACCACGGCGAACGAGGTGACCCCCATGAAAGCAACTGACAGCAAAGCAACCGCGACTAAAAAAACAGCGGCCAAAAAGACAGCCAAGAAAACCACAGCTAAAAAGGCGACGGCCAAGAAAACTACTAAGAAAACTGTGGCCAAAAAGAGCACCAAAAAGGCCACAAAGAAAACCAAGCGAAAAGCAAAGCCGCTGTACACCACTGATGCCGTGCGAGCCTATCTGCACGAAATTGGCCGAGTTCCGCTGCTGAGCCACGAGGACGAAATTATTCTGGGCAAACAGGTTCAGAAAATGATGGGCCTGCTCGCTATCAAAGCAGAGCTGTCAGAACAGCTGACGGCCACAGCTGTAGAGGGTGATTCTGAAGAAACGCCAGAAATTTCGGACGCGCAGTGGGCAGAAGCTGCTGATATAACTGAAGCAGAGCTCACCAATCACATGCGTAGAGGCGCCCGCTCAAAGCGTAAAATGATCGAAGCGAACCTTCGACTGGTTGTCGCTGTTGCCAAAAAGTACCAGAAGCGAAATCTAGAGTTCTTAGACCTGATTCAAGAGGGGACGTTGGGTCTGGAGCGAGGCGTGGAAAAGTTCGACCCTATGAAGGGCTACAAGTTCTCTACCTACGCCTATTGGTGGATTCGTCAGGCAATTACCAGAGCGATCGCTCAGCAAGCGCGCACGATTCGCCTACCCATTCACATCACCGAAAAGCTCAACAAAATCAAACGGGTACAGCGAGAGCTATCTCAAAAGCTAGGCCGCAGCCCTAACGCCACCGAAATTGGTGCGGAGCTAGATTTAGAGCCCCGTCAGGTGCGCGAGTATCTGTCGATTGCTCGGCAGCCAATCTCGCTAGATGTGAGAATCGGCGATAACCAGGACACCGAACTGCAGGACTTGCTAGAAGACGACGGCGCGTCTCCTGAAGACTACACTGTTCAAAAGTCCTTGCAACAAGACCTACGCAGAATGCTTCTGGAGCTAACCACTCAGCAGCAAGAGGTGATTAACCTCCGCTTTGGCCTGGCAGATGGCAATCCACTGTCACTGGCAAAAGTTGGTCAGCGCATGGGCATTAGCCGCGAGCGCGTCCGTCAGCTAGAGCAGCAAGCGCTGAAGCACCTGCGGCGGCGTAAGGCTACTATTAATGGCTATTTGGCTGCGAGTTAAGTGTCGACTAAACGGTGAAAGCTACCTGGGCCGAAACCCACCTCGCCCTACGGGCACTCCTCCCAGGAGGGGTGGCGCGTAACGACGGGGTGGGTCCGGCATGGCTTGCTACTGAACAACGCAACTGCGCTGACCACAAACATTATCTTGTTGCCTTTTCTGTTTATTTAAGCGCCTTAGCCGCTGCCTTCAAAGGAGCAAGCAACTCCAAAGAAACGGCCAAAGCGTTGAGATCTTTGAAGTCTGGATTTTTCTCTTTTTTCGGACCGTGATAATCACTGCCGCCTGTCATCAACAGGCCGTAGGTATCGCAGTATTCTTCTAATTTTCTCGTTTGGCTAACGCTGTGGGTAGGGTGATACACCTCTATTCCCATTAGGCCCGCTTCCACCAAAATAGGAAGAACCGTTTCCACAGTGCCGCCACGAAAAATACAGGGATGTGCCCATACAGGCACCGCACCACAGCTCAGCAACAGCTCAATGCCTTGCTGAGCCGTAAATTTTTCGTAGGGCACGTAGGCAGGCCCGTCGTCTTTCAAGAAGCGATCAAACGCTTCGTTGTGAGTGTTTACATGGCCTGCAGCCTTGAGTGCGCTGGCAATATGAGGACGTCCAGGAGCCATCGCGCCAGACAGGTTAGGGAGCTGAATAGGGTAGCCCAGAGTAGCTAGCTTTTCGGCCATTTTCCGAGCGCGACGCTTACGCCCCTCTACCCGCTCTTGTAAAGGAGCCTGTAGCTTTTGCGGATCTGGATAAAACCCTAGAATATGCATGGAACGCCCGTTGTAAACGGTGCTTAGCTCCAAACCAGGAACAATTTCTAGATTATGGGGTGCGGCTGCTGCGATCGCCTCCTCCCAGCCTGCCATTGTGTCATGATCGGTAATGGCAATTGCCTTTACCCCTTTCTCAATCGCAAAATTCACCAGTTCGGTCGGCGTCAGGCTACCATCCGAGCAAGTGGTATGGCTGTGGAGTTCAAGCATTGGGCCGACCACTTCATAAGGTTCACCCGTAGATCATAAGACATTACCTAATCCAAGACCTCGAACGAGTCAAAAAATACATCCATGCCCGCAGAGCGAACCGGCATCGTCTGGGGGGCGACCTCGTTTAAGGGGATAAGCCCAGCACCTGCGTCAAAGCTCTCTCTGGATACAGTGAGCATGTAGGCGCGATCGCCGACCAAATAACAGCGAGAAACCTGAAACGCACCGTCGTCTCCACGGAATGTCATTTCCACACCGCGCTCACGCCTTGACGCCAGGTAATTTGGCTCGCTGCGCTCTGGGAGATCGCCCAGGCCAGCAACACACTCTAGTAGAGCCGATTCTGGGTTTGCCTGCGACCTGGCAAAACTTGCAGACTCCACAAAAGCCGCCGCATAAATTTCCAGATACGCCCCATCTACCAGCTGCAGCTGCATATACATTTGCGAATCATCTATGCCTGCGGCTGACCCTAATGAATAGCGAGCAGGCTGACTGGGCATTGCGACGCGAAACTGTCCTGCCTCGTTCGTAAACTTTCGCCAGGGCACGGACACGGACTCTGCCCTAGCTTCTTCAACAGTTTCATCTGTGCTGTCGTCAGTCTCTACCGGAGGCAAATCAGCCTCTGTTGCAACCCCTTCTGTATCGCCTGTAGGCATCTCATCAACAGAGACTTCTAGCGATGCGTCTACGCTCTCTTCTTCATGACTCTCTTCCTCATGGGAAGCGGGCGTAGAAACTGGAGGGGCAGGCGTTTCTATTGGAAACTCGATGGGGTCTACTGGGGGGCGACCGGGCAAATCCATAGGGCCCGTAGGGGCTTGTGGATTTGCATAGGCTGCTGTGGGTATGAGCGCGATCGCACAGCTAGCAAACAACGTAGACATTAGCGCAGCGCCAGGAGGAACGCCAGAAACCATGGGGGGACCTTAATTTTGAAAGACGATAATCAGGAGACTCACCGAACTTTTGAACGGTGGGCTCAAGTAGCAGCCACTTTTTTATCTGTGGCTACAGAAGTTATCTCAGTCTTCTGGGGTCCGACAATGATTTCCGCACACCTACACGAAATATTTAACAAAACTGCCTGGTTCAATACGCCAGCAAAACAATCGGTAGCGTCTGAACAAAAGCGAAAAATTTGTCACAATCGTAGCTGCCCGATTTAAAATAGATATATTACAAAGATATAAATCACACAAATGACTCAACCTACTGTCAACACTGCATCTGCTGATAATTCCGTGCATGCCACAGATGCTAATGCCACCCATACAAGCAATGCAAGCGACAGTAGTAAAAACGACAGGACTGAAAATGACAGGGTGCTGATTTTTGATACGACGTTGCGTGACGGTGAGCAGTCGCCCGGTGCCACGATGAACGTCGCCGAAAAGCTTGCCGTTGCCCGGCAGCTTGCTCGCCTGAAGGTAGACATCATCGAAGCAGGCTTTCCCTTCGCGAGTCCTGGCGATTTTGAAGCCGTTCACACCATTGCCAACGAAGTGGGCATTCCGGGCGGTCCAACTATTTGCGGCCTGGCCCGCGCCACGAAAGGTGACATAGAAGCCGCCGCGAAAGCCGTCGCGAAAGCCACGAAAGGTCGCATTCATACCTTTCTTGCGACTTCTGATATTCACATGAAGTACAAGCTCAACAAATCTAGGGCAGAGGTACTAGCGATGACCAGTGATATGGTCAGCTATGCGAAAAGCTTTACAGATGACATTGAGTTTTCGCCTGAGGATGCGGGTCGCAGCGAGCCTGAGTTTTTGTATGAAGTGTTAGAGCGAGCAATTCAGGCCGGGGCGACGACGCTAAACATTCCAGATACAGTGGGCTATCTGACGCCTAGCGAGTTTGGCGACCTGATTCGAGGCATTAAGGCCAACGTTCCCAGCATCGATCGGGCTGTTATTTCTGTGCACGGGCACAACGATTTGGGCCTGGCCGTTGCCAATTTTTTGGAAGCGGTGAAAGCGGGTGCCCGGCAGCTAGAGTGCACTATTAACGGGATTGGTGAACGGGCGGGGAATGCGGCCCTCGAAGAGCTAGTGATGGCGCTACACGTGCGTCGTCAGTATTACAATCCCTTCTTTGGCTTGCCTGCTGAGTCTGAAGCAGCCCTGACGAACATCAACACCCAGGAACTATACAAGTCATCACGTTTGGTCTCTAACGTGACGGGGATGCTGGTGCAGCCTAACAAGGCGATTGTGGGTGCTAACGCCTTTGCTCACGAATCGGGCATTCACCAGGACGGTGTGCTCAAGAACCGTCTGACCTACGAGATTATGGATGCTCAGCTGATTGGCCTAAACAACAATCAGATCGTGCTGGGCAAGCACTCTGGACGTAATGCCTTTCGGACTCGGTTAAAGGAGCTAGGCTTTGACCTTGGTGACCAGGATCTAAACAGGGCTTTTTTGCGGTTCAAAGATATTGCAGATAAGAAGAAAGAGATTAGCGATCGCGACCTGGAAGCCATCGTCAATGACGAAACGCTGCAGGTTGCTGACCACTTCAAAGCAGAGCTGATTCAGGTGTCGTGCGGTAGTAACGCTCAGCCAACGGCTACTATTACCATCCGCATGCCCGACGGTCAGGAGCTAACGGACGCCTCTATTGGCACGGGGCCAGTCGATGCGATTTACCAAGCGATTAACCGCATTGTTGATATTCCAAATGACCTGATTGAATATTCTGTTCAATCGGTGACGGCGGGTATTGACGCAATGGGTGAGGTGACGATTCGCCTGCGCCATGGCGATCGCCTTTACTCCGGCCATGCGGCCAACACCGACATTATCGTGGCCAGCGCCTATGCCTACATCAACGCCCTCAACCGGCTGTACACCTCTATTCAGGCGGGTGCAAGCGTACACCCACAGCGCGCGGAAAAAGTACCGGCAGGCACTGGCGTATAAGCAAGGATAAGGATTAGCTTGTTGTGCCGCGCGTGGTGGACATCATTAACGCTAAATTTCATTGCTAGCAAACCGTCCTTCTATCGGTTCATATTCATCTTCCAGTAACCAAAGCTGAGCTTCATTGTGGTTTTTGCAGCTCTTGATTGAGCTGTACCCTTCTTTGGGATCTAGGATACGGCAGTTCCCATTCTTAGCACCTAGCAACAAAAGAACATAGGGAGAAGACTGTGTGGAATCTACCCAGACTTCAAGAAAGCTCCAGTTATTTTCTACTGAGTCTGTCTGGAGTATATGAGTCTCCATTTCACCACTCGATCTCCTCATTGGATTTTTCGAGAGGCGTTGCCATAGCTCTTTTGATTGACTCGCCCATACCTGGTACGGACAGCAGATAGAGGGTTTCTTGAATGCTAGACCAATCTTCCTTGTCTATCAGCACCGCGTTGCTACTTTCGCCAGTGATAATTACTGGCTTATGAGACTCGGCTACCTCGTTGATGAGTTTCTGAAGGTTGTTTTGAGCTTCTTCAACAGGCTGTATGGACATCAATGTCACTCTGCGCTAGTCAATAGACATTATCGGAAATAGTAGCGAATCGGTGAAAACCCACCCTGTTCTATCCGATTTTTCGTTACCCCCTTG
>JBCBBK010000038.1:0-19158 GCA_038531675.1 Cyanobacteria bacterium J06581_3
GTTGTTGGTAGCTGGGCAGATGTATTGAACCGAGCCAACTTGGGTATGGAAGTAATGCACGAGCGCAACGCTCACAACTTCCCACTCGACTTGGCAGCTGGCGAAGCAGCCCCTGTTGCTTTGACTGCGCCTTCCATCAATGCGTAAGCTTCGGATTACTCGTTTGATAACCGAATAAGGCGAAAGGCCCTCAACGCATTGCGTTGAGGGCCTTTTATATGATTGTTAGAAAAACACAGGCGTTCAGTGATGATCTATCTGTTTCTGTCTATCTCTTTACTAGACGATTCCCCCCTTTCTCTATGCAAAGATTCAGGCTAAGCGCTCGCTCATCAGTCGCTTGAGCGGCGGTTCAACATACTTCACCAGCACAAAGGCCACACCCGAAAGAACAGCTATCATAAGCAAAGGGAAGAGAGCTGGCGATAATATTTCAACATACTTGTCCAGCTTGATTACGCCTGCAACCATCATATTCTCGTGAATCAAGTACAGAGGGTAGCTGATAAATCCAAAGAACAGAAAGAATCTGTTGCTTAGAAAGTTTTGAATCGATGGGTTGATGACAGAAATTGCAAACAAAAACGACACCAGGCTAGCTATTAAAAAGGCTTGCATATCCGATTCTACAAAGCCGAGCATTGCTGAACTTACAAAGCTAAGCAATACGGCAAGCCCAAACCATTTAAACAAACGATTCTGCGAATAGATGTAAAAGGCCGCGCCTGCGGCAAACCAACCAAATTGGTCAAACGATAAATTCACTGTCAGCTTCACCAGTATCAAAAAAGCAGAACCCTCAAAAAAGATAAGCCCAAGCTGCGCTACAGAAGATAGGACAAAGGCGGCAATGAGCGAACCGACGAAGATTTTTTTGCCTTGCCAGTAGTAGGCGATCGCCCCAAACACATAAAACTTGAACTCCGCATAGAGAGTCCAAAAGGCCCCCTCTAACGGCTCAATCGAAGAGCCCGTCACCGCCGACCACCACGTAGGCTCCATAAAAGTCAGCCCAGGAATCAGGCTGCTCCAGGCAAGGGCGCCAGCAGGCCGCTCAAAAAAGAAGCCCGCCGTCGCAAAAATAATGATGGAGCAAATCAGCATCATGGGAAACAGTCTTATCCATCGGCGATAGATAAAGTTACGTATCCTCGGGCACCGTTCGAGCGACATCAAAATAACAAACCCGGACAGCATGAAAAATAGCTGCACGCCTAGCCAGCCAAACGAAAAAACAGGAAAATCTGCATAGCGATCGCCGTAGGGAACAATCTCAGGCCATCGAGAATACGCGTGATATAAAACGACCAGAAGAATTGCTAATCCTCTGTGCCCATCGAGATACGAAATGCGCCGTTTCGTTTCTGTTGGGGATTTTGTTGGCGACTTTACGAATGAGACGGTAGAGCCACGGGCTCCCAAGGATGCTATCTCTTTTAGGTTCATTTTTCTCGTACTCATAAAGAATACGAACAAAAAACACAGTCTTGTCTGACCTATAAAGACGATCTCAGGATTGTAATAAAGACGACATCAGGATTGTAAAGTTCCGAACAAGCGCTGCACTGAATGCTTGTCAGCGTACTAACGGAGTCGTATATTGAAAGACTATGTCTGTATGATTCAACTACAGATGTCACACTCTGAACAACCAGACGACTGACTGCTATCCTAATTTTTTCTATTTCGATGCGTTGTTGTTCAATTTTTGCTTAGGTTCGTTGCTCAACTTCGTTAACCTGTTGTTCAAAAAACACGTCTGAAGATTGAGGATTGGCTTTCAACCTCCGTAACTGTTGTATACGGAAGAATAACTTATTCAGTTAGTTCGCTGTTTTTTCTGAAAACAGGTTTTAGCGATCACCATACGCTGCCATCGGCTCTCTAATAAACCGAATATACAAATGCTTAAACGTAGAGCGCAGCACCCTTGGCGCACCAAAATCAATCGGCATCATCTTACTAGGCAAGCGCCACCCTTCAATCTTTAATTCACTCGGCTGCTGAGCAGGAAAGTCAATCGCTGATAGCGACGAGCACAGACCCACTCGCTGAGACTCTACTAAAATCGGTACGCGCTGAGGGTCTACGCCTAAAACTTCTATCATCGCTCTATCCAGAGCGAATACATCTGCCGACGCACCTAATACGCCCAACTCCCTGGGCTCGCCACCACTTGGCCCGTTGCCCTCGTGGCCAATGATGCCGTCAATAATGGTTAGCTCAGGGTTAATCAGTCTAGCCGTCTCTACCAGCATGGCGCTAAATCGCTTCTCATCTTTGCCCGCTTCCATATGCCACCAGGCTTTCATTTTGCCGGGTACACAGCCAAAGAGATTTTTTACCCCCAGGGTAATCGTCATCTGCACATGAGACTTTACCTTGGGCAGATTGATCACCACATCTGCGTTCATCGCTTCTTTGGAAATCAGGAAGTTGTCAAAAGCTTCGCTACCTTCAACACTTTTTACCGCGTAGCGCTTGCCGTGCAGTTCTTTAATCGGAATATCTGCTTTTTTGGCTAATTCCAACAATCCATTCGTTTTGGCAACGCCAAGAGCGCTCCCAAAAGCCGGGCTATCTCCAATAAAGGGCTTACCGCCCACCGACTGCACTAGCTTCGCCACGCAGTACACAATCTCGGGACGGGTGATGCATTCCTTTGTAGGCCGCGCACCTGTGAGTAAGTTCGGCTTTAGTAATACGCGATCGCCCGCCTTCACAAATGCCTTTATCCCACCCAAAGGCGCAAGCAAGTCCACCAAACGCTGCTGCAAAGCCTCCACGTCATAAGTGCTTGCCTGTAACAAAGAAACAGACGGTAGACTGTTCGATGACATTTTCTAGAACTCCTCTGACTCACCAATTACCCACATAATAGGCTGTACACCATCACAACGCAGCAAAATGCTAACGCTTTGGGCCAAAACCAGCGGCACCTGGATTAACGTTCTTCTCGTAATTTTAGGTACACTCAGCGGCCTTTTCCTACGTAACCGACTATCGTCCAAAATGCGGGACGTCATTACACAGGCCGTTGGGCTTACGACCATATTCATTGGGCTATCGATGGCCGGGGCGCTGAACGATGCGAGTGCGGGCGGCATAGAAGGTGTAATTCTGGCGTTGGTGGCGCTGGTGGTGGGTGGGCTACTGGGTGAATGGTGGCAGTTAGAAGCGCGGCTCATTTCCTTCGGAGATTGGATCAAGGCGCGGGTAAAAGGTGGCAATCGGTTTACAGAGGGCTTCGTTGCAGCCAGCTTACTGTTTTGCATCGGCCCGATGACTATTTTGGGGAGCCTAAATAATGGACTGCTAGCCGACAACACCATTCTGGTGGTCAAAAGCACTATGGATGGGCTGGTATCGATTGCGCTGACTGGAACTTATGGTATCGGGGTTGGCTTTTCGATCGTTCCCATTGTGCTGTATCAGGGAGGGCTCTCTTTGCTTGCAGGCTCACTCGCTCAGTTCATTCCCAACCCTGACACTAACCCCACTGTGCTTCTGGTAACGGGTATAGGCGGCATCATGATTTTGGGCTTGGGGCTCAACTTACTCAAAACAAGCAAAATCAGCATTGCATCATTCATTCCGGCGCTGGTGCTGGGGCCTGTTCTAAGCTGGCTAGCTCGAGTAATTCTGCTAAAAGAGGGTGTTTAGGCAAAAAGTTTACGGCTGAAGTAAGTCCCAGCGTTCTCGATAGTCTGCCGAGCGTGGTTTTCTTTGGCGCTTCTCGGTCTCGACCAAATGTATCTCGCTCCCATAGCTGATAAATACATCAGCAGGAAAAATGTAGAAGACTTCTAACTCAGAGATGTAAGCAATGGCAAAGTCGAAGTCAGTTGTTGAATAGGGCGATCGCACCATACTTCTTCGATTGGTTTTGGTCCGCCGATTGTCCACAACATAGTTTTGGGAGGCTTGGTGGAACCAGGCAGCTTTCACCTGAATCTTCAGCAAGCTTCCATTAACGTCAAACACAAGATCGTAAGCAAGGCGATCTCCAACAGGCTGAAGAACGCCCCATCCTTTCTTCAAAGCTTGAACAACGGTCGACTGTTCGGCGATATCTCCCTTCAGTTTTGTATCCACTGGCCGAAATCTATAGCAACTACTGGGGGTTGAAATAAGGTTTAAACCTAAAAGACCGCCACCTTGTGAGTGACGGTCTTTTACACCTATTTGGTGGCGGGGCATGGATTTGAACCATGGACCTTCGGGTTATGCGTACCACTACAGCTTTCGCTGCCACACTTAAAGCGTTTTAGAGCCTTAAGTTGTTTGCTGGTCTGGACTGTCCCTTCACCCTCGTCTTCGGCATATGCCGTAACCGTTAGGGTGTCTGCCATCCAGTCTCTACACCTTCCAAAAGCTTTTCAGCCTCAGGCTTGGCTCGGGATTACCATGCTACCGGCTTCCCCGAATTTGACAGAATACACATAAAAGTTTCCTTCTATGCTGCCCTGTTTAACCTGCTGTTAAGCACATAGCAAAGTTAAACCATTGAGCCCGACGAGCTACCAGACTGCTCTACCCCGCGATAGAACACGGTTTTTTCGTGCTCAACAAGTATAGCTGGTTACATCCCAATTGTGTCAACCTATTTCTCTGACGCGTTCTAAAGGGTGTTATGTCAGCTCACCTATCACATCCAGTCGGGCGTATTTACCCGGCATCATAAACTTATCGGACAGTGCTTCTGACACATCTGGTGTGATCCAGCCCAGCTGCTTAAGTAGGTAAACTGCCGTGGCGTATTTAGCTCGCTTGTTGCCATCTACAACCTTAATCGCAATCCCTAGCCCGTCACCGACCCGGCCAATGCACTGTACGCCTTCCGCGCCAGCCTTGCTGACCAAGGCCCCTTCTGTCAGCTGCATCAGCTGAGTGTCAAAACCTTCTGGCCCAGAAATCATCAGCGGATGATGGGTCATCGCCCGCACGATACGCTCCATATCTAGCGTACTTCCAGCAGTGAGCTTGGCATATAGCGTCGCCATCTGACTTAGCTGCATCAGGTAAGTGGGCACGCCGCAGTCGTCGTGGGCACAAATGAATTCATCGGCAGGCATTCCCAGCAGCTCTGACAGCTGAGAGATAATTAGCTTTTGGACAGGGTGCGATCGCTGCATGTAATTATCGAGCGACCAGCCCCGCTGCTTACATATCGCCAACATCCCGGCATGCTTACCCGAGCAGTTGTAAGCCAAAGGCGATTCCTTCCCTGCAGGCGTGGGACATTGCAACGAAGTCGGATCCACATCGCAGCGCCACAGCACATTGAATACCTGCCGCATTTGCTCGATGCTGCCCTTATGAGAGCTACAGATAATCGCCAGGTCTTTGTCTGTTAGCTGATACTGGTCCAGCGTGCCGGTGTTGACCACGGGCAGTGCCTGAAACGGCTTTAGCGAAGAGCGGATAAAGGTCCCCAGCTCCGGATCGCCTGCGCTGGTGAGTACCCGGCCCCGGTCATCGCACACTACCGCATGCACCTTGTGGGTGGATTCAACAATGCCCTCTCGCAGCAACTGCACGTCTAGCAGCTGTGATGAATGACGGCTCACTCTATTCATAAGTTCAACTGTCCGTTAAAAGGCGAAAGGAACGGGAGCGAAAAGTGCTGGCCTGGCTAATTTTGTTAGATAAACTGCCAGCTCACCAAACTAAAAGCGATAATCCCACAGATAACGGCAAATGTCTTTTGTACGCGCAGTAGCAGCGGCTTGACCTCGTAGTCGGCAATCAGGCGATCGCGGTTATACACCTCTTCTGGCTTCTCCCAGGTTTGGCCGTCATACCAGCCAGATTCTTCGTAGGGAACCGCCTGCTGAGCCAGGCGATCGCACACATGTCGCCAGCCCGTATACAGCTGAACCAGCGCCAACATTGGCAATAACAGAGACCCTAGCGATGCACTAATCACAAACTGCGGTGGCATTTTGGCCGGGACAAAGCTCACAGCCGCCATGGGCCCCACGACTATCCAGCTCAGCAGCCACAGGCTAATAATCGGCACCAGGTAGCCGCGCAGGTCACGCATCCCCCACCGGTAAAACCACGACTCGCTCATGCTTTCGTATTCTTTGATCGGAATTTGATCAACCGGCACCGGGCAGCGGGCGCTAATAGAGCTTTTGGGTGTATCGCCGTTCATCGAAGTTACTGTCAAGTTCCTTGGTTATTTTAGAGGGTTTCCTCCGCTAAAGCGACATAGCGTCTACTAAGTCGGCACAAACTCAACCCGCTCTGCATGCCCCCAAAAGGCTTCCAAATCGTAGTACTCGCGGTCGGTGGGCATAAAGATGTGCACAATCACTTCGCCGTAGTCTTTTAGCACCCATCGGCCTTCGCTCATACCTTCGTTTCGCAGCGGCTGCCGGTCAAATTTGTCTTCTACTGCGCCTTCAATGGAATTGGCGATCGCCCGCACTTGCACATTCGAAAAGCCTGTGACAATCACAAAGTAATCAGCCAGATAAGAGATTTCACCCGTGCGCAAAATAGTTATGTCGCTCGCTTTGCGGTCATCAGCAGCTTCTGCAATTGTCAGGGCCAACGCCTCAGCCTCTTTATCGACTGGCGTTTTGAACTCATCCTCTACATTGGGCAGAACGACAGTGTCGACATCTGGCTGACCGGCTGATCCTGCACTGGCGCCATTGGCAACCACACCGTCCGGGCCAATGTTTAGCGGCTGTTCGCCCATAACACGCTGAGACTGACTACTTTGGGGCTGACTCAAAAGCTCACATCCTCATATAGGGAGTACATCATTAGTTTCATCTTACTGAAAACCCCACTTTCTCTGTCACTTTTGGAGTAGGGAAAGCCGTCATAAAGTGGGCCTAAAAATCTCTGGAAGACGGATTTTGTAGTGCTTTCAGCCATGTGCGCCCCCTGACCGAACCGTAATATTTCCTCACAGTGAAGGCTAGCTCCAACGCTAGCTTAGGCCTCTTCCTTGAAGGTTCTTAATAGATAAGCTCGCCATCGGTTCGTCATTAAGGCATAATCTGTGACTAACTTCTCTTATAGTATGGAGCCGCTGAGCTTTGATTATCGGCCTCTTTATTGGACTAAGCGTAGGCGTACTGGCTGCGGCTATTGTCTACTGGCTACTGAAACAGCGTATCGATAGATTGCTAACCGCGTTGCAAAACAATCAGCGGCGATCGCAGCAGTTGGAAAACGAGCATGAGATCCGCCTGCGCACTGCAACCGATCAGCTTCAGGCAGACTACGAACGTCAGCTTGCTGAAAAAATTGAATACTACCAGGATGAGCAAATTCTGCAGCTTGACCTGATGGAGCTAGACTTTGAGACTCGCCTGGAAGTGATTACGGCTTCCTATGAGCGCGAGCTGGCAACCTCGGACAGCTAGAGCGCAGATTCGGGACGAAGGCTATAGAATATCAACTGGTGTTAACGCTACAAGGACGACTGTATGACTCGCGCAATTATGGAAACAGATAAAGGCACTATCAACCTTGAACTGTTTGACCAGGATGCTCCCAACACCGTTGCCAACTTTGTGAAGCTCTCCAAAGACGGCTTTTACGATGACCTGAACTTTCACCGTGTCATCCCTAACTTTATGGTTCAAGGTGGCTGCCCGCACGGTACAGGCACTGGCGGCCCTGGCTACAAAATCAAGTGCGAAATCAATGACAACAAGCATGAGGCTGGTAGCCTATCGATGGCCCACGCCGGTAAAGACACTGGCGGCAGTCAGTTCTTTATTTGCCATGAGCCCCAGGCTCATCTGGATGGGATTCATACCGTATTTGGCAAAACGGAAGATATGGATGTGGTGAATGCGATCGCCAAAGGCGACAAAATCAAATCGGTCACCATCGAAGAATAGGTAGCCGCCTTCTTTGACCTAAATAATAAAAGAGTCTGAAGAACTTTACACACAGGTATCTTCAGGCTTTTTTGCGTTTAAATAGAAAGATAGAGCCTAATAACATCTCGACAGCCCTCATCCCCTAGCCCCTTCTCCCAAACTTGGGAGAGGGGTTGGGGTGAGGGCCAGCCAGTAATTTGTTGTGTTGCGACTTCCATCAGCTCTGTACAAACGATACCCTGACAATCAATCTCTTTTTACTCCATGGTCTCCTCGCCAGCCAAAGACCAATCTACAGACCGCGCCTTTGGGCCACCCGCAGATACTGCCGAGCGCCAAGAGCTTAGCCTACTTCAATCCTCCATCGGCAAAAAACTGCTCACCGGCCTTACCGGACTGGGCATGGTTGCATTCGTTGTCTTTCACATGCTAGGCAATCTCACCCTGCTGGCAAGTGCTCCGGCTTACAACCAGCTGGCCCACACCATCGAAAGCTGGGGTCCTTTGCTGTACCTGGTGGAATTCATTTTGTTTGGCATGGTTTGCCTGCACGCAGCTATCGGCATCAGCATTTACCGGGGTAAGCAGCAGGCCAGACCTGTCGCCTACGCAGAATATGAAAGTGCTGGAGCACCCAGTCGCCAATCCATCGCCTCTCGCACCATGATTTTCTCAGGAGCGCTGCTGGGATTCTTTCTGGTTTGGCACCTGGCTACCTTCAAGTTTGGAACAGTGTATCGACTGCCAGATTCGGGCGATCGCGACCTCGCCCGCCTCGTATTTGAAACCTTCCACCAGCCTATCTACGCCGCTGGCTACGTCATTATCCTCAGCTTCCTGGGACTGCACCTACGTCATGGCATCTGGAGCGCCCTACAGTCTCTGGGTATTGCGACGAAACCGGGTGTCGTTGCCGCTAGCGCAGTCCTTGGAAGCGCGATCGCCCTCGGCTTCATCGGCCTCCCCCTCGCCATCTACTTCAACCTCATTAGCTAACGCCCTCCACCCACACATGTCCCTTAACCCTCGCATCCCCGACGGCCCCCTCACCGAAAAATGGGGCAACTTCAAAGACCACTGCAAGCTGGTCAACCCCACTAACAAAACCAAGCACACTATTCTGGTTGTGGGTACTGGTTTAGCAGGTGCCTCAGCCGCCGCGACCTTAGCAGAACAGGGCTACCGGGTCAAAAGCTTTTGCATTCAAGACTCTCCTCGCCGTGCACACAGCATTGCCGCCCAAGGCGGCATCAACGCAGCCAAGAACTATCCCAGCGATGGCGACAGCGTATGGCGACTGTTTTACGACACGATTAAGGGCGGCGACTATCGCTCGCGGGAGGCAAATGTATATCGGTTGGCCCAGATCAGCAGTCAAATTATCGATCAGTGCGTCGCACAAGGGGTTCCTTTTGCTCGCGAATACAGCGGCTTACTGGCCAATCGTTCGTTTGGCGGAGCTCAGGTATCACGCACCTTTTACGCGAAAGGACAAACGGGTCAGCAGCTATTGCTAGGTGCCTATGGCGCGATGATGCGGCAAGTCAGTGCAGGCCACATAGAGCTATTTCCCAGAAGAGAGCTGCTAGATCTGGTGGTGGTTGAGGGGCAAGCCAGAGGAATTGTGGTGCGTAACCTGCTGACTGGCGAGATGGAACGCCATACCGGAGACGCGGTGGTAATGGCCACGGGGGGCTACAGCAATGTGTATTACCTCTCAACTAACGGCAAAAACTCTAACGTGACGGCGGCGTGGCGAGCCCACAAGCGCGGTGCTCTCTTTGCGAATCCATGTTTCACACAGATTCATCCCACCTGCATTCCAGTCGCAAGCGAGTTTCAGTCGAAGCTGACGCTGATGAGTGAAAGCTTGCGAAATGACGGGCGGGTTTGGGTGCCCAAGAAAGCTAGCGACGAGCGACAAGCGAATGATATTCCGGAGGGCGATCGCGACTACTACCTAGAAACGCGCTATCCCACCTTTGGCAATCTGGTTCCCCGAGATGTGGCCTCTCGCAATGCCAAGCAGGTGATTGATGAAGGGCGCGGGGTGGGTAATACGAAACTGGCGGTGTATTTGGACTTTCGAGATGCGATCGCTTCTCAAGGTAAGGAGGCGATCGCCTCCCGCTACGGCAACCTATTCGACATGTACCAGCGCATCACTGGCGAAGACCCTTATCAAGTACCCATGCGAATCTACCCCGCTGTACACTACGCCATGGGTGGACTATGGGTGGACTATCACCTCATGAGCACGATTCCTGGTTTGTTCGTCCTTGGCGAAGCCAATTTCTCCGACCATGGGGCCAACCGACTGGGGGCCAGTGCGCTGATGCAAGGCCTTGCCGATGGCTATTTCATCATTCCGTACACCCTGGGCAACTACATCGCCACGACCGATATTGAGCCTGTGCAGACTACCGATGATGCTTTTAGCGAAGCCGAAGCTTCTGCCCGTGCTCGTACGCTGAAGCTGCTGAGTATTAAGGGTGATAAAACAGTGCTTAGCTTTCATCAGGAGCTGGGACATCTGATTTGGAATGGGGTGGGTATGAGTCGGAATAAGGGGCAATTGGAGCAGACGATTGAAGATGTGCGATCGCTACGCTCAGAATTCTGGCAAAACCTCCGCGTTCCTGGCGAAGCCAACACCCTAAACAAAAACCTGGAATTCGCCGGGCGCGTCGCGGACTTCATGGAACTAGGCGAGTTAATGACTCGCGATGCCCTCGCCCGCGAAGAATCCTGCGGTAGTCATTTCCGCGAGGAATACCAAACCGCCGAAGGCGAAGCCCAGCGCCGAGACAATCAATACGCCACCGCCGCTGCCTGGCAATACCAGGGCGATGAACAGGCTCATACCCTCGTCAGCGAATCTCTTACCTTTGAAAACGTTAAACTCACCCAGCGCTCTTACAAGTAATCATGAAAATCCATCTGAAGGTTTGGCGACAGGCCAATCCAAATGTCGCTGGCCAATTTAAAAGCTACACCGTCGATAATGTCCAACCAGATCTCTCTTTTCTAGAGGTACTGGACGTCCTTAACGAACAGCTCACCGCTAAAGGGGAAGTGCCTGTCGAGTTCGATCACGACTGCCGTGAAGGCATTTGCGGTTCTTGCGGCATCATGATTAACGGCCAGGCCCACGGCCCTCAGCAAAAAACCGCCGTGTGTCAGCTATACATGCGTAACTATCAAGACGGCGACACCGTTACGCTGGAACCCTGGCGAGCTAAAGCTTTTCCTATCATCAAAGACCTAGTGGTTGATAGAACCGCGCTTGATCGAATTGCTGAATCAGGCGGTTACATTTCTGTAAAAACTGGTGCTGCTCCAGACGCAAACGCTGTCTTGGTCCCTAAGCCTAACGCCGATCAGGCTTTCGACTACGCTGCCTGTATCGCTTGTGGAGCCTGTGTTGCCGCTTGCCCGAATGCGTCTGCTTCTCTATTTACCGCCGCCAAAATCTCCCACCTGGCTCTGCTTGCCCAGGGTAAACCCGAGCGCAAGCAGCGAGTGGTGAAAATGACGCAGCAGATGACGGCTGAAGGCTTCGGAGACTGCTCCAACCATGGGGAGTGTCAGTCTGTATGTCCTAAGGGGATTTCGATTGATGCGATCGCGCAGATGCGCCGAGAATACATTAGAGCCCAACTACCTTTTGGCTAGGCATCGTTAATGCGGTTTCCGCGCTAAGCTACCCTTTGGCTAATTAATGCCTATGTTCTCATCAGCTCGCTAAGGACTCCTTTCAATGCCCGACGCTCAAGTCACAGAAATCTATACCGATGGTGCCTGCTCTGGTAATCCTGGCCCTGGCGGCTGGGGCACCCACATAGAATACAGCGACGGGCAGGTGCACGAGCTAGGCGGTAGAAACATCGCCACAACGAATAATCGAATGGAGATGCAGGCCGCGATCGCCGCCCTCGACTACCTAAACCAAGAAGCCATCAGCACTGGCAACAGTCAGTCGGTCATCCTCCACACCGACAGCGAATACCTGAAAAACGGCATCACCAAGTGGATCAAAGGGTGGAAGCGAAAGGGGTGGAAAAACTCCAAAGGCAAGCCCGTCCTGAACAAAGACCTATGGGAACAGCTCGACGAACTTAGCGCTGCCCTTAATGATGACAAGCTCACCATCGACTGGCGCTACGTGCGTGGCCACACCGGCAACCCGGGCAACGAGCGCTGCGACGAGATTGCCCGCGCGTATTCTCACAACCAGTCCATCTCTCTGAGTCAATACAGCGCTAAAGCCAATAGCAGCAAACAGAACAGCAAACGCAGACGTTCATCAGATGCGGACGAAAATGCCAGTCAACCAGACCTGCCGCTAACAGCCACCAATACAGCAAAATCAAACGCTAGCCAGACTATTGACACAGAAACTACGTATAAAAGTGTCAAATTGAGCACTAATGCGCCAGTGGTAACTACTGGCACCCCAGACGAACCATCTGCTACACCAGCGCTAAGATTTGACGAGACAGCTCCCATCGAATCAGCAAGCGACATGGCTTCTAAAAACGAGACAGGCCCAGACACAGGCAGAATAGAACGCCTACAAAATGCGCTCAAAACGCTCCAGGTCACTGATGAACTGGCCAAGCAAGGCTATCTGATTACTAGCGCCGAGCTGGCCGATTTGATGGATGTGAATGCTAGTGCGGTCACCAGCCGTGGCGATTACTGGGCTTGGCGCAACTGGACCGTCTCACGAATCCGCCGGGAAGGAAACCAGATTCTGTGGCAGCTGGAGCGAATCGAGACGTAAGCAGCCTAGTGTAGCGTCAATGACACTGCACTAGCCCGGTGGCCAGCCTAGACTGCGACCTCCTAACAAGTGCATGTGCAGATGAAACACCGTTTGCCCACCTTCTTCGCCAGTGTTAATCACAACCCGGTAACCGTTGTCCAGGTTCTGTTCTTTGGCGATCGCACTCACCATCAGCAGCATATGGCCCAGCAGCGTTTTATCTTCTTCCTGCGCTTCCGAAAGCTTAGGAATAGGCTTCTTGGGAATCACCAAAATGTGGGTGGGTGCTTGCGGGGTAATGTCTTTGAACGCCAGACATAGGTCGTCTTCATAGACGATATCGGCTGGAATTTCGCGACGAATAATTTTGCTAAATAGGGTGTCTTCTTGCATGGGCCAATATCCGAGCGCAATGGCGCAGGTCTTCAACAGAGCATCCCAAGTTTATAGCGAAATGCCCTACGCGCTCATTGAGTAGATTTTTGGGTAACGCCTAGATTTTCTACATTGCCCAGTCAATGCTAACGGTTACACCGTAAGACCCCATGACATTGCCAACGCCAAAATCTACAGGCAGGTTCATGCCGCTATCAAAGTTACCTGCTTCATCAACGACGTCATCTATGACATCGCCGATGAGGGGAATATCAGCCAGGGTGAGGCCTTCGGGTTGGGATGCGTGCGATCGCGCGTCAGCCATCTGAGCGTTCATGTTCTGGGCGATCGCCTCCAGCTGCACAGCCTGAAAACTGGCTTCTACCTGCATAGGGCGCAGTGGCAGAAGCGCCAGACTCTGCGTAGGCTCCTGCTCTGGCATCGTTTGGCCCCAGCTAGCGCCCGCACTTAGCAAGGCTGATCCTACGCCAGCCACACAGACAGCCAGCCCAACGTTTAACCCAAATCTACGAACAGACGCCTTCAGCATACAAAAATCACTCAGCAGCAGTGGCTACAGCTTATCCGTGCGCTCTGCCGCAGCCGAAGGCGGAATATACCGATCCTGGCAACCCGCTGCTCATCACAAAATTACGGTATCGCTACAGTTCCTACATCTACAGGCTTTTCCGCTCCGTACGATTACTTACGCAGCCAGACCTGCTTTCAATGCCTTCACTACACGCTCACTTGTCTCAGGTGATAGCTCTGGCCACATGGGTAAGCTCAGCACTTCTTTCCCTAGCTCATTACTGACTGGATTTGGCTCATATTGGCCTTCGTACACCGGTAGCAAATCTAAAGGAAAGGGGTAATAAATCATTGAGCCTACCCCAGCATCGGCCATGGATTGCTTCACCTGGTCGCGCTTTCCATCTAGGATGCGAACCGTGTACTGATGAAACACATGGCCATCGGTAATCGCTGGAGTCATCACGCCGCTAACGCCTTCTAGCAGCTGACTGTAGTTTTTGGCCACCTGCCTGCGCTGAAGATTCCAGCTATCAATATGCTTTAGCTTGACTTGCAAAATAGCGGCCTGAATCGCATCCAGGCGTGAGTTGTAACCCAGTATTTCGTTGCGATACTTTTCTTTGGAACCGTGGGTACGCAGCATTCCGGCGAGATCTGCGAGCTGGTCATCGTCTGTGGTGATCAGACCACCATCGCCATAGGCTCCCAGATTCTTGGTTGGGAAAAAGGAGAATGCGCCGATATCACCCAGGGCACCTGTTCTTTTGCCCAGTAGTGAGCCACGAATGGCATCGTCGCAGGACTGGTCGCAGCCACAGCAGTCGCCTTTGTACACCGCGCCAAATGACTGAGCGCAGTCCTCAATGACTTTGAGATTGTGTTTGGTGGCGATCGCTTTTATCTGTGCGATCGCTGCCGGATTGCCATACAAGTGCACCGGGATAATCGCCTTCGTTTTCGGCGTAATCGCCGCCTCAATCAGGCTCGCATCGATGTTAAAGCTACCCGCCTCAATATCCACAAACACCGGCTTTGCGCCCACATTGCTAATCGACTCTGCCGTAGCAAAAAAGCTAAAAGACGTCGTAATTACCTCGTCGCCCGGCTCTACCCCAATCGCCCGTAGCGCAATCACCAACGCGTCCGTTCCGGAATTCACCCCAATGGCATGCTTTACGCCCAGGTAGTCAGCCACGTCCGACTCGAACTGCTTTACCCTGGCGCCCAAAATAAATTGCCCAGACTCGAGCACCTCATCGATTGCCGACTGCACCTCCGACTTAATCGCCTGATACTGGGGCTTCAGATCTAGAATCGGAATCTGGATTGTGCTCACGTAGCCTTCTCGCTCTTGGGGTCACCTGCACTGCTTGAGACCTCACGCCCCTATAGACCTAAAAGCGGCCAACTGCGGCAACGTAAAAATCACAACCATTTGCCTCAAACTCTATCACGTCTGCTGTGGCAAAGCATTGGTGGCACGTTAACCAATAGATAGAGATCTTTTGGCTATTTACCAAGGTCCTCAAGGGTGACGTCCTTCACTTCTGGCATCAGCACATCTTTGGGGCCGAAGCGCACCTGTGAGTGAAGCCAGTCGGCAATTAGGTGGGGGCAGTTTTTACGAGTCCAGCGAATCATGAATGGGCGAAAGGCAGGTTTGGAAAGGCGGGCGATCGCTTTCATCAGTTTATTGAGAGGGCGCGATCGCACTTTCCGATTTACCAAATTCACCGACCCCACGTCGTACAGGCAGTCCAGCACCAGCCGCAGCGTTACTTCCTCCCGCAGAAACAGGCTTTCTAGCAGCAGCTCTACATCACGCATGCGGTCGTCCTCAATCTGCTGCTCGCGAATTACGACACTCGTTTTAGGCGGTCTGCGGAGGTTCAACATAGAACGCTAAAGCCAAAACAATCAACTGCCCTCCCAATATATAGCAGGCATACGCTTAATCTTTCTTCCAGATATAACCTATCAACTTTAATTGGCCCTTATTAGCCTCTTAACCCAAAAACACAAGATCCATAAGAGCCTAGACATAAGTAAAAAAGAGTTTGGAATTGGTGTTTAGCTTTACAAAAAGCCGAACACAAGGGAATGCATCGTTAACAACTTTTGAAATGTTATCTATGGCTACCACAAACTCAATGTGGGGCCTTCTTGGTGATGTTTTACTTTAAAAAGAAAAGCAACAAATTGTGACACGGCTAGTAGGTTCACCGAACCGGCTAATTGATCTGACTTAGGAGTAAGGTTTGGTTTCATGGCTAAGAATGTAATTATCATGATTGGCGATGGCATGGGTTGGGAGATTACCCGTGCTGCGGCTATTCAACAGGCAATCAACGACGGTGCTACGGGAGATACCCTAAGCGACTTTTATACAGAAGGACAGGGGTCTGGCCTGGCGCTCCAGAAGCTGGAAAACTTTGAAATTGCGACCACCAGCGCAACTTACATCGACGGTAGTAAGAACAACTCGGCACTAGAGGGAAACACGCTCAGCCGCGAGACAGGTGTTGCACCTATTCGCGAAGGCTTCACGTTAGACGACCTTACAAACGATCCGGCTCTAGTTGAAGGTTTCTTTCCAGAGCTACGGGCTGGTAGCAATGCCCCTATTCTCGGTATCTTCGATCCCGGATTTGACGAAGATCCTGTCATTGAACGCGAGAATATTGAGCTGGAGCTGGGCAAGTTTTCAATCGGCTTCGATGAGACTCGCGTGAGCGACAGTACCAGCGGCTTTTTCATCGCCGACACCAATAGCGTTGGCGGCGCACTATTCGACATCAGCAATCCTGAGATTGTCACCGCTGAAGACGGCACATTAATAATTGACAGCGCTGATCTGTTAGTCTCTCCTGAGCTTGCAGCACTACTCGGCAACGGTGACCTAACTGGCGCAGACGTAGGCGACGCACGAATTGACGCAGCGATTACCGCTGAAGGCGATGGTTTTGCTGTTGAATCCGGCGTTACCAGTGTGGCGTTGGATACTCAGCTACTGGAAAGCGCAGCTTATCTGACGCTCGTCGGAGCTGACAGCGCTGCTGAAGCGGTCAGCGAAGACTTTCAAGTTGGTTTCGAGATTACGGATGCGACCGACTTCATTTTCTCTTTGGAGAACGGGATCACGCCTATTTCTGGCTCCATTGAGCACAGCGGCACTGTTACTTTTGACTTTGCAGCTGTTGTTGAAGGCGCAACGCAGCAAGGCGGCTTCCAAAACACGTACGATTTGGAGAGAGGACGCGCACTACCTTGGTTGGCAGATCCTGACCCCGATTATCCTAAGAACATTTACCCTGACTCTGCTAACACTGCAACAACCCTGTACTCAGCGGTTAAAACTTACAACGGCGCGATTGGTGTAGATATTTACGAAGACGATATCGAAACCCTCGGTGAAGTTGCTCGCGATTTGGGCAAATCATTTGGTGTTGTCAGCTCTGTACCCTTCAGCCACGCTACACCTGGTTCTGCAATCGGTCATGTCAGCCAGCGTAATAAGCTCACTGAGACTGAGCGGGTTGAGAACTTTGAAGTGGAGGTTGTGCTCGACGAGTTTGGTGTGCCTTTGCACGAAGACCATCACGAGCATGGCAGCGAGCCAGTTGTTCAAACTGATGAAAACGGCGACCCTATTCTCAAGCTAGATGCGGACGGCAATCCCATTCCCGTTGAGGATGACAACATTCTCTATCAGGTACTCAACGAGTCACAGCCAGAAGTTGTTCTAGGCGGCGGCCATCCGGACGGTCGTGGCGATGAGCGCTACATGGATCTAGAGACGCTAGAGCAATTGCGTAACGGCGAGACAGTCTATACCTTTGCTGAGCGTGGTGAAGGTGCTGCTGCGACCCTGGCAGAAGTTGCTGCTGGCATCGACGTCAACGCAGGCGAAAAACTGTTTGGTCTATACGGTGCGCGCGGTCAGGGTGGTAACCTGCCTTGGACCACAGCCAACGGTGACTACAGCAACTTGGGTCTCTCTAGCCGCCTAGATGCTGAGCGACCACTAGAAGAAGGTGAAACCGATGAGTCATTCATTGCTTCTGAAATTGACGCTAACCCTACGCTAGCGGACCTGACCTCTGCGGCCTTGGATGTACTCGGTGACGATGAAGATGGTTTCTGGGTCACGATTGAAGGCGGTGACATTGACTGGGCCATGCATGACAACAACCTCGATAATTCTATCGGGGCGTTGCTTGAATTTGACAAGTCTGTTGCTGTTGTAGATGAGTGGATTCAGGCCAACGGCGGCTATGAAGAAAATCTCTTGCTGGTGACCGCTGACCACGACCACTACTTCACCTTGAATGAGGATTTCCCTAGCTTACTTAGAACGGTGGGCGCAGAAGGGTTAACAACCGAAGTCGATGAAAACGGCAACAACATTCTGACTGAAGAAATTGACGAAGATGGTACATCTACTTTCTCTAAGACTGACGTGCTAGACACGACAGCAGCTGGTCACTATTGGGGCTCTGACCCTGAGGTGATGAATGGCTGGGCACACCACACAACCATTCCAGTACCGGTTTACTTCCAGGGTTCTGGCTCTGAGTTCTTAGATGCGGCCACTGGTCAGGGTATTACTTCTTACGGTCTTGAGTTTGAAGGGGTAGAGGGCCTGGTTGACCAGGTTCATATCGCTCAAACTCAGTTTGCTGCGCTCACGGGCACAGAGACCTTCGACGACGGTGTACCAGTCGCAGAAGAGCTAGTAGGTGGTGACACTGACGATACGCTAATGGCTCGTGGTGGCGATGACACTACAGCTGGCGGCGGCGGCAACGACGCTATCTTCGGTGGTGCTGGCGACGATGTACTACGCGGGGACAACAACAGCCGCAGTGCGGGTGGCGCTATCGGCGGTGACGACCTGCTTTTTGGTGGTGCTGGCAATGATCGCATCGGCGGTAAGGGCGGCAACGATCAGCTCTTTGGTGAAGAAGGTGATGATACCCTCTACGGTGATGCTGGCGATGATTTGCTCTATGGCGGCTTGGGTAACGACAAGCTCTACGGCGATGACAATGATAGCAGCGGCGCGGATACGTTCTTCCTGGCAGCAGGTGAAGGCACTGACATGATCATGGACTTTGAAGCTGGGAAGGACATGATTGGCCTGATGGGTGGTCTGTCCTTTGGTCAGCTAACTGTTAGTGCAGACGGCGACAATGCGGTGATCGCAGCCGGTGACGAGACATTGGCAACAGTCATGAATACTGGCGTCGATGCGTTGAACGAGTCTGCGTTTATGGCGGTGTAGTCTGCAGTCCATTCCTCATTAAGGAGACCGCATAGGCGCACAAATAAAATAAAAGCCCGAGGATTTGCTTAGTGCTGTCCTCGGGCTTTTTGTTGTTCAAGAAACAATTCTGTTGTTCGTAAAGCAACCTATCCGGATGTTTAACAGGAGCTTACTGAACTCTTAACCTTTTAATCAAAATCTTTTCCGAAGATAAGGCGTAGCACTTGAGAACGAAAATCATTTAAGCGTTGAAGCTTTGTGAAATAAACAGTTGTAATCACTGTGGTTTCAGCGCCGCGTTCGTCTCTTGATTTTCTTTTCTCATTTAGATGTTGATAATTTTTCGCAAGCAAACCGACTTG
>JBCBBK010000039.1:0-13017 GCA_038531675.1 Cyanobacteria bacterium J06581_3
GAGAGGAGAAGGCCGAATGTGGCTGTACTTTGCCTACAAGGCTGGGGAAATTGTTGAAATCGCTAGTATGGGCGTTGAGTTTCCGATTGAGCAGCTGTATAGAAACGTTCAGCTAATGGCTACTAGCTGACAGCTGCTTACGCTATGCTGCGATTGTGAAACCTCCCCCTTCGGAGACTCGCACTTAATAGCATTGCAATATGACTGGCTCTGAACTCCTAGTAGGCGCTGCGGCAAAAGGCATCGCTGCCCTGATTACCGATACCACGAAAACGGGTAGCAGCAATGCCGTTGTCAGCACGATTAAGGGGCTGAAAGACAAGAGCAAGCAGGCTATTTTCAATGCTTCTCGTAAGTACATTGAGACGTATCAAAAGCGGCATTGTCAGCTAAAAGTGCTGGGAATGCGTGAGCCAGTAGATTTAGCATCCGTCTACACAGGTGTGAAGCTACTGGATAGTCGAGATATTTTACAGTTTGACCCACAGGCTTTGGAAGAGCCTTTTCGCCAAAATCGTCTGCGTGGATACAGTGGCAGAGGACGCGAAGACGAAAAGCACTCTGGCATTACGATTGCGAATCAGAAGCAGTATCTGATGGTGTTGGGTGGGCCAGGAGCAGGGAAGAGTACCTTCTTGAGAAAGGTGGGGTTGGAAGCACTGCGGACCTTTTACTACGAGCGTGCGGAGTATCAGTTCAGGTTGATTCCGGTATTGCTAGAGCTGAAGCGCTTTGAATCAGACGATGTTGATATTGAGAAATTCATTGCTGCTGAGCTGGAAACCTGTGGGTTTCCTGAATCAGATACGTTTACTCAGAATGCGCTGGTTCAGGGGAATTTGTTGATAATGCTTGACGGTCTGGACGAAGTGCCCAGTGCAAACTTGGACAATGTGCTGACAACAATTCGAGACTTTGTAGATCGCAACGATGGCAACCGTTTTATTGCATCTTGTCGGGTAGCAGCGTCTGGCTATCGGGGCAGTGCGTTTCAGCGCTTTAGCAATGTCACGATGGCTGATTTTGATGATGAACAGATTCAGCAGTTTATTGGTAACTGGTTTAGCGATGAGCTGGATACGGAGCGTAAGACTGCCGCCAAATGCTGGGAAGTGCTGCAAAAGCCAGAAAACAAAGCCTCTAAAGAGCTGGCGCATACACCGCTGCTACTGACGTATCTATGTTTAGTGTATGGCGGGTCGCAGCGGTTCCCTGACAATCGCAGCAGTTTGTATAAGAAGGCGCTGCGGATATTGCTAGAAGAATGGGCGGCTGAAAAGCGAATACTGCGAGATGACATTTACGAAGGGCTGAGCATAGAACAAGAAGAGATTTTGCTTTCTGAAATTGCCTACGATGGCATGGAGGCGGATCAGCTCTTTTTTGATAAGCGTCGGCTATCTACTCAAGTAAGAGAGTTTTTGGCCAGCAACCTGAATGCCCCAAAGGGGCTAGACAGTGAGAAAGTGCTGACTGCGATAGAGGTGCAGCAAGGCATTTTGGTAGAGCGCATGGAAGATCAATATTCTTTTTCTCACCTGACACTGCAAGAGTATCTGACCGCTCAATACTTGATAGACAACAACGAATGGTCGAGCTTGGTGAAACAGCACATTCTCGACAATCGCTGGCGAGAAATTTTCTTGCTATTGCCCGGATTAATGTCGGGTAGGGCAGGTGCAGATAGGTTACTGTTGGCAATAAAAACACAGGCCGACGAATGTATAAATACACCACGCCTGACGGCATTAGTGACGTGGGCTGAGGATTCGATTGATAAGACTGAAAAAAAAATAAAGTCTTCGGCGAGCAGATCTGCTGCCGTTACTCTCATTCTTTCTCTCGCCCGCGCCCGCGCCCGCGCCCGCGCCCGCGCCATCGCCCGCGCCATCGCCCGCGCCATCGCCCGCGCCATCGCCCGCGCCCGCGCCCGCGCCCGCGCCATCGCCCGCGCCATCGCCCGCGCCCGCGCCCGCGCCCGCGCCCTCGCCTTTAAGGACGCAGGCGTATTTAGTAGTGTAGATTTTGATTACCTAGGCCAATCTCTGGAACAGCTCAAGCAAAACCAACCTGACCGGGACGCTACCCGAAAAGAAAAAAAGCAGTTTGTTGAATCTATCTACAGCCTTTGGTTTTCTGGGCTGAATATAAATCCTGATACTGCTGCTTTGACTGCAAAGGAAGCTCAATCTCTTGCTGACTATTGCTATATCTGTGAGCTAATGGTGCGCTGCAAGGAAAATGCAACAAGAGTCTCTCCTGATGTATGGGAATCCATCGAATCACGCATTCTGACTGTGCACGCTACCAGCGAAAAGGCAGACGCTGACTCATAAGATAGAATACGGTGATGATTCTATGATGAGGTGAGCGATAAGTGTCTACAGTTGAAAAACTCGAAGTTGAGATTCTGAAGCTTTCGCCACAAGAGCTAAGCCAGTTAGCAAACTGGGTTTTGAAATTAGATGAGCGATCCTGGGATATAAAAATAGAAAAAGATGTTGCTGCTGGCAAATTAGATTTTTTAGCGAAAGAGGCTCTTGAAGAGTATGAAGCTGGCACCTGCCGAGAAGCCTAAACGGGGTCGGTTTTGATTATTCAACAATGAATGTCAGCGCTAGGAAACAGCGTACTCCGTGAGCTTACGACGTTCAATTGACCGATACCCTAAAACGATTTTGTCCTTTGGAATACCGGCAGCTTCTAGCTCGTAGGCAATACCGTCTTCTGTACCATCGTGCTGAATCCAGACCTTGTTGTCTTTGATATCGAGATGAAGAAAGGGTCCATAAACTCGTTTATTCTCTTGCCAACCCGTTTCGACCAGCAGATAACGATCATGTTCATGATCAAAAACCAGCTCCTGCTGAATAGCATCATCTTGACCTAGAAAATCTACATACTCGCGCAGAATTTTTTCAATAATCTGTCGGTAGTCAGTATTTACGGAACCCATCGAATCAATTCCTCCTGATCAGCGTTGAAGGTAACTACTTTAAGTAAGCCATCTTGTATCAATATCTGACCAGCTTCCTCTTCAAAAACTGAAACATACACATCCTCACTAACTGCTAAATATACAGTCCTATCTGGCTCATAGCGAGCTAACAGTCGAGAATACAAAACGCACTGGCCTAATGCCTCTTCGAGATCCTTCATATCAGAAGGCCGCGTGAAGCTTTTGATCTCAACTGCAATTTTTTCAGTACCTCGCTCTGCAGCAATAATTCGCTCTGCCCCTAAATCCACATACAGCTTCTTTTTCGTCAGCCGAATCAATAGTGGGTCATGTGTAATTGTCCAACCGTCTTTGATTAAAGCTGATTTCACTTGGTCGTGATAAATATCCTTCGCAGGCATAGCGATTAACCAATCTAGTGACGGATTGATAGAGTTATGGCGGCTACATTCAGCATAGGAAACAATGCGTCCTCCATAATGCAGGCATTGGTCAAAGCTGTTTATCAACCTTATTATACTTTCTTACGCTATCGCTTGCTGCAACGCCTCATACTGCTCAGCAAGGCCAGTCAGCAAATTGTTGTAGATCGGCAACAGTTTCCGATATCGCTTCACATTCTCCGCAATTGGCTGCCGCATATATGCAATCTCTATACAGTTGGCAATCTGTTCCATCCCCGACCACTCTCCGATAGCGATCAGCGCTAACACAGCCGCGCCCAAAGCCGAACTCTCAATCACCGTTGGAATCACAACTTCTCTTTCAAACACATCCGCCAGCATTTGTTGCCACAGCGCAGAGTGAGCAAAGCCACCCGAAGCACTGAGCGTCTCTACATCTCCGCCTGCCGTTTCCAACGCGCCAAACACACTCGCCATGTTGTACAGCACCCCTTCCATCACCGCCCGCACCAAATGATCTTGAGTATGATGTCGGCCAAATCCAAAAAAATTACCACGCGCCTGAGCATCCCACAGCGGCGCTCTTTCGCCTAGCAAGTGCGGATGAAAAATTAGACCGTCCGCGCCCGGTGGCACTTGCTCGGCCATAGCAGTCAGGCGTTCGTAAGTAGAGGCACTCGGTTCTACAGTCACAGGCGATACTCCTAAGGAGCGGCCATGCCAACGCTCATCCGGCGGCACAGAATAAGGCACCAAACTATCCCGCGTCCACTGCAACGCAATTCCTCCATTGTTCACCGCGCCACCCATCACCCACTGGTCATCCGTCAGCGCATAGCAAAAGAGTTGAGCCGCCTCAGCCGTCTTCGGCTCACTAACAGTTTGCCTGACCGCGCCACTCGTTCCCAGCGTAATCGCTGCTGTTTTGGGAGTAATAGCACCCACCCCCAAATTCGACAGCACCCCATCACTCGCTCCCACAATCACCGGCACATCCGCCGAAATTCCCATCTCCGCTGCAACCTGCTCACGCAAGCTCAGCTTATGCATCGTCGGCACCAACTCCGACAGTTGATCACGACAAATCCCCGCCACCGTCAACGCTCCCTCATCCCAATCCCGCTGTACCAGGTTCAAAAACCCCGTCGTCGAAGCAATCGACAAATCCACCACCCACTCACCGCACCAGTGCCACAGCACATATTCCTTTATCGACACCACTCGCGCCGCACGGGCAACGGCTTCCGGCTGTTCATCTTTTAACCACACCATTTTCACCACGGGCGACATGGGATGGGCCGGTAGGCTGGTGCGTTTATATAAATCGGGGTCTTGCGATCGCACGCCCTCCGCCCAGCGATCGCTCCGATTATCCGCCCAGGTATACATCGGCGTAATCGGCTGATTATCCTCACCCACCAGCAACAACGTATGCATCGCTGCACTAAACGCAATCCCCACCAGCTGCTGCGGATCGATGCCACTTTCTACAACAACCTTGGCCGTAGTCTGCGTCACCGCCTGCAAAATGTCGTTTGGGTTTTGCTCTGCTGCGCCTGGTTCGGGCGATCGCAACTCATATCCCTGCGAACATCGCCCCACCTGATGCCCATTCGTATCAAATAGAACAGCCTTCGTGCTGCTCGTGCCAATATCTACACCAATGACATAGCGCATGATGGAAGAGTGGGGAGTAGTGGGGGGAATTTAAGGCTCTGATTCAACAGCTCTTGGCTCAGCAGAATCTGTCGCGGCAGGTTTAGTCACTGGCTGGTCAGGCGCAACTCCTTCCAACACCACCAGCGAATCCAGCATCTTTTTCACCAGCGGCGCAGCGACCGTCCCACCATAGGCATTCTCACCCTGAGGCTCATCCACCACCGCCAAAATCACATAGCGAGGATCGCTCACCGGTGCAATGCTCACAAAGCTTGTTATTCGCTGATCCCCATACGCGCCATAGTCCGTCGCCTTCTGCGCTGTCCCCGTCTTCCCCGCAATCTGATAGCCGTCAATCTTCGCTGCCGAACCTGTGCCATCGTCTACCACTTCCTGCATCATCTGCAGCACCTGTTGCGTGGTCTCAGGCGAAAATACCTGCTTGGGTATGGGGCGTTCTTCAGGCGTCCAGGTCAGTTCATCGTCACTGTTTATCATGCCGCGCACCACATGAGGCGTCACCATTTTTCCGCCATTCGCCAGCGTGCCATGGAGCTGCACAAGCTGCAAAGGGGTTAGCGAAAAGCCCTGTCCAAAGGCAGTCGTTGCCGCTTCCACCGCGCTGTTTACAAACTGCTCGCGCTCTTTTATTTGGCCATTGGTTTCACCAGGTAAGTCACTGCCAGTGTTGTCACCAATGCCCAGTCTTTCTAGCCATTCGTAGTAAGTAGAGCGCTGCAACGTCTCCATAATGTGCACCATCCCCACATTGCTGGAATAGCGCAGCACGTCAGTAATCGAAATAGCACCTCGACCGCCAATGTATTTGAAGTCTACATTCTGAATTGGCCATTCACCAATCTGAATTTTACCCTCGTCATAGATGGTGTCACTGGCATTGACGGTGCCGTTTTCGAGAGCGATCGCCACATTGATCGGCTTAAAGGTCGACCCCGGCTCGTACAGATCGCTCACCGCCCAGTTCTTGAAAAACTCAATATTCGCGTCGTAGTACTCATTCGGGTTGTAAGTCGGCACCACCGCCAGGGTCAAAATCTCACCCGTCCGGCTATCCATGACAATCAGCGCGCCTCGCTTGGCCTTGTATTCAGCCACCGTAGCCGCTAAGTTCTCCTGGGCAATTCGCTGCAACCGGCTATCAATCGTCAGCTGTAGCCGCGAGTCATCGCGCGTCACCAGCTGCAAAGAAGCCGCCGTCCCCGACGCCTCAACTTTCGGATAGGTTAGCTGTGACTGAAACGCCAGCTCTACACCTTCCTTGGGAACGCCTTCTAGGTCTGTGTAGCCAGTGACCTGGGCGTATAGCTCATCTTGGGGATAGGTTCGCTTTGGCGAAGGCAGTAGGTCTAACCCATCCAGTCGCAGCGATCGCACCCGCTTTGCCGTCTCTCCAGAAATATCCGTCGCCAGCTTGATCCCACTCTCCTGCTCAGCAAATTGCCGAACCAGTGCCTGCTCGCTATCTTCTAACGTTGAACTTTCTAAAACCTCTTCCAAGGCAGTCGCCACGGTCTCTGGCGGCTTTTTGAACAGCATTGGGTGCACATACAGGGTATATAGCACCCGATCCATCGCCACCACGTTGCCCTGACGGTCCACCAGCTGCCTGCGCGAAGCCCTGGGCGTAGTCTGAATCGCCTGCTGCTCTGCGGCCATTGCCTTCAGCTCATCGCCTCTCACCAGCTGCAAGTAGGCCAGCCGACCCGTCAGTCCCACCATGCCAAAAATCAGCACCAGCCAAACGCTAATCAGGCGCAGTCGGGGTGATTTTTTTCTAAATTCTTGAATCGCTTCATGGGTAGAACGCGGCGTTTTGGTCAGGGGCCGACGCGCAGACGAACGGCGACGAGCGTTAGAACGATGAGAGGTGGCCATACTTTTAATATTTTGGCTTAATATCCTGACTTAATATCCTGGCTTAATATCCCAACGGTCTAATTCTCTCTTTTTTAGACGATTCTACAGGCGCTTTTGCAGGGCGCAACGGCGCTGGCGTCACAAACAAAACGTCCCCGGCTTTGTAGGGTTCCAATCCAGAATTTTCTTCCATGGCCTGCTCGGCTAAGCTTTGCTTCATTGCTTCATTTGCAGCCGTGAGCTGCTGCGATTCACTTTGCAAACGGTTGAGGTGCGTCAGTGCCCGATCGGTTGACTTATCTGCATACACGCTAGATCCGTACAGTACTAACGCGCCTGCAATCAGCAAACTAGCCACCGCAGTAGAGCCTTGCTGCACTTTGTCGAGCACCTGCAACCACAACGGCAGGCTAGGCTTTGCCTTCAGAGGCAAGGTTGCAATCTCGGTAGCAGCTACACTCGTCATCTGTACGCGAGTGGCTACGTCAGAGACGTTGTTTTGACTGGCGAGATTGGCTTTGGCTTCAGCCACTTTTTCCAGTGCGCGTTTTTGTGCGATCGCCCGTTTGGAAATTTCCTGTGACTGAGCCGCCTGCGCAAGCAAGCGATTTGTCTGATGAACAGGACTAACGGTTACCCGAGACGCCGACTGGGCGGACTTGCGGCGAGCAGATGCTTGAGTGGGGTCAAAATCGGTAGCAAAGACCATACTGAGGAGAGAAGGATATATTTATCTTGTGAAGACTCTGTAAAGCGAGAAATAAATTGAGAAGAACTTACGGAGAGTTCCTGCCGATGCTGGCCGATCAGCCAGGGAAAACCTGAAGGCACAGTCAGTCGAATTGAGCGCACGGGTAAAGGATGTAAAGCGCCTACTGTATTAAATTACGCGCATACTACCCCGCTGCCGGAAGAAGAACAAGGCCCATAACAGGTTTTTCTGCAACTATATTCAGAAATAGGCGTAAAAGACCTGTTGAAGTGCGATCGCAGTCCATAAAAGCACTCAAAAATGCCTCATAGGGATACACGCGACATTACTTACGCTCAACAGCACCGAGTCAAAAAAGTCTCAGCATCCGAGCCAGAATAAAGGTAGAAGGGCACGTCTTATATAAAGAACAGATGAAATAATCAACTTACTGATCAAATATGCCCGCAACCGGGCACTAAAAAAATACTCGCGCTCTCCACATATTTACGGAGAACGCGAGTATAAACAGTACATTTACGGATGGCACACTGTGCAACGTTGACAGCACCAGCTCTCTATTGTCACGCCTTCTTCAGCGCCTGAGCCGGATGGCTGGGCATATCAGGAATCCCAACCATGTCTTCATTGCTCGCGCCGGGCGGAATCATGGGGTAGCAGTTTTCATCGCGCCGTACCCGTACATCCATCAGTACCGGCCCGTCAAAGGCCAGCATTTCACCGATGGCTGCAGACAAATTACCTGGCTCGCTCACCACCATCCCCTTCACACCAAAGGCCTGCGCCAATAGCTCAAAGTTCGGCATGCCCGCTTCCATGCTGGAAGAAGAATAACGCTCTCCAAAGAAGGTTTGCTGCCATTGACGCACCATCCCCTGCCAGCCGTTGTTCAGTATCACTGTTTTCACATTGATACCGTACTGAGCCAGTGTCGCTAGCTCCTGCAAGCACATCTGGAAGCTAGCATCGCCGCTAATGCACACCACTTGCTCACTGGGGAGCGCCACCTGCACACCCATCGCAGCGGGCAAGCCAAAGCCCATGGTGCCAAGCCCCGCACTTGAAATCCACTGACGCGGTCCGTTTTTGAGGAACTGCGCCGCCCACATCTGATGCTGGCCCACGTCAGTGGTGTAGTAAGCGTTGGGGGCCTGGGCCGTTAGTTCGGCAATTACAGACTGGGGTGAAATATCGTCTGGATACTTTGGGGCAACCAGGGGATAGTCCTGCTTCCAGGTCATAATCTGATCTCGCCAGGCCTGGGTGCGATTTCCATCTATCTCAGCCTGATCGTCTAAGCGAGAAAGCAGCTGATTGAGAACGTTCTTGACATCGCCCACTACGGGCACTTCAGGTACCCGGTTTTTGCCCACTTCAGCTGGGTCAATGTCGATATGGATAACCTTGGCTTTGCTGGCGAACCGTTCCAGATTACCGGCCACCCGGTCATCAAATCTAGCGCCGATGGCCACCAGCAGGTCACATTCGCTGACAGCGAAGTTGGCATAGGCCGTGCCGTGCATACCTAGCATGCCAACAGATAGTGAGCTGTTCTCATCCACTGCGCCTTTGCCCATCAGGGTGTTCGTAATCGGTGCGTTGAAGGTTTCGGCCAGGCGTTTGATTTCGGCGTGGGCATTGGAGGCGATCGCACCCCCACCCACATACAGCAGGGGCCTGTCAGACTCACGCAACAGGTCGATCGCCGCATCCACCTGGTCCATATCCACCGGCATTTCGGGTACGTATCCAGGCAGCGATACATCGCCGGGATTCACCGGAATATAGTCAATTTCTTCAAAGCCCACGTCCTTTGGCACGTCAATCAATACAGGCCCAGGCCGTCCGGTTCGGGCAATGTAAAAAGCCTCTGCTACAATCTGCGACATTTGGTTCGGATCGCGTACCACATAGGAATGCTTTACGATGGGCAGCGTAATGCCGTGGATATCTGTCTCTTGAAATGCGTCGGTCCCAATTGCGCCACGGGTCACCTGCCCCGTTATTGCAACCATCGGGATCGAGTCCATCTGCGCCGTAGCGATTCCCGTCACCAAGTTCGTCGCTCCTGGGCCAGAAGTCGCAAAGCACACGCCCACTTGCCCCGTTGCGCGGGCATAGCCATCTGCCGCGTGGGAAGCCGCCTGCTCGTGCCGTACCAAAATATGCCGTAGCTTACCGGCCTCTTCTGCTTTGTACAGCTCATCGTAAATGGGCAAAATTGCGCCGCCTGGATAGCCAAAAATATGCTTCACGCCGTGGCGTACCAGGCTATCAATCAGCGCATAGGCACCGCTGACGCGCTGGGTCGCCGTCGAAGAGTCTAATGTGATAAGGGACGCCATAAAAAATAATCCGAAAAAAATGCAGCTCTAGCAGAAATACAAGTCTAAATGCTCTCCTATTTCAGGGACAAGCATAACAATTAGAAACATCTCTATATCTAAGTCTCCAATTTTCCTAATCTCCAATTTTCAGAGCATGCAATTGCCAGGTAAAACAGCGCGGTGTATCCATACGAGCCTGGGGCAAAGTAGCCCAAAAGTTCACACCTACCGAATCCTAACGTTCGGTTCTACCCATAGTCAGGATAAAGGCTTCAGCTTAGTGTGTATATAAGGATTTAACTGCTATTACACATCTTTATGGGCGCGCCCGATCAGCTATTACCGACGATTAGTGCACTGGTGGCCCTTGGAGAATTCGCACAGGGCGATCAGCTTTCCCATACAGATAGCGCAGCTAGCGATATTCACACCGTCAGTGACAGGTTACCCCTAGACACACGCCAGCAGCGAGCCAAAAGAGAATGGCAGGGTGCGGTCGCCGCGCTTAATCAACTCCTTTCTCAGCAGCTAACGCGTCGTCAGCCAGCTTCTGAAAGAGCGGGTAAAAAATCTAAGAAAATTAGCCGCAAAAAAGGTCCTCAAGCGCTCGTACTTTCAGGTCCCGTGCCGCTGCTAGAGGACCCTACTGGGCTCCCTCAGCTATCGAATTGGACGTTTGTCCCCCCCTCATCCGAATCGTTCACAGCTGCGTTTAGTGCCTTGTCACCCGTGGAGCGCATCCTGAAAAAAACGCAGGAAAGATTTGGCTATCAGCAGCCCCATGCGCCGCGTCTGCTGCCGCTGCTAGAAGACGATCCGCTTTCTGAAGAGCAGTTTGCCTGCGTGCTGACCCCGGAGTTTTCTCTGGTACTGGTGCTGGGTGAGGATGCTGATGGGGAGCTGAGCTTTCAGTTTTCGTTTATGCCTGAGGTCGTGAACTCGGTGTGGAGAATGCTGCGATCGCGCATCATCATGCTCCGCCCCCAGCAGCTCGAATTTGTGGAAACCCTGGTAGAAAAGTTTGAACCCAAAGCACCCGACTACCGCATCGTCAGCCAGTTCAACCGCTGGATGCTAGCCTGCTTGCCCCAGCCGTCCCCATCTGCAAAGTCGAATGTTATTGCAGTAGATCACGCTTCTAGTAGTCATCAAGGGTCTGGTCATCAAGGGTCTGGTCATTCGGGAGAAAACAGCCAGCTGACCGACAGCGAATTTCTAAAGGCCATGGCCCACGAGATTCGGACGCCGCTGACGACCATTCGTACTTACACCCGGTCGCTGCTCAAGCGCAAAGACCTGAACGAGCAGGTCATTAAGCGGTTGAACAGTATTGATCGTGAATGTACTCAACAAATTGATCGCTTCAGCCTGATTTTTCGCGCAGTAGAGCTAGAAGCCGCCAGCCAATCGCTAAAGTCGCCGCTGAGCGCAATTTCGCTCCATCAGGTGTTCCAAGAAGCGATTCCCCAGTGGCAGCAGGCCTCCCACCGTCGTAACCTCTCGCTAGAAGTAGGCCTACCGCCCGATCTTCCCATGGTTGCCAGCGATCCCACCATGCTCCAGCACGTGCTCACGGGGCTAGTCGAACTGTTTACTCATAGCGTCTCTCCTGGCAGCCATATTCAGCTCCATGTGCTCCACGCGGGAGAACAGCTGAAGCTGCAATTCCAATCCCAGGCCGATCCCAATCAGCCAAATACCAAGCCCAGCTGCGAACCCCCACCGTTACAGTCCCTGGGCCATCTGCTGATGTTTCAGCCAGATACCGGTGGCCTTAGCCTGAACCTCGAAGCGACCAAGAACCTCTTCCATGCGCTTGGGGCCAAGCTCACCGTGCGCGAAAGATCCAACCAGGGCACTACCTGGACGGTGTTTCTGCCGATGGAAACCAGCGGGCTACAGTCATATCCCATCGTCTGATCTTATGAGTCGAGTCTTCAGTGAGATCACAGGCGTACATACGGGTATCCTCGACCATTAAAAGCATTAGCGATTCTTGATAAGTGTCTAGCGCAAGCTGGTTAGTTGCGACCTGGGCTAACCCACCCCGTCGCTACGCGCCACTCCCAGGAGGGGTGCCCGGTGGGGAGGGTCAGCGGCCAAGCCGAACACCAACCAATATCTAATCGCGAGTGCTTCTATTCTTTTGGAGTTATTCAAAGTGCTTACCCGTTCGACTGGTCACGTCCATCCATCCTGGCTAGCAACCGTTATTGCCGGGATTAGCATTGGCCTTTGGCAATCGCCCGCATTGGCCGCACCGCAGCTGACCCACCAGGCCATTGTTGTTCCCGGTAATCAAAATACCTGTTTGAGTCGGGCTCAAAGTGCGATCGCTCGCATCGGCATCACCGCTAGCCTGTCTGGTCCCAACAGCATTGCCGGTAGCAACGACGCGCTGTCGGCCAACGTATACTGCCAGCCCATCGGCACCCCCACCTTCGAGGCCACCCCAAATTTTCAGGCCATCGTGATGCTCGCCATCCGCGAAGATACCAACCCAGCAGCGCTTACGACTGCGCTTGATACCGTCGAAGCTGCCCTACTCGACCCTAACCAAACGACCCTCCAGCAGTCCGCCCCCGGCGACGATGCTGGTCTGACGAGTGCACTCTTTGCTCAGTACTTAGGTGCTCTAGAAGATAGCTGGCCAAACTATCTAGGATTTCTGAGAGAGACCATTCCCAAAAATAAATTCACTGCCAGGCAAGCCCAAGAAATCGTCGCCGCTCTCGACTATCCCGATCAGGAACTACAGGCCGCGCTGCTGCTATATCCGCGCATCATCGATCCCCAAAACTGGCCTTTGGTAGAACGGGCCATTACCTTCAACGACACCCGCCTAGAACTCCAGCGCCGCATCGATAATCTACAGGCTTCTCCAGCATCGCCCACGCCATAACAAAAGCCCCGCTTCGATTGCTCGAAGCGGAGCTTTCTCTGATTCACTTAAGCTGATTTCCTAAAGTGCAGGACCTACAGCGCGTTACCGCGAGGTAGAACCTCTTCAGGGAATACAAATTTCTCATGGGGCTGGTCCTGAGGACTCAACCACGCACGAATACCTTCGTTCAACAA
>JBCBBK010000040.1:0-7631 GCA_038531675.1 Cyanobacteria bacterium J06581_3
GGGCCAAAGAAAGCCGAGTAGAACCATGGGTTAAACACCGTAATGTTGATCGATTGCATGGTGGCAATACCCGAGGCGGCAGGCTGCAATGCCAGTGCCCGCATCACAAATGTAGAGAAGGCAAAGAAAATGCCTGCGCTCAGCGCACTGCTGATGACTGCGAAATAAATGAGAGAGGTTTGAAAGTTTGGAAGAATCATTGTTATGTCTCCTAAGATTTGTTGAAGAGATTGTTGTTGAAAGGCACATAGGAAAATGTGCCGCTAGCGCTCCTATAGGATTGCCTACAGATAGATTTCCTATAGAATTAAGGGAAAAAAGGAGCGCTAGAGAGGAAAGCACTAATAAGATAGGCCTGGCGTCTTGCCCAAATACATATCTGTTGTCAGCTGTTTCAACAGAAAGTCTGCGACATCGGCTCTGGAAATTTTAAGCGTTGATGTTTTTTCGTCACCGGGAAAGCCGTGTCGATATGAGCCGGTACGAGGGCCATCAACAAATGCGCTGGGGCGAATAATTGTCCAATCTAGGTGGCTTTGCTTGACATAGCGCTCTTGCAGCTGATGGTCGGCAAACACCTTACGCAAGATAAATCCAAACATCACGTATTTCCAGTAGAAGTCCAGATTGCCCCAGCTATCGCCTGCACCCAGCGTGGACTGGCAAATGAGCCGTCGAACGCCAGTCTGCTCCATTGCTTGGATAATTTGCTTAGTTCCCTCTGAGCGAACGGTGCTATTGAGGTTTTTGCCGGAACCGAGGACGCAAACGACAGCGTCTTGTCCTTGGATGGCTTGCTCTACGGATGAGAGATTCATAACATCTCCTTGAAATAGCGTCAGATTAGGATGCTGGATATCGAGCTTGGCGGGTGTGCGAGCAAAGGCAGTGACGGCATGGCCCTGTTCAAGGGCTTGCTCTACGACCTTTTCTCCAACGGTTCCGGTGGCACCAAAAATTACAAGTTTCATCGTGGTTGTCTCCAAAGTTTTGACACTATTAGCTTATGAAGACTGCAAGGCTCTAGCTGTCAACTTCTTGCGGAACTATCACGATCTTGCGATGGGTTGTCAAACGAAAATTACAAATGATTGTCGTTTGACAACCGTCTAAATGACGGTCTGTTTTGTGATGGAAGTGTTGCCCTAAGTCGGGCATTTTTGAACCAGGCCCAACTTGACAATTCCGTTTTTCAAGCAAATACCTGTTGAATTTCTTGTTTTCTAACGTGACTGTTCCATGTTGCCGAAATCCTAGTCTTAAAAGGCTGTTGGCACTTTTTCTCGTGACCGGCAAAAGCGCTGAAATTGCTTTAAGTTTCATTTCTCCAAACGCACGTTGGACAATTTCTTTGTAGAGTATGTTGCCTACACCCCAATCATTGGGGTGTAGGACTAAGGCGGGATCAGGATATCCATCTTCAGGTTGTAAGCCACCCCAGCCTGCGAATTCATGGATGCTGCGAACGGCGCTTTACGATCAGCCACAGCAGTGATTGCCCGTGCCCGACTTTGCACAGGATTTTCAGCTAACAGTCCGTCAGCTCATGGTTTGGCTCACCGAATAAGCCTTTTCGCTTCCAACCCTTTTCTCCAGGGAGAGTACTTGTTTACCTCTCTGGGAAGAGCACTTGTTGAGTGCTAACGGCAGATCGTTCAGAGCACTGACTACGCTTTACGCAAATTCGACTGCTTTCTATTCCTCAAAAAACACGATAGAAAACCCTTCTTGAGCAAAGTGCTTATCGTGCGTTAGGGCTTTGGCAATCCCTAGCTGACTCATCGTATTCATAGAAACACAATCAGGTATGCTGTAACCCTTATCAAGTCTTTGCTCATAGAGATGCAATCCATCTAGAAAAGACTGATGATTTTGCTGAATGACATCGACTTCCGAGCTTTCTAGAATATCTCTCACAAAGGTCGCAGCTCTCGAACGTAGTAGATGACCTGACTTTGAATAAAAAGTCAAAAGTTCTGTGAGCACTTCGTCGGTTGTGATAATTTTGCAAGGTTGAAGCGTCTTAAACGTTCTTCTTACTCTCTGGTGCCAATCGTCAGCAGGGTTAATGAAAGCTATCCAGTAGAAGTTATCAGCGAAATAGGCTTTCATGAATGAATCTTAGGCGTTCCATAAATGTAATGATCATGTTCTATTGCACCGTCTCTTGGCAGCTGTGCCAGCGTTTCATCTGATAGATCAGTTGCGAAGTCATCCGCTAGTTGCAAAAGCGTTTTCTCAGTGTGAGCAGGTGTGTCATCTGTGTTTTCCGTCTTCGGCCCCGCAGACTCTGAAGTCAGCTTCATTTTCTGCGCCAAATGAGCAATCAGCGCTAACTGCTCCGTTATTGGCAGTGCCTCTGCTTGCCTAATAAGGGTAGCCAATTGCTCAGTCATCATCACTTCACTACGTTTTAACTCTTCTTCTTATTCTACCGGTTTAGTTAACAGGTGCGGAATCCGCTAAGGGAATCGCGAACAAATAACTTACCGCTTCGCCCTCATCCTAAATCCGGCATGGTTCAACTTTCAACGCATGGGGTAACACTTTCATCGAAACCCAAATCCCTACAGGCTTCTCCTGATAACGCTTTAAGGCTATGATGCCAAATCAAAAGTGTTACCTGCCGCTGAACCAGACCCTCAAGCTACAGCAAAGATACCAACGTACATTCAGCAGGAGCAAGTCTGATTGGATCATGATGCCACTTGAACGGTTGAGAGGAAGTCATGGAATGCTGGCAAGGGAAAATATGATACTGTAGGGTTCCATGCGACCGCAACGGACTAAGTTTTTGCAACGGAACTAGCTAAAATCCTCCTGGAGGTAATTCACCTTCATATGGGGGGGCACTTTCTATCCAGGCTTTGATCATTTCTATAAGAACATTGAGGAATGGAAGGGAAACTTTGAGAGTTTCGAAATAACCTGCTTTGAACACAATCCAAAGACGGTTTCGAAATTCAGAATTCGTTGCGTATTCATGATGGACGGCTGCTTCTATCTCTGATGTATTTGTTGTCGGGATTGAACCCACTATGATTTTGAGTTCTTCAACAACCTCTTGAATGATTTTTTGCTTATCAAGAGACGACAGCGTTTTTTCTTCGATAGCAGGTATGTCGTCATCTCTTGTAAATTTTCTTTCTGTCAAGGTACAGTTTCCATCTTGAGAAGTTTGATAGATTTCATGGTTATAGAGTCGGAAGTCACTTTTCATAACTTCAATAGTGCGGCTTCTTTCGACGATTCCTAGAAATTTCATACTTTCCAGCTCAGGGTCAAATCTGAACATAGCTCCTAAATTTTTTTTAGCGCGTTTTTCAGTGTGTCCTTCTTGGCTGATTTCGTGCTGTCTATTTTGTATCGCTTTTATTGCTTCACTAACAATGCTAGTAACTTTTGGATTAGAATCTTTGAGAGCATCTTGCAGTGGAGGTATAGCTTGCTCGTTGCCTATCTCTTTTAGTGCGTGAGCTACATTTGCTCTCACGTGCCATCTAGGGTCACCTAGCGTTCTACAAAGCTCTGCAGATACTATATCTTTATCAATTTTCTCTAAAGCTTTGATAGCCTGAGCCTGCATCGAATCGACCTCATCGCCAAGGGATTTAATTAATGGCTGAACAGCTTGTTCATTGCCAATTTCTCCGAGAGCTTCAGCTGCATGTAATCGAACTGCGAGATAAGGGTGATCTAGGGATCTAACAAGAGGTTCTATAGCTTTTGGGCTTTTGATTTCCCCTAACGCTTGGGCTGCATTTTTACGAACTGAATTGCACGAGTCACTAAGAAGTGCCTCAATTAATACTTCTAATGCTGCTTTATCTCCAATCTTTCCTAGCGCCAAAGCGATGTTGCAACGAACGGCATTATCTGGATCTTTGTTGCACTGCTTAATTAGATGAGCCAAAGCCTTTCTACCGGCTAATCTCCCTAGTATGCCTACAGCACCTGATCGTACCCACCAGTTCGAGTGACTCAATGCTTCAATAAGTAATTGAAAAGTTTGTGAGTTGTTATTGTCGATAATTGAGTCGGCAATGCTGCTTCTTACATCCGAGTTTGTATTTTCCAGCATCCTAATCAGGATACTTGTTGCACGATTTGGGCTGATTTTATGTAGTGCTGCTGCAGCACTGCAACGCACACTGCTAATGTAAACATAACCAATTGCTTCAATTAGAGGTTCTATAGCGCTTTCATGGCCAATCATTCCCAATGCTTCAGCCGCTACATAGCGCATATTTCCATTGTCACGATTATTGAGAAATTGGACTAGAGGTTCTATGGCCCTTTCATGACCAATCATCCCCAGCGCTTCAGCAGCACTTAAACGTACATCGATGAACCTGTCGTCAAGAGCTTTAATCAGAGGTTCTACGGCCCTTTTATGACCAATCATTCCCAGCGCTTCAGCAGCACTTGAACGTACATCTTCTTCCTCGTTGTGAAGTGCTTTGATTAGAGGCTCTACAGATATAGGTTCCCCAAGTGTTCCAAGTATCTCAGCTGCATTCCATTTTATACGCTTGTTGTCATGCTCTAATATATCTATAAGGGCGTTAACCGCTACTTGATTACCGATTTTTCCTATTGATTTGATTATAGTCTCTTGAATGAACACTCCTTTTCTGTCAAGAGCCGTGATTAGTGGTTGTATGGCCTTGTTATTATCAGGCCTTCCTAAGCCTTCAGCAGCTATTTCTTGAACTAAATTATCTACATCATTAAGTGCTTTGATTAACGCAGATGTTGCTTGCTTATTATTAGAAAAATTGCTGAGTCCTTGAACAGCAGCTTTTCTTACATCGACTGCTGGGTCGTCCAATGCCAAACACAACGGTTCTATGGCGTTTGTGCTACCGATACTTCCAAGTGCACTAGCAGCGCTTTCACGAATCAAGGAGTATTTGCTCTTCAAAAAAGGCACTATGTGTGGAGTAGCTTCCTTCGATGAGGTTAGCGCCAGCAACAGACATTGGCGCAAAGGTTTTCCCACAAGATTTAACGGTATTCGCCATCCTAAGATCCCTTTGCTTAATGAGAGCCTATACGTGAGTAGCTTTCTTATTCCTTCCGGCTGATCACGGACATCTAAGGCTCCTACAAGTCTGGCACCTAAATATGGATTTACCTCTATTCCTAAAGTGATTATTCTGAAGGCATCTTCTCTTCTATCCATTAGGGAAATCATCATCATCAATGAGTCAGTCCATGTCGGTGAATTCAAAAAATACACTTTTATGGCAAGATCTTTTAGTCTTGATACTTCCTCAAGAAGATACTCTGCAGCATAGTACTCTTCCCACAGTTGATGCTCAAATTGGATTTGGCAATTGTCACCAACTCCAGTGCGTTGTAAAAGATGATTCAAAGATAGAAATTTTATCCATCCTCTGGCCCAGTTATACTTATCCCCACAGGTGCATCTATTTGATAGCTTGTCTGCTGCATCCTCTTCTGAAATAGAAAGAATGGGATTATCTAACTCCTGCCCTTTCATCATCATAAAAGCTAAATAACTCAATACTTCGCAGCTATGTGCTAACAGTGGCACTGGTTTTGCTGTACGTTTCTGTGCTGCTTTCCTTAACATGAGGCCGAGTCTCTCAGGAATTGGGTCTTCTTCTTTTATGTCCTCTAACGAATCGCGAAGTAGCCTCAAGAAGAAAGGTGTTCTTTGCAACTCCCCTAAAATGTGTTCTGTTCTCTCCAATCCCCTTTGTACAGATGGTGAGCGATCGCCTATGAAATCTTGAACTTGACCTTCCGTAAAAGGCATTAGCGTTAGCTTTTTTGAAATGCCAAAATCACGAATGACTCCAAAGCTTTCCTCAAAACTAAAATTTTTGGTAGAAGCAATAACCCTATTAGCTCCGTACTTGCTCAAAAAATCTACTAGATCTAACTGTGCTGATTTAGACTGTGCTGATTTAGAAGGCAACTCGTTGAGGCCATCTAGTAAAAGCAAGCATTTCCCCTGTGTCATGACTTCTTCTAAGATTTCGGGCCTGAAGCTTATTTCGTACTGCTTGATAGAAAAATATGCCAAATCGAATACTGAAGTTTTGTATTCTCTTAGTGGAATTAGAATAGGTAATGTTTCTTGTTTAAGAGCTGCTTCTAGGAAGACCCGCTCTAAGGCAGTTGTCTTCCCTAATCCGGAGCCTCCTAAGAGAAGAACATGTTGCTGGGCATATTTCTGTAAACCCTTTAAGACCGAAAACTCTCTAGACGTTATTCTTTGATTTGTATCGTCTGAATCAGTATTTTCATGAGCTTCTTTTTGAAGATGTTGCTTGGAAATAAGACGCCCTTCTAACCACCCCTGACCATCAATAGGGTGCTGTAAGAGTCCATCAGTTACATTCTGGATAATATATTCTGACTGTAGATTTTCGTATTTCTTGCAGACATTGTAATAATAGCGATTAAAGCCTGTTTTAAAGTTGCTCATTACGGAAAATCTATTGATGCTCTAAGTGTCACACTTTTCCTATCTTACTCAATTCTTCAAAATAGGTTCTGATGGGAAAATGTGGCTTGGTTCAAAAAAGGCTGATTTAAGGTAACACTCGCAGCACAAAATAGGCCATCATCAGCGATAGTCTAGCCGGGTGATTTTGTCAGCGCCTACGCTCTTGGAAAGCGCTTAAACCCGAGGAGTTCTAGCCAGTGCGGGTGAGCCTCACCTGTCAGCAATTGTTTGGGACTTTTCCCCACCCGTTCTGGCTTCAGTGACCTCACGCACTGCTAGGTCTGGGCCAGCCAGAGTGAGGACATCGTGGGAGAACCACTGGCATAGAATTTTGACATCATTGGCACGGGCGACCAGTCCGGCCTCTCGGCACTTGGCTTTCACCTACTGGATGGTCAGCTTCTGGGGCATGCTGTTGGTCAGTTTGGCCTAAGCAATTTTCTGTTCCAGTTTGATGCGCCGCGCTGTGACCCCTTGGGCTTGGCGGGCCAGTCCATTGGCGACCTGCTCGAACTGCTGCTGCTGGATATGGAACACGTCGCCGTGGCAAGGCGTTTCTGGCGTCACCGCTTTCTGTCCAGTTCTCAGCCCACTGCCACCATCAGCGATGGTGTAATCTGGGGCGAAGCCTTGTGTCATGATATCAAGAAGATGCCAACCCCAGGTATCTTTATCTCGGTGTTTTACCCCTTTCAGTAGTCAATTTGCGTTGTGGGTGGATACGATTAATCAGTCTTGGGCGCGACACTAAGTCAGCAGACCATTTCGGGTAGTAAAACTTGGTCTCTAGGAGAGGTCGTTCTGAAGTAGTTGGGCTTGCCGAGACAGTCGTGGATACGCTTGGATGATCTAATAAATCCCTTGGAGAAATGGCGAACAGACTCAATCCGCTAGTGTCACGATTATTTTAATCCTAATGATGAATCAAAATATGACGTGAATAAAACCTACATGCGCCCCAGGATGCAGCGCCAAAGTAGCTACCTCCTGGGGCGTTTTTCGGGCAGACTGTACGGTCTTGTGTCAAAGGTCTCAACAAAGGCTTTACTGTGATGGTCTACGGGAGAGAGAACGTAAACATCGCTGCGGCTAAAAAGGCTGCTGCGGTGCGAACGTGGTTCCAAAGGGTCCAATCTGTGAGGTATCTGCT
>JBCBBK010000041.1:0-5826 GCA_038531675.1 Cyanobacteria bacterium J06581_3
GGAAAAGGCACAACGGCGACTGAGGTACTTCGAGTTCGGACTTAGTTCAATATCGTAACGAGCGGATGATGCTATGCGGCTGTTGCGGCGGCATCACTAGCAGACTGCTTGAGCCAGGCTATGGAGTTCTGTTGTACTTTCACTTGGCAATCATCGAAGGTTACTGAGTCTGGATCTAGGAAGTGTGCGATCGCTAGCTCTATCACTAGCTCAGAGGGTATTTCTGTCTTCTCAGCATACTGCTCTGCTTTACTCTGAAGTTCAGGCGGTAAGGCAGCTAGTAGGCTCGTATCTTCAGAGACTCGCATCGATTCAGGGCTAAGGGAAGTATCTAGCTCTAGAAAGTGCTTCAGCGCTCCTTCGATAACCGCATTGGCTGTCAACTCTGACTCACGAGCATAGGTCAATATCGCGGCTCGAATCCTATCCGGCAGGGATTCTAGAATGCGTTCGTCTGTCATTGAGTCATTGCTGGTCATGGTCCTGTGTACACCTAAGTAACGCGTACGTTGTAAGGAGGGAGCAGCTGTCGGATTATGATCTGCTCTAGCTGCAATGATAACCGAATCCATTGCAAGGGCAGCGTGACAACGGCAATCCTCACCTCATCTGGGTCCAGCCGATCCATGAATGCCCAGCCCAGCGCTTTATGACCACCTTTGAATCGACCTTTGACACTACCGGACTTGCCGATATAAAGAATGCCTTGAGTCTTGTGCTTTACCGCATAGATACCAGGTCTCGGAGGGAGTTCAGAAAATTCTCTAGTCAGCACGTAGCAATCACTAAACGGTATTTCGTCGAGCACCTGAAGGATTCGCAGGGCTTCTGCGTTGATTGCTTCTACAGAATCATCCATTCAGTTACAACGAGGGAATGACTTAGCCACCTGGTGCAGCTATTGGATTGTACAGGAAGATGACCTTTGCCTTGAGCCATTGGCTACGCGTGCATATCCGCCGAAAGCGGCTGAGCTAGAGGGATAGCAAGATTCTTTTGTAGTGAGCATCCTGTACTGCAAAGGGTCATTTAAAACACATTAGTACACTGCGCGATCACGGCTAACGACTTTGGGGTGACAGCCTATAGTCAGCTATATTTAGGCGCAATAATATATTCTGTCGTTAGTGTCTGGGAGCCCTACAGTCACGGAATAACTATGCCATTGGAGCCGACGACCACCGTTAGCCCGCCGTCGATGTCTAAGTCGATGTCTAAGCGGCGATCGCGGCTCAACGGCTCTTTGGGCGGTAAAATTGTCAGATAGCAGCACGATATGTATCTAAAAAACTTTGAAGGTGGCATGGGAGCTAATCAGTGCGAATTATACATGGCAACCGAATTTGTCTGATAAAGCTTTTATTAATGGCTCTAATCATGGCATCCTCTGCTGGCTGCGCTAAATTTACAAAGTACGAGTATGATTCGCAGGTTTTCTCCCTCGATGAAGAAAACGAGCTTGTCATCTCTACGTTTCCATCAGGATTTCCAAAAAACCAGAGTCGTGTACCTTTCTTGTTCAAGAGCTCACATGCTCCCAAATCTGTCTATTTTCAATTTTTTGTGCGGGCGACAGGTACCACAGCTGGTCGTAATCCAAATATTGAATCTATTCTTGTCCGAAACTTTTCCTATGAATTTCCAGGGCAGACACCTGTGGTATTGATCAAAGACTATTCAGACAATTTCTGGCAGCAAGGCCAATCCGCCTATGATTCGAAAGAGAGTGAGCCAGTGAACTGTCATGAGGGTTGGTACGTTCGAGTTAAGTTCGATCTGATATTAAATGGTGAAGCGTTTGAAGGTGAACATATTTTGTACGCGCGGGAAGTGTCGAAAGTGTACCCTCTTATTTTCGATGCACTACGGTAGACAAAATGATTTTTGAAGCATACCTAGTGCAAGATGCTCGTATTACCAGTGGTCGTTTCGCAATTTGGTTGTTGTTGCCCAACAAGGCGCTACAGTCGGACAAAGTACCCGCTACGCAGTCACTTTGCCGGTTAACGACGTGTCTTACAACCCCTTAAACGTTTTGATAACGCTATTTTGGGACATCATTTGAGACAAGCTGTTTTCAGAGTTCCAAAAGGTATGATTTTTGAGAAGGCTCGGATAGATGACCTTCCATCTGGTTGCCTAAATCGCATGCGACTGCAAAAAGTCATCAGGAATTTCAGCCGTCTTCTGAGCCACTAGGGCAAAGTAGTACAGCGGAATCCCCTCCATAGACAGGCGATGCCGATATCTTTCTAGATGGTGAATGTCTAGATATTCGGAGAAAATGAGTTCACGAATAAAGCGAGAGAATCCTGATGTTTCGGATTTGTCGAGAAAAGTCTCTTTGATGTTAAAGGCGACCCAGCCGCCAACGGCAACAAACTGCAACGCCTGAAAGAATGCCTGTGGCGGAATATCTCCAAAGCCAAGCGCCGCAACCGAGGTTAAACAATCAATCGACCAGTCGGTAATCTCTTCGCTGATTTGGGGTTTGAGGGCTGTAAAGTCAGCGACGTAGTACTGGTCGTAAAGGCTGGGGCGATCACGCAAACAAGCCGCCTTCGCCTCAGGAATAATGTCTACACCAACCAGCCGAGCCACGCCATAGTCATTCATGACCTCGCCCATCATGCCGTTGCCAGCGCCCAAATCCAATACTCGCAGCTCAGACAAATTCTGATGGTTCCGCGCCAAAGAATCCTTCAAAATCTCGCCCACCTTCTTCGGAGACGTGCATTTGAGACGGTCGTAGAATAGCTGCTCGTATAGCCCTGGGCGCAGGTAAATCTGGGCATAATCGTGGAACCGTAGCTCCAGCCGTCTTTCTTCCTCAATCAGGTGAAATGTAATCTCATCCTGTTCGAGCTCTTTCGCATCTTGGGCGGGGAACTGAATCCGATGTCGGTTTGGCATATTGACCTTTATCTTGGTTGAGTTAGCTCACGTGAGACGAACAGGCGCTGAGTACACAGTGTGACAAGCAAACGTATCTATAGTCACAGATTGTCTTACCTTTTCAGTAGGTTGGTTTAGCAAACTGTGGCTTTTCTTACAGTCTGTAGTAAAGGCTTAAGCTATCCTTAAGGGGTGAGAGGAGTGAATAGCATTCAATTCTTTCATTTCAAGACGACTTGTCTGAACGGAGATTATTCTATGACTCATTCATCATCTACTAGCCCCAGCCACGCCACAGAAAATGCTGAGCTTTGGCAAAGCTTGAAAAGTGCGATCGCAACTAGTTCCGGCTTCCAAAGCTGGCAGGCCGAGCAGCCCGCCACTATCACTACAAACACCTCAGTAGAACAAATGGTGCGCCTATATCTGCGCGAAACCCTAGAGACCCTCGCTTACTAAAGGCAAAAGGATCTATCAACAAACCAAAAAGCAGGCCCTTTCAATAACAGGCGCCTGCTTTTTAATGTCTTTCATCCAGAAACATCCTAAGTATCCAGCTCTCGCCGACCTTCCAGTGCCCTTGCCAGCGTCACCTCATCGGCATATTCCAAATCACCGCCCATCGGCAAGCCAAAGGCAATTCGCGTCACCTTGGTAAACGGCTTCAGCAGCTGACCCACATACAGCGTCGTCGTATCACCTTCAATACTTGGGCTAATCGCCAAAATAACTTCGCTAGTGCCTTCCTTATTCACCCTGTGCACCAGCTGGCCCACATTCAACTGCTCTGGGCCAATACCATCCATCGGCGAAATCAGGCCACCTAGCACGTGGTATTTGCCTTTGTACTCGCGAGTTTTCTCCAGCGCAATCACATCTCGCGACTCTGCGACCACACATAGCGTTGTGTTATCACGCGACTGCGACCGGCAAATATTGCACACCGGCTCTGCCGATAAATGAAAGCATTGCGAACATTGGCCTACCTGCTGCTTTGCATCTAGCAGCGCATTGGCCAGCGCCCGCACTTCAGCATCTGGGCGCTTCAGCATGTGCATCGCCAAGCGCTGCGCTGACTTAGGTCCAATGCCAGGCAAACGCTGGAATTCTTCAATTAGTTTGGCAAGGGGGCGAGTGTAAATGGCCGTATCATCCTTATTTCTACACTTTAGATTTTAGTACAAATGTTTTTAATTATTAGCCATCTTTCTCATCGTCTTCATTATCCTTCTGCGGTGGCGCAATTTCTTCACTCTTGCCGCGAACGGGTGGCAGGCTTTCTACCAACCCCATTTCAAATGCTTCATCTGGCAGCTGACCCACCAGATATTTGCCAGGTTCAAATAAGCCGCTCGGAGTCATACACACCTGCCGAAGTTGGACAATTTCAGTTTCTGCAAATACTTCGCGAGATAAACGACGCTCCAAAGCCATAGAGGTTATGTCCTTTTTGTAGTAGATAATTCAGCAACAGCTATTCGTCTAGCTGCCACAGCTCGTTAGTGTAATCTTTATCGAAAATCTTCTTAGGTCGCATAATCAGCACCACGCCGCCTAATAATGGCGTATCCGGCGCTTCTTCAAACCAGCTAATTTCTAGCTGACCGCCCGAATCCACCACAAAATAGCTGAACTCATCCCACTCGCGCTTGGCCTTGTCTACAACAATCAAAACGTCATCGTTGGCAATACCCTCAGGCGCATTAGGTAGCTGCTTGTACTTGCCCAGTAGCGCAATTGGGTCTTCGGCTGTGGCAATGACCTGCCAGCCAGGAACCGGCACCCAGGCCCCCGTGCCTGAAAACTTCACCATGCCAAAAGGTTCTTCGGGCAGTACGCCAGGGACCTGCTTGTAGTCTTGTGTGGTGATGGGCAGCTGGCCTGCCACTGGGACGATGATTGGGGAATCGGCTTCGTCTTCCAGGCGGAAAATCGGCAGACGCGGTGCGGGCTTAGATGCGACAACGGTGAAGTCAGTCAGCAACTTTTCGGCCTTGCTACGGGCACTGCCGGAGGTGGCAAAGCGCAGGCTTTGGGCAATTAGCTTGGAACGCGCTTGCAGGTCGCTCTGCTGCCGGGCCAATCGCCAGTAGTGATAGGCAGCAGCGTCGCCCATGGTCCGTTCGAACCCAGGCGGTGATGTTTCGCTGTAGAAAAAGTCGCGTAGGGCCTTCACCACATCTTTGACCTGTTCGCTGTCGAGTCCATTCTTGAAGGCAAAGTCGGCGGCGGCAGCTCTGTGTTCCTGGGAGATAATACGAAATTCGTAGAGGCTATCGCTGCCTCTGGTCTGGTAGTGAGCCTTGGCCGCGTCGCTAACACCGCCCGATTCCATAGAAGCAAATACTTGGGAAGCAACGATTAGCTGATTTTGTTGAATGGGCTCAAAGCCAGTGGCTTCAAAGATGTCCTGTGTGGACATTTTGGCCTTTTGCAAGGCCTGGCAAGACTGTCCCCAACTGACCCAGTTACCCTCTTTGCGGCGCAGCTGATGAATGATGTGATCGAGTTCTACCTGGTTGGTGTTCTGCTGCTTTTCTTCAGTATTGGGCGCACTGGAGGGGGTCGCGGTCATAGCTTGACGCAGTCCTTATTTCTACTGTAAATATAGTAGTCTAAGAAAAACTCAGAGCCCGCCGGGCAAACATGAGTTGTAACAACCCGGGGCTATAGCGCAGCTGGTAGCGCACCTCAATGGCATTGAGGGGGTCAGGAGTAAGCCTACTGCCTAATTTTCAAGGTTCTAGCGTTTCAAAGCTACAGAAAGCTACCAGTTTTCTACCAAAAGGCGAATAATTGATAGGAAAAGCCTAAAGTGCCCTTAGTTTACAAAAATTAGCAAGTATGCAGTTTAGGCAATTTCCTTAGCTACCCGATTTTAGCAAAAAGGGGAGCGGGGAGTTTTCTTGTCAGTAGCAGCTTATAAGCAGT
>JBCBBK010000042.1:0-3372 GCA_038531675.1 Cyanobacteria bacterium J06581_3
GGCTTGGGCGCTGTAGTATTTGTCTTGGATGGTGTGGAGGATTGCGATCGCTTCGGGATGATGGGCTTTTGGGAGGTAAGGTGCGATCGCTATTGGATTACTATCAGGGTGGATGCTCTTTAAGTTTGTAAAATGCTTTTCTTGCAGCAATGAGTTCAGCCCGGTTGAGTCGAAGGCTGGATACCGTTGCTCGACCGGTTGCAGTTAACCCTACAATTTTGCTGTAGTCCTCGTTCCATGCAAAGTGATCTGTCCAGTTTTGCTGCCTTGGGTTGTAAAGAGGTGCCAGACTTCCGCTACTTGGATCAATATCTTCAATTTTGCTGTATTTGAAGTTGTTACAGTGTTGGCAGGCTAGCGCTAAGTTGGATAGCTGATTGGAACCGCCTTTTGACAGTGGTCGTACATGCTCTATTGAAAATGGGCCGAAATATCGACTTTGAGAGACGCAGTATTCGCAACAAAAATTTGCCCTCTTGGCGACGAGAGCTTTATCTTTTGCAGAAATTCTACGACTGGACATGGTACTCAACCCGTGTAATGTCCAGGTATCTAAACGTAATGCAAAGGTTTTAGTTCTAGTGATGTCATAACATCGTCAACGGATGTATTCCGAAGCTGAGCCAAGTGAGCGAGTGCCTGAATCCTTTGTACATTAGCCTTCTCTAGCTGATCAGTTAATCTTAAAATCTCGTTGTACTCTTCTGCTGTCAGTGTTTCAGCTTCTCTTTTCTCAATGAGTGCCTGATAACGTTGCCAGTTTATTTCTGACAAGCTTGTATTCACCGTTTCAATCAGGTCGAATTCTTCCTGAGAAAGATGGCTTACTTCTGGTTTCACAGAAGCCTGAGGATGAAGGCTTCGGTTAATTAGCTGGAGGGCATAAGCATCTGGTGATAGTCCGACTGATGCGGCGGCCTGTCTTAGCTGCTGCTCAGTTTCAGAGGTGATGTTGATGGTGAGTGCCATTGGAATTGCCCTGTGCTAGCTGTGCAGTCTGAACGATAACCGATAACTCAATATAGCAAAACAAGTGCTGCCTTTTTCTTCATTGCCACTGCTTACACACTTCTCGAACAGATTGCAATACATCTAAAAAAGTCTCTTCGCCTTCTCCTAATCGCATGATGATGGGTCTGAGGGTAGGTAGTAGTTCGAGTAGGTCGGAGCGGTTTTGATAGGCGAGGGTGTCTAGTGCTTTGGCAAAGTCTGGGAAAGTGCTGGTGAGGGCATCGAAATAGGGGAGGCAGCCTTGTAGGGCTTGGGCGCTGTAGTATTTGTCTTGGATGGTGTGGAGGATTGCGATCGCTTCGGGATGATGGGCTTTTGGGAGGTGGGGTGCGATTTCCCCAAGCGCTGTTGCCCGAGAAGATTCATCTTTAATTTCTTTAATGATGTACAACACATCTGGCCACAATGTGTCAGGTAAGTACGATGCAAAATCTTTTAATATTTGCACTCGTTTAGATTCATCTTTAATTTTTTGAGTTGTGCTCAACGTCTCAGTCCATATATCGGGTAATTGCTGAGCTATTACGTGCAAAACCCTCACTCGGTTAAATTCGTCTCTGATATGCTGGGTAATATTTAATGCTTCCAGCTGTCGCGACTTAGGTAAGTATCGTAATAGTGAGAGTAGTCTACTGGCTCGATTTGATTCGTCTTCGATCCCTGCGATGACGTTTAAAGCTTCGGGCCAAAGACTTGGAACTTGCTTGGCCAACATGACTAAGACCGCTGCTTGTTCCGACTCATCTTGAATTTCTCGGGTAATCTCCAGTGATTGATTCCACCCAGCCTCTGGTATATCCTGCGCAACTATTTGTAGTGCTGTGGCTCTCTCAAATTCATCTTCAATTGTTCGGATGCTATCGAGCGCTTCAGGCCAAATTCCTGGAAGATGACGAGCAACTCTGCAAAGCGGGACTGCTTGGTCGGAGATATCTTCAATCTTCCGAATGGTGCTTAGTGCTTCGCTGCATAGCTCCTCTGGTAAATGAGGCATGATGATAGATAGCGCCCAAACTAATGCCGATTCGTTTTCAATTTTCCGAGTAAGGCTAAGGATCTCAGGGTATAGATCTTCAGATGAATGCTGCGCCATAGCACCTAGCACTCTTACTTTAGAAAAATCATGTCTCATTTTTCGAGTAATACTAAGTACTTCGGGCCAAACTGCTGGAGGTGCATACCGAATAAGATAACTCAATGCACTCGCCCTATGGTGTTCAATTTTAAGCTTTTGAATGGTAGTGAGGAGTTCAGGCCAAAATTCTTCTGGTAGGTTTTGACCAAGATTACTGAGCAAACTTGCTTGTGCTGGTTCGTCTTCTATTTTTCCTATTATGTTTAGGATCTCATTCCATAGTTCTGGATCATTTTGAGCAAGAATTCTCAGATTTTTTATCTGACTAGAGGCATCTTTGATCTCTTTGGTAATTTCGAGTGCTTCAGGTAGTAACGTTGGCAACTGCTGAGTCATCGTGCTCCACACTTTTGCCCGAATAGCTATATCCTCAATCTCTCGGGTTGTATTTAGTACTTCAGGCCATACCTCTGGTAAGTGCTTAGCGATCTGGCGTAGTACCAAAGCTCGAAGAGAGGGTTTGTTGATTTCTTTACATTGACTGAGTGCCTCTGGCCATAAATTTGGGATGTGCGGTGCAAGAGTGCTCATCATATTCGCTTTCTCGTAGGCGTCCTCAATGTCTCTAGTAATATCGAGCACTTTAGGCCACAGCATTGGGGTACGTAGTAGGGCTACCTCACCCATCATCTGTGCACGTACTGCAGGCTCTTCCCATGCCTGAATGATGCTGAGTACGTCAGTCCAGTAGGCCTCTGGCAAACGATGAATGACTACGTAAAGCATATTTGCCTGCTCAGAGGTATTATCTAGTTCTTTGATTATGTTTATCGCTTCGGGCCATTGATCATCTGGCAGATGCCGCACGATCTCGCTCAACGCGTCTGCCCGCATAGTTATATCCTTGATCTTTTTTGTGAGAATCAGTGTTTCAGCCCATAGCTCTGGTTTATGCTGAGCGATCGCACTAAACGCCCACGCCTGACTATGAGGATCTTTTATTTCTCGGCTGAGGGTTAGTACTTCAGACCACAACTCTGGTAGCTGTTCTGGCAGCCCTTTGGCTATCTCTATAAAAGCCCATACTCGGTCGTAAATGTCTCTAATTTCTTGTGCGGTGTCTAGTGCCTTAGACCATACCTTTGGTAGATTCTGAGCTATCGGTATCAGCACCTTCACTCGTTCAGATTTCTCTTTTATATTTAGAGCACTAGACTTAATCGGAAATTAGGAAACTCGCTAGGATAATACGGTGTGTCGAAGCGCGTCATCGAGGTAGCTATGAG
>JBCBBK010000043.1:0-1848 GCA_038531675.1 Cyanobacteria bacterium J06581_3
AGAGACTGTAGAGTCCGCAGAAATCAGCTCTGAAGTGGTTGTTGCTGAGCCTATCCAGCTGGCACAGGTGACTAACGTATCTGAACTATCCGACGTACAGCCTGGCGACTGGGCTTTTACAGCGCTACAGCGCCTGGTAGAAGAGTATGGCTGTTTAGAGGGCTATCCCGACCGCACATACCGCGGCAACCGCGCACTGACTCGCTATGAGTTTGCCGCTGGTTTGAATGCATGTTTGGACGTTGTGCTTCAGCTAATTGGTGATGGCGACCTGGAAGAGATTCGTCGCTTGCAGGAAGAGTTTGCAGCAGAGCTAGCAACGATTCGTGGCCGCGTAGACACGCTAGAAACAGACGTGGCTGAGCTAGAAGCCAACCAATTCTCTACCACTACTAAGCTACGCGGTTCTTTGGACGCACACTTAGTGGTTCCTTTCGGTGATGCAGATTTTGAGTTTGATACAGATGGCTTGACTGACGAAGAGATTATTGCAGTTGCACCTGGTCTTTTTGAAGATGATGGTGCGGGCGTGGCTACACCCACTGACGGTACTACTGTAGCGGGTACAGTAGCTTCTCGTGATGGTGATGAAGCAGATGCAACGTTTGAGTATCGGGCACGTTTGAACTTTGACACTAGCTTCACTGGCGAAGATAGACTGCGTATTCGCTTGCAGGCTGGTGACAACGGTGGTTCTTTAGCGAACACGGCTACTACTCTAAACGGTGGCGGACTTGCTAATAGTGCTGGTGGCAGTGACAACGTAAGCCTTAACGACGTTTACTACAGCTTCCCAGTAGGCAACCGCATCAGCGCCATCATCGCTGCAAATAGCGTAGAAACAGATGACTTTGTAACAAGCACTATCGTTCCTTTCGACGGTCCTAGCGTTGCAGACGCAGGTGGCCCTGAGTTCTATGACTTGTTTGAGGGCGGTGACTTTGGCGCAGGCGTCAACTTTGCTTTCTCCGACAACTTGGTACTTGACTTAGGCTATTCTTCTGAAGGAAGCAATATCAATACTAGCGATACTGGTTTGTTTAACAACAACAGCTACATCGCACAGCTGAACTTCCTCACTGACGGGATCCTAGATGCTGCAATCACTTACATTGGTGCTGGTGATGCAGACCTGGGTGAAGCTGAGAGCACCATTGCCGGTTTGATTAACCTCGACTTCGGCGGCTTCCAGGTAGGTGGTCACTACGCTAACACTGACATCGACGGCTTCGGCGATGTTGACTCCTTTATGGGTGGTGTAGCATTCTCCGACTTCCTAGGCGCTGGTAACGAGTTCGGCATCTACGGTGGCATTTCCCCTGCAATCGACCGTGAGCCTGTACTGGTTGAGGCCTACTACGAAATCAACGTAAACGAGTTCTTTAGCTTCACGCCTGCGATTATCTACACCGATAACGACAGCGATGCGGATGAGAGCGACAACGTATACGGTGCGGTGCGGGCTTCCTTCAGCTTCTAAGCTGACTGAGTAGTTTCATCAGATTTTAAGCATCTGACGGTTACTTTGAATTAGTTCGATAGAAGGGGCTCTGCAATTGCAGAGCCCCTTTCATGATTTTTTGTATTTCAGGATACTGAAAAAGGGTATTTTCCTGTGCCGACGAATCGGCTGTTTTGTTTGTAAGCTCCTCAAGGAACTTGTAACGGTTACAAGGTGTGAGGAAATAAAACTAATGACAAATTGGAAAGTATTGCTGGCTGCACCCGCAGCATTGGGCGTTTTGGCTGTATCTGGTGAAGCATTTGCAGCAGAGACTGTAGAGTCCGCAGAAATCAGCTCTGAAGTGGTTGTTGCTGAGCCTATCCAGCTGGCACAGGTGACTAACG
>JBCBBK010000044.1:0-1221 GCA_038531675.1 Cyanobacteria bacterium J06581_3
GACGCCCGCACCTACGGTACGGCCACCTTCACGAATTGCAAAGCGCATGCCTTGCTCAATCGCGATGGGGTTGATTAGCTTTACGTTCATTTTAATGCGATCGCCAGGCATAACCATCTCAGCAGCACTGCCGTCGTCAGCAGTAAAGCTTTCGATAGAACCCGTCACATCAGTTGTACGCACATAGAACTGAGGCTTGTAGCCAGGGAAGAACGGCGTATGACGACCGCCTTCTTCTTTATTCAGCACGTATACTTCAGACTCAAACTCGGTGTGAGGTGTGATAGAGCCAGACTTCGCCAGCACCATGCCACGCTCGATGTCTTCTTTTTGAACACCACGAAGCAGTACGCCCACGTTGTCGCCAGCCATACCAGAATCCAAAGTCTTCTGGAACATCTCAACGCCAGTGACAGTGGTTTCGCGAGTGTCACGAATACCGACAAGCTGAACAGTCTCACCAACTTTAACTACGCCACGCTCAATACGACCTGTCGCAACCGTACCACGACCCGTAATCGAGAATACGTCCTCAACAGCCATCAAGAAAGGCTTGTCGACTTCACGCTCAGGCGTAGGAATATAAGCATCGACTTCATCCATCAGTGCATGAATTTTATCGACCCATTCATCAGCACCACGGGCAGTTCCAGGGTCAGAAAGCAGCTTTTCAACGGCCTTAAGCGCAGAACCTGCTTTTACAGGAATATCGTCACCAGGAAAATCGTAAGAGCTCAGCAACTCACGAATTTCTAGCTCAACGAGTTCAAGTAGCTCTTCGTCGTCTACCTGGTCTTGCTTATTCATGAACACAACGATGTTAGGCACGCCTACCTGACCAGCCAGCAGAATGTGCTCACGAGTTTGAGGCATGGGGCCATCAGCCGCAGATACCACCAAAATCGCGCCGTCCATTTGCGCTGCGCCCGTGATCATGTTCTTTACATAGTCAGCGTGGCCAGGGCAGTCAACGTGAGCGTAGTGACGATTTTCTGTCTCATACTCTACGTGAGCAGTGTTGATGGTAATACCACGCGCTTTCTCCTCAGGAGCCGAGTCGATTTCAGCGTAGCTCTGAGCTTTACTACCACCAGCGGCTGCTAGGGTCATCGTAATAGCCGCTGTCAGCGTCGTTTTACCGTGGTCAACGTGGCCAATTGTGCCGATGTTAACGTGGGGTTTGCTTCTTTCAAATTTTTCGCGTGCCATGAATTTCTCTTT
>JBCBBK010000045.1:0-1211 GCA_038531675.1 Cyanobacteria bacterium J06581_3
GATGTCAATCCCTGGTAAGGTTCTTCGCGTTGCATCGAATTAAACCACATACTCCACCGCTTGTGCGGGCCCCCGTCAATTCCTTTGAGTTTCACACTTGCGTGCGTACTCCCCAGGCGGAACACTTAACGCGTTTGCTTCGATACTGACCGGGTCGATACGGCCAACACCTAGTGTTCATCGTTTACAGCTAGGACTACAGGGGTATCTAATCCCTTTCGCTCCCCTAGCTTTCGTCCATCAGTGTCAGTTATGGCCCAGTAGAGCGCCTTCGCCACTGGTGTTCTTCCTAATATCTACGCATTTCACCGCTACACTAGGAATTCCCTCTACCCCTACCACACTCTAGCCTGTTAGTTTCAATTGCCAATCCACAGTTGAGCTGTGGGCTTTAACAACTGACTTTCCAAGCCACCTACGGACGCTTTACGCCCAATAATTCCGGATAACGCTTGCATCCTCCGTCTTACCGCGGCTGCTGGCACGGAGTTAGCCGATGCTGATTCCTCAGGTACCGTCAGATCTTCTTCCCTGAGAAAAGAGGTTTACGACCCACAGGCCTTCCTCCCTCACGCGGCGTTGCTCCGTCAGGCTTGCGCCCATTGCGGAAAATTCCCCACTGCTGCCTCCCGTAGGAGTCTGGGCCGTGTCTCAGTCCCAGTGTGGCTGATCATCCTCTCAGACCAGCTACTGATCGTCGCCTTGGTAAGCTCTTACCCCACCAACTAGCTAATCAGACGCGAGCTCATCTACAGGCTATTAATATTTCACCTCTCGGCACATTGGGTGTTAGCAGCGGTTTCCCACTGTTGTCCCCATCCTGTAGGCAGATCCTCACGCGTTACTCACCCGTCCGCCACTCACCTCCGAAAAGGTTCGTTCGACTTGCATGTGTTAAGCACGCCGCCAGCGTTCATCCTGAGCCAGGATCAAACTCTCCATTTTATTCAAAACAGACTCCTCTCATCATCGAAACAATGAAAGAACGTTCGTCACTTTACTCAGCCTTTCTGGCTATCCTATTGCTTCTCTGAGCATAGTCATGCTACACTCAAAGCAATTTACATTCATTAACGAGGGTCTCGTTAATTCTCTTCAAATTATTCAACTTTCTAGGTGCTACTTCTCGCTGAGGTCCTAACCCGTTCGGGTCGGTTCCCTTCAGCGCTTAATCACTATAGCGACTCTTGGCAATTAGTGTCAATGTATTT
>JBCBBK010000046.1:0-1209 GCA_038531675.1 Cyanobacteria bacterium J06581_3
AGGATCAGCTAATCAACAATTGTCGGATTTGTAGGAATAGCTCTGTAGTTCCATTTGGGTAGGTGTTCATCGAAAACAATTTTCAAGTTTCGTTTGATCTCCTCAGTGGCATTGCGACCCTTCAGGTAGTTACGCCGAATGACATTGACCGTTGTCCTGAGTCCAGTTGATGTATTAGCGCTTCTCATCAACTGGACGACAGTATCGAGAGAATCAAATAGTCTGCCCGCACAGGCGCGACCCACATGAGGAAAGAAGCGTCGCTCTATGGGGTTGTACTTGGAACAGTAGCTAGGATAGTGGGCGATGCGAATTTCCATACCGATTTGGTTTGCTAACTGCTGCAGGTCATATTTGAACATATACTTACTAGCAGAATTGCTGCCGCCACCGTCACAGAGCAAGAGAATAGAGTCTGCTAGGGGATAGCATTGTTTACCAATTCGATTCCAGTACCAGCGCAAACTATCACAGGCGAACTGGGTTGTATCGCGCGATAACCCGAGGTTGAGATGCCCTCGATTGCGCTCAGGGTCATAGATGCCATGAGGAATCACCACCCCAGTTGCGAGGTTGGGAAAATCGTGGTCAAATGCCTGGAATGCTTTGGTGCATCGGATTCGCCCCTGCCGATATAGCTGACCTAAAAACTCTCTCGCTTTGGTATCCACCGAAAAGTATGGATTTCCTGTCGCTTTATATTCTTCAATGAGTTCAGCAATTCTTTGAAACTGGGCATCTCGATTAGCACTCTGACCACAGCTGAGGACTTTATGAATACCGCGTAACCGCAGCTTTTGGCTAGTCATCCATTGCCGAATCGGCTCATGACTCACTGGCGTGCCCAGCCGTTTCAGTTGGCTAGAGAGTTGGGCTGGTGACAAGTCTGTGTAGATCACCGCAGCGTCATCTGGATTGCCCGCAATACGATGCTTTAGCAGGCTCATCAAGTTCTGCTCATGCTGACTATTGAGCGTGATCTTTTTTTCGACCACCGCCGACTCGCCGCACCCGACCAGGCGCGGGCTCGACGGGCAGGGCTTTGAGATCTACAAGACCGCGTTCTATCGTGCGACGAGAACAGCCCAGCACTCCCGACAGATATTCCATAGAGCCATGGCCTAGCTGTTGCGCCTGAAACGCCGCAAATCGACGTCTATCTTTTTCAGAGAGGGTTTCGTAAAGGTTGCGCATACTCACTTCTAAGGC
>JBCBBK010000047.1:0-1055 GCA_038531675.1 Cyanobacteria bacterium J06581_3
TAGACATTATCGGAAATAGTAGCGAATCGGTGAAAACCCACCCTGTTCTATCCGATTTTTCGTTACCCCCTTGTGGTCTTTATCCTTGGCGGTGGGTTAGTCGGTAATTGTGAAGTCCGCAAGCTGTCTCCATCACTTCATCAACAAAGTTTTCCACTCGATTGCGAAACTTCTGCACTAAAATCTGGCAGCGCTTAACCCCACCAATCTGGTGCTCTACTTCTACTCTCAAACTTGATATCGCACGGTTGATGATTTTCTCCTCCGGTGTCAGCTCACCACCCCGTGGCTTCTTCTTCGGTTGTATCACCGTCACCCCTGTCGGCTGATACCCTTGAAAGCCTGTGTCTTGCAATAGCTTGCTCCCAGATGGAAAGCTATATTGCTCATCATCAGCCAGTTTCTTGTCATGTCGCTTACCTTCGCAGGTGCCACTCAAATACACCACTTTGCCACCGCGCTCTGTAATCACGTTGTTTTTCACCGTATGCTGTTTCTTCTTGCCGCTGTAGTGGCTTTTCTGCTTCTCTTTGTCTTTCGGTCGATTGATCGGGCGCTCTGTCCCATCAATGATGAACTCTAGACTTGGACAGGCTGAGAGGACCGCTTCCAGGTTGGCTGCTCGACGTTCCGGTAGCTGCATTTCGTAGCCTAACGATTGATTGAGTAATCCACTCAATCGATGGAGCCATTCGTTCGCCTGAGACTGACTCATGCCAAAGAAGAAACCCTGCGCTTCTTGCGTTGGATATTGGCGGTAGTAAAATAGGATAAACAGCAGTTTGTCTTCGAGCTGCTTCAGGTGAGCAATTCGACCCGCTCCATGGGCTCGCTTCCGACTGGGTCGCGCGGCCTGCTCTTGCACGAAGCTATCCCATGCCTGACCAAAGCTCGGCAGTAGCGCTTCAAACTCATTTGCATTAAAGCCAGTCAAACTACGCAGCGTGCGTGGCTTTTTCTTCAGGGCAACATATTGCATTCTCATAGCTACCTCGATGACGCGCTTCGACACACCGTATTATCCTAGCGAGTTTCCTAATTTCCGATTAAGTCTA
>JBCBBK010000048.1:0-962 GCA_038531675.1 Cyanobacteria bacterium J06581_3
GGTCAGGGTCAGGGTTAGGGTTAAGCTCAGGGTTAGGCTCAGGGTCAGGCTCAGGGTCAGGGTCAGGGTCAGGCTCAGGGTCAGGCTCAGGGTCAGAGTCAGGCTCAGGCTCAGGCTCAGGCTCAGGGTCAGGCTCAGGCTCAGGCTCAGGCTCAGGGTCAGGAAAAGGCTCAGGCTGAGGGTCAGGGTCTGGGTCAGACTCAGGGGGTCAGGCTCAGGCTCAGGCTCAGGCTCAGGGTCAGAGTTAGGCTTAGGGTCAGGATCAGGGTCAGGCTCAGGGTCAAGCTTAGGCTCAGGGTCAGGGTCAGGCTCAGGCTCAGGATCAGGCTCAGGGTCAAGCTCAGGGCCAGGCTCAGGGTCAAGCTCAAGCTCAGGCTCAGGGTCAAGCTCAGGCTCAGGCTCAGGCTCAGGCTCAGGCTCAAGGTTAAGCTCAGGGTCAGGCTTAGGGTCAGGGTCAGGCTCATGCTCAGGGTCAGAGTCAGGGTCAGGGTCGGGGTCAGGCTCAGGCTCATGCTCAGGGTCAGGGTAAGGCTCAGGCTTAGGGTCAGGGTCAGGGTCGGGCTCAGGCTCAGGCTCAGGCTCAGGGTTAGGGTCAGGCTCAGGCTCAGGCTAAATCTCAGGCTCAGGCTAAGGCTCAGGGTCAGGCTCAGGCTAAGGCTCAGGGTCAGGGTCAGGGTCAGGCTCAGGGTCTAGCTCAGGATCAGGGTCAGGCTCAGGCTTAGGTTCAGGCTCAAGCTCAAGGCTAAGGCTAAGGGTCAGGCTCAGGCTCAGGCTCAGGGTCAGGGTCAGGCTCAGGCTCAGGGTCATGGTAAGGGTCAGGCTCAGGCTCATGGTAAGGGTCAGGCTCAGGCTCTGGCTCAGGCTCAGGCTGAGGCTTCTGAGCCTGAGCCTGAGCCTTAGCCTGAGCCTGAGCCTGAGCCTGAGCCTGAGCCTGAGCCTGAGCCTGAGCCTGACCATAACCC
>JBCBBK010000049.1:0-839 GCA_038531675.1 Cyanobacteria bacterium J06581_3
TCCTACAAAGAAGATTTTCTGCTGCTCAATAAAGGCAGTAAGCGGTTCGGTGATATGCGAGTACTGCTTTGCCATAATATACTCAGAGGTAACTACTCAGGCTGGAATGCTGGAAGAACAGGGCTACCGACAAACGTACTTTTCAAAGCATGAAGAACAGGTAGCCCTTGCTTTCTCAAGGTAGAGATGTAGCCGCGAATGCGACAGAACTGACGCGCCCCATCAGCCGAGCGAAAACAGCCCGAAATCTTCTGCTTGAGCTTCATCATTCGGACATCACGTTCCGCCTGGTTGTTGTCAAACGGTACGCGAAAGTTTCTCATGAAGGCTAGCACAGCCGTTTCATGTCGATTGAGTCGGTCGAGTAAATTCTTTGGCGGTGACTGTTTCTTACGCCCTTTTTTCTTTGGCACATCTGCCGCTACTGGCGGCGGTGGATTGGCCGCAAAGCCCTTCGCAAGCAACGCCTGATAGAGCACCTTGAAGCCGGTCAACTGCTCAGCGCTCAGCGCCGTATTGCCCTCTGCTTTGGCGCTATCGACTCGGACTTTAATCGTCGTCAACAGCGTCATCATGGCGGCGGCCCAAGCCTGCTTGTAGCGTTCAGCAATAAAGCGCAGCTCACGCAAATGATGGGCGTTGCACAGTGCGTGGGTGCATGGATATGTGAAGTAGCTTGCCCAGCCATCGTGAACGCTGATGCCTTTGAAGCTCGGCAACACACCCATCTCATCTATCGCCTCACGGCCACGCTTTCGATGTACATAGTAGGCCGTCAACACCTTTGTTGAGGCGACATGTAGCCACCACAGCTTGCGGTTGACACGCAAGCCGGTTTC
>JBCBBK010000050.1:0-821 GCA_038531675.1 Cyanobacteria bacterium J06581_3
CTCTTTAGCCTTGAAAAAAGTCCCTTTCTGTCTCGCCAAACCCAAATCCCGATTACCGGGACTGAAACAGTCGCTCAATTGCTGCTAGAATCTCGCCCGATACTCGCCAAACCCAAATCCCGATTACCGGGACTGAAACAGAGACAGTTTAATATCGCTTGTGAGCGATTTTTTAACTCGCCAAACCCAAATCCCGATTACCGGGACTGAAACTTCATAGCGTCTCGAATCTCCCTGGGAGTAGGTTTACTCGCCAAACCCAAATCCCGATTACCGGGACTGAAACGACTTAACGGACGATACGTACTTTCTGGTAGTCCCGGCTCGCCAAACCCAAATCCCGATTACCGGGACTGAAACTAAGTATTGAGCAAAGCCCCCATAGGCTTTTCAATTCTCGCCAAACCCAAATCCCGATTACCGGGACTGAAACGTGCTTAAGCTTTCCTGTCGCAATGCCGTTCCAGGCCTTCTCGCCAAACCCAAATCCCGATTACCGGGACTGAAACACGTAATTTAGCGTTGACGTTTGAAAAGCGTAACCTCGCCAAACCCAAATCCCGATTACCGGGACTGAAACTTGTTGCAACACCTGAGTCGGACGCTCTTATTGATACTCGCCAAACCCAAATCCCGATTACCGGGACTGAAACTTCGTTCAAGTTTCAAACGTCAGATGACGACATCAACTCGCCAAACCCAAATCCCGATTACCGGGACTGAAACCTCTTCAACGTATGCCGCCGCGTATGGCGGTAAGCAGTACGGACTCGCCAAACCCAAATCCCGATTACCGGGACTGAAACCTTGTATATCCTCTT
>JBCBBK010000051.1:0-687 GCA_038531675.1 Cyanobacteria bacterium J06581_3
TGCCGTTGCTGTATGTCCCAAAGCCGAATTGTGGAGTCTGCACTACCACTGGCAAGGTACCTTCCATCAGGACTAAAGGCTACTGACCAAACCCAGTTAGTATGGCCTTCAAAGACGTGAAGGCATTGCTGCTGGATCTCCCAGAGTCGAATCGTGGAATCGTCACTGCCACTAGCAAGGTATCGTCCATCAGGACTAAAGGCTACTGACCTTACCCCCTTAGTGTGATCTTCAAAGACATGCAGACACTGTCGTTGCTGTATGTTCCAAAACCGAATCGTAGAGTCTTCACTGCCACTGGCAAGGTACCTTCCATCAGGACTAAAGGCTACTGACATGACCCAATTAGTATGGCCTTCAAAGATGTGAAGGCACTGCCGTTTCTGAATATTCCAGAGCCGAATCGTAGAGTCTTCACTGCCACTGGCAAGGTACCTTCCATCAGGACTAAAGGCTACTGACCTTACCCAGTTGGTATGGCCCTCAAAGACATGCAGGCACTGCCTTTGTTGTATGTCCCAAAGCCGAATCGTAGAGTCTGCACTGCCACTGGCAAGGTACTTTCCATCAGGACTAAAGGCTACTGACCAAACCCAATTGGTATGCCCCCTGAATGTAAATTTCTGTTGTCTATCCTTGACGTTCCAAAGTTGGATGTGACTGTTAGTGTCACCAGTTGCCATTAGG
>JBCBBK010000052.1:0-660 GCA_038531675.1 Cyanobacteria bacterium J06581_3
GTTTCAAAATTCTATGTCAAGTTTCAAATTTTGAAACCCATAAGAATATTGGTGAAAACTTTGATTATATATATAGGTACATGTATACATTATCTATGTACCATAAAGGTATAAACATAATTGAAGGATATTTTGGATACCAAAAATGAACTTTTAGACCCAAAAAAAGAAAAATCACCTACCTGCTGTAATTTTGAAATTTTTGACCACGACCCCCAACTTGACATGAAAGTTTGAAACCTATAAGAATGTTGGTGACAATTTTTATTTCGTATACAAGTAGAAATATACATAGTCTATATACCCACAAAGTATGAAGAAATTTAAAGGACACTTTTCAGGACCGTCCACCCATCCAACCCATCCACCCGTCCACCCGTCCCATCAAACTCGGCGCTTCGCGCCTCGCCGTAAGGGTTTTCACTGGACCCCGGAGGGACATTGTGGTTGCTTAGTCGACTTTTTGAGCACGACCCCCAACAGTATGATTTTCAAAATTACAACTGGTACGTGTGTTTTAAAAACGAACTCTTACACCCACAAAAAGAAAAGTCACGTACCTGCTCTAATTTTGAAATTTTTGACCACGACCCCCAACTTGACATCAAATTTTGAAACTTGACATCAAATTTTGAAACCCATAAGAATATTAGCCAAAAC
>JBCBBK010000053.1:0-650 GCA_038531675.1 Cyanobacteria bacterium J06581_3
ATCCTCGGCAGATAGTTTCAGTCCCGGTAATCGGGATTTGGGTTTGGCGAGGTGGCCATCGACTGCCGCGTCGATTGCCGAGTCGTGTTTCAGTCCCGGTAATCGGGATTTGGGTTTGGCGAGCAAGCCGTTGGCCATAAACACATGCTCGGCGGGGGTTTCAGTCCCGGTAATCGGGATTTGGGTTTGGCGAGTCCATCAAGATACTCGGCAGCGTTCTCGTAGAACGTTTCAGTCCCGGTAATCGGGATTTGGGTTTGGCGAGCCCAGCCCAAAGCAACCAAAACCCGATTCATGTGTTTCAGTCCCGGTAATCGGGATTTGGGTTTGGCGAGTAAATAGTCGTGTCGGGTGTGAATCCATTTTGCTTCGGTTTCAGTCCCGGTAATCGGGATTTGGGTTTGGCGAGCAATTTGCTGGACGCAGCCCCTAAACCTCCCGACATGTTTCAGTCCCGGTAATCGGGATTTGGGTTTGGCGAGTGACGTGCGAGTGCTCAATAACCCAGTCGTCGAGGAGGTTTCAGTCCCGGTAATCGGGATTTGGGTTTGGCGAGCCGTTCTATTCGACCTGGCCAAAGTTCATCTTCTGGTTTCAGTCCCGGTAATCGGGATTTGGGTTTGGCGAGGAATGTGACCCTCAAGGCCCCT
>JBCBBK010000054.1:0-641 GCA_038531675.1 Cyanobacteria bacterium J06581_3
AGACATCATTTTTTTCGCATTTTTTTCAAAAAGAAGTCGAGAAGTCCTTTGAAGATCTTCGGTAGGTGGAAATCTCGGGAGGTCGTCGGTAGGCGAATATTTTGATATTTTTTCAAAATTCGCTTAAAATAGCCATGCTGTATACTAGGATAGATATTTTTTCCCTAGTTTTTCAAAAAGACGTCGGAAGGTCTCTTGAAGGTCGTCGGAGGGCGGAAATCTCAAAAAGACGTCGGTAGGTGGAAAAATCGAAAAATCTTGGAAAGACGTCTCTTTTTTTCGGATTTTTTTAAAAAAGATGTTGGAAGGTCCAATAAAAGTCGTCGGTAGGCGGAAATCTCGAAAAAATCGTCGGTAGGCGGAAATATCGAAAAATCTCAGGAAGACGTCTATTTTTTTCGTAATTTTTCTAAAAAGACGTGGGAAGGTCCGCTTAAGGTCGTCGGTAGGCGGAGATCTCGAAAAGTCGTCGGTAGGTGAAGATCTCAAAAGGACTGCAGGAAAATATAAATTGGTAGAAGTTCGGCAGGAGGTACTCAGAATGACGTCGGTAGGCGGAAAATTCGATAGGACGTCGGTAGGCTGAAAACTCGAAAAGACGTCGATTTTTTTCCGCAATTTTTTTTAAATATGTTTGGAGG
>JBCBBK010000055.1:0-609 GCA_038531675.1 Cyanobacteria bacterium J06581_3
CGTTGATGGCATAAGTCACGACCTCGTCTACTTGCTCGCGCCATTCGAGCGTACTGCCTTGATGACCTCGCTGACCGCCGCTGTTGCGCTCACTCTTTTTTCGCAGACTCTTAGTACGTTTGCCAAAGCCGTCGCCTGAGGGCGGCTTGCTACTGTTGCGGCTATTCTTTTTCTGTTGGTTTTCTAGCTTCCCTAAACGCGCTTCTACTGCCGCTAGCCGCAACACCAGTGCACCGACTAGCTCTACAACCGCATCTTCGCCTTGGCGGTAAACAGCTCTGATTTCTGCTTCACTGATATTGAATTTTGACCTGCGTTTGACCAACCTAAGACCGCCTAATGATGACTGACAATACCCTATCAGGGCAACCTTTGAAGCGATGACAATCAACTTAAAGATTTAAGCCTGAGTAGTTACCTCCGTTCTTTTCACAGCAAGTAACAGCCCATCTCCGACTGGTAACAGACTCATCGTGACGCGCTTATCGTCGCGAACTTTTTCGTTGAGAGCACGAATGCGCTGGGTGCGTTTGTCTTGCACGTCGGGATCGGCGACTCTGCCGTACCAAAGGGTGTTGTCTACGGCGATCAGGCCACCGGGCCTGATGA
>JBCBBK010000056.1:0-601 GCA_038531675.1 Cyanobacteria bacterium J06581_3
AAACCCGGATCCACCGCACGAGCGGCAGTCCTTCCAAACGTTCAAATTCCATTACCCCGCAAGGGGACGGAAACGATCAGTGGTCGTGTTAGGACCAAAGTCACCGAGTACAGGTTCAAATTCCATTACCCCGCAAGGGGAGGGAAACCGTAGTTGGCTTCGGTAAAGTTTGTGGAGTAGTCATGTTCAAATTCCATTACCCCGCAAGGGGACGGAAACTTCTCTTAAGAAGACTGGAAAGGGTTGGGTTTTGGTTCAAATTCCATTACCCCGCAAGGGGACGGAAACCGAGGGCGATGTAGCGATTGGACCTAATCCGTACAAGTTCAAATTCCATTACCCCGCAAGGGGACGGAAACAAAACATCGATTCGTAACAAGTCTTTGTCTGCCAAAGGTTCAAATTCCATTACCCCGCAAGGGGACGGAAACAAATAGTGGTAATATGGATACCCGTCTGGCGCAATAAGGTTCAAATTCCATTACCCCGCAAGGGGACGGAAACACTCTTTCCGATTAGGACGATAGGTTTCGTCCTTCATGTTCAAATTCCATTACCCCGCAAGGGGACGGAAACATACCCGTCTGGCGCAATAAGCGCC
>JBCBBK010000057.1:0-575 GCA_038531675.1 Cyanobacteria bacterium J06581_3
CGTAGGAACCAAAGTGCTTATAACCTATGTAAATCCTTGCCTTTTCGTTGTGCTTTTCGTAACATGGTGGCACGGCCGCATTGCGGCCTCCACTGGAGCGAATATGCCTACCGAAATTAAGAACTGCTGGACGGGCGCTGTCATCCTGACGGTGGAAGCGGAGAACCTGCGCGGCGCGGACCTGCGCGGCGCGGACCTGCGCCGCGCGGACCTGATCTACGCGGACCTGCGCTACGCGGACCTGAGCTACGCGGACCTGCGCGACGCGAACCTGCGCGGCGCGGACCTGCACGGCGCGAACCTGAGCTACGCGGACCTGCGCGGCGCGAACCTGAGCTACGCGGACCTGCGCGGCGCGAACCTGAGCTACGCGAACCTGCGCTACGCGAACCTGCGCGGCGCGGACCTGAGCGACGCGAACCTGCGCGGCGCGGACCTGAGCGGCGCGAACCTGAGCTACGCGAACCTGCGCTACGCGAACCTGCGCGGCGCGGACCTGAGCGACGCGGACCTGCGCGACGCGATTGGCGATCTGCGCCACGTCAAATCGTTGCACGCTGACCGCTGGGTCGTCA
>JBCBBK010000058.1:0-574 GCA_038531675.1 Cyanobacteria bacterium J06581_3
AGACAATCCTCTTCTAGAGTTGGAAAAGAAGTCTTTCAGCCAATTACCCCGCAAGGGGACGGAAACTCGTAGCCGCCCTTGCCTGTGGGTTGGAAAAAGTCTTTCAGCCAATTACCCCGCAAGGGGACGGAAACTTGAGCGTCTAGCCAACGGTGAAGGGTAGTGGAATCGAAGCTTTCAGCCAATTACCCCGCAAGGGGACGGAAACAGCCTTACGGCGGTTTGCCAGGTAACCAACAATTCTAGCTTTCAGCCAATTACCCCGCAAGGGGACGGAAACATCTGACATATGACGCGCCCCGCCCAGACGCCCCAAGACCTTTCAGCCAATTACCCCGCAAGGGGACGGAAACTAAGGGCCATTTATTTTGTCTCCTGTTCTGTGCTTTTTCTTTCAGCCAATTACCCCGCAAGGGGACGGAAACGATTCGTTGCAACCGTTCAGAAAGCTCATGCGGGTAAGGCTTTCAGCCAATTACCCCGCAAGGGGACGGAAACACTCGAACATGACCTGCTTGGTTAATCTCTAAATCAGCGCTTTCAGCCAATTACCCCGCAAGGGGACGGAAACATT
>JBCBBK010000059.1:0-564 GCA_038531675.1 Cyanobacteria bacterium J06581_3
TTTAGACTTTTGTCCGCTTGGTAACATGGGTAAAAATTTTGAGTCTCAAGTTCTTTCGTAGATTCTAAACGCTCTATGCTGGACAGCTCACCGTTGCTGCTGGTACGGCTAGTTCCATTTGGGTATGGCTGCGCAAAGTGCCCGAGCCACTGTCTCGGGTAGGTGGCGCAATTGTTTTCTGTGGTGTTGTACTTGTCAATCAGAGAGCATAGCAACAAAAACGGGGTTAAGCACGGTGCAGACTACATACACATATTATCCTGGCGACTAAAAAGGACACACCAGAAGCGATCCCCTCTGGAGGGGTGGCCGGAGCGTAGCGGAGGTCGGGGTGGGTGCAGCCGCTGTCTTGGTGAGCATTCCCTAGCGCCGTGCGACGACGCGGGGTCTCACCGCTGACGCTACTCACCGGACCCACCCCGTCGCTGCGCGCCACCCCTCCAGAGGGGATTTACTTCAGACCAGTTCTATTTGATCACCGAAGTAATATCTGTGTCAGCAGAGCAAATTTTGGCTGGTGGCTTGTAGTGTAAGTCTTTATTCTATGAGTCTTTACGCCGCGAG
>JBCBBK010000060.1:0-548 GCA_038531675.1 Cyanobacteria bacterium J06581_3
GGATCACCTCCTTTCTAAGGATGTTTCTAGCATCATAGAGCTTGCTCTTGATCGTGAAACACTTAGCAGAAGATGAGCAAACAAAGCTCATCAACATCAGGACCGAGCCGTCCTCATATCTCTTCAGTATAAAGAACACGGGCTACCGCCCGTATGGGTCGGTAGCTCAGGTGGTTAGAGCGCACGCCTGATAAGCGTGAGGTCGGAGGTTCAAGTCCTCCTCGACCCACCATTATCCCGGGTATGGGGCCTTAGCTCAGCTGGGAGAGCGCCTGATTTGCATTCAGGAGGTCAGCGGTTCGATCCCGCTAGGCTCCACCAATTCCAATTTGATCGTTAAGCAGCACGGCTGTTTTGCCGTCCAATTGGACGTCGCGAAATCGAAAGGTCTCGCACTTTTGACATCGTTTAGAGAGATACAGTTACTTTGAGAGCAATCTCAAAGTGACAATCAACACTGTTCGGTCCTTGTAAGTAAGCAATGGACCTCAACGTGGTTCTATTTCGGTAGAAGGCATGTTGGCAGGTGCTTCCACGCCGGCCCTTAT
>JBCBBK010000061.1:0-553 GCA_038531675.1 Cyanobacteria bacterium J06581_3
CTCAGTACTGGGGGCAAACTGGGCCGAGGCAATACTCTGCACTGGTTCAGGCTCTGTACTACAGCGCCTGACAAACTGCCCCCAGTACTGAGAAATTTTTAGATGCGCTACAGCGGGCACTGCCAGATCAGTCGCGATCGCAGCTCACCTGGAAGCTAGATCTCGTCATTACTAGCCTTATCTACACCCTGGCCCAAGCGGGCAAGCCCAACGCACTGCTCACGGGTAATTCTCCTGAAGAAATTGAAACAGCGGTTTCTAAGCTCATCGCGTTTGTGCTGCCGGGCATGGAGTCTAGTTAGTAATGTGCATTCAAATAATCTACCCACCTTCAGATATGTTGACGCCCTCATCCCCTAACCCCTTGCTCCCGAAGGGAGAAGGGGAACCTGATTGAAGTCCTTCTCCCCTCGGGAGAAGGATTTAGGATGAGGGCGACCGGGAAGTTATTTACTTGCCAGTCCCTAAGACGACCTGAATCAGATTAAAAATTTAGTCCTGATTTGTATATAAAAGCAATCTCAAAGACGTGGCCTAAGCAGGTAAACTGTTT
>JBCBBK010000062.1:0-548 GCA_038531675.1 Cyanobacteria bacterium J06581_3
GTTGCTAATGGCCTCAACAACAAAGCCCGAGAAAAGACTGTCGATCCAAGCTAGATCGACAAGCTCCTCCCGGGCTTTTATCCCTCCGTGAACCAGTAGTAGAGCGCTCCTAGCAGGACGCTTCTACATTCACCGGTGTGCATCTCTCGGACCGAACGCTCAGGCAATCAGCACTCATCCAATTGGCAAAGCTGGAACCCTAGATGCGAATATTCAATCTGTTGTTCCAAAGCTATCCGTAGAAAGCTATCGGAACACAGACGAGGCTAAGATCTCTTGCCTCGATGGTTTAATCTTTAACACTTTATTTATATCTACATCCCTGTACAACAATCGGTATCTCGCTATACGATTGCGTCGTGATAATGTCTGTGCACCTTGACTTGGTTGATGGACAATCAAGAGTTATCAATCAAGAGCTATATCAATCAAGCGTTACAGAGAGTTGATACCTGAAGACGCTGTCAAACGCCGAACTCGTCGATCTGTCCCTTTAAGTACTCTTCTGCCTTATCAGGGTCAAAGTCCCCAAACTTCATCGTTTCAAC
>JBCBBK010000063.1:0-542 GCA_038531675.1 Cyanobacteria bacterium J06581_3
TAGGCTACCGTTTTTGGCGATACCTTGAATAGAGGTATCGCCTTCACAGGGGGATATCGAATTGTTTTTTGGGGAGCATTAGTCTTCAGTGAGTGTCTTCAGTGAGTTCTAGCCACGACCTACCGGAAACCACAGCTTACGTTCGCATTACTCATCAGTCCTGGCAGAATGGCCGCATCGAGGGTGAAGTGACAGCCAATGAGTTTGAATGGCAGTTTCGCTGGCGCTTTCGCGCAGGCCAGCTCATGGTGGAGCCGTCCTTAGGACGGGCTCTGATTCAGGAGCCACTGGGTCGTTTTTTGGAGCAGTTCGACTATCAGCTGGAGCCTGGGGGAGATTATTCGTTCAAGATTCGGGCGGAGTTGTGACTAACGCCTGCGGCGACGCTTCGCGAACGGCTCCGCTCAGCCACCGGAGATGCTGCATTTGTATTCAGAAGTACTGGATTCTAGCCTGAGGGTTGAGTGGAGTCGCTGGCGGAGCCTTTCCGCAGGAAATAGCCCGTCTTTCTAGACATGTTCGGGACTTAGTCCTCGCCAGAT
>JBCBBK010000064.1:0-542 GCA_038531675.1 Cyanobacteria bacterium J06581_3
GGGTGAATCCGGCTGAGCTGAAGCTGGCGTGCGATCGCGCGCTCAAACTCCTGATTGACACAACAGGGGCTACTTTATCTGGTCAGGGCGAAGACCGTACTGAAATCGGGCAGATTACCCCGACGCGAACCGTTCGGCTCAGGCTGAGCCGCATCCACCAGATTTTGGGCGCGGTGGTGACGGATGACGGTGAAGGCGGTTCCTTGGACCGCAGCACTGTGGAGAGCTTGCTGCGCAAGCTTGGCTGTGAAGCGACAGTGGATGGTGCGGCTGCGGCTGCGGTGGCATGGGATGTGACCGTACCGCCCTATCGCTACCGTGACCTAGAGCGGGAAATTGACTTGATAGAAGAGGTGGCCCGGCTCTATGGCTATGACCGCTTCGGACGGACTTTGCCAGCGCAGACTGCCCGTGGATTCCTTTCTGAAGAAGCCTACTTGAACCGGAAGCTGCGCGCCGCCTTCCGAGGGGCAGGCCTGACGGAAACCATTCACTACTCACTGACGAGCCCAACGCTGGATGCGCAGGTCGTTTTGGCCAAT
>JBCBBK010000065.1:0-532 GCA_038531675.1 Cyanobacteria bacterium J06581_3
GTAATCGGGATTTGGGTTTGGCGAGATAAAGCTATTTTATCTCTTCCCTATGTGTTTGGTGGTTTCAGTCCCGGTAATCGGGATTTGGGTTTGGCGAGTGTAATTACAGCTACGGTAAAGCGATAAACGCTAGTTTCAGTCCCGGTAATCGGGATTTGGGTTTGGCGAGGTTATGTAGAGGGTATCGCAGAAGGGATGTTTGATCTGTTTCAGTCCCGGTAATCGGGATTTGGGTTTGGCGAGCTCCAATAATTAGCAGAAAGTTTGTTGTTCTTGGTTGTTTCAGTCCCGGTAATCGGGATTTGGGTTTGGCGAGATGAATAGGGATTTTGAAAGGTACTCAGCATAGATATGTTTCAGTCCCGGTAATCGGGATTTGGGTTTGGCGAGCTAATGACCTCCGCATCTCCCAAGGCTTCAGCTGCGTTTCAGTCCCGGTAATCGGGATTTGGGTTTGGCGAGTTGGCAACACATGTCCCTTTGATCCCAGAGGCTCTAAGTTTCAGTCCCGGTAATCGGGATTTGGGTTTGG
>JBCBBK010000066.1:0-529 GCA_038531675.1 Cyanobacteria bacterium J06581_3
CCGATTACCGGGACTGAAACACGAGTTGAAAGCTTTGCGGATGAGATACCCACAGTCAGGGGTTTCAGTCCCGGTAATCGGGATTTGGGTTTGGCGAGTCAACGGGGCCGTCATCGCTTTGGACGACTGGAATGTTTCAGTCCCGGTAATCGGGATTTGGGTTTGGCGAGCTTAAGCCGCAGGGATGATTGTTTCTGCATCAAACTCAACACGTTTCAGTCCCGGTAATCGGGATTTGGGTTTGGCGAGGGCCCCAAAATCCTGCCGTTGGTCCCTGTAAAAGAGAGTTTCAGTCCCGGTAATCGGGATTTGGGTTTGGCGAGCGGACCACTTCAGGTGCAAAAACAGATGTTAAAGGGTTTCAGTCCCGGTAATCGGGATTTGGGTTTGGCGAGTAAAGATAGGAACCGCAGTAGAAACACTCTGAGAACTCGGTTTCAGTCCCGGTAATCGGGATTTGGGTTTGGCGAGAAACCCGTAAATGATGAGCACCTTAGCAAGTAAGCGTTTCAGTCCCGGTAATCGGGAT
>JBCBBK010000067.1:0-528 GCA_038531675.1 Cyanobacteria bacterium J06581_3
CCCCCTGCTAGATGGTCGAACGCTCAGACGCATCTATGGGCCTATTCAAGAAAACAATTCGACCTTCGCCTATCTATACGTATTCGAAGACATTACTGAACGCAAGCAAGCCATACGAGCACTGGCTGAGGCCACCGCAGCAGCCGAAACGGCTAACCGTGCCAAGAGCGAATTTCTCGCCAATATGAGCCACGAGCTACGCTCTCCGCTCAACGCCATTCTGGGCTTCACCCACATCCTCAAAGAAACAAACCCCACACAAGAACAAAAAGAAAATCTAGACATCATCTACAGCAGTGGAGAACATCTCTTAGCGCTCATCAACGACATTTTAGATATTTCCAAAATCGAAGCTGGTCGAGTTGTTGTCAACTGCAGTAGGTTCGATCTATATCGCCTGCTCGATGAGCTACAGCAAATGTTCAGCAACGCAGTGGCACAAAAAGACCTGCAGCTCGTTGTCGAGCGATCGCCCGATCTACCGAGAATCATCGAAAGCGATCGCCTAAAGCTTCGCCAGGTCCTGAT
>JBCBBK010000068.1:0-528 GCA_038531675.1 Cyanobacteria bacterium J06581_3
TGCACAGTGCGGCTGTGTGATTTTTTGTGCTGCCAGTCATCGTCCTTGCAGTCATCGTCCTTGCACAGTGCCACTTCACAGATTTCTCATTCTGCTTTGAGATTGATTCATGCCGCTGAGATTTTCTCTACATTGCAGGGCGATTCTTGAGTACCGCTATGTGAAGTCACATAAAAAATGACTCAGTCATCATCTCTCTAAGGGCAGAATGTAACGAAAGTACTGGTGCATAAAAAATCTGTCTGTGGCATCGTATCGCCGTACTCGCCCTCGGCGGAAAGGACCTCAGAACCTTTACTGGCAATACTTTATTTGACTTTCTGCATCGAAAAATATCACCTGTCACGAATATTTGATTGCTGCATTTGAAGTATTTACGTTAAATTTAGTAAAGACAAGTCTCATAAAGCTTGAGATCTTTTACATAAGACAGATCGTTATTTGCTCTTGAGCATCGGCTGCTTCAATTTTTTAATAAAAAGCAGTTGACCTATCTATTTAACAGAGGCCACCGAGTTATGAAATTTT
>JBCBBK010000069.1:0-523 GCA_038531675.1 Cyanobacteria bacterium J06581_3
AAGGGTTAGAAAAATCGAAAAAATCGCTGAAAAAAAATTATTCAATATTTTCTTCTAGTTGTTTCGCGTCCCCTTAGAAGAGTTTTTAAGACATTTTCTTGGAAAAGCTCGAAAAAAAATAAAATTTTTATGATTTTTTTTAAATTTCGAACAATTTTTTTTCAGCGATTTTTTCGATTTTTCTCACCCTTTTTTTGTTTCCCACCGCTTTTTCTTCACCCCCATTTTTTGCCACCAATTTTTTAAAGTTGGTAAAGTGGAAAATTTTCCGATTTATCGGAAATTTTTCAACTTCTGAAAATTTTCCAATTCATCTGATTTTATTGGAAAAATTTCCACCTTCTCAATTTGATCTGAAAATTGGCACACCGCAAGCCATGTGCACCTCCAGGGTACCGCGGTAGCTCTTCACAACAAGCCGCGTGAGCGGCTTGTTTTGACGGATGGATGGTGGTGGTGGATGGTGGATGGATGGACGGGCAGCGAAAATCGAAAAAAATCATGTATTTTAAAAATTTCTCGA
>JBCBBK010000070.1:0-519 GCA_038531675.1 Cyanobacteria bacterium J06581_3
GGGGGGGGTTCCAGCACAGTAGTAAAGCCCAATTTAGAGGGTGAACACAACCTCTACAGACAAAGCTCAGAGCAATAGAGACCGTCTGTGTGTTTTGAAATCGGCACAGGGATCGCCCTTTAGGGCGTCATTTTTATTAGTATTTCTATAGTACTGTTTACAATATCGGTCATTCTCAGAAGAATCACGACCAAATTTATACTTTTGTACGCAGGACTCTTTTACGCGTGCATCCCTAGTTCGGGTATGCCGCTAGTCTGTATAGCTTCGGTTATACGTGCTGCTTTGTGTCGTATGACTCTATGGCTGAGAACAGTTGTTCATCCGCTCGTCAAAAATTGTTAAGAGGTGTGAAACCGTGCAAAGCCAACCCTTACCTATCACAGATGCTAAGCCCTACAGTCACAACCGACCTGAACCTGTAAGGGTAGGGGTCATTGGGGTTGGCAATATGGGACAGCATCATGCCAGAGTCCTCTCTCGGCTAAAAGACGTGCAGCTAGTTGGGGTAGCAGATAT
>JBCBBK010000071.1:0-518 GCA_038531675.1 Cyanobacteria bacterium J06581_3
TTTCAATACTAGTCAGAAAAATTGATCTAACAAAAAGCTAACGAGCTAAATAACAAAGTTGAAATATCCAACGATGTATTAAAGGATCGCCGGGGCCCGGGGTAGGCCCCGAGAAGAACCCGCTTCCGCCAGGGCCTCGCTCTGGTGGTGCGAGGAGCGGGGCCTGAGAATGTCGCCGGGGCGAACACCCCGCCGGGGGCGGGGCCTGAAAATTTTGCCGGGGCCTGTGCCCCGACGATCCTTGCTATTTTTGTTTATTATTTTTTTTATTATTCCAAAAAATCTGTAGAAATTATGGGAAAATTACTTAAAAGTTGATTCTCACAAAATGTATGCAGAAAAAGTGGAAAAAAACTGTGTTTTTGGCTATTTTTGACATTTTGGTAAGTATGCCTTCCTATGGCAGATTCCAGGCTAAAAACCGCATTTTTGTGATTTTTAAGCTAAAAGTTCGTAAACAAATATATATGACCCATTAGTCCTTGGAATTTGTCTTTTCAGTTTTTTTAAGATTAAAC
>JBCBBK010000072.1:0-516 GCA_038531675.1 Cyanobacteria bacterium J06581_3
TGAGGGTCACATTCCTCGCCAAACCCAAATCCCGATTACCGGGACTGAAACATTGTAGACAATGTCGAGCAGAGCATTCCATTTAGCCTCGCCAAACCCAAATCCCGATTACCGGGACTGAAACTCTGGAGTAATGGGAGTTATCCCAGAAGAGCACCCTACTCGCCAAACCCAAATCCCGATTACCGGGACTGAAACAATCCTGGTATAGGAAATTCTTCTGCTATCGCTGACCTCGCCAAACCCAAATCCCGATTACCGGGACTGAAACCCGCCTATTCCCCAAAGTCCCATTAGTTTGCCCCCCTCTCGCCAAACCCAAATCCCGATTACCGGGACTGAAACTTGAGCACGTGCAAAGCTGGCCGCTGAAAGCGAACCTCGCCAAACCCAAATCCCGATTACCGGGACTGAAACAACGCCCAAATAAAAGGGGCCTTGAGGGTCACATTCCTCGCCAAACCCAAATCCCGATTACCGGGACTGAAACATTGTAGACAATGTCGAGCAGAGCAT
>JBCBBK010000073.1:0-513 GCA_038531675.1 Cyanobacteria bacterium J06581_3
GCTGGGAGACAGGAGAATCGTCTCCTCAAGAGATCGATACGGGCACTCGCATTTACGACCTCTTTATGCAGCAGGGAGAAGGGCGTTCTCTCTTAATTTTGGGCGAACCGGGCGCAGGTAAAACAACAACATTGCTAACGCTGGCAAGAGATTTGATATCTCAAACAGATGAAAGGCATCGCATCCCGGCCATTTTCAATCTCTCTTCTTGGACAGGGGGAGAGATTGCACCCTGGCTAGTTAGCGAGCTAAACAGTAAATACCAAATTCCTAAAAACATCGGGACGAGCTGGGTAGAAGAGCAGCAGCTGTTGCTGTTGTTAGATGGTTTGGATGAGGTGAGGTTGGATCGGCGGAAAGACTGTGCGATCGCAATCAACCAATTCCACCAAGATTACGGGCCAGAGCTAGTTGTGTGCTGCCGAATAAAAGACTATGAGGCATTAGATTTTCGCTTGGGGTTTCAGAGTGCGCTGTATGTGCGATCGCTCAGCGATGCCCAGATATGGCAGT
>JBCBBK010000074.1:0-512 GCA_038531675.1 Cyanobacteria bacterium J06581_3
TAATCGGCAAAGTCGGCAGCCGCAATCTGTACGCCGCTGGCATGGACTTTGCACGCGACGTCGTAGCTATCGCAAAGCTGAAGGGACGTCTCCGCATCATAAAGCCACAGGCTGACTCGATCGACACTCAAAACCTCAACCGATACCTGAGTAATCACAGCCGCAGCTACGGATAAGTCACCACTGTGAAGCGAAGGATGCTGGCAAATATACTGCAAACGCTGCTGTTGATTAACTTTTGATAAAGGCTCTGTTGCAGCAGACGGCAGCGCCCTTGGCGGAGCGGACGCTGCCGTCGATTCTGCGTTGGGGTTTGCGGATTCTGATAGAGGCTGGGTTGGCAAAGCGGTCTGCCCAAGGGTTTTCGGGTCGGTAAGGGGCGCGTCCTTAGGCCGATGAGCCCCAGATGACGCAACAGATTGCTCTGAGAGAATTGACATTCTTTTTACTTAAAAGCAACCATGCCCAGTGCTAACTTCATACCTTTAGGATTCCCGTGGCATGTTCCAAAC
>JBCBBK010000075.1:0-509 GCA_038531675.1 Cyanobacteria bacterium J06581_3
GGATGAAGTTTCAGTCCCGATGATCGGGATTTGGTCTTGGCGAGGTTAAACACAGCCCAGCGCGCTGCCGCCTGGAATTGGTTTCAGTCCCGATGATCGGGATTTGGTCTTGGCGAGTTCAACACTTTCAGCAGGGTTGATTCCGCTAGCGCCCGTTTCAGTCCCGATGATCGGGATTTGGTCTTGGCGAGATGGAGACACATCAGTGGCAGACTACGATCGGATGTTTCAGTCCCGATGATCGGGATTTGGTCTTGGCGAGTTGAACACGGCCCACCGCGCCGCCGCCTGGAACTGGTTTCAGTCCCGATGATCGGGATTTGGTCTTGGCGAGGAAAAAGCTTATGTGCGCTAATGGTTACGAGAAAAGTTTCAGTCCCGATGATCGGGATTTGGTCTTGGCGAGTTCATTGAGCCTGATTTGTTGGAGGCGATCGCATGACGTTTCAGTCCCGATGATCGGGATTTGGTCTTGGCGAGTCCGTTGCTTGAAACCGCCAGTGCAGCTC
>JBCBBK010000076.1:0-507 GCA_038531675.1 Cyanobacteria bacterium J06581_3
GTCTCACTCATCTGCGAAAACCAATCCCTTACCTACCAGGCCCTAAACGGACAAGCTAATCAGCTCGCCCATACTCTCCAAAGCTCAGGCATCGGCCCAGAGCAACGGGTAGCTGTCTACATTGAGCGATCGCTAGAAATGGTGATCGCATTGCTCGCGATTGTCAAAACAGGCGCAGCCTATGTTCCTCTAGATACCAGCTATCCAGAAGAGCGGCTGCTTTACATGCTCGGAGATGCTGATGTGTCTGCGGTGATTGCGGGTAGCCCCCGTCCCCAATCCTGGGGCTCTGAGGCAAGAAGTACAGAAACACCTTGGATCGAGATTGGGGAATTCTGTTCTAGCGATGCTTCCCATCCGTCAAACACACAAAATCCCCAGCGAACTCTCTCCCCAACCAACAGCGTTTACGTCATCTATACCTCTGGCTCTACGGGTAAACCCAAAGGCGTTATCAATACCCATCGAGGCTTAGTCAACAGACTTTGCTGGATGCAACAAACCTAC
>JBCBBK010000077.1:0-505 GCA_038531675.1 Cyanobacteria bacterium J06581_3
TAGAAGTAATGTCAAGAATGCCTGACTAAATCTCAATTTTTGCCGATAGGACATCCTCGTATTCCTAGCAAACAGTCGAATTCAGAAGTTTTGAAGTCTATCAAATTTAGGTCACACCCTGATTGATCAGGTGTGGAACCACACGTCTGATCAGCATCCCTGGTTTGTCGAGAGTCGAAAAAGCCGGGACAACCCTAAAGCTGACTGGTATGTTTGGGCCGACCCAAAGGCAGATGGCTCGCCGCCCAACAACTGGCTGTCTGCCTTTATGGGTGGCAGCGCCTGGCACTGGGATACTCGACGTCAGCAGTATTTTTTGGCTAATTTTTTGCCCAGTCAGCCCGAACTCAACTGGTACAACGACGACGTTGTTCAGGCCGTTTTGAATCTTGCCCGATTTTGGCTAGACAAAGGCGTAGACGGTTTTCGCATTGATGCAGTCAACTTCTTCTTACACGATGCTCAGATGCGGAACAACCCGGTGCGCGAGCCCAGTATGCCCTTG
>JBCBBK010000078.1:0-504 GCA_038531675.1 Cyanobacteria bacterium J06581_3
CTGCCAACTGCGCCACAGGAGCTGCAAATAAAGTTTGTGTGTAATGATCTGTTGACATGAATATTAATCCAAAGATAAAAAGCTGTTCTCCCACCGTGGGACTCGAACCCACGACCACAAGATTAAGAGTCTTGCGCTCTACCAACTGAGCTAGGCGGGATGGTATCTGCAAATGGGTGTAGCAATCGATCTTTTGACCTTTCGATTATAAATCCAGTACATCAATGAAGCGGCAATTCGCTAACGAAGTTGTTTTTGCAAAAAAGTCGGAATTTGGATAGATTTAGGATTGCAAAGAAAAAAAGTACTCCCACCGTGGGACTCGAACCCACGACCACAAGATTAAGAGTCTTGCGCTCTACCAACTGAGCTAGGCGGGACGCTTCACAAGAATAGCGAATCTAAGTTTCGATCTTAGGACCTTTGGGTTATGAGCCCAACGCGCTTCCGCTGCGCCAATTCGCTGGAGATTGTGGTTTCTATAACTACCCTATGTATATTATA